>NZ_QQAR01000030.1 GCF_003350375.1 Flavobacterium sp. AG291 | reverse complement strand
GGACCCTGTGCGCCTGTTGCTCCTGTCTCTCCTTGTATTCCTTGTGGACCTTGTGCTCCTGTTGCTCCTGTCTCTCCTTGTATTCCTTGTGGACCCTGTGCTCCTGTTGCTCCTGTCTCTCCTTGTATTCCTTGTGGACCTTGTGCGCCTGTTGCTCCAGTTTCTCCTTGGATTCCTTGTGGACCCTGTGCTCCTGTTGCTCCTGTCTCTCCTTGGATTCCTTGTATTCCTTGTATTCCTTGTGGACCTTGTGCGCCTGTTGCACCAGTTTCTCCTTGTATTCCTTGTGGACCCTGTGCTCCTGTTGCTCCTGTCTCTCCTTGGATACCTTGTATTCCTTGTGGACCCTGTGCTCCTGTTGCTCCTGTCTCTCCTTGGATACCTTGTATTCCTTGTGGACCCTGAGCTCCTATTGCACCTGTCTCTCCTTGGATTCCTTGTGCTCCTGTTGCTCCTGTCTCTCCTTGGATTCCTTGTGGACCCTGTGCTCCTGTTGCTCCTGTCTCTCCTTGGATTCCTTGTGGACCTTGTGCTCCTGTTGCTCCTGTCTCTCCTTGTATTCCTTGTGGACCTTGTGGACCTTGTGCTCCTGTTGCTCCTGTCTCTCCTTGTATTCCTTGTGGACCTTGTGCTCCTGTTGCTCCTGTCTCTCCTTGTATTCCTTGTGGACCTTGTGCGCCTGTTGCTCCAGTTTCTCCTTGGATTCCTTGTGGACCCTGTGCTCCTGTTGCTCCTGTCTCTCCTTGGATTCCTTGTATTCCTTGTGGACCTTGTGCGCCTGTTGCACCAGTTTCTCCTTGGATTCCTTGTGGACCCTGTGCGCCTGTTGCTCCTGTCTCTCCTTGGATACCTTGTATTCCTTGTATTCCTTGTGGACCTTGTGCGCCTGTTGCACCAGTTTCTCCTTGTATTCCTTGTGGACCCTGTGCTCCTGTTGCTCCTGTCTCTCCTTGGATACCTTGTATTCCTTGTGGACCCTGAGCTCCTGTTGCACCTGTCTCTCCTTGTATTCCTTGTGGACCTTGTGCGCCTGTTGCTCCTGTCTCTCCTTGTATTCCTTGTGGACCTTGTGCGCCTGTTGCTCCAGT
>NZ_QQAR01000029.1 GCF_003350375.1 Flavobacterium sp. AG291 | reverse complement strand
CATTTCGATTTCTATGATATAACCAAATCTTTTTGATAAAAGGTTTGGTTTTTTATTACCGCAAAAACCCGATGGATTATTTTATTTCTAACAGCATTTATCACACTCATTTTATTTTTGCCTTCAGCTGTTTTTCGTAAGTAGTAAGCCCCAAGGTCATTTTCGCGCCTTACTGCGCTTAAGGCGGCCATATGTAATGTAGTTTTGATTGTTTTATCAGCTAGGTTAGACACTCTGGGTTTTCTCTTAATTGAAGTTCCTGATTGATAATCAAACGGGACTACTCCGGAATAACAAGCCATCTTTCTCGGGTCTGTTATACTTGTAAAACCTTCTGTCTTTGAGATTAGCATCCACGCTAATACTTTTCCTACCCCCGGAACAGAGGTTATAAAACTTTTTTGTTGGTTAAGTTCGCTATCTGACACGATAATTAATTCAATTTCTTTCTCAATAGCTTTTATTTGAGCCTCAACATTTTTTATCAATTTTTCATTAAGATTAATTAATTTCTTGTCTAAGCCTATATCTTTCATGAGACGATAGTCATGCTTTTGAGCTTTCAACTGTCTTTTTAGCTTTGATCTTGATGCTCTTTCAGTTAAAAGAATTTTTATTTTTTTAATTGATTTTTTACATGGAATCCATTGTTTACATTCTTCCATGTTTTTCTCAATAAAGCAACAAATACGAAAGGCATCTACTATATCATTCTTGCCCCTGGATAAACCTATACTTCTTTTAAGATGTAATGGGGAGAGCAGATATATCTGAAAATTAAAAGACTCTAATACGTTTAAAAGCTCCCAGTTATAACGCCCGGTGTTCTCCATGGCTACAACGACATTGTTCTCTGGTAAATGCTTAAAGAAGGCTCCTATAGCTTTCTTGTTATTGTCAATAGTAAAATGGTTAAACTCCTCTTTTTCCTTAATACATAGATCTAAAGTCTTTTGGCTAATGTCAATACCAACAATAATGTTTTTCATAAATTTGTCTTTCAAGTATTAAATTTGAATTGAGAAATCCATCATAAACTCAAGTCCTTAATAATGGGCCGTGAACCCTAATTTCTATATGAGTCTTTGATGAAGGGAAGCAGAAGTCTTAATCGAAATATGGGCATAAAAACCCAGACCGCAGCATAGTTTACTTTTGCTTCCTTCTCATTCATAAATTTAAGATTTATCTAAAAACAAATCTAAAGGA
>NZ_QQAR01000028.1 GCF_003350375.1 Flavobacterium sp. AG291 | reverse complement strand
GGCGCAGCCGGCCAGGGGCAGGGTTATACGGTAAACTACTATGAGACCAACCCTGAGCTACCGGGTGGAGCTACCCCTATAGCAGATCCTACATCGTATACCAATCCGGGTCCGCAGGCCGTGACAACACTTTATGTGGAGGTGATCACCACCGATGGCTGTAAGAGCTACACGACCCTTACCATAAAAGTGCTGCCATTACCGCAGCCGAACTTCAACCCGACACCTCTTGAGCAGTGTGATGGCGATGCCACACCGGGTACAGAGGTATTTGACCTGACCCAGAGAGCCAATGAGATCAGTGCCAACGGATCGAACTACATACTGAGCTACTATGCCACGGCGGAAGATGCCCAGGCAGGAACCAACCCTATAGCCGACCCGACAGCCTACCCAAGTGCAGGCGGAGAGGTATATGTAAGGGTAGAGATGAACAGCAACAACCCATCAGAGCCACGCTGCTACCAGGTAGTGACGCTGCAACTGATCGTTAACCCGCTGCCACCGATAGCCGACCTTGATAACATTGCCCACTGCCAGGTGAACACCACCGGATCGGATGTGTTCAACCTTACCCAGGAGATCAACGATATCCTGATAGCACAGGGTGTAGACCCGGCCAATTATGATGTTGACTTCTTTACCGATGCGGCCCTTACCAGCCCTGCCATCCCTGTGAATGCTTACCCGGTAAGCGGAGGTTCGGCTACTATTTATGTAAGGATCGTAGACCTTGTAACAGGCTGTGAGATCGTTAAGGAAGTAGACCTTCTGGTAGAAGAGGCAGCCATAGCGAATCCTGTGACCACAGTATTCAACGAGTGTGATTATGACGGAGCAAACGACGGGGTTATCACTTACTGGGACCTTACCCTTGCTACCCCAGACATCCTTGGAAGCCAGGATCCGGCCGACTATACGGTAACCTATTATGAGAGCGATCCTAACATTGACGACCCTAATGCCGTAAATGTACCTATCGCCAACCCACAGGCTTATACCAATACCACAGCGGGCACAATGACCATCTGGGCAGTAGTGACCAACACCTCGACGGTGAGCGGCTGTAAGGCAAAGACAAGCTTTACCATTACGGTAGAGGAATTACCAGAGCCAGTAATCACCGGTGGAACGATCTGTGTTGACATGGGCACGGAAGCCGTGGTAAGGCCACTGCTTATCGATACAGGCCTTGATGCCACCCATAGCTTCCGATGGTTCCTGAACGGAGAAGAGCTACCGAACCAGACAGGCCCTAGCTTACTGGCACAGGCAGAAGGAAGCTATACGGTAATCGCAACGAGTGCTACAGGCTGCGTGTCTGAAGAATCAGCAGCGGCAGTAGTGATCAAAAGCGGATCGGCCGTTAAAGTGGGCAGGGGTTATTATGTGACCAACTACTTTAGCGACAACCAGACCATAACAGTAAC
>NZ_QQAR01000027.1 GCF_003350375.1 Flavobacterium sp. AG291 | reverse complement strand
CCAAAAGAAATTCTCATGACTAAACACATTTTTAGAGTCACCAACAGGCATGAAAAAGGCATCGCATATCTCAGTACTTTAGTGAATCAAATATTGAGATTATGAAGGCACAAGTAAATTTTCCCCAAGTTATTGAGCGTGGATGTGGTATGGACGTACATCGCGATACAGTCGTAGTTACTGTAATGGGAGTAGGTATAACTGTTGAGACACGTTCTTTCACAACCTACACGAATAGTTTACGCTCCTTAAGAGATTGGCTCATTTCCTTAAATATTACCCATATGGCAATAGAAAGTACCGGGATTTATTGGAAACCGGTCTACAATATTCTTGAGCAGGATTTTGAGGTAATCTTAGTCAATGCCCGCCATGTAAAGAACGTACCGGGCCATAAAACCGATAAGAAAGATAGTCGATGGCTTGCAAAACTTCTAATCAGCGGCCTTTTGAAAGCAAGTTTTATCCCACCAAAAGATATCCGGGATATGCGAGACCTTACCCGTTACCGTAAGAAATTGGTACAAAATGCAGCAGCTGATCGCAACCGCTTTGAGAAAATATTGCAGGATGCAAATTTCAAACTGAGCAATGTTATCAGTGACATTTTTGGCAAATCTGGAACCCTATTAATTAATGCGCTCATTGATGGAGTTGATGACTTTAATCTCCTTTTATCTCTATGCCATGGAAGAATCAAAAAGAAAAGAGAAATACTGTATGAATCACTTCAGGGAGTACTCACAGATAATCATAAATACATGCTAAATGCTATCCGAACCAATCTTTATAACACTCTGTCAAAAATTGAATCGGTTGATAATCAACTGCTCCAATTATCAAAGCCATACGATATTGAATTGGAATTATTAAAGACCATGCCAGGACTCAATCAAATTAGTGCTACGATGTTGTTGTCAGAAATTGGAGTTGATATGAGTCGTTTTCCAACGGTTAATCATCTTGCATCATGGGCTGGAATATGCCCTGGCAATAATGAGAGTGCCGGTAAAAGCCGCTCTTCAAGAACCAACCAAGGCAATCAATACATCAAACCAATTTTAGTCGAGTGTGCTTGGGCTGCTTCTCATGTTAAAAACAGCTATCTAAAGAAAAAATATGAAAGTTTAATAGGTAGGCGTGGTAAAAAGCGGGCATTAATCGCAGTAGGACATAAAATGCTTAATGCAGCATATTACATCATCAGGGACAAAGTCCCGTATCAGGATTTAGGATATGAATACCTTGACTCTCGGAAAAAGCAAAAACAGATACAGTCATACATTGATAAATTAAAGGACTTAGGGATATATATTGAAATCCCTAATATCCAATAAGGTCGCGTTTTACTGGTGGTGTATTTTACAACCCCGACAAAGAAATTGACCTCAAGCGCCATGTACAAACAGTTGTTGCCAAGAGCACGCAGAAGAAAATATTACCTTCAGGCGTTTTTTATTAATGTGTTTATGTCAAAGAACATCTTTCTTTCAATTAATTTTTTTTCAGAAGAAAA
>NZ_QQAR01000026.1 GCF_003350375.1 Flavobacterium sp. AG291 | reverse complement strand
TAGGATAACACCGATGGGTTACAGTATTACCCCGTCACTTCCTTCTGGTTTAACATTTAGTGGTGTTACGGGCCAGGTGTCAGGTACACCTACGGTATTAAGCTATCCTGCAGATTATACGGTTACGGCAACCAATAACGGAGGCAGTACTACAGCTACGTTTAATTTATCAGTAACTTCGACAGCTAGTGTAATTACAGGCCTTGTCTCATCGGTTACATCTACCGGTGCTGCAGTTGCAGGCAATGTTACTTCAGACGGAGGTATTACTTCAACCGAACGCGGTATCTGTTATGGTACGGCTATAAATCCGGATATTACTGGGACTAAGGTAACCGATATGGGTACGGGTTTAGGTACATTCAGTGGTGCACTTAGCAGCCTTAGCCCCTCTACTACATATTACGCCAGGGCGTATACCACCAACAGCAGGGGTACTACCTATGGTGAAAACATTATTTTTACCACAATAGCATCAGCTCCTACAGCACTGAGCTATAGTGGCCCTAATGATTATTTGCTTAATTCAGCCATTACAGTGCTGGCCCCTACGGTAACGGGCACTCCGGGCTTTGGGCTTGCCTTAACATCCTCAAATGCATCGGTAAGTACCTTTGCGGGTACTGGAAGTTCGGGTACAGCAGATGGTAGCGGTACGTCGGCCAGTTTTAATGGAATAAATAAAATAGTATTTGATAGTGCTAACAATGCCTATGTTGCCGATGGTAGTAGCCATAAGATCCGTAAGATCACGCCAGATGGTATTGTTAGTACTTTCGCGGGTACTGGAAGTGCGGGTTCTGACAATGGCCCACGCACAAATGCCACTTTCAATGGTCCTGAGGGATTAGCCATTGATGCTTCAGGCAATCTTTATGTTGCAGATTATAGCAATAACAGGATCCGTAAGATCACTCCTTCAGGTGTAGTTAGTACCTTTGCGGGCAGTGGCACTGCTGGTGCTACAAATGGCACTGGTACGGCAGCGACTTTTCAGGATCCGAGGGGTATCACTATTGACCCTTCCGGTAATTTATATATTGCGGAGTATTCCAATAACAGGATCCGTAAGATCACCCCTTCGGGTGTTGTAACGACCTTAGCGGGTAGCGGTTCGCAAAGTTCAACCGATGGCACGGGTACGTCAGCGGCTTTCTATAATCCATATGATATCGCCTATGATGCTGCTACCAACAGCCTTTATGTTACAGAATTTAGTAGCCGTAGAATAAGGAAGGTAACGCTGGATGGGGTTGTAACGACCCTGGCCGGAAACGGTGCAGGGTACGCTGATGGTACAGGCACTGCTGCACTGTTTAATAACCCTACTTGTATTGCATCTGATTCCAAAGGTAACCTTTATGTATCTGATAACGGTAACTTCAGGTTAAGAAGGGTAATTGCTTCTACAGGTGCTGTAAGTACCGTAGCCGGTGACGGTACTTCTAACTATGCCGATGGTATAGGTACAGCTGCAAAATTTAAAGCACTCAGAGGTGTTGGTATGAACAGTATCGGAGAGCTTTATGTTGCAGAGGATTACCGTATCCGTAGGATAACACCGATGGGTTACAGTATTACCCCGTCACTTCCTTC
>NZ_QQAR01000025.1 GCF_003350375.1 Flavobacterium sp. AG291 | reverse complement strand
AATTTTTTTTTCAAAAAAGCTTGCGTAAAAGAAAAGAAGTTGTACTTTTGCAGCCGCTTTGAGAACGAAAGTTCGGAGCGAAAAAACAAGAAGAAAACGTTCATAGACATATTGGATTGACAGCATAAGAGAGAGTAAGAAATACTCGCTTATCATAAAAAACATGACCTAGCAATAAAGATCGTAAAAATATTAAAATATACGATGAAGAGTTTGATCCTGGCTCAGGATGAACGCTAGCGGCAGGCTTAACACATGCAAGTCGAGGGGTAGAACACTTCGGTGTTTGAGACCGGCGCACGGGTGCGTAACGCGTATGCAATCTGCCTTGTACAAAGGGATAGCCCAGAGAAATTTGGATTAATACCTTATAGTATACTGATGTGGCATCACATTAATATTAAAGATTTATCGGTACAAGATGAGCATGCGTCCCATTAGCTAGTTGGTATGGTAACGGCATACCAAGGCAATGATGGGTAGGGGTCCTGAGAGGGAGATCCCCCACACTGGTACTGAGACACGGACCAGACTCCTACGGGAGGCAGCAGTGAGGAATATTGGTCAATGGGCGCAAGCCTGAACCAGCCATGCCGCGTGCAGGATGACGGTCCTATGGATTGTAAACTGCTTTTGTACGGGAAGAAACACCTCTACGTGTAGGGGCTTGACGGTACCGTAAGAATAAGGATCGGCTAACTCCGTGCCAGCAGCCGCGGTAATACGGAGGATCCAAGCGTTATCCGGAATCATTGGGTTTAAAGGGTCCGTAGGCGGTTTTATAAGTCAGTGGTGAAATCCGGCAGCTTAACTGTCGAACTGCCATTGATACTGTAGAACTTGAATTATTGTGAAGTAACTAGAATATGTAGTGTAGCGGTGAAATGCTTAGATATTACATGGAATACCAATTGCGAAGGCAGGTTACTAACAATACATTGACGCTGATGGACGAAAGCGTGGGGAGCGAACAGGATTAGATACCCTGGTAGTCCACGCCGTAAACGATGGATACTAGCTGTTTGGTAGCAATACTGAGTGGCTAAGCGAAAGTGATAAGTATCCCACCTGGGGAGTACGAACGCAAGTTTGAAACTCAAAGGAATTGACGGGGGCCCGCACAAGCGGTGGAGCATGTGGTTTAATTCGATGATACGCGAGGAACCTTACCAGGGCTTAAATGTAGTGGGACAGGCTTGGAAACAGGCCCTTCTTCGGACTCATTACAAGGTGCTGCATGGTTGTCGTCAGCTCGTGCCGTGAGGTGTCAGGTTAAGTCCTATAACGAGCGCAACCCCTGTTGTTAGTTGCCATCGAGTAATGTCGGGAACTCTAACAAGACTGCCGGTGCAAACCGTGAGGAAGGTGGGGATGACGTCAAATCATCACGGCCCTTACGTCCTGGGCTACACACGTGCTACAATGGCCGGTACAGAGAGCAGCCACCTCGCGAGGGGGAGCGAATCTATAAAACCGGTCACAGTTCGGATTGGAGTCTGCAACCCGACTCCATGAAGCTGGAATCGCTAGTAATCGGATATCAGCCATGATCCGGTGAATACGTTCCCGGGCCTTGTACACACCGCCCGTCAAGCCATGGAAGCTGGGGGTACCTGAAGTCGGTGACCGCAAGGAGCTGCCTAGGGTAAAACTGGTAACTGGGGCTAAGTCGTAACAAGGTAGCCGTACCGGAAGGTGCGGCTGGAACACCTCCTTTCTAGAGACACGATCGTTAGGTTAATGTAAATGAGAAGTAAGATAACTTACTCTCGCTGTTAGTTCAAAAAATTAAAGTAAAGAGAGCTTAAAGGTATTGAGTAATAAGAAAAGAGTATTGAGATTCGTCTCCTGTCTCGCATCTCACTACTCAAAACTAAAGATAAATAGTCTCGTAGCTCAGCTGGTTAGAGTACTACACTGATAATGTAGGGGTCGGCAGTTCGAGTCTGCCCGGGACTACAAAGCTTCGCTTTACTTAAAAGGAAATTTTAGAAGTTGAGTGATTACACGTATATAAGTGAGCACGTTATCATACTGCAAACTGCTACTGGTAACTGCTGACTATAAAAAACGGGGGATTAGCTCAGCTGGCTAGAGCGCCTGCCTTGCACGCAGGAGGTCATCGGTTCGACTCCGATATTCTCCACAACGGCTAAAGTTAAAGCTGACACTAAATTGTCAGTGGCGACACGCCACAAGTTCATTGACATATTGAGATAAATTCAAGAAGTAGAATTAAGAAATAGAAAGCATGTATGTTTTTGTTTTAGGACAGAAACGCGTAAGTACAATAAGCAAAATAAGGGCGCATGGGGGATGCCTGTGGCTCTCAGAGGCGAAGAAGGACGTGATAAGCTGCGAAAAGCTACGGGGATCGGCACACACGAGATGATCCGTAGATATCCGAATGGGGCAACCCACTATATTGAAGATATAGTATCCGATAGGAGGCAAACCCGCTGAACTGAAACATCTAAGTAGGCGGAGGAGAAGAAAACAAAAGTGATTCCGTAAGTAGTGGCGAGCGAAAGCGGAACAGCCCAAACCAATGTTGTTACGGCATCATTGGGGTTGTAGGACCACGATATTTCATGCAAACTGAACTGGAACCATCTGGAAAGTTGGGCGATACAAGGTGATAGCCCTGTACAGGTAAGGAATGTAATGGATAGTGGTATCCTGAGTAGGGCGGGGCACGTGAAACCCTGTCTGAATCTGGCGGGACCATCCGCTAAGGCTAAATACTCCTGAGAGACCGATAGTGAACCAGTACCGTGAGGGAAAGGTGAAAAGAACCGTGAATAACGGAGTGAAATAGATCCTGAAACCATGCGCCTACAAGCGGTCGGAGCCCTTTCGTGGGGTGACGGCGTGCCTTTTGCATAATGAGCCTACGAGTTACCGTTGCTGGCAAGGATAAGTACTTAAGGTATGGATCCGTAGCGAAAGCGAGTCTGAATAGGGCGCCATAGTCAGTAATGGTAGACGCGAAACCGTGTGATCTACCCATGGGCAGGATGAAGCTGTGGTAACACACAGTGGAGGTCCGAACCGGTTGACGTTGAAAAGTCTTCGGATGACCTGTGGGTAGGGGTGAAAGGCCAATCAAACTCGGAAATAGCTCGTACTCCCCGAAATGCATTTAGGTGCAGCGCTGGCTTAAGTTATATAGAGGTAGAGCTACTGATTGGATGCGGGGGCTTCACCGCCTACCAATTCCTGACAAACTCCGAATGCTATATAATGTTTACCAGCAGTGAGGGCATGGGTGCTAAGGTCCATGTCCGAGAGGGAAAGAACCCAGACCATCAGCTAAGGTCCCCAAATGTATGCTAAGTTGAAAAAACGAGGTTTGTCTGCCCAGACAGCTAGGATGTTGGCTTGGAAGCAGCCATTCATTTAAAGAGTGCGTAACAGCTCACTAGTCGAGCGGACGAGCATGGATAATAATCGGGCATAAGTATACTACCGAAGCTATGGACAGATTAATCTGTGGTAGGGGAGCATTCTAACGGCGTCGAAGGTGATATGTGAGTATTGCTGGAGCGGTTAGAAAAGAAAATGTAGGCATAAGTAACGATAATGCGGGCGAGAAACCCGCACACCGAAAGACTAAGGTTTCCTCAGCTATGCTAATCAGCTGAGGGTTAGTCGGGACCTAAGGCGAACCCGAAAGGGACAGTCGATGGCCAACGGGTTAATATTCCCGTACTTCTTATAATTGTGATGGGGCGACGGAGTGATGAAAGCACCGCGAACTGACGGAATAGTTCGTTAAAGTACCTAGCTATAGGGTTTGTAGTTAAATGCGCAGACACTGGTGAAATACGATAGTACATGGAGTCTTCGGACAAAGTGATAGTGTGCCTAAGGGCTTCCAAGAAAAACCTCTAAACTTAGATTATAAGAACCCGTACCGTAAACCGACACAGGTAGTCGAGGAGAGAATCCTAAGGTGCTCGAGAGATTCATGGCTAAGGAATTAGGCAAAATAGACCTGTAACTTCGGGAGAAAGGTCGCCAGCAGCAATGCTGGCCGCAGTGAAAAGGTCCAGGCGACTGTTTATCAAAAACACAGGGCTCTGCAAAATCGTAAGATGAAGTATAGGGCCTGACACCTGCCCGGTGCTGGAAGGTTAAGAGGAGATGTTATCTTCGGAGAAGCATTGAATTGAAGCCCCAGTAAACGGCGGCCGTAACTATAACGGTCCTAAGGTAGCGAAATTCCTTGTCGGGTAAGTTCCGACCTGCACGAATGGTGTAACGATCTGGACACTGTCTCAGCCATGAGCTCGGTGAAATTGTAGTATCGGTGAAGATGCCGATTACCCGCAGTGGGACGAAAAGACCCTGTGCACCTTTACTATAGCTTAGTATTGACCTTGGATAAGTGATGTGTAGGATAGGTGGGAGACTGTGAAATGGGTTCGCCAGGACTTGTGGAGTCATTGTTGAAATACCACCCTTTGCTTATCTGAGGCCTAACCCCATATTGTGGGGGACATTGCTTGGTGGGTAGTTTGACTGGGGTGGTCGCCTCCAAAAGAGTAACGGAGGCTTCTAAAGGTTCCCTCAGCACGCTTGGTAACCGTGCGTAGAGTGCAATGGCATAAGGGAGCTTGACTGAGAGACATACAGGTCGATCAGGTACGAAAGTAGAGCATAGTGATCCGGTGGTTCCGTATGGAAGGGCCATCGCTCAAAGGATAAAAGGTACGCCGGGGATAACAGGCTGATCTCCCCCAAGAGCTCATATCGACGGGGGGGTTTGGCACCTCGATGTCGGCTCGTCACATCCTGGGGCTGGAGAAGGTCCCAAGGGTTGGGCTGTTCGCCCATTAAAGTGGCACGCGAGCTGGGTTCAGAACGTCGTGAGACAGTTCGGTCTCTATCTACTGTGGGCGTTAGAAATTTGAGTGGATCTGACTCTAGTACGAGAGGACCGAGTTGGACAAACCTCTGGTGTATCTGTTGTTCCGCCAGGAGCACCGCAGAGTAGCTACGTTTGGAAGGGATAAGCGCTGAAAGCATATAAGCGCGAAACCCACCACAAGATGAGATTTCTTTTAAAGGTCGTGGAAGATGACCACGTTGATAGGCTACAGATGTAAAGGCAGTAATGTCATAGTCGAGTAGTACTAATAACCTGTAAGCTTATGTACGCCTCTTTTCCCCCGCCTTGTGCGGGGGAGAGAACTTTCTAATTAAAGATACAAAGTGTTTATCTCAGTATGTTAAAATATTGCTGCAAAGCAGCGTTTGGAGTTCATAGTTTGGAGTTCATGGTTAATGCCTGAACCCACCCGAAACCCAATAAACCTCTTAAGGTGGTTATTGCGTCGGGGCTCACCTCTTCCCATCCCGAACAGAGAAGTTAAGCCCGACTGCGCAGATGGTACTGCAATTTGTGGGAGAGTATGTCGTCGCCTTTCTTTTGAAAACCCTTCATCATTTACGATGAAGGGTTTTTTG
>NZ_QQAR01000024.1 GCF_003350375.1 Flavobacterium sp. AG291 | reverse complement strand
GCACGCAGAAGAAAATATTACCTTCAGGCGTTTTTTATTAATGTGTTTATGTCAAAGAACATCTTTCTTTCAATTAATTTTTTTTCAGAAGAAAAAGAGAAAAAAGAAAGCAGTTCACAAATTGTGCGGACAAGTTAAACGGAGCGCTATAAGTCCCAAAGGGTGGCAAGGTGAAGAATGAGCCTAGCCATTATGCGCGTGCACTTGACTCCGCACAATAACTTGCTTTTCTTTTATTCTTTGTGAAAAAATAATTGAATCAATAAAGTTAATATAAATCTAAAAGTACATGCCTGAAGGGCATGCTCTTGAAACAATTAAAAACAAATCCTGACGGTTTACCGAAAGGTTTTGTTTAAATAACAACTGGTTTTCTATCTACCTTCATACATTCCCTAATTTAACTTTATTTCTGAGAATTTTTAAACTCATCGATTTTTCGAATTATTGATTTTTTATGTTTGGCACCAATTAGAAACACCGCTTGTTCAAATTGATTTTTTTTGCTGTAGTTATAAATACTCTGAAGCATTACGTTTTCACGCTTTCCCTTTTGCTCGTCTTGAAAGAATTTATGAATATTGGTTAAGCAGTATCTTGCTCAGTGTAAGAAGAGCGAAATTTCAACTGACAATACAGACACAGCAACAAAATCTGAAAATCTTTAATCATGGAAGATGAAAATCTAAAAGCTCTCGGCGCTTTTACCGAAAAGCTTACAACGGCAACAGAATTCAACACACTAAGACCATCTTCAAAACGTGAAGGAATACATAAGGTCGGATTATATTTCACCGGATACAATGACCTTACACTAACTGTGGTAGATATTATCAGCGTCTGCACAGCTGCTTTATACGGTATGGAGGATAATGAGGGGAATACGAAATATGCTTCTGCTTTCACTATAGCGGAAGTTCTTAGCCTGGCACTTGACCTGAGCCAACAGAGGAATCACAAATCCTTGACGAGTGCAATGGATTACATTTAAAGCTTAAAAATCGAGAGGATCCTAGCTAAATTTTACCCATCAAATATTTAATTGCCTGTTGTATTTTTATTGTTTACGCTATTACGCATATAAATGATGTCGAATCTAAATGAAGAGGATTATGAGCGAGCACGTAACAAAAGACGATTTAAGGCAGTTCAGCCTTATGATTATTGATGAAATCCGTAAACTAAAACCCGAAATTAAAAAAGAGGACAATTTGGAATGGCTCAAGAGCAGAGCCGCCAGAAAACTGCTTACGATGTCACCCGGATCGTTGCAAAACTTAAGAGTAACAGGTAAGATTAGATTCAGGAAAGTATTAGGTTCCTATTATTACAATAGAGCCGACCTGATGAAACTATTCACCGGTAACTGAGTAGTTATGAAAAGAGAATTTAAAAACCACCTATCGAAATTAGAGAAAGATGCCAGGCTGAATGTCTGGCATTTTGCGCTCCTAACAGCTATAATGCTATTAGGCACTAAACAGAAACAATACAAAGTCATTAATGTCAGTCGAAAAAGACTAATGGCATTATCTCACATTAAGACACTTCCTTCTTACCATAAGTATTTAAAGGAACTTCAGGAATTAGGGATTATAAAGTACACTCCTTCCTATCATCCGGGGTATAAAAGTGAGGTGGAGTTTTTGGTTTAAATAATTGTGTCATCAGTGATGACACAATTTAATTATCATGATTAACATGACCTATCTACATACCCAAAGAACACTTCTAAATTCAGACTTGTCCACCCGGTCTATCCCTGTATGCTTTTCATCGGGTTTCACTAGTATAACTTCTGCAACGTCAGCAGCTACAGTATTCTTTAATCGCGGCTCAGCAGTACTTAGTCTATCCTTAAGTCGTTTCATTTCTCGTCCAATTGACTGCTGCTCTGTTAGAGCATACTCCTCAGTCTGTTTCACAGAACTGTGCCCCAGCATCTCTTTTACGACGTGTATGGGAACATTATTGTTAAGAGTTACCGTACTTCCAAAAGTTCGCCGAGCTTTATGGGTGTTCTGTGTGCTTTCAATACCGCACAAATCCGCGATTTCTTTAAGATAGCCATTCATTCTTTGATTAGAAATAACAGGAAGAACAGTATTTCTTTTAAGGCTCTGCGGGTGTTCCTTATATCGCTCCATAATTTTAAGCGCCTGAGGAAGCAGTGGCACCTTAAAAGAACTGCCAGTTTTTTGGCTCTCACTTATAATCCAGAATTGATCATCATCTCCCTGTTAATATCAGAAATCTTAAGGTTAAATACATCAATATATGCTACCCCTGTATAACATTGAAACACGAACACATCTCTTACCGTAGCAAGCCTTTCGATCGTGATAGGATGATTCTCCAACTGATTTAATTCATACTTCGACAATGGCCTTTTAATGATTTTCTCTGTTTTACTTTTGAATCTTTTAAAAGGATCGACGGTTATAATCTCTTTGTCAATAGCTCTAAGAACAATTTTCTTAAAATTGGAAATGTACTTAAGTGTAGTATTATTGCTTATCCCCTTTACCGATTTCAAATAAAATTCAAAGTCCTTGACAAACTCGTAATTAAGTTCTCTGAACTCCAGGTCATCAATTCCATACTTAAACTTTAAAAACTCCCTAACATGAGACTTAGCGGTCTCGTATCTTATATGGGTGACTTTTGAATACTCTCTGGGAACTAAGGCTTTAATTTCATCATTATGAAGACTGAACTCTTCCATAACTTTTGCTTTAGAAACAGTCTTACCCAACACAAAATCAATCAGTCTTTGAGCCGTAATGGTATGTCCTTCCAACATCAGGCTGGTTCGGTAGTGGTTTATCCTGGCAGCTAGCGAATCCAGAAACAGATTTACAGCTTTAGCATCTTCCTTAATACCAGTTGCTCTTTCCAATTTTTGATTCCAGCGTTGGACGTTCCACTTTCGCTTTGTAGAAGTTTCTTTAGGGATTCCATCTACTGTTGTCCTCCAATAGATAAACCTTTCATTGCTCTGCTTTGACGAGCTCTTCAAAAAGAAGGTAAGCCCGAAACTTTGTTCTAACATAATTCAACATTTTTAAATTAATAAAGTTCGAATTATACCGTCTTTAAGTCAAGATGTAAAACCTATTTACAGGTTGATTATCAAAAGATTAACCCCTATTTTGTGGCAATTTTATCCGGCACTAGAAATTGCCACAGATTTACCACAATTTTTTTTATCACTTTTGAAAATTCTCCAGGTAGTAAAAGAAACAAAAAACCTGCAAAACATTGATTTTGCAGGTTTTACGATACTTTTTGAAAATTTTGCTTTGTTTTAAAAAAGCTAAAAATTCAGTAAAAGTGGAGAAGATGGGAGTCGAACCCACGACCTCTTGCATGCCATGCAAGCGCTCTAGCCAGCTGAGCTACATCCCCATTATGTGTCACAAATATAGTATAATTAATTTCCAATTTACAACACTAATTATAAACTTTTAAAAAAAGTGTTTTACCTTTTTTACATTTCCATTACTTTTACTTCAAAATAATTTACATGTCAACTACCACGAGGCCTAACGGATCATTATATACAAAAATCGAGAACACAATTGCTACTGTTGAGTTTGGCCATCCCGCCAGCAATTCATTTCCCGGAGAATTGCTTCAACGCTTGGCAGACGAGCTGAACACACTTAGCAATAATCCACAAGTAAACCTTATCGTTCTGAGAAGTGAAGGCGAAGGTGCATTTTGCGCCGGTGCTTCGTTCGACGAACTTTTGGCGGTAAACAATCTTGACCAGGGGGCCGTATTCTTTTCCGGTTTTGCCAATGTAATTAATGCAATGCGCAAGTGCTCAAAACTTATCGTAGGTCGCATACACGGAAAAGCTGTAGGTGGTGGTGTTGGTATTGCTGCAGCCTGTGACTATGCATTGGCAACCGTAAACAGTTCAGTAAAACTATCCGAACTAACAATTGGTATCGGTCCGTTTGTAATTGCGCCTGCTGTGGAACGCAAAATGGGGAAAGCTGCACTATCGGAAATGACGCTTGCAGCCCATGAGTGGAAAAATGCGTATTGGGCTGAAAAAAAAGGTCTTTATGCTAAGGTTTTTGAAAATACAGCAGATTTAGACAAAGAACTTGACATCTTTACCCAAAAGCTTGCCTCGTACAATCCTGAAGCTTTAGCAGACATGAAAAGAGTACTATGGGAAGGCACAGAAAACTGGGATACTCTGCTAACCGACAGAGCTAAAATATCAGGCCGATTGGCGCTTTCTGATTTTACGAAAAATGCCTTGTCTCAATTCAAGAAATAATTACCCTCTGGTTTTAAGCCAGCCAGTAATACTAAGCCTTTCCCTTTTTACGGGTTTTACTTCGTGTTCGAGCACCTGGCTTTCAAAAATTACTACCCTGCCTTGTACAGGATAAATATCTATTGCCTTTTCTGAACCATCTTCATTGAGATAAATGGTAAGCTCGCCACCATATTCAGGTAGCCAGTCTTCGGAATTGAGATAACAAACCATAGATAATTTTCGTCGGCTGTCATTTTGAAAGGTATCCAGGTGACGCTTATAGAAAGTCCCTTCAGGGTATAAGGCATAATGAAATTCCTTTTCGTTAATCCCCATGTAACAGGTACGATTAAGATAATCCTGAAAATCGTTTAATTTGGCAAAAAAACAACTTTCAGCACCCAATGCATGTTCTTCATCAAGCCAAAGGATAAAATCGCCTCTAATGGCATCTATTATCTTCTCGTTGGACTGATTTCCTATTGCCGACTTTTTAAACCTGTCCTCATCATATTTAGCAAGCAATGCCGTTCGCAGGGCTAAAACTTCTTCTTTTGTAAAAAAGTCGTCTATAACACTATACTGCTGCTCCATCAGGTCATCAATAACCTTTTCATATAACGGGTTTAACTGTAAATCATCCATGATTAACTAAAAATAGTGCATCAAAGATACTCTGAAAACCGATAGCTTTATAATAAATTAGATTGATGCATATTATTTAGTAAATTTGCAGGCTTAATACGATTATAATGAGCAAAATCAGGATTACCAAACAGTTTACTTTTGAGACCGGCCACGCCCTTTATGGCTACGATGGCAAATGCAAAAATGTACATGGCCATAGTTATAAGCTTTCGGTTACGGTAATAGGCGAACCCATAACCGATCCTACTAATGTAAAATTCGGAATGGTAATAGATTTTGGAGATCTGAAAAAAATCGTAAAAGAAGACATCGTGGATGTTTTTGATCACGCAACGGTATTCAATCAAAACACTCCACACGTTGAGCTTGCTGCCGAATTAAAAAACAGGGGACACCATGTAATTTTAGTCGATTACCAGCCAACAAGTGAAAATATGGTAATAGACTTTGCCCAGAAAATCAAAAGGAGACTACCGGACAACATACAGCTTCATTCATTACGTTTACAGGAAACTGAAACTTCTTTTGCAGAATGGTTTCAAAGTGATAATTAAAATCATTCATCATAAAATAATGAGCCTCCAAGATGGAGGCTTTTTTATTACTATAAACAAAAAAAAGCCTCCGCATAATGCGGAGGCTTTCACTATAGTTGGTTTATTAAGAAACGACCTGTGTGTGATTACTTCTTAACAATTAGGAATTCTGAACGACGGTTCTGAGCGTG
>NZ_QQAR01000023.1 GCF_003350375.1 Flavobacterium sp. AG291 | reverse complement strand
GGCAGCGGGTTCACGATTAGATTCAGCGCCACTACATCATAACAGCCTGTTACAGTGTTGGTCACACGGGCATATACCGTAGCGGTAGAAGACTGATAACTCATCGGGTTGGTGATCGCATTGGTACCGGCCGCTGCGTTTGCCGCATCGGCATAGAACGCAAGGCTGTACTGCGCAGGGTCAAGCGTACCGTAGATCTCCGCCGCTTTGGTGTTCAGGTTAAAGGTCGCGATACCATCGGTATCACTAGTTCCGTCATCACACAGCTCATAGTCCGCAGGTGCTGTCGCAACCGGTGTAGGGTTGACGATCAGCTGTACCGTTACGATGTCGTAACAGTCGGTTGTGTTAGAACTAACACGAATATAAAGTGTTTGTCCCGCATAATTCAGGTTAAGATATTGGTTCGTGTTAGGCACAGGATTCACATTGAATTCTGCATCCTGTGGTGTTTCGTGAATAGTAACATTTACGTCACTTAAAGCGTTTTGAATTGCCTGAATAGTATTAGTCAGATCAAAATATTCAAAGCCATCATTATTAGGGTCGCATAGTTCAACAGGTGTTGGCTGTGCAATAGGAGGTAGGCCCCCCGGAGGATTGTTAATAACAACTCCGGTAAGTAAGGAAGTACAGTCAGGATTAGCCCTTACTGTTATATTATATGTTCCGGGAAGAACATTATTAAATACAGGATTTGTTAAATAATCTATTCCGTTAATGCTATAAGTAAGACCTGTACCCAATGGCGAATTAATTGTAATGCTACCTGTTGCTGCTGTACATTTTGGCTGAACTACTGTTACATTGGCAATTGCCGGCGGTGCAGGTACAGGATTAACAGTTATGTTACCTGTTTGTGATGTACATCCTGCAGTGTTTTGCGTAATTATTTGATAGTTACCGGGAGCAAGATTGCTAAAGGTTGTACTCGATTGAAAGTTTGTTCCATCAATACTATAAGCAATCCCTGTTCCTATAGGTGTGTTTATTGTTATTGTTCCTGTTGTAACTGTACATGTTGGTTGAGTAACGGTTACACTAGCGACTGCTGGTACTGGTGGAGCTGGGTTTATTATAATGTCAGGCGTTACTGATGTACATCCCACAGCATTTTGCACTATTATATGGTATGTGCCGGTTGGCAATCCGTTGAAAACAGGAGATGACTGGAAAACAGTCCCGTTAATACTATATGTTATTCCGGCTCCTGTTGGGGTACTCACCGTTACTGTGCCTGTATTAGTAGTGCAAGTAGGCTGATTTGTTGTTACAGTAGCAACAGCAGGAGTTGTGGGCGCTGTATTAATAGTAATAGGATTTGTTACTGATGTGCATCCGATAGTATTTTGGACTGTTATATTATAAGTTCCGGGGATAAGGTTTACAAATGATGGATTTGCCTGAAAGGTAGCGCCATCTATGCTATATGTTAATCCTGTGCCCACAGGTGAATTTACTGTGATCGATCCTGTCGGAGTAGTACAATTAGGTTGTATAACGTTTGTATTGGCAACAGAAGGAATGGCAGGAGCGGTATTAATAACTATTGGACTCGTGGCTGAAGTACATCCTGATGCATTCATTACTATAACGCTATAAGAACCTGGAGCCAGATTTGTAAATGATGTTCCGGTCTGGAAATTAGCTCCTTCTATACTGTATGTTAATCCTGTTCCTGTCGGGCTATTTATTACAATTGTTCCTGTAGGTGTTGTACAGGTAGGTTGTGTAACGGTTATATCTGCAATAGCAGGAGTTATTGGCGCGCTGTTAATGATGATTGGACTTGTTACCGATGTACATCCGGCAGTATTCATTACAGTAATAGTATATGAACCCTGGGTTAGTCCTGTAAATGATGTTCCTGTTTGAAATGTAGTTCCATCAATGCTATACGTTAGTCCTGTACCTGTAGGAGTGTTTGTAGTAATTGTACCTGTAGTAATTGTACAATTGGGTTGAGTAACGGTAGTATTTGCAACTGCAGGTGCAGAAGGTACCGAATTTATTGTAATAGGTGTTGTAACCGAAGTACATCCGGTAGTACTCATTACAGTAATGTTGTATGAACCAGCAGCTAAATTATTAAATGATGTTCCGGTCTGGAAATTGGTTCCGTCTATACTATATGTTAATCCTGTTCCTGTAGGGCTATTTATTACGATTGTTCCTGTAGGTGTTGTACAGGTAGGTTGCGTAACACTTGTATTAGCTACTGCCGGAGAAGCCGGAGCAGTATTTATTGTTATCGGGCTTGTTACCGATGTACATCCTGCTGAATTAACGGTAACAGTATAGTTTCCGGGAATAAGGTTTGCAAAAGTTGTTCCTGCCTGGAAAGTAGTCCCATCAATACTATAAGTAATACCAGTGCCTAGTGGACTGTTTACCACAATAGTTCCTGTAGCTGTTGTACAGTCAGGTTGTGTTACAGTTGTATTGGCAACTGTAGGTGCAGATGGTACCGTATTAATTGTTATTGGAGTTGTTACCGATGTACACCCTCCTGAATTAACAGTAATAGTATAACTTCCCGGGGTAAGGTTTGCAAATGTTGTTCCTGCCTGAAAAGTAGTTCCGTTAATACTATATGTTAATCCTGTGCCTATAGGAGTGTTCACTACAATTGTTCCTGTGGGTGTAGTACATGTTGGTTGTGTAACCGTTGTGTTGCCAATTGCCGGAGAAGCCGGGGCAGTATTAATAGTTATTGGACTTGTGACCGATGTACACCCTCCCGAATTAACGGTAACGCTATAATTTCCGGGAGTAAGGTTTGCAAAGGTTGTTCCTGCCTGAAAAGTAGTCCCGTCAATACTATAGGTAATACCTGTTCCTGTAGGAGTGTTTACCACGATTGTTCCTGTAGTTGTTGTACAGTCAGGTTGTGTAACAGTTGTGTTAGCCACTGCCGGAGCACCCGGAGCAGAGTTTATTACGATAGGTAAACTAACAGACATACAATTATTACTGTTTCTTACTGTAATGGTGTATGATCCCGGTGCAAGATTGTTAAAAGTCAAGCCTGGCTGAAAGGTGGTGCCGTTTATGCTGTATGTAAGTCCTGTACCTGTTGGTGCTGTAATAGTAATACTTCCAGTAGCAGTTGTACATGTAGGCTGTGTTGTTGTTGCAGTTGCTACTGGCGGAGCAGGATTAACAACTAATTGAGCAGCATTGCTAACTAACACACATGCTGAAGATGTTATTTCGCAGTAATACTGATTGGCATTAAAGCTTAATGGTATTTGTGTTACAGTTAATGAATTTGTTGTAGCTCCTGAATAATTAGTATTGTTTGTTATATTAGTCCATATTCCGGCAGAATTTAAAACTTTCCATTGGTAAGTAAAGCCTGTAGAAGGGTTTACAGCTACGGTATATGTAGTACTTCCGTTTTCACAAACTGTTGCAGATGCCGGATGCGTAATAGTTGGTATAGGGGTAGGCGTAATGGTATGTACTCCCAAATTTTGACAAAATGTATTAGGAACACCTGGTACGTCATTAGGATGTTGGGTGTTATTCCAGTCGTTTACATTGTAAACCGATACTGGCGCTATTGCATTAGGTTTTCTGATTAGCGTATAGCCAGGACCTGTAAAAGGTACATCTACACGATCTATAACAACACCATTTTTTAAAAGTTCGAATTTGTCGTTTCCGTTAAATCCATTACCCATAGTTTGGTTTGCGGTGGGTGCGGCACAAATTGCCGGATTTGGTGCAGCACTTGCAATAAGATGTGTAGCACCAGGGGCAAGAATTCCTGATAATGTCAGTATGTAACCACTTGTAGGTGTTGCGTCTGAAATGTTACCGTAACGCTGAAGTACATAGGAACTTAAATCGATAGAAGCAGAGGTAGGATTGTATATTTCAATCATTCCCCCATTTCCGGATTCCTGATCATAAAGTTCAGAAATGAATATTTCTGAAAAGTTGTTGGTACACGAAGGGGTAAGTACATTAAAAGAGCCTGTTGAACTTCCGTCGCAGCCATTAGCAGTAATAGTTATTATGCCTGTTGTAGCGGTTGCAGGTACTGTAGCTTTTATTGTTGTATCTGAAATAACAGTAAAAGATGTTGTGTTTACTCCATTGAATTTTACTGCTGTTGCGTTTGTAAATCCGGTTCCGTTAATTGTAACAATTGTATTGGCAGGGCCAGATACAGGAAGGAATGATGAGATAACTGCAGCGGTACAGTTAGAAGTAACTACCCCGTTTAATGTAAAATCATCTAACCTGAAGTTTCCGCCGGTTGCTCCGGTAAGGGTAAGGGTAACGGTAACTGTTCCTGTTAGTCCTGTTATTGGAGTACTTACATTAGTAGCACCAACTGGTGCACCTACCGTGGGTGTTGTACCATTACCTACATTAGTACCATTTATGGCTAACGCCCATGTTGTTGGGCCTATGCTGCTTCGTTGCCTCCAAAAATCAAATGAGGTTACTTCTAGCTGATAACTACCGGCAACATTAAATGTTAATGTTATTGTATTGATGCCAGGTGCTGTTAGCATTGTAATAGCTGTTGTAGCTCCTGCGCCAGGATTACTGGTCCATGAACCTACACTATTAGTCCATGATGACCCAGATAAGTGACTGTCAATTATTGGCGGTGGAACTGTATAAGGATGAGTTGATATTGCGGATGTACCAAAGTTATGATAGTAAACCTGGGCATGGCTGTGATAGCCTATCAATAACAATAATAAAATGTTTAAAATAGTAATTTTTCTGCCTGTAAAATAAGTATTTAGCATACCTTTTTTTATAGCCGAAATTATGTCTATTTGGGGTTTGGGGTATTTTGAAATAGTTATATAATGATGAACTTGTTGTGATAAAATTGTAAAGATTGTAAAGAAAAAAAGCCGCATTAGCGGCTTTTTAATATGAATTGTGAAATTTTTAATCTCTTCGATTTAGGTAAACCCAACCTGTTTGTTGATTACCCGATGATTCAATTACATAATAATAAGTCCCGGTTGGTAGATCTGTATCCTGATTTGTTTGTCCATGCCATTCGTTGGTATAATTATTTTTAGAATACACTTCATGTCCATAACGGTTGAATATACTTAACTTAGTTACATTCATACCTGTAAGGTTAAAATTATCATTCATTCCATCGTTATCTGGAGATATACCTCTTGGTATGTTACAGAAATAGCTATCAACACCTATTGAAATCGTGTTTTCGCACCCTTCGGCATTAGTAACTGTTACCGTAAACTCAAGCGGTAATTGGGTCGAATCTGGGTTGTTTGCCAGGTATTTGGTAACATTAAATGTATTTTCATTGCTGCCAATTGTGTTTCCAGAATTGTCTTTCCATTCGAAATCAGCAGTGTTAATGTCAAATGTAGCATCTAGCGGAAGGGCTTCTACAATATAATTGTTGGTTAAAGTTTTATCGTCACTACATCCTTGTTTTATAGTTATTTGAGGAAGACCCGGTACGGTGTTTATTGTTATGGCTAGTGTCGACGAAGTACATCCTGCAGTGTTTTTTACAGTAACTATGTATGTTCCGGGAGCTAAAGTGTTAAAAATTGTTCCTGACTGAAAGTTTGTACCATCGATACTATATGTTAAGTTACCTGCAATAGGAGAGGTTATAGTAATACTTCCGGTTGGTAGGATACATGTTGGTTGTGTGGTTGTCACGGTTGCTACTGCAGGGGCATCAGTAATAGGATTAATGATGATTCCTGATGTTGTTGAAATACAACCTGAAGTATTTTTTACTGTAACAGTATAATTTCCTGCAGCAAGATTGTTGAAAATAGTTGATGACTGGAAATCTATACCATTAATACTATAAGTAAGATCTGCACCAACAGGAGTATTAACTATAATACTTCCTATAGGTTGAGCACAGCTAGGTTGTACTGTTGTTACCGTCGGTAATTCCGGAGCGTTTGGTACAGTATTGATGCTTATTGTTGCTGTTTCAGATGTACATCCAGCAGCATTTTTTACGACTATTGTATAATTTCCTGGAGCCAGATTTGTAAATGTTGCCCCTGTTTGATATGTAATTCCGTCGATGCTATACGTTAAATCAGCAGCAACAGGAGTGTTAATTATAATGCTGCCGGTAGGTGTAGTACAGTCTGGTTGTACAGTTGTAGTATTAGCTACGGCAGGTGCATCAGGTGTTACGTTTATTGTAATAGGTGTTGTAACCGAAGTACATCCTGCAGCATTTTTTACAGTAACAGTATAAGTTCCCGGAATAAGATTTGTGAAAGCAGTTCCTGTCTGATACGTTATTCCATCAATACTGTAAGTAAGATCAGTAGCTAAAGGAGATATAATAGTAATGCTTCCGATTGTTGTTGTACAAGTTGGTTGTGTTTGTGTTGTTGTTGCTGTAGCCGGAGCGCCCGGAGCAGTATTAATATTTATAGGTGAAGTTACTGAAGTACATCCTGCTGCGTTTTTTACTGTAATAGTATATGATCCGGGAGTAAGATTTGTAAAAGTAGTACCTGACTGATAAGTAATACCGTCAATACTATAAGTAATACCTGCTGCGATTGGAGCGGTAACAGTAATGCTTCCTGTAGGTAGGAGACATGTAGGATGAGCTGTCGTTACGGTAGCTATTGCAGGAGCTGACGGTGTAGTATTAATAGTTATTGTGCCTGTTTGAGAGGTACAGCCCGCTGTGTTTTTTACTGTAATGGTATAGTTGCCTGGAGTAAGATTTGCAAAAGTTGTTCCTGACTGAAAGTTTGTACCATCGATACTATATGTTAAATCAGTGTCAATTGGAGCTGCAACGGTGATGCTTCCTGTAGCTGTTGTACAGGTTGGCTGGCTTGTCGTTATAGTTGCTACGGCAGGAGTTGCAGGTGCAGGATTAATAATAATAGCACTTGTTTCAGATGTACAACCTGTTGCATTTTTTACTGTAACAGTATATGTTCCGGGAGTAAGATTTGCAAAAGTTGTTCCTGCCTGATAGGTAGTGCCATTAATACTGTATGTTATATCTGCAGCTATTGGAGCTGTAATGGTAACGTTTCCTGTTGCAGTTGTACATGTAGGCTGAACCGGTGTTACAGTTGCTACAGCCGGTTGTGGCAATAAAGAAAGACGGGCTGCATTACTGATAAGTGTACAGGTTGTACCAGATGTCATTTCGCAATAGTATTGATTCCCGTTAAATGCTGAAGGTATGTTGTTGATGGTTAATGTTGCAGTTGTAGCACCTGAATAGTTAGTGTTATTGGTTACGTTTATCCAGTTTCCTGCAACAAGAACTTTCCATTGGTAGGTAAAGCCAGTTGAGTCGCTTAATGCAACCGAAAGACTTGTATTGCTATTTTCGCAAGCGGTTACCGAAACAGGGTTAGTTATAGTAGGTGTGGTTCCACCCGGTATAGGGTCAACAATATGGTTTCCTAAATCCTGACAGTAATTGTTAGGAAGGTTAACTCCCGGCTGATCTTCCGGATGTAAAGTAATGTTCCAGTCGTTACCATTGTATGTTGTTACCGGAGCTAATGCATCGGGTTTTCTTATAAGTGTAAAGCCTTTTTGAGAAGGAGTGTTAACCCTGTCAATAACAACATTGTTTTTTAGAAGCTCAAATTTGTCATTGTCATTGAAACCATTTCCTAAGGTAGCCGAAGAAGAAGGGGCTACACATATAGAAGCATTTGGAGCAGAACAGGCTATAAGATATACCATTTCTGAGCCAAGTGTTCCTGTTAAGTTTAGAATATATCCTGCGGTTGGGGTAGTATCTGTTGTATTGCCATATCGTTGTAATGTATAGCCTGACAGATTGATGGTTGAAGTTGTAGGGTTGTATATTTCTATCATACCTCCGCTTCCGGATTCCTGATCATAAAGCTCAGATATATATAGGTCTGAAGGAGGGAGAGGAACTGTACAATTAGAAGTTGTTACAGTGAATGTTGGTCCTATACCCGGACAGCTGTTTGTAGTTACGGTAATTTGACCTGATGTTGCACCAGCCGGAACAGTAGCCGTTATCTGGCTGTCTGAAATTACTGTGAATGCTGCATCTGAGCCATTAAATTTTACTGATGAAGTTCCGGTGCCATTTTGAAAACCACTTCCATTAATCGTTACAAAAGTGTTTACGGGTCCTGAAACAGGGTTTATAGAAGTTATAACGGGAGATGTACATGTTGATGTTACAGT
Source organism: Flavobacterium sp. AG291 (assembly GCF_003350375.1). Lineage (GTDB taxonomy): Bacteria > Bacteroidota > Bacteroidia > Flavobacteriales > Flavobacteriaceae > Flavobacterium > Flavobacterium suzhouense. The sequence goes on along the minus strand of NZ_QQAR01000023.1, from coordinate 15,516 downwards.
TCCATTAAGTGTAAAGTCGTCTACACGGAAAGTTCCTGCTCCGCCACCTCCACTAAGCGTCATTACTATATTTACTGTGCCTGTTAGTGCTGATACAGGGCTTGAAGGTACTAATGTACCGGTATTTGCCCCGGATGAGGGTATTGTGCCTGAACCAACGTTAGTACCATTAATAGCCATAGACCAGTTTTGACCTCCTGAAGGACTTCTTTGCCTCCAAAAGGAATATGAATCTATAGAGAGTTGTTTTCCCGGTGCTACTGTAAAACTAAGCGTTACAGAAGTTGTACCTGTAAAATTATAAAGGCCAAGCGCCACTCCTGCAGAGCCGTTATAGTTTACCCATGTTCCGGCCTCATTTGTCCAGGCGGAATTGGAAAGATCCGCATTAATTATATTCGGAGCTACAGTGTAAGGATAGGTGTTAATTGTTCCTGTACCAAAATTGTGCTGATAAACAATTTGTGCTGACACTAAGTTAATTAGTGATAAAAGCAGAGCAAATGTTAAGGCTGGCTTTTTTAAAAAAGTATTTTTTTTACGCATATTTAAGTTCTTAATTGACAGATTTTTAATCAATCGATAATGTTGCGCAAGCTACCTTTAAATAAAAAACACCTAATTACTTAAACCTTATAAAATAGTTATGTACTGTATTCTAAATTTAATTTTAGGTTAATGAAAAATAAAAACTCCGGTAACCTAAGAGTTACCGGAGTAGTTTATAAAAATGTATCTAAAACTAGTTTATAACAACACGTTTTGTAGATATTTCTGAACCTGATGTGATAACCATTAGGTAGATTCCTTTTTGAGCGCTGGTCATATCGATAATCTCATTGTCTGAGATCGATTTTTTAACGATCATTTTTCCTGCAGCATCATATACAACAATGTCAGCTGTTTCTGATGCAAGATCAATTTGGAATTGTCCGTTGTTAGGGTTTGGATATACAGTTACTTCCGAATTTTCAGTAGTTGCTGAATCTGATTTCATCGCAACTCTTGCTCCTGAACCTGTATCGAAGCAAGTCCATGCAATATCATCAACGATGATTCTGTTACCGCTGTTTACAAGTTCTATTGTAGCATCAGCAGATACATTAACTGCAAAAGAGAAAGTAGAAGCGACATCTGAAGAAACAGTAATGTCTCCACCATACTGAGTACCGTTAACTAATACTTTTAGAGTAGAGTTACCTGTAAATACTCTTTTGTATTTAAAGCTTAATGTACCTATGCCACCAAGGATAGCTTCAGTATTTTTAACGCTTCCTGCTCTAAAAGCTATTGCTTTACCATTTTCAGTTTGGTCAGTTCTTGCATCTGTAGCGGTCCAGTCTATACCGTTATCACCAGTCCAGCTTCTTGTAGCATAAGCAGATGAAGCAGTACCTATATTGCTGAATGTTTCTCCGCCACCTGTACAAGTAAATACTGTAGTAGAACCTTCAGTCTCAACAGAAGATGAAGCATAAGCAGGACCATTTACACATTCTACGTTGTTGTAAGGATATACAGCAATAGTATAAGTGGTTTCAGGTGTTAGATCATTAATTGTAAATGATGCATCAGTACCAACGTAAGCTACAGTTGCAGTGTCGATAAGATCTCCTGAATTGTAAGTTATACCGTTTGTTGGAGCAGAAGTTATTGAACCAGATGTAGAGATAAGAGCAATATAACTGTCAGCAGTAACGCCAGATACAGTTACATCAAGAGCATTATAAGTTTCATTAGAAACAGCTACAGTAGCAGCTGAAACATCAGGAGTACTACATGCATTTTGAGAAACAGCATTAAAACTTACAACACATGAGCCTTCATTAGCATCATTGCTTACAATAGTTAAAGTTGCAGGAAATTCACCTTCAGTAGCGGCATTAAATCTTACTATAACATCTTCTGTTCCAAGATAAGGGATTGTTACAGGAGCAATAGGGTTTGTTACTGAATAATTTGTGTTGTCACTAAGTGTAAATGCTGTAATAACAAGATCTTGTAAACCTTCATTCTTAATTGTAAATATAGCTTCGTTAATAGTGCTTGTTTGTACTGTACCAAAGTTGATTTCAAGTTCTCCGCAAGCTTTCTCAATAGCTTCATCATTTAAGATTTGTATTTCGGGTCTGTTAGGTACTTCATAACAGTTCCAAACAAGGTCGTCAATTACTGTCCTGTTTCCGCTGTTAACGATTTCTATAGTTACTGGACCATCAAAATCAATATCTTCGCTGTAAGTAGATGCAACGTCAGATGACACAAGGATGTCAGCACCATACTGAACTCCATTGATGAAAACTTTTAGAGTAGAGTTGTCTGTAAATACTCTTTTGTAGCTGAAAGAAAGATGACCAATACCACCGTTTATAGGTGTAACATTTTTAAGTGTACCAGAACGTAGTGTGATAGCACGTCCGTTTAAAGTCTGATCGTTTCTTGAATCAGTAGCATTCCATTGCCATCCGTTGTCACCAACCCATGTTCTGTTAGTATAAGTGCTTGAGTTTGTACCAAGATTTGTAAATGTCTCATTACCTCCGTTACAAGGAGCAACCGGAGTTGAGAAAGTAGTGTCTATAGATTCAGAAGTGAAGTAAAGAGGACCACCAGTACAATTTGCGCTATTGTAAGGGAATACAAAAGCGTAGTAAGTAGTGTTTTCAGTTAATCCTGCAAGAGAAATGTTTGCAAGACTTCCTTTGTAAGCAACAGTACCGTTACCAATTGCATTTCCAACATTATAATTAGCTCCATCAACAGGAAGACCGCTAAGAGGAGTAACGGTAGATAAAACAACAAGGTAAGATTCAGCACCAGTAACGCTTACAGTAGCGTTTACAGAGAATGGAGTCAGGCTATCAAGATCGATATCACCATTTTCAACAACCGGAGTTACACATGGGGCAAGACCGGTACCTTTTAATTCTACAACACATGCAGCTTCATTAGCATCGTCACTGTTTACAGTAAGCGTACAAGTTTTGTTACCGGCTGAAGCAGCATTAAAACGAACAAGTACTATAGCAGAGCCAGAGGCAGCTACTGTAAATGAAGAAGTTGAAGGAGATATGATTGAAAAATCTGTAGCGTTGCTAAGAGCAAGTGAAGAAACGTTTAGTGTAGCTGTACCTGTATTTTTAATTGTAAATACAGCATCAGCAGAAACACCTACAGCCTGAGAACCAAAATCAACTGTAAGTTCACCACAGTTAAAATTAGTGCCTGCAGCATTAGCAATCTGGATTTCAGGTCCTGAAACAGGGTCAGAATAACAGTTCCATACAAGATCATCTACAATAGTCCTGTTTCCGCTGTTTCTGATTTCAATTGTTACATTACCTGATACATTTATAGCCTGAGAAAAAGCAGTAGACGTATCAGATGAAACTGTAATGTCTCCTCCGTACTGAGTACCGTTAACAAAAACTTTTAATGTAGAATTTCCTGTAAATACTCTTTTATAGTTAAAGCTTAGCGTACCAATACCACCACTGATTGTAGTAGTGTTAGCCATAGTACCGGTTCTCATTGCAATTGCTTTACCGTTTAGAGTCTGATCTGTTCTGGAATCTGTTGCACTCCAGCCTACGCTGTTGTCTCCTGTCCAGGTTCTCGTAGTGTAAGTGCTTGAGTTTGCACCTAAATTTGTGAATGTTTCATTGCCTCCCCCGGCACATTCAACGGCTTTACGGGTTATGCTCGTAGTAGTAACATTTTCAGCAGCTTGAAGCGTAGTTCCAAAAGAAACCATCATCAAAGCTAACGCTAAGAAAAATCGTTTTGTAAACATAATTAATAAATTTAAGTTGGTTTTTAATCGTTGATATTAAGTGAATTACCTGCAGGGTTTTATGACTTAACAACTCAAAATTAATTTTAAAGACGTGTACGAAAACGATTTATAGAATAAGGTTTTATTAAGGAAAAGTAATTAATTGGTTGATATTGTTGTAGTTGTATGTACTAATTTCTAACTTATGGTAAACTTAGTTGATTTGCAAATATTTATATATCAGTTGTTTAAAAAATGGCTTAACATTAAGGGCTTATGAATAAGTGAAAAATTGATAATCAGGGAAAATTGACTTAAGAACTATTCAGATTGAAACAATTTTATTATCTGTTGAAACTTTTTTTATAAAAATAAATAATACTATTTTCGATGCCGTAGTTTTACTTCATTAATTCGATATTGAATTTGATATAAATTACTATTTAAGAACCACTAGATTTATCCATTACAATAGTAATCTCATTAAGCTTGTAAAATGAAGACTTCATTAATTAAAACACTAAAGTTTTTTAATATACTATTTTTTATATGCCTGGTGATAGCGTGCAGTCAAAAGAAAGATGACACTGATTATATTATTAGTAAGGATAGTATAGATTTTGAAACAATTGCTAAAACCGATTTTAAAGAGGCTGAAAGAATTGCTGATCAAACAATAGCAAAAGCAAAAGCAACACAAAATGACACGCTCTTTTTAAAAGGGTATTATTACAGGACGCTTCTTGAAGTAAATTCGGGTGTAAAAGAAAAAGCATTAAAGGATAGTGAGTTAACACTGGTTTACTCTGATAAACTGGCCGAGGAATATTATAAGCATAAGCTTTTTATAGTACTTGGAAAATATTATGTCTTGCAAAATGAATATGCCAAGGCAATTAATTACTACCTTAAAGCTCGCGACTATTTCGAAGAGCATAATGACCTAAACAATTTACCTGTAACTTATAATGGTTTGGGTATATTGTATTTTGAAATGGGCGATTTTGATGGAAGTATCTCAAATTTCAATAAATCTTTTGAAATCTATAATAAGCTCGGCGATAAAAGAGGTATGGCTGTATTTTATGCAAATATGGGTAACGTTTACATGATTAAGGAGGATTTTGTAAAGGCAAAAAAATATCAAAAAGAATGTCTCGATACCTTTATTACATTAAAAGACACGGTTAATATAGTTAGTACCATGATTAACCTTAGTAATATTGAATCGAATCTGAAAAATCATGAATCATCGCTTACTATGCTTAATGATGCTCTTGTGTTATCTGAAAAAATAAAAGATTCAAGACTTAAAGAAAGAATTTATCTTAATTATGGTATTACATACTATGAAACTCATGATCTTGATAAAGCTAAGGCATATTTTAATAAACAAATCGAACTTACTAAAAGTATAAAATTTCCCAGGGGAAGACTAGATGCTTTAGAACATTTGGCTAAGATTGCCAAGAATGAAGGTAAGTATAAAGATTATGCGGATTATACCGGAAGCTACTATAAATTAAAAGACAGTGTGTATGGCTCTGAGATTAAGCAAAAGATAGAGGAGCTTAAATGGACTAATGAATTTGAAAAGTCTGAACTTGAAAAGAATCTCTTGAGAAGTAAATACGATATTGAAAAAGAAAGGAGTAATTATCTGATTTTCTCTATCGTATTGGTTATTCTGATTTCAGTTTTGATAACAGGGATTATATGGTTGTCCTATAATGGAAATAAAAAGACTTTAAAGATCAGTCAGTTTGAGAATGAAAGGCTACAGGAAAATATAATTAGGGAGCAGATTAATAACGAAAAAGAAAAAGCTGAAAATGAGTTGCTTAAACTTAAATCGCAACAGCAGGAGCTCGAACTGGATTTAAAGAACCGTGAAATTACAAGCATAAGTGTCCAGTTGATAGCTAAAAATAAACTTATGACTGAAATAGCTGATTTACTTGAAAGAAGTAAAAATTCTAAAGCTGCGATAGAGTCAGATCTTAAATCAATTTTAAATCAAAACCAAAATCAGGAAAAAGACTGGGAACAGTTTAGGGAAGTTTTTGAAAAGATACACCCTAATTTCTTTGAGAAGGTAAAAACGAAATTTCCTCAGCTCTCAACTACCGATGTAAGAATTTGCGCTTACATAAAAATTGGAATGTCATTACATGAGGTCTCAAACCTTTTAAATATTACAATGCAAAGTTTGCACACTTCGCGATATAGAATCAGAAAAAAACTCAACCTTGAAGCCGATCAGAATCTTGACGATTTTGTAAATGAAATTTAATTTTTTTAAAGTTAAAGATGAATTTCTCAGAGGTTCTTTTAAGAAAAAAACACGGTTTTTTTTCTTAAAAATTATTTATTTCGCTTAATGTTATTTTTATCTATTTTTTAACTAACAAAGATGTGCTTAATCCACTTTTAACATACTTGTCTATTGCTTTATTTTCGATTTTATTTAATTAAAAGTATTTAATGTTTTGTTTTTCAGAGTTTTGTATAAAAGTAGGATTTGTTCTTGTTGAGTATTTGTCTAGTGGTGTTTCTTAGTTGTATTTAATATAAAATTTACTTTTGAGCTCTATTAACTACTTAAAAACTAAATTTAGATTAACTATGAAAAGAATTACATTACTACTGCTCGTAATGTTACTTTTCTCTTTTGGAAAATCTCACGCTCAATGGAGTGAAAATTTTGAAAATGGGATTCCATCCAATTGGGGAAAATTTACATTGCTAAACGGAGCACCGGGTACTGTACCTACTTGGGTAAATTCCACAGGTACTACGTGTGAGGGGACGACCGGAGCTTATGTTTCAAATGCTCTTATCGGGATAAATAATGTTTCCCAGGCTTGGTTAGTAACTCCACAAATCTTATTGCCTGCTAATGCAGATTTAACCTTCTATGGATTACAAACGTATCCTGCTCAAAACGGAAGTATTTATCAGTTGTGGTTATCTACTACTTCTCAAACTGATGTCTCTACTTTTACGATGGTTAAATCTTGGACGGAAAATGAAATGAATCCGGGTAACCAATTAGCATGTTATAAACAAACCGTTGATTTGGGAGCTTATGTAAACCAAAACGTTTATCTGGCTTTCGTAAAAAGAGATACACAATACGGAAATACATTACAGGGTGAGCGATTTACTCTTGATGATGTTAAGATCACTCAAAGATGTTTGCCTGCTACAAGTTCAAGCGGAGTAGGAACAGGAGCAAATACAGCAACAATTACAATCAATGGAACGACTACTGGGTCTTGGGATATTAATCTTATTCCTGGAAGTACAACAGCGCCTAATACAGGCGTTGTTACACATACCGGAACGGCTTCGCCAATTGCTATTTCAGGTTTAACAGGGTCTACACCTTATACTTATTATGTTAGGTCTAACTGTGGAGCTACTCAAAGCAGCTGGATCGGACCATATAATTTTACTACTTTTCAGGAAGCTGCATCTTTGCCGCTTATTGATAATTTCGAAGCTACAACAGTTGGGTGGTCTCTAAACAATGGAACACAACTTAATAAGTGGTTTGTAGGTAATGCTACTAACAATGGAGGTCAAAAAGCATTATATGTAAGTAACAATAACGGTACTGCTAATGCTTATACAATTACTCAGTCATCAACAGTTCATGCTTACAGGGATTTGATTATTCCTGCCGGGACAACAAATCTTGGAATTTCTTTCGACTGGAAGGGAGTAGGTGAGAACAATGACTACTTTTATGTTTGGGCTGTTCCAGCTACCTATAACCCGGTTGCCGGAACAGGTATAGTAGCTGCTGCAGACAGAATCAGAATAGCTGATAAATTTAATAGTTCTGTAAATTTCCAACCATACGCATTTATGCTAAATGCATCTCAGTTTGCGGGTCAGACCATGCGTTTGATTTTTGAATGGAGAAATGATGCCATTAATGGAATGCAGCCAGCTGCTGCTATTGACAATGTGTCTGTAAAAGTTGTTGATTGTAAAGTTCCGACTAATATTACTTATGCAGGAATTACTACTAATGGAGCAACGATAAACTGGCAGGAAGCAGGGACGGCTACAGAATGGAATGTTCTTATACTTCCTATGGGGTCACCGTTTCCTGCTGAAAGCGTTGCCGGTATCACTACTACACAACCTACTTATACTGTAAACAACCTTAACCCAACTTCCGGTTATGATGTTTATGTAAGGTCAGTTTGTTCATCAACAAATAAAAGTATCTGGGCAAAAGCCGCTACAAGGTTAATAACAGCTTGCGGTACAATAATTCCACCTTATACTGAAGGATTCAACTCAACTTCACCAAGTAAAAACTGCTGGACAGTTGTAGATTCTAATGGAGATAACCTGAAATGGACTCTTACTACAACATATCAGCCTTATGAAGGCGATCAGTTAGCATCACTAACTAAATACTGGAACTCAACCAGTAACGATGACTGGTTAATTAGCCCTGCTATACAATTAAATGGTAACCAAAGGGTGAAATTCCGTTACAGAGTGGTTTCCGCTTCTTATCCAACGGAGATGGAAGTGAAATTATCAACTACAGGTAATGCTGTAGCTAATTTTACAAATACCTTAATGCCACAACAGGTTATTAATAACACTGTTTATGATCAAAAGATATTTTATCTGAACAGCTATAATGGCGTAGCTTATATTGCTTTGCACGTTCCAAACGTAACTACAAATAGCTGGACATTATGGATTGACGAGTTTGTTGTTGAAGATATTCCTGCTTGTGCTGCACCAACTGCACTTACAGGTTCTAACTACAGCAATAACACAGCAACATTATCATGGGCTGCAGGATTTCAGGAAACACAGTGGGAGGTAAAAGTACAGCCTGCAAATACTGGTGTACCTACAACAGATGGTGTTTTGGTTTCATCTAATACGTACAACGCGCAAAGTTTGAACCCTGCTACTTTGTATGAATATTATGTAAGAGCATATTGTTCATCTACAAACAAGAGCGAATGGGCTGGACCATTTGTATTTAATACAACTGTATGTCCTGCTGAGAATAGATGCAATTATAAATTTAGTATAACGGCTACCAGCGGAAGTGGGACTTTCTCAAAACTTAATGTATATCAAAATGGTATTTTAGTGGGTACAGTTAGTGCATTTTCACTGAACAATACTGGTACTGTAGCTATGTGTCCTGGTCTTCCTTTTACTTTAAACTGGGATTATAATACATGGGATCAATATGTAGCGGAAGTTGTTATAACTGATTCTTATGATGAGATTGTTTACCATTATGTAAAAGGTGTTACTCCGGTAGTGCAACCCATTTCAGTGCCGATATATTCAGGAACAGCAACCTGTACACCGGTAGCTTGTCCTAAACCCCAAAATTTAATTACTACAGCTAACACTTCAACAAGTATAACAATCGACTGGACTGAACCGGGTACCGCAACTTCATGGGAGGTATTTGCTGTACCGGCAGGACAACCGGAACCGGGTGCTAATAGTGTTGGTGTAGTTACAGGTTCACACCCGTATACGCTTAACGACCTTATACCAGGTAGAAGATATACATTCTATGTAAGATCTATTTGTAGTGAGACGAGCAAAAGTACATGGACATTACCAAAAACTTTCTACACTCAAATTACAAATGATAACTGTGATACTGCTTATGTATTGCCTGTGAGTACTACAGGTTATTGCGACACACCTTATAGTGCTACGCTATTGGGGGCAACTGCATCACCTCAGGGTAATGTATGTGGTATTGCTGCCTATGCTAATGATGATGTGTGGTTCGAATTTACTGCGACATCAACATCGCATATATTATATATTAATAACAGAGACGGTTCAAGTACTACCACTCAAAACCTTAGTAAAGTATTATATAGTGGCAGTTGTGGTGCTCTTACACAGGTTCAGTGTATTCAGGGAGCTAACATACAGTACAATACCACCTATTTTATAACAGGTACAGGAGCTAATAATAATGACGTATTATTAAACAACCTTACTGTTGGTACAACGTATAAACTCAGAATATTCTCTAATTATTCTACGGCTAATGACACGCGTTTTGATATTTGTATCGCTACACCAAACAAGGCTCTTGTAGTAAACCAGACTACATATACTGAAGAGCAGTTAATTAGTGATGTATTGGTAAATGAAAACTGTGCACAGGTATCTAACCTAAACTATATAACAGGTACTAACTATGGTGCTGCTCACAATGGTATTGGTTATTTTAGTGCTAACGGAGCTGATTTCCCATTTGAAAACGGTATCATACTTTCAACAGGAAAAGCAGGTAGCGCAACTGGTCCAAAAACGGTTATTCAGTCTGCAAACTATTTGCAAACAGTATCTCCATTTGCTACGCTTTGGTTAGGAGATCAGGATTTATATAATTTTGTTTCTGCATCAGGAACTTCACCAGGTTTGGTAAACTTCTATAATGCTACTTCTATCGAGTTTGATTTTATGGCTTATGGAACAGAAATGTCTTTTGATTATCTGTTTGCATCTGAAGATTATGGATTATTCCAGTGTAATTATGGTGACGCATTTGCTTTCTTCCTAACGGATAGTGATGGTAATACGGTTAACCTTGCCACATTACCGGGAACAACACAACCTGTATCTGTACCTACAACAAGAAACAGTCAGTTTAATTATACGGTTAATGGTAGTAACTGTGTTGCGGGTAATCCTCAGTTTTTCGATAAGTTATTTGATGGTTACAAAGGTGTATCGAGATATGCTGCAGCTGATAACTTTATGGGGCATTCAGTTCCTCTAAAAGTTCAGGCTCCGGTAATACCGGGTGAAACATACCATATTAAAATGGTAATTGCTGAAACCAATGATGGTAACTATGATTCAGCTATCTTCCTTGATGCTAACAGCTTTGATGTGGGACGCATTAATTTTGGCGATGATTTGTTAGTAAGCACGAATAATGCAGTGTGTTTTGGAGGAGAGAAGTTACTTGATACTAAGTTAAGCACTTCATACTTCAACTTTGTATGGATGAAAGACAACGTAGTGATCGATGGTGCTACAGGTTCGTCATATACAGTTAATGAGCCTGGTACTTATAAAGTTACTGCAACAGTTATTACAACCGGATGTACAACAGGAGACGAGATAGAAATTGAATTCTTCGATAATATTGATACAGTTGTAAATTCTCCGGCAGATCTTACATTATGTTCTTCGACTACTGAAGCTGATTTTAATTTAGAGCTTAATACGACAGCTATACTTGATAACGTAGCAAATGCTTCTGATTTTGCAGTTAGCTATTTTGAAACACAAGCACTTGCAGAAACAGGAGATGCAGCAGATGCTATTGCTGATTCTTCAGCATATACAGCTGTAAATGATCATACAGTTTACGTTCGTGTTGAAAATACTGTAACAGGTTGTTTCATTACAGATTCATTCAAAACAATTGTAGTTCCTAATACAACAGCGATTATCGAATTCTCTTATAATGCTACTATTTGCGCAATTGCTGCTCAAAATCCTGAGCCTGTTAAAGCTGCCGGATTTGCAGAAGGTGGAACATATAGCGTTGTTGATACTAATATCACGGTAGATCCGTTAACGGGTATTATAGATCTTGCAGCTACTCAGCCGGGCACATATACAGTTTCTTACACATTGCCAACGGCAAACTGTGTAACAGGTGGTACATATGATGCGAGCGTTACCATAACTGATGCTGCTTCACCTTCAATTGCATTTACATATGGAGATACATGTGTACTGGCAACAAGTGTCCAACCGGTATTACCTACAGGATTTGTAAACGGAGGAACATATTCTTCAACTACATTGACTGTTGATGCGCTGACTGGTGAAATAGATCTTACAGGAGTTACTGAAGGAACTTATAATGTAGAATATTCAGTAAATGCTGATGCAAACAATTGTACTTCAGCAGATACGTATACTGCAACTATAGAAATAATTGCTACACAACAACCTGAGATTAGTTTTAGCTATACAGATGTTTGTGAATTAGAAACTGGCTCTCTTCCGGTACTTTCAGCAGGTTTTGTAACAGGAGGATTATATTCTTCAACTACATTAACTGTTGATGTAGTAACAGGTGAAATTGATTTAAGTACAGCAACTGTAGGGACACACAATGTAACATATTCAGTAGTAGAAAATGCTGCAGCATGTACATCGGCAGATTCCTTTACAGCAACTATAAATGTTACAGCAGCAGCGCTGCCTGAGATTAGCTTTAGCTATGCAGATGTTTGTGTACTGGCAGCTAATGCACAGCCAATATTACCAACAGGCTTTGTAACCGGAGGAACATATTCATCAGCTACATTAACAGTAGATGCATTGACAGGTGAAATAGACCTTAACGGTGCGGATGAAGGTACTTATGAGGTTGTTTATCAGGTAGGTGAAAATAGTGTAAACTGTACAGCAGGGGCTTCATTCACAGCAACAATTGTAGTTACTGATGCTATAAAACCTGTTACATCATTTACGTATGAGTCGGTAGCTTATTGTTTAGGTACATCTGTTGTTACTCCACAATTAGCGTCAGGGTTTAGTACAGGTGGAGAATTTAGTGCTGACAGTAATGACATTGCTATAAATCCTGTCGATGGTTCGGTTAATGTTTCAGCAAGTAAGGCCGGTACGTATGTTATAACGTACACTTATACTGCACAACAGGATTGTGAAGAAGATGGAACAAGCTCATTTACACTTACACTTCAGGATGGATTGAGTGCAACAGTTAATGACGAATGCCGTAACAATGCGCTTTGGTTACAAGTAGTTCCGGCTAACGATTCGTATGATGCTGCATCTGCAACTTATGTTTGGAAAGATGAGAACGGGGTAACTGTTGGTAACGACAGCGAGCTTCTAAATGTTACTGAATATATTGCTGCAAATTCTAATGTTACATTACCGGTTACATTTACTGTAACAGTAATGTCCGGACAGTGTACAGTAACAGAAGAGTATGAAGTGTTTAATGTGCTTTGTGAAGTACAAAGAGGTATATCTCCTAATAATGATGGAATAAACGATAATCTTGACCTGAGAGGTATGGATGTTACTAAACTTACCATCTTTAACAGATATGGTGCTAAAGTTTACGAACAGCAGAACTATACGAACCAATGGTCAGGACAAAGTAATTCTAATTCAGAACTTCCAACAGGTACATATTTCTACGTTCTTGAATTAAAGAATTCTGAAAATAAAACCGGATGGATTTATATAAATAGACAAGATTAGGTAGCTTGTTTGCTTAGGTTGGGCGGCATATTTATTAGCATTTTTTTGTCGCCTTAGCCTTTGCAGTTTTAGAAATTAATTGGTACTAAGTGAGGCTGTATAATCAGTCTCACTTTTGTAGTTATATAAACACCACGATTGTTTAATCAGAATATCCTGCTAAACAATAATAAAAATTGCTATTCTTTCTTAATGCGACAGTGGATCGTATTAATTTAAATTGAAAAATTGAGCTGATGAAAAAGGCATATTTATACATAATGATGTTTCTTTTACTATCCGGTTATACACAGGCACAAACCGGATGTAATGATCTTCCCGCTAGTCTGACACAGGTTACACCTTCAGACTTTGCAAACAATATTTACACTATTGATTTTGCACGCCCTATCTCATTAACTGCAGATGTAGACCCAACAGGTATAGATCCAACAGCAGTTATTTACCAATGGGATTTTGGTATTGGAGCCATATTATATGGTAAAACAATTACATATACTTCTGTACAGGAAGGACTTGTTACACTTACACTAACCACTACCTATCAGGGGTGTGTTACTGTAAGGACTTTTACATTTAATGTACAGAAAGGTGTTCCGTTTTCATTGTACAGGCAGTTTAATGGAAGGTATAACTATACAGCTATTGGAAATACACTAAACCTACAGGAAAATGCAGGAATTTTGGTTAGTGATGAATGTGGTGTGTTAACCCAGTCTTCGGCTACTCTCAGTTTACAACCCGGTCAGACTATTGTAGCTGCTTATCTATATTGGGCTGGCTCAGGATTAGGCGACTTTGATGTAAAGCTTAATAACATTGATGTTACTGCAGAAAGGACATTTTATTCTACAATTTCGGTGAGCGCTAATAATCCCAAACCATCATTTGGTGCATTTGCCGATGTTACAAATATTGTAGCCAGTAGCGGAACATATACGTTGTCCGATCTTGATATTACACAAACTATTGCTGATGATACTGATTATTGTTATTCTGCAATAAATTTTGCAGGATGGTCGGTAATTATAATTTACGCTGACAATACATTACCATATAATCAGGTGGCTGTTTATGATGGTTTTAAGGGTGTTGATGCACAAAATCCGGCGCTTAATATATACCTGGATAACCTTAATGTTATAAGTAATACAGGAGCGAAAATAGGATTTCTTGCATGGGAAGGTGATAACGGAATAGCGGTTAATGAAACGGTTAATGTAAACGGGTCTGTTTTAAGTAATCCTCCATTAAATCCTGCAAATAATGCGTTTAATGGCACTAATAGTTTTACAGGTGCTTCTGATCTTTGGAATATGGATATTGATTATTATAATATCCAGAACTACATTGCTGTTGGAGACACAGATTTAGATGTATCACTTACGTCGGGACAGGATGGAATTATAATGCATAATATTGTTACGGTTATAAATAGTGAGCTTCCCGATGCAACTATTGAGATGATTTTTTTGAGTGGTAATGAAGTCTGCCTTAACCGTGATCTCCAATTGGTTTATATGGCAAAAAACTATAATAGTACTGATATCTTACCTGCAAATACTCCTATAGCGATTTATGCAGATGATGTTTTGATAGCCACTACAGCAACAACTGCTGATATTGCTATTGATGGATCAGAAGTTAATGTTTTGAGTGTTACTTTGCCTTCACAGATTCCTGACGAGTTCACATTGAAGTTCGTAATTGATGATAACGGTACAGGAACAGGTATTGTAAGAGAAACAGATGAAACAAATAATGAATATTCTGAAACTGTAATTTTAAGACAGGGGATAGAGCCGCAAGATGTAGAAAGCGAATTGTTTACATGTTTCAATGGAACTACAGGTGCGTTTGATCTTACTCAGGCTACTGAAAATGTAATCGCTGATTATGCATATGATTTTTATGCCACACAGGCAGATGCTGATGCTGAGTCGAATCCAATTATAAATGATACAAATTACATATCGGTCAATGCAACTGTATATGTGAGAATATATGATTTTTATTCTCCGACATGTTATGAAATAGTACCAATTACACTTACACTTGTAGATTGTCAGCCTCATAAACCTGAAGATGTCGAAGTTTGTGCGCCAACAGGTCAAAATTCTGTTGCATTTAACCTAAACAATTTTGAAGCTGAGATTCTTGATGGCAGACCTGCTACAGATTATACGATTACTTTCCATAATACAGCATTGGGGGCTCAGGATGATACTGATTTTGTTTCTGACCCTGCAACATTTGTGGTGAATTCTGGTAGTCAGGTAACGGTTTACATTCGTATGGAAACTTCGGATAATGCCGATTTATTTGGAACAACCGATTTTGCTATCAATGTAATTTCGCCCCCAACAGTTTCCCCTGCCACCCCGTTAGAGGAGTGCGCAGATAACTTTGACGGCTATGCGTACTTTGACCTTACCCCGGCAGGCGTAGAGATA
>NZ_QQAR01000022.1 GCF_003350375.1 Flavobacterium sp. AG291 | reverse complement strand
TCGGTATCGTCATCACATAACTCATACGCTGTCATCACCGGGATAGCAGGTCGTGGGTGTACGATCAGCTGGATCGGTACTACAGAACGGCAGTTGGTCGTGGTACCTGTTTGTACTACGCTTGCATAGACCGTGCCCAATATACTGTGGTAGTTCGTAGGGTCCGTAATAGGGTTTACACCAAACTCTGCGGCTGCCTGCGTGCTGTGGTAGGTGATCGTAAGACCGCTCTGGCCGTTTAATATCTCTACGCCTGCCGGGGTAAGGTCAAAGTACGCATAGCCGTCAAAGTTATCTGCGCACTCCTCTAACGGGGTGGCAGGGGAAACTGTTGGGGCACTGTTTATCGTTACTACAAAGTCTGACTCATCTGAACATACCGTAGTAGCATCTCCAGTTACGGCATAGATGTATATCGTCTGGCTTGTCGTAATAAAATCACCTGCATTTAGTTGTGTACCTGTTCCACCAGCTCCTGTGTAGTAGTTACCTGTTGTTAATGCAGGAAGCTGGTATGAATCACATGCTTCTACATCTGCTTTTTGTTCTACAGTTGGAGATGTATAAATTGTTACATTAAAACTTGTTTCATCAGTACAAGTATCAGGAGCTGTACCGCTCACTGCATATACATAAACTGTCTGTGAAGTTGTTAATGGAATAAGAGGATCAAGTTGTGTACCTGTTCCACCAGGACCTGTATAATAATTACCTACTGTAGGCTGTGTAAGCGTATACGAATCACAACCTGACTGATCAGCAATAGGTGCAAGTACCGGTTGCGGATCTACAACTAAAGAAAGTGCCTCAACATCAAAAGCAGGCGGACCTATCGTAACTGAAGGATCATCACATCTTACCCAAACGGTTTCAGTTGGCCCTGAATAGGTTGTTGGATTTGTGATAGGATTTGTTTGTGTGTTGGCATCAGCCTGAGTATTATAAAACGAATACACATATGATGCAGGTACAGGATTTGCAACTGTCATCTCATCAGTATACGAAGTAAGATCAAATATTACCTCTCCATCATAAGGAGCAGGCTCACAAGCATGAACTGCATATGGTTGTAACTCAACACTACAATCATTTATAATAAGCTGAAAAGGTCTCACAACATAACAAGGTGTAGAAAAACCAACAGCTTTAGCATAGATTATTTGTCCATTGTAACCAGTATAATTATTTGAAGGAAAAATCATAGGATCTCCATCATTAATCTGATCCATTGACTCATAATACTCTATATCATACTCCCCCGGATCAGCAAGGGGAGCTTTCATTATCGGATCATTAAGCTGTAGATTAAATGAGGCTGTTTGAGCTGGGTCACCACAAACAGCGAGATCTTCTGGGTCTGCAACCTCCACATCTGGTATTGTTGCAGTAAAGTCCCTCACATAAGTTTGTCCGCAGTTATCAGTTACGGTAAGTGTATACGTAGTAGTAACCATTGGGGTAAAAACAGGATTTGCAATAGCAGGGTTACTTACACCCGTAGTTGGCGTCCATAGATAGCTTACAGCCCCTTGTATAGTACCATCAACATTACTGATTGATTCCCCTTCACAAACTGTCTGATCCTGAAGACTGGTAGGTAAGAAAGAAAGATATTTAAAACAAACCGATTGTTGATTAGACAAGGCTCCTGTTGAACCAGTAAAACCAAAATAAACAGTAGGATAACCTCCAAAAACAGAAATAATAATCTGGTTATCATATACAATACGCACCTGACAATCAAAAACTACTGTCAACGTATGGGTAGCAGCCCTCCAAAGTATTTTCACCTCATGTTGTTGGTTGTCTTTTATATTTGTAGAAGTTGTAGAAGCCTGTACAGGTGCCACCAGATTATCGCTTGTAAGGTGGCTAACGTTTCCTGCTTTATGAATTGCAATGTGGTCATAAGCCGGATCACCCCAGTTACTGTTGGTATAAGTATCAAACTCAATAGCCATTGATGGGGATTCTGGTAAATTTCCATAACCAAGCTGTCCTCCTACCGCTCCTAAAACCGGATTAGCTGTAGATTTTAAAATAAACGCCATACCATCGGCACCACCGGCATTTGCTCCAAAAAAAGCATCAAATACTATGTCAAAATCCTGAGACAAATCAATTGG
Organism: Flavobacterium sp. AG291; assembly: GCF_003350375.1. Taxonomy (GTDB): domain Bacteria; phylum Bacteroidota; class Bacteroidia; order Flavobacteriales; family Flavobacteriaceae; genus Flavobacterium; species Flavobacterium suzhouense. The sequence goes on along the minus strand of NZ_QQAR01000022.1, from coordinate 31,184 downwards.
GTTGTTGTACCAAGCAGCTCCTGAATTCGACTGAGTATTTGTTGTTATAGTATAACAGTTAGTCCCGGTAGAAGTTGCACTTCCTATAAAGGATGGAGTTAGCTGGGCAAATGCTGATACAGAAAAAATTAAAAAAATCCCTAAAAGCGAAATTCGAAATTCAATATTCTTTTTATGAAATATCATAATTTATTAACTTTAAATAGTAATTTAGAAAGTATATAAGCCTATTTTAGATTTGGTAAGAATCGTTGCGATATGAATTTAAAATTTGGCTCCGGACAAAAATTTGCAAATAGGGACGATAAAAGTAACTCATGCTTAATATAATAGGTAATTTAGGTTTCAAAAGAATGTCAAATCTAAGCTTTTTCATTAACTTTTTATTTCTAAAAAATTAACTTTTAATAATATCACTTAAAACTTAGTTTTTGTTTAAAATAAAACACATATTGAAATAATTTTACTCAATTAATTAAACAAATTAACATTATAAAACCCTACCTAGAAATATTCCTACTTCATTAAGTATTGAAACTTCAAAAATAATTTAAGATTACTTCTACACAATTTAAAAACAAGTAGTAAACAGGTAAAATTACCAAAAAACCAATCATTGACTTTTTTTTATTAAATTAGCTAAGCTTCACAAAAAGCTTACTATAAATAGTATATCTATAATTCAAGGCTTTTCCTTTAGGCTACTTATGTTCTTAAAAAGAATGCTATTATCCCCTTTTATTCGGTTACTGTTACAAGGAATTTATTCACTGTCTATATAATTTCAACCAAACTAAATCAATTAAATTATGACAAAAAAATTCGCAGCAGAATTCATCGGAACCTTCTGGCTTGTACTGGGAGGATGTGGTAGTGCCGTTTTGGCGGCCAATTTTAAATCAGAACCCTTTATAGGCATTGGTCTTGTGGGAGTAGCGTTTGCTTTTGGACTAACTGTATTAACAATTGCTTATGGCCTGGGGCGTATATCTGGAGCACATCTTAATCCTGCAGTAACCATTGGACTTTGGGCCGGAGGACGTGCAGAAAATTCTCTGGTAATACCTTACATTATTGCCCAGGTACTAGGAGGTATTGCCGGTGCTGCAATTCTTTACCTTATAGCTACAGGTAATGGCAGCGATATAGGCACTTTTGCAGCAAATGGTTATGGAGAACATTCACCAGGTGGATATAATCTAACCTCAGCTTTTGTTACAGAGTTTATAATGACGATGATTTTTATCATCATCATCATGGGTGCTACCGAAAAAGACCGTGCCAGAGAAGTATTTGCAGGTATTGCTATTGGCCTAGCGCTGACTTTAATACACTTGATCAGTATCCCTGTAACCAATACATCGGTTAATCCGGCAAGAAGCATCAGCCAGGCCATTTTTGTACAAGGATGGGCTTTAGAGCAACTATGGCTTTTCATAGTAGCTCCAATACTGGGAGGAATCGCAGGAGGCATACTCTACAGAACACTTTTATGTAAAACCGATTTTGAACCTGAAGACAGAGTACAATAAATTCATTATACACGAAAAAGCATCCGCCTGGGCGGATGCTTTTTTATTGGCATATAGCCAGGAACCAGTTTTTTTTAACTATTCATTTTTTACTTCAGCAACCTCATACTGATTTTTACCATCAACCTTAACAGGCTGATAATAAGTATCACCATATTTAACATAGGTTTGCTCTCCTACCCTAACCTCTTCAGCACCCTCAGGCAAATGTTCTACAACTGTACCTGCAGTTGGAGGAACTACGGTATAGCCTCCACCAGACTTCTCATAATACGTACCTCCATAATAATAATTGTTTGTGGTTTCATTAACAGTCACTGTCTGGTAACCATCAGGCAAAACTTTAATTGTAGCCCCCACAGGAGCCTGAACTACAGTATATCCTCCATTACCCTGGACATAATATACACCCTGATCATAATGGTATTGCTGATTTTCTATTGAAATTATTATAGCTGTAGTAGCTAGTGAAGCTACAAAGAAGCCCCACGGATGCCATACCGGCCCCCAGTAAAAAGGACGAAAAGGATGGTAATAATAAGGTCTGTAACAATAATATCCACGTCCACCATAGCGATATGGAGGCCTATGGTACTCTCTATGATTAGAACGTACTATAGTATTACGGTTATTATTAATATTCACATTAACATCTCCTCCTCTATGGTTCACATTTACCCTGTTTCCTGAGTTACGATTACCTACATTGTTATTATTACCTCTGTTAACATTATTGTTATGTGATACTCTGTTACCGCCGTTATTATTTCTGTTATTATTATTTCCTACACTATTTCTGTTAGATGTATTTGTATGCTTGTTTTGAAATGAAGAATTTCTGTTCGTTGAACGGTGACTACCACCATTTATAGTTCGATTACCCGCGGGCCTAGACATAGCTGGCTTAGATCCACCACCCATAGAACGTCCACCGCCCCCCCCCGCCTCTTCGGCCCATTCTCTGAGCTTCAGCAATTGACGGTGAAAGCAAAATCAGAATTACTGCAAAGGCAGCTATTTTCTTTACGATTTGTTGATTTATGGTAAGCATATCCGATGAGATTATTGGTTAGATTTTTTTAGCATAACAATTTCGGTTGCCAAAGGAGGCTCATTAAAATCAAAAAGAGCATCCGGTAAATCCGGATTTATTTTCCAGTCCGAAAACACTCCCATATACTGAGGACTATTAGGTTTATCTTTATAAATAACCAGGAAACGTAATGGTAAATTCATAGCATCGTCTGATATCCATAACTGAACGCTTTGGTTTTTACTATCTGCCAAAATATGATAACAATCCTCTCCGTCAACTGTTTTTCTACCTAAAAAAGTAACTGAAGTAAAGTCGGCCAGAATATCATCTGCAAAAGTTGGATAGAAAAAATCAGAAGCAGGAAAATCGACTCCGTATTCATCATGTACAGCATCTATAGTTTCTATAATGGTTGATGGCACCTCAAGAACAGAATAATTATTTTCAGTATATGAGTAATAGACTAAATGTCTTCCATTATACCAAAATCCTTTATGATTATCATCTCCCTTAAGCTGAACAAGCATCTTATCGGGCCCTTTAAACATAACTTCATCGTCAGAAAACTTTTTCTCAAGACCAATATCTCCTGTAACATCCTGCGAAACATTGAGCTTAAAACTACAGGAATTAAGTCCTCCTATTACATCACTCATCCTGTCTAGAATAAGTACTGCGACAGAATCTACTTTTGCAGCTTGCGAATAACTTGCAAAAGAAATTAGTACACTAAAAAGTAAAAGTGTTTTTCTCATAAAAGGTTGGTTTTTGGTTATCTCTCTTAAAATTAGTTAATTATCAATCATTTAACACATTTTAAAATCAATTTAACAAAAAATTAAAAAATACAATTTTACCAATGCAAGTTGATTATAACCGATATTTGCCAATCAAAAAACAGATTATGTCAGAGAATTATTTGATAGCACATGAGTATAATGATGTGACTTTTGAGGAGGAATCAATCATGTATAAAGATTTTGAACGCTGTACTTTTACAGATTGTGATTTTTCAAACTGTAATTTTACCGGTGTAGCTTTTATAGATTGTACTTTTTCCGGCTGTAATTTTTATGAAGCTAAAATAAACTACGTTGCTTTTAGAGGAGCTTTATTTACCGACTGTGATTTTAACGGTGTAAATTTCTCAATGGTAGATCCGTTGCTTTTTGAAATTGAATTTAAAGACTGCCAGTTAGACTATGCGAAATTTTATACTTTAAAAATTAAAGGTACTACTTTCACAAATTGTAGTCTTATAGCTGTAGATTTTATGAGTACAGACCTTACCGGAGTGATGTTTGACAACTGTAACATGCACAAAGCTGTATTTATTGATTCAATAGCCAATAAGGCTGATTTTACAACCAGCTACAACTTTTCTATTGATCCTGAACGCAATAAGCTTAAAAAAGCGATATTCTCTCAGGCAGGATTAAAAGGCCTGTTAGATAAATATGATATTATCGTAAAATAAAAAGCCTATTTATTAGGCTTTACGAAATATGCGATGTACATTTGCAGCTCACTATTAACCATGTTACAAAGGTTGATAGTTTAAAGACCCAGGGGCTTCCACTCACGGGTCTTTTTTATTTTTACACATATACAACTCCGTTTCTATACCATCCCTATTGTTTGTATGCATTTAAAACAGTAACCTCATACGCATCTTTGCTCAATAAAAGCTGAAGCACTGAACCCTCTATAGCTTTCCAGGCAAGGTTTATTTTTGAATTTCCTTTTTGTATTGATTTATTCATACTGTCAGGCGTTTTGTTATTGTTATTAGCCGTTATATCTTTTCCTTCAATGCTGTTATATATATCCGGATTTTGAATCGACATATCGTTCTCTTCAAGCATGCGCTGCACCAGAGCAGTTGCATCACTCAGCCCCTTAGGAGTTTTTTCAAATGACATTCCTACATCATAGCTACCTTTCTTTAGCCATTGTCCGGTAACTTCCATAGACGGATTATAATTACCTTTTACATCCAACGCAGTTGATCCAAAAGTTTGAGCATTACAAAATACACTTACCAACAGAAGAACAGTTATATAAATAGTTTTCATAAATAATTGATTTTAAGTTGCAACTTAAAATTATGAAAACCTTTTTCCTGTTAAAAGTATTTTAACAAAACAAAAAATCCCGTTCGCTGTAGCGAACGGGATTTTAATATATCTGAAACTGATATTAGAATACAAATATCGGTCTTTCGCTCATCATTTCGTTAACCTCATCAGCTACCTGCTCAAGAAGTTCTTCATTAGCAGGATCTAAAATAACACGGTCAATCATGTCAACAATAGTTTCCATATCAGATTCAACAAGTCCACGTGTAGTAATAGCTGCAGTACCCACACGGATACCTGAAGTTACAAACGGTGATTTGTCATCAAACGGAACCATGTTTTTGTTTACTGTAATCTCTGCTTTTACAAGTGCATTTTCAGCATCCTTACCTGAAATGTTTTTATTTCTAAGGTCGATAAGCATCATATGGTTATCAGTCCCTCCTGAAATGATATCATACCCGCGCTTAACAAATGCCGCAGCCATAGCCTGAGCATTTTTCTGTATCTGTCTTGCATAAGTAAAGAACTCATCAGATAGTGCCTCACCAAAAGCAACCGCCTTAGCTGCGATGATGTGCTCTAATGGACCACCCTGATTTCCTGGGAATACAGCAAGATCGAGAAGTGAAGACATCATTCTTACTTCTCCTTTTGGTGTTGTAAGACCAAATGGGTTAGGGAAATCTTTGCCCATAAGGATAAGACCACCTCTTGGACCACGAAGGGTCTTGTGCGTAGTTGTAGTTACAACGTGGCAATGAGGAATTGGGTCATTCATAAGGCCTTTAGCAATAAGACCCGCAGGGTGAGAGATATCAGCAAAAAGGAAAGCCCCTACGCTGTCAGCGATTTTTCTGAAACGCTCAAAATCCATATCACGAGAGTAAGCAGAAGCTCCTGCAATAATAAGTTTTGGCTGTTCTTTGGTAGCAATTTCCTGAATTGTATCATAGTTAAGACGACCGGTCTCTTTTTCTACTCCATAAGACACAACATTATAAAGTCTTCCTGAGAAGTTAACAGGAGAACCATGCGTAAGGTGTCCGCCGTGAGCAAGATCAAAACCTAAAATTTTATCACCAGGCTTAAGGAAAGCATGGTAAACAGAAGCATTAGCCTGAGAACCAGAGTGAGGCTGTACGTTAGCATACTCAGCCCCAAAAAGCGCTTTAGCCCTGTCAATAGCAATCTGCTCAATTACGTCAACCACTTCGCAGCCTCCGTAATACCTTTTGCCTGGGTAGCCCTCGGCATATTTGTTAGTTAGCACAGAACCCGCAGCTTCCATAACCTGGTCGCTTACAAAGTTTTCTGATGCGATAAGTTCCAAACCGTGAATTTGCCTGTCTTGTTCCTCAAGAATAAGGTCGAAAATTTGTTCGTCGCGTTGCATTGTATAATTTTTCGTTAATTTGTCGTCAAAAGTACAAAAAACGTTTGGTAAAATGAATGTCCAAACTATATTTGACTATTCAATAAAACAAAAAAAACATAACAAAATATGGCGCTTACAGCAAATGATCCATCAAGAAAATCCTGGCTTAACGTTCCTAAAGACAGCGATTTCCCTATACAAAACATCCCTTTTGGTGTTTTTATAACTAAAGAAGATGTAGTAACCATAGGCACAAGAATAGGCGATTATGCTATTGATCTTGGGGCTCTTCAGCAGTTAAATTACTTTGAAGGGATAGACCTTACCGATGATATGTTCATGCAGGATACCCTAAATGATTTCATTTCAGACGGAAAAAAAACATGGAGGCTGGTGCGTAACCGTATCGCTGAACTTTTTGACACCAACAACCCTAAACTTAGAGATAACGAAGATCATAAATCAATAGTAATCTTTAACGTGCAGGATGTAGAAATGCAGCTTCCGGTACTTATCGGCGATTATACTGACTTTTACTCAAGCCGTGAGCATGCTACCAATGTAGGCATGATGTTCCGTGACCCGGCAAATGCATTATTACCAAACTGGCTTCACCTGCCTGTAGGTTACCACGGAAGATCGTCTACGATTATCCCTTCAGGTATTCCGGTACACCGTCCTTTGGGACAAACATTGCCAAATGGTGAAACACAACCGGTATTTGGCCCTTCAAAACTCGTAGATTTTGAACTAGAAATGGCTTTCATCACTACAGATGCTAACATTATGGGTGAGCCTGTTTCTGTTGAGGATGCAGAAGAACACATCTTTGGTTTAGTACTTTTTAACGACTGGAGTGCACGTGATATCCAAAAATGGGAGTATGTTCCACTTGGGCCATTCCTAGCTAAGAACTTTGCTTCATCAATATCGCCTTGGATCGTTACTCTTGATGCTTTAGAGCCGTTCCGTGTAGAAGGTCCTTCTCAGGAGGAGCCTAAGCCATTAGAATACCTACAGCAAAAAGGTGCTCATTCATTCGACATTAACCTTCAGGTGGCTATTGAACCGGAAAATGCTGAAGAAACTGTTATATCTAACTCAAACTTCAAGTACATGTACTGGAGTATGGCACAGCAATTAGCACACCATACAATAAATGGATGCCGTGTAAATAGTGGTGACCTAATGGGTAGCGGAACTATCTCCGGGCCTACTCCTGACAGCTACGGATCGATGCTTGAGCTTACCTGGGGTGGTAAAAACCCTATCCAGATGAAAGACGGCAGCGAGCGTAAATTCATTAATGACGGTGATACCGTTATTATGAGAGGTTATTGCCAGAATGATACTGTAAGAATCGGATTTGGTGAAGTATGCAGTAAGCTTCTTCCTCCATTCGAAAAGAAATAAAAATTGAAACGCCCCGCTAAAACGGGGCGTTTCTTTTTTATATGCTAAATTCAATTTCTACAATCTCCCTATGTGAAGCATGCTTCACCACTACCCCATCCTTTACAAAAATTACCTGGGGCGATTCATGCTTAATATCAAAACGCAATTCTATTTCGTTAGATATATCGCGATGGGCAATAAGGTCTAAAAAATAAGGTTTAGGAATAGTATCCTCAGCATTATAACGCCTTTCGAAATTCTTCAGTAGCGCACTGCTCATATCACAGCGGGTACTATGTTTGAAAATAACTATAGTAATACTATACGATTCATCTATGATTCCTTCAAGCTGTTCAAGAGAAATCAAATCAGTCCATTCTGTTATTGGTTCTGACTGATAATCGAGATAATAATGCCCAGGATGCTTAGCTATAATCCCCATTAAACAGTTACTCTCTCCTTTAGTTCAACTGCATCAATATCGCTATGCGAAACAGTATAAACAGCTTTTCCATTTTTTATAAGAATCAATTGAGGAGATTGATGAACCACATCAAAACGGGAAGCAACTTCATTTGATATATCCCTATGCGCTAAGAGATCAAGAAAATAAGGTTTGGCATTTTCAGCATCAATGGAATAATGCCCTTCAAAATTTTTCAATGCCATACGACTGATACCGCAACGGGTACTATGTTTGAAAATAACAACAGGAACTGAAGCTGACTCCGATACAATCTCATCCAATTGTTTTAGTTCTGTTAAATCGTTCCAATCTATATTTGAAGTTGGGTTATCTTTACTGTTAGAATCGCCGAATAATTTACCGAATACACTCATTTTGACACATTTAAGACATTTTGTCTGTTAATTTTACACTTTTTAGCCCAAAAACCGACAATTCGTCAGATTTTACATACTGGAACATAAATTGAAACATTCTTATCAAATTTAAAAAAATTAAGATATGAACTTTGCCAATTTTACTATAAAATCACAGGAAGCCATACAAAGGGCACAGCAAATTGCCCAAAGTTTTGGCCATCAGCAAATTGAAAACGAACATATAGTTAAAGCTATTTTAGAGGTAGATGAGAATGTTACTCCTTTCCTTCTTAAAAAGCTTAACGTAAACTTACAACTGTTCACCCAGATATTGGACAGCACACTTCAGAGCTTCCCTAAAGTACAGGGTGGCGAAATGGGAATTTCACGTGAAGCTTCTACAGCTTTAAACGAAGCTTCTAACATTGCCCGTAAGATGAACGACGAATTCGTTTCTATCGAGCATTTACTGTTAGCCATCTTTGCTTCAAAAAGCAAAGTATCCCAAATACTAAAAGACCAGGGCGTAACCGAAAAAGCGCTTAAAGCTGCTATTGATGAGCTTCGCAAAGGCGAAAGAGTAACATCAGCCAGTGCTGAAGAAACCTACAACTCGCTAAACAAATATGCTAAAAACCTGAATCAGTTAGCCAACGATGGTAAACTTGACCCGGTTATTGGTCGTGATGAGGAAATTCGCCGCGTACTGCAAATACTTTCACGCCGTACCAAGAATAACCCTATGCTTGTAGGTGAACCAGGTGTTGGTAAAACTGCAATTGCTGAGGGATTAGCACACCGTATCATTCAGGGTGACGTACCTGAAAACCTAAAAGACAAAGTAGTATACTCTCTTGACATGGGTGCGCTTATTGCAGGTGCCAAATATAAAGGTGAGTTTGAAGAGCGTCTTAAATCGGTTGTGAAAGAAGTAACCTCAGCCGAAGGTGATATCGTCCTTTTTATTGATGAGATCCACACCCTTGTAGGTGCAGGTGGTGGAGATGGTGCCATGGATGCTGCAAACATCCTGAAACCAGCACTTGCCCGTGGGGAGCTACGCGCTATAGGCGCAACTACTCTTGACGAGTATCAAAAATACTTCGAGAAAGACAAAGCACTGGAACGTCGTTTCCAAAAGGTTATGGTTGATGAGCCGGATACCGAAAGCGCTGTATCCATCCTTCGTGGTATTAAAGAGAAATATGAAACCCATCACCAGGTGCGCATTAAAGATGAAGCTATAATTGCTGCGGTAGAATTATCGCAACGTTATATAACCAACCGTTTCCTTCCGGATAAAGCTATCGACCTTATGGACGAAGCGGCTTCTAAACTGCGCATGGAGATAAACTCGAAACCAGAAGAACTCGACGTTCTTGACAGAAGGATAATGCAGCTTGAGATCGAGATCGAAGCTATTAAGCGTGAAAACGACGAAAGCAAACTAAAATCCCTCGGGCTTGACCTTGCCAACCTGAAAGAAGAACGCAATGAAATTTATGCTCGTTGGAAAAGCGAAAAGGATGTGGTTGACAACATTCAGGCTGCGAAAACCGAAATTGAGAACTTTAAGCTCGAAGCTGAACGCGCCGAACGTGAAGGAAACTATGGTAAGGTTGCTGAGCTTCGTTACGGAAAAATAAAAGATACTGAAGAAAAACTTCATCAAATGGAACAACAACTTCAGGAAACTCAAAAAGGGCAAACTCTAATCAAAGAAGAAGTAACCCGAGAGGATATCGCTGAAGTAGTGGCAAAGTGGACCGGAATACCGGTAACTAAAATGCTACAGGGTGAACGCGAAAAATTACTTAATCTTGAAGCTGAACTGCATAAACGTGTAGTTGGTCAGGAAGAAGCGATTGAAGCCGTGAGTGATGCAGTGAGACGTAGCCGCGCCGGATTACAGGATCAAAAGAAACCTATTGGTTCATTCCTGTTCCTGGGAACTACAGGGGTAGGTAAAACAGAACTTGCCAAAGCACTTGCTTCTTACCTGTTTGATGATGAAAATGCTATGACCCGTATAGATATGAGCGAATATCAGGAACGCCACAGTGTAAGCCGATTAGTAGGTGCGCCTCCGGGATATGTTGGTTATGATGAAGGCGGCCAATTAACAGAAGCCGTGAGAAGAAAACCTTACTCTGTAGTATTGCTTGATGAGATCGAAAAAGCGCACCCGGACACCTTCAATATACTATTACAGGTATTGGATGAAGGACGTCTTACTGATAACAAAGGACGTGTTGCTGACTTTAAGAACACTATCATCATTATGACCTCAAATATGGGTAGTGGTATTATTCAGGAGAAATTCGAGAACCTGAAAGGGAATGTTGAAGCAGCAATAGAAGCAGCCAAAACAGAAGTACTTGGATTACTGAAACAAACAGTACGCCCTGAGTTCATAAACCGTATAGACGATATCGTAATGTTTACCCCTTTAAGTAATGATAATATTAAAGAGATTGTAGGCTTACAAATCAAGTCGGTTACAAAACTTCTGGCACAGCAAAACATTACGCTGGATGCTACACCGGAAGCCATTGAATACCTTTCTAAAAAAGGTTATGATCCTGACTTTGGTGCACGTCCTGTAAAACGTGTTATCCAAAAAGAAGTAATGAACGAATTGTCGAAACAAATACTTTCCGGCAAAGTAACTACTGACAGTATTATACTGCTCGACAGTTTTGATGGACAATTGGTTTTCAGAAACCAAAGCGATTTAGTTAACAAATAATAGAACTCAAGAATTTATATAAATCAAGAAGCCCAGCATGATGCGGGGCTTCTCTTTTAATGCCCTCGATTTTAACGGGCACTCTTATATTGGTAGTATTGCCTTATAGTCATTACACCTTTTGTTTTATGTTTTCGCTTTACAGCCAGAACATATCCAACAATTGCAAAAAACACACAAGACAACAACAAAATAAACAATGTATTGATCAGGTAGCTGCTAAAACTAACATTATCAAAAGTAAAGTCGTTTATGACAAAATACCCAGCAAAAAACAGAGCCGCTAATACAAAAAGATAGTAGATTGGTTTCATACATGTAAAGTGTTATAAATGGACTTCCTTTCAAATTCTCTATCAAATTTCAGAATTTAAAATGTTATAGTATAGAACTTTATGACTAAATAACTTTTGATTAAGATTTATTTTGTAATTATTGTTTTACACACCAATCGTAATCCTTAAAACATTGACGTTTTACAAGTAAAAAATCAATTAAACAATAATGATGTTAATGTTTTTCTAAACATAATAATGATTTATTATTAAAAAACAAACTTTGCATATAAATATTCAAAACCTATACAAAATGAACTTAAAAAGAATCTTTGGAGCTATACTAACGATACTGGGGGTTGTTAGTCTTGTTTATGCAGCGTACATTTTTGCCAATACCTCAACAGCTGAGCAAAATATCAAAACAACAATTATTTATGGTGTTTTAGGATTACTATTTTTCATCTCAGGCATTGGTCTTGTTAAAACTACCAAAGATGAAGCTTAATCCTGTTCTCTGCTTTATATCTGTTTTTTCTCTCTTTATACTATTAGGCTGCGCTGCGGGTAAAGAGAAAAGTAACCATGCTCTCTTTAAAAACAGAAATGAAGAGCAAAAATATATTAATGCCTACAACAGCAGCCTCACACTTTGGCCGGTCCCCTACACAGAGAAAGATATTCCTACCTCATTCGGTACTGCCCATGTAATAGTAAGCGGCCCTGCCAATGCAGAGCCGTTAGTATTACTTCATGGCATGGATGCCACCTCAACAATGTGGTATCCAAATATTAAGGATTACAGTAAAAACTATCGTGTGTATGCAATTGATTACATTATGGAGGTAGGTAAATCGTCTTTAAAGGAAAATAAAAACCTTAACCATGATGAGATTGTTCAATGGTATGAAGAGATTTTCAATGCTTTAGAAATAAACAACATTAACCTTGTAGGCACATCACGAGGAGGCTGGCTGAGCACCTTATATACGATTCATCATAAGGAAAGAATAAAAAAACTTGTTTTATTAGCACCGGTACAAACATTTAAAATGATCAGTATGGACTCTGATCTTATTAATGCTGCTAATTTTAAAATTGCACCTTCCAAAAAACGGCTGAAAAAGCTTATTGACAATTTTTCACTATATCCCGAAAAGGTAGATCCTAAGTTAAAAAACCAAATGTATCTTGGCAATAAATACAGCAGGACCAAACTTGAACTTTTATCCATGACACCTTTCAGTGATGATGAACTTAAAAGCCTCGACCTCCCTGTGTTGGTGTTGGTTGGCGATCACGACATTTTAAATTCAATTGAAATTGTAAAAATAGCCGGAGATAAAATTCCAGAAGCTCAGGGAGCAGTTGTAGAATCGGCAGGTCATTTCCTTACAATAGACAGAACCGAAGATGTTGACAAGAGAGTATTAGAATTCCTGTCAGAGAAAAATTAAAACCCTGTTAATCATCTGTTTTTAGCTATTTGCTTTTTGTAGTTTTATAATTCAACTAAAAAATAAAGCTATGAAATCACTTATTGTAAAGAACAACATTCGCATTGATGCTTCCGTCACACGGGTATGGGAAGTGCTTACAAAACCTGAGTATATCCGTAAATGGGATAAACTCCCGGAAAATTTTGGCGATTTTCAGATTCACCCTATGACAGTTATTGAGTGGCCCGGCTATTCCACACTAAGGGTGATAGAACTGGCCATTAATAAGAAATTAAAGTACTCACTCTATGTTCCCGCATGGAATGACGAAAGTATTACAGATATAGGTTATACCTATACATTATCAGTTGATGATGATGGCCATACCTGGCTTGGGGTAGAGATAGGCGATTTCGCTATTTTATCTGAAGGCATTAAATATTATGACGCAAGTGTTACCTTTGGCGAAACGGCCTCGCAAAAAATAAAAGCACTGGCTGAAAAAAGACCAATAGCACTCTAAAATATCATGAACGTTACTATTACAAACGAGTTTCTTACCGCAACCATTAATCCTTTAGGCGCAGAACTCATTTCTTTAAAAGACAGCTCAAATGAATATATATGGGAAGGCAATCCTGAGTTTTGGGGCAAACATTCTCCCATCCTATTCCCTATTGTAGGAACCCTAAAGGATAACACCTACACTTACGAAGGGAATGATTACAACATGACCCGCCACGGCTTTGCACGCGATAATCATTTTGTAGTAAAAGAACGTGACAGCAGAAGTGTTGTTTTTTCATTTTCATCGAATGAGGAAACCCTGAAACAATACCCTTTTACTTTTGAGCTTGAGCTAAAATACACATTAAAAGAAAAGACCCTGCATCTTGATTATACCGTAAAAAACTTAGGCGACAAAATACAGCTTTTTGCTTTAGGGGCACACCCGGCATTTGCATTACCGGGAAATTTTGAAGATTACAGCCTTACTTTTGAAAAAGAAGAAGGACTTATAAGCAGCCAGCTTGAAAACGACCTTGTTTCCGAAAAGACTGTCAAAATTGAGTCAGACAAGAATAAACTGGTGCTATCGCATAAACTTTTTGAAAACGACGCTCTTATTTTTAAGACATTGATTTCAAAAAAAATTACTCTAAATAAGTTGGATACTCCATTCCTAAATGTGAATTTCCATGACTTTCCACACTTAGGCATCTGGACTAAAGCTAACGCACCGTTTTTGTGCATCGAGCCTTGGCAGGGATATTCTGACTCATCTACATCTACAGGTAAACTTGAAGATAAAGAGGGAATCGTATTACTTGCTACGGGTAAAGAATATAATGCTGGTTTCTCAATTGAAATATTACGTTAAATTTGTTTTGTGTAACGCAACCGACAAAGGAGCTTTACATCTATTAAAAAACATTAAACAATGAAAACAATGAAATTAAAATTCATCACGCTACTGATAATAGTAGCTTCAATAGGAGGAGCATGCTCACTGGATGATAAAGAACAATATTGTTTTACTTCACAGTATACAGGAATTACAGGAGTAACTGGACCTAGTGCTACTACCGTAAACACTCCTATAACTTTAAATGTATCTTATATCCCTTTAGGAACATGTGGTACATTCAATAAATTTACAGAAACACAAACCATCACAGGGCAAGACTTTCCTAAAGACATAAAAGTCTTAGTAGATTATGAAGGCTGCCAGTGCCCTGCAACAGACACTGCAGTAACAGTTCCGTATATTTTTACAGCAACCACTCCCGGAAGTTATGAGTTGAACTTTTTAACCGGAGTAGAAGCAAATCCAAAAATAACGAGAACCATTACAGTCACAGAATAGAACAAAAGATCTTCCTCAGGGAAGATTTTTTGTTTTTGTAAGAACTTCTTTAATACATTTGAAAATCTAACAACCAATTATGACCGATTTTCAAAAAAGTTTTGAAGAAGCCCAAAGCCTCATCAAGTTCGAAGACTATACCTTAGCCACAAAACGAATCATAGACTTTACGCTTGACACTCAGGAAATTTCATACTATCGTAAAGCAAATGCATTACTCAATTGGCTGGATGCAAATGAAAATAGTGCTGAAATCAGTAAAAAACTGAATTCACTTTTGACTGAATTGTATGAAGCATTATCTGCAAAAAAGGTTAAATCAAAAGAAAAAATTCTCTCCGCATCTCAACTCTCTAAGAAATATTCAGCTTCTTTCGCTTTAGGCCCTATAGACCTTGATCTTTATGAAGGAGATATTATAGGCCTTGTTGGTGAGAACGGAAACGGAAAGACTACACTATTAAGATTACTATGTGGCGAGCTTTATGCTACATCCGGAAATATTGATTACAATTTTGCATATGATGACACATATGACCTGAGAACCAAACTAGTATATATCCCTCAGCGTAATGACACCTGGCAGGGATCGATGTATGAAAACCTCGTTTTTATAGCAGCGAGTTATGGCTACTCCCCTCAGGAAAACAATTTGATTGTTGAACTTATTATTGCCCGACTTGGATTACGAAAATTCAGACTTCATAAATGGAAAGATTTGTCATCCGGTTATAAAATGAGATTTGAACTTGCCCGTATGTTATTAAGAAAACCAAGAGTGCTATTAATAGATGAACCTCTTGCAAATCTTGATATACTGGCACAGCAAACTGTACTCGAGGATTTTAGGGCTATTGCTAAATCACCATTTAGACCCGTTGGTATCATCCTGAGTTCTCAACAGCTTTACGAGGTAGAAAAAACATCTGATCAGGTAGTATTCTTAAAACAGGGTAAACAAAAGAACCTGCATTCTAAAGATTCGCACGACGAAATACAGGAAAAACATTTCGTAATCGAATTCGATAGTGAATGGAGTCAAGCTAAACTGAATAATATATTGAAAGATGCCGGCCTGATAAACCTTCAGTTTAACGGTGGCACTTATATTGCAACATTTAAAAGCTCTGTTACCATGAATGAATTTATGGGAACTGTTATAAAAAACAACATCCCATTATCCTACATGAGAAACATATCAAATTCAACAAGACGCTTTTTTGTATCATAACTGTCTCCTCCATGCTTAAAAAAATTCAAAATTACCTGCTACTCAACCATCCACTTTTATGGAACATTAAATTTGTTCCTGTATTTATTATAACTGTACTTATCAATATCCTGTTTTTTATAAGTGGTTATGTAGATGGTAAAATAGATTATACAAAAACAGTAGATTCGTATCGTTTCAATGATACTATGCCTGAGAGCGTAGTTTTTCTCGCCATCATATTATCCTCCATTGTACTGATTCTATGGATAGTCTTTTACATCCGTAACAATGCTTTTAAAACATTTTATCCCAAAAAAAAGGCTTCTTTGTTTAAAGAATGGATACTGATATTAATATTATGCATTATAAACTGTTCTTATATTGTTAGTTTTATGTATGCCTATGAACTGAGGGCGAGAAACTATTATGAAAAGGAAGAATTGATAAGAAGGCTGGACGTAATTTCTAAAGCCTCAATATTTATTGATGGAGGTTACGAAAGGTCTCAGGATACTATTATTAAAGACAAAAAAATCAGAAGAAAAAATTTCATCTACGATGGCAAAACCTATCAGTTTGGATCGCTCCTGAACAAGACTATGGAAACCTTTTCACTGCAGGAACGTGCTAAAGATTCTATAACATTACGTAAGATAAGGAGATGGCTGATTAATAACAAAAAAGATTCTGTTTGCAAGACTTTTAAGGAGTATATGGGTTTATTGAAAGAACATTCGCTGCAAAGTAGCATAAATAGTGAGCAGTGGCTTGAGCTTGTATACAACTACCCCAATTTTAATAATTATATGATTATTGGCAATGATTCCCGCAATCCTGTTTATGCGTATGACCTTGACAGGAATTACGATGAATATAGCGAAGAATCTGTTTATTATGGTAATGGTAAAGGTATAGATCTCACCATGAACATTAGAAAAATCACTGAAGAGGACACCACCTATTTTCCGAAATATTATGTCTCCAATGACAAATTAAAAACAGCTTATGGAGCAATGTCAAAGGCCTGGACGAACCCTGATGCTAACGCAGCCGTTTGGGCAGGAGTTATTTATTTTGCCATAGGCATGTCAATGCTTTTGTTCTCATTCAGAGTAACCTCCGGCAAAAGCTGGCTGATAGCAGGTATAGCAGGAGGAATAGTAGTAATCATAACTTCTCTTCTATCCATTATAATTACAAAAGTTATACACAGGAATACCGATTACAATCTCATAATAAATAACGAACATTTATTCTTGGCTATATGGGTTGTAATTGTTTTGGTATTGCTGGCTTATTATTTTATAACTTTAAGAAAAAAAGCAAAGAGTAAATCAGCTATTGTACTTAACATCCTGATATGGTTGCTTCCTTTTTTGTTACCTGTATCTTACTTTATAGTTTATGATTATGCAGACTCATTAAATACATCTTATAGGAATGTTCATGATGAGTATATAACTGTTGAGCATCCATTCTATACATGGCTCTCAGAATATCTGGGTATTATGTTATTCATAAACCTTATACTTATAATCGTCTATATGTACTTTTTCACCATTATGATAAAAAAATGGAAAGGAATTGCCGAAGCCTAACGGTCGTTTTCTAACTTAGGCAATGTCCTTACATAAAGTTCCTCAACCTTTTTACGTGCCCAGTCGGTTTTGCGTAAAAAGGTAAGGCTGGAGTTGATCGTTGGGTTAACATTAAAACATCGTATATTTATAAGTTCACCCAATTTATCAAAACCATAAAACCCGACAAGGTCTTCAAGGATTTTCTTAAGTGTAACACCGTGCAAAGGGTCGTTTGAAATCTTCTTTTCCATGAGTGTAAAGGTAGTAAGCTTTTATTATTACCCGAAATTTAAAAAATTATAAAATTTGTAACGCAGCTGACAGTTGTAGCATTAAACTATTGTGCTTACATTTGCCATCCTTATGCAAAAAACGGTTAACATACTAAACAAGAGAGCGAGGTTCGATTTTGAGATTCTCGAAACCTATACCGCAGGTATTGTACTTGCCGGCTCTGAAATTAAATCCATACGTTTGGGTAAGGCTTCTATTGCCGAAAGTTTTTGCGAATTTCACGGACATGAGCTATTTGCCATCAATACAAACATAGAGCAATATGCTTATAGCCGCAGTTTTAACCATGCTCCAAAAAGCGAACGCAAACTGCTTTTAAATAAAAAAGAGCTTAAAAGTCTTTTAAAGAGTGTACAGAACAAAGGACTTACCATAGTTCCACTGAAGCTTTTTACTAATGAAAAAGGTATTGCTAAGCTTGACATTGGCTTATGCCGTGGTAAGAAAAACTTCGACAAGCGTGAAACCATGAAAGAACGTGATACCAAACGCGACCTTGACAGGATAAAGAAAGAATTCAAATAAAAAAAGCTCTGCATAATGCAGAGCTTTTTTAGTTTTTATTTTCAAGAAGCGGTACAAACCGGAAATCACCAAATTCGTGCTTTTCAAACTGGGTTTCGTTTTTTCTTATCAACAAAGTCATGGTTTGTACTCCCTGTTCGTTATCCACAGGAATAACTAGCCTTCCTCCTATTTTTAATTGTGCCATCAATGGTTTAGGGATAAACGGGGCTGCTGCTGTTACAATAACACTATCAAACGGGGCAAAATTTGGTAATCCCTTATAACCATCGCCAAACGAAAGATGCTTTGGACGTATGCCAAGCTTAGGCAATAATAATGATGTCGTCTTGAAGAGTTCATTCTGACGTTCAACACTAAAGACCTTTGCCCCCATTGCATAAAGCACAGCCGTTTGATACCCTGAACCGGTACCGATTTCTAAAACCGAATGCCCTTTATCTACCTGTAACAGCTGTGACTGGAAAGCAACAGTATAGGGTTGTGATATGGTTTGCCCTGCACCAATAGGAAAAGCCTTATCCTGGTAAGCGTAATCTTCGAAGCTCGAGTTAAGAAAAAGGTGTCTTGGCACTTTTTTAATAGCTTCCAGAACATTTTTATCGGTTATGCCTTTTTGTTCCAAAACCGCAGCAAGCTGATTACGAAGTCCCTGATGTTTGGCTGTATCTTTCAATGGTAAGGAGATTAATTTCGGTAAAAATAACAAACAATATGGTATTGTCAAATCGAAAGACAACCATAAAATAATATTTAAAAATACAACAAAATCGTCTCTTTTTTGATGAACTGTTTTTGCTGTATCAAACTAAATAATAGTATTTTTGTTTCACAAAAATTACACTTATGCTAAAAGTTGGCGTACTGGGTGCAGGTCATCTTGGAAAGATTCACCTGAGATTACTTAACCAGTCTGAAAAATATGAACTTGTGGGTTTCTACGACCCTAACAGCGAACACGCAGATAAAATCGCAGCCGAATTCGGTTATAAAAAATTTGACACCATAGCAGCACTTATACAGGCTGTAGATGTTGTTGATATTGTAACACCTACCCTTTCGCACCATGATTGTGCTAAAGAAGTTATTGAAGCCGGCAAACACGTATTCATCGAGAAGCCCATATCTAATACTATCGAAGAAGCAGAAGAGCTTATAACTCTTGCCAAACAATATAATGTAAAAGGACAGGTAGGACATGTAGAGCGTTTTAACCCTGCTTTTATTGCTACCAAAGAAAAAATTGAGAACCCGATGTTCATTGAGACGCACCGCCTGGCAGAGTTCAACCCTCGTGGCACTGATGTTCCTGTGGTACTGGATTTAATGATACATGACATTGATGTTATCCTAAGCGTGGTAAAATCGAAAGTAAAGCTTATCAATGCCAGTGGTGTTTCGGTTATCAGTGACACTCCGGATATTGCCAATGCCCGTATTGAGTTCGAGAATGGCTGTGTTGCCAACCTTACAGCAAGCCGTATTTCTTTAAAGAACATGCGTAAGTCGCGTTTCTTTCAAAAGGATGCTTACATATCGGTAGATTTTCTTGATAAAGTATGTGAAGTGGTAAAAATGAAGGACGCACCTGAAGTTCCGGGTGATTTTGACATGATACTGCAAAATGCTGAAGGTATAAAAAAACAGATATATTTTGACAACCCTGACGTAAACGCTAACAATGCCATACTGGATGAGTTAGAAACATTTGCCGATGCCATAAAAAACAACACTACTCCGGTAGTTACGCTTGAAGATGGTACTGAAGCATTAAGAGTTGCTTACCAGATCATTGATTGCTTCAAGAGGTAATACTCAAAACAACAACAAACAAAACCCTACATACAAACAACAAACAAAATGAAAAACATTGCAGTTATAGGTGCAGGAACAATGGGTAATGGCATTGCCCATACTTTTGCACAAAGCGGATTTAATGTACGTTTAATTGATAAATTTGAGCCAACCTTAGATAAGGCTATGAACACCATAGCTACTAATCTTGACCGTATGGTTGCTAAAGGTTCAATTACTGAAGAAGATAAAGCTAAAACTATAGGAAACATCATTACATATACTGACATTAAAGACGGTGTTGTTAATGCTGACCTTGTGGTAGAGGCCGCTACTGAAAATGTTGATCTTAAGCTACGTATCTTTAAAGATCTTAGCGATTTTTGTGATGAGAAAACCATTCTTGCTACAAATACATCATCTATATCTATAACGCAAATTGCTGCAGTAACTAACAGACAGGATAAAGTTATAGGTATGCACTTTATGAACCCGGTGCCTATCATGAAACTGGTAGAGATCATCCGTGGATACAATACATCTGACGAGGTTACTAAAACTATCATGGATCTTTCTGAAAAACTAGGCAAAGTTCCTGTAGAGGTTAACGATTATCCTGGTTTTGTGGCTAACCGTATCCTTATGCCGATGATCAATGAAGCTATCGAAACACTTTACAATGGTGTTGCGGGAGTTTATGAAATTGACACTGTTATGAAGTTAGGTATGGCACACCCGATGGGTCCATTACAACTTGCTGACTTTATTGGCCTTGACGTATGCCTTTCAATCCTTAACGTAATGTATGACGGATTCAAAAATCCTAAATATGCTCCGTGTCCATTATTGGTAAACATGGTAATGGCAGGTAAACTTGGTGTAAAATCAGGCGAAGGTTTCTACGATTACAAAGAGAGCAAAAAAGCAGAGAAAGTAGCTGCTATGTTCAGTAAATAGTATTCAGTTTTCAGCCTGTCTGCCGGTAGGCAGGTAGCAGTATGCAGTACTGAAATCCTCATAAAAGTTCAGCCCCATTAAGTTGAGGCTGAACTTTAAACCTTAAACCCCAAACTTTAAACTAACAAAGTTGGCAAAAATAATTCCTTTTAAGGCAGTAAGGCCTACACGCGATAAAGTGAGTCTGGTAACATCGCGTTCCTACGATGAGTATACTCCTGCCGAACTCGCTTCGCAGCTTGATTACAATCCATTCTCTTTTCTCCATGTACTTAACCCTGCTTATGTTAACCAACAGAAGATATCTGCTACAACACGGTTCAGGGCCGTGCAGAATAAATACAACGAGTTTAAAGATGAGAATATCTTTAAGCAGGAAAGCAAGCCCGTATTTTATCTGTATGAGATACAAGGAAAAAGCGGAATTTTCACTGGAATTATTGCCGGTACATCAATAGAAGATTACCAAAACAATGTTATCAAGAAACACGAGGACACTCTTGCCTACCGTGTTGAATATTTTAAAGATTATCTTCATCAAACGGGCTTTAATACCGAACCGGTACTTATTACCTACCCCGAAAACCCTGAGCTTCAACAGTGGATTGATACTGTAAAGAAAAGACGTCCCTTATATCTCTTTTCTTCACTGAACAGGGAAAAACACACAATGTGGCGTGTAAAGGATGAAAAGGAAATCGACTGGGTTCAAAAGCAATTTGATGCTATAGGCAGTGTATATATTGCTGATGGCCACCACCGTTCTGCTTCAGCCGAACTATTATATGAAGAGGATAAAGCTTCAGGCAATGACAACCTCAACTATTTTATGAGTTTCCTTATCTGTGAAACCAACCTTAAGATTTACGAATACAATCGTATCATTAACGACCTTAACGGACACAGCAAGGAGAGTTTTCTTGCGGCACTTGCCAATGATTTTACCATTGAAAACAAACATCAGGAGTTATGGAAACCACAGACTAAGTTTCAATACGGTATGTATCTGGATGGCGATTTTTATGCCCTTTCACTAAAAAAAACTAACTTTAATTCGGTATTGGAATCGCTGGATGCACAAATACTATATGAAAAAGTACTGCACCCGTTATTAGGCATAGGAGATTTGCGCAATGACGAACGCATCTCCTACATTCCGGGAAGCAAGCCTGTAACTGAAATAAAGAAAATGGTAGACAGTGAAGAGTTTGAAGTTGGTTTTATGCTCTACCCTGCTTCGATTGATGAGATTAAAGACCTTGCCGACAATAACCTCATTATGCCACCAAAGAGTACGTATATAGAGCCCAAGTTCAGGAGTGGGCTGGTGGTGTATGAATTATGATTTAAAGATTTCAACGTAACACATAGCAACTTATAACTGTAAACCGTACACAGTCAACTAATATGTCAATACAATCCAACCTTAACGAAATAAAAGCTGAATTACCTGCTCACGTTACATTAGTAGCTGTTAGTAAAACCAAACCTGTTTCTGACCTTATGGAAGCCTATAATGCCGGACAACGCATTTTTGGGGAGAACAAAATACAGGAAATGGCAGTTAAGTATGACCAAATGCCTAAAGACATACAATGGCACATGATAGGCCACGTTCAGACCAATAAGGTGAAATACATGGCGCCTTTTGTTAGCCTTGTTCACGGTGTTGACAGCCTGAAGCTATTGGCAGAAATAAACAAACAGGCTAAAAAGAATAACCGTGTTATTGACTGTCTCCTTCAAATGCACATTGCCGAAGAAGAAACCAAATTTGGTATGGATGAAAGTGAACTTAATGAGCTTTTAGCATCCGATGAATTCAGGGCAATGGAAAGCATTAAAGTAATCGGCCTGATGGGCATGGCTACTTTTACCGAAGATGAAAACCAGATCACAAAAGAGTTTACCCACCTTAAATCCATTTTTGATAATTTGAGTGGACTGTTAACTGATAACTGTCAACTGACAACTCTTTCTATGGGTATGAGTGGTGATTATAACATCGCGATAGAATGTGGCAGTACCATGGTGCGTATAGGAAGTAGCATTTTTGGACATCGTTAATTGTTAAAACAATTCTATTTGATAAATAGGCTATTGATAATAGTTTAAATTTACGTAATTTGTAGCCTTGAACCTATTCCCCTAACAACAGAGAATTACTTTTTTGTACGCAATATTAGACATAGAAACTACCGGCGGTCAATATAATGAAGAAGGTATTACAGAGATTGCCATTTATAAATTTGATGGCCATGAAATTGTAGACCAATTCATTAGCCTTGTCAACCCTGAGAAACCCATTCAGCCTTTTGTGGTTAAGCTTACCGGCATAAATAATGCCATGCTTCGCAGCGCCCCTAAGTTTTATGAAGTTGCAAAACGAATTATTGAAATTACTGAGGGTTGTATCATTGTAGCCCACAATGCACAGTTTGACTACCGTGTTCTACGAACTGAGTTTAGAAACTTAGGATATAACTTTGAGAAGCAAACTCTCTGTACGGTTGAGCTTTCACAAAAACTGCTTCCTGAACAAAAATCACACAGTCTTGGCAAACTTGTTCGTGCATTAGGCATACCTATGAGTGACAGGCACCGTGCAACCGGTGATGCTATGGCAACTGTTCAGCTATTCAAGCTGTTATTAGCTAAAGACACTGAAAAAGAGATCCTGACAAGCCTGATAAAAACAGAGCAGAAAAAAGGCATTTCTCCTAAATTGCTTGACCTTGTTGATGGAATACCGTCTGTTACCGGACTATATTACATCTATAATGAAAAAGGTGATATAATTTACCTGGGGAAAAGCAAGAATATAAAAAAGAGGGTAAACCAGCATTTTACAAGTGTTGCCCGTAAATCTAAAAAAATACAAAGGGAGGCTTTCTCGGTTCAGTATGAAGAAACCGGAAGTGAACTTATTGCCCTTCTTAAAGAATGCCAGGAAATAAAAGTAAACAAGCCCGTTTACAATCGAGCTTTGAAAAAAACTGTGTTTCCCTGGTCGCTTTATGCCGAAAAAGATTCGCATGGCTATTTATGCCTTAAAATTCAGAAAACTGATAACCGCAAGAAGGAAGTGGTTTCCTTTCCCGGCATTGTTGAAGCCAGGACAGCCTTGTTTGCCATTGTGGAAAAGTATAATCTTTGCCAGAAGATAAATGAAATTAGTTCTTCTGAAAAAGAACATTGTTTCCCGTATGAGCTTAGCAATTGTAATGGTGCATGCCTTGGACATGAAACTCCTGAAACCTATAACGAAAGGGTTTTAGAATTCATCAATAATAATAGCTTCCATAATCAGAGCATGATAATTATTGACAGAGGCCGTGCTGTTGATGAACGGAGTGCTGTACTTATAGAGAATGGCATATATAAAGGCTATGCTTTCTATAACCTGAATTATCAGATTACAAACATCAACATCCTGAAAAACATACTAACTCCAATGGATAACAATAAGGATGTAAAAAAAATTATTCAGGACTACATCCGAAAAAAGAAAGGCTTAAAAATAGTACGTCTTTAGTAGATTCATTATTTTTGATATAAGCAAATCTCTTAGTATTGGACAATAGCAAAATAGATAATTTCCGAAAAAAACTTCATACTATAATTTATGAAGCTGATACCCCTGCCGGAAAGTTTTTTGATCTCGTTCTGCTAATACTTATTGTCATTAGCGTTATAGCAGTAATGCTTGAGAGCGTCGCATCCATAAAAATAAAACATGGTCAGTTGTTAGCCGTAATTGAATGGGTTGTCACTATCTTTTTTACTTTAGAATATATTGCCCGCATCTTTGCTGTTAATAAACCCTGGAAATACATTTTCAGTTTTTACGGTATAGTTGATTTTCTTGCTACTGTACCAAAATATATAGGATTACTCTTCCCCGGATCGGGTGTACTAATTTCTATCAGAGCTATCCGCTTGTTAAGGGTTTTCCGGATACTAAAGCTGGTACACTTTGTGGGCGCTTCTAACCAATTGGTTCTTGCCCTGAAGAAAAGCCGTGCTAAAATTGCCGTTTTCCTTTTTAGTGTAGTGGTTCTTTGTATAATACTGGGCACAATAATGTACCTTATTGAAGGACCTGAACATGGGTTTACCAGTATACCGGTAAGTATCTATTGGACCATAGTTACACTTACAACCGTTGGTTTTGGAGACATTACACCGGGAACCTCTTTAGGTCAATTCATATCGGTAATAATTATGATTTTAGGATATGGTATTATTGCCGTACCCACCGGACTTGTTACTGCCGAACTTATTGGCGATAAAAAAGTTAACCTAAACACACAGGTTTGCCCTAACTGCAGTGCAGATAAACATCGCGATGATGCACGCTACTGCTATAATTGTGGCTACCATTTAAATGACTAAACAAATACCTTGCAAAAAAAATATCTCATAATAGTAGTTGGCCCCACTGCCATAGGAAAAACCGCCTTAGCCATTGAAATAGCTAATCATTTTAAATGTGAGATCATTTCAGCGGATAGCAGACAGTTTTTTAAAGAAATGGCTATTGGTACAGCTGTACCATCAAAAGACGAACTCGAAGCTGCTAAACACCATTTTATTCAAAATATAAGCATCTTTGATGACTATACAGTAGGCGATTTTGAACGAGAAGCAATTGCTAAGCTTGATGAACTTTATCAAAATAATGATTTTGCCGTTTTAGTTGGCGGTTCGGGACTCTACATCGATGCCGTTTTAAAAGGTTTTGACGATTTCCCGGATATTGATATATCCGTGAGGGAAAACCTGATTGCAGCATATGAAAAAAACGGTATAAGTTATTTGCAGGAAAAGCTGAAAGAGGTCGACCCTGTACATTATGAAAAGGTGGCTTTAGAAAATCCGCAACGCCTTATGCGTGCACTTGAAGTTTCTATTGGTAGCGGTAAGCCTTATTCTTCTTTTCTGAATGTAAAAAAGAATAGCAGAAACTTTACGCCCATTGTAATTGGTTTGGAAGCTGACAGAGAACTGATGTATGAGCGTATCAATAAACGTGTAGATATTATGGTTGAAAGCGGGCTTATTGAAGAAGCTAAAACAGTTTACCCAAACAAAAAACTGAATGCATTACAAACCGTAGGTTATCGTGAATTGTTTAGTCACTTTGATGGTGAATTCACTTTGGACTTTGCTATTGAAGAAATAAAAAAAAACACCCGAAGATTTGCTAAAAGGCAAATGACCTGGTTCAGGAGAACAGAAAACGTTAAATGGTTTGATTTTACTACTCCCATACAGGAAATCATTACTTTTGTGGAAAACACTTTATAATGCCGATATCTCCACAATTTACCTCAATATTTTCGCAGGATTGGGAAATTAATTTCCTTCAATGCACACCTAACGGACTTTTAAAACATACCGAACTTTGCAATCTTTTACAGCTTACGGCAGGTGCTCACGCTGAACTGGGTGGTATTAGCTACATCGATATGCAAACAAGGGATCAGGCATGGGTTTTAAGTCGTATACGTCTGGAAATTGACTCTTTACCCAAATGGGGAGACACTATAACGATAAAAACATGGATCGTTGATTTACAGGGTTCGCGTTCAGTAAGAGCGTTAGAAATGTATTTGGGTAATAAGAAACTGGCAAGTGCATTAACCTACTGGGCTGTATTAAACACCAAACTTAGAAAGTCGGAAGCACTTGCATTGCCCCATGAGCATTTCGAAAAATATTCTGAATTGGTTCCTACCCAAGAGTCTTTCAAAAAAATTGAACTTTCAAGACCTTCAGAAGAAGTTAATAGCCGAAAAGTAGTATTATCCGATCTTGATATTGTTTTCCATGCCAACAATGTAAAATATCTTGAATGGTGCCTTGACAATATAGATTACAAGCCGTTATTGCGTCAGCAACTTAAAAGTTTTGATATGAATTACCTTCGGGAACTTATGGCCGGAGATGAAGTAAGTATATTAAAAGGATCTGATAATAATCAAACCTATTTCACAATACAAAAAGCCGGCAAGCCAAGTTTTGCTCTTGAGCTAAACTGGAAATAAAAATGCCCCTCTATTACGAGGGGCATTTTCATTTATTTCTCTTCAGCTACTTTGTTCTTAACAACAAGTCTGAAACCTTCACCGTGAATATTAAGTATTTCTACCTCTTCATCCTGTTTAAGGTACTTTCTAAGCTTAGCGATGTAAACATCCATACTTCTTGAAGTAAAGTAATTATCATCTCTCCAGATTTTAGTAAGCGCTAACTCCCTTGGCATAAGGTCGTTTTCATGAAGAGCCAGCATTTTTAGCAGTTCATTTTCTTTTGGAGATAATTTGATAGGCTCCTCATTGTCAAAAGTAAGGAAACGTAGTTTTGAATTCAGGTGGAATTTACCAATCTGGAATTCAAATTTAGAATTATCCGTTTTTGTTTCAGAAGCTTTTCTCTGAATGATTGCTTTAATTTTCATAAGAAGCACCTCAGAGTCAAAAGGTTTGTTTAGATAATCATCTGCCCCTACCTTATATCCTTTAAGCACATCTTCTTTCATAGATTTAGCCGTAAGGAAAATAATAGGCACTTCCTTATTCTTTTCTCTTATTTCCCTCGCAAGTGTATATCCGTCTTTGTAAGGCATCATAACGTCAAGAATACAAAGATCAAAATTGTCTTTCTTGAACTTTTCAAAGCCTTCCATTCCGTTTTTAGCTAATGTAACTTCAAAATCGTTGATTACCAGATAGTCTTTAAGGACAGCTCCAAAGTTTGGATCGTCTTCAACTAAAAGAATCTTTTTGTTTGCTTCTTCCATATTTTTTTTAATTTATTAATGGCATTTTTATTATAAAGGTGCTCCCCTTTCCTTTTTCACTTTCCACATAAATGTGGCAATTATGGTCTTCTATAATTCTTTTAACGTAGGCCAGACCCAATCCGTGTCCTTTTACGTTATGTATATCTCCTGTGGGTTCTCTGTAGAACTTTTCAAAAATCCTTTTTTGAGTTACCTTAGACATCCCCATACCATTATCCTTAATTTTTATAAGGATAAAATCTTTTACATTTTCGGTATAAATATCTATAACGGGTTCATCCGGAGAATATTTGATTGCATTGTCTAAAATATTAACAAGAACATTCGTGAAATGAACATCATTTAATAAGGCGGTAGTCCTCTGCGCATCAAAATGTCTTGTCAGCACTCCCTCCCTGGCTTCAATAATCAAATGAACATGTTCAATAGCTTCTTCAACTACATCGTGAATATCAGCCTGATCTTTAGTTATATCCAGTTCTCTCTTATCAAGTTTTGATATCTGGAGTACGTTTTCAACCTGGGCATGCATCCTTTTATTTTCATCTCTTATCATCTGAAGATAACGCTGTACCTTCTCCGAATCGCTGAATATCTTTGGGTTCTTAATCGCATCTAAAGCAAGATTTATAGTTGCAATAGGTGTTTTGAACTCATGTGTCATATTATTAATGAAATCTGTTTTTATCTCAGAAATCTGTTTTTGCTTAATAAGCTGATTTAATGCACTTACATAAGCAATTATTATTATCATGGTAAATATTATAGACAACAATGTTATATTTAATATCGACCTGAATAAAAACACTTCTTTTTTAGGGAAGCTTAAAATAAGTGCAAATCTTGTGCCATCTACGTCGATTAACGGATAATCTTCATAATTATATTCAATATGTTTAAAATTATCCGATTTTATATCGGTAGGCTGCTGATTTTTATAAACCGCAAATTCAAAATCTACATCAACATGCTCTTTTTCCAGTTCTTCTACAATAAGTCCATCGATAAAATCTTTAGTCAGCCATAAATCAACAGAGTCTTTTTTTTGTATCTCACTTTCATCTAAACCGACATTAGCCTTTTTCAATTGGGCTAATTTATCTTCACTGTGTGTTTTTACTCTTTCCGATACTTGTATTAATATCTTATGTATTTGGTAGGCAAACTGATCTTCACTGTTTTTTAATGATAGATTGACCCAATAAAGCTGTACCAGTATAATACCTATAAGGGATAGGCTCATAAAAAATACCAGTAAACGAAATCTTGTCCTGTTCATCGATACAAAATTAACATTTTAACATTTACAGCCTGAATAGATTAACCAAATATTAACAAGCGTTGAAAATTTTAAATATTTTTCAGAATTTTAAGTATTCTGTCAACTTCTTCTTTTGCCTTGTCAAGGTTTGTGTTTTCTATAATAAAATCGCTTAATACAGCTTTCTTATCGTCACTCCATTGAGAATTAATGCGTTCTAAAACTTTTTCTCTGCTAACACCATCACGTTTCATGACACGTTCAATTCTTAAGTCAACAGGAGCAGTAACTAATATAATCTTATCACAATCTTTATAACTACCACTTTCAAATAAAATTGCTGCTTCTCTTATAATAAACGGAGAATCATTTTGTTTATCCAGCCAGTCTTTAAAGTGTTTTTTGACTTTAGGGTGAATTATCTCATTAAGCATTTGAAGTTTTTCTGGCTCTTTAAACACAACAGAAGATAATTTAGCCCTGTCAGGTAAACCATCAGTCATTATCGAATCCCCAAAAGCTTTACGTACTTCTTTAATAACCTCATCTGTATACAAGATTGCTTTTGCTTCATCATCTGCTATATACAAAGGAATTCCATGCAATTTAAACAAATTGGCTATAGTAGTTTTACCACTACCTATTCCTCCGGTAAGTCCAATTACTTTTGTCATTATTTAAAGAATAATTCTGGAAATGCTTTTTTAGGATCTTCTTTTAAAATATGAACCTTTAAAAACGATTTTAAATATCCGGAACCATATCCATAAAATTGTATAAAAACTGCTACAACTGAAAATGCTGCAATCTTAAAACTTCTATTTTGAATGCCCGATACTATAAAAATTATGATAAAGTACAAAATGTAAAGATAAATTCCTACAGAATAACCAAGTAATAATAAAAAAAGAGATAGTGCTAATCCTATCATAAATACTGAAGGGAATAAAAAAGTAACCTTTTTATATTCAGGATGCCATAAATCAAGTATCGGCCTGCATTTGCCAAACTTATTTACCTGCTTGTGAAATTTCTCCCAGTCAATTCTTCTTTTGTGATACACAAAAGAGTCCGAAAACAGTTTTGTGCTAAAACCAAGTTTCCATAAACGTATCGAAAGGTCAGGATCTTCTCCAGGATGAATGTGACCAAAACCTTCTGATGATTCAAAAGCTTTCTTTGATATCCCCATATTGAAACTTCGGGGTTGAAATTTTTCAATCTTTTCCGACTTACCTCTCACTCCTCCTGTTGTTAGGAAAGAAGTCATTGAAAAATTAATTGCTTTTTGTACATCACTAAATGAACTTAAAGCAGCATCAGGACCTCCAAAACAATCTACATAAGATTTCTTGAGATTCAAATCTACACTTTCTAAATAATGTGGTGGAATAATACAATCAGAATCAAGAATAATAAAATAATCTCCTTTTGCAATCTTCATTCCGTAATTTCTGGAATCCCCGGGACCGCTATTAGCTTTAAAATAGTATGAAATATTTAGTTTGTCGCTATAACTATCGACAACCTCTTTACAAGTTATCGAAGAACCATCTTCGATTATAACAATCTCATATCTATCTTTATAAGTTTGTAAAGTAAGGCTTTCCAGCAGCTCTTCAACCTCATCAGGCCTGTTGAATACAGGGATTATTAATGAAAATAGCATCCTTTTATTTTTTTAACAAAGTTACTCCTTTATAATAAAAAAGCCACCAAAAAATGGTGGCTTTAATTTATGATAGTATTTTGTACTACCCTGTGTTACAATTATTGCTTTTTAATCACTTTAACTGTTTTTACAGTATTACCTGAAGTTACATTAACGATGTAAGCTCCATCGGCAAGAGATGCCATGTCAACTCTTACATCAGTAGCATTAGCTACCTGAGAGATAACTTTTTGACCTAATAGGTTAAATACCGTTACCGAAGTAATTTCAGATGAATAGGTAAGGTTAAGCACATCTTTAACAGGGTTTGGATAGTATGAGAATGCTTTTACATCAAATCCTCCTCTGTCAAGTACGATGTCAACTGTTACTGCAAATACACCAACACTTGTACATGTATCAATAGTTTGTGTCGCATAGTAAGTTGCTCCCTGAACAAGTTGTGTGTCAGGAGCAAGTGCATTAGTACCCGCCTGAGCATCCTCAAGAGTAGCATACCATGTTAC
>NZ_QQAR01000021.1 GCF_003350375.1 Flavobacterium sp. AG291 | reverse complement strand
TACGGCAAACTGATCAAACAGATCAGCCCTGACAGTGAGGGATGGGATGGTACCTTCAACGGTGTACAGGTACCGGCAACCGACTACTGGTTTACGGTAACCTACCCTGAATATGACGGAACAACAACCGTGATACGTGAATTCAAATCGCATTTCTCACTGAAGAGATAAGAATATATACTCAATAAATACATAATGAATAAATTTTTAATTGCTCTTTTATTTCCTGTTTACTGCCTGGCGCAAATACCTGCTTACTATAATACCATTGACTTTAGCCAGACAGGCAATACTTTGAAAAACCAGCTTTCGACATTAATAACAACAACACATACAAATGAACTGACATATACCCCTGAGGTATGGGATGCTCTAAAACAATCTGACCTGGATCCTGATAACGCAAACAATGTTTTTCTGATCTATGGTTATAATGATACTGATTCCAACAATGATAATGACAGAACAAGAAATAAAAACCTAAGCTGTCATACTACCAGTTGCGATGGGCTTTGGGTAAGAGAACATGTGTTTCCACGCTCTCTTGGTACTCCAAATCTGGAATATGTAGGTCCTGGGGCAGATGCTCATCATTTAAGAGCTATTGACTCAGACATGAATAACGACAGAGGAAACAACCGTTTTGCTGATGGTTCAGGCAATGCAGCTGTAATAACCGGAGGTTATTTTTATCCTGGTGACGAATGGAAAGGAGATGTAGCCAGAATGATGATGTATATGTACTTAAGATATCCAACACAGTGTCAGGCAGTAATTGTAGGCTCCGGCAGTGCTACTTTTAGTGCAGATATGCCAAATATATTTTTGGAATGGAATGAAGAAGATCCTGTTAGTCAATATGAAATGAATAGAAATACTGTTTTGCAAAATATGCAGGGAAATCGAAATCCGTTTATTGACAATCCTTATCTGGCAACACGTATATGGAACGGACCCGAAGCTGAAGATAAATGGGGACTGCTAAGCAATGAAGATTTTGTTGCCGAAAACATAACCCTCTATCCTACCCTAACCACCGGAATAGTATATATAAACAATGTACAGGAAGCAAAAAGTTATACTGTCTACAATAATGTAGGACAACTTATAAAATCTGAACTAACCCAAAACAGCATCGACCTGACAAATTATGCAGCCGGATTGTATTTTATAAAAATAAGTAATGAATACTCGGGCAAAACCTTTAGGGTTATCAAGCAATAGCAAAGAATTTAGGTAGTTTTTTTTAATAGTTTTCATTAACATCTAACCCTGTGTTTACACACAGGGTTACTTTTTTTAATATGGATAACATATTTCTAACAGACAGTTGATAGAAACAACACCCCTAATTAACATGTGAGCGTCATTTTTGTATCCCACTGAAAATCAACACACACAAAAACAATTACTAATCAAAAATTACACACGTGAAATTAAAACAACAACAAACCTTACGGAAATTTTTTATTTTACTCTTCTTTCTGACGGCTGTCACTGCATGGTCCCAAACTTATACAATTAACAGAGGGATTAACGTAGTAGAAAATACTGTAACAGGTATTGACATTAATTATAATGGTGTTAATACTTGTGTTACAAGTCCAAGCAATCAAAATGCTAATATCCAGATGATATTAACTGCTCAGCCGGGATATAGCTTTACAGTGACTTCTATTTCGGGAGTAGCAGTTAGAAGTGGTTCCGGTAAAAACGATTTCAACTTCCAGTTTATAAATGGTTCATCTATTATAAACGGAACGAAACTTGTCAATTTCACTTCAACAAGCAGCTGTAGCGGTGGAACAACAGTACCTAATATAAACGTTCCGGCTGCAAGCCAAACAGTAACATCCGGAAATTCAGCTACAATAAATATTGTACGAGGTACCAGTAATGGTGTTGCCGGTACGGGGTATTCCCACATGAAAACACTTAACATAATCGTTACTGTCTCGGGCCCATCTGCACCTGATTTAGGAGGAAATGCTACTCAAACATTTACATACGGTACGGCAGGAAATTACAGTTATACCTTAACAGGTTCCCCTGCTCCTACTGTATCTGCTACTCTAAATCCTTCAGGAAGTCTTCCTTCAGGGCTAACTCTAAATACTACAAACAATCAGATAAATGTTGCAGCTAATACTCCTGTAGGAGTATATGACATAATAGTTTCAGCAACTAATAGCCAGGGTACTGATACTCATAATGTATCATTAACGGTAAACAAAGCCGATCAGACAATTACATTTTCAAATATCACGAAAAATTATGGTGACGCCGATTTTAATCTTACCGCAACAGGCGGTTCGTCTGGCGAACCGATAACCTACGTAAGTTCAAATCCTGCGGTTGCTACTATAGTTGGCAGTACTGTTACTATAGTTGGAGCCGGAACGGCAAATATTACGGCATCACAGGCAGGAAATACAAACTATAACGCTGCTACTGATGTGGTGCGTACGTTAACAGTAAACAAGGCAAACCAAACTATAAGTAATTTTAACGACATTACTAAAACATACGGAGATGCCGATTTTAGCCTTACAGCTACCGGAGGCGCTTCTGGCCAACCCTTAACATATACAAGCTCGGATAACAATGTTGCAACTATAACAGGAAATACTGTTACTATAGTTGGGGCAGGAACAACAACTATTACAGCCTCTCAGGCAGGTAACGACAACTATAATGCTAGTAGCCTTACTCGTACTTTGACAGTAGCCAAAGCAGGACAATCAATAACATTTTCCGATATTACAAAAACCTATGGCGATAGCGATTTTACATTAACTGCAACCGGTGGTGCTTCGGGTGAAACGATAACTTATGTAAGCTCTAATACTTCAGTTGCTACAATTTCAGGAAATATAGTAACTATTGTAGCTAACGGAACTACAAACATAACAGCATCTCAGGCAGGAAACGTTAATTATGATGCTGCTACAGATGTAGTAAGGACATTGACCGTAACTGCAAAACCTATTACTATAACTGGTATTACTGCAAATGATAAAACGTATGACGGAAATACAGATGGAACAGTTAGTGGAGCATCAGTTACTGCTTCTGAAATAGTAGGATCTGATGACGTTGCATTAGGAAGCTATACTGCTTCATTCAATAATTCTTCAGTTGGAACTTCGAAACCCCTAACTATAAGTTACCAACTTACAGGTACATCGGCAAGCAAATATATTCTTACTCAGCCAAGTGGAATTGCTGCAGACATTACAGCAAAGCAATTAACCATTAGCGGAATACAAATAAACAACAAGACCTATGATGGTAACGCATCGGCTACAATTACCGGTACACCTGTACTGAATGGTATTGTAACTCCTGATGATGTAACTTTAGATACTACGGGAGCAACTGCTACATTTAGCGACCCTAATACAGGAGCTGCGATTCCAGTAGTGGTAACAGGTTACAGCCTTACAGGAACCTCTATAGCTAATTATACTTTAGAACAGCCACAGGGACTTACGGCTAATATAACAAGTATTGCTCTTCAGGATCAAACCATAACATTCAATTCCCTTGCTAATGTTACTTATGGTGATGCTGATTTTAACCTTTCGGCTACAGCCGATTCAGGTTTAAATGTTACTTATACGAGTTCTGATACTTCAGTAGCTACAATAAATGGAAATACAGTAACAATTCTCAATCCGGGAACTACTGTAATTACAGCCAATCAATCAGGCGACAGCAGTTACAATCCTGCTCCTGCCGTACAACAACAGTTAACTGTAACACCGAAAACACTTACGGTTTCTAATGCTACGATAACTGATAAGACCTATGACAAAACCACAACAGCAGTGGCTAACGGAATTTTATCAGGTGTTATTAATAGTGATAATGTAAACTTAGTATCAGCAGCAACATTTACAACTGATGATGCCGGAAACAATATTCCTGTTACAGCGCAGTATTCTATAACAGGTACTGATACCTTTAAATATACGCTAACACAACCTACTGTAACCGGAAACATTCTTCCTGCAACGCTAACACTTGCAACTCCAACAGTTGCAAATAAAGCTTATGATGCTACTACTTCAGCAACTATAACAGGAACACTTACAGGAATATTAGGCGGAGATACTGTTACGTTAAATGGTACAGGTACATTTGCTTCTGAAAATGTTGGAACCGGTATAGCGGTTACTTCCAGCGCTACCCTATCGGGAGCAGATGCTACAAACTACACATTAACACAACCTACAGGACTGACAGCAAACATTACATCTTTGGCATTAACTGTTAATGCTACAGCTACAGATAAAATATATGACAGAACGACTGATGCTAACATTACTGTTTCTCAGATTAATGGTCTTGTATCAGGTGATGATGTTACTGTTACAGGAAATGGTACTTTCAATAATTTTAATGTAGGTACTGCAAAACCTATAACGGCAAACCTTACATTAATAGGTACAGATGCAGCAAATTATACACTTACTCAACCTACAGGACTAACAGCGTCTATTACTGCTAAAGACCTAACGGTTAACACCACTGCAACTACCGTAGCCGATAAAACATACAATAATACAACAACTGCTACTCTGGTTACTCCAACATTGACAGGTGTTGTTTCCGGAGATGAAACATTAGTAACCCTGACAGGAGGTAATTTTGTACAGGCAACTCCGGGTACGGGTATAACAGTAAACAATCTTAGTTTAAGCGGAACAGCTGCAACAAATTACCTGCTTATCCAGCCTGCTACGCTTACAGGAAATATTTTACCTAAAGCCCTTACAATAACAAATGCAGCCGCTCAAAATAAAGTTTATGACGGAAACACAACAGCTGTTATTACAGGTACACTTTCAGGTATTATAGGAACAGAAACAGTAACATTTAGTGGTACTGGTACTTTTGCCTCCGAAAATGTTGCAAACGGCATTACTGTTACCTCGTCAAACACACTTTCAGGAACAGATGCCACAAACTATACACTTACAGAGCCATTAGGGCTTACAGCTAATATCACTGCCAAACAACTTAATGTTACTGCTACAGCTCTTGATAAAACTTATGACCAAACTACCAATGCAACTGTAAACAATGCTCAACTTGTTGCTTCCGGAATTATCGTGGGAGACGATGTTGCATTAACTGCAACAACTGTATCGGGTACTTTTGCTAACAGTGGTGCAGGAAACAATAAAAACGTTACAGCAAACTTTACTTTACAGGGAATCGATGCTGCAAACTACACCATTGCATCTCAAACTTTCCAGGCTTCAATTACGCCACTTGCGTTAACTGTAGATACTTCAGCTGCGACTGTAGCGCAAAAAACATATGATGCCACAACTAATGGTGCTGTTATTAACGGTGCTACATTAAACGGTGTAATTGCAGGTGATAATGTAAACACAACCGGTGTTTATGCTTCTGCAAATGTTGGAACGGGTATAGCTGTAACATTAAGCCTTTCAGGTTCATCTGCAGCAAACTATACCTTAACGCAACCAACTCCGGGACTTTCAGGAGAAATAATAAAAAAAACACTTACAGTTACAGCTGATAACAAAGCCAAAGCACAGGGAGCGGCAAACCCAGCTCTTACTGTAAGTTATTCAGGATTTGCAGGAGGACAGACAGCTGCAACAGCTTCAGGATTTGTTAGCCCTACATTAACGACAAATGCTGTTGCAGGATCACCGGTAGGTGCTTATGCAATTAATATTACCGGAGGTTCGGCTGATAATTATTCATTTATTTTAAACGACGGATGGTTAGTTATTAATCCTGCAGCGGTTACACCATCAATGCTTTTAGGATGGAACTTTACAGGTGAGAGCAGCCCTGCAACATCCAATGCAGATATTTCAAATACCAACCTGGATTCTTCTAAAACATTAACCAGAGGATCAAATGCTGTTTCTTCTACAGCTTCAAACTCTTTCAGGACTGTTGGTTTTAAAAATGAAGGAATAGCAGTTACCAATAACGACTATTTTGAATTCTCAATATCGTCAAATGAGACATATCAATTGAACCTTAGCAGTATTTCTGCAATTCTTGACGGAACAGTTAGTTTCGGAGCTTCTCCTGGTGTTTCTAACCAATTTGCCTACAGTATTGACGGAACCAACTTTACACTTATAGGTTCTCCAAGCATGACAATAATGAATGCAGCCGGTGATGCTATGAGCATTAATGTTGACCTTTCGGGAGTGACAGCATTACAAAATGTACAACCAAATACACTGATAAAATTCAGATTCTACGCCAGTGGACAAACAACAACGGGAGGATGGGGCTTTAACTCTCCTTCTTCAACGGATTACGGACTTGCAGTTTACGGATCACTTTCGGCTGCACCTGTAGCTCCACAAATAACAAGTACTTTAGCAGCAAACTCTTTTGTAGGAGATTCTGAAATATACCAAATTACTGCTTCGGGTACACCGGTTATCGCTTTAAGCGCAACAAATTTACCAACGGGAGCAACAATAGATAATAATGGTCTTATAACTTTTGACGGTACTACACCTGCAGG
Organism: Flavobacterium sp. AG291; assembly: GCF_003350375.1. GTDB lineage: Bacteria > Bacteroidota > Bacteroidia > Flavobacteriales > Flavobacteriaceae > Flavobacterium > Flavobacterium suzhouense. The sequence continues at coordinate 44,878 of NZ_QQAR01000021.1, read as the reverse complement.
TGTATACAACATCAATCTTAAGGCTACAGGATATTATGGTACCGATAGTAAAGTGCTGGCATATACAATAAATAAATTAGACCAGTTCCTTACATTCAGCCCGGATCCGATACCTAATAAATTTGATAATGATGCACCATTCAGCATCAATGTGAGCAACTCTGCTCCGTTAGGAGTAAACTACTCAAGTTCTGATACATCAGTAGCTACAATAACACAGGATGGAACAATTACAATTACGGGAGTAGGTACAGTTAATATAACTGCATCAAACACAGGTGATACAACTTACAATGCTGTAAGTATTACAAGGGCACTAACAGTATTACCTGCACCTCAAATAACAGCAACACCTGCTTCAATATCATTTACTGCGGTACAGGGGCAAGGACCATCGGCTGCAACCCAGCTTACTTCACTAAATGCTATAAATTTACTTCCTGCTTCAGGTGATATTACACTTACAACATCCGCAGGCTTTGAATTAGCTATGGGTATAGGATCTTACGGTACTACCGGAAGCTTTACCTATACCGGTGCAGCTGTAAACCAGACTAATCCACAAATATTTGTACGATTTGCCGCCGGTCAGACACAAGGTACATATAATGGAACTCTTACCATTTCAGGAGGAAATGGCACTATACAAGTACCTCTTACAGCTATTGTAGATCCTGCTCCGGCAATAAACACTACAAATGTTGCTTATGGTCCATACTGTTCAGGAACCGAAAATATTGTAGATATAGCTTATACAGTTCAAGGTACTTTTAGCTCAGGAAGCTTCTATGTTCAGCATTCTGATGCAACAGGAACTTTCCCTAATGATTTCTCAAACATAATAAGTACTTCATCAAATACAAGCCCAATACAGGCTACCCTTCCACCTACACTTGTGGCAGGTAATTATAGAGTCCGCATAGTTCATCTGTCAAGTGGATTGGTACTAACTACCAGTATTAATGACAGTGGTAACGATATCGTAATTAACACTACCACTGCCCCTACAGCAACAGCACTTTCCTTCTGTAATGCTGCAACGGTAGCACAACTTACCGCTACTGGTACAAATCTGAAATGGTATGCGACTGCAAATGGTGGTGCTGAGCTTGCTTCAACAGAACCAGTTACAACAGGTAACTACTTTGTGTCGCAAACACTTAACAACTGTGAGAGTACAAGAACTCAGGTAGCAGTAACTGTAAATGTTACTCCTGCTCCTACAGCAACAGCACTTACCTTCTGTAATGCTGCAACAGTAGCACAACTTACCGCTACTGGTACAAACCTGAAATGGTATGCGGCTGCTAATGGTGGTACTGAGCTTGCTTCTACAGAAGCGATAACTACAGGTAACTACTTTGTGTCGCAAACACTAAACAACTGTGAGAGTACAAGAACTCAGGTAGCAGTAACACTAAATGTTACTCCTGCCCCTACAGCAACAGCACTTTCCTTCTGTAATGCTGCAACGGTAGCACAACTTACCGCTACTGGTACAAATCTGAAATGGTATGCGACTGCAAATGGTGGTGCTGAGCTTGCTTCAACAGAACCAGTTACAACAGGTAACTACTTTGTGTCGCAAACACTTAACAACTGTGAGAGTACAAGAACTCAGGTAGCAGTAACTGTAAATGTTACTCCTGCTCCTACAGCAACAGCACTTACCTTCTGTAATGCTGCAACGGTAGCACAACTTACCGCTACTGGTACTAACCTGAAATGGTATGCGACTGCAAATGGTGGTACTGAGCTTGCTTCTACAGAAGCGGTTACAACTGGTAACTACTTTGTGTCTCAAACACTTAACAACTGTGAGAGTACAAGAACTCAGGTAGCAGTAACTGTAAATGTTACTCCTGCCCCTACAGCAACAGCACTTACCTTCTGTAATGCTGCAACGGTAGCACAACTTACCGCTACTGGTACAAACCTGAAATGGTATGCGGCTGCTAATGGTGGTACTGAGCTTGCTTCTACAGAAGCGATAACTACAGGTAACTACTTTGTGTCGCAAACACTAAACAACTGTGAGAGTACAAGAACTCAGGTAGCAGTAACACTAAATGTTACTCCTGCCCCTACAGCAACAGCACTTACCTTCTGTAATGCTGCAACGGTAGCACAACTTACCGCTACTGGTACAGACCTGAAATGGTATGCCGCTGCTAACGGTGGTAATGAGCTTGCTTTTACAGAAGCAGTGGCTACAGGTAACTACTTCGTATCGCAAACGCTAAATAATTGTGAGAGTACAAGAACTCAGGTAGCAGTAACACTAAATGTTACTCCTGCCCCTACAGCAACAGCACTTACTTTCTGTAATGCTGCAACAGTAGCTGAACTTACCGCTACAGGTACAAACCTGAAATGGTATGCCGCTGCAAATGGTGGTACTGAGCTTACTTCTACAGAAGCAGTGGCTACAGGTAACTATTTCGTATCGCAAACGCTAAACAACTGTGAGAGTACAAGAACTCAGGTAGCAGTAACACTAAATGTTACTCCTGCCCCTACAGCTACATCTCTTAGCTTTGTAAACGAAGCGATAGTAGCAGACCTGACAGCTTCAGGTACTAATCTAAAATGGTATGCTACCTCAACAGGAGGCTCGGAACTAGCAGATACAACACCGCTTGCATCAGGAAGCTACTTTGTATCACAAACAATTAATGGTTGTGAAAGTAGCAGAACGGAAGTGATTGTAACAATTACAATAGAGATCCCTACTCCACCGGCACCGGTTGCAACGGATCTTGAATTCTGTAATGCTGCAACGGTTGCAGATCTTACAGCTGAAGGTACAGATTTAAAATGGTATGATATTGCAACAGGCGGTATTGAACTATCATTAAATAATGAGCTTTCTACAGGTAGCTATTTCGTAACGCAAACCGTAAATGGCGTAGAAAGTGAGAGAACAGAGATAGAAGTTACCATAAATGTAACAGCGCTTCCTGAAGTGATGCCATTAACATTCTGCCAGATAGCAAATACTGCTGATCTAACAGCAACAGGTACAAATCTGAAATGGTATACTACTGATAGCGGAAATACAGAAATAACAGAAAACATCCCGCTTGCTAATGGCAACTATTATGTTTCACAAACTATTAATGGCTGTGAAAGTGCCAGAGCTCTAGTTCCTGTTACTATTAATGTTACTGCATTGCCTATTGCTGAAGATCAAATATTCTGTGAGGGAGCAACAATTGCTGAACTTACAGCAACTATTACCGGTGAAAACCTAAGTATTTATGAATCACTAACTGCTGAAACCCCTCTTAGCGAAAACACGGTAATGACTGCAGCTAGTTATTTCGTATCGCAAACCATAAACGGATGCGAAAGTCAGCTTAAAGAAGTGGTTGTTACAATACATTCTACAGATGCACCTGTGGGTAATACAGAACAAATATTTACTGAAGAAGAACATACAGTTGCTGATCTTGTTGCAGAGGGACAAAACATAAAATGGTATGCTACAGAAGCTGCTGCGCTTGCAGGCGAAAACGCTTTACCTGAAACTACCGTTCTGACATCTGAAACAACATACTTCGCAACTCAGACAATAGATGGATGTGAAAGTAATTCTGTTCTTGCAGTAACCGTAACACTAACACTTGGACGTGATGATGTGACTAAGTTCAGCTTTAGTTATTTCCCTAACCCTGTTACAGACAGACTTCAGATAACTTCAGAAGAATATCTTACAGCGGTAAAAGTATTCTCATTAACCGGTCAATTGGTTATTGACAAACAAATGGATACTCAAAATGCAATTATTGACATGTCAAATTTAGAGTCGGGAGTTTATATCCTGAAATTAAACTTTGAAGATGTTGAGAAAACAGTAAGAATAGTGAGAAAAAAATAGTTTGTTTAAATAGTTTCTATCCAGTACAGGCTGCCAATTGGCAGCCTGTACTTATTATAAAACAACCAAAAAATACTAGTTTACAAAAAAGAAAAGATTCGTTTATAAACACTTAACAACAATGCTTTTATAAAGGTGTTAAATAACCATGCCGTAACTATTTGGCAATATTTATTTAGGCATAGCACAGAACGCTATTTATAATTTTACACCAAATAAAAACAATCAGAAAATGAAACAAATTTACGTTTTAGCTGCTGCACTAGCGCTAACTGCAGTAACTGCAAATGCACAGGACAATCTTATTATAAATGGTGATTTCGAAAACTGGACAGGTACAAATCCTGAAAATTTTGATCCAGCAGGAACTACTGTTCTTTATAACGACCTTATCACTAAAGAAACAACAACATCTCAGAGCGGTAACGCTGTTAAACAGCAATCTAAAGCTCAGGGAACTACACAATACCTTGAATACAGTGATCTTATACCTGTTGTACCTGGACACAGCTATACTATCAGCTACTGGTATTTAGATAACGATACTCAGGCAAGAACAAGACTATGGTCAAGCTGGCTTGATGCTTCTAACACAGCACTTGCAACAGCTTTACAATCAAACATTCAGCTATCTGACTATTCTGTAGACGGTACTAACTGGGTAAATCAAACTGTAACTGTAACTGCACCGGAAGGAGCTGCTAAAATAAGATACCAGATAAGAGCATACCATCAGGATGGTGCAAGCGGAGGTTTTATCTATTATGACAACCTATCGTTTGTAGACAATACAATTGCTGGTGTAAACGATAATAACATTGCAGGTCTTCTAATGTTCCCTAACCCGGTTTCTGACAGTGTATTAAACATCATTTCATCTGCTAATACTGAAAAAACTGTAGCTATATATGATATGCTTGGCAAACAGGTTCTTGCTACAACAGTAAACAACGGAACTGTAGATGTATCTAACCTTACTACAGGTGTTTATGTTGTAAACATTACTGAAGAAGGCAAGACTGCTACAAAAAAATTAATTAAAAAATAATTAGGCTTATATTTTTTAAGAGCATCCCGTCCTGGGGTGCTCTTTTTTATTTGTACCTGTTGCAACTATGAAAAAAAGTTTACTCCCGCTATGCTTATTAGGGTTATTCGGCCTTTGCAAAGTAACCGCGCAACAGCATTTACAGGTTAATGACTCCTATGATGCAGAACAACTTGTAAATGCCTTAATTGATAATTCCTGTGCACAGGTTTCCAATATTAACATACAGGGATCTCCCGGAAGTAAAAGTTATGGCCATTTTACCAATGGCTCAAATACTTTCCCCTTTACAAACGGAATTGTTTTAAGCACCGGATTTGCTACATCTGCAACAGGACCTAACAATTCTCTCCTTAGCGAAGGCTCTACAGACTGGTTAGGCGATAACGATCTTGAAATCGCCCTTGGTGTAAGTAATATCATAAATGCTACTGTACTTGAATTTGATTTTATACCCTATACCGACAAAATAAGTTTTGATTATATCTTTTCGTCAGAGCAATACCTTACCAGCATTACCTCTCAAAATCAATGTAACTACACTGACGGCTTTGCCTTTTTAATAAAAGAAGCCTCAGGCAATACACCTTATACAAACCTTGCTGTTGTTCCCGGCACAAACATACCTGTAAAGGTAAATACCGTAAGAGGCCTGGGAGTATGTCCTTCAGCTAATGAGCAGTATTTCGACAGCTTTAATGATTTTGAACATCCAACAAATTTTAATGGGCAGACTGTAATCCTACAGGCCAAAACCGATGTTACACCCGGCACGACTTATCATATAAAACTCGTTGTTGCCGATCAGGGAAACAACCTTTATGACTCAGCTATCTTTTTAGGAGGTGGCAGCTTTAAAAATGTTACCGATTTGGGAGCTGATCGATTATTTGAAACTAACAATCCTTTATGCTCAGGAGAATCTCTTCAGCTAAATGCCTTCACACCTAATGCAACAGGTTATAAGTGGTATAAAGATGATATTCTACAACCCATCACCTCTTCAACATACAATGTTACTTCGGGTGGTAATTATAGTGTAGTTGTTGAATTTGGACTAGGCTGTACCTCTACAGGAAAAATCAGAATAGAAGAAAGTAACCCTCCAGTAGTTTCAGCATATACATTAATTCAATGTGACGACAATAATGATGGAATAACAACATACAATCTCGACCTTGCTTATAATATGGTCACAAACAATGATACATCACTTTTTGTATATTATTTCCTAAACATGAATGATGCTCAAACAAGCAGTAACCCTATTACAAACACAGCATCATTTCACAACAGTACGCCAAATCAAATCATCTACGCACTGGTAATGACACCTTACAGCTGTTTCAGCATAAGCCCAATAACCCTGGCAACCTCCAATAATACACTGATTACTCCCTCGCCTGTAGACAGCTGTGACGACTATGGCACCGATGACGGGATCACTATATTTGATTTAACCCAACGCGAATCACAAATACTACAGAACCTTCCATCAAGCTTAAGCCTTCAGTATTTTATATCGGCTAATGACGCTTTATTAGCTATTAACCCAATTGCAGATCCACAGAATTTTATAAATACAACTCCTGGTCACCAAACAATTTATGCACGCATATACAGTAGTGGAGATTGTTACGGAATTGTACCAATAGAACTTTTAGTATACTCATTTGGTAGCGACCTTAATGATGAAGAAATTACACTTTGTGAAAACAAAACTCTTATTCTTGATGCCGGAAACAGTTATACCTCCTATGAATGGAGTACAAATCCACCACAGTACTCTCAAAGAATTTCAATAAACGAACCAGGAAACTATTCTGTAACTGTAACAAACAACCATGGATGTGCCGGGACAAAAAATTTTATTATTACCCCCTCGGGCAAAGCCACAGGTGCCAATGTAATAATTGATGATTTTAAAGGCGAGAATAACAATATAACTATAGAACCTGTTGGAAACGGTAATTATGAATTCTCTCTGGATGACAAAAATTATCAGGACATTAACACTTTCAACCATCTCCCCTCAGGAAAGTATAAAGTTTACATAAGGGATAAGAATGGCTGTGGAACATTAGAACTGGATTTTTTCATTCTTGATTATCCACGTTTCTTTACACCAAACAATGATACTATTAATGATGTCTGGACAATACGTTACCTAAACTTTATACCGGAAGCCGAAGTATATATTTTTGACCGATACGGAAAAGTTATTACAGGTTTCAAAGGATCCGGTAGTTGGGACGGGACTTTGAATGGAAAACCATTACCTGCAACAGATTACTGGTTTGTAATTACCATTAACAGCAGAAACATTAAAGGACACTTTTCCTTAATACGATAAAAATACCCCAAAATAGTGTTTAACTTTTTGGGGGCAGTTCAAAATGAGGCTTTTTTTATTTTTGCTTTATCAGATAAACATAAACCGGTAAGTGATCACTATAACCTATATCACCATTCCAGTTCCTGTTAGGATATCCTTTATATTGACCTGAAGACTGCAACAGATAAGGTTTTTTAAACACACCGCCTTTCCAATACCTGTAAGTCGTGTAATCTTTTCTGATCAATGGCTCAGTAAGTATGATTTGATCAAAAAGATCCCAGGCATCCCTGTAGGCAAGTGTACCTACACCATCTTTAGACATTTGCTCCATTGGGTTAAACATACCGTGTGCCTTTACATCTTCTTTTTTTCCTTTAGCTCCTAATACCTTTTTTATACTTTTATTATACGGTCCATCATTAAGGTCACCCATTGTAATAAGTTTCAAATCCGGATTGATCTTATATAAAGAATCTATTGTCTTTACATTCAGGGCAGCTGCAGCTTCACGCAAATGACTACTGGCTGCTTCTCCACCCCTTCTCGAAGGCCAGTGATTAACAATGAAACTTACCTCTTCACCATCTAACAAACCAGTTACCAATAACTGATCCCTGGTATATATCCTGTCTGATTCGTTATCAGTCTCAGAATTGTCTTCTGAGTCCACCTTATCCAGACTAGCAACTGCTGCCTTTTTACTATCAGGTTTGGCAAAATCATCATAAATATATAACGGTATATTTATAAAGCTGGTTGGTTTAAAGTGTTTCTTCTGATACAAAAGGGCTGTATCAATCCCTCGTCTGTCCGGCGAATCAAATTGTACAATACCATAATCTTTAGAAGCAAGTTGCGGATCTTTAACCAAAGCCTCCAAAACTCTTCTGTTTTCAATTTCTGCCAAGCCAATAACCGTTGGAGAATTAGGATTCTCATCAGTACCTATTAATGAAATAACCTTAGCAAGGTTATTAACCTTTTTTCTAAAATTCTTAGCGGTGTATACCCACTCCTCATCATTTGTTTTTGGATCGTTAATAGTGTCGTAAAAGTTCTCGACATTATAAAAAGCGATTGTGTGAACTTTGAATTGTTTTTCCTGTGCCTTTAGCCCGAATAATGTAGAAATAACGAAAGCTAAGGTTAAATAATTTTTAATCATTTTGACGAATATTATGTAAATATCAAGTTTAGTTTAAACCCTGCGACAAAAGTAAATAGGATAATCAAAACATCTAATTTTGTGCCCGTTAAGAAATTTTTAACTTAATGATTGGAGATTAACTTTACTTAAATTTATGAAAAAAACGCTACTCGGCCTTTTGCTTTTTCTGCAGGTCATAACGTGTTGGGCACAACAGGTTTCGCAGGTAAAAGGTACCGTAATCGATTCTAAATCGAAAAAACCATTGCAGGATATTGCTGCAACCCTTCAAAGCACAAATCTAACCGTTACGACAAATGCAGAAGGGGTATTTATCTTTGAAAATATAGCCGAAGGAAAACAGGCAATTGTAGTTCAGAGTGCCGGCTATGCACCAAAAACATTCAATTTGGAAATTAAGTCCGGACAACAGTCAGATCTTGGAATTATTTCTCTTGAATTAGACATAACTTCAGAACAGGAATTAAGCCTTATCACCATTACAGAAAATGACCTGGGTGATGATAACAGTGGGTCTGAAAACACCGCAGGATTACTACAGGCATCACGAGATACATATCAGCAGGCTGCTGCCTTTAACTGGGGTTTAGCCCGTTTCAGGATAAGAGGTCTTGACAATGAATATGGCGTTACTATGATTAATGGAGTAGTAATGAATAAAATATATGACGGAAGACCTCAATGGAGTAACTGGGGAGGCCTTAATGATGCTACCAGAAACCAGGAGTTCACTATGGGTTCGGCACCGTCTGATTATACTTTTGGTGGACTTTTAGGTACTCAGGAAATCAATACAAGAGCATCTATATACCGCCCGGGCACGCGTATTTCATTCTCGGGGACTAATACAAATTACAGTTGGAGAGGTATGGGTACTTATGCATCCGGACTTAACAAAGATGGAATTGCATTTGTAATTTCAGGTTCGCGAAGATGGTCTACAGAAGGTTATTTTGAAGGTACGGATTATAGTGCCAATTCATTCTTTGCCAGTGTAGAAAAACGTTTTGGCGATAGTCACAGCCTTAACTTTACAAGTATTTATGCTGAAAACAGCAGAGGGAAAAACTCTCCTAACACACAAGAAGTTACCAGCCTGGTTGGCGAAAAATACAACTCTTACTGGGGATGGCAAAATGGCAAAAAAAGGAACTCAAGAGACAAAGATGTTGATGAACCTATTTTAATGTTAAGCCATTTCTGGAAAATAAGCGAAAAAAGTACACTAAATACAAATGTTGCTTACCAGTTCGGAAAAATTGGCAACAGTCGTATTGACTATCAGGATGCAGATAATCCTGATCCTACTTATTACAGGAATTTACCGAGTTATTATACTTCTCAATATACAGATTCTAACAATCCTGAGGATTATTATCCCGGAGGTGTTGGTGGAAAATATATTGGTAATGATGAAGACATAGTAAGGATAGCTGATAAGACAAGAGAAGATTTTAAAGCTAATTCTCAAATTGACTGGGATGGAATGTATACAGCTAATACAACTGCAATAACTGATGCTAACGGAAACATCATAGGACGAGCACCATCTAAAAGTAAATATGTATTGTATGAAGACAGAACAGATGATAAACTATTTACGGCTAACAGTATTTTTCACTCACAGCTTACCGATCACTTAAGTCTTGATGGTGGAGTGACTTATAAAAACCTGAAATCTCATAACTTCCAGAATCTTCTTGATCTTCTTGGTGGAACGCATTATGATGATATAGACTCTTTTTATAGTGGCAATCAGGCACAATCTGATTTGAATAATCCAAACAGACAAGTAGGTGTTGGTGATACTTTTGGTTATAACTATAACCTTCTGGCAAATACCATTGACGCTTTTGCTCAGGGAAGATTTACATATAGCAAAGCAGATTTTTATGTTGCTGCAAACTACATCCGCTCAGATTATCAAAGAGACGGTTTGTACAAAAATGGTATATATGCGAACAACTCTTTTGGAAAAAGTGAAAAAGTAAACTTTGACAATTTAGGTTTTAAAGCCGGTGCTAACTATAAAATAACAGGAAGACATATGCTTACCCTTAATGGTATTTATATGACCAAAGCTCCTACCCTTAGAAACACGTTCCCTAATGCAAGACTAAATAACAGTATTGTTGACGGTTTAGATAGTGAAACCATTTATGGTGGTGATCTTAGCTACATTATTAGAGCCCCTAAATTAAAAGCAAGATTAACAGGTTTTTACTCAGAGATTCAAAACGCTACAGAAACATCATTTTTCTTTGCAGAAGGTATTGTTGAAGCAGATGATTCGGCAGATTCAAATGCCTTTATCGCCGAAACAGTTACAGATATAAATAAAAGGCAAATGGGTATTGAAATGGGTATAGAATACCAGTTCACTCCTACTATTAAGGCTATGGCTTCGGCTTCATACGGTCAGTATACTTACTCGAATAACCCTACAGTAAGCATCAACAACGATGGTATTGCTGCAGAGCTTATTGAAACAAATCCAGGAGATGTAAATACTTCAGTAACTAACTTTGGTCAAGCATACCTTAAAGATTATAAACTACCGGGTATGCCACAACAAGCCTACTCTTTAGGAATTGAGTACAGAGATCCTAAATTCTGGTGGATTGGTGCTAATGGAAACTATCTGGCAAGTAGCTACATAGATGTATCTGCCTTATTAAGAACAGATCACTTTTTGATAAACCCTGAAACAGGCTATCAATTCGGTGAAATTACAGATGCCCGCACAAGACAGTTATTAAAACAGGAAAAATTTGATGGCTTCTTTTTAGTTAATCTTACAGGTGGTAAGTCATGGAAAATAGGCAATAACACTTTTGGATTCTTCGCCAGCATTAACAACCTTTTTGATGTTTCATACAAAACAGGTGGTTTCGAACAGGCTCGAAATGCTAATTACAGACAATTAAATCAGGACGTTTCAAGCGGAACTCCTTCTTTTGGTCCGAGGTACTTTTATGGATACGGCAGGACATATTTTGTTAACCTTTATATAAATCTTTAAAAAAAACATACTATGAAAACAGTTTTTAATAAATCAGTGATTGCATTGATACTAGCATCAGGCTTACTACTGACAAGCTGTATAAATGAAGACGATTACGACACTCCTAATCTTAATTGTCCTGAAAATTACCTTACAACAACATTAGAGCCTCAACAGGTACCTGCACCGGCAGTAGCTGCAAAATATACAAAAGAAGATGTTATAGCTGCTTATGTAGTATCAACAGATGTTGAAGGCAATTTCTTTAAATCAGTTTCACTACAAACCGCTGATGGATCTTTTGGTTTTAGCGTTCCGGCGGATGTAACATCTATCTTCAAAAGAATGGAACCGGGACGTATGGTGTATGTAAAATTAAATGATGATTTTATTTATACTGACAAAAAATTTGGTTCTCTACGAATTGGTGCCCTATATCAGGGAGAAGTAGGAAGGTTGGCACCTGCTGATTTCAGAGAAGTCATTGTACCTTCTTGCACTATTATTCCTGAAGACCAGTTAGTACAAAAGTTAACAATTCAGGAAGCTTTAAAAGATGTAAGGGTTAATACACTTATAGAACTTCAAAATGTAGAGTTCGTTAAAGAATCTGTATACAAAACGTACTATGATGACACTAACGAAATTGGTGGTGCTACTAACCACTACCTTGAAGATGCAACAGGAAGAAGGGTTATTTTCAGAACAAGTGAGTTTACGGCTTATGCTTCACACACTGTTCCAAAAGAATCAGGAACTGTTAGAGGGGTAATGACAAAATATAATGAAGATTACCAGTTTATCGCGCGTACTGAGGCTGATATAAAACTTACTGAAGCAAGGTTTGGTGAAGCTCCGCCCGAACCGGGACAAAGTCAGTCTGCACAGGTAGGATCTGCACTTACCTATACAGGAAACGTAACTGAAAACTTTGAAAGCTATGCTCTTAATGCTTCTTCATTCCCAAAATATATCACAGACTATACCGTGGGTAACAGATACTGGCAGGTTAAACAATACCCGAATAATACCGGTAATAAATATATCGAGATGACATCATTTTCAGGTTCAAGTACTCCGGGTGTAGATTCTAAAACGTATTTCTTTGTACCTGTTGACTTTACAGCAGCAAATACATTTAGCTTTAGTAAAGAGATACGTTATATGACAGGAGAAGCTTTAAAAGTATATTATATTAAAGATGCAGATTATCAGGCAGGTTTTGATATTGACGAAACTAAACTTGTAGATATCACCAGTAGCTTCACTAATTTAATTTACCCTGCAAGCGGACAATCTCAAAATTCATTTACAACAGCAGGATCTTACAGCATCCCTGCAACACTTACCGGAAATGGTTATTTTGTTTTTGAATATACCGGATCTTCTAATGTTACAACCACAATTCAGATTGATGATATAGCTATAAACTAATCCATTTAGTTAGAATTAAAAAATCCATTTTACTTAATTGTAAAATGGATTTTTTAATTAGGGTTTTAAAAGAGCTTAATCTCATAAAAAAAAAGAGGCTGTTTTAGGCAGCCTCTTTTGCTTTAAAATAGTATTTACTCCTCTTCACCGCTATTCATTGCTTTCATAAGCAACGAATAAGCATTCTTAATAACCAGCTCTGAATTTGTAGACACTTTTTCAGAACTTATTTGCTTCATACCATTTTGAACAATACCAACTGTTACCGGTATCATTTCATAGCTGTTTTCTTTTTTATGTTCAAAAACATAATTTTTGCCTTGCCACTCCGTTACGGCTCCTTCAGGTACAGTCAGCGATTTTTTATTGGATATGCTAACGTCTGCATTAACAAACTGCCCGGGAAGCAATGCGCTGTCATACCTGTCCAGTTTACAAATAATCTCTGCTGCCCTGTCACCATTAAGGCTTTGGTTGATGTACATAACTTTAGCAGATAACTTATCGCTGATTCGATCGTTTAGATACACCTCAACCTTTTGACCTGTTTTAAGATAAGGTATATCTTTTTCAAAAGCATTGAATGTTAACACAATATCCTGTACATTTATAAGTTCAAAAAGCATTTCAGTAGCTGCAATATACTTCCCTACGTTTACATTTACTTTAGACACCAAACCGTTAACCGGTGAAACGATAGATAAGGATTTAGAAATTGTTGAAGCGGTAAGCCTTGACGGATTTACCCCCAGCAACGTCAATTTTTGACTTAATGATGCCATGGTAATCCTATGCGTCTCTTTTTCGGCTGTAACCTGTTCAAAAAGCTTATCACTGCTGGCTTTCTTTGCATTAAGTTCTTTTTGTCTGTTATATTCCATTTCCGAGAGTCTGAACTGCTCTTTTGCAGTAAGATAATCCTGTTGCAGCTGAATGTACTGCATATCTTCAATAACTGCCAAAACCTGTCCTTTTTGAACCTGCATACCGGGCATCAGGTTTGTTTTCCTTATGTATCCGCCAAGTGGAAAAGTAACATGTACAATACTTTGGGGGGGCACGGTAACGCTACCCTGTAACTGAATGGTACCACTCAGTTCCTTCTCCTGAGGTTTTCCTGTTTCTATACCCGCATTTTTTGCCTGTTCAGTTGTGAGTTCAACCACGTTAGAAGCAGCAGTCGCCGGTAGTTTTTCAGTACTGGTTTCAGTTTCTTTTTTTCCACATGAAAACAATGCGGTACAAGCTAATATTGATACTATATAGCGTTTCATGATATTACAAATTGTTTAAGGTTTGCAGTGCGATAACTGCCTTGTTATAATTATTTACAGTATCCAGATATTCATTTTTAATGGTAATGGCCTGATTTACCACCAGTACCCATTGCAGATAATCGATATCACCATTAGTAAACTGGCTATTTGCAGCATCAATAATAGTTTGTGCATTAGCCAGGCCGTCAGTTTCATAGTAATGCAGACTCTCTCTGAATTTTATAACCTCTTTTTGAGCGTTGACCAATTGGGTAGTCAATTCTGTTTTTACAGCTTCGTTTTGCGATTCCATATTTTGCCACTCGGCTTTAGCCGCTTTGTTTTTTGCCAACTGGCTACCAAAGAACAGTGGTATGCTAAGTCCGGCTGTAACATAACTAAATCGGTCTCCGGGTCCATAGTAACTGTCATTACCAGTCTTGTCAGTCTGATAACCTGTGATGCTCAGATTATTATAACCAAGAGTAATATCCGGAAGCATACGTGCACGTTCAGACTTCCATCTCCATTTAGCAGCTTCGGCTTCCGACCGGGATAATTTAGACAACGGAAGATTACCGGTATCTGCCATTTCCAACGGAACTGCGAACTGAATTTTTATACTGTCTGTTTGTGGTGTATAAACAAGGCTGTCCTGAAGAACAGTATTAAATGATCTTGAAGCGATTTCAATATCCTGCCTGATCATATTGAGCTGGTTTGTATAAAACTGCCTTGCCGATTGTGACGCACTTTTTTCCAATACATTGGTCTCCCCTACTTTAAACCTTAATTGGGACTTTTCCTCCATAAGGCGGTAAACGCTGTCGGCATAGTGCAATAATTCCTTTTTGCTTTCAAGCCACACCAATTCATAAAACAAGGTTCTTACATTAGCTTTCACTTCTTGCAAAGTAAGCTGTGATTGTGCCTGAGCTGCATTATAATTTTCGGTAAGTGCTTTCTTTTGCCTTGAATACACTGTGGGAAAATTAAAACTCTGACTTATACCAAAACGTGTATCATTCATACGGCTGTTAAACTGTCCATAATCACCATCTATAACTGTTTTAGGGATATCATAGCCTGATTTAGACCTGTACTCCTGAGAGCGTTCGTTATGCTTTGCCGCCTGTAAACGTTTATTATTTTTTGTGGCAATTTCTTCAGCCTTTATTAAAGGCACTTTAACAGGTTCCTGGGCCTTAACGCCAAAGACTGTAAAAAGCGTGATAAGCAAAACCGTAGCTTTATTTAGCGTTTTATTTTTCATCTTCTTGCTGAATATTTTAGTATGGTAGGTCATAAGATAAATGGCAGGCAGTACAAAAAGAGTAAGCAGGGTTGCAGTAACAAGACCTCCTATAACTACCGTTGCCAACGGTCGCTGTACCTCTGCTCCTGCACCATTGCTTAATGCCATTGGCAGGAAACCTAATGATGCAACGGCTGCAGTCATCAGTACCGGGCGAAGCCTGTTTTTCGTACCGTTAAGTATTATATCTGAAGGATTGGTAATTTCTCCCTGTTTCTGGATACGGTTGAATTCCGATATCAAAACAATTCCGTTAAGTACTGCGACACCAAATAATGCTATAAAACCAACTCCTGCCGAAATACTGAAAGGCATATCCCTAAGGGTAAGGGCAAAAACACCACCAATAGCCGAAAGTGGAATTGCAGTAAAAATGATGATACCTTCTTTAAACGACCTGAAGGCAAAATACAACAGTGCAAAAATCATTAGTAAAGCTGCCGGAACCGCTACCCCCAATCTGCTTTTTGCCTGTTGCAGGTTTTCAAATGCTCCTCCATAGGTTACATAATACCCGGGATCGAATTTGATTTCAGCATTTACTTTTTTTTGAAGCTCATCTACAATGCTCTGAACATCACGTCCTCTAACATTAAATCCTATTATTATTCTTCGTTTCGCATCTTCACGCTGAATCTGGTTTGGCCCTTCTATCTCATTTACTGAAGCAACCTGATACAATGGTATTTGCGCACCGGATGGCGTTGCAACCAATAAATTGCGTACATCATTGATATCTTTCCTTCCGCTGTTCCCTATACGAACTACAAGATCAAACCGTTTTTCACCTTCATAAATATTACCGGCTACTGCACCTGCAAAAGCTGTATTTACAGTACGATTTATGTCCTCTACATACAAACCGTACTTAGCCATTTCTGCCCAATTATAGTCTATAACAATTTGAGGCATACCGGTTACTTTTTCTACATATAGGTCTGCAGTTCCTTTTACAGTTCTGCTTATAGCCCCTAACTGCTCTGAGTATTTTGCAAGCTTGTCTAAATCTTCTCCGTATATTTTACAAACCACATCCTGTTTAGCTCCGGTCATCAGCTCATTAAAGCGCATCTGAACCGGATACTGAAAACCGGTTGAAACTCCCGGAGCAACATTTTGTATGGTTTCACCCATTTTTTCTGCCAGCTCAGGAAATGACGAGGCGCTTGTCCACTCTGATTTGTCTTTAAGCACAATAATCACATCCCCGCCTTCAATCGGCATTGGATCGGTAGGAATTTCGGCACTTCCTATCCTTGACACAACCTGTTTTACTTCAGGATATTTCTTTTTAAGTTCGGCAGAAATCTTTACAATAGTTTCAGTCGTAGTGGTAAGGTTTGTTCCTAAAAGCAAACGGGTTTCTACAGCAAAATCTCCTTCTTCAAGTTGGGGAATAAATTCGCCTCCCATCCTGCTAAAAAGAAACAGTGCCAAAGCAAACAATACAACTGCAGTAGCAACTACTGCCTTACGAATCTTTAAGGCTTTAACCAGCCAGCCTTCATACCAGCCCTCCAGCTTTGCCATAACCCTGTCGGACAAGTTAGGTTTGTGACTGATTTTTTTACTGATAAAAAGGGCACTAACCATAGGCACATAGGTTAACGACAGTATAAAAGCTCCTAAAATGGCAAATGCAACCGTTTGAGCCATAGGTTTAAACATTTTACCTTCTATGCCTTGTAGCGATAATATAGGCAGATAAACAATAAGGATGATTATTTGTCCAAAAACAGCAGCATTCATCATTCGCGCAGCCGATCCGGTAACTTCTTTATCCATATCTTCCTGAGATATGCTATTTACTGATTTATATTTCTTTGCTGAATGAAGGTGATGTAAAATAGCTTCAACTATAATTACGGCTCCATCTACAATAAGTCCGAAATCAAGTGCTCCAAGGCTCATCAGGTTACCACTCACTCCAAAAGTGTTCATCATGATAATGGCAAAAAGCATAGACAACGGTATTACCGATGCTACTATAAATCCTGCTCTTAAGTTACCCAGGAAAAGCACCAGTACCAGTACTACTATCAAGGCTCCTTCAACAAGATTCTTTTCTACAGTGCCAATGGCATTATCAACCATTTTGGTACGGTCAAGAAAAGGTTCAATCTTTAAGCCCTCCGGAAGTATCTTTTCAACCTCAGCTACTTTTTTCTTAACGCTAACGATTACATTGTTGGCATTTTCTCCTTTAAGCATCATCACGATACCACCTACGGCTTCACCGGTTTCATTGGTAAGCGCACCATAACGAATTGCCGAAGACAGTTTTACCTCAGCAATATTTTTTATAAGCACCGGTGTACCTGCCATAGTAGATTTCACAACTATATTCTCTACATCTTGCATGCTTTTGGCAAGACCAACACTTCGAATGTAAGATACTGTAGGCCCTTTTTCTATATAGGCGCCACCAGTATTTTGATTGCTTCGGCTAAGTGCTGTAAATACATCGCTTATGGTTAAGTTTTGTGCTTTTAATTTAGCCGGATTAACAGCTACTTCATATTGCTTTAACTTTCCTCCAAAAGTAGACACATCGGCTATACCGGGAGTTCCCAGCAATTGCCTTCTGACTGTCCAGTCCTGTATGGTTCGTAAATCTTCTAAAGAGAATTTGTTTTCATAGCCCGGCTGTGGTTTTAGCACATACTGGTATATTTCGCCAAGACCTGTAGTTACAGGTCCCATTTCAGGCGTGTTAGCATTCTCATCAATCTCAACTTTCTGAAGTCTTTCTGCTACCTGCTGACGAGCCCAGTATACATCAGTATCATCTTCAAAAACTATGGTCACTACTGATAGCCCAAAACGCGAAATACTCCGGCTTTCTTTAAGTTGAGGAATGTTACTTATCGCCTGTTCTATTGGAAAAGTTATCAGGCGCTCTACATCTTCAGCACCTAATGAAGGCGCAGTAGTTATAATCTGTACCTGATTGTTAGTGATGTCAGGTACGGCATCAATAGGTAAACGGCTTACTTCATACACCCCGTAGACAATCCACAGCAATGTGAAGACACCAATTGCCAGTTTATTCTTAACTGAAAATTGAATTATTTTATTAAGCATAATATCGTATTGGAAATAAATAATATACATACGCACCGACACTAAAGTGCCTGAGCATTATTTTAAAATCCGGAAAAAGATATTAGGCAATAGGAGGCCTGAACAAAGCTCCTAAATGAGGATTGTGAAGAAAATTATTTTTGTAATGATTGTCTACCGGAGAATCCATTGGTGTAATTCTGACCGAAGAGGAATAAAAACGATTTGGTAAAAACACAAAATGTGTTACATCATGATGATCGAGTTTTTTATAAGGCAGCTGCATATCACGATCTTCATCATTATCTTTTGTGTTCCTGCTTCCATAATGTTGAGCAAGGAATTCACCAAAACCAATATCTGCGTTTCGTTGCTGATGTTCCATAAAATGCTGCACCAGCACAGGAACCTTTAATAGCTCTTCAAAAAAAGAGGTATTAAGGTTAACCAGGAAAATCAGTATGTAAACACAAAGCTTTTTCACGATGGCAAAGGTATAACAGCCTGCATAAACTCACAATTGTTTTACTGTTAATTATAGGTTAGTAATAATGCGCAATTTGCTCTCTAAATCTGGAAACAATTAGGAATCTCAAAATTTTAAAACAGTTTTGATTTCATGCAGCAATTATGTTTGACGTCATTCAATTAAACGTTACCTGATATTTATCATTTTTTTACGATGCTCTCTATGATACTTTTGATATTGAAAAATCAAATTATATGGAAACATCAATAGTACAAAAATATAATGTTCCCGGTCCAAGGTATACCAGTTATCCTACTGTACCTTATTGGGATAATGGAAACTTTTCGGAACAGATTTGGAAAGAAAGCGCTATACGTTCCTTTAAAGAAAGTAACACCAAAGAAGGTATAAGCTTATACATTCACCTGCCATTTTGTGAAAGCATGTGTACCTTTTGCGGCTGCAACAAACGAATTACAAAAAGACACGAAACTGAGATACCTTACATAAACGCGATTCTTAAAGAATGGGCAATGTACAGAAGCCTGTTTAAAACAAGACCGCTCATTAAAGAATTACATCTTGGCGGAGGAACTCCAACTTTTTTTAGCCCCGAAAATCTAAAAAAGCTAATAAACGGCATATTTGAGCTTGCAATAGCTGCTCCCGGATATGAATTTAGTTTTGAGGGACACCCCAACAATACTACAAGAGAACATTTACAGGTACTCTATAATCTTGGATTCAGGCGTGTGAGTTTTGGTGTGCAGGATTATGATGAAACCGTGCAAAAAGCTATTAACAGAATACAACCTTACAGCAATGTAGCCAATGTTACCTTAATGGCGAGGGAAATTGGCTATACATCCATTAGTCATGATCTGGTGTTTGGACTTCCGTTCCAGAGTATTGAAACTATGGTAGATACCATTGAAAAAACCAAAGCGCTGGAACCTGATCGTATCGCCTTTTACAGTTATGCACACACTCCATGGATGAAAGGTAATGGACAACGTGGTTATGACGAAAATAACCTTCCAAAGGATGAAGTAAAAAGAAGGTTGTATGAAATTGGAAAAATGATTCTGAATAAAGAGGGATACCATGAGTTAGGAATGGATCATTTTGCATTAAAAAGCGACAGCCTTTACCAATCATACCAACAAGGTAGCATGCACCGCAATTTTATGGGATATAGTTCTTCAAAAACACAACTAATGATTGGATTGGGGGTTTCTGCAATAAGTGACAGTTGGTATGGGTTTGCACAAAACGAAAAAAATCTTGAAGATTACTATATGAGAATTGAAGATAATGAGCTTCCGGTATACAGAGGCCATTTTCTCACTGCAGAAGATCTCATTATACGCAAACACATACTTAACCTGATGTGCAATTTTGAGACATCCTGGTGCAATGAAAATGAATTTTTGCCTGACTTACTGGAAATTGTACTGAGTCTGGAAGAAATGAAAAATGACGAGCTTATTGAGTTCAGTAAAGACCACATTAAGGTTACTGAAAAAGGAAAACCTTATGTAAGGAACATTTGTATGGCATTTGACCTAAGAATGCGGAGAAAATTACCCAATACCCAATTATTCTCCATGGTGATATAAAAAAATCCTCCTTTAAAAGGAGGATTTTTTTTATTTACAAACAGAACCCTGTTGAACAAAAAGACTAAAATCGGATGGTGATATGTAAGGAATACCTAATCCGAGACCACGAACAATAAATAACATTCCCATAAATACCATAGCATAAGGAACCAGCTTATTTAATGTGTTTCGCTGTTTAGGAGTAAACATACCACCTGCAAAAACAACAATACTCATTAACGGTATGGTTCCTGCTCCGTATAAGATCATGTAAAGTACACCATAACTAAGATCCTGCATTGCTACAGCTCCAAACAATGCTGCATATACAAGTCCGCAGGGTAATAATCCATTGAGCAGGCCAATCATAAAAAAAGTTTTGTTATCTCTTTGCTTCAGCCTGCTGCCAAGGCCGGTTTTAATTTTCGATATAATTCGGTAAACCGGTTTTGAAAAATTATACTGCGCAAACTTATTTTCCGGTATCATCACTATGATAATAATCACAATACCTGCTATGATAGATAACTGCTGCTGAATTCCGGCAAGGCTTAAAACCTTTCCGGCAATCCCGAAAAAGGCACCGAGCATTCCATAAGAGAACAGCCTGCCTGTATGATACAATAAAAGCTGTAATACTCTCTTGGCCTCATTAGTCCTGTCAAGCGGCAGCATCATGGCAATAGGGCCACACATACCTATACAATGGAGGCTGGATAATAAACCTAATATAAGTGCTGAAAAAAGCATCTGTATTAATTTAGTAAATGACAGGCATATATATAAAATATCTGCCTGTCATTATCTTTAATTTGAAATCTATTCCAGGTTAAGCATCTGTTTATTCAGATAGCTTTTACCGTGATATTGCCAATCGGTAATAATGTCCCAGCGGCCGCCTGCCAAATCACTTTTAGGTATGAGCAGATGATTAGACGTGGATAATGCTATCTGGAGTTCATTATCCAACTTTTGGTCAGACGGCCTGTATAGGGACACTTTTCCTTTTATATCGTTTGGAGTAAAATCTTCAGGAAAGGTTATCAATATACCTTCCTCAGTATCTTCAATTTTTACTTTTTGATCAAGTTGTGCTGCATTGGCTTCTTTATTCAACACATCCTGTAATATTCTTTCCTGTTTGTAGTAATCTTCCACAACCAGTTCATTGTCATATTTTGAATCGCTTTGCACTCTGAATACAAAAAAGAGTATAAAGCTCATAAACAGTGCAAATGCTATAACTATTCCCGTTCCCCAATTTATTTTCATAATCTTAGTTTTTAATTAAAAGTACGCGGACCTAAAAAATTTGTAGCTTCAGTATCGAGTAATTTATCACCTGAATACACTTCGAGAATTACCCTTGTTTTATCTCCTTCAAGAAAAGCCGGATTAATCTCTATAAACAGTGTTCCCTGCACCATTTGCTCCCTGGCTATAGAAAAACTTGTTTTTCCTACCGTTCTCACACTACCTTTAGGCGACCTGATCCTGAAACTTACATTTTTAAAATCTTTAGCAGTTTTATTTACAATCTTATAAGTATATACATTGCTGATGTTTTCTCCTTTATGCTCATAGAGCTGTCCCGGCAACCTCAACACGGTAGCCTCTACCTCATTCCTAAGGAAAAGCATCCCAATAAAAATCCCAATAAGAATCGCCAATACTGCAGTATAACCTTTCATTCGTGTAGTGAAAACAAATTTCTCTTTCTTTGTTATTTCATCTTCACTTGCATATCGTATAAGCCCCTGCGGAAAACCCACCTTGTCCATTACGGTATTGCATTCATCTATACAGGCTGTACAGTTAATACATTCCAGCTGCGTACCATTCCTAATATCAATTCCTGTAGGGCAAACATTCACGCAAAGCTTACAATCTATACAATCTCCCTTGCCAACTACATCACGGTTTTCATTCTTAACAACTTTACCACGGCCGTTCTCTCCTTCTCCTCTTTTATGGTCATAGGCAACTATAATAGATTTATTATCCAGCAGTACTCCCTGTAACCTTCCATAAGGACAGGCAATGATGCAAACCTGCTCCCTGAACCATATATAAATAAAATAAAATACAGCCGTAAAAATGAGCAGTGCTACCAGCGTACCAATATTATCTTGTGGTCCTTCCGTAACCATTTGCACCAGCTTTTCACTTCCGGTCAGATAGGCAAGGAAGACATTGGCAATCATGAAAGAAATGATAAAAAACACGAACCACTTTAAGGCTTTCTTTCTTATTTTTTCACCATTCCATTCCTGTTTATCCAGTTTCATCTGCGCATTCCTGTCGCCTTCAATCCAGTATTCAATACGCCTGAAAACCATTTCCATAAAAATAGTTTGTGGGCATATCCATCCGCAAAAAATACGGCCAAACACCACTGTAAACAGAGCTACGAAGATTACACCTATAATCATCGAGATAACAAACAGATGGAAATCCTGTGGCCAGAAAGGAAATCCAAAAATGTTGAATCTCCTTTCGATTACATTAAATAATAAGAACTGATTTCCTTTGATTTTTACAAACGGTGCCAGGAAAAGGAAGGCTAATAAAAAGTAGCTTACCCACTTCCTGTACTCATATAATTTTCCTGAAGGCTTTTTTGGGTAAATCCAAACCCTTTTACCCTCGTCATTAACCGTGCCCAGTCTGTCGCGGAAATCGTCATTCTGTGCTATACTCATAATTTGCTCTTGTTATTTAGCAGGTGTTTCTGCCTTTTCTTCCCATAAATCCCCATCAGGTGCTTTTGGATCTTTAGGATTTGACCCCTGAAGCGATAGCACATAACTTGCAACCAGTTGTATCTCGGATGGTTTTAGCGTGCCTTTCCAGGCCACCATACCTTTACCATCACGACCACCTTCAGTTATCGTATGAAATACATTTTTAATTCCTCCTCCAAGTATCCAGTATTTATCAGTAAGATTAGGTCCAATCGCTCCACCACCATCAGGCCTGTGACAAGCTACACAGTTTGTCTCAAAGATTTTTTTACCCGTAGCTATATCACCGGCATCGGTTAGTAACGTTACAGAGTTGGCATCTATAAGGTCTTTTGCTGTTTTCTTATATTCTTCAACTGCCAGCTTAGCTTCGGCCATTTCTGTTTTAAACTCTGCTGCCTGATCTTCACCATCAAAAATATGGTAACGTACAAGATATACTACTCCAAAAAAGATGGTAACGTAAAAAAGGTTAACCCACCACGGAGGAAGAACATTATCAAGCTCCTGAATACCATCGTAGTCATGATGCAACAGGATTGAGCTTTCCTCTTCAATTGGTTTGGATTTTACAAACCATCCTTTTATTTTTTTGTAAAGAGCCGTATCTGTGAAAGCAATAGTCTCTTCTTGTGCCTTTTTGGCTTTCTCCTCCTCAGTCAACAGATTGTAATTTAGTCTCTCGAAAGCAGCATAAACAATTTCAAGCGTTATCTGAAAAAAGAGAAATGTTGCAAGAAATATAGATACTTCAGGATATTTTAGAAAAGCAGGTCTGTCACCACTGTCTATAAAAAACTCCAAAGCCATGAATACAAGTGCAAAAATCAGCGGAAGCCTTACATAAACCGGAAAAAACTTTTTCATATCGTTCTTAGTTTATAGTGTTATTTTGATCATCCCCATCAAAAGGAATATTACTCAATTCGGTTATCTTCTCTTTTTTATATGTAAATACCCAGGTATAAAGCACTATAAAGAAAAGAAAGAAGATAAGCAGTGATATGATTGGAAAGATTTCTACTCCCGAGATACTTTCCAGATTATGTTTTACAAACTTTAGCATGGCTTCTTATTTTTGAGTAGTATCAGCAGTTGTTTTAATTTTTATATCGGTTCCCAAGCGTTGCAGGTAAGCAATTAAAGCTATAATTTCCCTGTCTTTCATTTCGGTAAATTGTTCACCTCTGGCTACCGCAGCTTTTTTGCTTTCTTCGTAGCTTTTCACAAAATCAGGATCTGTATGAAGGCTTTTTTCAATTTTAGCAGCCTGTTCTTTTACTAATTGTGGTGCATTGGCAATTTCATCTTTTGTATAAGGAACCCCTAGTTTTACCATTACCTCCATTTTCTTTTGAGTTTCGCTGTAATCCATAGGCTTATTATCAAACAGCCATTTATATGATGGCATTATTGAACCTGCTGATGTACTTTGCGGATCCCACATGTGGTTAAAGTGCCAGTTATCACTATACTTACCACCTATCCTCATCAGGTCGGGACCTGTACGCTTAGAACCCCATAAGAACGGGTGATCATATACATATTCCCCTGATTTTGAATATTCACCATAACGCTCTACTTCAGATCTGAAAGGACGTATCATTTGTGAGTGACAGCTAACACATCCTTCACGGATATATAGGTCACGCCCTTCAAGTTCCAGTGGTGTGTATGGTTTTACGGTACTAATTGTTGGTATGTTAGATTTTACCATTATGGTAGGCACAATCTGTATAATACCTCCTATCAGAATAGCAACCGTAGCAAGTAATGCAAGCTGAATAGGTCTTCTTTCTAACCAAGGGTGGAATTTCTCACCCTTCATTCTTTTTGCTGTAATTCTTTCCAGAGCAGGTGCCTCTGCAGCTTCATCTTCAATCTTTTGCCCTTGTCTGATAGTCTGAATGATATTATACACCAATACCAGCATACCTATTACGAACAGAGTACCACCTATAGCCCTCATCCAGTACATCGGCATAATCTCTTTCACTGTCTCAAGGAAGTTACCGTATTTAAGTGTTCCATCAGGGTTAAACTGTTTCCACATAGAAGCCTGAGTGAAACCGGCAACATATAGTGGTAGTGCATATAATATAATACCCAGTGTACCTATCCAGAAATGAAAGTTGGCAAGCTTAACAGAGTATAATTTGGTTTTGGTCATTCTTGGTACCAACCAGTAGATAAGGGCAAAGGTTAAGAATCCGTTCCATGCAAGGGCACCAACGTGTACGTGAGCTACGATCCAGTCAGTAAAGTGAGCAATTGCATTTACATTTTTAAGCGATAGCATAGGCCCTTCAAACGTTGCCATACCATAACCTGTAATTGCCACAACAAAGAATTTAAGAACAGGCTCTGTACGTACTTTATCCCAGGCACCTCTAAGAGTAAGCAATCCGTTAATCATACCACCCCATGATGGTGCGATAAGCATGATTGAAAACACAACACCTAAATTTTGAGCCCAATCCGGCAAAGCTGAATATAACAAGTGGTGCGGACCTGCCCATATGTAGATGAAAATAAGTGACCAAAAGTGAATAATTGATAATCTGTATGAATATACCGGTCTGTTCGCTGCTTTTGGCAAAAAGTAATACATAAGCCCAAGGAAAGGAGTGGTAAGGAAAAATGCCACAGCATTATGACCATACCACCATTGTACCAATGCATCCTGTACACCGGCATATACCGAGTAACTTTTCATTGCTCCTACAGGAAGTGCAAGGCTGTTAAAGATATGCAGTACTGCAACTGTAATAAATGTAGCCAGGTAAAACCAGATCGCTACATACAAATGTCGTTCCCTTCTTCTCAGGATAGTACCGATCATATTAATACCAAACACTACCCATACGACTGCAATAGCAATATCTATAGGCCATTCCAGCTCAGCATATTCCTTTGAAGAAGTGTAACCTAAAGGAAGCGAAATAGCTGCTGCTACAATAATGAGCTGCCAGCCCCAAAAGTTAATGTTACTTAAGAGGTCACTATACATTCTGGTTTTAAGCAGCCTTTGTAAAGAATAATAAATACCGGCAAAGGTAGCATTACCCACAAAGGCAAAAATCACCGCGTTGGTATGCAAAGGTCTTAATCGTCCGTAGCTAAGCCACGAGATACCTTCGGTAAGATTGGGAAACATATACATTGAGGCAATCAAAAGGCCTACAAGCATCCCTACAACGCCAAATACAATACAGGCATAGAGGAACTTTTTGACTATCTTATTGTCATAATAAAATTGTTGCACTTCCATAGTTAATTTGAGTTATCGTTTTTGCTTTGGTTTTTTGTTAGTTCATCATCAAAAAGCATCCGTACGGATGGTGTGTAATCGTCGTCATATTGTCCACTCTTTACAGCTTTTACAAAGGCTATAAAAAAGGAAATGGCAACCACGATACTAATGGAGATTAATAAATAGATTACGCTCATACCTCTAAAATTTATGTTAACAAAGCTATTGTAGCCCGGTTTCTAAAAACATGATATTTGTCATAAACAGCCACTATTACTAGCATTTTTTAGTGTCTTTTTGCATAATAATTACTCATTATGGTTACAAAACTTATAATGGTTATTGTACTTAATGGCATAATGATGGCTGCTGTTAATGGAAGTAGTTTTCCTGTCACTGCAAATGACAGACCCACAACATTATAGAGCAAGGATAATGTAAAGCTCATCTTAATAGTTTTAATCGTGTTTTTAGACAACTTCATGAAATAACTGATCTTAGTAAATTGCGAAGCATCAAGTATACCGTCGCATGCGGGCGAAAACACATTTACATTTTCAGATATTGCTACCCCTACATTACTTTGAGCCAATGCACCTGCATCATTTAGCCCATCTCCTATCATCATTACATTGTGTCCCTGCTTTTGGAGATTCTCTATAAACTGAAGTTTTTGCTCCGGCTTCTGATTAAAAATAAGCTGGGTATTGACAGGCAACAGATTAGACAAGGCTTCTCTTTCTCCTTCATTGTCTCCTGACAGAACCTTGAGACTGTATTTGCCTTTCAACTGGTGAAACAAAGCAGAAAGTCCGTTTCGGTAACTATTGGTAAATACATATCGGCCTATACAATTCCTGTTTATTGATATGTATACCAGCGTTTGTGAAGAAACTTCTGTATCATCCCCTACAAATGCAGCCGAGCCTATCCTGATAAAAAATCCATTTATAACACCCTCTATGCCCTGTCCGGTTATCTCCCTGAAATCCTCTACAGGCAATAAGTTCGTTTGTGGTAAGTAATCATACAATCGTCGGCTCAAAGGATGATTTGAAGCCCTTAGCAAGGACTTAATAAAAGCCGACTGCTTATGATCGGGTTCTTCACCTTCAAAATAAATTTCTGATTTTTTATTTGTGGTTATAGTACCGGTTTTGTCAAAAACTATAGTGTCTATTTTTGCCATCTGTTCTATTACAGTAGCATTTTTAAGATAAAGTTTTCGGTTACCCATTATTCGGAGTACGTTACCTAATGTAAAAGGCGCACTAAGTGCCAATGCACATGGACAAGCTACTATAAGCACAGCGGTAAACACGTTAAATGCTGTGGTAACATCTATAAAGACCCACACTGAGAACGATACTATAGCAATAAGTAATAGAATTGGCGTAAAATAACGGCTTATGGTATCGGTTAGTGTTTTATAATTCTTTGCATCTTTTTTGGTAAAAACATCGTTACTCCATAATTGGGTAAGATAGCTTTGGGAAACTGAACTAAGCACTTCCATCTCTATAACCTCTTTCATCTGCCTGCCCCCTGCAAAAAGCTTATCGCCCGATTGTTTTTCTATAAGCGCTTCTTCTCCGGTAACAAAACTGTAATCAATTGCTGTATTTTTACTGATAAGAATTCCATCTACAGGAATCAGCTCCTGATTACGGATCAAAAGCCTGTCACCCTGCACTATATCATAAACAGGTACCGATACTTCCGCTCCTCCAGGTAAAATCTTTGTTACTGCGATTGGGAAATATGATTTAAAGTCACGCTCAAAGGATAGGAAATTATAGGTTTTTTGCTGGAATAATTTCCCTAACAACATAAAAAATACCAATCCTGTAAGAGAGTCAAAAAATCCCTGACCTAAATCAAAAACGATGTCAACGGTACTGCGAATGAACATTACCACAAGGCCAAGGGCAATTGGCACATCAATGTTAAGCATTCGCGAACGCAGGCTTTTCCACGCTGAAATGTAATAGCCACTCGCAGCATAAAAGAAAGAAGGTAGTGATAATGCAAAAATCAGCCATCTGAAAAAACCTCTGTAATTATCAAGCCAGTACTCCTCTACCTCAAAATATTCCGGGAAGGAAAGCAACATGACATTACCAAAGCAAAAGAAGGCTACACCCAATTTATAAATAAGGTCTCGGTCTACCTTTTTTTTAGTTGCCTCATAATTTTCCAGGCTTATATAAGGCTCATAACCAATTTTGCATAACAGCTCAACAATTTGTTTGAGTGAAATATCATCCGGATTATAAACTATGCGAACTTTTTTCTCATGGAAGTTCACTTGAGAGTTACGTATATTAACATTCAGCCTGTTAAGGTTTTCCAGTATCCATATACAAGAACTGCAATGTATATGGGGTATGTATAATGATGCTATTGCAGTACCTGCCTCTTCAAATTCAAGCAGTCTTTTTACAATATCACCATTATCAAGAAAGTCATACCTCCCGTTAATATCAAGAGGTGTTGCTCCGGGATTACTTTCAAATGCGTAATAATCCGTTAGCCCGTTAAGGCTGAATATTTCATATACGGTTTTACAACCGTTACAACAAAACGATTTACCATCAAAAATGATCTCATCTTTTTTTATAACGTCTAATCCGCAATGAAAACAATGTTTAGTTTCCATATTTTTTGCTCATTTACCTACAGCAAAATTCAGATTCCGTTAAATAAAAAAATATGATATTTATCATCTAATGAATTTAATATCTTTGTAATCATAAAATCCCTACAGGATGAGTAAATGTGAACAATGTATCGTTCGTGAATTCAGTTCCTTAAAAGCACTGAATAAAGAAGAGATACTCAGAATAGCTGATTGCAAATCGTCGTATACCATTAAAAAAGGAGAACCCATTTTTTCTGAAGGAGAAAATGTAAATGGTATCTTTTGCATAAAAGATGGTGTTTGCAAAATGACCAAACTTAGCGCAAACGGTAATGAACAAATCCTAAAACTTATTACTAAAGGAGAATTGCTTGGGCAGCGATCTATGATAAGCGACGAGCCTGTAAACCTGAGTGCTGTTGCACTTGAAGACATGGAGGTATGTTTTATACCTAAAAATGAGGTAATGCGCTTTTTTAACCAAAATAATCAGTTTTCCATGAATGTGCTGAAAAACATTTGTGGCGATCTTAAAGAAGCCGATGACCATCTTGTAGCCATGGCACAAAAACCAGTTAAGCAACGCCTTGCAGAAACACTGATTTATCTTTTTGATTCGTTTGGAACAAATCCTGATAAAAGCCTGAATATAAAATTATCGCGTGAAGAAATAGCGAGTATGGTGGGTACTGCTACCGAAAGTTGTATAAGATTATTGTCTGATTTTAATAAACAGGGAGTAATACAACTGTCCGGTAAAAAAATCATTATACCGGACAGAGATAAACTGTCAAAACTTACCCAATAATTATTTAATAACCTCTGCATCAGAAAGATTAACAATTGTTATTCTTTGCCTGAAGAGTTTAAGATTTTCTAGAATGTCGTTTTTAGCCGACTCAAAAAAGCAGGATGCTTTAAAAATATCCTCATAATAAAGGATTCCCTGCAACAGGTTACTTTTAAACAGTTCCCATTTTTTTATGAGAGCCGGTGTAAGTTGTTCTCTTACTTCTGCAATGTTCTTTTCAAGATACTCAACATACAACTCTAATTCTTTTACAAACACATTAGGCCTGTACTCCTGAGGTAGTATAGACTGATAGCCATAAATATGGCGGACCATATCCTTTAAAGAGACTTCTTTGTCAAAATAAGCCATATTAGGCCCCGGACAAACAACTACCCCCTGAGCTTCGCCTTTAATCGGAATATCATTTTCCAGATAAGCAGGATTAGCAAGGCCTACACAAAGGCAGGACTTCACGGTAACGGATGTAGCGGTTTTTTCAAATTCGACAGATGATAAATTACAATTAATTTCCTGAAGTTCTTCCAGTTTAAGCTGCTGGTATTTTCGCGATGCCGTACAAATACCTTTTTCATCATATTCTTTGCTTAAAGCTAATAGCTTTTTAGGACATGAACTCCCCGCTTTATTCTGAAGAATCCTATGCGTTTTAATGTATTCATTCGTAGTACCTACTAACGTATTGAAAGGCACTCCTAATGGCGAAATATCACTACGGTAAAAATCTTTTTCCTTGGCATTGGCTAACAGTATACGGGTCGCTTTATCGGTTGTTGTTGCTTCGGGCACCAATAAAAAAGGTGATCCCCAGCCTACAGAATCCATTTCATAATAATTTAATAGAAAGTCGTGCTCCTCAGCTGTACCTACCCCACCCTGAACGGTAAATTTAACCTCGAAAGGTGACTCAAAAATATTCTTCCCCTTAAAGGAAAAAGCTTTTTGAAGTAAACTATGTGTAGTATTTATAAGTTCCTGCTTTCGGTCTTTAAACTCCTGCATTATGGGACCAAGAAGTAATCCATCGGTTGCAAAGGCATGACCTCCACAATTAAGACCCGATTCTATTCTGTACTCCGATACCCATATTCCTTTTTTTGCTAAAAAGCTTCCCTGAATCATTGCCGACCTGAAATCACTTACTTTCAAAGTAACTTTCTTTTTAAGTAAACCACTATCATCCGGTAAAAAATCATCAAACTCAGCTATATAACTGAATAATGAAGGATTCATCCCGGCAGATAATACAAGCGAGGAGCTAAGATTACTGTTAGCAAAGCCTCTTAATGCAGAATGTGCGTCATTGTAAATGTTGGGTAATGAATCATTTTTATCATAATTGGTCTTATCAACCTTTGTCATGATATTTACATCTATAGCTCCCGGAAATAAATTTTCGCTCAGATATTTGAGTATATCGGAAGATTCGCTAAACTGGTTTGAAAGATAAGCATCAAGGTTTTTCTTAACCGATGAAATTTTTGGAAGCATTGCAACAAAATCATTCAGGGCTTTTTTGTTCGTTGCAAGTTCATCACAAAACGAATTAAATTTTTTCTTCACAATCGTATCTACAAGATTGAGATAAGACGTAATGCGTTTTGCTCTGTAATCGTAGGTTTTCCGGGTAATTTCCTTGTATGGCAACTCAAAATTCCTGCTGTAAAAAGCATTCATGTTTTCTATCAGTTCGTCATCCACTATTGAAATAACAGAATCTATTCCAAACCTGGCAACTTTAATCGGACTATCAATAGTATATGCCAGCCCCATTACAGGAATGTGAAAATTATGTAATTGTTGTTTTATCATTATGTCCTAATTAAGAATAATCAGCAAATATGATAATTGGCAATATTTTAAAAACTGACGGATATCATGTAATAATTCTAATATTTTGATATTGCATCAAATTCAATGACCAATAAAATACAATAATAGGGAAACCTGTATAATACAAAACAGCTCAGGTATCTTTTGAGCTGTTTTGTATTATTCAATAGTTTTAAATTTCTTCATCTCCTCCATTGGTTCTATACCACCATATTCTTTCCATATAGCCGGATTATAACTGCTAAGTTGCACGTACTCAAAATCAGAATCTGTAACCTTATCAAAATCAGCTTCAGTTATATCTTCCTGAGACATCATAAAATACTCTTCCTTTTCTTCTACATTAGCCTCGACTTTCAAATCAAATGCAACATAATGCTTATCGTCTTCCGCAATCTCCAGAAATTTCAAAGGCCTGTTTACATATACGTATTGTCCTGTTGTAACTGAACCATATTGCAGGTTATATCCTTCTCCTGATTTCTTTTCTTTAAATATTAGCGTTCCTCTACTAAGGTTTTCAGATTGTTTTACACCTAACAGAAATTTTAAATTTACACCACCCAGTTTTTTACCTTCCCCAAGAGTATAATCTGCCCTTAGTACTGCATAATCCTTTTCGGAAACATAAAGCGTTCCTGTATATTTCCCTTTTCGCTTTTTTGGACTGAACTTTATGATGTAAACGGATGTATTATTTTCTGATTGGGTTTTACCTGCAAATGAATAATCATAGAGTTCCTGTAGTGTGATAAAATCAAACTTTGTACTTTGCAAATTACTTTCATTTACAAAAGAAGTCACTTTGTTTTTTGCCAAATTCAGCTTTTTCTTTACAGCATCTTCCTGAATAGTATTCACACGATATTTTTTACTTTCATAAAAAGCACCATTAGCAATAACAGTATCTCTTGTTCCTAACAGTCCGCTTTTAATACGGTAATAT
This sequence comes from Flavobacterium sp. AG291, assembly GCF_003350375.1. Taxonomy (GTDB): domain Bacteria; phylum Bacteroidota; class Bacteroidia; order Flavobacteriales; family Flavobacteriaceae; genus Flavobacterium; species Flavobacterium suzhouense. Next base: position 12,074 of record NZ_QQAR01000021.1, on the reverse strand, counting down.
TTATGCGGATCTAAATGCTTAAACAATATACCTGATGCCATTTTTTCCATTTCATTAAGATCTACCCCGCGACTCCTGTCTTTTAACTGTGTTGCCTTTATAACATTGAATTTGGTTACAGGATGGAGTTTCTCCTTATGCATTTTTGATGCCATATAATAATTACAAAGCATATCGGTAAATTCCTGTGGAGGATGAGAGATCAATTCATTTGTAAAAGCTTTCAGCTCAGTATTGGCATCCGTAAGCTGTTTTTTAGTATACCCTTCTGCGCTGGTCATTTCAGCTTTAAGATTAATGGGTTTAAATGCCAGTCCTTCTCTGTAAAAAATCTTTTTGCTGTTAGCTTTATTATCCCATCGGTAATTTTTAGGCAAATTTCTTTTAACGTTTGCCATAATACTATCAACGCTCATTGCCATATTAGATACATAGACCGTTTCTAACTCAAAACTCCCCGGCCGAAGCTTAACAATATAATTGCTTTTTTTAAGCTCAGTTAAAGTTACTAATACGCTTTTATAGCCTAAAAAAGAAATTGATAGTAAAGCATCGTCCGTATATTTATCAGAAATTGTAAAGTATCCGTCTTCGTTACTTACGAGATTTTCAGTATCATTGATTACAATACTCGCATGAGATAAATTTTCTGAAGTATTGGCATCAATAATCCTTGCTGAAATATTCTGAGCTACTGCGTTTAACATCCCTGCAAGAAAAAGCAGGCATATAAAGATTTTTTTAAGCATATTATAGTAAAGGTTGGTTATTGGTTAAGGATATAACGAAACAATACTTGGTTTATTTTCCTTACAATTATCCCTTTCTATAAAAGCTTTCTCTTAATTATAAAGACCTGAAGAGAATGCTCTGTAATTATTTATTGGCCTCCTTATCTTCAACTTCCTTTTCCATTACCTTAATCTCTGTTTTTTCCTTTTTAATAGCCTGACGTAAAAGGGCAAAAACACTCATGTATGCATTTGCAACAAATACCAGTGCAAAACCGGCAATCAGATATCCTTTCCACCCTGTCAATAAGAGTTGGTAACCCGATAATATTAAAAAGAAAAGGGTAACATAATGACTGAAACAATATTCACAGGTAAACAAGTAAAAGAATTTTCTCTTAAAAATTGTTTTTCCTTCTTTAGAACATTTTACACAGTATTCTCTAGGCTCTCTGAACACTTCCTCGTGAGTAACCGTCCAGGCGACACAAGCTATGGGAATAGCCATTATAAATAACCATATTATCTGAATATGCAATTCCATTTTATTATTCGGTTTCAGGTTCGGGTTCCTGTGGTATTCTTCGCCTAAATACGAATGATTTCGGCAAATCATTACTAAGCAGATATCCCCAGGGTTTTAATTCATCTATCCTGTCAAATATTACTTTCAGTATAGCCATTATAGGTATAGCTAAAAACATTCCTGTAATTCCCCCTAAAAGTCCACCTACTATTATACCTATAATTGAAGCTATGGCATTTATCTCAACCTTAGAACTTACAATCATAGGTACCAGTAAATTATTATCAAGTAATTGAACAATTACATTAACTACAATTATACCAGCTATAATTGATAGATCTGTAGTTCCTGTGAGTGAGGCAATTATAGTTAGGACTCCTGCTATAAGTATGCCTATGTAAGGAATCAGGTTAAGCAATCCGGTTATAAGTCCTAATAAAATAAAATATTTTACACCTATTATCATTAACCCTAAAGCAGTTAATACCGATACAATTACAAATTCAATCATTAACCCTACTATATAGCTTTGAACGGAAACCTTAATAGTCCCCATAATATCTTCAAGAGTCTTATGATGCTTTTTGTCAAACAACTTACATAAGAATTTTATAAAATGTGTTCTGTATAGAAGAATAAGGAAAATGTATACCGGAATAAGGATAAGATTCATTACAGAGTCCGTAAAGGATGATAAAGTAGTGCCCAGCATTTGCTTTCCTGAATCCAGAGAACTATCGGCTGCTTTATTAATAAGCTCTTCCTGTTCTTTCCTGCTAAAGCCAAATGTATCTTTAACATAAGCCTGTAAATTGACATAATGTTGGTGCAAGTTTGACTTCATTTTATTCCAGTCCTCAGTCATATCCAAAACCTGAATTGATATAAAATAAAACAAAACAGCAAAAACAAGTACAAATAATATCACAGTAATCAATGCTGCTAATATATGTGGAAAATGTAGTTTTCTTTCTAAAAAATTAGAAACAGGTCGTAATAATATTGCGAATAGTAGCGCCATCAGCAATGGCATAATGACCGACTGCCCAACGTAAAGGATAAATGTTATTGCAACCAGAATAAACAGTACCAATGCAAATTTTGCATAAAATGGGAAACGCAAGGCTTGTTTCATAATTTTTTGATTATTATTTATAATAACAATCAAATTTACGCTTACATAACTTGTAAGTATCTTAAATTTATTACAATACTTACTAAAAATAGTATTAAAAATTACATCCAAAAATCGAAAAGCCCCTAAAGTCCGAAGACTTCAGAGGCTTTTACCAACCAATCAATCTATTTTCGTTTTATAAGCAATTATTCCCATCCGCCACCAAGTGAACGATAAATGTTCACAGTAGCGTTTAATTGCTGAAGCTTAGTCTCTATAAGGTCAAACTTAGATTCTAAAGCATCTCTTTGTGTCATTAAAACTTCCATATAATCAGCTCTGGCCGACATAAACAGGTCGTTAGAAATATCTATCGACTGATTAAGTGCGTCAACCTGTTGCGATTTCAGGTCGAAAGCTTTCTTTGAATTGTCAATTTTAGCAACCTGATTGGCTACTTCTATATAAGCATTCAAAATAGTTCTTTCATAATTATATACTGCCTGAACCTGTTTAGAGTTAGAAGTATAATAAGCAGCCTTAATTGCATTTCTGTTAATTAAAGGTGCTGCAAGATCACCTGCTAATGAATAAAGTAATGATTGCGGCTTAATCAGGTAAGTAGGGTCAAATGCCTGGTAACCTATTCCTGCCGAGATACCCACTTGAGGATAAAATCTTGCTTTAGCTACTTTAATATCCAGTTTGGCTGCAGCAAGATCCTGCTCTGCCTGACGAATATCAGGACGGTTTTCCAAAAGCTGCGAAGGGATACCTGAGTTTATTTGAGAAGGTACTAAATCTGTAAAATTAGAAGAAGACCTGTCTACGTGCTGAGGAAATCTACCTACAAGGAAATTAATCCTATTTTCAGTCTCAACAATCTTTTGCTGAATATCATACTGAAGACTTTGCGTGTTCAAAACCTGAGCCTGGAACCTGCGTACTGCAAGTTCGTTCACTCTGGCAGACTCCTTCTGGATCTTAACGATCTCCAATGCATTCGTCTGAAGTTCTATATTCTTTTTAACCAGTTCCATCTGGTTATCAAGTGCAAGAAGCTCATAGTATGAATTGGCAATCTCTGCAACAAGATTAGTCACCATAAAGTTCTTGCCTTCAACCGAAGAAAGATATCTGTTTACAGCGGCTTTTTTAGCATTGCGAAGTTTGCCCCAGATATCAAGTTCCCAGTTAGCATAAGCGCCAATCATATAATCAGGAAGCGGTTCCGGATTTTCTTTACCGCGAACAATTTCAAGATTCTTTTCTGTAGCACCATTTCTTGTATACTCACCTACTTTTTCAAATCCGGCACCACCTCTTAAACCTACAAAGGGCAAATATTCTCCTTTATGGGCTTTAATCTCGTTTTTGCTAATCTGAATTTCCTGAAGTGTTATGTTCAGCTCCTGGTTATTAGTAAGCGCAGTATTTATAAGAGCCACCAGATTCTGGTCTTTAAAAAACTCTTTCCACTTTACTTTACCTGTGTTAATGGTATCCTGTGCAGTACCTTTTACATACTCTCCCGGAACCGATTTATTTTCGGTGCGTTGCACTGCATCTGCCGGTAGCTTACAGCCGGTAACAGCCAGCGCAGCTAAGGCCAATGCTAAATATATACCTTTATTAAATCTCTTATTCATGTTCTTCAGTAGTTTTGAAGTTGTCAATTTGATGAACAAACTCTTCTGATAATGAGCTGTCTTCTTCATCTTTTATCAGTTTTCTTCCGTCAGCTATAGAGCCGAAGATATAGTATAGACCCGGTACGATGATTACACCGAAAATAGTACCGAATAACATACCTCCCATTGCTGCCGAACCTAACGTCCTGTTACCAATAGCTCCTGCACCACTAGCAAGGATCAACGGAATAAGACCTGCGATGAAGGCAAATGATGTCATAAGGATTGGACGGAAACGTACTTTGGCTCCTTCAATAGCGGCATCGTATATAGACATACCCTCGTGTCGCTTCTGGACTGCAAACTCTACAATAAGTACCGCGTTCTTACCGAGTAACCCGACTAGCATGATCAGACCGATCTGAGCATAGATATCATTCTGTAAGCCCATTAGTTCAAGTAAAAGGAATGAACCAAATACCCCAACAGGAAGTGAGAATACTACCGCTAATGGAATGATGAAACTTTCATACTGTGCTGCAAGAACGAAATAAACGAATGACAATACGATAAGGAAAATATAAATAGACTCATTTCCTTTATTAGCCTCGTCAAATGAAAGACCTTCCCATGCAATATCATAACCTTTTGGTAGTGTCTCTTTTGCCACTTCACGAACGGCCGCAATTGCTTCAGCTGTTGTAAAACCTTTTGCAGGAAGACCCTGGATTGCTGCCGAGTTATACATGTTATAACGAGTAATCTCATTTGGCCCCTGTTTCTTAACCAGTTTCATAAATGCTGAGTATGGCACCATCTGACCCTGATCATTTTTAATATAAAGGTTTAATATGTCTGAAGGCAATCTCCTGAACTTAGGATCCGACTGAACGTATACTTTAAAGAAACGCTCAAATTTGATGAATCCCTGCTCATAAGTACTACCAATAAGTATGTCAAGATTATCCATAGCCTTTCCTATAGACACACCTTTTTGCATCGCTAACTGATTGTCAATTTCAAGTTCATATTGAGGATAGTTAGCCGCGAAGAATGAGAACAGACCTGAAAGCTCTTTACGTTTGCCAAGAGCATCCATAAACTGTTTGTTGATCTTGTCGAAATCCTGATAATCTACGGTAGTATTTTTGTCAAGAAGACGCATAGAAAAACCTCCTGACGAACCGAAACCTGGAATGGCCGGCGGTTCAAAGAACTCAATTTTAGCTCCTAAATCTCTGGTTTTCTCCTCAAGTTCTTCCATGATCTCAGTAACCGAATGCTCTCTTTCTGACCATTCTTTCAGGTTGATAAGACACGTACCTGCGTTAGATCCCCTACCCTCTGTCATGATCTCATAACCTGCAAGAGACGATACTGATTCAACACCATCAACATGCTCACATATTTTCTGAAGCTTTTGGGAAACCTGGTTTGTTGTTTCTAGTGTCGATCCCGGAGGTGTCTGGATAATCGCATAGATTGTACCCTGGTCTTCACTTGGAATAAACCCTGAAGGAAGTATCTGGTTTACAAAGAAAGTACCCGCACAGAATGCTATAAGTACACCAAATGTCACTACCCTTCTGCTTACAATACGTTTAAGGATGTTAACATATTTTCCTGTCATTTTATCAAACCCACGGTTAAAGCTATCTAATGCTCTTGTAAACAGGTTTGATTTTTTCTCATGACCGTGGTGATTTTTTAGAAGCATCGCACAAAGTACAGGTGTAAGTGTAAGTGCAATAAGTGCCGAAATTACAATTGAACTCGCCATAGTAATAGAGAACTGGCGGTAGAATGTACCCACAGGGCCCGACATGAACGATATAGGAACGAATACCGAAACCATTACCGCAGTAATAGCGATTACCGCACCACTAATCTCTCCAAGTACTTTTTTAACTGCCTGATAAGGCGTTATATGAGGAAACTCCTCAAACTTGGCGTGAACGGCCTCGACGACGACAATCGCATCATCCACCACGATACCAATCGCCAATACAAGCGCAAATAAGGTTACAAGGTTAATTGTGATTCCGAAGAACTGAATAACGAAGAATGCACCAATCAACGATACAGGTACCGCTAATATTGGGATAAGTGTCGATCGCCAGTCTCCAAGGAAGATAAATACAACAAGTGCAACAAGTATGAATGCATCTCTAAGCGTATCAATTACCTGCTCTATTGAAGCATCAAGGAATTTAGATACGTCATAACTGATTTTATAATCAAGTCCCGGAGGAAACGACTGTTTCATTTCCTCAAGCTTTTCTTTAACCTGCTTGATTACGTCATTCGCGTTACTGCCATAGTTCTGTTTTAATACAATTGATGCAGATGGGTGTCCATCAAGGTTAGAATAGATATCAAAGAATTCACTACCAAGTTCGGCATGACCAATATCTTTCAGACGGATGCTTTCACCTTCGGCGTTAGCGCGTATGATAACATTCTCATATTCTTCAGGCTCACTAAACCTTCCTTTGTATGTTAATACATATTCAAGCGACTGTGCTTTGATACCGGAACTTTGTCCGATACGTCCCGGACGTCCAACGATACTTTGTTCGCCTAACGCTTTCATTACCTCTTCGGTCGAAACATTATAAGCTCGCATACGATCCGGATTAAGCCATATACGCATTGCATAGGTACGGCTACCTAATATCTGCGATCTTGCCACACCTTTAATCCTGTTGATTTCCGGAAGCATTTTTACGTTGGCATAGTTATACAGGAATTTTTCATCCATGTCTTTGCCTTTGGCATAAAGATTCACGTACATCAACATACTTGGCTGGATAGGCGTGATTACAACCCCTTCCCTTTGCACAAGTTCCGGTAGCAGGGGCATAACCTGGTCAACCCTGGTCTTAACCCTGATTACCGCCTGATTGGGGTCGGTACCCGGCTCAAAGATGATTCTTAATGTAGCTTCACCGGCACTGGTAGCATCGGTAGCCATATATCGCATGTCCTGAACACCATTAATAGCATTCTCTAATGTAATAAGTGTAGATTTCACCAATACATCCGCACTCGCACCTGGGTAAGCAATAAATATGTTTACCGTAGTAGGAGCAATATCCGGGAATTGGGAGGTTGGCAATTGTTTGATTGCCAATGACCCCATAAACACGATCATAATCGAAATTACTATCGCAAATACAGGTCTATGTATGAATTTACTAAACATGTTTTCTTATTTATATGATAGTTCGATTATTCAGCGTAAAGCTCAAGATGCGACATTACATTTTCCGGTTTTTCCAGTTTGTATTCGATCTTTTCATTTTCTTTAACTAAACGTAGTCCCTCAAGTAGGATTTTGTCATCAGTAGAAAGTCCTTTGCTAACAACAAATATGTGAGGCAGCTCAGCAGCAATGGTAATTTCTCTTGAGCGCACAGTATTATCTTTATCAATTACATAAACATATTTTTTGTCTAGCACTTCAAAAGTCGCTTTTTGAGGAATCAGAAGAGCATTTTTAATAGGCACTTCCATTTGAATGTTACCTGTCTCACCATGTCTTAGCAAGCCTTTAGGATTTGGAAAAGTAGCCCTGAAAGCAATATTACCGGTCTCATTATTAAATTCTCCTTCAATAGTTTCTACAACTCCAGGATAATCAAACAATTTATTATTTGCCATCAATAGTTTTACAGTAGGTTTGCTATTTTGGGCAGTCGCTTTATAATCAAGATATTCCGATTCAGGCACATTGTAGTAAACCCACATTTTACTGTTATCAGAAAGATTAGTCAATAAATCTCCCTCATCAACAAGGCTTCCAAGTCTTACATGAAAACGGTCTATAATACCATCAAAAGGCGCTCTGATTTCTGTGAACTGAAGGTGAACTTTAGTTAATGCTAATTCCGCTTTGGCTTTGTCAACTTTAGCCTTAGCCATTGCAAGTTCATTAGGCGCAACAACTTTACTATCGGCAAGTCTTTTGGTATTTTTGTATTCTATTTCTGCAAAATCAGCTTCTGCCTGTGCCTTTTGCATCTCGGCTTCATACAGTTTAGGCATAATCTGGAACAACAACTGACCTTTTTTTACAGATTGTCCTTCATCAACATATATCTTTTGCAGATAACCTCTTTCCTGAGCTCGTAACTCAATGTGTTGGATTGAATGGATTTGAGACACATAATCTTTTATGATTGCCGTGTCCTTTTTAATTGGATTAGTAACCAAAAAATGGGTTTCTTCCTTCTTTTCTTCTTTTTTAGATGTGCAGCTTGCAAAGAACAATACGCCACACACGCCTGTAAGCATGAGGATTTTCTTCATAATTAATTCGCTTTAAAAGCAGTACGATAAATTTTAGGTAAAATATTTTAAGGAAAGTGTAAAACACTAACGTACAATAACATTATAAAAAATGTATTGCAAAATAAGAGTATCGGAAACAATTCAAGATGAATTGTCCGACAGCATTAAAATCAAATTCTGATTACTCGAAATGCGATATATCGCTTGTAAGAAGTAAAATGAAAAAGGTTGTCCGTGGCCGGTGTATTCTTTTTATCATCATGATAAAAAGAGGCCAGAACACTATTAAAGAAAGCAGCTATATGATAGCCATTAAGCTGTAGGTTTTTCTTAGAAGTATGATTTAATTCTTCTTCTTCACCTTCATTATCTGTTGCTCGAAGTTTACTGTTATCCGGTTCAAAATAATGAGAAGACCTCATAAAGTTGGTCTCATTATTTACAGTAACATCACAGCGAACTTTACCAATATTCTCAAGAGTCTTATATAACGTGGTATTTGCGCTTGCCCCATAGCTATGAGCATCTAACTGACCATTGCCAGCAAACACAAGTACTAAAAGTGTTATAAAAAATCTTGATAAAAATTTCATGCGGCGCAAACTTACTAAAAGTTACTCACACTGACAATATTATAATTATGAAATATCGTCCTGCAATAATCTATTGGTTTTTAAGCCATAAACAAATATCCTGCCAAAATTAAATTAAGGATATAAATAATTATTTTTTCTTTTGAATTTTTAAAATAGCCGTCTTCAAACCTTCTGATTTAGCAATCAGTTCTACTTCTGAATTATCTTTTAATTCAACAATTACCTGAGCTAACCCATTAAACAACTTACGTTTCCATTTTTCAGCAGGTATAATAATCTGTATCACTCCCGGATTAGAATTGATAACATCCCAGTCTTTAACCTTATGAATCGGAGTCGCTACTATAACAATACTATTCTCGCCTTCTTTCAGGGTTTCATTACTGAGTATATATTTCAGCGAATCTTCCGTTGAAGCATTTACCTTAATACCATTAACAAATACTACACTTTCCACTCCTATCTTCTGATAAAAGAAGGTAACCAAATCATTTTGGCTTTTGTTTTCAAGTATAAACTGTCCCTTGTATACATAAGACGGAGCTAAATTTTTATAATCCCTGTCTTTAAAGGCTTCTCTCCAATTATCAGGATACACAGGAAGCTGCTGAGGCAAATTAGCACCGGTAAGTGCCTGTTCTTTAAAATCTGTAATTGAAACTGTTTTAATCTCATCAATAAACTGATCTTTTTCAAGAGAAGTTGGATTACCATTACCAACCCCTAATATTCTTCCTCCCTTTATTTCGAATGAAACTTCATTATCTGCGGTAGGAACATGCAATCCTTTTTTATCGGTTATTTCAACTGTTACAATAGCTACATCAGCATTCTTATCACCTAAGAATCTATCCTGAGATAATTTGATATTTTGCCCTGCTCCTGTAGTTTGCTTAACATCTGACAAAATCTTTTTACCATTTTTATAGCCAATAGCCTCCAGTTTGCCGGGTTCGTATTTAACTTTCCATTCAAGATGCCCATTATGTTCAATTTTTTTCTTGCCTAAACTCTTTTTATTAAGAAATAGTTCTGCCTCATCACAGTTAGAATAAACCCAGACATCTATTTCTTTACCTTCCATTCCCTGCCAGTTCCAATGCGGAAACACATGAAGCACTGGTTCTTTCCCCCACCACGATTTTAGGTAATACACGTTATCTTTAGGAAATCCGCAAACATCCATCATACCAAAATAAGAGGTAACCGAAGGCCATCCGTAAGGCGTAGGCTCTCCTCTGTAATCAAATCCTGTCCAAATAAACATCCCTGCCAGATAAGGCCTTGCATCATAAAACTTCCATCCCTCTTCTATACTATAAAAAGACGGTCTTGGCTTGGCATCATAGGCACTTTTATAATGTTTTGAATCATCTGTAAAGTAAACGCCTCTGGTCGCAAAAGTCGAGCCTTCTTCAGTTCCCATTCCCGGCTGTTGCTTAAATTCGTTCCTATGAGCATCTATATCCCCATTCCCCATGTAGTTATACCCCATTATTTCTACTACTGACGATATGCCGCTTTTGAATCCACTACTGATTCCAACAGTTACCGGACGTGTAGGATCAATACTTTTCACAAAAGACTGCATAGTGTTAGTGATACGCTCTCCTGTTATATTCCCTTCAATATTCCACTCCTCATTACCAACAGACCAACAAATTACACTGGGATGATTACGATCGCGTTCAATCATTTTTTTAAGACTGCCAAGATGCAAATCGTTAATACCCATAAGTCGCGTTTCGTCAATCACAAGCATACCAAGTCTGTCACAGGCATCAAGCATTTCTGGTGTGGGCGGGTTATGAGAACACCTGTAAGCATTTGAACCCATTTCTTTTAATTTGCTGATGCGATAATACTGCATAACATCAGGTAACGCAACACCAATTCCGGCATGATCCTGATGATTATTCGTCCCTTTTAGCTTTATATTTTTGCCATTCAGAAAGAAACCTTTTTCTGCATCAAATTGTATTGTCCTGATCCCAAAAATAGTCTCATAGCTATCTACAGCTTTTCCATCTATTTTTATTTGTGATACTAAACGATATAGATTTGGTGTGTCTAAATCCCAAAGTAGAGGATTGTTAACCCTTAGCTCCGATTGAATCAAACTGTTATGATAATATCCAGAAGTATACCCCTTACTTACCACAGAAGCTACCCGGCTTCCTTTCGGATCAAAAATTGCCTGATGCAACTCTATATTTCCTTTATATTCACCAAGATTCTGAATCCCTACTTCTGCTTTTACTTCCGCAAAATCGTTAGTAACATTTGTCGTAATATATGTTCCATTAGTCATTATATGTAACGGAGCTGTTTTTTGCAGATACACATGCCTGTATATTCCGGCACCTTCATAAAACCAGCCTTCTTCCATAGAAGCGTCAACACGAACAGCTATAGTATTAGTCCCTCCATAATTTACATAAGCTGTAATGTCATATTCAAATCCGTTATATCCACTTTCTTCTGTTCCTAAAAAATGACCATTAAACCACACCTTAGAATTACGAAAAACCCCATCAAACTTAATTGTAATGATTCGACCTAAATCGCTTTGAGGAATATCTATACTCTTTCTATACCAGCCAATGCTTTTGTCGGAAAAACCTTTGCCCGCCGCTTTAAAACCATGACTGAAACTCCCCTTTTCACTAAACGGTTGCTCCACTACCCAGTCATGAGGCAAATTCAATACTCTCCATGCTCGATCATCAAATCCGGGTGAAGCGGCTCCATCCCCATTCCCTGTTTTGGCTAAATATGAAAAGTAAGCAGTGCCATGATTAAAATCTTTTTCTGTATCTGACGGATGCCCAAAAGAAAACCGCCAACCGGAATCTATCAGTATTTTTTCACGTGATTCTGGAGTCTGTGCAAAACACAATTGAACAGCCAGGATTAAAACAGTAAAATATAAATGATGTAATTTGATTTTCATGAAAGGTCGCAAAAGTTAGCAAAGGGCATAAAAATATCATTTTATACTATATATGCTTAATAGTATTTCGTCAAATATCAATATTTATTTCAATCTCCTTATAAAAACAAAAACCGGGCAGCTATTGGCTGCCCGGTTCTTTTTATTGTTTTTGCATTCTTATCTCTTCAGTGAGAAATGCGATTTAAATTCACGTATCACGGTTGTTGTTCCGTCATATTCCGGGT
>NZ_QQAR01000020.1 GCF_003350375.1 Flavobacterium sp. AG291 | reverse complement strand
AAATATGGGCATAAAAACCCAGACCGCAGCATAGTTTACTTTTGCTTCCTTCTCATTCATAAATTTAAGATTTATCTAAAAACAAATCTAAAGGACTGCAGCGTAGCGAAGTGGAGAAATCTCTCATCTAATTATAGAGATCTCTCCACTTCATTTCATTCCGGTCAAAATGACATATAACATAATATTTCCGTAACTCTGAATAAAAATTAATGGCTATTTTTGCTGCGTAAAAATGACCATTTATCCATGCAAAATATACCAAGCGTAGATTTACGCGATTTTCTATCAGGAGACGAACAACGCAAGCAAAAATTTGTAAATGAGATTGGTAAAGCCTACGAAGAAATTGGCTTCGTAGCACTAAAAGGCCACTTCCTTGACGATACCCTTGTAGATTCGCTTTACAGCGAAGTACAGCAGTTTTTCAGCCTACCACCGGAAGTTAAGGACAAATACGAGATTCCTGGAATTGGCGGACAACGTGGCTATGTTTCTTTCGGTAAAGAAAAAGCAAAAGGACATACAGCAGGCGACCTTAAGGAGTTCTGGCATTTCGGGCAATACCTCTCTGAGGATTCAACCTATAACGGGCATCCGCATTACCATGATAATGTAGAGGTTACCGAACTTCCTAACTTTAACCCTACAGGAAAAGAAGCCTACAAAATGCTTGAAAAGACCGGCGTTTATGTGTTAAGGGCTTTAGCCATATATCTTGGACTTGACGAATATTATTTTGATAACTATGTAGGAGAAGGCAATAGTATTCTTCGCCCTATCCACTACCCTCCTATCACCCAGGAACCAAAAGATGCTGTACGTGCAGCAGCGCATGGAGACATCAACCTTATCACGCTATTGATGGGTGCTCAGGGACGCGGTTTACAGGTACAGAATCATGACGGAGAATGGATAGACGCTATCGCTGAACCTGATGAACTGGTTATCAATGTTGGCGATATGCTGTCACGTCATACCAACAACAAACTAAAATCGACAATCCACAGGGTTGTAAATCCGCCAAGGGAGTTATGGGGTACATCACGCTACTCTATCCCGTTCTTTATGCACCCGGTAGCAGAAATGAAACTGAACTGCCTTAAAAACTGTATCAGCGAAGAGCAGCCTAAACTTTATGAAGATATTACTGCCGGTGACTTCCTTTATGAGCGACTGGTAGAATTAGGGCTTATCAAAAAATAAAATTATTTTTCATCCATATTAAGAGCATCAGGCAACAGTCTGATGCTTTTTTATTTTTACTTTTGGGATATGAAAAAACTCCTTTTTGCGACAATTTTACTATCAATACTTCTAACATCCTGCGGTACTGAAAAAGAATTTATCATAGACCGTTTTAAAGATTTTCCTGAAGAGATTGACGGTTGTGCCTGTTATTTTTCAGCCAACAAAGAGGATTTTATTAAAGGCGAATATATTTATGCAGATACTTATCACGACCATGCATACATCAGCATCAATGGTAAAATGATGCAGTTCAAATTAAAAAGCTACACTGATGCTGCAGAAGGATATTGGGTAAAGATATATACTAACGACGATTATGAAGTTACTGTTGACAGCGAAGAAGTGTTGCAAAAGAACAGCACCTGGCTTCAAAAAGGACGAATAGCTGTTAAATCGAAGGGGAAAACAATAATTAAAGAAACAATTTACGGCGAATGCGGATGTTAATGCATTTGTTTACATAAATACTATTATGGCAAAGAAATTAAGCAGTTTAGATGATTTAGGTGGATTTGTTTTTTCTACCAATAAAGATTTTGAATTCGAATCAAATAATGAGCAGCAGGAAACTATTCCGAACAACCAGCAAAAACTGGAAGCCCATCTTGATAAAAAGAACCGTGGCGGAAAAGTAGCAACCATCATAAAAGGATTTGAAGGTAATGACGACGACCTGAAAGCTTTAGCAAAACAACTAAAAACGCTTTGCGGCGTAGGTGGCGCAGCCAAAGATGGAGAAATCATAATCCAGGGAAATTTCCGCGATAAGATCATGGATTTCCTGACGAAAGAAGGCTACAAAGTAAAAAGAGTTGGCGGATAAGCTACTCCGATAATATATTACGCCCGTTGGCATACTCTGATGGGCGTTGTCCTAACATCTTATAGAATATATTACTGAAAGTTGGCAAGCTATTATAACCTACAGCCAAAGCCACCTCGCTTACCGGCATAGATTTATCCTGAAGTAACTCTACAGCTCTCAGCATTCTCGAAATAGTAAAGAACTGCATAAAAGACATTCCCAAATCCTTTACAAACAGGCGATGCAGTGTACGGGTACTCAAACCAAATCTTTTTGCTAAATCTTCAAAAGAAATAGCTTCACCGATATGAGAAGCTATATAATCAGTTATTTTTACAAGTCTTGCATCTTTAGCCAAAGGCAATGAAAGCGAGAGATTCTTACCTGAAATATCAGGCAGTAAAACCTTTAGAGCCTTCGCTACTATATAATTCCTGCTACCCTTGTACAAATCTCCTTTCCAGCGATTGGTAAACAGTAACAAATTTAAAAGAAGATCATTAACCGGATAAATCCCCTCTTCTTCATAAAAAGCAACATCTTTTTTTTCAACAGGAAAATATAAATTCCGCATCATTACATCCTCAGAATTAGGGTGAATGCTATGCTTTACGCCAGGTGGAATCCACATATAATGCCGGGCCGGGAGAAAATAGGTGCTTATATCCGTCTTTACATAAGCTATACCACCTTCAACATACAGAAACTGGGCCTTCTTATGATAATGTTGGGGAATAAGAAGTTCACCCATCAAATCATGATGGCAATAAATACTATCTGAATGCTTATCAACCTCCGTTAAGTAATATCTGTCCGTAGCCATACATTCTAATGTCTTAAATGAATAAACAATTGTCTTTTACAAATATACAGCCATTAAAACCTTTTTGTAACATTGTCTTAACATTTTGTAAAAATTAAATTATAGACATGTTTTTTTAAACTATAATCAATTTTTTCAGTAAAAATAATGAATTATGGAAATTGGAAGAATAAAATTTGAAGGCTATAAAAATAGTATCATAACAGCAGATGAGGCCGCTCTCTTATTTGAAAACGGCATGACTGTTGGCTCCAGTGGATTTACTAAAGCCGGCGATAGTAAAGCGGTTTTACCGGCATTTGCAGCCCGTGCAGCACATGAAGAAATAGCCATTACTTTAATAACAGGAGCGTCTTTAGGGCATACTACCGACAGTGATCTTGCCGATGCAAATGCACTACATAAAAGAATGCCGTTTCAGGTAGATCCGGTATTGAGAAAAAAAATAAATGACGGATCAATCTTATTTATTGATCAACACTTAAGCGAAACTGCTGAGCTATTAAACAACAAGCATCTTCCTAAAATGGATCTTGCGATAATTGAAGCATCATCCATAGACGAAAATGGCAATATCATCCCCACTACCTCAATTGGAAACTCAGCCACATTCGCTAAACTTGCCAGCAAAGTAATAATAGAAATAAACACTTCTATTCCCAATAATTTCAATGGAATACACGATATATTAATTCCTGAAAATTATCCAGAAAGAGATATTATCCCAATTACCAAACCCGACTCAAGAATTGGAAAAGGATACATAGCAGTTAATCCGGAAAAGGTTGTTGGAATTGTTTTTACAGAACTACCCGACAGTCCGGCTCAGGTTACTTCAATAGACGAAAAAACCGCCGCTATAGCAAATCACCTTATACACTTTTTTGAAGGAGAAGTAGCTTCAGGACGTCTGACAGACTCGCTCCTACCACTTCAGGCAGGTATAGGAAAAGTAGCCAATGCTGTTTTGTCCGGTTTTTCAAAAGGCAACTTTAAGAACCTTACAATGTACTCCGAAGTACTACAAGATAGTACTTTTGAACTTATAGACTCCGGAAAAATGGATTTTGCTTCAGCATCATCAATTACAGTATCAAAAGCATGTTATGAACATTTGATGCAAAACTTTGAGAACTATAAAGACAAAATCATTCTTCGCCCTCAAAACATCAGTAATGCCCCTGAAGTTATCCGAAGATTAGGAATTATAGCCATCAATACAGCCATAGAATTTGACATCTACGGTAACGTAAACTCTACACACATTAGTGGATCAAAAATGATGAATGGCATTGGCGGTTCGGGTGATTTTGCAAGAAATGCCTATTTGAGCATATTTGTTACCCCTTCTGTTTCAAAAGAAAACAATGCCATTTCACACATCCTGCCTATGGTTTCACATGTTGATCATACCGAACACGATGTGGATATACTGGTTACAGAAAACGGCCTTGCCGATTTAAGAGGGCTTGCCCCAAGAGAAAGAGCAATTCAGATAATTCAGAATTGCGTTCATCCTGACTACAAAGAACAGCTTCAAAGCTATTATGAACGGTCGTGTTTAAGAGGTGGACACACTCCTCATCTACTTGAAGAGGCTTTTTCATGGCATATAAACTACAATAATAACGGCACAATGAAAAATCCTGTTTCTGTAGAACACCAATAAGTTTCCCAATTTGTATTGTTACAAAATCCCTAATCTGTTACTATAGTTTAGGGATTTTTTATGAGGGTAAAAGTTTTGAGGCGACTAATTCTATTATTACCTTTATCCCTTAAAGCTTTGACAAATGACGAAACTCAAAATAGCCGGTGTTCCTGAACATTTTAACTTACCCTGGCATCTATCTATAGAAAATGGTGATTTCTCAAAAAATGGTATTGATTTGCAGTGGACAGATGTACCTGAAGGCACAGGTAAACTTTGTCAGATGCTTCGGGATGGTAGTACTGATATTGCAGTTATTCTTACAGAGGGAATTATAAAAGATATTACTGCCGGTAACGACTCCAAAATCGTGCAGGTTTTTGTTGATTCTCCATTGATATGGGGAATTCACGTAGCATCAGGCTCAAAACATGAAAAACTTTCTGATATTGAACATGGAAAGGTTGCCATTAGCCGTTTTGGATCCGGATCGCATTTGATGGCTATTGTAAATGCTAAAAATGAAGGCTGGGACACAAAAAGTTTGCAATATGAAATCATAAACACGCTTGATGGTGCTATCGAAGGTCTTACTGAAGGACGTGCTGACTATTTTATGTGGGAACATTTCATGACCAAACCCATCGTAGACAAAGGTATCTTCAGGAGAATTGGCGACTGTCCTACTCCATGGCCGTGCTTTGTAATTGCGGTACGTAATGAAGTCCTGAATAATAATCCGGAAGCCATTACGCAGTTATTACAAGTAATAAACAGTAGGATTATTAACTTTAAGGATATTCCAAATATTGACCAGACGCTTGCTGACCGTTATCATCAAAAAATTGAAGATATAAGGGAGTGGCTAAAAATAACGGAATGGTCTCAAAAGAAACTTGAAGAAAATACGTTTGATAAAGTACAAAACCAACTTTTTGAACTAGACATCATAAACAACAAAATTGCATTTGAAACCGCTGTACAATAAAGCTTTATGTTTTATTTACCATAAATGATAAAACTGGATCCCGCCAAGATAAAAGATATAAAATCCAGGCTTCAAATTAAGGAGCCCTGGGCGTCTATTATCATTTTTGCGCTAAACATCCTTATTGCAATACCTTTGTTTATAATAATTCATCAAAATCTTAAAGATCCTGAATGGCCTTTTCATATAGACAGAATTCTTATTGGCATAGTACTTTTGGTGAGTATCCAGTTGGTCTTAAGGCTAATGAAAAACATCCTGATCGTGTCGATCATTTTTTATTTCATAGCTTTAATTTACGGTTCTTTATTTGGAGGATATGGCTTCAATGCCGTTTTTGAAGACTATCGTTCAATGGTTTATACTATGGCAGATGATGCTAACCCGCAAGACATCATTATATCTAAACTATTACCATTCCCTAATAAGTCAAAGATTATTGATGCTGTAGACTACGCTAATCCTAAAGTAAGGAATTTTGCCCTTATGGCTACAACCAAGTATTTTCGGGATGTGAAAGGATACAGGAAACAAAGACGTATGATACAGTGTTTTGCAGTATTTAAAGAGATTCGAAACAGATGGAACTATGTAGACGATCCGAAAGGAAAGGAATACATTGCTTTTGCTTCAGAATCTATCCAGCACTTTTCCGGAGATTGTGACGATCATGCTATATTAATGTCAGCAGCTATCAGAGCTGTAGGTGGAACACCGCGAATAATTCACACAGGAGGCCATTTGTACCCCGAAATGCTGATTGGCAACAAGGCCGACCTTGAAACAGCCAACTATCTGATAAAAGAAGTTCTTTTTGTTGAAGAAAGCCGCGGCAAAGAGATACATTACCACATTGATGAACGAGGCCAGATATGGCTAAATCTTGATTATACGGCTACTTATCCGGGTGGTAGATTTATGAGTGAGGAAATTTTAGGAGCACTGACTTTTAATTAATTACCAAACTATTTCCTGCTTCCCCTTTTGAGACAAAAACTCATTAGTTTTACTAAAATGTTTATTCCCGAACCAATGCCCTTTGTTAGCACTTAAAGGTGATGGGTGACCTGTCTCCAACACTAAATGCTTCAGTTTATCTACACGTGCTCCTTTTTTCTTAGCAAAACCTCCCCATAGCATAAATACTACATCGCTTTTTTCATCAGAAACTTTTTGAATCACAGCGTCCGTAAACGCTTCCCAGCCTTTACCCTGATGACTGTTTGCTTCACCCTGACGTACTGTAAGTACAGCATTAAGTAATAGCACACCTTGGTCAGCCCACCGCTCCAAATTGCCGCTGCCAGGAAAAGGCTTACCTAAATCATTCTGGATTTCCCTGAAGATATTTTGCAATGAAGGCGGAAATGGGATTCCATCACTTACCGAAAAGCACAATCCATTAGCCTGTCCGGGGCCGTGATACGGATCCTGACCAATAATAACAACTTTAGCCTTATCAAAAGGACAATGGTCGAATGCAGAAAATATCTTTTTCCCGGGGGGATAACATGTATTTTGCGAATACTCGTTCTTTACAAAATCAGTCAGATTCTTAAAATATGGTTTTTCAAATTCATCTTTTAAAACTGCATTCCAGGAAGGCTCAATATTTACCTGCATATATATTATTTTTAGCAAATATAGTCAATGCTAACTAAAGGTATAGTTACAATATTAAACTTTAAAAGACACATACAATCCTGACGAATATGTAGTATTTTTGTATAAAATACGTCTACATCAATAATGATCAGCATAAACGAAAAAACTTTAAAAGATTTAGAATTTCATACTGTATTAGAAGCCGTTGCTTCAGGCTGTACAACTGAACCCGGTCATGAAAAAGCACTATTAATTTCTCCTTTCAAAAATAAAGAAGAATTAATGGATTCACTTCTGGAGACTTCTGAATACGTATCATCATTCGACAACAATAATGCACTTCCAAATCACGGTTTTGAACCCATAACCAACGAAGTAAAATTTCTTACCATCGAAGACAGCTATCTGGAAGCAACAGCATTTAGAAAGATTGCAGTCGTTTCTGAAACGGTCAATACGCTTATAAAATTCCTTGAAAAATTCGAAGACTACTACCCTACGCTTAATAAAAAAGCCATAAGTATCGAATATACTAAAGAAATACTTAAGAACATCGACAAAGTAGTTGATAAATATGGTGAAGTTAAAGACGACGCATCACCTGAATTACAAAATATCAGAAGAGAAATAAATCAGGTTAAAACCAAAATTAACCAGAGTTTTGCCTCCGCCCTGACACAATACAACAGCCAGGGATACCTTGATGATATTAAAGAAAGTGTGGTTGAAAACCGAAGAGTTCTTGCTGTACTCGCCATGTACCGACGAAAAGTAAAAGGTTCAATTTTAGGCAGTTCAAAAACAGGAAGCATCGCCTATATAGAACCGGAAGCAACACTAAAATATTCGCGCGAACTCAATAATTTTGAGTTTGAGGAAAAAGAAGAAATAAAACGAATTCTATTGCAACTAAGTAATACTATTCGACCATTCGTTCCTTTATTATTCAAATACCAAGAATTCCTTACTGATATTGATGTGATTTCCGGTAAAGCTAAATATGCCAGAAGAATAAATGCATTGTTACCAAATATCACTCAGGAAAAACGCCTTTATTTCAGAGATGCCTTTCACCCTATTCTTTACTCGAATAACAAACGTAAAGGAGAAGTTACTTACCCACAAACCATTGAGCTAACAGATGACAACAGAATTATTGTTATCTCCGGGCCTAATGCAGGTGGAAAAAGTATTACTCTAAAAACAATAGGATTATTACAGCTGATGCTTCAGAGCGGATTACTTATTCCAGTTCATGAACGAAGTGAGACATTCCTTTTTGACAGAATCCTAACAGATATCGGAGATAACCAATCTATTGAAAATCATCTAAGTACATACAGTTACCGTCTTAAAAACATGAACTACTTCTTAAAGAAGTGTAATGATAAAAGTTTATTCCTTATTGACGAATTTGGTACAGGTTCGGATCCCGAACTTGGTGGTGCACTTGCCGAAGTTTTCCTTGAAGAGTTTTATCATCGAGAGGCCTTCGGAATCATAACCACGCATTATACAAATCTTAAAATGCTGGCCAATGAACTCCCTTTCGCTACAAATGCAAATATGCTTTTTGATGAAAAATCACTTGAACCAATGTACAAACTTATACTTGGACAAGCCGGTAGTTCTTTTACATTTGAAGTAGCTCAAAAAAATGGTATCCCTTATGGATTGATCAACAGAGCGAAGAAAAAGATCGAAGGAAGCAAAGTACGATTTGATAAAACCATTGCAACTCTACAAAAAGAGCGTTCCAAACTGGAAAAAACTTCTCAAACCCTTAAAGAAGAGGAAAGCAAAGCCAGGGAAGAAGGTAAAAAGATGGAAAACATCAATACTAAAATTCAGCAAAAACTGGAAAGCTATCAGGAACTTTTTGACGCAAACCAACGTCTTATCTATATTGGCCAAAAACTTGATGATATAAGTGAGAAATATTTCAACACCAAAAACAAGAAAGAACTGATAGGAGAGTTTTTAAAAATGGTTGAGATTGAAAATTCAAAACGTAAAAAAGCAACCCCAAAAGAAAAGAAACAAAAAGAGATCATTCAGAAACAAATTATTGCTGAAGTAAAAGAAAAGGTTGAAGAAATTCGCCAGGAGAAAAAAGAAAAGAAAATAAAAGCCCAGAAAGAAGAAGCGGAAAAACCAAAAGTAGCTTTAAAAATTGGTGACCGTGTAAGAATGATTGACGGTAAAGCTGTAGGAACACTTGATGCAATTGAAAAGAAGAAGGCTACCGTAAATTACGGACTCTTTACTTCAAAAGTAGATTTAGAATCTCTTGAGCTTGTAGAAAGAAAAAAATAAAGAATAATGAATAATTTACCTGAAAATAAAAAGATAATTCTGTTTGATGGTATATGTAACTTATGCGACAACACCGTGCAATTTATCATAAAACATGATAAAGAGGATATTTTTCGTTTTGTCGCATTACAGTCGGATTTAGGAAAAGAAATAATAAGCCATATCGGACTTGATATATCAAAAACTGACTCTATAGTTTTATATGAACCCGGTCATGCGTATTATTATAAATCACAGGCAGCTTTCGAAATTTCTAAAGGATTAACCGGAATATACCAATGGTTAAGCATTTTTTCAATTTTACCAAAATGGTTAACCGACAAAGTGTATGATTACATAGCCAGAAACAGATATAAATGGTACGGTAAAAAAGATGAGTGTATGCTGCCCACTCCTGAGTTAAAAGCTAAATTTTTATAGATTTTAATTAAATACAAAAACAGCCACTATCATCAAGTGGCTGTTTTTGCAAATAAAAAAGTCCTCACATGGTGAGGACTTTTATTTTATATAAAACTAATTAATTAGTTTTTTACGATTTTCTTAGTAGTAGTACCTTTATCAGAAGTGATAGTCGCCATATAAACACCTGAAGCAAGATCAGAAACGTTTACTGAAGCTGTAGATACACCATCAAATTTAACAGTTTTAACTGTACGACCGTTAAGGTCAACGATAGCTACGTTAGATACAAGAGCATCAACATTAACGTTAACTACGTCATTAACCGGGTTAGGGTAAACTGAAAGGTTAGCAAGAGTGTTATCATTAACACCAGCTACAACACCTTCATCAACTAGGATGTCATCTATTTGTAAAGTACCTAAACCTGAAGTTAAAAGTACAGGCTCTGTTCCTGATTGGTCGTAAACATCAGCATGTACAAAGTAAAGACGAACTTGCTCTCCAGCAAAAGCATCTAATGCAAAGTTAACAGTTTCTACCTCTCCATTCGAAATTGTACCTTCTCCAACTATATATAAATTTTCAAAGTTGTTAGCTGCAAAATCTGATTCAAGAATTGCTAAAATTTGATATCCTAGTAGTGCAGTTGGCTCAGCATCTGGCACTCCAACTTTCATGCTTACATAAGCAGCTTCAATACTTGTTAAATCAACAACTGGAGATAATACAAAGTTAAAATAACCTTCTGCTAGTTCAAAAACAGGCGCTTCTGTAGTACCAGTGTTAATATAGTTATCTGAAAATGCACTTACACCAGTAAATCCAAGAGGATCATTATCAGCATTAAGACCAAAACCGATTTTTACACCATCTTGAGTATCTGTATCTGTGTACCAACCTGTCAGTGCAGTATTTAGGGTTGCTTGATCAGTACCGAAGTCGTTAGATAAAATTTGCGCCTGAGCAGTTAAAAATGAAGCCAATACAAAAGCTCCAGCAAGTAATTGTTTTTTCATGATGATAAATAGTTTTAATTTTTTCCAAAAATAGGAAAAGTTTTGGCATTTACAATAACTTCTTTCAAAATTAACCAAAAAAAAAACAAGGCATTAGACCTTGTTTTTTATAAGTATCTGAAAATTAATTAATTTTTCATTATTTTTTTTGTAGTCATACCTTTATCAGAAGTTATATTCATCATATACATACCTGAAGCAAGGTCAGCTATATTAACTGAAGCATTAGAAACCCCATCAAAACTAACCGATTTCACCGTACGCCCATTAAGATCCGCAATTGAAACTTTTGATATTGATATATTGTCATTACTATCAATATTAATAATATTATTAACTGGATTAGGATAAATAGATAAGTTTGAAGCTAAATTATCATTTAATCCGGCTACATCATCTGCAGTAACACTGAAATCATCAACAGCAAAACCAAACTGATCATTAGAAATACAGTTTATTGAAATATAGACTTGTTGATTAGCATAGGCATCTAAATCATATGTAAATTCTGTCCAGGCATTAGGAGCTGTAACCGATGCACCTGCACTGATAACTGTAAAATCTGCTGTATCTACTCCTGTTGTAGAAACTCCTACTTTAAATTTTTCAGAATATGTTCCGTCACAAGTTTTAGCCCAAAATTTAACGGTATTACCTGTTGCAGCTAATTGAACCTGAGGAGATATAAGCCAGTCATTATTAGCAGCACCTTCAGCTCCGGCAAAAGAAATCATTGATTTATTTCCAGTTCTTGCTGACCAATTAGAAGTTTCTGTTGGTTCTAACGCAGGATCTGTTGCCGCAGAATCAAAAACAATATATGCCATAGGTTCACCTGAATTCTCAAAGGCTGCCCCATTGAAACCATAGGTTACCTGACCATCTGCATCAACCAGAGTCCAGCTTCCTATACCTGTGATTGCAAAAGTGGTATACGTTTCAAAACTGTCCTCAAAAAGAGTTTGTTGTGCATTTGCAGTAAAAAATGAGCCCAATAAAAAAGCTCCTAAAAGTAAATGTTTTCTCATGATTGATAGTTTTTAATTTTCTCAAATCTAATAAAAAAAACTTTACAAGATAAAATTTTATGAGAATTTTTAACACTAAAACCAAACTTCACACAACACTTTAACCTTATACCAAAAAATCAGCTAAAACAAGTGCCGCCATAGCCTCAACTATCGGAACCGCTCTTGGAACCACACAAGGATCATGTCTTCCTTTACCCTGCATTTCTAGAAGGTTTCCATTTTTATCAATTGTCTGCTGCATTTGCATTATCGTAGCTACAGGCTTGAATGCAACCCTGAAATAAATATCCATCCCATTACTTATCCCTCCCTGAATTCCACCCGAAAGATTTGATTTTGTAGAACCATCCGGATTAAAAAGATCATTATGCTCACTACCTCTCATTTTAGCTCCGCAAAAACCACTACCGTACTCAAAACCTTTCACAGCATTGATAGACAACATTGCTTTTCCCAATTCTGCATGTAACTTATCAAAAACAGGATCACCTAATCCTGCAGGCACATTTTGTATCACACAAGTTATTGTCCCCCCAATTGTATCTCCCTCCTTACGAATCTGCCTGATATATTCTTCCATTTTTTGTGCCGTAGCCAGATCAGGGCAACGAACATCATTTGTCTCAGTAAGTGAAAAATCCAGAGCCTGATAGGGTTTATCAATAAAAATTTCTCCCACAGAAGATACAAAAGCATTTATTTTTACTTCAGGCATAAGTTGTTTCGCAATCGCACCACCTACAACCCTACTGATAGTTTCACGTGCAGAACTTCTTCCTCCTCCTCTATAATCCCTGAAACCATATTTTTTATCGTAGGTATAATCTGCATGAGACGGCCTGTAAACATCTTTAAGATGTTCATAATCTCCTGACTTCTGGTTTGTATTCTGAACAACAAAACCAATCGGAGCTCCAGTAGTTTTACCTTCAAAGACACCTGAAAGAAATTCTACCTTATCAGCCTCTTTTCTTTGTGTCACAATTGCAGACTGCCCAGGTCTTCTTCTATCAAGTTCATATTGTATTGCTTCAAAATCTAAAGATACGCCAGAAGGACAACCATCAACAACTCCTCCTATAGCCAGACCATGTGATTCGCCAAATGTTGTAAGCCTAAATTTTTTACCAAATGTATTTCCTGCCATAATATTTTAATTGCTCTTTTAACAAATGTAAGTCCTTCCCTTCTATTACAAAAATAAATACGCAAACACACCCTACATCTTGAGAACATTTTAATAACATTCCCATAAACATACAGTCATACATATATGAGTAATTTGCAGAAGAAAAAACACTCTAATGAAAAAAAGGAATGTTGATCTCGTTGTTTTATCAGATATTCACTTAGGCACTTACGGCTGTCACGCTAAAGAACTTTCCGCCTACCTTTCTACTATTAAACCCAAAACACTTATTCTAAATGGAGATATAATAGATATCTGGCAATTTAGAAAATCCTATTTCCCTAAATCACACCTTAAAGTCGTAAAAAAGCTTTTAGACTTTGCGTCTAAAGGGACGAAAGTATACTACATAACAGGTAATCACGATGAAATGTTACGTAAGTTCAGCGGCACTTCAATGGGAAATTTTTCATTATGCGACAAAGTTGTTCTTGAACTTGATGGAAAAAAAGCATGGTTTTTCCACGGTGATGTTTTTGACAGCTCTGTACACCATGCAAAATGGATCGCTAAACTGGGCGGGATTGGATATGACTACCTAATACTTCTTAACAGATTTGTAAACTGGTGCCTGAAAAAAATGGGAAAAGAACCGTACTCACTATCAAAAAAAATAAAAAGTAGTGTAAAAAAAGCCGTAAAATTCATCTCAGATTTTGAAGAAACTGCATCAGACATTGCGATTGAAAACAACTATGATTATGTAATTTGCGGACATATCCATGAACCGGTAATAACGGTTAAAGAAAACAAAAAAGGTAGCGTTACATATTTGAACTCCGGAGACTGGATTGAAAATCTTACTGCATTAGAATACAATAAAAGAAGATGGAAATTATACCGCCATGCTGAAATGGAACCTATAATCGAGGAAGATTATTTTGAAATGGAAACCAAACTTGACCATCAGCTCATTGCAGCTATGATATTCAATAATAAGTAAACAAAATAACAAATAGTTAGTTATATTAGCAAAAAACTAACTAACATGAAACGAATTTATTTATTAGGAGTATTGAGTCTTTTTGCTATTTCGTGTTCAAACGATGACGACGGAGGAAACAGTAACAATCAAACAGAGAATTTCTTACCTCTCGCAGAAGGTAATTATTGGGTTTATGATGTTCAGGGCACATCATTAAACGGAAGAGACTCTGTTTATTTTTCAGGAGACACTGTTATAAACAATAATACATATAAAAAAGTAAAATCTAAAGACCCTATAGCTACAGGATTCTTTTCAAATGCCATAACTAACAATGGCATACGACAGGAAAATGGAAAAATCTATCTTTCAGGAACTGCAGGATTAAACATCGCGGAAAATTTACCTTTTAGTATAAATATTACTGACTTCATTATTTTTGACGAAAACGCTTCAGCTAATCAGCAGCTTTCCTTGACAGAAGATAGTTTTTCTCAAGACTTAGGAGAATACACCCTACTGTTTGATTATAAATTGTCATCCAAAGCTAAATCACCTTTAACCAATTTTACTTCAGGCAGTGAACAATATTCAACTGTAACCCCTACAGAGATAACTTTAAATCTAAGTATAAAAGTTTCAACAACCATTCAGGGATTCCCAGTGACACTAACTTTAATGGAACCACAAAACGTAGTAGTATCAACACAATATTACGCTGAACAAATCGGAGTGGTAAAAAGTATAACTGATATAACCTACAATCTATCACAATTTCCAGGCGTAGAACTACCCATCCCTGCTACTTCATCAGAACATCAGGAAGAGGTACTTGTAGACTACAATATAGAATAAAGCTTTAACAAAATGATAACTGTTAAAAGTTTAACAAAACACTTTCTTACAAATAAAGTGGATTTATATTTGTTAAATAAATAACCCAGTAAATCATTATGAAAAAATTATTGTTAACTGCTTTAATGCTAGGAGGATTAGCATTTAGCGCACAAGCACAGGAGAAAAATGCATTAGGTCTTCGACTTGGAGACAATGACGGTTTTGGAGGAGAAATCTCTTATCAGAGAAAATTAAGCAGCAACAACAGACTTGAATTAGATTTAGGATGGCGTGATTCAAGAAATTATGATGCTATCAAACTTACAGGTCTTTATCAATGGGTATGGAACATTGAGGGAGGTTTTAACTGGTATGCCGGTGTAGGTGGAGGTCTTGGTTCTTGGGAATTCAATGATGGTGTTCCTGATTACTACGACGGAAATGATGACAGTGGAGTATTTGCATTTGTTGCCGGGGATATAGGTATCGAATATAACTTTGATATACCTCTTCAATTATCACTAGATTTCAGACCTGAATTGTATTTCAACGATTTTAGAGATGATAACTTTGCCGGAGATATCGCCTTAGGAGTTAGATTCAAATTCTAAAAAATATTTATCAATAACCCTGTTTTTCGCAGGGTTTTTTTTTATCTTTAAAAGAAAACCATGAACCAACGCGACACGCAGATTCTCGCACTTAGAGGCGAAGCCATTGGAGAAATATACCCTCAATCCTCTAAAGAAGAAATTTTTCAAAACAAAACTATACGACCAATATTAAAACTACAGAACGACATTTTTGTAGAATCATTCATAAATTATGTAAATAAATCTAAAAGTGATTTTTATCAATATACGATTGAAAAGAAATTCACCTTTATTGACAATGCTGTACATAAAGATATAAAGTTTAGAAATGCACTCAAAGGTATGATCATAGCATTATTTACAATAGAAGAATTTAAAGAGTATATTCAAAACTCTTCGAATCTTAATAAACGAATGATGAATCTGCTCATAGAAAGACTTAAAGATCAGGTCCAGCTCCTTTCTAATCAATAAAAAAGCCTTCTTTACAGAAGGCTTTAATTTTTATTTTTTGAAGTTGGCTATACCAGAGGTAAGCCATGCTTTATATTCCTCAACATTTGGCGTATACGCAACAGGCTCATTTAACTTAGCCTCGTCAGCCGGATTAACCAATACATAGTAAGGTCTTGCATTTGAAGCGTAACGTTCTACTTCAAAATCACTCCATTTCTCTCCTACTGTTGTAATTTCTCTTCCTGATTTAGAAGTAAAAATCTCATTTTCAGGAAGTTTTTTTCTTGAATCACAATAAAGAGAAATAAGTACTACGTCATTTTTAAGAATAGAAAGAACCGCTGGATCAGACCACACATACTCTTCCATTTTTCTACAGTTTACACATGCATGTCCGGTAAAGTCAATCAGAATTGGCTTATTAACCGATTTAGCGTAAGCAAGTCCTTTATCATAATCATGAAAAGCAACAATTCCGTGAACAATATATTCAGCATTAGCCGGCAATTCCGCTTTACCATCAGCAGCACCTGTTCCCCCTGAACCTCCAAAACCAAAAGGAGATTCACTGTAATTTAACGGTGGTGGGAATCCACTTATTACTTTTAACGGAGCTCCCCATAAGCCAGGGATAAGGTAAATAGTAAAGCACAATGACAATACTCCTAAAAGCATTCTTCCTACTGATATAAAAGGAACCGGGCTATCATGAGGAGTAGAAAATTTACCAAATAAATAGAATGTCAGTGTTAAGAATATCCCTATCCAGATTGCAATAAATACCTCTCTTTCTAATATATGCCATTGTTCAACAAGATCAGCATTAGAAAGGAATTTGAAAGCAAGCGCAAGTTCTATAAAACCAAATACAACTTTTACAGTATTTAACCATCCACCTGATTTAGGCAGATTCCCCATAAGATTAGGGAATAATGCAAAAACCATAAATGGCATAGCAAGACCAAGTCCGAAACCTGTAAGTCCAACTGTAAGCAGTATTGCCCCACCCTCAGAAGAAAGTACCGTACCAAATACAAGCCCTAAAGCCGGACCTGTACAAGAGAATGATACAATTATCAGAGTCAGCGCCATAAAGAACACACCTATCAAACCTCCAGAATTAGAAGCATTATCTGCTTTGCTGGCAAGACTGTTAGGCATTGTAATTTCAAAAGCTCCAAAGAATGATATTGCAAACGTTACAAATATTGCAAAGAAGAATAAGTTAAGATATACGTTTGTAGATATGTCTGCAAAAACATTCTCGCTTATACCTTCAAAAATATGAAAAGGAACAGACAGAAGTATATAGATAGCTACAATACAGATACCATAGAATACTGCATTAAAACGACCTTTAGATTTACTGCTGTTTTGCTTAAGGAAAAAGCTTACTGTCATTGGTATCATTGGGAATACACAAGGTGTGAATGTCACAAGTATACCGGCAAGCAGTGTACCTAAAAAGATAGTCCATGGATCTTTAGGCTCTTCTTTATTTTCTTTTGGCGCTTCAGTATTGTTTACAGCAGCGTCCGTAGTTCCTCCTGCTTGTACTTTATCAACAGCATCTGTTTTGGCTGTATCAGAAACCGAAACAGCAGTTTCATCTAAAACAGCAGCGGCAGAAGTAGTTACAGAAGAAAACTTAACCACTTCTTTAGAAGTAAGTGTCTTTACATTGAATTCAAAATTGCTGATTTCCTGTATACAAGACTCCTGACATACCTGATAGTCAATTTTTACCTGTACAAGATCAAGTCCCGGATTGGTAACCTTAACCAATTGTTTCAATTGGAATTTATGATGCCAAAAACTCTCCGTAACACCAAAAATATCACTGTATTTTTGCTCAGGCTTAGTCTCTGACGTTTTTCCTATAGTTTCAAAATTGCCCTTTTTGTTGATAAACTCAACAATCATTGGCAATGAACCGTTTTCATCGGTAAATTGAGAATACACATGCCAACCATCCTCAATAACAGCATCCATGGTCAGTAAGTACTGGTCTGCTGATTTTTTTTCAATTTTTGATTTCCATTTTACAGGATGCACAACTTTAGGACCTTGTGCCTGTGCCGTTAATCCTGAAAATAACAGCACAAAAAAGAATAATAAAACTCCCTTTTTCATTTTATAAAAGCTCAATTTTTAATATAGTGTCTGTTGTATTGCGTATTTTGAATCTGTCATCGGCACGCCTGCCAATAATCCAGATGATTTCATTTCCGGAAGTCAATATCCAGGTATCTTCTTTTTCAGACAGAGACATTTTCTCGTCTTTGAAGAACTTAGATACTTTCTTTTTTTGTCCATTCATACCTAGCGGACAAAAATAATCCCCTTCCTTCCATTTGCGAACAAATAACGGGAATTTTATTAAGTTATTATTAACAAATACAACGTTTTTTGTGGATTCTGATGAAATTTTATCCACTAATTCTAGTTTTATTGTTAATGGCTCATTAATTTGAGAAAGGCCCTCACTAATTTCATAAACTTTCCTGTCACTAGGCTTTAAGGGTTCCAAAATTAAAACAGTCCTATCCTTTAACAGTCTGTAATTAGCTGAAAAAATCTGCTTTCCTGACTGTGCATCAACTAAAGCATAAATATCATCCCATGGTGTAAACCCAAATGGATTAAGCCATTGGTATAAGTATGCTTTAAAATTAGGTAAACGCTTTAATTGCCCGATATCAATATGCTTCTGCCCTTCTTTTTCAGAAACTATCTGCTGATACATTACTATTGCTGCGTCATGTACCAATGAGGCAGATTGCTGGAGATTGTTTATTGTCTGAATAAACGAATCAGTGAATGATGGGTTTAATTCTTTTATTTCAGGAATTATATTGTGTCTAAGCTTATTTCTTAAATACTTATCAGAAGCATTACTACTGTCTTCACGCCACGATATACTATTTTCTGAAGCATATCTTTCAATATTTTCACGTGTAAAAGGCAAGAGTGGACGTATGATATTACCGTTTTGCTGTGGAATGCCCGTCAAACCTTCTATTCCGGTACCCCTTGAAAAGTTTATCAAAAAAGTCTCAATATTATCATCGAGATGATGTGCAGTCAATAAGTAGTCTAAACTATTTTCTTCAAGTAATTCCTGAAACCAGATATAACGAAGCTGCCTGGCCGCCACCTGAATTGATAGTTTATTATCAATAGCAAAAGTCTTTGTATCAAAATGAGTTACAAAAATATTTATTGCATTATCTGACGCATAACTCCTAATGAATTTTTCATCTCCATCGCTCTCTTCTCCTCTCAGTCCAAAGTTACAATGAGCAATGGCTACATCATAATTTAGCTGCTTTAGAAGGTGTACCAAAACAACACTGTCAACACCTCCGCTAACAGCAACAAGCAATTTAGATTCTTTAAAAAAGGGAAAATTTACAGTAAGATGTTCTTTAAATTCTGAAAGCATTTTCAAAGTTAGTGAATTATGTTCGAATTATGACTCAAGTACCGAACGCATCGCACGAGCTTTTAACAAGCACTCCTCGTACTCCGTTTCAGGAATGGCTTTAGAAGTAATGGCACTACCCACCGAAAAAGAAACATAATTATTTAGCTGACTATAAAGTATACTACGTATAACCACATTAAAGTCAAAATTACCTTCGGGCGTAAAATAGCCTACCGCACCACTGTAAACCCCACGCTTAGTTTCTTCAATCTTTTCGATAATGTTCATTGCCGATATTTTTGGTGCACCGGTCATACTACCCATTGGGAATGCAGTCTTAATAACGTCCACAGGAGAATAACCTTCAGCAAGTCTGGAAGTAACCGTAGAAATCAAATGGTGTACCTGTTTGAAAGCATATGTACCGCAAAGCTCTTCAACTTCGACTGATCCTTTTGCCGCTGTACGAGATAAGTCATTTCGAACCAGATCAACAATCATTATGTTTTCAGAACGTTCTTTTTCATTATTATAAAGTTCCTCCTGAATCCTCTTGTCTTCAGCTTCGTCCATACTACGTCTTGCTGTACCCTTTATTGGCTGAGATATTATCTTATCATTCTCTTTACGAATATATCGTTCAGGTGATGCTGACAAGAGGTATTGTTTATAATTCCTAAAGAATACCGCAAAGGGCGGCTCTGAAATTGCATTTAGCCTCTGATAGGTATCAAACGGATTTATATTGGCGTTTTCTGCATAAAATTCCATGCAAAAATTAGCTTCATAAATATCTCCTCTGTGGATATGAGCTAACATATCATTAGCTTTCACTATGTAATCCTCTTTAGATATCCTTTGTTGTATGTTTATTGGAGAACTGATGCCTGAATCCCCTAATTTGTAATTCAAAATTGAATTAATATCCTCTTCAATCTCATCATCGCACATGTTCAGGTACTGCAATTCAAGTTCATTTCCTTTAAGCAGAAACATTTTTTTGGGCTGAAAGAAAAACAGATCAGGAAATCCCAGTCCATCAAAATTATTAGAGGTTAACTCTTCTGTATCATTTTTTAAATCATAGGAAAGGTAGCCAAATAACCAGTCTTTTGTTGTTTGCTGATAAACCTTAAGTTCCTCAAAAGCATTATGATAGTCTGTTTTAATTGAAGTAAAAGCATCAACGGCCAGAACCGCATCATAAGAAGTGTATTGCTGATGGTAATCATTACTATCGAGAAATACTATTTCACGAAATTGTTGTGCCCAGCCCAATAGCTGTTTTTTATACCATTCGGTATTATCGATAGTCAGGATATAGGAAGTTCTCAAGGCTCTAATTTAATATTCCAAAAATACACACAATACAAATAAAATACAAAACCCATTCCTTACGGAATGGGCCTGTTATATATAGAATTATATTTTATTAAATATGGATAGCTCTGTTTTCAGTAGCAGCAAGAGCAGCTTCTTTAACAGCTTCAGCATAGGTAGGGTGTGCGTGAGACATTCTTGAGATATCTTCAGCAGATGCTTTAAACTCCATAGCTGTTACTGCTTCAGCGATAAGGTCAGCAGTACGGGCACCAATCATGTGGATACCAAGAACTTCATCAGTTTTAGCATCAGCAAGGATTTTTACAAATCCGTCAGTATCCATACTTGCACGTGAACGTCCAAGCGCTTTGAAAGGGAAACTTCCTGATTTGTACTCAACACCGGCTTCTTTTAGTTGTTCTTCTGTTTTTCCAACAGCAGCAACCTCAGGCCATGTATATACTACACCAGGGATTAGGTTATAATCGATGTGGGGTTTTTGTCCTGCAAGCGTCTCAGCAACAAATACACCTTCTTCCTCAGCTTTATGTGCAAGCATTGCTCCTTTGATAACGTCACCAATTGCGTAAATGTTAGAAGCCGAAGTTTGTAAATGATCATTTACTTCAATCTGACCTCTTTCAGTAACTTTTACTCCGGCAGCTTCAGCGTTAAGTCCGTCTGTGTAAGGACGACGACCAACTGATACCAAAGAGTAATCACCATCTAAAGTGATAGTTTCACCTTTAGCATTTTCAGCCTGAACCTGAACACCTTCTCCGTTTCTTTCAACAGATTTAACTTTGTGAGAAGTATAGAATTTCATTCCTTGTTTCTTAAGCACTTTTGTAAGTTCTTTAGAAAGACCTGCATCCATACCAGGAATGATTCTATCAAGATATTCTACTACTGATACCTGAGCACCAAGGCGAAGGTAAACCTGACCTAGCTCAAGACCAATTACACCACCACCAATTACAATAAGGTGTTTTGGAACTTCTTTTAATTCAAGAGCTTCAGTAGAAGTTATTATTCTTTCTTTATCAATTTTGATAAAAGGAAGTGATGATGGTTTAGAACCTGTAGCGATAATGGTGTTTTTAGCCTCAATCACTTCAGAAGAACCGTCATTTTTAGTTACTTTAATATGAGTAGCATCTTCAAATGAACCTAATCCTTCAAAAACAGTGATTTTGTTTTTATCCATAAGGTACTTGATACCGGAAACATTCTGATCAACAACACCTTTTTTACGCGCAATCATCTGCTCGATGTTCACTTTAATTTCTCCGGCAATATCAATACCGTGCTCTTTAAAGTGTGTAGTAGCGTCATGGTAATGGTGAGACGAATCCAGCAAAGCCTTTGATGGGATACAGCCTACATTAAGGCAAGTACCTCCAAGTGTTGGGTATTTCTCAATAATTGCAGTATTAAAACCCAATTGCGCACAGCGTATTGCTGCTACATATCCGCCGGGACCTGAACCTATAACGACTACGTCAAATGAACTCATAATATATTTTTTTGTGTGATTTTATTTATTGTCACGCAAATTTAGGGATAATCCTCAATATGGAATAAATAAAAAAGAGGAATTTACATTCCTCTTTGAATATCTCACATTTATATGTTTAAATATTTTATTTCTTGATGTTATAATAGCTATCCAGAAACAAATAACGATCCCTGTTAGGCTCTTTAACCGATCTACTTGTAACATCAAGAATCATAAGATTCATATTACCATCGGGTTTACTAACTGGCCAGTCAGATAGGCCTTTACCGTTTGGATTTCCTGTTTTGATAAAGTTTGCAATATAATCTTCGGAAATCTGTGAAGCTTTATAATCGTCTTTAGTCCATTCATACACTGGATTTGAAGCCAAATTGCCAAGCATATATTCAATATCCGAAGCATGTGCAGCTCCTTTAAGTTGTTCTGGCATCTTATTCTCTTCTTTTTTGCCGGCATCTTTTATGATACCACCAGCAAGTCCGGCTTTAGCATTACCCAATTCAGATTTCATTGGTGGACGGGCCTTTGAAAAAACATAAGCATATGTAGGCTGTTTAGTAAGTTTCCTATGCTGATCAAGCCATTTCCAGGTGCTATAAACAATAAAATTATCACTGGCTAATGCTGTAGCAGATTCAATTACTTCCTGTTCGGTATTACCGGGGTATAATTTAAAAACTTCAGCCGCTTTATCTTTATAAGTATCCTCTACCCTTTTCTTATAGTTTTCAGGATTAGGATATTGCCCATACATAAATGCCTGATACGGAATTTCCGCAGATGTCCATCCGGCTAATAAAGGCACGTTAGCCTGTTCGCCTGCTGCAAAAATAGCCGACGGAAGCTTAGGTAAAAAATACCCGTCAACCGTAGCTCTTGTGTTGAAAGCACCAGATTTTGAAGCCTCTTCTAACAGTTGTTCAGCCGGGATAGCCCGTAGTTTCGAAAGTTCAGGGCTGTTTATCTTAGAGGCAAAAGCCACACCATTTTTCTCCGCATCCGCTAAAGGCACGGCATCAAGTGTAGGGTTGATCATGGCTCCACTCTGCCCTATCGCTCCGGAGATAAGATTTCTGGATAAAGGAGATGCCATTTGGGCTGATACCGATATTGATCCTGCTGATTCACCGGCAATTGTAATTTTATTTGGGTCTCCACCAAAAGCAGCAATGTTTTTCTTTACCCACACCAATGCCGCATTTTGATCAAGCAGTCCATAATTTCCTGAGGCATGATTGGGCGATTCTTTAGTCAGTTCAGGGTGCGAAAAGAATCCAAAAATACCCAATCTATAATTAAGTGTCACGGTTACAATGCCTTTCTCTGCAAGGCTTTCACCATCGTAACGGTTTTCAGAACCGTCACCGGCAACAAATCCACCACCATAAAAATATACAAGAACCGGCAACTTTTCATTAAGCTTTTTCGAAGGAGTCCATATGTTAAGGTATAAACAATCTTCACTCATAGATGGCGCACGAAAATTCATATCACCATATACAGGTTTTTGCATCGCATTGCTTCCAAATTTATCGGCTTTTCGGATGCCTTCCCATTTTTTAGGAGCCTGAGGTGCTTTCCAGCGTAGGTCACCAACAGGCGGTTCTGCAAAAGGTACTCCTCTGTAATTTTGAGTTCCCGATGGCAAAAGGATACCTTCCAGTGTCCCCTGCTCTACTTTAGCCTGCGGATTTTTTTGAGCAGTTAGAACCAGCGACAACTGCAATAATAAGATTAAAAATAAGTGTTTTTTGGTCATATTGATAGATGTTTCTAACAAATATAACCAATATTACAATGTAATGATATTGGTATTCTTTACCTCGCTTATCATAAAAGTACTATGTGTACTGCCAATATGCTGAAGTGTTGTGAGTTTAGTCACCATAAATTCGCGGTAAGCTTCCATGTCTTTTACATATATCTTTAATATGTAATCATAATCACCACTTACGTGATAGCATTCTAACACCTCTTCAAGTTTCGTTACTTCCTGTTCAAAACGGGTTAAATACTCTTTTGTATGTTGAATAAGTTTTAAATGGCAGAAGACAACAAAATTCTTCTCCACCTTTTTCTGGTCGATAATAGCAACATATTTATTGATGATGCCTTCACGCTCTAATTTTTTTATACGCTCATAAATTGCGGTTACCGAAAGGTTGAGTTTTAATGAAAGTTCTTTTGTTGTCTTAGTGCTATCCTGTTGCAATAACATAAGCAGTTTTCTGTCGGTTATATCCATACTGTCCCGTAAAATTTTCTTTTATCGTAAGGAAATCGATACTGATTGTTGTAATAAATTTTAAATACAATCAAATATATAGATTTATAATCTAACAAAAGCCAATACTGTTGATTTTTAATTTACAAAACATTCTATTTGTATTTCAAAAATCTAAGATAAAACTACAATCATAAACTTAAAATTTTAAAAAATGGACTTTAATCCGGCTGACAAGATACAGGACTTACAATATTTTGGAGAATTTGGTGGAGTGAACCCTTCAATTTCTGATTCATCAACTTATACATTCCTTTCGGCAAAAACCATGTTTGATACATTTGAAGGAAATGCTGAAGGCTGTTATTTATACTCACGCCACTCTTCACCAAGTAATCTTTACCTTGGTCAGGCTCTTGCCGCTATGGAAGGTACAGAAACGGCAAATGTTGCTGCTTCTGGTATGGGAGCAATTACTCCGGTACTTTTACAACTTTGTGCTGCCGGAGATCACATTGTTACCAGTCGTACTATTTATGGAGGAACTTATGCTTTTATGAAAAACTTCCTACCAAAACTTAACATCAATACAACTTTTGTTGATATCACTAAGCTTGATGTTGTTGAGGCTGCCATCACTCCTAATACTAAAGTACTTTACTGCGAAACAGTTAGTAATCCACTTTTAGAAGTTGCAGATATAGAAAGCCTTGCTAAAATCGCTAAAAAACATAATCTTAAACTGGTTGTAGATAATACATTCTCACCACTATCTGTTGCTCCTGCTAAGATGGGTGCTGATGTAGTTATTCACAGTCTTACAAAATTCATCAACGGAAGCAGTGATACTGTTGGTGGCGTTACTTGTGGTACTCAGGAGTTCATTGATGCACTTCGCAATGTGAATGATGGTGCCAGTATGCTTCTTGGACCGACTATGGACAGCCTTCGTGCAGCAAGCGTATTGAAAAACCTTCGTACGCTACACATCAGAATGAAACAACACAGCCACAACGCAATGTATCTGGCTCAAAAATTTGAAAAAGATGGCCTTAAAGTTGTTTATCCTGGGCTTGAAAGTCACCCGGGACATGAACTTTACAAAGGTATGATCAATAAAGAATATGGTTTTGGCGGACTTATGACTATAGATGCCGGTACTATTGACAAGGCTAATGAATTAATGGAACTTATGCAAAACCGTAACCTTGGTTACCTTGCAGTAAGTCTTGGTTTTTATAAAACATTATTTAGTGCTCCGGGGTCATCAACATCAAGTGAAATTCCATTAGATGAGCAAAAAGAAATGGGACTTACAGATGGACTTATCCGTTTCTCAATAGGTCTTGATAATGATATTGAGCGTACTTACCAAATGATGAAAGAATGCATGATTGAAGTTGGGGTACTTAAAGCAGCAGCTACAGTTTAATCAACAATCAAATAATTCAAATCCGTTCACTAAAGTGAACGGATTTTTTATTGTAACAATTTCATTGGGCAAACTACTAATTAACAGATAAACATTTCGTAGAGATGTATAGTTTATTTAAATTCGCCCACCTAACAACAAATACATGAAAAAAACAGTATGGCTGTTCTTATTAGCGGGAATGGCTGCCACAGCACAAAAAAACCTTACCATACAGGAAGCTACAATGGGTCAATATCAGATGTTTGCCCCGAAAAGCCTTGTTGCTCCGGCTTGGAGAAAGGACTCTAAAACCATAACCTATCTTGATAATAGTTACGCCAACCTGATGGCACGTAGCCAGGAAAACAACTGGACTGAAAGTACCCTGATATCTAAGACTGAACTTACTAATGCTCTAAAAGCGAAGTTCCCAGCTGATACATTTGAGCTTAGAATGTTTCCTTATACTTATAAATGGAATGATGCTAACACATTAGTATTAGAAGTTGCAGGTAAAAACAATACCTATCTGGTTTTGTTTAATGTTACAAAAAAAGAAATTAAAAGCGCTATAGCTATTTCTAACGAAGCAGCACAACAGCAACTTTCGCCAAATGGCGCAAACGCTTCATGGCTGAAAGACAACAACATAGTAATATCTACTGTTGATGGCAAAACCATCAATGTTACTAATGATACTGATAAAGGTATTGTAAACGGAAGTGATTATGTTCACCGCCAGGAATTTGGAATTGACAAAGGAATGTGGTGGAGCCCTAATAGTGATAAACTATTATTTTACCGTAAGGATGAGACAATGGTTGCTAATTACCCTCTTACCAATTGGGATGAGCGCATAGCTACAAACAAAGATATCAAATATCCTATGGCGGGTATGAAAAGTGAAGAGGTTACCCTTGTAGTATACGATATTGCTTCAGGAAAATCTACAACACTTAAAACCGAAGGTCCTAAAGAGCAATATCTTACTACTGTTACATGGTCACCGGATGGTAAAAAAGTATATGTAGGTGTCCTAAACAGAGAGCAAAATGACCTGAAACTGAATCGTTATGATGCTCTAACAGGTAATTTTGAAAAAACACTGTTTGAAGAGAAGGCTTCAACTTATGTTGAGCCACTTCATGACCTTACTTTTGTTCCTGGTAAAAATGATCAGTTTCTTTACAGAAGCGAAAAAGACGGCTATGAGCAGTTATATCTTTATAATACAGAAGGCAAGCAACTTAAAAAACTTGGCTATCTGGATGTAGTAATTACTGAGTTTTTAGGCTTTGACAGCAATGCTAAAAATGCATTCTACATGGGGACAGCTGACAACGGACTTGAAAGACAACTTTATAAAGTTGAGCTTTCATCGGGAAAAACTATTCCTGTTACAACTCAGTCGGGTACGCATACAACTTTGTTAAGTACAGATGGAACATTTGCCCTTGACAGTTTCAGCAACACAATTACACCTAATACAACAACAATTGTCAATCTTAACAATAAAAAAGACACTAATACAGTACTTAAAGCTGAAAACCCATATACAGGCAAGACTGTATTACCTAAAATGGAGTTGGTTACTGTAACTTCTGCTGACGGCAAAACTCCTCTTAACGGACGATTGATTTACCCTGCGGATTTTGATGCAACAAAAAAATATCCCGTAATTGTTTATGTATACGGAGGTCCTCATGCCCAGTTGGTTACTAATAAATGGTTAGGTGGTGCTTCATTGTTTGACTATTATCTTGCGCAACAAGGATATGTAGTATTTACATTAGATAACCGAGGAAGTGATGCCCGTGGTCGTGATTTTGAACATGTAGTTCACCGTAACCTTGGAGTTAACGAAATGGCTGACCAGATGCGAGGCGTTGAATTCCTTAAATCCAAATCGTTTGTAGACCAGAACAGGATTGGTGTTTCGGGATGGAGTTTTGGTGGATTCATGACGTCTTCACTCATATTAGATCATGGTGATGTATTTAAAGTTGGTGTTGCCGGTGGCCCGGTTTGCGACTGGAAATATTATGAAATAATGTATGGTGAGCGTTATATGGATACTCCACAAGAGAATCCTGAGGGATATGCTAAAACAAACATCATTGACAAAGCTAAACAACTTAACAGCAGATTACTTATTATTCACGGAGCTCAGGATCCAGTAGTGGTTCAACAGCACAGTATGGAGTTTATCAATGCGTGTATCGCAGCAGGAAAACAGGTTGATTATTTCCTTTATCCAAACCACGAACACAATGTACGCGGTAAAGACAGGATTCACCTGAATCAGAAAATCGCTGATTATTTTGATACTTACCTTAAAAAGTAATAATATTGACGGAGGCTTAGGCCTCCGTTTTTATTTTATAAGACTAAATGATTAAAGAAAGAAAATTCACAATAGG
This sequence comes from Flavobacterium sp. AG291, assembly GCF_003350375.1. Taxonomy (GTDB): domain Bacteria; phylum Bacteroidota; class Bacteroidia; order Flavobacteriales; family Flavobacteriaceae; genus Flavobacterium; species Flavobacterium suzhouense. The sequence goes on along the minus strand of NZ_QQAR01000020.1, from coordinate 41,625 downwards.
TAAATTAGAAATACGTCCACTATCAAATTCTGATATATTGTGGTTAAGTTTAGTAGCTATAAGTGTAATTATTCATCTTTTTCTAAAGTATTATTGTCCCTGCAAAGATTTTGGATTTAGGTTTTTCATTATTTGGTTTATTGCATTTCAGACTATTAGCTCTCCTTTTGGTATTCGATTTAGAAGCGTCTATTTTTCGTGTAGTTGGATAGTTTGCTGCATGTTACTAATAGATTTAGAAATTCTTTATACATATATTCCTCTATTTACATTTTCACTATATCATCTAACACGATTTGTATATTTTGAAAAATATAAGCGTGAGTTTATTCCTTATTGGATTGGGAAAGGGAGTATGTGGAGGCATACAAGCAAAATTGAAAATGCAAGTAGTAAATTAGAGGACAAAACATTTACAAAAAGATTACTTATTATAGGGATTCTAATTATTCTTTTGTCTTTATTTTCAATTAATAAACAGATTCCTCCAAAAGAATTGTCATGTGGTATATGTGAAAAATTATAGTACAATTAAAACCAATCAATTACATATTTTTAGCATTATGGAAAATCCAATCACAAAACTCAACCGCTTTACTACACTTCCCATTCTGCTTGATATGCTGGAAAGGAAGAAACTTACCTTACTTAACCCGAGACTTTGGGAAGATAAAAATGACTCAGAGATTATTCTGGAATATAAGAGCAGAAAAGGGATTGAGAATTTATTTGCATTATGTTTTTCACATGATGACGAGACTATACATCACTGGAAAACCTATTCGAATGGGCCAAGCGGTTGTGTAATTGAGTTCGACGCTAAAAAGCTATTTGCAATATTGGATGAAATTCCGGGATTAAAACACGGAAAGATTATTTATAAAAAGATAGACGATGTATCCTCAAAAAAGAGAATAGAACTTGATGATGTACCTTTTACAAAAAGATGGCCATACCGTTGCGAAGAAGAATATCGTATAATCTATGAGACCAATGAAAAAATGGATTTTTACGAAATAGAATTTCCATTAAGTGTTATCCGGAAAGTAACGATTAGTCAACAAATGCCGGAACAGATATACAATACAATCAAGAAACATCTTAAAGGAACTGCAAAAGACCCTGATAAAAGAATAAGCCGCTCTACCCTGTATGAAAATCAGCGTTGGATCAGCGGATTTAAAAAGATGTAAAAAAGAAAGCCTGACAGTTAATTACTATCAGGCTTTCTTTTATATTGTATATAAATTATTTTACCTCTTTAACACCTTTCATAAACATCCAGCTCATATAGATCTTATCTCCCCCCGCCTGACGGGCATACTGAAATTTAGGTGTAAGTATAAAAGTTATCATTGCAGATGCCAACGGTACCCAAAAACCGGTTAAGCCTGTGAAATTTGAAAGCAATACATAACTCAGGACATAAAAGAAAACGAAAGCTAAAAGATTATATACAAATGCTTTATTCTGTTTATTCATGATTATTCTTCTTGATTATTATTTTGAAATTTAGCTCTTTTACTGCCCTCATACATTTCGTATTTCACAAAACGTGTCTCCAGCTTACCGTTGAATAATTTTATCTTACGGGAAGGCTTAAGTCCGACAAATTTAAGTGCTTCAATATTTGCAGTGATAAACCATGCATTTGTTCCCGGATAACTTTGCTTAAGTGTATCACCAATTTCTCTATAAAAACGCTCCATGTTTACATCAAGTCTTTCTCCGTATGGCGGGTTGAATACCATATGTAGTGGACCTCTTGTCTCTTTTTCTGTTGTAAAGAAATCCTGCTGGCTAATAGTAACATAATCCGCAAGATTAGCATTGTAGATATTATCTTTTGCTTTTGTTACAGCCGAAGGCGCTTTATCATAACCTTTTATTGTATAGTGGAATTCACGTGTCTTATTCATCAGTGAATCAACGATTTTATCAAAAAGATCATTGTCCCAGTCATTCCATTTTTCAAATGCAAACTCTTTGCGGTTGATGTTAGCCGGTATATTACAGGCAATCATAGCGGCTTCTGCTAATATTGTTCCTGAACCACACATAGGGTCTATAAAGTCACCCTGACCCTCCCATCCGGAAAGCAATAACATACCGGCAGCAAGCACCTCATTAATAGGTGCGATATTGGTTGCAGTTTTATACCCTCTTTGGTGAAGAGATTGCCCTGAAGTATCAAGAGCTACAGAACACTGGTCATTATGAATATGAAGGTTTATTCTTAGATCCGGAAAATCTTTATCAATGTTTGGCCTCTTGCCAAAGCGATCCCTGAACTGGTCAACTACAGCATCTTTAGCTTTCAGGGCTACAAACTGAGAATGGTTAAAATGATCTGAATGCAAGGTAACATCAATTACAAACGACTGGTTTGCATTTAAGTATTTCGACCAGTCTATACCCTGAATACCTTTGTAAAGACTCTGCTCATTATAAGCCCTGAAGTGATATATAGGCTTAAGTATCTTTAAAGCAGTCCTTAAAGCAAGATTGGCTTTATACATAAAGCCCTTATCTCCTTTAAAGCTAACCATTCTTACGCCCTGTTCTACATCCTGTGCACCTAAAACCTGCAATTCTTTAGCCAGAATCTCTTCAAAGCCAAAAAAGGTTTTAGCAATCATTTTAAAATTATTTTCCATGTGTACGAATCAAATTCTTGGCAAAAATAAACTAATTTTGCCGGTACATTCAATGAATATGCAAAAAGAAACAAATAACTGGTTTGCATCCTGGTTCGATACACCTTATTACCATATATTATACAAGGATCGTGACTATGAAGAGGCACAGCTCTTTATGGATAATATTACCCAATATCTTAACCTGCCGGACGATGCTAAAATACTTGATTTAGCATGTGGTAAAGGCCGTCATTCCATTTACTTAAGTCAATTAGGTTATGATGTAACAGGAGCTGATTTATCAGAAAACAGTATTGAGGAAGCTTCTAAATCATCAAATGAAAAGCTGCATTTTACTGTTCATGACATGCGTATGCCTTTTGAAGAGAAGTTTGATGCAATATTCAATCTTTTTACCAGCTTTGGGTACTTTGAAAATGACAGTGACAATCTTGTTACTTTAAGAGCTATTCATGACAGCCTCTCAGAATATGGTTTTGGCGTTATTGATTTTATGAATGTAAATCACGTAATTAATAATTTAGTTCCTGAAGAAGTTAAAACTGTTGATGGAATCGACTTTCATATAAAGCGCTACCATATCGATAATCATATCATCAAAGAAATAAATTTTGAAGATAAAGGTCAAAAATTTCATTTTACAGAAAAAGTGCAGGCACTAACCCTTGAAGATTTTGAAGCTATGATGGATGAGGCCGGTATTTATCTTCTGGATACTTTTGGTGATTATAAACTTAAGAAATTCTTTAAGAATGAATCGGAACGTCTAATTATGATCTTCAAATAAAATGATATACTTATTACCTTTATTATCGGTGATTTTAGGTTATTGTATTGCTTTAATACTTAAACCTTCCAATAAAAAAAGCCTTAAACTTTTACTTGCTTTTAGCGGTTCATTTTTACTATCTCTCACAGTTTTACATCTTCTCCCTGAAGTATATGAAAGTGCTGCACATGCACACGAAGGCCATGATCATGGTCACAGCCATAATAGCCCTGTAGGCATATTTATAATGGCCGGAATAATTTTCCAGATCATACTTGAGTATTTTTCTAAGGGTGCTGAGCACGGTCACGTACATGTACATGGAGACCAACATTTACATAAAATGCCCTGGCTACTATTTTTAAGCCTTTGCATTCATGCATTATTAGAAGGTATGCCCGTTAGCCATCATCATGATATGGCATGGGGAATAGCAATACACCACTTCCCTATTGCAATTATACTGACCGCATTCTTTATAAATTCGGGACTTAAGAAGCCTGCCATCATGCTATTCATGCTTGCTTTTGCCGCCATGACACCACTTGGTACGCTTGTTTCCGGGCAACTCGAAATTATCAGCCATTATTATACCGAAATATCAGCAATCGTTGTAGGTATACTCTTCCATATATCTTCAACTATCATCTTTGAGAGCAGTGAGGGACATAAATTTAACCTTGCTAAGTTGCTGGTAATTATATTGGGTGTTATACTGGCCTATTTTCTTTAATTTTACGCTAAAGCCCTAAATATGCCTTTTACTAAAACTACCGAACAAAGTTCAAAATATAATCATCTTGAAAAGATGCCCATAGCTGAACTACTCAAGAACATAAACAACGAAGATAAAACTGTTCCTTTAGCTATTGAGAAAGCACTTCCTCAAATTGAAAAGCTAGTTGAAAAAATAGTTTCCCTACTAAAAGAGGGTGGTCGTTTGTTCTATATAGGAGCCGGAACAAGCGGAAGACTTGGTATAGTAGATGCATCAGAATGCCCACCTACTTTCGGTGTTCCTTTCGATTTGGTAATAGGCCTTATTGCCGGGGGTGATGCTGCAATACGAAAAGCCGTAGAATTTGCTGAAGATGATAAGGAACAAGCCTGGAAAGATCTATCAGAATACAACATAAATCATAAAGATGTTGTCTTGGGTATAGCGGCTTCAGGAACAACTCCGTATGTAATAGGTGGTCTCGAAAAATGTAATGAAAACAACATTACTACCGGATGCATTACTTGTAATAATGGAAGTCCTTTAGCTAAAGTATCAAAATATCCTGTTGAAGTTGTTGTTGGCCCGGAATTTGTTACAGGAAGTTCGCGTATGAAAGCTGGCACGGCTCAAAAATTGGTACTGAACATGATATCAACAACCACCATGATTCAATTGGGACATGTAAAGGGAAACAAAATGGTTGATATGCAATTGAGCAATCATAAGCTTGTTGATCGTGGTGTACGTATGATAATGGATGAGATTAATGTTTCGAAGGAAGTAGCATCGGCATTACTTAAGGAATACAAAAACGTAAGAAAAGCAATTGAAGCTTATGGGAACAAATAAAACCATTTTAATGAAAGGCATACGCTACCTCAGTGGCGCACTTCCATTATTTTTTTTAGGACCTGTAGTTATTCACAGTTCGTTTAAAAATCAGGGGCATCCTATGTTCATACCCGTATTAGGATTAGGGATTATTACCTGTATAACGGGAATGTTACTTATGTTTTTAGGTATTAAAACAATTATGAAAAGTTTATTTGACCAATAATGAAGAATTTTATTTTTGCTATTGTAATTACAGTACTATTCAGTTCATGCTACCATCAGGAGCGTAATTGTAAAGATTTTAAGACAGGTAAATTCAAATTCGAGCATGAAATAAACGGTAAAAAAGAGGTTACCTATTTTGAGCGCACTGAAAACCTGCAAATAGAAACGTTTAATGGAAAAACTGACACAGCAAGCGTACGTTGGGTAAATGATTGTGAGTATATACTTCAAAAAACACATCCCAAAAACATGCTCGAGCAAAAGGCCATACATATGAAAATCTTGACAACAAGTCAGGATTCATATGCGTTTGAATTTTCAATAGTTGGTGATGCCAACAAACAAAAAGGGACGGTAACAAAATTAAAATAATCAATAAATCATTATGTTTGAAATTTTCCTTGATCCAAGCGCTTGGGTGGCACTTTTAACTCTTACATTTCTTGAAATAATATTAGGAATAGACAATATAATCTTTATTTCTATTGTCACTGGAAAACTACCTGTTGAGGACCGAAAAAGAGCTACACGTATTGGTCTCTTTCTTGCCATGTTTATGCGTATTGCTTTATTATTTGGTATAAGTGTTCTCATCGCAATGAAAGAACCTTTCCTTAGTGTAGACTGGGGTTGGTTTAAAGCCGACTTTACGGGTCAGGCAGTAATACTTCTTGCAGGGGGTATCTTTCTTATCTACAAAAGTACTAAGGAAATTCATGAAAAAGTTGACCATAAAGGTGATGAAGAAAAGACACTTAGCGGAACAGCTAAAAAATCATTTTCATCTATCATATTGCAGATATTAATGATTGATTTAATTTTTTCTGTTGATTCAATCTTAACCGCCGTAGGTATGACGAACGGATTAGATGGCGCTTTGACAATCATGATTGCAGCTGTACTGATTTCAGTTGGAGTAATGATGTTATTTGCTGTACCTGTTGGCAATTTTGTAAACGCTAACCCATCAATACAAATATTAGGTTTAGCGTTCTTAATACTCATAGGATTTATGCTTACTACAGAAAGCATGCATTTATCAGAAGCAGAGCTTGCAGGACAACACGTTGGCGCTGTACCAAAAGGCTATCTATACTTTGCAATAGCATTTTCCCTGGCGGTCGAATTTCTCAACATGAGAATGAGAAAAAAACAGGAATAAACAAAGAGGCATTCATTATGAATGCTTTTTTTATAAACATATATTGCAACTATCTTTTATTAGAAGAAGATCTATGAAAGAAAGGCATATTAAGAAAAATCCCGGTAAGACTCATTAGTACTAATACAAATAACAGTAAAAAATAGATTAAGCCATTTGAGTCTTTTAAATCAGGAAAATCTAAAACAATATAACTTCCTATTCCCAGAAAAGCAATTACTGAAAAAATAAAACTAAACATCTTCATAATCCTTGGTTTAATTGGTTAATTCAAATAACTTCGAAAGACTATTGGATAAATAGTTCTTTCAATTATTAACTGTTTTTCATAATTTCTTAGTAAAGTAAGGTGCAAAAGGATAAAACCTTGTTAAATAGTTATATAAATCTACAAAAAATAACTTAAATAATGTTAACATTAAATTAAATATATTTCAGGGGTACATTTTTTTTAATATTTAGTATGCAAAAATGCAAAATAGCATTAGATTATATTCGAATTATGTTAAAGTATACGCAATTAACATTTAGTTCTGAAGTTGTATATCACTATTTACTGAACTTGCATCAAAATTAAATGAAGCGTAAAATGAACTGGAATGGATTAAAAGCAAAGGTAAAGTCTCTTACTGTTCAAATAGTAAGAAACTATAAGCAACGTAAGCTTAGAAGATATTTTATGTCTTAAAATTTAAACATTTCAAATTTTGCCGCTAGTCGTTCATGATCAGCGGCAAAATTTTTTTCTTCCATTCATCAAGCTTTTCTTCAAAGTTTTTTGTTGCATTAGCTCCACTTGGCGAAGGCAACGTATCATAGTTTAAATCCAGTCTCTTACCTATATATTTCAGGTAATATTTTTCAGCATTTTTACTTGAAAACAATACATGTTTAATGTTTGGATAGTTATGGTAGAAATTCTCAAAATCATTAGCTTTTTCATTCCTAATATTACTATCCAGACTCCCCTCCCGCTCACAATATTCAAGCACATCCCAAATAGCTATACGATGCTCTTTTAGCAAATTTATCTTCTTGCTATATTCATGCTCCAGCGGCAAGTTAAAAATAGTAAATATCAGTCTCCAAAATTGATTTCCTTTATTTCCATAATATTCTCCAAGCTCCAAAGACTTTTCACCTGGCATAGTACCTAATATGAGTATTAGTGAATCTTTATATACAAAAGGTAAAAAAGCTTTTTTCATCAGATTGTAAATATTTTGATCGATTTTATAAATAAATGAATTGTTTTTAATAAAGCTATAACGTACTGAGTTAAAGTATTGTTACATCTATTTCTTTTATGATTTAGTTAATAACATGAGGTTTCAGATAGTTCTAAATTTGAGATTATCAACAAGTTATTAATAGAAACTAATTTAAAAAAAGGATTATGAAAACTGAAACAAAAACAACAAAATCAACTGGAGCAGCAAGAACGCTAAAAGCTTCAACTACAAAAACTACTACCCGTAAATTGAAAGCTAAGAGCACAGCAGCAGAAGGGCTTATGGAGTTATATATCGATAGCTTAAAAGATATTTACTGGGCAGAAAAAGCTCTAACTAAGGCATTACCAAAAATGGCTAAAAATGCAACTAGCGAAAACTTAATATCCTCATTAGAAAACCATCTATCTGTAACCGAAGAGCAAATATCAAGACTGGAAAAAGTATTTGAGCTTGCAGGTAAAAAAGCAACAGCCAAAAAATGTGATGCGATGGACGGATTGATAAAAGAAGGCCAGGATATTATGGAAAGTACTGAGCCAGGCCCTGTAAGGGATGCAGGAATAATTGCAGCCTCACAAAAAATAGAACACTATGAAATTGCTACTTATGGTACACTTTGCGCTTTTGCCAAAACCCTAGGTCAAAAAGAGGCAGCGGCTTTACTTCACGAAACTCTTAATGAAGAAAAAGAAGCTGATATTACGCTGACTGAAGCTGCATACAACACTATAAATTTTGATGCAGCTGAGGAAGATTCAGAAATGTAAAAGATCTATCAGAAGTATTTTAAAAACTCTATTCATGTTTTATAAGTTCGTAAAACTTAGCTAGAGGCATTATATATAAATACAAAAAAGTCCCGCTAATAGCGGGACTTTTATATTTGGAATCAGGAAATTAACCTAATACTTCTTTTACTTTTTTACCAATTTCAGCCGGAGAATCAACAACATGAATTCCATTCTCTCTCATGATACGTTTCTTAGCTTCAGCTGTATCATCAGCACCACCAACGATTGCACCTGCGTGGCCCATTGTACGTCCTTTAGGAGCAGTCTCACCAGCGATAAATCCAATAACAGGCTTTCTGTTACCATCAGCTTTTATCCATTTAGCAGCATCAGCCTCTAACTGACCTCCAATTTCACCAATCATGATGATAGCCTCAGTTTCAGGGTCGTTCATTAAAAGTTCAACAGCCTCTTTAGTAGTCGTACCAATAATTGGATCACCACCAATACCGATAGCTGTAGTAATACCAAGACCTTGTTTTACAACTTGGTCAGCAGCTTCATAAGTAAGAGTACCAGATTTAGAAACAATACCAACTGTACCTTTTTTGAAAACAAAACCTGGCATGATACCAACTTTAGCTTCACCCGGAGTAATTACACCCGGACAGTTAGGACCTACTAAACGGCAATCTTTATCTTGGATATAGTCATAAGCTTTAATCATATCAGCAACCGGAATACCTTCAGTAATTGTGATGATTACTTTGATACCAGCTTCAGCAGCCTCCATAATAGCGTCAGCAGCAAATGCAGGCGGAACAAAAATGATAGTTGTGTCAGCACCTGCGATATCTACAGCGTCTTTAACAGTATTGAATACAGGACGATCTAAGTGAGTTGTACCACCTTTTCCCGGTGTTACACCACCTACTACGTTAGTACCGTACTCTATCATTTGAGTAGCATGGAAAGTACCTTCGCTACCTGTAAATCCCTGAACAATTATTTTGGAATCTTTATTAACTAAAACACTCATGATATATTTTTTAAATTATTTTATTAAATCGTGTTGCAAAAATAGGGTTTTGTAAAATATTATTAAAGCTTTATATGACTTTTATAAAGATATTTTTACTAAAAATAATATTAGCTTTAACCAACCTGACTCATCAGATAGCCTTTATAAAATTTATTATCCAAAACTTCCCAGATTACAACAAAATGAGCAAGTGGCATTTGCTCGTTGGGAGTCTCAATAGGATAGACATAATGCGTATAACGAACGGTAACAATATTATCTTCACTTATGATATGTGTTATATCAAGAGATGACGAAGAATAAGATTTTTCAAGTTCTTCGGCAAGCGTAAGCAAGTCATTTTTATCCAATTGAAGATAGCCTTTAGAACTATGCCATTGTATAACAAGATCATCATGAAGGTAATGCTTCATTAATTCTTTTGATTTATACGCTTCAGAAGAATAATATTCTGATACCAATTCTTTAGCACTCATATTATTTTAATTTTTCAAGTATTTCAGGAATACGTTTTATAAAAGCCATTTGTTTCATTTTAGAACGCGCTTCTTCAGCAGGGCTGCCAAAATAAACCTTACCCCCTTCTAATGATTTACCAACACCTGATTGTGCCTGTATAACAGCTTTCGAGCCGATAGTAATACCACTTGTAGTACCGGATTGGCCCCAAAACGTTACTTCATCTTCGATAACAACACAACCGGCTATTCCGGTTTGGGCAGCAATTAAGCATTTTTTCCCAATAATAGTATCATGTCCTATCTGAACCTGATTATCAATTTTTGTACCATAACCAATTGTTGTATCACCGGTAACGCCTTTATCAATGGTACATAAGGCACCAATACCTACATTATCTTCAATTATAACCCTACCCCCTGATAAAAGCTGATCAAAACCTTCAGGGCGTTTTTTATAATAAAAAGCATCAGCACCTAAAACAGTACCTGAATGAATGATAACATTATCACCTATGATAGTATTGTCATAAATGCTAACATTGGAATGGATAAGGCAGTTTTTACCAATCTTCACATTGTTACCTACAAAAGTATTGGGCTGTATTACTGTACCTTCACCTATTTCAGCACTCGAAGATATGCTGCTTGCTGAAGACTGAAATGGCTTAAAGTGTTTTGTAAGTTTATTAAAATCCCTGAAAGGATCATCAGAAACTAGTAAAGCTTTACCCTCCGGACACTCTACTTCTTTGTTAATAAGAACAATAGTTGCAGCAGACTGAAGTGCTTTGTCATAATATTTAGGGTGGTCTACAAAAACAATATCCCCTGGCTCAACAACATGAATCTCATTCATGCCATGAACAGGGAAATCATCACTACCCACATAACTGCACTCTATAAGAGCTGCAATTTCCTTTAAAGGATAAACTTTTGGGAATTTCATTTCTTACGTTTATTTGTTTTTTTAAAAGGTTCGGCTATTCAAAAACAACCGAACCTTCAAACCATCTGATAAATCAGTAGCTTATCTATTCTTTTACACGCTCCATGTATTGTCCTGAAGCTGTATCAATTTTAATTTTATCACCTTCATTGATGAAAAGAGGTACGTTTACTGATGCACCTGTCTCAACTTTGGCAGGTTTAGTTGCATTTGTAGCAGTATTACCTTTAACACCTGGCTCGGCATAAGTAACTTCAAGAATTACAGAAGCAGGCATATCAACAGAAAGAGGCGCATCAGTTTCCGTATTCCAGATAACCATTACATTTTCACCTTCTTTTAAAAGATCCGGAGCATCAAGAATGTCTTTACTTAATGAGATTTGCTCATAAGTTTCAACATGCATGAAGTTATAGTTATCACCTTCAGCATATAAAAACTGGAATTTATGAGTTTCAACCCTTACATCATCAATTTTATGACCTGCAGAGAATGTATTATCCAATACTTTTCCTGTAGTAAGGCTTTTAAGTTTTGTTCTTACGAAAGCAGGACCTTTACCCGGCTTAACGTGAAGGAATTCAATAATTTTATATATATCGTGGTTAAATTTAATACATAACCCGTTTCTGATATCTGATGTACTTGCCATTTTTAAATTGTTTATTTTGTTTTATGTAAATATTCGTGAACATGTTAATTTGTAGAAAAGCAAAAAAATGAATCCACAAATAATCAATTGCTATTAATAAATTCCTGTATAACCTTTCATAACCCCTCTTGAAGAATTCCTAATGAAAAGGATAATCTCGTCGCGTTCCGGAGTAGCTTCCATCTCAGCTTCAATAATACTTAAAGCCTGAGTTGTATTGTAATTCTTTTGATATAAAATCCTGTAAATATCCTGAATCTCTCTAATCTTTTCAGGGGTAAAACCTCTTCTTCTTAAACCGATTGAGTTAATACCAACATAAGAAAGTGGTTCTTTTGCTGCTTTAGTATAAGGGGGCACATCTTTACGGACAAGAGATCCGCCTGAAATCATGGCATGGTCTCCAATACTAATAAACTGATGTACTGCTGCAAGCCCTCCAATGATAGCATAATTACCAACAGTAACGTGTCCGGCAAGAGCAACACCATTTACAATTATTGCATTATCTCCTATATGACAATCGTGGGCAATATGTGCAGTAGCCATAACCAGACAATTGTTTCCAAGTCTTGTCTGACCAGAGGCAATTGTACCTCTATTTATTGTAACACACTCACGTATAGTACAGTTATCACCAATTATTGCAAGTGAATCTTCACCTCCAAATTTAAGATCCTGTGGTACTGCAGATATTACAGCGCCAGGAAAAATATTACAGTTTTTACCAATTCTGGCACCCTCCATAATAGTAACATTAGAACCTATCCAGGTTCCTTCCCCTATCTCAACATTATTATGGATAGTGGTAAAAGGCTCGATTACTACGTTTTTAGCAATCTTTGCGCCCGGATGTACGTATGCTAACGGTTGATTCATAAATTTCTGTTTAGCTATTTTTGACAATTTGTGCCATTAGTTCTGCTTCAGCAACAAGTTTACCATTTGCATAAGCGTTAGCCTGCATATGACAAATACCTCTGCGGATAGGAGAAATAAGATCACATTTAAACACAAGTGTATCACCAGGAAGTACTTTATGTTTAAACTTAACATTGTCAATTTTCATGAAATAAGTAAGGTAGTTTTCAGGATCCGGAACAGAGCTTAGTATAAGTATACCTCCACACTGTGCCATAGCCTCAACTATAAGAACACCCGGCATAACCGGAGCGCCCGGGAAGTGACCCACGAAAAAGCTTTCGTTCATTGTCACATTTTTAAGACCTACAACATGATTGTCACTCATCTCAAGGATTTTATCCACCAATAAAAACGGCGGACGGTGCGGCAACATGCTCATTATTTTGTTCACATCCATCAAAGGCTCTTTATGCAGGTCATAAACCGGCACCTGATTGCGCTCTTCAATTTTTATGATTTTAGACATTTTTTTTGCAAACTGAGTGTTTACAAAATGTCCAGGTTTGTTTGCAATTACTTTACCTTTGATTCTGGTACCTATAAGCGCTAAATCACCAACAACATCCAGTAGTTTGTGACGGGCAGCCTCATTTGGATAGTGAAGTGTAAGGTTATCAAGTATACCATTAGGTTTAACCGTAATACTGTCTTTACCAAAGGCAGTTTTAAGGCTTTCCATGGTCTCATTTGATATTTCTTTATCTACATAAACAATAGCATTGTTAAGGTCACCTCCTTTTATAAGTCCATTGTTCAAAAGAGCTTCAAGCTCATGCAGGAAACTAAAAGTACGCGATGACGCAATTTCAGTTTTAAAGTCAGCCATGTTTTTTAAAGTAGCATTCTGAGTACCTAAAACTTTAGTACCAAAATCTACCATAGCTGTTACCTGATAATCGTCTGCCGGCATAACGATAATTTCGCTTCCGGTAGCTTCATCAGTATAAGAAATAACTTCTTTTACAACATAAATTTTTCGTTCAGCATTTTGCTCCTCTACTCCAACCTTTTCAATTGCCTCAACAAAAAATTTAGACGAACCATCCATAATTGGAGGTTCAGAAGCATCTAATTCAATTATAACATTATCAACATCACAACCTACAAATGCAGCAAGTACATGTTCTGACGTTTGTATCTTAACACCTTTTTTCTCAAGGTTAGTTCCTCTTTGGGTATTAACTACATAATTGGCATCAGCCTCAACAACGGGCTGCCCTTCTAAATCTACCCTTACAAAAGTATAGCCATTATTAACAGGAGCAGGCTTGAAGGTCATTGTAACCTCTTTACCTGTATGTAATCCAACTCCTTTTAATGAGATCTCACTTTTGATTGTGGTTTGTTTAACCATTATATCTGTTGTTTATTGTTTTATTTGTTGTTTTAGCTCGTCGATATCAGCTACGATTTTAGGGAAATTCCTGAAATGGACGTATGACTTGTTAAAATCATTGTAGCCTAATGCAGGACTACCCTGAATAATTTCGCCATCCGGAATACTCTTACCAACTCCGGATTGCGCCTGTATCCTTACGCCATTACCTATAGTAATATGCCCAACAATACCTACCTGTCCGCCAATAATACAATTGCTGCCTATCTTAGTTGAACCGGCCACACCTGTTTGAGAAGCAATGACTGTATTTTCACCAATAAGTACATTGTGAGCAATCTGAATCTGATTATCAAGTTTCACCCCTTTTTTTATTACTGTAGAACCTAGTGTAGCCCTGTCGATAGTTGTACAAGACCCAACATCTACATTGTCTTCAATAATAACATTACCTATTTGTGGTACTTTGCTATAAACGCCTTCTTCATTTGGTACAAATCCAAATCCATCAGAACCAATAATCGCTCCAGAATGAATAGTACATCCATTACCTATTTCGGTTTCCGAATAGACGCGAACACCTGCAAAAAGTATTGTATTGTCACCAATAACTACATTATCACCAACAAAAGTATTCGGGTAAATTTTTACATTATTTCCAATCTTAACATTTTTTCCTACATAGCAGAAACTACCTAAATAAAGGTTTTCACCGTAAACAGTTCCTTCAGAAATCACCGAAGGTTCTTCTATGCCCGATTTCATTAATTTAACCTGATTATAATACTCAAGTAGTTTGGAAAAGGATTGGTAAGCGTCATCAACTTTTATAAGTGTAGTTGATATTGTATTTTCCGGCTCAAAAGTCTTGTTAACTATAGTAATAGTTGCCTGGGTTGAATATATGTATTGTTGATATTTAGGATTTGCTAAAAAAGTAAGCGAACCCTCTATACCTTCTTCAATCTTAGCCAGCTTGTATACTTCAGCCTGTGGATTACCCACAACCTCACCATCCAGTATACCTGCTATTTGTTCTGCTGTAAATTTCATCCCGACAAAAATATAAAATTTAATTAAAATGCTGCCTGTTCTAAAAGCACTTTTGGAAAACACAAATAATACTTGGTCACCGGCTTAGACAAGGCCTTTAAATTCAGTTGGTCAGAAGCCTCAACAACATCTTCAATTGTTCGGTCTTTCTTTAATATATGTATGGGCTCTCCTGTTTTATTATACGCCTGATTCTTAATCTTGCCTTTAAAAACAAAATATTCAGCTTCTTTTTCTGTAAGTCCGGAGATTTTTACAAATCTTTCTAGTAAATCTGAAACCTCTTCTTTACTAACTTTTTCAGATCGCATTCTTATTTTAAGCAGGTCACGGTTTATGATCATTTTGCTTAATTCACTTAAGACAAAATCGTCATTAAACTGCCATGATTTTACTGCACTAACAATATCAAAATCATCCAGATAAGAAAACTTATTAAGCACATCGTCATTAAAATCATCAAGTGTGACTTTATTTTTCATAAAGAACTGTAAAGGTTCACTTGCTGGCAATGTTATTCCTGACTGTGTTAACTCTTTGGCTCTCTTCAATATTTTAGTCATTATCAGCTCGGCAGCTACACTTGTTTTATGAAGATACGCCTGCCAATACATAAGCCTACGCGCCACAAGGAATTTTTCTACCGAATAAATACCTTTTTCTTCAATAACGAGCATATCATCCTTAACATCAAACATCTGGATTAGCCTTTCAGAATTGATATTACCTTCCGCAACACCCGAATAAAAACTGTCACGTTTAAGATAATCCATCCTATCCATGTCAAGCTGACTTGATATAAGCTGTAACATAAAGTGGCGATGATATTCTCCTTTAAAAATTTTTATAGCCAGTGTAAGCTTTCCATCAAAAATATCATTAAGCCTGTTCATGAACAATAATGATATAGCTTCATGATGAACACTTTCGGCAATACTGTGTTCCATTGCATGTGAAAAAGGACCATGACCTATATCATGTAACAAGATTGCTATATTTAGAGCTGTTTCTTCTTCCTCACTAATTTCAGTACCTTTAAATTTAAGCACCTGAATAGTTTTCTGCATAATATGCATGCATCCAAGTGCATGATGAAAGCGTGTATGATGAGCTCCAGGGTACACAAGATAAGACATTCCCATTTGAGAAATCCTGCGAAGTCTTTGAAAATAAGGATGCTGAATAAGGTCGTAAACCAACGGATTTGTTATCGTAATGAACCCATAGATAGGATCATTTAATATTTTAAGCTTATTTATTTCGCCCACAATTGCAAATTTTCACAAATATACTAATTAAGACAGTGGTTAAATCTACATTAGCTGTTTTTTAATAACACAGATATTGTCTAATTTTGTATTACCGCGTTAAACATTGGTTAATCATTATCGCCCATCATTCTGTATTAAAAGAGAATACCTATATTTATAGTTCTAACTTATCTCCAATGAAAAAATTACTATTTACAATAATTGCTTTTTTAGGATTTACTTTTCTTGCCAAAGCTCAGGAAGAAGAAGATAAAACACAAAGACAACCTACAGCTGTAACTCAGGCTCAGGTTGAAAAAGATGAAAAAATGGCTAAAGAAGAGCGGGAAAAACATGATAAAGAAAAGCAATCTGAAGCCGAAAAACAAAGACTAAAAGCGGAAGATAAAAACGCTACCAAAAAGAAGCTAAAAAAAACTTCAACACATCCTGGAAAACAATGATAACGTTATTTTTTGTTACTTAGGTTATTGAAGGAGAGCTCTGCAGATTTAAACCTGCAGGGCTTTTTTTGTACACAATAAATATTTAAAAAAAGATGTTTTGGAAAGCGACTATTTTTATTAATTTTTTAGGATTAATTTCCCTACTTTCTACTAACTTGCAGGATTAATTTAAGAACAAAACTATACTCATATTATGAATGAGATCAAGATACTTTGGGTTGACGATGAAATCGATATGCTAAAACCCCATATTCTTTTCCTTGAAAAGAAAAACTATAAGGTAACAACAGCTAATAACGGACAGGATGGGCTTGATCTTTTTGACCAGGAAAATTTTGATATTGTTTTCCTTGACGAAAACATGCCCGGACTCAGCGGTCTTGAAACCCTGACACTTATAAAAGAAAAAAAATCTTCTGTACCTGTAATCATGATTACCAAAAGTGAAGAAGAATATATAATGGAAGATGCGATTGGATCTAAAATTGCCGATTACCTTATTAAACCGGTAAACCCTAATCAGATTCTCCTTTCACTTAAGAAAAACCTGGATATTTCACGCCTTGTATCTTCTAAAACTACTTTAGATTACCAAAAGGAATTCCGTAAAATTGCCATGGATATGGGGATGGTCAACTCATGGGAAGAATGGATTGATATGTATAAAAGACTTATATTCTGGGAACTTGAGCTTGAAAATATAGAAGACCAAAGCATGATTGAGATTTTAGAATCTCAAAAAGTAGAGGCAAATTCACAGTTTGGCAAATTCATTGAGAAAAATTACGACGAGTGGTTTGAACCTAAAGCCGACAAACCGGTCCTTTCCCATAATCTTTTCAGAGAACTTGTAGTACCAGAACTAAAAAAGAAACAACCTATCTTTTTTGTGGTAATTGATAATCTTAGATATGATCAGTGGAAGTCTTTCGAAAGTGTTGTAAATAATCATTATAAGCTTGAGAAAGAGACTCCATTCTACTCAATCCTGCCAACAGCAACACAGTATGCACGTAATGCTATATTTTCCGGGTTGACACCTCTTGAAATGGAGAAGAAATATCCTCAGTATTGGAAAAATGACGTAGATGAAGGAGGAAAAAACCTTTATGAGGCAGAATTCCTTACCGAACAGCTTAAAAGATTGGGCATGTCGGGCTTAAAACAGGAATACTACAAAATCACCAATTTTAAAGATGGTAAAAAACTTGTAGATAATTTTAAAGGGCTTAAAGACAATGACCTTACAACGGTAGTTTATAATTTTGTTGATATGCTTTCTCACGCCAAAACCGAAATGGACGTGGTTAAAGAACTAGCTTCTAACGACAAAGCGTATCGTTCACTTACTTTGAGCTGGTTCCGCAATTCACCGTTACTGGAAATGATACAACAGGCACAGCAACTAGGCATGAAACTAATATTAACTACCGATCACGGAACTATAAACGTTAAAAATCCGAGTAAAGTAATTGGTGATAAGAACACCAGTCTTAACCTGCGTTATAAAACTGGTCGTAGCCTTACTTTTGAAGACAGGGATGTTTATCATGTAAAAGATCCTAAGTCGATTCATTTACCAACTATTAATATGAGTAGTTCGTTTATTTTTGCAAAGAATGATTATTTCCTTGCTTATGTAAACAATTATAATCATTATGTAAGTTATTACAGAAATACCTATCAGCATGGTGGTATATCACTTGAAGAGATGATTATTCCTTTCCTTGTTTTCAATCCTAAATAATCCCCCGTTTATATGGAAATTACATTTTCTTTAGAGGAAATAGATGCTGTTGCAGAAAAAGTCCTGTCACAAAATATTAAAAAAACAATATTGTTTCACGCCGCAATGGGTGTAGGTAAAACTACATTCATTAAGGCACTTGCAAGACAATTAGGTGTAAAGGATATGACTTCCAGCCCTACCTTCTCACTTGTAAACGAATATGAAACCAATTCAGGTGATATTCTTTATCATTTTGACTTATACCGTCTTAATAGTGAAGAAGAAGCCTATGACATGGGGCTGGATGAATATTTTTATTCAGGAAATCTTTGCCTGATAGAATGGCCTGAAAAAACGCCAAACTTAATACCTATTGAGCATACTTCCATTACAATGAAACAATTACCGGATGGCCGCCGTCATCTAACCGTAAAATAGTTAAATAACCTTCACTTTTTTTTGTACATTAGAGCAAATTATCCCAATCCGTACCCATGTCATTGTCACTAACACCTTTTACAAAACAGCAATTGTTGCCGCAGGAAGAGAAACTTGAAATTGAGCGCCAAAAGAGTGAACTTTTCATTGGTATCCCAAAAGAAACGTCGTATCAGGAACGCAGAATATGCCTTACTCCTGATGCAGTGAATGCCCTTACTGCCCATGGACATCGTGTAATGATTGAAGCCGGTGCGGGTTTGAGTTCAAGTTATAGTGATAAAGAATATAGTGAAGCCGGCGCGGAAATAACACAGGATATAAAAAAAGTATTTGGCTGTCCAGTTATCTTAAAGGTTGAACCACCTACAGTAGCTGAAATCGAAATGATGAATCCGCAAACACTCATCATTTCAGCGATACAGCTAAAAACCCAGAAAAAAGAATATTTTGAGGCATTAGCCTCTAAAAAGATAACAGCTCTTGCTTTTGAGTTTATTAAAGATGAAGATGGCTCCTACCCTGCTGTAAAATCGTTAAGTGAGATTGCCGGAACAGCATCAGTACTTATTGCTGCAGAATTGATGATCAATCAAAAAATTGGTAAAGGCCTGTTAATGGGCAATATAACAGGCGTACCACCAACTGAAGTTGTAATTATTGGCGCCGGTACAGTTGCTGAATTTGCAGCAAAAACTGCCTTAGGTCTTGGTGCAAGTGTAAAAGTGTTTGATAATTCAATTAACAAATTACGTAGACTTCAAAACAATCTTAACCAGCGTATATTTACCTCTACCATACAGGAAAAATCGTTACTAAAAGCCTTAATGCGATGCGATGTTGCTATTGGAGCTATGAAAGGTAAAAACCGTACACCGATAATTGTTAGTGAGACTATGGTTGAGCACATGAAAAAAGGTGCAGTTATAATTGATGTTTGTATTGATACGGGTGGTTGTTTTGAAACCTCTGAAGTAACAACGCACGAAAAACCCACATTTGTAAAAAACAACGTAATACACTATTGCGTACCAAATATTCCCTCACGTTATTCAAAAACAGCTTCAATATCCATTAGTAATATAATTAGTCCGTTTTTATTACAAATGGCCGAAGATGGAGGTATAGAAAGTTCAATACGCTGCAATGCAGGGCTTAAACATGGTATTTATTATTATCATGGGGTATTAACCAATCGTTCAATTGGCGAATGGTTTTCACTAAACTATAGGGACATCAACCTGTTTTTAATCTAATTCTGCTTTTTTGGAAACTTCTATATTATTACTTTTTGCAGGACTACTCATTGGTTTTATAGGTACACTTATAGGAGCTGGCGGAGGATTTATCCTTGTTCCATTATTATTAATATTCTATCCGGAATTTTCTCCTGAAGTTATTACGGCTATTTCGATGGCTGTTGTATGTGCCAATGCAATCTCAGGCTCAGTTGCCTATGCCAGATCAGGACGTATTGATTATAAAGCAGGAATTAAGTTTGCTTTATTTACCATTCCGGGTTCAATAGCGGGTGTAGCAATCATAGAATATATTAGTGGTAAGCTTTTCAATGCTCTGTTTGGAGTACTTATGCTCGCTCTTTCAGCTTACCTTATCTTAAAAAAAGAGTTGAAAAACGATATTCAGGTATCTGATTCAAATAACAAAAAACTAATTCATCATACTATCGTTGACAAATCAGGAGAAGTATATTCGTACAGCTACCGCGAACTTTACGGAAATCTCATAAGCATTATTGTAGGTTTCATATCGCCAATTTTAGGTATCGGAGGTGGTATAATACACGTTCCCGCAATGACGAACTGGCTTAAGTTTCCCGTACATATTGCAACAGCTACTTCACATTTTATATTAGCAGTAATGGCCACAGTAACTGTAGTAACACATATATTTAATGGTAGTTACGACGATCCAGTAGTTCTTAAAATGGTTATCTTTCTTGCATTAGGTGTAATTCCGGGAGCACAAATAGGAGCTTACTACTCGCATAAGCTAAAAAGCAAAACCATAATAAGAGCCTTAGCAGTTTGCCTGGGTTTGGTTGGCGTCCGAATTTTATTGCAAAGTATCAGATAAGATTTAATCCTGTTCTAAAAAAACAGAATCGGCATCAGGAAATACAAAATCATTCTCGGAAAAATCGAGTGTTTCTGCTTTAGGAGCATATTTTGTAATTTCTTCAATTCCTTTTTTAAGTCGTAATTCTGTAGAATACTTACGACTGGTAGCCAAAACAAGTCCTCCTTTTGAAAGCCTGAAAAAATACTTACCCGAAGTAGCGGTATTTTTTGTAAACGCAAAAAGCTCAACGTTGTCACGTATTGCAGCAATTATTAATTCGCAATCAGACTTTTGTTTACAGCTTATACTCGTAAAAATAGTTTTACCCTTTCTGGATGTAAAAACAAATTTATATTCTCCGTTAAAGCGTTTGCTGATTACAAACATCCCCATATTTCTCCTGCTTTTTTTACTTTGTTTATACTTCAAATCTAAGCAAAAACAGCTGTTTTAAAAATAAATTTGACATCAATAAACCAATAGTTATAAACATTCAGATATAATATGCTCATATCATCAGCATTACAAATTCTGTTGAATGTTTTAATTTTAAGTGAAATAAAACTTTGCTCAATGTTTTATACCTATCTTTACCAAATATTGGTTTTCTGCCAATGCTCACTCTGATAAGCAAATTTGTCCATCTTGTAAAATTTGTTCTCAATTACTCTTCAGTTTAGGCGTTTCAGCTGCCTTAATTTTAATTAAAACATTTTACATCATGAACATTTATGTAGGAAATTTCGGGTACGAAGCCTCAGAAGATCAGGTACGTAATATTTTTAGCACCTATGGAGAAGTAACAACTGTTAAACTGATTTCAGATCCGTTAACAGGTCGTCTAAAAGGATTTGGTTTTATAGAAATGCCTAATAATTCAGAAGCAGAAAAGGCAATAAATGAACTTAATAATTCTCGATTAGACGATCAGGTTATTACAGTTAACGAAGCACGTCCAAAAACTACTAACTTAAATTCTGGTACAAACAGAAGATATTAGCATTACAAGCTCAAAAATGGAATGGTTTTTTAAGCCATTCCTTTATTTTGAGCAATAGTGTGCAATTATCCAATACCATATAATTTAACTGTATTTAAATAATACAACATCAAATAAAATTCATACAATTATGGCTGACTCTTTTTTTAAAAAAGAAAATAATAAAAAAAAAATATTAGTAAAGAAGCAAAAAGCTCAAAAAAGACAAGAAAGGAAAACTAATAATAACAAAGGTAAAGGTTTTGACAGTATGATTATTTATGTTGATAAGAATGGCAATTTTACTGATACACCACCGGAAATAATTTTAAAACCTTAGATTAGATGTGAAATCTAATCTTTTTTTTACAAAGTATTATAGAATATTAACCAAAATGCATTGTACAGTATAAATGTATTTATATTTCAGTAATACTTTTAAAGTCTCTTAACTCCTTTTTTTTACTCTGTGTAACAAAAGATACTGACGAATTTTTCATTGATACTTTATTTTGCGTTTAATTAAAAAACAATAAAGTATGAACTGGATTTTGGAACCATGGCCGTGGTATATATCGGGCCCTTTGATCGCTACTACTATGGCAGCACTTTTGTTTGTTGGTAAAAACTTTGGAATGTCGTCTAACCTTCGTACTGTTTGTGCCGTTTTAGGAGCCGGTAGAAGTTGCGATTTCTTTGACTTTGACTGGAGAGGACAACGCTGGAATCTTTTTGTGATAGCGGGAGCTGTCATTGGAGGGTTTGTAGCTATGCATTACCTATCAGACAATCCTATACCTCAAATTAATCCTGAAGTAACCGCACAACTTAAACAAAAAGGTTTTGAAAGTGCAGGTAGCAGTTATCTCCCAAATGAATTATTTGGCAACCATGCTTTTTCATCAGTAAAAAACATTGTTCTATTGTTAGGAGGAGGTTTTTTAGTAGGATTTGGAGCCCGTTATGCCGGAGGATGCACTTCGGGACATGCAATATCAGGATTAAGTAATTTACAGCTACCATCATTAATAGCCGTCGCCGGTTTTTTTATTGGCGGCCTTATAATGGTACATGTTATATTTCCTTTCATATTTTAAATAACAATATTAATAATGAAAAATATTCTTTTTTTGATGATAGGTACTTTTTTTGGTATCGTAATGTTTAAATCAGAGGCTGCTTCATGGTTTCGTATCTATGAAATGTTCATGTTTAAATCTTTTCACATGTATGGAATAATAGGTTCAGCATTAATCCTGGGACTTATTATTACGCAAATCATAAAACGCTATCAGCTTAAATATATTGAAGGAAATGCAATAAGCTTTATTCCAAAAGAGAAAAGCTTTTCACGTTATATGTTTGGCGGAATCATTTTCGGTCTAGGCTGGGCACTTACAGGAGCTTGTCCCGGACCTATGTTTACGCTTTTAGGATCGGGATTTTTTCCGATGTTGATTGTAATTGCAGGAGCCATTGCAGGTACCTGGATATACGGCATTGTAAAAAATAAAATGCCGCATTAATTTGTACCTTTATAGTAATCTTTCAATTTATTCATGGAACAACAACTTAAAGAATCTTACGGTAATACATTTGAATCCGGATTAATAGACGAGATTGTGCATGTTGCCAGTCTTGTTGACTTTAAAGAAGATGATCATCTTATTGAGATTGGGCAATACATACGTCAAATGCCGTTACTCCTAAATGGTGCCATCAAAATCATACGGGAAGACCGTAAAGAAGGCGAGATTTTACTCTATTTTCTCGAAAAGGGCGACACCTGTGCCATGACTCTTGCCTGCTGCCTTGGAGAAACCAAAAGCGAAATAAGAGCAGTAGCCGAAAATAGAGGTACTGTAGCTATGATTCCAATAGGAAAAATGGAAGAGTGGCTGGGTAAATACAAAAGCTGGAGAAACTTTGTTTTTAGCAGTTATAATAAAAGACTCTCAGAAATGCTGTCGGCTATTGACAATCTTGCCTTCATGAAAATGGATGAACGTCTTCTTGGTTATCTGAAAGAAAAATCAAAAGTGAATAATTCTAAGATTATTGCCAACACTCATCAGGAAATTGCTTATGAACTTAATACATCTCGCGTAGTAATATCACGCCTGCTAAAAGCGCTTGAAAATGATGGTATAATCAAATTGAACAGAAATACCATAGTACTCTTAAAATAAATATACTGTGTAACTTTTGTTACTGCACAGCTTCTACAACTGCTATAATTTAGCCTGATATTACTAAAATTTAATCTTATGGATCTTTTAGCTATGTCAGGCTATTTTTTTGCTCTTTTGGTAGGTATTTCACTTGGGCTGGTAGGGAGCGGTGGCTCTATACTAACCGTGCCTATACTTGTATATCTGTTAGGCTTTGATGCCATTACAGCAACAGGCTACTCCCTATTCGTAGTTGGCTTAACCGCACTTGTAGGCGGTATCAGAAATATTTCAAAAGGGAACATCAATTTCAATATAGTTTTCCTTTTTGGCATCCCTTCTTTAATTACAGCTTATTTGGTAAGAGCATTACTTATACCGGTAATACCACACGTTATTATGGAAACTAAACACGTCATAATTACTAAAGAATTATTATTAATGCTCACCTTCGCAATAGTAATGCTTTTAGCTGCCACTAAAATGATCAGATCGAACATTAATGATGCTACAGCAACAAAAATTTCTAAGTTAAAGATAATCATTAGCGGCATAATAACGGGATTTTTGGCTGGTGCTGTGGGAGCCGGTGGCGGTTTCCTTATTATTCCCGCATTGGTTTTCCTTGCCGGATTACCAATGAAAAAAGCGGTTGGCACATCATTATTTATAATAGCCATACAGTCATTAGCAGGCTTTGCCGGAGATGGTTTTCAAAAAAGCATAGACTGGTCTTTCCTCCTACCCTTTACGTTAACAGCGATAACCGGAATTTTTATAGGCATACTTCTTTCCCGTAAAATTGAAGGTAAAAAACTAAAGAAAGGGTTTGGTTATTTTATATTGTTGATGGGAGCTTATATTATTAGTAAAGAGCTTTTTATAAAATAATGTTTATGTAACTTTTGTTACTGCACAGCCTAAACAGAGGCAGTAATTTTACTATAAATAAATATCGAAACACTTTTAATTTAAAAACTATAACTATGTATTTTCAACATGTATATGATAAATCACTTGCACAGGCTAGCTATTTTATAGGATGCCAGGCAAAAGGAGAAGCTATTGTAATAGACGCAAAACGAGATATTGACACCTATCTTGATATTGCAAAACAAAACAATATGAAGATCACTCATATTGCCGAAACACATATCCATGCCGATTTTCTTTCAGGATCGCGTGAGCTTGCAGCCGTAACTGGTGCAAAATTATACTTATCTGATGAAGGAGGTGAAGACTGGCAATATGAATTTAATCACGTAGGTTTAAAACATAAAGATATTATAACTGTCGGCAATCTAAAGTTAGAGGTATTACATACACCGGGCCATACTCCCGAAAGTATCAGCTTTTTACTTACAGACCATCCGGCTACCGATAGACCTGTTATGGTATTTACCGGAGACTTTGTTTTTGTGGGTGACATAGGGCGTCCCGACCTATTGGAAAAGGCTGCTGGATTTACCGGTACTCAAGAAAAAGGAGCAAAACAAATGTATGAGTCTATACAACGTTTTACTCAACTTCCCGAATATGTTCAGGTATGGCCGGGGCATGGTGCAGGTTCAGCATGCGGAAAAGCACTTGGCGCAGTCCCAAGTACAACTGTTGGTTACGAATTAATCAGAAACTGGGCCTTTCAATATGAAAATAATGAAAAGGGATTTGTTGATTACTTATTAGAAGGACAACCGGAGCCTCCAAAGTATTTCGCAATGATGAAGCATCTTAACAAAGTTGATCGTCCGTTACTGACTGAAGTACCTAAACATGAAAAACTAAGCAAAGAGGCATTTTTAGAAGCTTTTCAAAACGGAATGAAAATAATTGATACTCGTAATAAGGCTGATTTTGCAAAAGCCCATCTTGCCGGCAGTATTAATATTCAGGGAAATAATTCATTCGCTACCTGGTGCGGATGGTTTTTAGATTATGATGAAAAGTTTATACTGATAGCAGATGAAACCGAAATGAACGAACTTACCAGAAAACTAATGCGTATTGGACTTGATAATATATATGGCTTTATTGACGATATAACTTCACTAGAGTTAAATTCTGAAAGCAGTGAGGTTATAGATATTGAATCATTTAAAACCATGCTTAATGAAGATAATATCCATATTATAGACGTTCGTGGAGAAAATGAATACAAAGCAGGCCATATAAAAGGATCAGAAAATATTTTTGTAGGCAACCTGGAAGAAAATATTGGGAAGATTGATAAAAACAAACAAATCCTGATACACTGTCAAAGCGGAGATCGTGCGACAATTGCGCAGTCAATACTGGCACACAATGGAATAAAAGTTAAAAACTATTCAGGAGGAATGAAAGAATGGGTAGAAAAAGGAAATGAAATTGTTCAACTTAATTAAATAACATTGAAAAATCTCAATCAAAAAGAATGGGAACAGAAAGTCTCTTCTGACCCTAATGCGGTAATCATTGACGTAAGAACAAAACAGGAATGTAGCAATGGGATGCTTTTAAATGCGCAATGCATAGATATTTTTCAAAGAGATAATTTTAATTCTGAATTATCAAAAATGGATAAGAATAAAAATTATTATGTGTATTGCCGAAGCGGTCAGCGAAGCATTACGGCATGTCAGATTATGGATGATATGGGTTTCAATGAAACTAATAATTTATTAGGAGGCATAGCCGGATGGAAAGGTAAAATTGTTTAAAAGTTCAATGGTTTAAACAAGAAGTAATTTGAAAATGCCTTATTAAAAAAACATTGAAACAAAAATTTCAAATAAAAACTCCTTACAATGCTAAGGAGTTTTTTTATGATTATCAGAAATTCTATCAAATACATAAACAGGGCCACAATTACATTTTTTTCATTATTATGAATTATTAAATTCTAAATACAAAAGCTGTCAGTAAACACGATAAAACTTGTTGTAGCCTCATTTCTAAAGGTTATAAACTCAATTTGTCTACACCAATGTCTACACCTAATCCCCTTTAGAAAGTGACTGTCTGCATTAAATTTACATATTTGAATCAAACCTACATAAATATGAAATTCACTACAAAGAACAGCTTGAGCTCACTGGTTTTGGCGCTGGTGAGCTTTAATGCTCTCGCGCAAAACGATCTGAAATCCGAAAATGGGTATCAGATCTCTAAAAACAGTGGTGCGGTTTATTCGTTATCCAAATGGGATGCTTTTAAACCCAACTACAGTAAATCACCAATCGTCGACCCGCAACAAAAAGTACTGGCACAAACAGGAAGTAAACCTAAAGCTAAAAACACTACTTACTCTACTAATTATGAATTTTATGGAGGTGAAGCTTATAAAGGTAATAATGTTCCTTATGCTGCTATAACCGATGCATTCGGCAATACGTATATTACCGGAGGTAGTTCTAATGAAAACCAGCCTTCCGGTGATTTCTTTACTCAAAAGATAGGAGCAGATGGTACAGTCATTTGGCAGAAACGTGAACAGGCTCTTATGTATGCGGTAGAATATGGTATGAATATAGCGTTTGACAATTCAGGCAACATCGTAGTATCCGGATTGAAGTGGAACGGAAACGATATGGACATCCGTGTTATGAAGTATTCTCCTGAGGGAAACAAACTTTGGGAAACCACGTTTGACAACGGTAACGAAGGTATTGAAGTACCTAATGCCATGGTTATAGGAGTAGATGGCAGTGTTTACATTACAGGTATTACCTGGTCAGGAAATTCGGTTGACTACCTTACCCTAAAATACAACAGCAACGGTCAGGAACAATGGCACATTACTGAAAACCCTGCTAATAGTGAAACCTGGAACGAGGCTACTGCTATTGCTGTCGATGCTGATCAGAATGTAATCGTTACAGGTTACAGTCCTAATCCCGATGGTTGGCTAAATTACCATACTATAAAATATAATCTGGATGGTACAAAATTATGGGAGCAAGCTTATAATTATGAAAGCACTGACCCTGATAATATTGCTGACGTAACAAATTCTGTACCTCGTGCTATTACTACCGATGCTGATGGTAATATTTTTGTTACCGGTACATTTGATACCTTCCTTAACCGTATTGGTACTTTAAAATATGATAGTTCTGGAGCACAACAGTGGGTTCAAACTTATAAAAGCGGTACTGAGATAACCCTGGGTTGGAAAATTAGCGTAACAAACAATACTTTATATGTGGCAGGAAGTCATTTAGGTGGCTTTTCTGATGACGGTACAGTATTGCTGTCATATAATACCGACGGAACACAAAATTGGGTTCAAGAAACCACAGACCTAATAGAAACAGCAAATGCAACATTAGGTTTTGATACTACTGGAAATATAATAGTGTCCGCAAATGGTATGACTCCCGGAGCTGAAGAATGGGAACAAGACGTAGCTGCCCGTGCCTATAAATATTCGCCTGATGGCAATCTTTTAGGTCAGGCAGCTTTTGTTATATCTACTACAGATGGTACTGCAAGTATGACTGGCAGTGCCGGGACAGGAATTGACAGTAACGGCAACGTTTACTTCTCTGTCAACTCATTTTATAGTGAAAATGGTTCTGTTTTTGAAACAGTTAAATCAGGATTTGACACCACTAGTCCTGAAATCCAATGGAGTTCTATGTATAGCAATCTGGGTTCTCCTGCTGCATCAATGCTGAATGCTTTTGCTGATAGCAATGGTAATACTTTTTCTACCGGATCATACTATAATTTCACAGAGGGAATGCTTGTTCCTAATTACTTTATCGTTAAACATGATGCTGAAGGCAATATTTTATGGAATGTAGCATACAATGCCGCCAATGGCAATGCTGCTGATGGTATCATAGGCCGTACAGATGCTGATGGAAATGCTTATGTATGCCTTCTGCCAGGTTTTGAAGAATATCCGCCAGTACTAAAAGTTATTAAACTTTCTCCGGAAGGCACACAGTTATGGTCTTCTGAAATAGAACTTTACTCACCTGCCGTTCATGTATTAGAACCTCAAGCTGACGGATCTGTGTTTCTTGGCGGTACTGCCTATGAAACTGAAGACAGTCAGAATGCATCATTCCTTGGAATTAAAATTAATGCTCAGGGAACACAGGAATGGAAAACATTTATGCCTGGTATAAGTGGAAACAACATTTTTACAATAAATTCTGGAAAAGTAGATACCAACGACCGACTAATACTAACAGGTGCTCATGGAAGCGGTAACTTTATGTCACAAAACGTAAACCTTACTGTTGTTCAGTTTAATGCCGATGGTACTCCGGGTTGGATTACTCCTGTTGTAATTCAAGGTCAGTCTTCTTCAGGTACCGACTTATTTATATCAGCAGATAACAGTATCTATGTAAACGGTTATTCACAAAACACTGAAACGTATAACGAAGATATCCTGACCGCAAAAATAAACGCTACAGGTGAAATTTTGTGGAGTCAAACTTTTGGAGAAGAAGACAAAAAAGAACGTTCATATACACTTAAACCTTTCAGTAATGGTGATATTGCTGTTATAGGTTATAGTCTTGCAAATAGCGGTGACATACATAATGCCCTTATAAAATATAATTCTAACGGTGAAAAGCTTTGGGATTTCCAGTCAGAAAACATGCGTTATTATAATGATTTTCACATTGACGGATCTGATGTGTGTTATATAATGGATCAGATGATTGTAGATCCATTCCCTCATAAAATTTTCAGTTCTCCCTTCCCTACTGCAACACTTATTACTGTTGATGCTAATGGGCAAAACGATAATGAAGAATTTTTTGTAGGCCCTCAATACGCAGAGTTTTTTGGTGAAAGACTAATTCCACATTCTGACAACAGACTACTACTGGCTGGTAGTGTTGGTAATCAGGCATTTTATGAAGGTACTTATTTCTTTGAAACTGAGCATGACGGGACGCTTAGCTTACCGGATGGTTTAACACCAAACAAAGCGCTTAACCTACTTGGACAAAATTATCCTAACCCTGTAAAAGAAAAAACAACAATCCCTTTTACACTTGTTAACGGAGGCAAAGCCGCAATAAAGTTATACAACTTACAAGGAAGATTTGTAAAGGAAATCGCCAATGAAACTTATGCACCGGGTGCAAATACTATAGAATTCGAACCGAACGGCATTGCTCCTGGCATCTACTTTTACCAAATAGAGTCACAAGGTTTTAAACAGGCAAAAAAGATGGTTATCAAATAGCATAACAAAACAAGAAGTAAAGGCTCCGTCATAAAAACGGGGCCTTTTTATGTTATTTGCCTTTTAAAATCTAAATTTGGGGCATGCTGGATATAAAAAAAATAAAATGGATAAGAGTTATAGGCTTATGTTTTTTATTGCTTGTCTTAGCCTGCAATGAAAACAGCACTGATAAGCATATTCAAAAAGATCTGCCCGGAGAGAACAACACGGCAAAGCTTACGGACATGGGCAACGACCAATGGCGCATTGGTAACTATCAGGAAGCCCTTAGCTACTTTACACGTGCATATAAAATGGCCAAAGCTTCTAAGGATCAGAAAGAAACTGCAACCCTACTTAATAATCTTGGATTAGTTCAATGGCGACTGGAAAACAATACAGCCGCTATGGAATGCTATACTGAAGCAGCTGTTATGGCTGAAAAGAACGGCATGAAAAGGCTATTGGGCCTTACGCATACCAACCGTGCACTCATACTCAAAGAACAACGTGACTTTAAAGCTGCATTTGATCAAAATAATAAAGCCATTGATATTTTTAAAGAACTTGGAGAATCACGGGAAC
The DNA here is from genome assembly GCF_003350375.1 of Flavobacterium sp. AG291. Lineage (GTDB taxonomy): Bacteria > Bacteroidota > Bacteroidia > Flavobacteriales > Flavobacteriaceae > Flavobacterium > Flavobacterium suzhouense. The sequence goes on along the minus strand of NZ_QQAR01000020.1, from coordinate 10,998 downwards.
TGGCCATAGCCTACAACAATCAGGGACAGATATATCGATTTTCTGAGGCCTTCCCCCCTGCTTTAAAGTTTTACCTTCTATCTCTTGAAGAATGTAAAAAAATAAACTACCTTGAAGGTATGGCTACAGCCTACCAAAACCTGAGTACCGTATACGCTAAACAGGGTAATAAAGTAAAAGCTTTATGGGCAGGCCATAAATGTCTGAAATTAAGTTACGAGGTAAAAAGTAAAGTGCGCATCAGTGAAGGACTTCGGGAATTATCACGTAATTACGACCTTTTTAACGTTCAGGATTCGGCTCTTTACTATTATAAGAAACATTATGACGCTGAAAAGGAAATTATGGAGGCCAACCAAAGTAATCTTCTTTCACAATATCAGGCAAATTTGGGTATGGAGGTTAAAAACTTAAGAATAACAAACCTTCAGAATGAAAAAGAAATTGCCAATACCCGCTTTATGCTTATAGCGGTAAGCGTTATAATTGCATTACTAATTGCTGCTTTTTTTATTTACCGTTATCTATCAGTTATAAAATTCAGAAAAAGTCAATTAGAACTACAATTGCAAAATTCATTACAACTTATACAGATAAAAGAAGAAGAGCTTAAAACATACATTATAGATCTTACCAATAAAAACAACATTATTAACAGATTACAGTATCCTGAAAGGGAAATTACAGAGCCGGACTATGATATAAATAACCTTCTTGAACAAAAAATACTAACTGATGACGGTTGGGATAAGTTCAAACTACGATTTGAAGCCATTTATCCTGATTTTTTCAATAGAATAAGAGCGTCAGGCATTCCTGTTTCAGAAGCCGAAATAAGGGTATTGGTATTGATGCGATTACAGCTTAATGCTACTGATATGGCAAATGTATTGGGTATTTCACCACAAAGCGTAAGAGCATGTAAAATGAGGCTCAAAAAAAAGCTCATCACTAATGATTATGAAAGTGTTGAACAGTACTTACAATTTATTATTTCTTAAGAGAGAATTTTTACATCTTCTTTGACTTTATAACAGTGTAAATATCTTAAAAGAGCTAAAAAGACCGTAAATAGTAGTATTTACGGTCTTTTATTTGTGCCTATACATTCATCAAAAAGAGTATTTAAGATATGAATAAACAACGTTAAAAACGGAGAGATTAAACCGCATGCATACTCTCCATGAAAAAATATATTTTAAAAATATACCTTCCTTGATTTACATATTTAAGATTTAAGCTATACAAAGATTGTTTAAGGAATACTTTTTATACTTAAATAGTGAATTTTAAACTATATTTTTTCTTGATTTTTTATTTAACAATTAAAAATAAAGCACTTAATACCAACATATTAAAACTACTAAATCGTTGTAGCACACTTGATTTTAAATCCATCTTTTTTCAATGAGTTTTTAAAGATGTATTTTGGCTATATCCTTAATTAGCAACAACTTAAAAAATCCAAATTATGAATAATCAATTACCTAACATTTTCATCAAGAAGAAACATTTTTATCTTGTTTTTATTTTTTTAATACATTTAAGCATATATGCCCAACGTGGCTATTATGATGCACCTTATAAACGTTATGAGGCAAATTTGGGACAATTGTCTAATGGTGCTACAGTAACCTCAAAGTCTTATGTTCAGGCCGATCTTCAGTCTGAGGCTTCAGATCAGCAATGTGTAAATCTGTCAGCCACGAATGCTACAGTACAATGGACTATTACGGAAGCCGCTGAAGGCCTTGTAATACGTTATAGTGTACCTGACGGACAGTCAGCCACACTAGGTGTTTATAATGGAAATACAAAAATTACAACACTGACCCTTACCTCAACATGGTCTTGGGAATACCTTTGGAGCAACGGAAATCCCAACAATAACGGAATCACAAACCAAAACCCAAGAATGAGATTTGATGAAGTACGTTACAAACTACCGGCCAAGATACCTGTATCCGGAATTTTAAAACTAGTTAGGGAAACTGGAAACATTCATCTTGATTTTGCTGAGATGGAACCTGTACCTACAGCTATAACTGCTCCGTCGGGTTCAGTTACCTACACCGGAAACGGAAGTAATCTACAATCCTTTATTGATCAAAATGGTGGTAGTAAGATATATATTCCAAGTGGAGTATATAACGTTAGTACAGAGTTATATTTTGGCGTTAATAACACCTCATTAATAGGTGCGGGAATGTGGTATACTCAAATTAATTTTACTGCTACAAGCAGCGGTAACGGCGGATTAAGAGGCAATGCGACTAACATTTCTTTTTCTGATCTTTATTTAACTACTAATTCAACTTCAAGAAGTAATTCATATAAGGCTATAAATGGTGTGTTTACCTCAACATCAACAATAAAGAATATATGGGCAGAACATTTTGAATGTGGTGCATGGATTGCACAATATAATGTTGGCGGACCTGCAATTGCTGATGGTTTTACGCTCTCGCATTGCCGCTTCAGAAATAATTATGCTGATGGAATAAATCTTTGTAAGGGAACTTCAAACGCAATTGTAGAGCATTGCAATTTTAGAAATAATGGTGATGATGATCAGGCAATATGGCCCGCTAACGGTCAGGAATGTATTAATAATACTTTTAGGTACAATACATCCGAAAATTGTTGGAGAGCCTGTGGTTTAGCTATTTATGGAGGAAAAAACAACAAGGCCTATAATTTGATAATAAAAGACAATCTGGAAGCAGCTATCCGTGTAAGTAACAATTTTGACGGAGCACCATTTAGCAATGATGGCAGCCACGAAATACATGACATTACCATAACAGCATGTGGTACTTTTAATGACACCTACAATAATCCTGTAGCGGCAGTAGACATTTTTAGCGCAAGTAACGCCGGAACTCAGGTAAAAAATGTACAGCTCTATAACCTAGACATACTTGATTCCAGAAATGATGCTATTTCAATAAGCAAAAGATCAGGAGATGGAATTTATAATCTTAGCTTTAACAATATAACTATCAATGGCACAGGAAAAGAATTTCCTTATAATAATGCCTTAAACAGGGATTGGGGACGTGGATATTTTGTACTCATAGCAAGCGCGCCTAATGGGAATGCAACCTATTGTAATATGAATTACTCAAACAGAGGCGGTAATGCCACTACCAATGAAAATACAAGTGGAGCCGGTACATTTTCATGGTCAGCGGGTTCGGGCTGTTCGGGCACTTCAGTTGTTGCTGTCACAAGTGTTACTGTTACACCAACATCAGCTACACTAAATATTGGAGCAACCTTACAGTTAACACCAACAGTACTTCCTTCTAATGCAACGAATAAATCTGTTACTTATTCTTCTGGGAATACAGGAGTTGCCACTGTTAATACTTCAGGTCTGGTAACAGCCGTTTCCGCCGGAACAGCAACAATTACAGTAACAACCGTTGATGGCAATAAAACTACAAATTGTGCAATTACAGTTAATACCACTCCTTCGGGAAACTATTATACTATAAAAAACAGATGGACTAATAACTATTTGTACGATGCCGGAGCCAACGTTGGATATGGAGCAACCATTGCTAACAATAATTATAAATGGCAAAAAGTTGCCATAGATGCCACTTATTATGTCTTGCAAAATGTTGGTACTGGAGATATCATGAACATCGAAAACTTAACAGGATCTGTACAATGTACTGCCGGACCAACCACGTGGTGGAGCGCTCAATGGTCTAGCGAAAATGTTGATGGTACATGGGTAAGAATTAAAAACAGATGGCAGACAGGAAGTATGATACATATTGAAAACCTGAATGGTTCAGCTCAATATATAGGAGCTCAAAATAATTGGGAAAGTGCTCAATGGTTATTTGAGACAGCTATATCTGCCAGGATTGGCATGAGCAATGAAGATGAACAAATGGCAACAGAAAATAACTCTTTGATTACTATTTATCCGAATCCTTCAACCAACAATGAATTTTATATTTCGATGCCGGAATTACAATCAGACGATGTAGCTACAATAACAATTACCGATATAAATGGCAGACAGGTTTTAATCAACAGACTAAAAGGATCCGGAAAAATCAATCATAATTTTGCTTCGGGAATATACCTTGTGACAATAAGTTCAAATATTTTTAAGACATATAAAAAACTGATTGTTAAATAATAAAATAAAAATATTTAAACAAAAAATTTAATTTAAAAACAATCTAATAATGTTGCTATTAAGCCGATATTTGGAATATTTTAATTGTTAAGCGACAAAAACAAATTCCATTAATTTATAGAAATATAAAACCTGCAGGTTTAAAAACTTGCAGGTTTTTTAAATTTGCAGTTCATTGCAAATGATTAATGTGTGTGTCTGCGTTTTCGTTTACAAAGCAGAAATAATAAATTCGCTTCTCCTGTTCATTTGATGTTGTTCTTCGGTACATTCTACCCCATCACTACATCCATTAACCAGCTGGGTTTCTCCATAGCCTTTTCCGGTCAATCTATTCGGATTAATGCCATTTCTAACTAACCATTTAATTGTTGATTTAGCTCTCCTGTCGGATAGCTCCTCATTGTATTTAAAAGTCTGACGACTATCTGTATGAGAACGTATATCTAATTTCATATTTGGATATTGATTCAGTACATCAAGTATTTTTTCAAGATCTAATGCAGCTTCAGGACGAATATCAGACTTATCAAGATCAAAATAAATCATTTTAATACCAAAGCATTTACCCAGATCATCACCAATTGTTACAACACATTCTGATTTTTCAAGGGCTATAGGTAAATTGGTTCTTCCGTTTTCTTTCGGAATAGTTATACTAACTTCTTTCGTTGTATATTTTTCTTTTTCGGCTCTAACATTGTATATCATGCGGCACTCAACATTAAAAGTGTAAAATCCCTCCGGATCAGAGTATACGGTATCTACCAAATTAAATTTATTGTCATATAAGCTAAGTTTTGTATTAGGTAGCAGTTCACCCGTAGCCAGATCAGTTACATCACCAAATAATTCCTGTAAGCAGGTCAATTTTCTTGTTTCTAAAAACTTGTAAATATCGTCAGATCCTTTCCCTCCTTCTTTATTTGAAGAAAAGTATCCCCTCCTCGATTTAGTGTCAATTATATAGGCAAAATCATCGAAAGAAGAATTAACATCCGCTCCAATGTTTTGAATGTTAGAAACACCACTATCATCGATTTTCCCCATAAATACATCTAAACCTCCTAGACCCGGATGTCCGTCAGAAGCGAAGTAAATTTCATCTTCATCTGTTACGAAAGGAAATGTTTCTTTTCCCTCAGTATTTATTGTTGGCCCTAAATTTTCAGGAGATCCAAATTTGCCATCCTTATCTATTTTTACTTTGTATATATCAGATTGTCCTAATGTACCAGGCATATCGGAAGCAAAGTATAATGTTTTTTCATCCGGACTAAGTGCTGGGTGTGCCGAACTGTATGAATCGCTATTAAAAGGTAATTCAGTAATATTGTTCCATTTATCATCTTCCAGGGTTGATTTATATATTTTTACAAGAGTGGTTTTATTTGCATCTTTTCCTTTCTTACCTTCAATATAATTATTTCTGGTAAAGTAAACAGTTTTGCCATCTTTCGTAAAAACAGGTGTTGACTCATGAAATTTAGAATTTATTTTCGCACTGAACTTTTGAGGCTTGCCACTATTATAATCTTTGTCAATGTCAGATGAATATAAGTTTGTAAAATGCTGACCAGTCCATTTATGCTTACGCTGGCAAAAATTACCTGTATCTCTGGCTGTAGTATATACAATCTTATTTTGATAAAAAGCAGTTCCGTAATCCGAATATTTACTATTCATTCCTGCATCTTCAATTTTATAACGACCTGAATTTGCCTTAATTTCTTTATAATAATCCCTGGCGTTATTATACAACTTAGCTCTGGCATCATTCTTTGATTTTTCATAAAACAGATCGAGCATTTTATTTGATTGTTCAATTTCACCAATTGATTTTAAACATTGTGCATATCTATAATAGTATTCAGACTCAAGTTGTGCATTCATAGTAAAAAGCTCACCATACCATTTCGCAGCTTTGTCGAATTGCGAATTAAAATAAAAGGCATTTGCAAGTTTTTTAAACATATCTTCTGATCTATAACCTTTATTGGCTACTCTTTCATATGTTTTTATAGCATTGATATAGGCATAATTATCATACTTTTTATCCGCTGATGCTACTTTCTTTTCCTGAGAATAACTATTGGAAGAAAAAGCAACCGGTATTAGCATTAAAAGGAGAATATAATTTTTCATAATAAACATTTTAAAAGAAACGCGGAGTAGTCATATTTCCATTATTTTTAAAGATTTCAAAGCGCAGGAATATTTCATGCGAACCTGAATTATAGTTTCTCAAATTGGTTGTTTCCAAATCATATCCATAACCTATATTAAGAGATTCACTGATTTGAAATGCCGCCATAGCACTAAATGTAGCATCCCATCTATAGGCAGCACCAATTACAAACTTGTCTACTATTCTAAAATTAGCCGATACGTCTACCTGTAAAGGACTACCTTCTACCATTTTAATTAAAGTTGACGGTTTAAACTGTACATCCGGGCCTAAGTCAAACACATAACCTCCTATCAAATAATAATTTATTCTGCTTTTGTATATAGCAATGTCATTATCATTATAGAGATTAGTTTCTGCTAAATTTGGAACTGACAAGCCTACATAACCTTTATTGGAATGCAAATAAACCCCTGCTCCAAAATTTGGTTTGAATACATTATTAAAATTTTGGAATTGTGGGTCAGATTGTTCAACAGGGTTTAGTTTGTTAACATCAAGATTAAACAGATTTGCAGTAGCTTTAAAACCAAATGAAAGTTTTAAAGTTTCTGAAGGATGTATAGTATACGAAATATCTACAGAGAAATTGTTCTCATTAGTAGGTCCTATTTTATCGTTAACTAATGATACGCCTAACCCTAAGTTACTATTATTTAATGGGGTATTAACAGAAAAGCAACTAGTTTTAGGCGCACCATCCAGCCCTACCCATTGAGTACGGTATAAACCGAATATACTCAATGCTCCTCGTGAACCGGCATAAGCCGGGTTTATGTTTATGGTATTATACATATACTGTGTAAATTGTGCATTTTGTTGCCCATAACTCATTACAGATGCAAATACCAGGACGAAAAAATATATATTAGTTTTCATAATAGGTTTCGATTTAATTATTTTCCACCTCATTTTTTATCTTCGGAAATGTCTAATTTTTCTATAAAAGCAGATTTATTAAACATTTCCGAAGAAGAATTAGGAAAGATGCAGCTTACCTTGAAAGGAACAGGTAGCCACTTTTATTATGTGTCTGAATTGTACCGTTTCCATCTACTGATGAGTAGTTAAGGATGTAAAAGTAAGTTCCGGTAGGAAGTCCTTCTGCCTGACTAATTGTTGTTCTTCCTTTAGAAATACCTTCAAATGCATTTGTAGTGTTGTTATAGTTTCTGGTTTCGAACACCAGTATTCCCCAACGATTATATATTTCTACGGTGTTATCAGTATAACATGTTGTATTATCAATGTTATCAATAACAAACTTCTCATTAATATTATCGCCATTTGGAGAAAATGCATTATGTACCAATATAGGCTCACATTCAACTACTTTACAGTTTTCATTTACTCTCAGACTCATAAAAAGACTAGGGCAAATTTCAGCTAATTTTATATACTCAAACTCATATATACCAGCCTGCAGACCAAAAACATCAAGAAGGCCTCGATCTACATTCAGACTATTATTTGTACCTCTCCAGGTACCTCCTGCCGGTATATCATTAGGTAAAAAACTGTTTAAATCAACCTGTACAGTATCTTGGTTACATGCAGTACCACTAACCCTCTGAACATTGAGATCGCTCAATATAACTGTAATTGTCTGTACCAGAGTAGTAGTATTACCTGAACAATCAGAAAGTATAAACGTACGTGTTATGATGTAAGGATCATCTGCACATCCTACTCCTCCATTATCTTCATCAGTAACCGATATATCTACAGTATCACTACAATTGTCCATAACATTAGTCACTGCTGAAGGACTTGCATCTGGTATATCAGATACGTCTTGTAAATAAAGATCCTCAGGGGCAGTTCCTGTTGGAGGTGTAGTATCTCTAACTGTTATAGTTTGAGTATAAGAAGTAGTATTACCCGCACAGTCAGAGGCTATCCATTCACGAATCAAAGTATAATCTGATTTACATTCGGTGCTTATAATCGATTCGTTATAAGTTGCAGATACATTCTCTGAATTACAATTATCAGAAGTTACTAAAGTAGCCGGCACTGGAACTTCATCACATGATACCGTAATATCAGTTGGTAGATTTCCAATAAAAGTTGGTGATGTAATATCTTCAAGGGTAATTATCTGGGTAAATTCAACTGAAGAATTACCACATCCATCATTGGCTATCCAAGTATTGGTATAAGTGCCTGCATTGGTGCACGCGCCTGCTACAAATGAACCTGAGGTTTTGGTATAGGTGATTACTCCGCCACAATTGTCGGTAGCAACCGGAGCTTGTGACTGAGCGGCTACTAATCCTTCTGTATCACTGCATTCAAGAGTAACATTAAGGGCTACTGACTCTGTTGACCAAACAGGAACCTGAGTATCCTCAATAGTAATCACCTGAGTGAAGACCAAAGAGGTGTTATTACATCCATCGGCAGCAGTCCAGGTATTGATATAAGTACCTGAGTTATCACAGTCGCCTCGGGTAAATTCTCCAGAGGTTTTGGTGTAGGTAATTATACCACCACAATTGTCGGTCGCAACCGGAGCTTGTGCCTGAGCATTTGCTAGTCCTTCTGTATCACTACATTCAAGAGTAATATTTAAAGCCACTGACTCTGTGGACCAAACAGGAACCTGGGTATCTTCAATGGTAATTATCTGAGTAAAGATCTCTGATACATTACCACAGCCATCAGTAGCAACCCAGATATTGGTATAAGTACCTGAGTTATCACATTCGCCTCGGGTAAATTCTCCTGAACTTCTATTATAACTGACCGCACCGCCGCAATTATCAATAGCAACAGGTGATTGTGCCTGAGCAGTTGCAAGTCCTTCTGAATCGCTACATTGCAGCGTTATATTTAGAGATGATGCCTCTGTTGACCATACCGGAACCTGAGTATCCTCGATAGTAATTACCTGAGTAAATACTAAAGAGGTATTGTTACATCCATCGGTAGCGGTCCAGGTATTGGTATAAGTTCCTGAGTTATCACAGTCACCTCGGGTAAACTCTCCTGAGGTTTTGGTATAAGCGATTGCTCCTCCACAATTATCTGTAGCAATCGGAGCTTGTGCCTGAGCAGTTGACAAGCCTTCTGTATCACTGCATTGCAGTGTTACATTTAGAGATGATGCTGTGGTACCCCACACAGGAACCTGGGTATCTTCAATAGTAATCACCTGAGTAAATACTAAAGAGGTGTTGTTACATCCATCGGTAGCAGTCCAGGTATTGGTGTAAGTACCTGAGTTATCACACGCTCCTGCTACAAAAGAACCTGAGGTTTTGGTATAGGTGATTACTCCTCCACAGTTATCTGTAGCAACCGGAGCCTGTGACTGAGCATTTGACAAGCCTTCTGAGTCGCTACATTCGAGAGTAACATTTAAAGCTACTGACTCTGTTGACCATAACGGAATCTGGGTATCTTCAATAGTAATCACCTGAGTGAAGATCTCTGATACATTACCACAGCCATCAGTAGCAACCCAGGTATTGGTATAAGTACCTGAGTTATCACACGCTCCTGCTACAAAAGAACCTGAGGTTTTGGTATAGGTGATTACTCCTCCACAGTTATCTGTTGCGACAGGAGCTTGTGACTGAGCATTGGCCAATCCCTCTGAGTCGCTACATTGCAACGTTACATTAAGCGCTACTGACTCTGTTGACCAAACAGGAACCTGGGTGTCCTCAATGGTGATAATCTGGGTAAATATTTCTGATACGTTACCGCAAACATCAGTAGCAATCCAGGTATTGGTATAAGTACCTGAATTGGCGCAAGAATCTGCTACAAAAGAACCTGAGATTTTGATGTAGGTAATTGTACCGCCACAATTATCGGTAGCTACCGGAGCTTGTGACTGAGCGTTTGCTAGTCCTTCTGTATCACTGCATTCAAGAGTAACATTAAGGGCTACTGATTCTGTTGACCAAACAGGAACCTGAGTATCTTCTATAGTAATTACCTGAGTGAAGACCAAAGAGGTGTTGTTACATCCATCAGTAGCAACCCAGGTATTGGTATAAGTACCTGAGTTGGCGCACGGTCCTGCTATAAAAGACCCTGAGGTTTTGGTATAGATGATTACTCCGCCGCAGTTGTCGGTAGCTACCGGGGCTTGCGACTGAGCGTTTGCCAGTCCTTCTGTATCGCTGCATTCAAGAGTAACATTAAGGGCTACTGACTCTGTTGACCATAACGGAATCTGGGTATCTTCAATAGTAATCACCTGAGTGAAGATCTCTGATACATTACCACAGCCATCAGTAGCAACCCAGGTATTGGTATAAGTACCTGAGTTATCACAGTCGCCTCGGGTAAATTCTCCTGAACTTCTATTATAACTGACCGCACCGCCGCAATTATCAATAGCAACAGGTGATTGTGCCTGAGCAGTTGCAAGTCCTTCTGAATCGCTACATTGCAGCGTTATATTTAGAGATGATGCCTCTGTTGACCAAATAGGAGCTTGGGTATCCTCTATTGTAATTATCTGAGTAAATACTGATGAAGCATTTCTACGTAAATCCAAAGCAACCCAGGTATTGGTATAAGTTCCCGAGTTTTCACATTCACTTTGAACAAATGTTCCTGAGGTCTTGGTAAAACTAACAGCACCACCGCAATTATCAACTGCTTCAGGTTCATATAGCTGTGCAGCTGC
>NZ_QQAR01000019.1 GCF_003350375.1 Flavobacterium sp. AG291 | reverse complement strand
GCAGCCAAAGCCTGTAATAACAGCTACCCATACCGGTTGGCTATTGGGAGTCGTATTGCCGAAAGTGGCAGGGCTTGCTATTGGATTATTACCCGCCTGTGCATCGGTTGAACTAAGGTAGTATTCCGTAGTTAATGTTGTATCGCCTCCCGTTGCCTCAAGATCTTTGCTGGTTAGATCAAACACCTGCAGGCCATCAGTATCGTCATCACATAACTCATACGCTGTCATCACCGGGATAGCCGGGCGTGGATGTACGATCAGCTGGATCGGTACTACCGAACGGCAATTGGTCGTGGTGCCTGTTTGCACTACACTCGCATAGACTGTGCCCAGTATACTGTGGTAGTTCGTAGGGTCGGTAATAGGGTTTACACCAAACTCTGCGGCTGCCTGCGTGCTGTGATAAGTGATCGTAAGACCGCTCTGGCCGTTCAGGATCTCTACCCCTGCCGGGGTAAGGTCAAAATACGCATAGCCGTCAAAGTTGTCTGCACACTCCTCTAATGGGGTCGCTGGGGAAACTGTTGGGGCACTGTTTATCGTTACTACAAAGTCTGACTCATCTGAACATACCGTAGTAGTATCTCCAGTTACAGCATAGATGTATATGGTCTGGCTTGTCGTAATAAAATCACCTGCATTTAGTTGTGTACCTGTTCCACCAGCGCCTGTGTAGTAGTTACCTAATGTCAGCGGTGTTAGTTCGTAAGCATCACATGCCTGAAGGTCTGCTCTGTCTTCTACTACCGGAGTAGGGTAAATTGTTACGTAAAAACTTGTCTCATTAGTACAAGTATCAGGAGCTGTACCGCTCACTGCATAAACATAAACTGTCTGTGAAGTTGTTAATGGAATAACAGGATCAAGTTGTGTGCCTGTTCCACCAGGACCTGAATAATAATTACCCACTGTAGGCTGTGTAAGCGTATAAGATCCGCAAGCAAAAGCATCTGCATAAGTACCTACAATAGGCTGAGGATCTACAACTAATGATAGCGCTGCAACACCTTTAGGCGTAACACCAACTGCATCAGAATCGACAACTCTCATCCAAACTGTCTCAGTAGTACCTGAATAAGCTGTTGGATCAGCAATAGGATTATTACCTGAATCGGCGTCAGCCTGTGTATTATGGAAAGTATATACATACGTTGCAGGTACAGGATCTATAACTGTCATCTCATCCGTATATGAAGTAAGATCAAATACTTCTACTCCATCATAAGGAGCAGGTTCACAAACATGAACTGCATAAGGCACAGTTTCGATTTCACAATCATAAATTCTTAATGTAAATGGTCTAACCGTATAACAAGGGTAAGAGAAACCTACCGCCTTAGCATAGATTACTTCTCCATCATAACCAATATAACCTGTAGTAGGATTATATGAAATCATAGGATCACCATTTTCTATTTCTTCCATAGAATGGTAATACTCAATATCAAATTCAAAAGGATCAGCAAGAGGAGCCTTCATAACTGCATCATTATAATGAAGATCAAATGCATGCGTTCCAAGAGGATCACCACAAGTAACAAGATCTTCCGGATCAGCTACTTCAATATCAGGATAGAACTCTACAACAACATCATCTTCAAGGAAACATGAAGGATCTGAAGGGAAAGCTGCCCTAAGTGTATAAGTACCCGGTTCAGTAACCGTAATATTATCAGTAGAAATAGGAACACCTGCACCATCTGTAAGCTCTACACCGTCTTTTTCCCAACGCAGGATAAATGTAGTACTACCGGTAAACTGCGCCTGAAGAACATATTCTTCTCCCGGACATAATGCCGCTGAGTTACCAGGAACTTCTCCGATAGTAAAGTCACTTGGAAGTTTAGGCTGACCTATATTAAATGAACCTCCCGCAATAAACACGGCAGTATCAAACAACATATCATTGTAATCTCCAACAGCCAGTTTTATCCTGTATTCATCACCCGGAGTAACAGTAGCCGAAGCCGTCATTACCTTGGTTTGCCCTCTCATGTTTATTGCTGAAATAGCTGGATTGCCCTGATTGAACTGACCAAACCATTGTGCATTTACTGAGCCACAACCGGGATTATAGGCCTGATCCCTTATTGTAGAAACTGATATAGGCGTTGTAGTCCCCGGCACTACTGCCATGTTCAAATCAAAAGGCGCCCCCGGAATTATTGGGCTCGGATTATCAAGATTCTTTAAAAGGAATCCAAACACATCAAAGAAGCCACATTGATATTGTCCATATTCATTAGCCGCAAAAAGGAAATCAAAGCTCATTTCAGTAGCAAGAGGCACAAAATCAAATTGCAGATAAGTAACATCTCGTATAGGGCCCGTATTGCCAATTACATTGGTACTTAAAAATTGTAAATCAGAATCATTTAACCCCGAACCTGTAGAACTTGCATTCCAAGGGAAAGGCGTATCGTATTTACCTTCGCTATACTCTGCATTCCCAGCTCTTAAGATAACCCCGTCTTTGATAGGAAAATTAGAGTTGTTTTTATGAAAATAACCTAAACCGTATCCTGTAGCTCCGTTAGAATTTATATCACCGGCAGAGGACACTATGTCATTAATTTCTATACAACCTACATTGATAAGTACATCACGCACCAGTTCTTCTGACGTATAGGCAAACCTGTCTACGGTTACGTAGTCCGGCCTTGCTGTATCATAATCTGTACAACCCGGACATGCAGGAACAGGATCCGGAGTATCACTTGTTACTGTTACCGTGTTAACCAATGGACCGATTACTGTAGGGTGATTTTCTTTTACAAACATAGTAACAGTATACTCTACACTTTGCCCCGCAGGAAGCACAGGAATAACATTATGCAATGCTCCCGCTGCCCCGGTGCCGTTACCAGACCAGGTCATTAAATCTATATTATTAGGCTTATTGTCATGTACAACCACATTATAAGCATCACTTGGCCCAGGGTTGGTTACAACAATAGTATAAACTGTCTGTTGATTAGCCACATATTCTGTTTGTCCGTTCGTTTTCCACGTTACAAGGTTTGCTTGTGGATTTGGCGTAGCCGTATGAGTACAGTTAGGACACGCAGGATTTGGATCAGGGGTACCACTAGTTACCACTACCGTATTAGTGATACTTGCAGCAGTATTATAGTTGCTCGGTACCGGTATAGTAAGCGTATATGTAACCGTACTTCCTACAGGTAATGTAGCAATAACATCACTCAGGTTACCTGTACCAGAAGTTCCGTTGCTACCTGTCCATACCGATGCTGTAGCATTAAGCCCGGCAGGTATAGCATCATCTACTGTAATATTGTTCGCAACTGTAGGCCCCTGATTGTTTACCGTAATGGTATAGATAAGGTTAGCCCCTGCTGTATAAGTAGAGCCCTGATTAAGTGTTTTATTTACAACAATATCTGCCGAAAGCACATCACTGTCAATATCCGTAGCTGAATTATCAGCAGTTACAGGATCGGTGCTTGTTGTTGTTACCGAAGCCGTACTCGAAAGGTTACCTGTGTATCCGGCAGGAACACCTAATGTAATCGTATAAGTTACAGTCTGTCCGGCAGCAAGAGACGGTATAGTATTGTTTAAAGCAGTATTAGTCCCAGAAGAACCGTTAGAACCAGTCCATGAGAAAGCAGTAATACCAGCAGGAATCGGATTAGAAACAACTACGTTAGCTGCCGCATAAGGGCCGTTGTTTGTAACCGTTACCGTGTATACTGAGTTTGACCCTGCTGTGTAAATTTCCTGATTATCGGTATTGGTAACCACAAGATTTACAGTAGGTGTTGCACTTGTATCTACATCCAGACACTGAGTACAGGCAGGATTTGGATCATTATTACTTGTAACTTTTGTCTGGCTAACAAGATCTCCCTGGAAAGTATTTGGAATCTGAACATTAACTGTATAAGTCACTGTCGCACCAGCAGGCAATGAATTAATGGTATTATTCAAAGGCACATTAACCCCAACCGAACCATTAGTTCCTGTCCATGTCATATTTGTTATACCGGCAGGTATAGCATTAGAAACATTTACGTTAGTAGCTACACCGGGACCGTTGTTAGTTACTGTTACTGTATAAGTTGTTTGTGTACCCGGAGTATATGTCGTTTGCCCGTTGGTATTTACCACAACAATATCAGCAGCGGTAGCAGCATTAAGATCGGTATCTGTACACTGAGGACAGTTATTATCAGAATCCCTGTCACTTGTTACAACCGTTTGGCTTACAAGAGTAGCAGCATTATAACCTGCAGGCACATCAAAAGTTACTGTGTAGGTTACCACCTGACCTACAGCCATGGTACCTATAGTATTATTTAAAGCTCCTGCTGTAACAGGAACACCATTGCCCGACCATGAAAAATTAGTTACTCCTGCAGGCACAGCATTATTTACTACCACATTGGTAGCTGCCGCAGGACCATTATTTGTAACAGTTACCGTATAAGTAGCAGTACTTCCCGGAACATAAGTTGTCTGGTTATTTGTATTTACTACCACAACATCAGCATCCATAAGTGATGTATCGGTATCTGTACATTGCGAGCAACCCGGTACCGGATCGACGGTATTAGGACTCGTAACCGAAGCCTGCGTAGTAAGAGGCCCGGTATAAGAAGCAGGCACATCAACCGTAACCGTATAGGTTACAATCTGATTCACCGCCAAAGTTCCGAGAACATTACTTAAAGCCACATTGGTTCCTGAAGAACCGTTAGAGCCAGTCCATGAGAAATTAGTAATTCCTGCAGGTATAGGCATTGCTACACTTACAGGATCAGCTACTTCCGGACCGTGATTTACAACACTCACCGTATATACCACCTGAGTACCCGGAGTATAATTAACCTGATTATCAGTATTAATCACCTCTAAGTCTGCACTCTTTGTATATGAAACCTGAAGTTGAGGAATAGTTCCTGTATAATCATCAGGAACTTTTATACTCAGCGTATACGTAATGGTTTGCCCCACTCCAAGTGTAGGCGTTACATTATTTATAGGAGTATTTGTTCCTGAAGCGCCCGTACCGTTACCAAAGTACCATGTAAATTTTGGCACACCCGGAGGTATTGGCATTAAAAAAGTAGGAACTGCATAGGTTGCTCTAACATTGTTGGCAACCCCGGGACCGTTATTTGTTATCATAACTGTCCATGTCAGCGTTTCCCCGGCAACATAACTGTTATCAGGATTGGTACTGAAAACAGACAAAGTAGATTGCGCATAGGAAAAGATTGTTCCTAAAAACAATAAAAGGGTGAGTAATTGTTTTCTCATATAGTGAGTTTTAAATAATGCTCGTAACTGTTAAATTTTCTGTAGAAAATTGTTAATTTAAAAAGCCAAATATAAAAATTCAGTGATAGTTTGTTTGTTAAATTCAAAAAAATCACAAAAACCTTATTATTCTGTTGTTTTAATAACTGCCTTTCAGGCCGTAACACTCCGTTAAACAATTATAATCTGTTTTACCCTACCCTGTTTTTAAGTTTTTTTTACACTAATTTTGCATAAAATTTTTGACAACATGGAAAACATCACGATAAAGACCACCCAAAACCCTTCTATACTGAAATTTGAGTTCAGCGACTTTATTGCAAAAAGCAATAATTATGAATTTAAAAACATCGACGAGACTGCCAAGTCTCCCCTGGCTAAAAAAATGTTTTACCTTCCGTTTGTAAAGACAGTTTACATTTCGGGCAATTTTATTGCTATTGAAAAGTACTCAATCGTAGAATGGGAAGATGTTCAGGACGAAGTGGCCAAACAGATTGAAGAATTTGTAAACACCGGAGGACAGATTGTTATTGAAGAAGAAGCCAAAAAGAAACAGCCTTCTACTGTATATGTTGAAACGACTCCAAACCCCGCAGTACTTAAATTCGTATCAAACAAGCTGTTAACAAAAACTTCTGCTGAGTTCAAGAATATTGACGAAACTGCTGCATCACCGCTTGCTAAGGAATTATTCAAGTTCCCTTTTGTAAAAGAGGTATTCATTGATGAAAATTATATTTCTATCACTAAATATTCTGTAACCGAGTGGGAAGAGATAACCGGAGAGATAAGAAGCTTTATCAGAGAGTTCATTGAAAACGGCGGAACTGTTATTGACGAATCGCTGATACAAAAAACACCTCAGGCCGAAAAACAGCAGGAAGCTTATTTCGACTCGCTGGATGTTACTTCACAACGCATCATCAACATATTGGAAGAGTATGTTAAACCCGCAGTTCAGGCTGATGGCGGAAATATAGCTTTCGAATCGTATGATGAAAGTGATAAACGTGTTAAAGTACTATTACAGGGTGCTTGCAGTGGATGTCCTTCTTCTACTTTTACACTTAAAAGTGGTATAGAAAATATGTTGAAAGATATGCTTAACGATAACGAAATTAAGGTTGAAGCCATAAACGCTTAACATAAAGCCCCCGCCAATGGCGGGGGCTTCTTTTTTATTCTGCTTTTTTAGGCTCTTCCTTTTTCTCCATTTCCGGCTCTACCCTCTCTTCTTTTTTGATTACGGTATTGGTTTTTTCATCATATTGAGCCTCTTCAATCGCCTGGCCGGTTTTACTGAATACTTTTATTTTAGGGTTCTCATGGGTCCCGGTTACCACCATAGGAACACCAATTAAACCTCCCGGAGGCAAACCAAGGCGAATCCTTAAGTCCAATAAACCATCAAAGCTTGTTGTTCCTTTAATAGTTGGCCTGAAACCTGCCACCTTAAGTGTAAAGGGCTCTACCTTTATAAGATTGTTCTTTATCTCCGATTTTACCTGAATATCCTTCACGTTAGGATTTTCCATTCCTTCAGAACCCGTTTTCTTACTTATGCTTCCAAACAGCTTCATTCCTGAAACCTGTACATCGCGAACAAAGATTGTACCTCCTCCTTTTAACGAAGGATAAATCGGACTCATATTACCATCAATATCACCTTTAAGTGTATAATTCAAAGACACTATACCTTTCATGTCTTCGGCTGCTGTAACCAATTCATGGAAAAGAGGTATCTCAGTATAAGCTCTTTTTATGTCAAAATCATTTGCCTGAAACTGAACATTAAAGTTAGCTGCCATTGGCGATTCATCGTCATAACCTCCGTCAATACGCACTTTACAGTCAATAATATCAAAAGTTGTATTTTGCAGATATACCTTTCCGGAAGCGATTCCCACTTTCCCTTTAAGGTTATTTAGCGTCAAGCCTGTATATGCAACTTTTTTAGCATCCGCCACAAGAGAGACATCGAGATTAGTAGGCAATACCACTACACCACTCATTTTAGGGTTAGCTTCGTTTTTGGCTTCAATCTCAGGTTTAACATCTTTATTATCCCCCTCTTTCAAAGCCATAAACTCATTCACATCAATAAGTTTGGATTTTACATTAAAGTTTCCTTTCAGTGTCCCTTTAGATTCCAGAAAATAATTGATCGTATTAAGCAGATAACCATTCATTGCAAAATCCGACTTGCCGTAATTTGCAGTAAACTTATCAAACCACATTTTCTCATTCTTAAAGGTAAAATATCCTTCATTTACATAAAACGACTTAGGAAAATATTCTGTGGTTGCTTTAATATCTTTTATAACCAGTGTACCCTTATTATTCAGCTTGCTGTACTGACCTGTAGTCGCATAACTTTGCCTGCCCTGAAGCCTTAAGTCAGCCTTGGCATAACCCGTAACATCAATTCCTTTCTGCGAGAATACTTTATAAATCCTTCCAATGTTCAATTCACCTTTTGCAGTTATATCATAAAGCACATCATCAAAATTCGAAACAATAGCTTTAAGATATACCGGATTACCCTCAAAAACAAAGGACGCAGGAGTAATGGCTATTTTTACATCATCAAAAGTACCTTTATCATTTTGTATATTAGACACAAATTGAATATCGGTAATAGGATTAGGATAATAAGGCATCTTCAGGTAACCGCCTTGAAGGTTTACCCCACCCTTTGCTTTCGGGAATAGTCTTTTCTCTGCACTATAAATTCCATCTGCGACAACATCAGCTTTCAGCAATCCTTTTAACTGCATGTTTGAAATTCCAAGTGCACGATCAAGACTAGCCAGATTCAGAGTTCCTTTCATATTCGCCTTTACGGCCATTTCCTTCATCCCTTTGGTTTCCAGAAAAGCATGAAAGTGATCTTTGCCTAAATTAAAATCAAGCTTACTGAGGTTAATATTGAGCTTTTCCATATCCAGCGAAGGCAACTGAACATTCAGGTTCATTTCATACTCAGAGACCGCCATGGGTGCTTTTTTATAATCAATAAAACCATCACGTACACGTATCCCAAAAGCAAGATCCGGTTTTTCTCCGGTTACCGCATTATATCTCCCTTTAAAAGAAAACAAAACATCGCTTCTCCCTTTTATCCTGGTATCTTCAAGCCATGCCATATATTGTGGTGGCACCACACTGAAAAGATCTTTGAGTTTATTGTTTTCAGAAATAGCATTTATGTCTATATTATATCCTTCCTTAAGAATCGTAAACAGACCGGTAAATTCAATAGGAAGCCTGTTGATGCGTAGCTGGTTCTTTTCAAGTATAAAAGATAACGCATTGGTATTAATACGCGTTACCAAATCCGCATGCACTTCTTTACGTTCTATATAGGCAACATTATTATAAATAAAGTCGATAGCATCAATATTAGCATCCGTTTGCAAATCAAACACCTCTTCACTAAGGTTACCTCTTCCCACATAATTAAAGCCGTCGGCCTTAACCAGTATTTTAGCAGAACGATCGTCATAACGAATTTTACAATTTTCAAAATCTACCCTGTCAAGTCGTATTGCCGGCCCGGTTCCCGTAGTATCAACAGGCTGATCTTTAGGCGCAACATAAACATTATAATTAGCCTGTCCCTGTTCATTTACCATTACGTTAACCAATGCATCGGAAACATAGATCTCATCAATCTTAATTTCGTTGTTAAAAATGAGCCTCTTAAGGTTAATACCAAAAGCTACCTGCTTCGCGCTTAATAACGTGTCTTTCTTAAAAGGCGTCGATCCTTTAAGCGAAAAATCGTCAAGTGAGACTGTCAGCGAAGGAAAATGTGTAAAAAAAGACAGCTTAGATTCGCCAAAATCAAGCTCGGCATCCAGGCTTTTGTTAGCAAAAGTTTTTACCTGTTGGGCAACAGTACCCGGAAAAAGCAATGGTATTAAATACATTAGCAATAAAACAGACGCGATAACTATACCGGTCCATTTTAAAACTTTAAGGGCAATCTTTTTTACGGGGGCTTCCATAAATACACATTTTAAAACATGATTAAAGATAGCTTTTTCCTGTTAAATCAAAACGGTATTTAACTATAACTTAATATCCTTTGTTTATTTGACGGATTACAATAACTTTACTTTTTTAGACCAAACTATATTATGTCATTAAAATCTATACTTACATTAACAATAAGCTGCACTCTTTTTATGTCGTGTAAACAAAACAATACAAAAGGCTCTCTTGGAGAAGACAATCCCCTGTTAGCCTCTTATGACAACAAATACCAACTCCCTCCTTTTGAACTAATAAAAAACGAGCATTATAAGCCCGCTATACTTGAAGCCATTAAGATCAATCAGAAAGAAATTGATCTTATAACCGGTAATAAAAACAATCCCTCTTTTGAGAATACCATAGTAGCCCTGGAAAATTCCGGCAGTCTGCTAAACAGGATTACTACCACCATGAGTAACCTGAATACAGCAAACACTAATGACACGCTACAGGCCCTGGCACAGGAAATGGCTCCTGAATTATCTAAAAACCAAGACAATATTTTTCTTAACGAAAAACTTTTTTCACGTGTTAAAAAGGTTTGGGACAATCAGATTGATTACAATCTTAACCCCGAACAGGCAAAACTCCTGGAAAAAAAATATAAGGCCTTCGTACGCAATGGAGCTAATCTTGATGCCCAGCAAAAAGAACGTCTTCGCAAAATCAATGAGCAACTATCGGTTTTATCGTTAAAGTTTGGCGAAAATGTATTGGCTGAGACCAATGGCTACCAACTTATAATAGACAAAAAAGAAGATCTTGCCGGACTACCTGAAGAAGTGATTCAGGCCGCAGCCGATGAGGCAAAAGAAAACAATAAAGAAGGAAAATGGATATTTACCCTGCAAAATGCAAGCGTAATGCCATTCCTGCAATATGCCGATAATCGCGAGCTTCGTAAACAATTATGGACTGCCTACCAAAAAAGGGGTAATAATGGTAACGAGTACGACAACAGGCCTAATTTGGTTGAAATGACCAATCTTAGATCTGAAAAAGCATTGCTCTTAGGCTATAAGAGCCATGCCGATTATATACTTGAGGAGCGCATGGCCAAAACATCTGAGGCTGTTTATGATCTGCTTGACAAACTATGGACACCGGCTCTTGAAAAAGCAAAAGCTGAAGAAGCCGATATTAAAAAACTAATAGAGGCTGACGGCATCAAAGATAATGTTCAGCCATACGACTGGAGATATTATACCGAAAAAATCCGTAAGCAACGTTACGATCTTGATGAGCAGGAAGTGAAACCTTACTTCAGCCTTGAAAATGTACGCAACGGCATCTTTACCGTAACTAAAAACCTTTACGGACTTCAGTATCATGAACTAAAAGACGCTCCAAAATACCACCCTGACGTTACAGTTTGGGAAGTAACCGATAAAGATAACAAGCACGTTGGAATACTTTACATGGATTTTTTCCCGAGAGCTTCAAAAAAAGGTGGCGCCTGGATGACCTCGTACCAAAAACAAAAAACAGTCGAAGGCAAACGCCTGGCTCCTGTTATTTCTATCGTTTGTAACTTCTCTAAACCAACGGCAGGCAATCCGTCATTATTAACTTTTGACGAAACAACTACCTTCTTCCATGAATTTGGCCATGCCCTGCACGGACTATTGAGCAATGTTACTTACGAAAGCCTTGCAGGCACCAGCGTGCCAACCGATTTTGTAGAACTGCCTTCGCAAATAATGGAAAACTGGGCCGCTGAACCTGAAGTTCTGAAACTATATGCAAAACATTATAAGACCGGAGAAGTAATACCGGATGCCCTAATAAAAAAACTACAGGAATCAGCTACATTTGACCAGGGATTTGCAACAGTAGAATACCTTGCAGCCGCTTACCTTGATTTAGATTATCATACACGCAATACTCCGCTTACGCAAAATGTAGTACCGTTCGAGGAAGCCGCCATGAAAAAGCTGGGTCTTATTGATGCTATCATCCCACGCTACAGAAGCACCTATTACAGTCACATCTTTGCGGGAGGTTATTCGGCAGGTTATTACAGTTACATTTGGTCGGGCGTATTAGACACTGATGCTTTTGAAGCCTTTAAAACAACATCATTATTTGACGCTAAGACAGCTAAATCATTCCGCACTAATATCCTTGAAAAAGGAGGCACACTTGACGCCATGCAGATGTACAAAAATTTCCGTGGTGCTGAACCATCTATTGAGCCGTTGCTAAGGAAAAGGGGATTGGAGAAAAAAGTTGCAAAGTAGCAGAGTCACAAAGCAACCAAGCTTTGACATCTCATATAAAAAAGAAGCCCCACCATTTATCTGGTGGGGCTTTTAGATTTTTTGCAACTTTGTTGCTTTGAAACTTTGTCGCTGTGCGACTCAGTTAACTATGATACACACGTGAAAAAACAATCTTTCCTTCTTTCACCTCTAAAACTTCGGCAACAAGCATATCTTCTTCACCCTGCACTTTACGTACATACTCCATAAACACACGATCTTCATTAGCAGTAAGGGTTGTAACCCTATAGTAAAGTGTTGGCAGCCTGTCAAAAGCATCCTCCCACCATTCGTGCAAAGCTGCACGCCCTTTTACAAGTCCGTTGGTTTCGGGTTTGCGTATCTTAAGCTTGGGACTAAAATGCTCAGCATCATCAGCATACAAATCAAGCAGCTTATCTAATTTTTTGGCATTAAATGCCTCAAACCATTTTATAGCAATGTATTCTATATCTCTTGGCTGCACCTTATATATTTTTCAGGTTGATGATTTCCTGCTCGGTAAGGAAACGGTAGTTTCCACGAGGAAGATTCTTTTTGGTTAACCCGGCAAAAGCCACGCGGTCTACCTTAAGTACATCATACTTAAAGCTTTCAAATATAGCACGAACCACTTTTACGTTTGGCGTTCTTAATTTAAGGCCAATTTCGGTTTTAGGTTCTCCCTCAATATAACTTATCTCATCAATAAACAAACGATGACCATCAAGCATTACACCTCCGGCCATTTTTTCAAGGTCTTCAAATTTAAGATTCTTGTCCAGTGATACCTGGTAAATTTTGAATGACTTTTGGTTTGGCTGAGCATACTTTCTTATAATCTCGGTATCATTCGTAAAAATAAGAAGACCTGTAGTATTCTTATCCATGCGACCTACTGGCTGAAGCTTAACGTTAGTAGCGCCACGAACAAGGTCAAGCACATTACGCATACTGCCATCTCCTTCTCCCGAAGTGGTAAAGTTCTTAGGCTTATTTAAAAGTAAATATTCTTTTCTTTCAGGTGTAATAGTAACCCCGTCAAAATTTACTACGTCAGAAATTTTAACGACATAACCCATCTCAGTAATAACCTGTCCGTTTACTTTTACGTTACCCGACTGGATATAGATATCAGCATCACGACGTGAACAAGCCCCTGAATTAGCTATATACTTATTAAGACGCATTTCGTCTTTAGCAATCTGGCGTTTAACTGAAGGTTTCTTTTCTGTAACAGGTTTATCAGCTACCGGCTTAATTTTAGGGTAGCCACCCTTTTTAGCAAAAGTTGCCGGCCCTTTTTTAGGTGCTGCCGGTTTTTTAGTTTTTTTTGCTGCCGGACTTGCTTTTGGAGTTTCATCCTCAAAAGCAGGCTTATCAAAAGATTTAGGTTTAGAAACCGGTTTCCTCGCTTTGTTCATGGGTTTGGAAGGACCGCTTTTCTTTCTGTCATTGCCGCCTCTCCTGCTATTGCCGTTGTTCATCTTGTCAAATATTTTTGCAAAGATAGCTTAAATACACGATAAAAGTTTCCTGCCATTCACTAAAACTGAAGGATCTATCAGTACAATAGAAAAGATACCAGCAACAATAAGGACCTTTAATATATTATGAAGCAGTAAATAATCCTTTTGCGAATCAGCTTTCCATAACTGAAAAAGGAACCAGATGATCACAATCATACCCCCATAAAAGTACATATCCATATATCCCACATCATATACATCGATAAGCAGGTACACGGGGATAATAGTAAGAATAGTAAGCGCCATGATTACAACCTTAGATACCTTTTCGCCAAACATTACCGGTATAGTACGGTAATCGGCAACAAGATCCCCTTTCATGTTCTCAAGGTCTTTTATAAGTTCACGGGTAAGTATGAGCAGATATAAAAATGTAGCATGCGCAAATATTACCTGATAGAAGTTCTTGAAATACATAAGTATCCCAAAGAAAGGCAATACCGCCAGAAATGCCGCTGTTAGGTTACCTATAAGCGGATATTTCTTAAGCTTATGCGAATAGAACCATATCAGGAAAATAAAACCTGAATAAAAGAACACTGCACGCCATGAAACCCAAAAAGCGAGCAGAACCACAATCAGGTTCATTGAAAAATACACATGCAGTTTTGTCTGCTGGCTAACCAGCCTGTCGAGCATGGATTTCTTAGGACGATTGATAAGGTCCTTTTGCGCGTCGTAAAAATTATTGATTATATAGCCCGAAGCAATCGTAAGTGACGATGCCAGTACTATCAGGAAAAGGTTAAGATCTAGGATAACATCGAGTGCTCTTTTCTCAGGAGCCAATATAAATATTGCAGACAGGTATTGCGCGAGGGCGATTACAGGAATATTGTAACCGCGCACCACAGAGAACAGGCTGAGAATCTTCATCAGAACCAATCGTGTTTCCCTCGATGCTGCCATACTTTATGCCTTTTTATCTTTTAACTTACCTCCCATCAATATTATTGTGAAAGTAATAAAGATAAATATGATACAACTTATAAGCGTTTTTAATATCTCCGGACCGCTAAGGGTCGCCTTAAGAGCCGGCATAAAATCCTGCGATTTGGCAATAGCCAAAAATACCGCCGAAGGCAACAGCAGCAACATAAAGGACAAAGTGATACGTGAACCTTTTTTCATATATAACCTTTTGATCCAGAAAAGCTGAGTGATAACCAGCGTCATGATTGGCGAAAAAAGGATGTACATAGCAAAACCGCCAAAATCAACTTTTACATTACCCGCCATAGTATTATCATGCATCAGCAGCGGATAAACCGCAACAGCTGCCAGTATGAAATAAATTATCCCTGAAATCCTCACCGTCTGAACAGCAGTAAGAATAAGGAGGTCTTTTACCTGTAAAGTTTTAAGATCGGAGATTCTTAACAGGGTAAGAATAGGTATAATAAAACCGAAGCCCACAAAAATGGACTTCAGGAGTATATTTAAAATATCGGTTATGCTTTGCATAATGTTTAGAATTGGTAAACCACTTCAAGTTTGTGGCCTTCAAGCGATTGTTTTGCTTTTTCTATATCTTCGGTAAAACCAAGGATATAGCCACCACCACCCGATCCGCAAAGTTTCAGGTAGTAGTCATTGGTATCAATACCTTTTTGCCATAATTCGTGAAAACCTTCCGGAATCATTGGCTTAAAGTTATTGAATACCACTTTAGAAAGCTCTTTGGTGTTATTGATAAGCGATTTCGCATCCCCCTTAAGGAAGTTATCAATACAGGCATCGGTATATTTAAGGAATTCTGTTTTGATCATATTACGGAAACCTTTATCTTTAAGGCTTTCCATAAATATCTGTACCATTGGTGCCGTTTCTTTTACAATCCCTGAGTCAAGCAAAAATACTGCGCCTTTTCCTTCAAGGTTTTGCATTGGTATACCAGTAGCCTCAACATTATCGTGCGAATTGATAAGGATAGGAATACTCAGGTAACTGTTAAGCGGGTCAAGACCTGAACTTGTTCCGTGAAAATACGATTCCATTTTACTGAAGATCGTTTTAAGCTGTAGTAGCTTCTCACGGGTAAGATTCTCAAGGACAGTTATCTTATTATTAGCATATTGATCATAAACCGCTGCTACAAGCGCACCGCTACTTCCTATACCATAACCTTGCGGAATACTTGAATCAAAGTACATTCCTGCATCAACATTACGCTTAAGGGTATCAAGATCAAAAGTAACCAAATCGGGTTGCTCTGTCTGAAGCTGTTCAAGATAAGCCACAAAACCTTTAAGGCTCTGGTTTGACTTTTTAGCAAGTTCGGTATTGGTGTCGTCTACTCTAAGACCTCCATTATAAAAATTATATGGAATTGCCAACCCTTTAGAGCCCTTGTTAATGCCATGCTCTCCAAAGAGTAAAATTTTTGAGTAAAATAACGGTCCTTTCATGGATGATATTTTTATTAAAGGTACGGATTAAAACGTTAAATGTTAAAAAAAATTATCCTAATTAATCTTAACGGCTCCCGTTCCAATTTCGTCGCAAATGTACTGACTGTTTTGGCAATAGCCAACTAATTCGTTCTTAATAAAATCTAAAACTTCACCACGAACGTTTTCGGGGTAAAGCACGTGCACGTTAGCACCTGCATCGAGTGTAAAACATACAGGCACAGTAGTCTTAGCCCTATACTCCCAAATCTTATTGATAATCTCCAGTGTGTTGGGTTTCATCAATATAAAATACGGCATCGATGTCATCATCATGGCATGAAGTGTAAGTGCCTCGCTTTCGGTAATTTTTATAAAAGCATCCAGGTCGCCGGTAGCCAGAGCCGACTTCATTTTCGACAGGTTTTCATGTGCTTGTGCAAAACGTTGCTCTGCAAACGGATGCCCGTGCATAAGGTCGTGCCCTACTGTGCTGCTCACCTGTTTTTCGCCTTTATCAACTAAAAGTATCGTATCCTGAAAATTGGCAAAAGCCAGATTCACATCCTGATACTCTACTCCAAAAAGGTTTGAGCTATCATCCGTTTCAACATGTTCGCCCCATATCACCACTTTACCTTTTACGCTTCGGCAGGCACTGCCCGACCCCAAACGTGCCAGAAAAGAAGCCTTTTGATTAAAGTAATCCTCTGTCATTTCAGGATTAAGTTCCTTTTCAAGGCTCATCAGGTTAACCGCCAATGCTGCCATACCCGATGCCGATGAAGCAATTCCTGAACTGTGCGGAAAAGTATTTTGGGTATCGATCGTAAAATGATAATCTTTCAGGAACGGAAGGTATTCTTCTACCCTTTCAAAGAATTTTTCAATCTTCGGGCGGAAGCTTTCCTTTGGCTGACCTTCAAAAAGCAAATCGAAAGAAAAACTACCATCATTGGTTTTCTTTTTAAAACCAAGTTTAGTTATCGTTTTGCAATTATTCAGCGTAAGGCTGATTGAAGGATTAGCGGGAAGCTGCTTCCCTAATTTGCCCCAGTATTTCACAAGGGCTATATTGCTTGGCGCACTCCACTCAAAGCTGCCTTTTTCTATTGTATTGGTATAAGGAGAAGGGATAAAATCCTTTTCGGACATGGTGATGTATTTTGATGCAAAGATAATTGTTTTGCCAAAGCAACAATTAGGATTTTTTTAGCCACTAATTTCACTAATTCATGCTAATTTTAAATTTAAGAAATCACACCTACAGAATAATTAACCGAATTCGCATAATTGGTGACTAAATACTAAATTTACCCCATGGAACAAAAACCCTTATCCCGTACCTTCAAGATAATCGTAATGATTGTTACCTGTGTCGTAATCGGTGCTATTGCAGGATTGCTAACACAAAAAGGCGTAGACACCTGGTATACTACCGTTCAAAAACCATCGTTCAACCCGCCTAATTGGGTATTTGCGCCTGTATGGTCAACATTATATGTGATGATGGGTATTGCTGCCGGACTCGTTTGGCATGAAATGGATCGTCAGAGAGAAACAGTACGCAAAGGACTTACCTTTTTCGCTATTCAGTTAGCACTAAATGCTCTTTGGTCGTTTATATTTTTCGGGCTCCATAATCCTTTTTTAGCCCTTTTAGAAATCATACTGCTTTGGCTGATGATATACGAAACCTTTGTACAATTCAACAAAGTGAACAAAATTGCGCGTATGCTTCTTATTCCTTATTTATTATGGGTAACATTTGCCACGCTTCTTAATGCAGCTATATGGTGGCTAAATCGCTAGTGCGTTGACCTGTCTGCCGACAGGCAGGTTTGATTATTTCTTGATCGGTTATTCGATAATAAGAAAATCCACTTTGTTATAAAATAATTTGGTGACCCGTTGCATTGATTAAATAATCAAATTACCGAATCACCAAATAAATCACAATAACAACAATTAATTTTTCAGGATAACAAACCAATCCCAGTCATCCGGGTTTCCTGACCCAACACTTGGCGTGTACAGGAAGAAATGAACCTTAGCATTTGGATTTGATTCCCTGTAATCCTTCACGATCTTCAGGTTATCTACAGCATCCCACAGTGCAGTGTAGTTAGCAGCATAAGGCCACTCATCAACGGGCACATACTCATCGTAAAGCACAAGCTCGCGTAATGACTCATCCGGCATTGGTACAGCTGATGCAATCGATTCAAAAGAAGAAACAGGATCGATTGATTCAGGATAGTGCATTCCACCTAATCCCATCCAATGGATATCTCCATCAAAAATTGGAGCGTCAAGTTCTTCATACTTCAATTTTATCGAACCAAAATCGCCCGGCAAATTGTATTCATGAGCAATAGTAAAAGTGGATGCATCTTCAAAAGAAAGTATCTTACCTCCTTCAAAAGTAAAATCAGTAGCATCTACCTTAAGTAATACAACTTTATTACCTGATTGCGGATCTTCAATAACAGCAGCACTGTTATCATCTGAGCATGCCATAACAGACAGGCATAGCCCCATAAGTAAAATTTTGTTTTTCATAATTGATTGATTTTTAATACTTAGATGAGCATTTAAAAAAACGGTTGCGTTAAAAAAACAACTATTTCATTGCAAATCAATCAATTCTTACACAACTACAGCTTTTCAACAATGCTATGGGCAGCTATGTAACCGCCAGTCCAGGCATTCTGAAAATTAAAACCTCCGGTAATGGCATCAATATTTAGAACCTCCCCTGCAAAATACATGCCCGGTAGCAACTTGCTCTCCATGGTTTTAAAATTAACCTCTTTCAGGTCTATTCCCCCGGCAGTAACAAACTCTTCTTTAAAAGTACTTTTACCATTCACTTGGTATTCACCATTTGTCAGTTGTTCGGCTAATGCCTGCAATTGTTTTTTGCTCAGGTCGGCCCAACGGGTCTCGGGCTGGATTCCTGCTGCATTGACCAGGCTTTGCCATAAGCGATTCGGGAAATCATATGGCGATTGTTTAGTAACAGTCTTTTTAGGCTGTTGTTCTTTCAACTCTTTAAGTTCTTCTTCGCACTCAACTGTATTAAAGTCTTTCAGCCAGTTTACCTGAAGCGTAAATTGATAATTCTTATCAAACAATTCCCGTGCTCCCCAAGCCGATACACGCAATATTGCAGGGCCGCTCATCCCCCAGTGGGTTATAAGTAAAGGGCCCGCAGCCTGCAACTTTGTGCCTTTTACGTTAACCGAAGCCTGTGCCGAAATTCCCATAAGGTCTTTTATCCTTGGGTCTTTTATGTTGAACGTAAATAGCGACGGTACAGGAGAAACAATAGTGTGTCCCATTTCAGCAAGCATATCCCACATTTTAGGATTGCTCCCCGTAGCCATTACCAGTTTTTCGGCAAGAAAAACCTCTTTATTGGTTTCAATCTTCCAATGGCTGTCGGCCCTGTATAATGATTTAATGCTCTCACCCATTATAATCTGAATCCCAAGTTTTTTAGAAGCTTCAAGAAAACAATCGATAATAGTTTGCGAGCTGTCCGTTACCGGAAACATACGCCCGTCTTCCTCTATTTTGAGTTCTACACCATGACGATCAAACCACTCGATGGTATCTCCTGAGCAAAAACGATTAAAAGGTCCTTTCAGTTCCTTCTCCCCTCTCGGGTAAAATTTCACCAGGTCATTAGGAATAAAACACGCATGCGTAACATTGCATCTGCCGCCTCCTGAGATGCGCACTTTGGAAAGCACTTCTTTTCCGCGTTCCAGTATCGCTATCTTTAATTTCGGATTAGCTTCCGCAATATTTATGGCAGTAAAAAAACCTGCAGCACCACCGCCTGCAACAATCACATCAAAACTCTTACTCATAGTAACTCAGGAAAATCAGTTATAATGCCGTCAACATTATATCCTTTTATGCGTTCAATATCTTCTTTATCATTTATGGTCCAGGTATACACTTTTAATCCTGCCTGCTGTGCTTTTTTCACATTGCTTTCGGTAAGCAGGCTGTAGTGGGGATGTATGGCTTTTGCAGAAAACTCCTGTGCCCATTCCCACGCCTGGGTAACACTGGCCTGTGTTAATACACCAAGTGGTATATTTTTATTAATCTCATTCATTATCAGCAACTCTTCACACTGAAAACTCGACACTATAAAATCATCATAGCTCCACCCCTCTTCATTTACCAAACGCTCCATAAAATCAGAAACAGGCTGTGCGGTATGACGCCCCTTCATTTCAATATTTACAAAACAACGGCCTTTGCATAAAGTCATCACTTCACTAAGCAGGGGTATTTCATAATGTCCATCTACTACTAAGTGCTTCAGTTCGGCAAGCGTCATTTTATTAACTTCACCGGTACCATTTGTAGTGCGGTCTACAGTAAAATCATGGATAACTACCAATTCTCCGGTTGCACATACATGCACGTCAAGCTCAATACCATCAATACCCATTTCTAATGCCTTTTCAAACGAAGCAAGTGTATTTTCAGATACATGACCTTTAGCACCGCGGTGCCCAATCTTTAATAGTGCCGCCATAGTGAATAGATTTTTTGTAAATATACAGAGATTTACTATCACGGCGACACAAACAAAAAAAGCATCCGCCATGGCGGATGCTTCTCACTATGAAAAAGAAAAACTATTTTCTGATAATTTTTACAGTTTTAACTGCATTTCCCGATGTAAGTTTCGCAAAATACATTCCCGGTGCAAAACCTTCTGCATTTATAGTCGCTACTGAAGCTTTAACCTGATTCGCAAATACAGTTTTACCCGTAACATCAACAATAGACAGCTGATCGATCATCATTCCTTCTGCAGCAAAATTCCATTGATTTTGTGTCGGGTTAGGATATACTGAAACACCATTAAGACCAAACTCATTAACTCCTGCTACAGGCGCAGTAAATGAATATGCACCTGTTTCCCTGTTGAAGGCTACATCCCAGATACCGGCAGTAATATTCAAGTTCGGGCCACCCGGCTCAGAGGTTGCAGTCCCCGAAGGAAAATCCGTACTACCCCAGGCAGTAGTATCCCACGAATGGTCAAGCCTGAATTTACCTTCACCTCCGGGGAAGTTAAAATTAGAAAGGGTGTAATTCTTACCATCGGTAGTACTCATATCGGTATCAGTAACCCATCCCGGATCCTCAGTAACTATCCCTAGCCCAATCATGCTTATAACTACATAATCAAAGCTGTAAGCCTTAGTTTCTAAATTAAAGGTAATATTGTACATATTACCCGCTACAGGTATCATGCCTCCTTCCACAGCCGTTCCCGAAGGAAATGATGAACTACCCCAGCCCATTCCTGTATCATCAATAGAGAAATCAACTGTAGTTTCGGGAATAGAAACGTTTCTGGCACTGTAGTGTACTCCATCAGTACTGGAAAGGTTTACGGCTACGCCTTCTCCATTCAACATCACTTCCGGAATTTCAACACCTACAGGTACAAAACTATAGGCTAATGTAGAAAGATTAAAAGTTACATTGTAAGTCCCGTTTACAGCAGGTATATTGGCCCCATTTAATGAAGCAGTCCCCGAAGGAAAACCAGTACCACCCCAGTTAGTAGTCCAGGCATCATCCTGCCTAAACTTTACACCGGGATCAGAAGAAGGCACAACAATAACAAGATTTTCATAAGTGTATACAACCCCATCTGTAGTGGTCATATCCAGGTCTGACTCCCAACCTGCAGGAGTTGAACTTCCCAATATCCCAATGCTGGGAAACTGGGCAAACATCATTGCAGTACCCGCCAAGAATACTGCACAAAACAAAAGTAATTTTTTCATCATTAAAAAATTTTTTAAGTTAACAATTGGTATTCAAATGGCAGGCCCGTCAAAAAATGCCGACAGGCCTGTTTATCATAATCTTATTTTACAAGAATCCAGTATTCCCAAGGCTTAAAGCTAAATTGCTGTCCTTTGGTCAGTGTTACTTTTTGTCCGCTCATATAGTTGGTATATTCACCTTCTACCGGAGCGGTAAATGCTTGCGGTTTCGCCGAAAGATTCGCTATATAAACCACCTTGCCTTTTCCGTTCTCCCTGTCAAAAGCAAGAATATTAGTATCGGCAGATGTCGCGATCCTGTTGTATGCTGCCGGTTTCTTACCACCGTTAAGTGCAGCATTCGTATTTTTCAACTTCCCTAGTTTTTCATAAACCGGATACATTTTGCCCTTTTGATGTGTAATCTCATCCTTCTCAAAGAATTTAAGGCGACGGTTAAAATCATATTCCTGCCCCGTATAGATAAGCGGCATGCCCGGCATGATGTAAGTCAGTGCAGCGAAAGCCTCAGCCCCCTCGCCCATTCTTTCATACTCGGTACCGTTCCATGCATTCTCGTCATGATTGGATGTAAAATTCATCCAGATATCCTCTTTTTTAAACTCCGTTGCACGTTTAGCTAAAAGTCCATCAAGATCTTTTACGGTCTTTTTGCCTTTAGCAATATCATTCATCATGTGGTGCACCGGCCAGTTATACCCCATATCAAATATTCCGTTAAACAAGTATGGCTTCTCCGATTCCATCAACATAAAAACAGGCTTAACCTCTTTTAGTTTCGGAATCGCATATTGCCAGAATTCGGTAGGAACATTATCGGCCACATCACAACGGAACCCATCAATATTGTGGTTTTTTACCCAATATTCCATTTCGTTCTTCATTGGCTCATACAGCACTTTGCTTGTATAGTCAAGGTGAGCAACATCAGTCCATCCCCAAGGTTTTCCCGTTTTAGGATCAAGAGGATCGGTTACTTCACCTTTGGCATTTTTATGGTAATATTCAGGATGCTCTGTAATCCATTTATGATCCCATCCGGTATGATTTGCCACCCAGTCAAGAATAACATACATACCATTTTCGTGAGCCGTTTTTACCAGGTTGTCAAAATCTTCTTTGGTACCTAAATCCGGATTCACAGCGGTATAGTCACTAATGGCATAATAGCTGCCCAAATATTTTTCCCGCTCTTTCGGATCTTTTATGTCTTCTATCGAAAGGTCGCCTGTCGCTTTTCTCCTTTTCAGTGAAATAGGATAAACCGGCATAACCCAAAGCACTTTTACACCTAATTCTTTTAAATGTGGAATGTCTTTTGTAAAAGCATTGAAAGTTCCTTCCGGCGAATAGTTACGGATGTTAGCTTCATAAATTACAGCATTCTCCATCATAGCATCGCTTACCGGGTCAAGGGTTTCGACCTGAGCCGTTTCAGGTTGTTCAGCAGCTTTTTTATCGTCTTTACAGCTAACAAAAGTTGCAAGTAACGTAGCTAAAAGAAGTGTTTTTTTCATATATAATTCCTTTTAATAATATCTTTAAAACTATCCCTACAAGGTCTTTAAGACCTTGTAGAAAATCCATAAAAACGATTATCTTCCCAACCTGCAAGGTTTCAAAAACCTTGTAGGTTTAATGTAGATTATTTCAATTCCAACACCAATGCCGATTTCGGCTCCATTGTAATATCGCTTTTTACATTTACCGTTTTACCCGAAACAACATCAATACCCGATGTATAGTTTTTCAGGCTTTCGCCAAAACGTGCCGTACCAAAAGTCTTTGATTCGTTACTGTTGTTGATGATTACCATAACCGTTTCCTTATCATTATATCTAAAGTATACATACACATTATCATGTGGTAAGTAATGCATCATCTTTCCATTGTGGATAACATCTTTGCCTTTTCTCCATATGAAAAGCTTAGAGGTAACCTCAAAGAATTTTTGTTGTTCGGCAGTACGACCAGC
The DNA here is from genome assembly GCF_003350375.1 of Flavobacterium sp. AG291. GTDB lineage: Bacteria > Bacteroidota > Bacteroidia > Flavobacteriales > Flavobacteriaceae > Flavobacterium > Flavobacterium suzhouense. The sequence continues at coordinate 46,820 of NZ_QQAR01000019.1, read as the reverse complement.
TTTGGTAAAGGCATTGTTACTGTCGCCAGCCCATCCACCAGGGAAATCCCTGCGGATATCGGCATCACCTTTGCCTTTGTCTCCAGCCATACCAATCTCACTACCATAATACAATTGCGGAATACCCCTAACAGTAGCCAGTATCGTCATTGCCATTTTGTATTTGTTGAAATCTCCTTTGTAGATCTCGTTAAAACGGCCTGTATCATGATTCTCAGCAAACGTCAGGATATTATTGATGTTAGGGTATAAAAAGTCATTGGTAAAATTATCATACACTTTTTGCATACCACTATCCCATCCTGATTTGTCTTCGTTGAAAACATTACCAAAGGCATCATGAAGGGTAAAATCCATAACACTTGGCAGGTAAGAGTTGTAGCTTTGTATCGCAGCGATCTTGCTGTCTTTTTGCCAATAAGCCATTTGTGCCTGATCGTGCATCCATACTTCTCCAACAATATTGAAATACGGATACTCGTCGGTAATCGCTTTTGTCCATTTGGCAATACCAGCCTTATCATTATACGAATAGGTATCTACACGGAAACCACCAAGATCGGCGTACTCAATCCACCAGATAGCGTTTTGCGTAAGGTATTTTAATACTAAAGGATTGCTTTGATTCAGGTCAGGCATCGATGGTACAAACCATCCATCCATACACTGTCTTGCATCTGTTTTAGAAGCATTCGGATCAAATTGTGTCGTCATACGATAGTTTGACTGCGAGTAACCCGGAAACTGGTGTACCCACTCATACGTTGGCAAATCTTTGTACATCCAGTGCTCAGCACCCCAGTGGTTCGTTACATAATCCAACACCAGCTTCATTCCTCTTTTTTTCAGTTCTGCCGAAAGGCGAACGTAGTCTTCGTTAGTCCCGTAGCGAGGATCTATTTTATACACATCGCTCTGGCCATATCCGTGATACGAATGCTGTTTGTCGTTGTCCTCACAAAGTGGTGTGCTCCATAAAGCCGTAGCACCAAGTTCCTGAAGATAATCAAGATTTTTTATTATCCCTTCAATATCACCACCGTGGCGGCCTCCTGGATTATTACGATCGGCTTTTTCAGTAACCGATTTGTGTGAATCGTTATTAGGGTTTCCATTAGCAAAACGATCAGGCATAATAAGGTAAATCATATCCGATGAATCATAACTTTCCCTTTCAGCCGATCCTACTTTACGCTGCTTTAGTGAATACTTTTGGGTAAAAGCGGTTTTGTTCTTATCCTTAAAGGAAAAGGTGAGTTCCTGTGCAGGTATATTTTTAGTATCTATGGTTACAAACACATAGTTCGGATTTTCAGTTTTAACCACATTGGTAATCACAACATTGTTAGATACCGATGGTGCATATTTTGCAATATCCTTACCGTAGAACATAATCTGCAGTTCAGGATTGTGCATCCTAGCCCACCAGAATGGCGGCTCGGTTTTTTGTATTTGCGCGAAGTTCACACCCGACACAAATAGTAATAAAAGACTAAGTAGTTTTTTCATTTGTTGTTTGTTTGGCTCCATCTTCAATATTAATTGAAAATGAAAATTATGATTTTATCCTCACCCCAACCCCTCTCCAAAGGAGAGGGACTAGCTTCACTAATATGATTAACCCTGAGTGGAGCCCCTCTCCTTTGGAGAGGGGTTGGGGTGAGGACAACAAAAAACCTACAAGGCCTCAAAGACCTTGCAGGTTGTAAAATTTATACTGTAACCAGTGTATTTGGTTCTACAGTTACAGCTTTTCCGTTTACATAAACGGTAATAGGCTGTGTTCCTTCCAACGAAAGTTTTGTCTCTGCGGCCTGTATAGCAATCTTCACTACCTGGTTCCTGAAATTAACTTTAAAAGAGTAACCACTCCATTGTTCCGGTATCCTTGGCTCAAAATGCAGCGTATCATCTTTTACCCTCATTCCGCCAAAACCTTCTACAATACTCATCCATGTTCCGGCCATACTGGTAATGTGACAGCCTTCTTCAACTTCTTTATTGTAATCATCAAGGTCAAGACGCGATGTTCTAAGGTAGAATGTATATGCCTGTTCCATCCTGCCAAGTACTGCTGCCTGTATAGAGTGTACACATGGTGACAGCGACGATTCATGTACGGTTAATGGCTCATAGAAATCAAAATGCTTCTCCAGCTGGTCTTTAGTAAAATGATCTTCAAAGAAATAGAAACCCTGAAGCACATCGGCCTGTTTGATATATGGCGAACGCAATATCCTGTCCCACGACCATTTCTGATTTATCGGACGCTGACTACGATCAAGATCGGCTACTTTTACAAGCTCCTTATCAAGGAAACCGTCCTGTTGCAGGTATACTCCAAACTCTTCAGAGTATGGGAAATACATGTTATCAGATACTTTTTTCCACTGCCTAACTTCTTCAGCATTCAGGTTTACCTTAGCCATGATACGATCGTGATCGGCAGCAAATTCATCTTTAACCCTTGTTATCTGCTCAACTGTGTAGTCAATACACCATTTAGCGATATAGTTGGTATAGAAGTTATTGTTTACGTTGTTCTCATATTCATTAGGACCGGTTACACCAAGAATAACATACTTGTCCTTATTCGCCGAATAGGTTGCCCTCTGATGCCAGAAACGCGCAATACCTATAAGCACCTCAAGTCCTTTTTCAGGAATATAGCTATAATCTCCCGTAAAGCGGTAGTAATTATAAATGGCAAATGCTATAGCCCCATTACGGTGGATTTCCTCAAAAGTAATTTCCCACTCGTTATGGCACTCTTCACCATTCATGGTAACCATTGGGTATAAAGCAGCACCATTGGTAAAACCAAGCTTGGCGGCATTTTCAATTGCCTTATCCAGTTGATTGTAACGGTAGGTAAGCAGGTTACGTGCCACCTGCTGGTCTTTGGTCGCCATGTAGAATGGTATACAATACGCCTCTGTATCCCAATAGGTAGAACCTCCATATTTCTCTCCTGTAAATCCTTTAGGACCTATGTTCAGCCTCGGGTCTTTACCAAGGTAGGTTTGGTTCAGCTGGAAAATATTGAAACGGATACCCTGTTGTGCTTTTACGTCGCCATCAATGGTAATATCGGCCATTTCCCAGATAGAAGCCCATGCCTGTTTCTGCTCATCTAAAAGTGTATCATAGCCCTTGGCCTTTGCCAAAGCGATCACGTTTTTAGCAGCATCAACCAGCTTATCATTAGTATGGTTAAGTGAAACGGTATAACCGCCAAACTTGATAACCGAAGCCGTATCGTTAGGATTAGCCTCAATAGTATAACTAAAAGTTACTTTATCTATAGTTTTCTCAACATCTGCCGGAAGTATTTCAGTAGCCACACCATTAAGCAATATACTGTTGTGCATAAAGGTCGTGGCATTAAAATGCGTCTTGAAAGTCCTCGCCGTTACAAAAGCTTCATTGCCGTTATACTGAGCATCCAGTGGTTCCCAAAATTTCTCTTCCCAGTTGGCATCTTCATTATGCACACCCGCATCAATATAAGGGCTGAATGTAATCTGTGCAGCTCTGTTTAGCGGAGTAACCTGATAGTTGATAACTCCCAACTCATCGGCTACAAGCGAAAGGAATCGTGTAACGTTTACTTTCACTTCTGTACCGTTTTGTAGCACAGCTTCGAAAGAACGGTTATACCAACCCTCTTTCATATTTAGTTCACGCTTAAAGTTCTTAACCGATGCACATGCATTAAGGTCAAGCACTTCATCGTTTATGGTGATATTGATTCCTATCCAGTTAGGTGCATTAAGCACTTTAGCAAAATATTCCGGATAGCCGTTTTTCCACCATCCCACTTTTGTTTTGTCCGGGTAATAAATACCTGCTATATAGCTCCCCTGAAAAGTATGTCCTGAGTAGCTTTCCTCAAAATTAGCACGCTGTCCCATGGCACCGTTACCAATACTGAACAAACTCTCTGAGGACTTTACTCTTTCTACATCAAATCCCTCTTCTATTACCGACCAATTATCCGGCACTATATAATCCTGGTTCATCTTATTTATTGACTAATGTTTGTAAAAAATCAGTATTTATTTCTGTAAAATCGTTGAAGTTGTATTGTGCTTCATTCAGCGTTGTAGCATCGCCTATCCCTATGCTTACCATTTTAGCAGCATTGGCAGCCTGAATGCCGGCAACAGCATCCTCAAACACAATCGATTTGTCTGCCGGGATATCCAGCATTTGTGCGGCTCTTAAAAAAACTTCAGGATCTGGTTTAGCATTGGTAACATCATTACCATCTACAATGACATCAAAAAAGTGAAGTACACCTACTTTTTCCAATATTGGTCTTGCATTTTTACTCGCTGAACCAAGTGCTATCTTCTGGCCGTTATCTTTTAGATACTGAAGTACTGTAACCACACCCGGAAGAATCTCATCTTCCTTCATATTTACAATGTAGTTCAGGTAGTCTTCATTTTTTTCAACAAGCCATTTGTCTTTATCTTCCTGGGAGGCTTCTACATTGCCAAGCCCCAGGATAATATCCAGCGAACGAATACGGCTTACGCCTTTGAGCAGTTCGTTATGCTCATGTGTGAAATCTATACCTAAACGGTTGGCTATCTTTTGCCACGCCAGGTAATGGTACTTGGCAGTATCAACAATAACCCCGTCAAGGTCGAATATAAATGCTTTTGGATTCATTATGTTTTTTGATTGATTTAATTTTAACCTGTTACAGGATTACGGGTTCATCATCAACGTCTTTCACTCTCAATACAAACAATGCTGCGATAATAAAGGCAACACCACTTGTTACAATTGCAAAGATTGGATTACCATGATAAAGGTATTTTACTATGAGCCCACCTATAAGGGCATTGACTATCTGCGGTATTACGATGAAGAAATTAAATATCCCCATGTAGACACCCATCTTTTTTACCGGTATAGCACCCGAAAGTATTGCATAAGGAGTAGCAAGTATACTTGCCCAGGCAACACCTACAGCCATCATAGAACCTATAAGCCAGGTAGGGTTCGGAACAAAATATACCGAGATAAGACCCAGCCCGCCTATAATTAAGGCAAAGAAGTGTGTCTTTTTACGGCCTATCTTTTTAGCAATGGCAGGAATAAAAAATGCGATTACTGCCGAAACAGCATTATAAACCCCAAAGATGATACCTACCCAGTCTCCTGCCTGTTGATACAATGCATTTTCCTGATCGGTAAAATCTTTAAGTTCTTTTAAAGGTGTTCCGTAAAGATGATGTGAAATGGCCGGGGTAGCATATACCCACATACCGAATAGCGCAAACCATGAAAAAAACTGCACCCAACTTAACTGACGCATCGTTTTAGGCATTTTGGCAAAATCTGAAAAAATATCCGTAAGCTTAGGATTTACAGGAACTATCCCTTCTTCTTCCTCACTTTCAAAGGCAGCCATTTCTTCCGGGGTATATTCCTTAGTGGTAGTGATTGTAAGCAATACAGCTCCCACAAGGCATATAGCGCCAATAATAAACGAAAGAATAAGATGGTATGGTACTCCTCCGGCAATAGGCTCGCTTGAAACCCCAAACCAGTTACTCAGGGCATATGGAAGCCATGAACCTATTACAGCTCCAAAACCAATAAGGGCAGTCTGAACGCTAAAACCTAATGTCCTTTGATCTGACGGAAGTATGTCGGCAACCAAAGCACGAAAGGGCTCCATGGCTACATTAAAGGAAGCATCCATAATCATAAGGAAACCTGCACCAACCCACAAAGCCGGCATCATTGCTGCCAGAGCTCCTGCCTGAGGCATGAATATCAATCCTAATGCGGCAAGAACCGACCCGACTAAAAAGTAAGGCTTTCTGCGTCCAAAACGTGTCCAGGTAGTATCACTGTAATGACCAATGATAGGCTGCACAATAAGCCCCATAAGAGGCGGAATAATCCAAAACCAGGAAAGGCTGTGCACATCGGCACCAAAAATCTGAAGTATCCTGCTGGCATTTGCATTTTGCAGGGCAAATCCCATTTGAATTCCCAGGTAACCGAAACTCATGTTCCAGATTTCCCAGAAACCTAATTTACGCTTTTCCATTATCGTATTTTAATGGTTATTAACTACGATAAGCGCGCTATGTGCTTATCAAAAACTTATGGTGAAAGTGAAGTATAAGCTTTGATAATCACAACAAAGATAATTGTTTTTTAATCCGAAAAACATTTTGCCTCAAAAAAAATCCGGCCACATAGCCGGATTTATAATTTTTAAAACACTGAAAACAAGAATATTGACAACAACTACAACGTTGACGTAGATTCCCTGTGTACAAGGTGCGTATCTATCAGTTCGGTACGATATTGTTCATTACCATCCTCTTCTTCCTCCATTTCAAGGCGTTCTATAAGCATTTTGGCAGCACGGCCTCCCATTTTAATACCATTCTGGCTCACTGTAGTGATGGTAGGTGTTGAGAATTGCGAAATGATACCATCAGTAAAACCAATAACTGAAATATCCTCAGGCACTTTAAGCCCCATTTTGTTGGCCAGTTTTATAGTAGTTACTGCAAAAAGCTCATTTACGGCAAAAATGGCATCGGGCTTATTATTTTGCAGCATCGCTTCAATTTTGGCAGCACAATTATCGATATCCTCAATTTTGACAATTATGTTATCGTTAATAGGTAAATCATGGTCGTTAAGTGCATTTACATACCCCTCTGTACGCAGTTTACCCACACTCACATAATCAACAGTGGTAACAAGGCCAATATTCTTAAAGCCCTGTCTCACCAGAAAGTCAACGGCATCATAAGCCGCCAATTGATCATCTATGATTACCTTGTCGCAAAGCACGTCATTGGTAACCCTGTCAAACATGACAACAGGCATTCCCTGATTAATGACTTCCTGTATATGGTGAAAGTCTTTTTTCTGTTGCGTTTCTTTAGAAAGCGACATGATAAATCCGTCCGTACTACCGTTGGCAAGCATCTCCATATTGATTACTTCCTTATCAAACGATTCATCAGAAAGACAGACAATTACGTTATATCCATTTTCATTTGCTACCTGCTCAATTCCACTAATTACGGTAGCAAAAAAGTGGTGTACTATCTCGGGAATTATAATCCCGATGGTCTTTGTTTTTTTATTTTTTAGGCTTAAGGCAATGTTGTTAGGCTTATAGTTATACAGCTTTGCAAAAGCCTGAACTTTCTGACGGGTATCCTCACTAATTTCTATACTGTTCCTCAATGCTTTAGACACCGTTGAGATAGAAACATCGAGCTCTTTTGCTATCTGTTTTAAAGTTACTTTTCTTTTCATAAAATCGTGTTAAAGTATAGTATTCGAAATAAAGATAGGTTTTAATTTTATTAGTAACAATTATCTTACTGAAAACCTGTAAAATATAGAAAGTTTTCAACACGAAAACGTTGTCGCTAACCCAATATCACGAAAACGTTTTTTTGCTACAGGAATTTACATAATTTTAACATTGAAAGTGAATTATAAGCAAGTACAAAACCCAAAATTAACCCTAAACAACTTGTATGAAAACAATCTACACAAAGTTATTGCTTTTACTGCTTTTGTTGCCCTTTACCGCTCTCGCCCAGAGCACTTTAAAGGGAAATATTAGCGACGCTACATCGGGTCAGCCCATACCCGGTGCAAACGTGATAGTAGAAGGAACTTCAAATGGCACTTCTACCGACATGGACGGTAACTTTACCTTAGCAAATGTTAAGAAGGGAGACCGTATTGTAGTTAGCTTTATAGGCTACTCAAACCAGGTAGTTGAATACACCGGACAAGCCACTTTAAACGTTGCGCTTCAGGAAGATGCAACGCAGCTTCAGGAGGTGGTAGTTATCGGTTACGGTACGACTACCAAGAAAGATGCTACAGGAGCAGTTGACGTAGTTTCGTCAAAAGACTTTAACAAAGGTGCTATCGCAAATGCTGACCAATTACTGGTTGGTCGTTCTCCGGGTGTAAGGATCACCAATGCCGGCGGACAACCCGATGCAGCACCAAATATCAGAATACGTGGAGGTAGCTCACTAAGTGCACAAAACAATCCTCTAATAGTAATTGATGGAGTACCTCTTGATTATGTATCTCCGGCAGGTTCAGGCAACCCGCTAGCAATGCTAAACCCAAACGACATTGAATCATTTACAATACTAAAAGACGCTTCGGCTACAGCTATCTATGGTTCGAGAGCTTCTAATGGTGTTATCCTTGTTACTACCAAAAAAGGAACATCAGGAAAACCACAATTCAGCTATTCTGCTAATGTAGCTTTTGGCAAAGTTGGTAAAACGGTAGATATGATGGATAGTAAAACATTTACTAAATTCATCCAAGAGTATCACCCTGACCTGACTAATATGCTGGGTGTAGACGATCCTTCAAATGCGTTATCAGACGATCCTACAACACCTGAAATAGAAGGCAGGATCCTTTCGAACACTAACTGGCAGGATGCTATCATGAGAACGTCTATCATGACAGACAATAACTTTAGCGCCAGTGGTAATTTATTTAAGGTTTTACCTATCAGGGCATCTGTTGGTTATCTTAAAAACGAAGGCCTGGTAAAAACAAGTGATTACGAACGCTATACCGGATCCCTTAAACTTACCCCTAGTTTCCTTGATGACCACTTAAAAGTTGAACTTAACGCTAAAGGTACCCAGTCTAAGAAAAACGCTATTGACGAAGCATCAGCTATTGCAGGATCGCTAAACATGGATCCTACAAAACCAATATATAATGCTGATGGCAGTTATGCTCAGGTAACTTCAGGAACAAACGGAAAGCTTGACGGGCAGTACAACCCGGTAAACCTTTTGAACGAGAGAAGAAGACCTGAAGAGATTAAGAAATTGCTTGCTAACCTTCAGTTAGACTATAAAATGCACTTTTTGCCTGAATTAAGAGCAATTGTTAACATGGGTGTAGAAGCTTCACGCTCTAACATTACAGAAACATTCTCAGACAAGGCTTTTTCAGCATATCAGCTTGATAATACTGACAACACTTATAAATACCACCCTGGCAAGAACTATGGTGAGACTCAAACCATTACAAACAGAACTTTTGACACTTACCTAGCCTATACTAAAAACCTTACCGGGTTTGTAACACGCGTTGATGCACAGGCTGGTCACACTTATCAGGATTTTAAAAATGACGGTTACAAAGACATCTACAGATATAATTCGGTTACAGGTGAAAGAGAAGTTGCAGTAAATGAGCAAAACCCAAACAACAGATATTATACTAAAGCAGCTATAGAGTCTTACTTTGGCCGTGCTAATGTTGATTTGGCCGACAAATATCTTTTCACATTTACACTAAGAGCTGACGGATCGTCTTTATTTAGAAAAGACAATCGTTGGGGTTATTTCCCGGGTGCAGCATTTGCGTGGAGAATTAACGATGAGAACTTCCTTAAAAACAGTCAGGTTGTAAACAATCTTAAATTACGTTTAGGATACGGACAAACAGGACAACAGGACATTACAAGCATTGCAGGATATTATCCTACTTCGGCCCTATATGAGCCTGGAGATCCTAACGGACAATATCTTCCGGGATATAACACTTACAGCCCGAAAGCATTTAACGACCAGTTAGAATGGGAGGTTACAACAACTTATAACGTGGGTCTTGATTTTGCTTTCTTTAAAAATGACATCCTATCAGGTTCGGTAGATGTTTACAAAAGAGACACAGACAATTTGCTTGTAAAAGCCTCTGTACCTTCAGGACAGTACCTTACAAATGAAATCACTCAAAACATAGGCTCTTTAACTAATAAAGGGGTTGAGATCGATTTGAGACTTAAACCTATTACAACAGATAATTTTAGTTGGGAAGTACTTGGTAACCTTGCGTATAATATTGGAGAAATTACCGATTTAGGAAACAGGTCTTCATTTGACCCTGCAGAAATAAAACTGCCAACTTCTACCGGTATTACATTTATAAGACAAGCGGTAGGCCAGCAGCCTTATGCAGCTTATGTATTTGAACAATTATATGATTCATCGGGTCGTCCTATCGTTGGAGCTTACAAAGACCGTAACGGTGATGGTGTAATTACAAATGATGACAAATACTACACAGCTATGCGTCCTAACTGGACATTTGGTTTCAGCACAAACTTTACGTACAAGAACATAGACCTTTCAGCAAGTTTCCACGGGCAACTTGACGGACAAGTATATAACGCTGCTAAACTACAGGGCGGATGGACAGACAGACCTGTTCCTAACAACTCTAACAGCCTTAACAACGTTCTTGATTTTTACAATGGTGCAGCAGATCCACGCTTTACAAACATTCAGGGAAATATTCCTCTTTCAGACTACTATATTGAAAACGGAGCTTTCCTAAGATGTGACAACATTACTCTTGGTTACAGATTTAATGATGTAATCAAAAACGGATACGGATCTATTCGTCTTTATGCAGCTGTAAACAATGCGTTTTTAGTAACAAATTACTCAGGTCAGGATCCTGAAAATTTCAACACGCTTGACAGTAACTTTTACCCACGTCCAAGGCAGTGGAGCTTTGGTCTAAACTTTGACTTCTAAAAAAATATTGGATATGAAAAAAATAAGTACAAAGATAATTCTGGGATTATGTACGATGGCCTTGTTGTTCTCTTCTTGCAGCAGCGAGCTTGATACTAAACCTAAAGTAGAATTATCGTTAGAAAATCTTTTAGCAAATGACCCTAACGCTGTACAGGGCCTTTTGTCTAAAATGTATGGAACTTTGGCCCTATCGGGAAGCAAAGGTCCCGGAAGTTCTGATATATCAGGTGCCGATCCAGGTGAAACTGCGTATTTAAGAAGCATTATAAACCTACAGGAATTTACAGCCGATGGCATGAAGAACCGTTGGGGAGATGATGGTCTTGACCAGTTAACCACTACTTCAAGGTGGGATCCTAACAATAAATTCTTCAGATACCTGTATGACAGGGTATATTACATTGTTCCTCAAACTACAAACATCATAATTGCTCTCGGCAAAGTTGATGTTGAAAACAAAGAGCAAATAATAAGTGAGCTTCGATTTATAAGAGCTCTTGCTTACTATACCATGATAGATGCTTTTGGTAAAGGCGTATTAGTTACCAACGAAAACTATGGTACATCTACACCACTGCCTGAAGCTTCTAGACAGGAACTGTTTGACTATGTTGAAAGTGAATTACTTGACATAGAAGGAAAAATAGGACTTACTAATGAATATGGAAGAGCTAACAAGTCGGTTGTTCGAATGCTTTTAGCTAAACTTTATATCAATGCAGAAGTTTATACAGGTACGCAAAGATATAGTGATGCCCTTACTAACATTAACAAAGTAATAGGTGAAGGTGGTTATACATTAGCAACTAGTTTTGTTAGCCAGTTCTCAGGTGACAACTATACTTCTACCGAAATTATCTTCCCTCTTATCGCTGATGCAGTAACGAGTCAGAGTTATGGTAATACTACTTACATAGTAAACGGATCTTGCAGTACTGAAACCATGAATATAAACGATTTTGGTACCAGCGATGCATGGACAGGGCATAGAGCTACAAAAGCATGGTATGGTCTGTTTGGAGACCTTGAAACATCTACTGATGACAGGGCTAAACTATTCTGGACTGAAGGGCATAACTATGAGATGGAAAACTATAAAACATGGACCGATGGATATCCTTCAGTGAAATTTAGGAATACTAATTTTTCAAGTCCGTCCATATCAACCCCGTTCTCAAGTACAGACTTCCCTATGTACAGGCTGGCTGATGCTTATCTAATGTATGCCGAGTGTGTATTAAGAGGCGCTACAGGAGGAACTTCTCAGCAGGCTTTAGATTATGTAAATGCAATAAGAAACAGATCTCATGCGGCAACAATAACTTCAGGAGAACTTACGCTTGACTTCCTACTTGATGAAAGAGCAAGAGAATTGAATTTTGAAGGACACAGAAGAACTGACCTTATCCGTTTTGGCAAATTTACAGGAGGAAGCTACTTATGGCCGTGGAAAGGAAATGCTGTAAATGGTGCTGCTATTCCGGATACTTACAAAGTATTCCCTATACCATCTACTGCTTTACAATCTAACCCTAACTTATCTCAAAACTCAGGCTATTAATACCTAAAACTCAAAAGATGAAAAAAATATTAAAACTATCTCTTCTATCGTTATTGTTTGTTTCAATAACGGCATGTAGTGACGATGATAAAACCATTGCTACAGCAAACAGTGCACCCGTGCTTATTTCACCTGAAGACGGAACGAATGTAGTACTTAACGAAGGTCTTGAAAACAACCCGGCAGTTACATTAGTATGGAATCACGGCGATTATGATGTTTCAACCGAAATAACTTACTCTGTAGAAGTTGCACTAGGCGGGACTGATTTCGCTACTCCTATACCTGTACTTCCTACAACTACTAATCGTTTTTATACTCTAACTGTGGGCGTTCTTAACGATTTAGCTATACAGGCAGGAATTACTCCTTTTGAAACAGGAGATCTTGATGTAAGAGTAACATCAACTTTAGGTACTGCTAATGCTATGCCGATGGTTTCTAATGTACTTACAATTACAGTTACTCCATTTGAAGCTATTGTACCTGTAGATCCAAAATTATTCTTTGTAGGTGCACCACAGGCCTATTATGGCCTTAATGCATGGGATAACACTACTGCAATACCTATGAGATATATTGGCGATGGAACTACACAGGTATTTGAAGCTTATGTAAAAGTAAATGCTGGTGAAGGATTTAAATTTATCGGACAACAAGGTTCATGGGATAATGGAAATTACGGAACTATAGGTGGTGCACAGGATGGTAACCTTGAAAACAGCGGAGGAAGCAGTGACATTAAAGTGGCTGAAACTGATGGAGCTGGTTTATACTATGTTCAGGTAGACATTGACAACCTCAAATACAAAGTTGTAAAAATGACCTGGGGTATTATAGGTGATTCTACAGCAGGTGGATGGAGCGACGAAACTGCAATGAACTATGATTTTGCAACCAACAAATGGACCCTTACTGCCGATCTTACTGCTGCAGGTCTTAAATACAGATCTGGAAATTCAGGAACTGCAATATATGGTGACGCATGGAAGTTTAACGTAGGAAACAGCGACCCTAAAGTTACTTATAACGCTGCTGCTCCAAACTTCTCTATAGCTACAGCAGGTTCTCACAACCTGGAATTAACAATAAACTTTGACGGTACAGCAACAACTGCCGGAGAATAATACCTTAAAGAGGGCCGCAATTGCAGCCCTCTTTCTACTTTAAACATCTATGAAAAATATCACTACATTCTTATTTTTACTGATAGGAGTCCTTGGATTCGGGCAGGCTACCACTACCCCATCTCCGGCTATCGCCACGGCTCCCGTTACGGTAAACTTTGACAAAACCGGTACGCCATTGGCAACTTATACCGGAACAATTTATGCACACATTGGCCTTACCGTTGATGGTCAGGACTGGCAATATGTAAAAGGATCATGGGGAGACAATACAGTTCAGCCGGCGCTTACTTTTGTAACCGGAACAACTTATAAGCTCGATCTTAATCCGGATTTATATACTTATTTTGGAGTTCCCTCAACCAGCACCATCACTAAAATATGCGTGGTGTTCAGGGCTGCTACAGGCTCACCCCAATCTTCAGACATTTTCTTAAACGTGGGCGCATTTCAGGTGAGTCTTAACACACCTGTACAAAACAGTGTAACGTTATTAAATTCAGGCGGTAACTTTAATATTACCGCATCAAATACCGGCGGCAATGCCAGTTATAGTTTAAAAGCTAATGGTGCTGTGATAAACAGTAACGCTGCCACTACTAACTATGCATACAATCACACCAACATAACTACGAACCAAAACTATGAGCTTACGGTTACTCAGGGCTCAAGTTCGGTGGTAAAAACATTCTCTGTAATCGTAAATCCGGTAACAGTATCTGAAGCTATGCCTGCAGGTGTTGAAGACGGTATTACTTACAGTGATGTAGACAATACAGTAGCGACACTTGTACTTGATGCTCCGGGCAAAGACTACGTATATGTTGCCGGAAGCTTTAATAACTGGACACCTACAGCGGCTTATGCCATGAAGAAAGATCCTGAAACCGGAAAATTCTGGTTACAGCTTTCAGGTTTAACATCGGGAGAAATTTACAGCTACCAGTATTGGGTGGTAGACGAAACACCTCTGGCTAATTCGCCAAAGGTTGTAAAAACTGGCGATCCATATTCTACACTTGTATTATCTCCTTATGATGATCCGGGAATTCCAGCAAGCACTTACCCTAATCCTCCTGCTTATCCACAAGGTCAGGAAAGAGAAGTAACGGTATTACAAACAGGCCAGGCAGCTTACGACTGGCAGGTAACCAACTTTACAAAACCTAAAAAAGAAGATCTTGTTATTTACGAGGCACTTGTAAGGGATTTTGATGCTGACAGAAACTATCAGGATCTTATCGATAAAATTGATTACTTCACATCACTTGGCATCAACGCTATTGAGCTTATGCCGGTAATGGAATTTGAAGGCAACGAAAGCTGGGGTTACAACACTTCTTTCCACATGGCTCTTGATAAATTCTATGGGCCTTCGGACAAATTAAAAGAACTGATTGACCTTTGCCATCAAAATGGCATTGCCGTAATACTTGACGTTGCCCTTAACCATGCTTTTGGAAGAAATCCAATGGTTCGCATGTGGATGGATGATCCGGATGGTGACGGTTTTGGAAATCCAACTACCGAGAATCCTTACTTTAATACTGTAGCAAAACATAGCTATAATGTAGGTAATGATTTTAACCATCAGCAGCCAAGAACAAAAAACTACGTAAAACGCGTGGTTAGACACTGGATTGAAGAATACCACATTGACGGTTTCCGTTGGGATTTGACTAAAGGTTTTACACAAAACTGTACCGAATCTGACGAAACCTGTACAAACGCTTACCAACAGGACAGAGTTGATGTGCTTAAGGAATATGCCGATTACTCATGGAGCCTTGACCCTACCCACTATACCATATTTGAACACTTAGGTACTGATGCTGAAGAAAAGGAATGGGCAAACTACAAATATGACGAAGGTAAAGGTGTTATGCTTTGGGGTAAAATGACTGACCCTTACAATCAGCTTACTATGGGCTACAGCACAAACAATAATATTGCACGAGTAGGCCACATGGCACACAACGGCTTTTTAGGCAAAAGAGTTGTTGGCTATGCTGAAAGTCATGACGAAGAACGACTGATGTATAAAAACCTTCAGTACGGCAACAGCAATGCAAATTATAATGTAAAAGATGCTGCAACTGCCCTTAACAGAATGAGCGCTCAGGCAGCAGTATTCTTTATGGTACCGGGACCTAAAATGGTATGGCATTTTGGCGAACTGGGATGGGATCTTTCTATTTTTACCTGTAACAACGGTACAGTAAACCCAACAGGTGGCACCGATGGCGATTGTAAGCTTGACACTAAGCCACAACCTCAGTGGACACAGAATTGGATGGGCGATACAAACCGTAGCAAAATATACTATAACTGGAGAAGAATGATACAGCTTAAAAAAGATGAAGCTGTATTTGAAGGCAACTATACGCTGGCATCAACAAATACTCTTACTCCAAAAGTATATATTTCAGATGCTACAATTCCTTCTACAGAACTTAACAGCGTTGTGGTACTATCTAACTTTGACATAGTATCGAAAACAATAACACCAGACTTCCCTACTACCGGAACATGGTACAACCTTATGAATAATGCATCTTATGAGGTAACAGATACCGCTGCTACTATTACACTTGAACCGGGTGAATTCAGGATATTTGGTAACCAGACAGTTGTATTAGGCACCGGAGAGAACACTATCGAAAAAGTTGCTCTTTACCCTAATCCAACGTCTGATGTATTTGCACTTAATATAGCTGTAAATAAACTGGAAATCTATTCCCTTACAGGACAACTGGTAAAAACTTTTAGCAATACTTCTGCGTATACTATATACGACGTAAACAGTCTTACATCAGGCATGTATCTTGTAAAAGTTATTGATACTGAAAACAGGCAAAGCACCCTTAAGCTAATACGAAAATAGATTGAGTTAGTTATTTTAAATATTCAAATTTTGTAAAGGGCTTCCGTGTTTAACGGAAGCCCTTTTTATGTTATATATATCTTAAAGGAATATGAAACGCTTTTTCTGTGCGTTACTTTTATAAATACACACAAATACGAAAATGAACACCATGAAAAAGACAATCCTTTTATTGATTACTATCCTATCCGTTATATCGTGCGATACTTCAAAAAAAGCTACCGCTAACGCTAAACCACAAGTACAATATAAAGACGACTTTAAATCGGCATCCGAAAAAGAACGATTGGCTCTATTAAAAAAACTGAATGCAACAGAAGCAAATTATTCAGTGCTAATACTTACCCAAAATTATAAGGGAGAACAGGTAATTATATCTAATGAGAAGAAAACACTATACAAGGAGTATCCTATTTCGAACAAAAAAACAGGAATAGCAGACCAAATACGCATAGATAACACTATCGACACAAAAGTATACGACAACCTGACCAAAAAAGAAGCGGTTATTTCGTCGAAAGAAGCTAAGAAGCACAAATACATTTACCTGATGAAACAGCCCGGTGCTGACAATCCGTTTTTAATTACGTATAGTAATACGTTGAGGCCATTGGAGTAAGTTTTTATATTAGCTAAAAATAAACTAATGGGCCATAACATTTGTGCAATTATCGGGCATGGAGACCAAGCTAATCCTGACTCTATTAAGAAATATCAGTTAGCTGCAGCATTCGAGAACGGATTCGCTATAATTATTCTTTTCGATGAGTCCATGTATTATTGGCATAACAAAACCGGGGTAGATATGGATTCAGAAAGTGAAGACATCGACTGGGCATCACCTCTTTCATTCTTTCTCGCAGAAGAAATAGGATTTAAGCAATACGCAATTATACAGACAGATTATTTTGGATGCATAGGCACACAATGCGCTTCTCTTTATGAGGACAGAATTGCTATTATAAAAGACACCAGTATCAATGAAGTTCTTTTTGCACTCGGTGTCTCCCCAACTGAAGGCATGGATTGTTTTGACACGATAAATCTTGGCGACTACAGGAATGATGAATATTATTACTGGGATGAAATGAACTTTGCTGAAAACAAGCCTAATATGATTTCGGGAAGGGTTCCAAAAGAATAAGTCAATAATAATATATATGTATATTATCTTCACACTCAAAAAATTATCTATTTAGAATAATTTTTCCTATCTGTTTGAATTTCTAAGAAATAGTTGTACTTTTGCGCTCCCTTTATTGGGGATGGAATGTTTAATTAAAATAATTTATTGTGAACACATTAAGCTACAAGACAGTTTCAGCTAACAAAGCTACTGCTCAGAAAGAGTGGATCGTTGTTGACGCTGAAGGTCATAATTTGGGCCGTTTTGCTTCTAAAGTTGCGATGCTTTTAAGAGGTAAATACAAAACAAATTATACACCGCACGTGGACTGTGGAGATAACGTAATCGTTATCAATGCAGACAAAATCAACCTAACTGGAAACAAACTGGAGGACAAAACTTACATCCGCCACACAGGTTACCCAGGAGGTCAGAGAATTTTAACTGCTAAAGTTGTACAGGCAAAAAACCCTGCAATCTTAGTAGAGAAAGCTGTAAAAGGTATGCTTCCTAAAAACAAACTAGGAGCTGAACTTTTCCGCAACCTGAATGTATATGTAGGACCTGAGCACAAACATGCTGCACAGTCTCCTAAAACCGTTAATCTAAACGACTTAAAGTAAAACATGGCAACAATTCACAAAATTGGCAGGAGAAAAACTGCTGTTGCCCGTATTTACCTTTCTGAAGGAACTGGTAAAATCACGGTTAACAAAAGAGAATTTGCAACTTATTTCCCAACTGCAACATTACAGTACAAAGTATTACAGCCACTTGCAATGACAGGTTCTGCTGAAAACTTTGACGTTAAAGTTAATGTTTACGGTGGTGGTACTACAGGACAAGCTGAAGCTGTAAGAATGGCTATCGCTCGTGCTATGTGCGAAGTTGATGCTGAAAACAGAAGCATCCTTAAACCAGAAGGCCTATTAACAAGAGATCCAAGAATGGTAGAGCGTAAGAAATTCGGTCAGAAGAAAGCTCGTAAAAGATTCCAGTTCTCTAAACGTTAATATGTCATTATTGGATTTTATCATCCAATACTATTCATTTTTATTATTGAATTTAAAAACAATGTTGTTGTTGCCCCACCGAGGTGAGGGGTTAGTTTAGCATCTAAATGGGCAAGGCCGAATTTTCGCCACTTACTCATTGCTTACTCAACAGAACGTAAACTATTACAAAAATGGCAAATAAAGTAGAAGTTAAAGACTTACTGGAAGCAGGTGTACACTTTGGACACATGACCAGAAAATGGGACCCGAACATGGCCCCTTACATATACATGGAGCGTAATGGTATTCACATTATCAACCTGTATAAAACTGCAGCTAAGATCGAAGAGGCTAACGAGGCTCTTAAAAAGATCGCTGCATCAGGCAGAAAAATCCTTTTCGTTGCTACTAAAAAACAAGCTAAGGATATCGTTGCTGAAAAAGCAGCAGCTGCAAACATGCCATACATCACTGAAAGATGGCCTGGTGGTATGCTAACAAACTTCGTTACTATCCGTAAAGCTGTTAAAAAAATGGCTTCTATCGATAAAATGAAGAAAGACGGTACATTCAACACGCTTTCTAAGAAAGAGCGTCTGCAAGTTGATCGTCTACGTGCAAAACTTGAGAAAAACTTAGGTTCTATAGCTGACATGACAAGGCTTCCGGCTGCGTTATTCGTTGTAGATATCAAAGCTGAACACATCGCAGTAAAAGAAGCTCAAAAATTAAACATTCCGGTTTTCGCAATGGTAGATACCAACTCTGACCCACGTCAGGTTGACTATGTTATCCCTGCAAATGATGATGCTTCTAAATCAATAGAAAAAATCTTAGCTCTTGTAACTGGTGCTGTTGTTGAAGGTCTTTCTGATAGAAAATCAGACAAAGAAGACTTCAACGAAGAGACTGTAGAAGCTGCTGCTCCTGCTGCTGCTCAAACAGAAGCTCCTGCTGCTACTGAAGAGTAAAGATAACATTACAATAAAGCCGTTGTGCTGGTAGATGTTTACTTTTGTAGCATATTATCATCATAACGGCTTTTATTTTTTTAACTCAAAAACAATATTCAAAATGGCAAATATTACTGCTGCTGACGTAAATAAACTAAGAACAATTACAGGTGCTGGTATGATGGACTGCAAAAAAGCACTTGTAGAAGCTGATGGAGATTTTGACAAAGCTATCGAGAACCTTCGTAAAAAAGGTCAGAAAGTAGCTGCTAACAGAGCTGACCGTGAGTCTACTGAAGGTGCTGTTATCGCTGTTGTTAACGCTGACAAAACTACTGGTGTAGTTATCTCTCTTAACTGTGAAACCGACTTCGTTGCTAAAAACGAGGCTTTCGTTAAGCTTGCTAACGACCTTGCTGCTCTTGCACTTAACTTTACTTCTAAAGAAGATTTCCTTGCTGCTGATTTCAACGGTCTTACTGTTGCTGACAAACTAACTGAGCAGACAGGTGTAATCGGTGAAAAAATCGAGATCGGTTCTTTCGAAAGACTTGAAGGTGCATTCGTTGGTTCTTACATCCACGCTGGTAACAGAATCGCTACTCTTGTTAGCCTTTCTGCTAACGTAGCTGGTGGTGAAGAAGCTGCACGTAACGTTGCTATGCAGGCTGCTGCTATGGCTCCTATCGCTCTTAACGAGGAAGGTGTTGACGCTGCAACTATCGAGAAAGAAATCGAGATCGCTAAAGATCTACTACGTCAGGAAGGTAAACCGGAAGCTATGCTTGAAAACATCGCTAAAGGTAAACTTGGACGTTTCTTTAAAGACAACACTCTTGTTAACCAGGATTTCATCAAAGACAACAAACTTAGCGTAAGCGAGTACATCAAGTCTGTTGATGCTAACCTTGTAGTTACAGGATTCAAAAGAGTTGCACTTGCATAAGTAAACCTCTTTTATAAAACAAAGAACCCCAAATTTTACAATTTGGGGTTTTTTTATGGTCAGACTCCTCCGACCGGAAACAACAAACAAACAAACAAACAATAACGAAAACTAAATTTATAACTCTAAGTTTTTAAAGCCGAAAGTCTAAGGCTGATAAATAATCAGATTAACGTATCACCAGATCCACTTCTTCAAAAGCTTTTTTTATTTCTTCAATAACAACCTCTCCCTTTACAACATTAAGTCCACGGCCTAAATCAGGATATTT
This sequence comes from Flavobacterium sp. AG291, assembly GCF_003350375.1. Taxonomy (GTDB): domain Bacteria; phylum Bacteroidota; class Bacteroidia; order Flavobacteriales; family Flavobacteriaceae; genus Flavobacterium; species Flavobacterium suzhouense. Next base: position 26,356 of record NZ_QQAR01000019.1, on the reverse strand, counting down.
ACTGCAAGCCTCCTCCCAGCCAAGGTTAGCCAGCTTCAACACATAAGGCAGCGTAACATTAGTAAGCGCCAGTGTAGACGTATACGGCACCGCTCCCGGCATATTAGCCACACAGTAATGCACAATATCATCTATAACAAATGTAGGCTCCTCATGCGTTGTAGGACGCGTTGTTTCAAAACAACCACCCTGATCAACCGCTACATCAACCAGAACCGTACCCGGGCGCATATCTTTTAGCATTTCACGGGTTATTAGATTCGGCGCTTTTGCCCCGGGAATCAATACTGCCCCAATGATAAGATCGTGATCTTTTATATGTTTCTTTATATTATAAACACTCGAAAATTCAGTCACAACGTGGCTTGGCATAATATCATTTACATAACGAAGGCGTTTCATATTGATATCCAATATCGTAACATGCGCTCCTAAACCGGCTGCCATCTTCGCTGCCTGAACTCCCACGACACCGGCACCAAGCACCAGTACCCTTCCGGGAGGAACACCCGGCACACCGCCAAGCAATACGCCCCTTCCCTTTATAGGCTTCTCAAGATACTTAGCTCCCTGCTGAATAGCCATACGCCCCGCCACCTCACTCATTGGCGTAAGCAATGGGAGAAAACCATCGTCATCACTTACAGTTTCATACGCAATACATACAGCCTTACTTGCAATCATGGCTTTGGTAAGCGCTTCACTTGAAGCAAAGTGAAAATAGGTAAATATCACCTGATTCTTTTTGATCAGAGGATATTCTGAAGCTATTGGCTCCTTTACCTTCACGATCATATCAGCTATTGCAAAAACACCTTCAGCAGTTGGCAACATCACTGCTCCGGCATCACGATAATCTTCATCGGAAAAACCACTGCTCTCGCCCGCCGATTCCTGAATATAAATCTGATGCCCGTAGTTAACCAATTCGAACACCCCCGCCGGAGTAAGGGCTACCCGGCTTTCATTATTCTTAATTTCCTTTGGCACCCCTATTTTCATAGCGTATGATTTATAATTTTATACAAATATAAACATATACCCCTGAAAAATACTATACTGAATGTGAAATTTTACAAATTTTTAATACACACCCCCTCTAAAAACAAATTTCATCCGCAAAAAAATATGATTTTCTAAAAGACATCCCCTTCAAACTTATAAATGCCATAAAATATAAATTATTAATACCTTTACTCTTTACCCTTAACCTATGTTTCAGACCCGTAAAGACACTGTATACGTTATCCTCGCAGGAATTTTCATAACCAATGCCGTAGTTGCCGAGCTTATAGGCGGCAAACTTATAAATGTGGCTACCGTACCCATGAGTGTAGGGATATTGCCATGGCCAATAGTTTTTATCACTACAGACCTCATCAACGAATATTTTGGTGAAAAAGGTGTACGTCGTTTATCGTATATTACCGCGGGTTTAATTGCCTATTGTTTTTTCATGCTTTGGTTGGCATTGAGTATCCCCGCAGTTAAAGGAATGGGAGTTCAGGATTCTCAGTTTAATGCAGTTTTTGGTCAGGGAATGTGGATAATAGTAGGAAGTATAACCGCATTTTTAGTTTCACAGCTAATTGACGCCACACTCTTCCATTGGGTAAAAAGAAAAACAGGCAATAAATATATCTGGCTGCGAAGTACAGGATCTACAGTGATATCACAATTTTTTGACAGTTTCATTGTTTTGGGCATAGCCTTTTGGGCAACAGGACAAATGGACACTCAAACCTATATTGCATCGGGTTTAACCGGATACTTTGTAAAACTAATAATTGCTATATTGCTTACCCCACTAATTTATCTCGGACACTATCTGATAGAAAAATATATCCATAACGAAAAATCAAACAATACCAGTCATGACAGGCAAAAAGCGTTGTAAATGGTGTGTAGGCGACTCACTTTACGAAGACTATCACGATAACGAATGGGGCAAACCCGTTTATGACGATCATAAACTATTTGAATTCCTACTATTAGAAACCTTTCAGGCAGGTCTGAGCTGGATAACTATATTACGCAAGCGTGAAAACTTCCGAAAGGCTTTTGACAATTTCGATTATAAGACAATTGCCAGATATAACGAAACGAAAATTGAAGAATTATTACAGGACACCGGTATCATCAGGAACAGATTAAAAGTACTGTCCGCAGTGAGCAACGCACAGGCATTTATAAAGATTCAGAAAGAGTTTGGAAGCTTTTCAAGCTACTACTGGGCATTTAGCAACAATAAACCTGTAGATAATAAATTTGAAGCATTATCACAGGTACCTGCCACTACCCCATTATCTGACACTATTAGCAAGGATATGAAAAAACGCGGTTTTAAATTTGTAGGCTCAACGGTAATTTATGCCAACATGCAGGCAACAGGCATGGTAAATGACCATATTATGGAATGCAATTTTAGATAATAGTATTGAGATGTGAGTATTGAGATGTGAGTATTTAGAAAACTTCACTTATCCCTATATAAAGACAAACCCCGCAAATGCGGGGTTTCTTTATTTCTAAGTGACATTAAAATTTCAAACTAAAAATCTAAAATCTCAATACTCACTTCTCAATACTTATAGATTAGTAACGATAGTACTCCGGTTTGAATGGCCCTTGTACCTCAACACCAATATAAGCAGCCTGCTCTTCGTTAAGCGTTTCAAGTTCAACACCAAGTTTGGCAAGATGAAGTGAAGCCACTTTCTCATCAAGGTGCTTAGGAAGCATATAAACTTTATTTTCGTAAGCAGCACTGTTGTTCCAAAGCTCAAGCTGAGCAAGTGTCTGGTTAGTGAAAGAGTTACTCATTACAAAGCTTGGGTGACCTGTAGCACATCCAAGATTTACAAGACGGCCTTCAGCCAGGATGATAACATCTTTACCATTTACAGTATATTTATCAACCTGAGGCTTGATCTCGATTTTAGAAGCACCGTGGTTTTTGTTTAACCATGCCATGTCGATTTCGTTATCAAAGTGGCCGATGTTACAAACAACAGTTTTATCTTTCATTTGCTCGAAGTGGCGACCCACAACGATATCTTTGTTACCTGTAGTAGTGATGATGATATCAGCATTACCAATTACAGTATCAAGTTTTTTAACTTCATAACCATCCATAGCTGCCTGAAGCGCACAGATTGGATCGATTTCAGTAACTGTAACGATAGATCCTGCACCACGGAAAGATGCAGCGGTACCTTTACCTACGTCACCATAACCACAAACAATAACTCTCTTACCTGCTAGCATAAGATCGGTAGCACGACGAACAGCATCAACAGCACTTTCTTTACAACCGTATTTATTATCAAATTTCGATTTAGTAACCGAATCATTTACGTTGATAGCCGGCATAACAAGCGTACCATTCTTCATTCTTTCATACAGACGGTGAACACCTGTTGTAGTTTCTTCTGAAAGACCTTTGATAGCAGCTGTAAGCTCAGGGAAACGATCGAATACCATATTGGTAAGATCTCCCCCATCATCAAGAATCATGTTAAGCGGTTTACGGTCTTCTCCAAAGAAAAGCGTTTGCTCGATACACCAGTCAAATTCTTCCTCGTTAAGACCTTTCCATGCATATACCTGGATACCTGCAGCAGCAATGGCAGCAGCAGCGTGGTCCTGAGTAGAGAAAATGTTGCATGAGCTCCAGGTAACTTCAGCACCAAGAGCAACTAAAGTTTCGATAAGAACAGCCGTTTGAATTGTCATGTGAAGACAACCTGCAATACGAGCCCCTTTAAGCGGCTGAGATGCGCCATATTCAGCACGAAGCGCCATTAGACCCGGCATTTCAGCTTCAGCAAGCTGAATCTCTTTTCTTCCCCATTCCGCAAGCGAAATATCCTTTACTTTGTATGCCACGTATGGCAGCGTTGTAGTACTCATGAATATTGTATATTTGTATTAGCAAAAAATTTTTGCAAATTTAGTGAATGCATTTGTAATTAGCCCGTTTTAAGAACAAAATATAAAAATATGCCGCATCCATAACCATTTGTGATACAACATTATGGAATCATTGGCACCAACTTTACCCCATGCCTTTATACAAATCTGTCAACATCGATAAGGATACCCGCCTGCTTATTTGGAAAAACACCGAAAGCCTGGAAGAGTTTTTTAATCATATAAAGCTTAAAGACAGTTGTTCGCTTAGGGTTGACGGTATGAAAAGTGAACTCCACAAAAAAGGTTTTCTTGGTGTAAGAATGCTCCTTCAGGAAATTGGCTATACTGATTTCGATCTTTTTTACGACTCCGATGGCAAACCCCATCTTACCGATGGCATGAACATATCGATTACACACTCCTATGCATTTTCAGCTATTATTGTGAGTAAAAACGATATTGGGATTGATATGGAACTGCAAAGAGAAAAGGTAATTACCATAGCTGATAAATTCATTGAACCGGAATTCAACTACCTTGATCCTTCACATCTTACCGATTACATGAAACAGCTCATAGTTATATGGGGTGTAAAAGAAGCTGTCTACAAAATGATATCACGTGCCGGACTAAGCTTTAAGCAAAATATTTATGTTTTCCCTTTTGAACTGACAGATAAACACGGAATGACATCGGTAAATTATGAAGACATTAATGAAAGCTACCCGTTTTACTTTGAAGAAGTGGAAGATTTTACTCTAGTATACTGCCTGGGCAGCAAAACCAAACTATAATGACCGACTTCTTTGATTTTTTCTTTGGACAGTTTAAAGGCTACACAACTGAATTCCTGACCCTTGAACTGACTGCAATTTTTTTCGGACTGTTAAGCGTAATTTACTCCGCCAAAAATAGCATACTGGTATACCCAACAGGACTTATAAGTACTTTTATATTTGTATACATTCTGTACACTGCTGATCTTTATGGAGATCTTATAATTAATGCTTATTATTTTTACATGAGTATTTACGGTTGGTATTTATGGAGCCGTAAAGACCGACAGCACCACGATTTGTTAAAAATAACAGCCGTTTCAGCTAAAGATAATTATAAATGTTTAGGCATTTTTATAGTTTCCGTTATATTTGTATCCGTTGTATATCACTTCTTTCATATGTTCAACCAATGGTGGGCCTATGTAGACACATTTATAACGGGGCTTTTCTTTATAGGAATGTGGCTATTGGCCAAACGGAAAGTCGAGAACTGGCTATATCTTATAGCAGGAGATATAATTGCAATCCCCCTATTTTTTTACAAAGGACTGATTTTTACCGGTTTCTTTTATATAATACTAACCACAATCGCCATATTTGGCTATCGGTCATGGAAGAGAACATTGCAGGACGAACTACAAATACCGTAAACATTACCATATATGGTAATGAGCTAAATGGAAGGGAAGTTGCTGAAACGTTTGCGCAATTTGCAAATCCGACAGATAACACTGCTCCTAATTTTGTATTTCGTACGGTAAGCATTGACAAAGCTCTTAATGAAGATGATAAAACGACACAGCTTTTTATAATCTGTGACGCAACTAATGATGCAGATAAAGCATCTATAAAAAAACTAAAACAAAGATTAACCACCAACAACCAACCACATATAATGATTAATTCAAACAATACTCCTTTTTTCGAGGCAGGGAAAACAGTTCTTGACGAGCTGATCCGGGCTAAAGAAATGGGATTGTCTGAAACAGACTTTGCTGACATAAGGAACAAAGGCATAGACATACAAACTATAATAAATCAATTAAACATTTTTAAAGACGGGGTAAGCAAAACTTATCTGAATAAACCGGCGTCATTAAAAAATGGCATCATAGAACTCCCTGAAGAAATAGCTCTTAAATATGCTTCTCATTTTGACAGTGAAAAGGATAATTTCACATTAACTAAATTTGTACCAGCTTCTGGAGCGGCTACAAGAATGTTCAAATTCCTTAATGAGTTTGCAAGCGAATTTAATTATGACAAGGAAACTATAAATGCTTACATAAACCGTAAAAAAGACAATCATCTTCGTTTATTTTTAGTAGGACTGGAAAAAATGCCTTTCTACAAAAATATTATTGAAGTACTAAAAGAAGATGAAAACTTCGCTGCCATGCCGAAAGACAAAAAAATATTTGTCTTTATTAAAACCATGCTAAGCAGCAAGCATTTTGACTTCGCCAATAAGCCAAAAGGAATATTACCTTTTCATAACTATAATGGTTTTATAGCCACACCTATCTATGAACACCTAAAGGAAACAATTGCCTATGCAAGTTCTAAAGGTGAAGCAAACATCCAGTTCACCATATCGGAAGAACATATGGATGGGTTTATTGATGAAATAAAAACAGTTAAGGAAAACATTGAAAAGGAATCGGGCATCCCATTTAATATAACTTTTTCTTTTCAGCAAAAAAATACAGATACACTTGCTGTAAATACAGACAACACTCCTTTTAGAGAAGCCGGTGGACATCTTTTTTTCAGGCCGGGCGGACATGGTGCGCTAATTGAAAACCTTGGACAACTGGATGCCGACATTGTTTTCATTAAAAACATAGACAACGTTAGCCATAACAATACACATACAATTGCCCTCTATAAAAAAGCACTTGCAGGAATATTGATCACACTTCAGGACCAAGTTTTCACCTACTTAAAAATGATTGAAGAAGACAGTATCAGTGAAGAAGACATGAATGCTATTTTTGCTTTCGCTAAGGAAAAACTATTGCTTCACATACCAGCTGACGTATCAAAATATACACCTCAAAATAAAAAGGAATTCATATTCAACTTATTAAATAAACCTATCCGCATTTGCGGAATGGTAAAAAATGAAGGGGAACCCGGAGGTGGACCTTTTTGGATAGAATGCAGTAAAGGCGCACTTTCGCTTCAGATAGTTGAAAGTTCTCAGGTAGATCTTGACAACAAGACCCAAAAAGAAATTTTCTCAACAGCAACCCATTTTAACCCGGTTGATTTGGTATGTGGACTAAAAAACTACAAGGGCGAATATTTTGACCTCCATAAGTTCGTAGACAAGACATCGGGCTTTATTGTAAATAAAAACAGGTTTGGCAAGGAAGTAAAATCATATGAGCTTCCGGGCCTATGGAATGGAGCGATGGCAGGATGGATCACTCTTTTCGCCGAAGTCCCTCTTGAAACCTTTAATCCTGTAAAAACAGTAAACGACCTTTTAAAACCTGCACATCAGCCCTGGTAATATTTCAATGAATATAGATACAGCAATACAGGAACTCGATTACAAAGCAGTAAGAAGTAGTGGTGCCGGAGGACAAAATGTAAACAAAGTTTCCTCTAAGGTAGTACTTAGCTTCAATCTTACAGCAAGTAATGCCCTTACCGACGAGGAAAAAACATTGGCTTCAGTACGCCTTGCCTCTAAACTGACCAATGAAGGTGTTCTTATCCTGCAATGTGACGAAGACAGGAGCCAGCTACGCAACAAAGACATTGTTACCAAACGGTTTCTGGCAGTAATGGAAAATGCGCTTAAAGAAGATAAGCCCCGTAAGCCTACCAAAATACCGCGTTCGGTAATTAAAAAACGTATTGAAGGCAAACGCAGGCAGGCCGAAAAAAAACAATCCCGAAGAAGGCCTGACTTTTAGATTTTAGTATTGAGTATTGAGAAGTTAGACAGGAAACAAGACCTTCAACACTAAAATCTCAATTCTAAAATCTAAAATCTCAATACTTTTTGTACTTTTGCGCCGTCTCAAAGGGGTGCTCTAAATAACGAGCTGAGATTATACCCAAAGAACCTGGGCAGGTAATGCTGCCAAGGGAAAGACAATAAAACAACGGAGTTCATGCCGTGTTCATTTGTCAAAAACAAATCATTTTTAACTAACAAAAGAATAATTACCCCTTTTATTCGTAATTTTTTTTACGAATGAAATCTTTATTCATTTTTTCGAAAAGTAACAAAGTCGCAAAGCTGCAAAGCTGCAAAGCGGTTACTTCAATTCTCCTTACTACTTTAGGCTTTACCGCCTATGCTCAGCAGCCTGTAGCACAGGATTCTGTAAACAAGCTTGATGAAGTGCTGGTACAATCTGTTCGCGCTAACAGCAATACCCCGGTAACATTTACCAATGTAACCAAGGCTGAACTTGCTCCGCGTAACCTTGGTCAGGACATCCCTGTATTACTTAGCTACCTGCCATCTGTAGTAACAACTACCGATGCCGGTAATGGTTTTGGTTATACAGGCATGCGTGTAAGGGGAGCTGATGCAACACGTGTTAACGTAACCCTGAACGGTATCCCATTTAACGATGCCGAATCTCACGGCTCTTTTTGGGTAAACATGCCCGATTTCGCATCATCTGCCGAAAGTATTCAGTTGCAGCGCGGTGTAGGTACTTCTACAAACGGTGCGGGTTCATTTGGCGCGAGCCTTAATGTATTAACCGACACTTACAAACATGATTCAAGCGGTGAGATATCCAACTCTTTTGGTAGTTACGGTTCTAGAAAACATACGGTAAAATTCAGTACCGGGCTTATGAACGATAAGTTCGAGATTGCAGGAAGATTGTCATCCCTTGCCTCAGACGGTTATATCGACAGGGCATCATCAGACCTGAAATCGTATTTCCTTCAGGGAACTTATGTAGGAAACACGACCCTTATCAAGGCATTGGTTTTTGGCGGAAAAGAAAAAACATACCAAGCATGGAATGGAATAGATGCCACTACCCTGCGTAACAACAGACGTTTTAACCCATCTGGAATGTATACAGATGAAAACGGCGAAACCCGTTTTTACAATAATGAAACTGATAACTATCAGCAGGACAACTACCAGCTGCACTGGAATGAAAGGTGGAGCGACCGCTGGAGCACTAACGCAGCATTGCACTATACCCGTGGCAAAGGTTATTATGAGAACTACCGCGACGATGCCGCTTTTGGCAAATATGGATTACTGCCTGTAATCATAGGCGGTACAGAAATTACCGCTACTGACCTGATTACCCAAAAATGGCTTGATAACGACTTTTATGGCTATACCTTATCGGCTAATTATAAAGACGATAAATTCAACATTGTTATGGGTGGTGCGTGGAACAAATACAAAGGTGCGCACTACGGAAACGTGATATGGGCACAATATTCTGGTAATGTCCGTCCGGGCGACAGATATTATGATAATGATGCCGATAAGCAGGATGCCAACATTTACGCCAAAGTAAACTACCAAATAACAAGCAAACTGAACCTTTTTGGCGACCTTCAGCTTCGCAATGTTGAGTATGAAGCAAGCAATGTTCTTGAAAGTAATGACACTCCACTGCCGGTAAATGATACTTTCAACTTTTTTAACCCTAAGGCAGGACTGACCTATACAGTAAACGACAAAAACAATATTTACTTCTCTTACGCCCGTGCTAACAAAGAGCCACGCCGAAGCGACTATGAATATGGCAGCAACAAGTCGGAAAGCCTAAATGATTTTGAATTAGGATGGAGGTTTAAATCCGGACGAAGTACGGTAAACATTAATGGTTACTATATGAGATACAAAGATCAGCTAGTACTTACAGGTCAACTTAATGATGTAGGCGGTTATATATACACGAACAGCGGCGACAGCTATCGTATGGGTATAGAAGCTGATGCTACTCTTGTACTTACTGAAAAATGGATTTTAAGACCTAACATTGCAGTAAGCGATAACAAAAATGTTGATTTCAACATCGAAACAGAGACCGGAACTCAAAACCTTGGCAATACAGAAATTGCTTTTTCGCCAAGCGTAATAGCGGGAAACCAATTAATTTTTCTTCCTGTAAAAAATTTACAGGTTGCATTACTTTCTAAATATGTTGGTGAACAGTTTATGGACAACTATGAAACACCAAGCGCCAAACTAAAAAGCTATTTTACAAGCGATCTGAATATTAGCTACGAATGGAATATAAATAAGGTATTCAAATCGATAGTGTTTAACGGATTAGTAAACAACATTTTTGACAAAGAATATGTTTCTAACGGGGCGATGTATGGCGACCCTTACTATTATCCTCAGGCTGGCATTAACTTTCTTGCCGGAGCAACATTAAAGTTCTAAGAACTAACTGAAAAGATTTTAACCAAAAGCGGGAAACGGATAGTTCCCGCTTTTTTGTTTACTGTTCAAAAACAGTTATTTTTACCCAACAACTATCCGGACATGAAATTAAACATTCTTTTTACCGCATTATTCCTGAGTTCATTGGCATTTGCCCAAAAAACAGAAAAGAAGAACTATCAATATATCAATCCGCTTATAGGAACGCAACGAATGGGCCATACCTTTCCCGGCGCAACAGTTCCTTTTGGATCAGTTCAGCTTAGCCCGGATACAGATACCATCGCTTATGAGCTCAACAAAAAATACAACGGCAAAGTATATGAATACTGCGCAGGATACCAGCATGAAGACAAGACCATAGTTGGCTTTAGTCACACCCACTTTAGCGGAACAGGCCACAGCGATCTGGGCGACTTCCTTATTATGCCTTCTATAGGAGGATTACAACTTAATCCCGGAACGGCAGACAAACCACTTTCTGGCTACCGTTCAGCATATTCGCACGCAAATGAGACAGCTACTGCCAATTACTACAAGGTAAAACTGGATGATAATAATATTACGGCAGAACTTACCGCCAGCCATCGTGTAGGGTTTCATCGTTATACTTTTCCTTCAACAGAACAGGCACATATTATCCTGGATTTGATGCACGGTATTTACAACCACAACGAAAAGAATGTATGGACCTTTATTCGTGTTGAAAATGACACCCTTATCACCGGTTACCGACAGACTAACGGCTGGGCAAGAACCCGCACGGTTTACTTCGCAATGACATTTTCTAAACCCATAAAACAATATGGCGCACGAAAATATGATGAAAACAATATATATAAAGGCTTTTGGCGAAAGTTTGACGAATCGAAAAATTTCCCAGAGCAGGCAGGCAGAAACATCAGAATGTATTTTGATTTTGATGTAAAGGCAAGCGAACAGGTGTTGGTAAAAATGGCACTATCTCCGGTGAGTACTGCTGGCGCATTAGCCAATATGCAAGCAGAAATTCCGCATTGGGATTTTGACAAAACAAAACACGATGGCGAACTGCTGTGGGAAAAAGAACTAAATAAAATCAAAATTGAAACCCTCACTGAAAACGACAAGGTTAACTTTTATACCGCCATGTACCATGCATTTATAAACCCGACTGTTTATATGGATACTGACGGAAGTTACAAAGGCCTGGATCAAAATATCCATAAAGCCGATGGCTTTACTAATTACACCACTTTCTCCCTATGGGATACTTACAGAGCATTACATCCCCTTTTTAATATTGTACAGCCAAAACGTAATACCGACATGATCAAAAGTATGTTGGCACATTACGATCAGAGCGTACACCATGCGTTACCTGTATGGTCGCATTATGCCAATGAGAACTGGTGCATGATTGGCTATCATTCGGTTTCGGTAATTGCTGATGCCATAGCTAAAGGCAATGATGATTTTGATAAAGAAAAGGCACTTAAGGCCTGTATCAGCTCATCAAACCTTAAATACTTTGACGGACTCGAATACTATATTTCAAAAGGTTATGTTCCTGAAGATAAAAACGGTTCTTCAGTTTCAAAAACACTTGAATATGCCTATGATGACTGGTGTATTGCACAGATAGCCAAAAACATTGGCAACAAAGCTGTCGCCGATGAATACACCAAACGCTCACACAATTACAAAAATGTATTTGATCCGGCTACCGGTTTTATGCGCCCAAAAATGAACGATGGTACTTTTAAAAAGGAATTCGACGCGTTGGATACGCACGGACAGGGCTTTATTGAAGGAAATGCATGGAATTACAGTCTGTATGTACCGCAATACCCTGATGAACTTGTAAAGCTTAACGGTGGTAAAGAGGAATTTACCCAACATCTGGATTCATTGTTTACCATGACACTCCCTGATAAATATTTTGCCAATACAGAAGATATTACCCGAGATGGAATTATTGGCAATTACGTTCATGGCAATGAACCGTCGCACCACGTAGCCTATCTGTATAATTGGACAGGACATCCGGAAAAAACACAGCAAAGGGTTCGTATGATACTTAATGCCATGTATAAACCAAAATCTGACGGGCTTGGCGGCAATGACGATTGTGGACAAATGAGCGCATGGTATATTTTTTCATCACTGGGTTTTTATCCTGTGGCACCGGGAAGCGATCATTACGCGATAGGTTCTCCCAACATCAAAGAAGCAACACTTAATCTTGAAAACGGAAAGACATTCACAATCATCGCTAAAAATCAGTCACCGGCTAATGTATATGTCAGCAAAACAGAATTAAACGGAAAAATATTAGACAGAACCTATCTGACACATAAAGAAATCACACAAGGCGGCGAACTTGTTTTCTATATGAGTAAAAAGCCTAAGAAATAGTTTTTAATTAGAAATCAGCAATTCGTTTTCAGATATTTGTTGAACTCTGTAAGGCTTTAGTCCATACTGTACCTTGACTCCGCCTGTAGGCTGTCCTGTATATAAAAAATATTCAACATTATCACATGGGCAGGTTGCCATGATTCCGTTAAGTGTAAGCCTTGAACAGGTATCCAACGGTTGATTGGGGCAACTTGCCTCAAAAGCGGTAAAACCGGTTCCTGTATTTGTTACAAAAATTCCATTGATACCTGAAGTTACCGTAGAAACATAAACTGCATTCCCTGCAAATTTGAGTTGACTATAGAGGGGCGAACTCATATCAACCGGAACCTGAAAACTATAATTAGGAAGGTATTTGTTATTGTTGTTAAAATTATCATCATCACAACTTGCCATTATGGCAACCATCAGTAATCCAAACAGTAAAATATATTTTTTCATTAAATGAAAATTTAAGCTTTATAATTATGAAACAAATTTAATTTAATTAACTTTGACATCATGCTATTGCGTGATTAAAAACTGAAATACTAAAAAAATATTATCTTTGCAGAAAGAAATCCCATCGCAATGGGATTTTTTCTATTTATATAAACGACGTAATTATGAGTACAGTATCTTATTATACAGCTGAAGGATTAAAAAAACTGAGAGATGAACTTGATCAGCTAAAAAGTATTGAAAGACCTAAGGCTTCTGCTGCAATTGCAGAGGCAAGAGACAAAGGTGACCTTTCTGAAAATGCAGAATATGATGCAGCTAAAGAGGCACAGGGACTTCTTGAGCTTAAAATAGCCAAGATGGAAGAGCTTGTTGCTAACGCTCGTCTTATAGACGAGTCACAACTTGACTTATCAAAAGTACTTGTACTTAGCACGGTTAAAATTAAAAACCAGGCTAATGGCATGGAAATGAAATATACCCTTGTTGCTGAAAGTGAAGCCGACCTTAAAACCGGAAAAATTTCGGTTACATCACCTATTGGAAAAGGACTGCTGGGAAAATCAGTTGGAGAAACAGCTGAAATAAAAGTACCAAACGGAACACTTATGTTTGACGTTCTTGAAATAACAAGAGACTAACCATGAGTTCTATATTTACAAAAATAGTTAATGGTGAAATTCCGGCTTACAAAATAACCGAGGATGATAATTATCTGGCTTTTCTGGATGTTAATCCAAACGCCAAAGGCCATACTTTGTGTATCCCTAAGCAGGAGATAGACAAGATTTTTGATATGGAGGAAGAACATTATCTTGGATTGATGAAGTTCTCCAGAAAAGTTGCCAAGGCTCTTGAAAAAACTGTACCATGCAAACGTGTTGGTGTCGCAGTTATAGGCCTTGAAGTTCCTCATACACACGTGCACCTTATTCCGCTGAACGAAATGGATGAGATGCGTTTTGTAAATAAAGTAAAACTCGAAAAAGAAGAATTTGAAGCGCTTGCAAAAGCCATAGCTTCAAATCTGTAATTGATAATTATTTCCTAAAATACAATAAACCACGCTAAGCGTGGTTTATTTATTTAACAATTTAAAAGTCATCAACCAAAACATAAATTAAGCGAATCATGAAAAAGATATTCGGATTACTACTAACACTTGCATGTCTTGCCGGCTGTTCAAGCGATGATAATGCAAAAAAAGATGCCGTAAGCCTCGACCAGCTTGCAAAAAGATGGTATTACAAAGCCACCAAAATTGGTAACTCATCATCAGATTATGTACACCAGCCTTGTGGCAAGGACTATTTAGAATTTGTAGCACCCAACACTGTAAAAGAGCTGCACTGGACGGACTGCCAACAGGACCCGGAAACAGAAACCGGAACCTACACTGTTAATGCCGAAATTAATCAGCTTACAACCACACTGGGTACCGAAACTGTAACGTATATAATAAAAAAGCTCAACTCTAAAGAACTCGAAGCAGAAACCTCAATAGCAAATGCAAAGGTTACTTTTGTTTTCACGAGTGTACCATAAAAAAGTCGGCTGTCTAAAAATGACAGCCGACTTTTTTATTATATTTTCTTATAAGTTGCCTGCATAGTGGTCCCCTTCCCCATTTCGGAAGAAAACACCCTGATCCTGCCCTTGTGATATTCTTCTACAATACGCTTTGTTAACGAAAGCCCAAGGCCCCATCCCCTTTGCTTTGTGGTAAAACCCGGTTCAAACACTTTTTTAAACTGACTCTTCGGGATACCTTTTCCGGTATCACTTACCTTTATCCTTATGTGTTTTTCGCTTTCTGAAAGAATCACATCAAGCCTTCCTTTACCTTTCATGGCATCGATAGCATTCTTTACCAGGTTTTCAACCGTCCAGCTATGCAATTCAGGATTAAGCATCACTTTAACCGGATGATTTGGAGCCATAAAAAAGAATTCCACCTGCCTTGAAGCTCTCGATCTCAGGTATTCGAACGACTTTTCAGTTTCGGCTACAATATCCCTTTCTTCGAGCACCGGCTCCGACCCTACCTTACTAAAACGCTCGGCAATAACCTGCAGGCGCTGTACATCTTTTTCTACTTCGGTTACCGTAGTTTCGTCCACATTATCCGCTTTCATGATTTCTATCCAGCCTAAAAGCGATGATAATGGCGTACCAATCTGATGCGCTGTTTCTTTTGCCATACCGGCCCAAAGCCTGTTTTGGGTTGCCATTTTGCTGGCTCTGTAAAAGATAAACACTATTGTTGCAAACAAAATGACAATTATAGCTAAGGTAACCGGATAATATTTAAGGTTATTCAACAACTGGGAATTACCATAGTACAAATACTGATGATCCCCCTTACCCAGATTTATTACTATAAATGTTTGTTCTTGTTTTAATTCGTTCAGATATGCTTTTTTGCGAATAGTATCGTTTGCAATTTCATCCGGTAGATTTTTTGAATCCTGAACTACTCCGTTTTTATCAGTAAGGATAATTGGAACCGAACTATTATTTTGTATAATCATTAACGGAAGCGTAAAGTCGGTATCCTGCATGGATGGAGCATTCACCATGCGATATGCTTCTGCCAAAACCTCAACCTTTTTTCTTTCATCTTCTTTAAAGATGTTAAAAAAACTGTAGGTATTCCAAAGTATAGAAAGAACTATAAAAAAAGAAGCCGCGATAATTAACCATCTACTAATATTCCTGTTATCTGAAAATTGCATAAACGTGTATTTGTGGCTTAAAGATACTAAAAGTTGGGAGGTGGTTTATAATAACGGCACTGAGGGTTATATATTTTATCAACAGCTTTCATAAAACCCTATGCTGGTAGTTAAGAAAAAGTATCTTTGTATAAACAAAAAAAGCGATCATGCTCACTATAGACCCTAAAGAACTTACTACTCCTAAACTGCACGGTTACTTACAAAGTGCAGTGGGACCCAGACCAATAGCACTGGCAAGTACGTTAGACGGCAACAACACCCCTAACCTTTCGCCTTTCAGCTTCTTTAATATTTTTAGTTCAAACCCACCGGTATTAATCTTTTCTCCTTCGAGAAGGGTACGCGACAATAGCGTTAAGCACACATTGCTGAATGCTGAACTTAATCGCGAAGTAGTAATAAACGTGGTAAACTATGCTATGGTAGAGCAAACTTCACTATCGAGTACAGAGTATGCTTCGGGGGTAAATGAGTTTGAAAAAGCAGGATTTACCATGATTCCTTCGCAAACTGTAAAACCTTACAGGGTAAAGGAAGCACCGGTACAGTTTGAATGCCGCGTAAACCAGATTATAGCCCTGGGTACTGAAGGCGGAGCAGGAAACCTGATACTTTGTGAAGTACTGAAAATGCACATTGACGAAAGCATTCTTGATGCTAACGGAGCGATAGACCAGCACAAAATAGACCTTGTTTCAAGACTTGGCGGAAACTGGTATTCACGTTCTTCAGAAGGGCTTTTTGAGGTTGAAAAACCCCTGACAACTTTAGGCATAGGTGTAGATGCTATTCCGGGATTTGTAAAAGAAAGTGGTTTCTTCGATGGTAACGATTTAGGCAAACTTGGCAACACCGAAACATTGCCTACTGATGAAGAAATTGATATCTTTGTAAAAGAGAGCTTTGAGATTAAGGCCGTTTTAAGCGCCGATGATGAAAGCAAAAAGTTCCTGAAAGCCAAGGAATACCTTGACAACAACCAGGTAGCCACAGCATGGAAAGTGCTGCTTGCCAAATAAATTTAATTAATAACGATAGCTGCTGCAAGGCAGAAAATAACAACAAACATTATGGAAGTTTCAGGAAGAATTAAGATGATTGACGAAACCAAAGCTTTTGGTGCTAATGGTTTTAGAAAAAGAGAAATAGTAGTTACTACCGATGAGCAGTACCCACAGCACATTATGATCGAGTTTACTCAGGACAAATGTGACCTGCTTAACAACTACACTGTAGGCGAACCTGTAAAAGTTTCCATAAACCTTAGAGGAAGAGAATGGGTAAACCCTCAGGGAGAAACAAAATACTTTAACTCTATACAGGGCTGGAGAATAGAAAAAGCCGGAGCTGAAGCTCCACAAGGCTATGGACAACCTCAGGGTTATGGTGCTCCGCAAGGATACCAACAAGCTCCTCAGGGATACAACCAGGCACCACAACAAGGTTATCAGCAGGCACCTCCCGCACAAAACGATCGCTTTGAACCGGCAACAGGTTTTAAGGAAGAAGAACACGACGACTTACCATTTTAATAAAATCACAAAAACCCGAAGCAATGCTTCGGGTTTTTTATTTCATCTCTATTGTTTATAAACAAAAAACGGAGATCCGAACCACCAGATCTCCGCATAAAATTAGCTAAAACACAAACCATGTTTTATTACTTATGAAGTAATGTATCTATAGCAAATAGCCATAAATTATAGTAGTTTATATTTCGTGGTAAAACTACAAAACCTATATGAGAAAAGGATTACAGAAAAATATGCTCCAAGGATAATTTTTGTTATAAAAAATTACTTACAAGTAAGCGAAAATTAAAAACGGAGATCCGAACCACCAGATCTCCGTATAAATTTAGCTAAACACAAACTATGCTTTGATGCTCAAGCATCTATGCTATAATAAATCGTCGTTAAAAACTATTTTGCTTGTATTCGGGTGCAAAATTATAATAATAACACTACCCTTTATTGAACTATTCCTACATTTAACATTTAGATAATGCTAAATCACAAAATAGCTTATTTGTGTGAGTTTAACCAGTGATAGCAGTTATAAATATTACATTTGCAGAAAAATAGAAAATGTACTTCCTGACAAGCGAATTATACTTCCCATCAGCAGAACAGGCATCTCCTGAAGGCATTGTTGCCATAGGTGGCGATCTTTCGCCTCAGCGACTGCTATTAGCTTACCGTAGCGGTATATTTCCCTGGTTTGAAGACGACGAGCCTATTTTATGGTGGAGTCCCCCTGAGAGAATGGTTTTGTTTCCTGACGAACTAAAAATTTCGAAGAGTATGCGAAACATAATTAACCGTGGAATTTTCAGGGTAACCTTCAATACCGCATTCAGGGAAGTGATATCTAACTGCCGCAACATTAAAAGAGACGGACAACCAGGCACGTGGATAACTACCGATATGGTTGAAGCCTATTGCAACTTAAATGAATTGGGTGTAGCCAAATCGGTTGAAGTATGGCAGGGAGATGAACTTGTAGGTGGCCTATATGGTGTGGACCTTGGCCATATTTTTTGTGGTGAAAGTATGTTTTCTAAAGTGAGTAATGCCAGCAAAATCGCTTTTATAGCATTGACAAAGCAGCTTTACATAGCTAATTACCGCCTTTTAGACTGCCAGGTATACAATGAGCATCTGGAGAGTCTTGGCGCACGGGAAATAGAGCGTGAAGATTTTTTAGAGATACTTAAATACTAATTTCCAATCACAGTCACAGTTTTAATCCGCCATTTCAGGCGTAATGCATCAAAGCGCAGCGACCCGATGAGATTGCTTTGTCATATCTACCTGTAATTAAAAAAGAATCGGAAATATCAATAAAACAAAAAACCCACTCCTTGCAGAATGGGTTTTTATATGATAGAGTTTTATTTCTTAAGCTTCGAATGGAACTACAGAAACGAAAGATTTGTTGTCACCTTTCTTCTGGAATTTCACTACACCGGCAACTTTTGCATGAAGAGTATGATCTTTACCCATGTAAACGTTTTCACCAGCATTGTGCTTAGAACCTCTTTGTCTTACGATAATGTTACCTGCAATAGCAGCCTGTCCACCATAAATCTTAACGCCTAGACGTTTCGATTCTGATTCCCTACCGTTCTTGGAACTACCGACACCTTTCTTGTGAGCCATGATGTTTTGTTTTTAAATGTTAATTATTCCTCTGTAGCTTCCGCTTTTTTAGCCGCCGCTTTTTTCTTTGGTGCTGCACCAGCTCCTGTGATACCAGAAATTTGGATTTGCGTTAAAGATTGACGGTGACCGTTTTTCTTTTTGTAACCTTTTCTTCTTTTCTTTTTGAAAACGATTACTTTTTCACCTTTTAAGTGTTGTAACACTTTAGCTTCTACTGAAGCACCTTCTATAGCCGGGGCGCCTATAGTTACGTTTCCGTTATCATCTAAAAGAAGAACTTTTGCAAAAGATATTGCATCTCCTTCTTTAGCATCAAGACGGTGAACATAAACCTTAAGGTCTTTGCTAACTTTGAATTGCTGCCCTGCTATCTCTACGATTGCGTACATAACAATATGGTTTAATTAATTTTTTTAAGGTTGCAAATATACAACTTATTATTTATCAGCCAACACACGTGTGATATTTTATACGAAAAAATCGGAGAATATGCCTTATGAATCCAAATTCTTAAAAAAAAGTAAAAATATTGTAACAAAATCTCGAACTTGCACACCAATTAGCAATATCAAAATAATTATTAATTTTTATGAAAAAATCTTTAATGGCTTTGGGTTCACTTCTTATGCTTGGCGGAGTTGCTTCAGCTCAAAAAGTGGCATTCGAAGAATACAATTTAGACAACGGCCTTCATGTTATCCTTCACCAGGATAAATCGGCTCCGGTTATCGTTACTTCGGTAATGTATCACGTAGGTTCTAAAGACGAAAACCCTGAAAGAACAGGTTTTGCACACTTTTTTGAACACTTACTGTTTGAAGGAACAGAAAACATCAAACGTGGTGATTGGTTTAAGATAGTTACTGCTAATGGTGGTAACAATAACGCCAACACTTCTGACGACAGAACATATTACTATGAAGTTTTCCCTTCTAACAACCTTGAGCTTGCTATATGGATGGAAGCTGAAAGAATGCTTCACCCTGTTATCAACCAGATAGGAGTTGACACTCAAAACGAAGTTGTTAAAGAAGAAAAAAGACTTCGTATAGACAACCAGCCTTACGGAAACCTTATTGCAGAAGT
Organism: Flavobacterium sp. AG291; assembly: GCF_003350375.1. GTDB lineage: Bacteria > Bacteroidota > Bacteroidia > Flavobacteriales > Flavobacteriaceae > Flavobacterium > Flavobacterium suzhouense. The sequence goes on along the minus strand of NZ_QQAR01000019.1, from coordinate 6,438 downwards.
TAAAAGAAACATGTTTAAAGTGCACCCGTACCGTTGGGCAACTATCGGTTCAATGGATCACCTGGACGCTGCAACACTTGAAGAATTCCAGGCTTTCAACAAAAAGTTCTACATCCCTAACAATGCAGTGCTTGTTATTGCCGGAGATTTTGATCCTGCACAGGCAAAAAAATGGGTAGATCAATATTTTAGCAAAGTTCCAAAAGGAACACCTGTTACTCGCCAGAAATTCGAAGAGCAGCCTATCACTCAGGCTTTCAAGGCTACTTACGAAGATCCTAACGTACAGCTTCCAATGGTGGTTACTGCTTACAGAACTCCATCAATGAAAACAAAAGACGCTAAAGTTCTTGATATGATCTCTTCAATCCTTACAGGCGGAAAAAGCTCAAGGATGTACAAAAAGATCGTTGACGAGAAAAAAATGGCGCTTCAGATAGGTGCTTTCAACTATAGCCAGGAAGATTACGGACTATATATAGTTTACGGAATTCCAATGCAGGGCTTTACAGCTGCTGATGTAATGAAAGAAGCTGATGCAGAAATCGTGAAACTTCAGACAGAACTTATCTCAGAAAGAGAGTTCCAGAAACTTCAAAACGAAATTGAGAGCAACTATGTAAGCAGCAACTCTAACGTTGAAGGTATTGCAGAAAACCTTGCTTCTTTCTACCTTTTATATGGTGATGTAAACCTAATCAATACTGAAATTGAAATCTATCGTTCAATTACCAGAGAAGACATCAGAGAAGTTGCTAAAAAATACCTTAACCCTAACCAACGTTTAACGTTAGACTACGTAGGCGCTAAAGACAAAGCACAAAACTAAGCATTGAAAAAAATCATGAAAAAAGTTATATATATCCTAGCCGGCGTATTGTTATCATTCAATATGCACGGACAAGTTATACCACAGCCTAAACCGGGACCAGCTCCTAAAGTTAACGTAGGCAAACCGGAAACTTTCTCTCTTAAAAACGGACTTAAAGTTCTTGTTGTAGAAAACCACAAACTTCCTACAGTATCTTACACCCTTACTATGGATAACGCTCCGTATGCAGAAGGTGCAAAAAAAGGTGTTTCTGATATGACTGCAGCCCTTATGGGTAGCGGAACTAAAAAAATGCCTAAAGATGCTTTTAACGAAGAAGTAGATTTCTTAGGTGCCAGCATTGGCTTCGGATCGCAATCGGCTCACGGAAGCGGACTTTCTAAATATTCTAACAGAATTTTAGAACTTATGGCTGACGGTGCTCTAAACCCTGTATTCACTCAGGAAGAGTTCGACAAACAAAAAGCACAAATTATTGAAGGTCTTAAATCTGACGAAAAAAGTGCATCTGCTATCGCAGGCAGAGTTGGCGGTGTTCTTGTATTTGGTAAAAATCACCCGGCAGGTGAGTATCTAAGTGAAGAGACATTAAATAACGTTACCCTTTCTGACGTTCAGGCAAACTACAATACTTACTTTGTTCCCGGCAACGCATACCTTGTAGTTGTTGGTGATGTAAAAGTTAAAGATGTAAAAAAACAAGTTGAAAAACTTTTCGGTTCTTGGAAACCTGCTATCGCTCCAAACGTATCTTATAGCGACCCTAAAGACGTTCAATACACTCAGATTAACTTTGTAGATGTACCAAATGCGGTTCAGTCTGAAATTTCGGTTGTGAATGTTTCTAACCTTAAAATGACTGATAAAGATTATTTTGCTACGCTACTTGCTAACCAAATTCTTGGTGGTGGTGGAGAAGGAAGATTATTCCTAAACCTTCGTGAAGCTCACGGATGGACTTATGGTGCTTATTCTTCAATTCGCGGAGGTAAATATGTAAGCGATTTCTCTTCATCAACATCTGTAAGAAACACAGTTACTGACAGTGCAGTTGTAGAGATCTTTAATGAGCTTAAGAAAATAAGAACTGACCTTGTTTCTGAAGAAGACCTTAAAAACGCTAAAGCGAAATATGTAGGAAGCTTTGTAATGAACATGGAAAAACCGGGAACTGTTGCCCGTTATGCACTTACAACACAAACTCAGGGTCTTCCTGCTGATTTCTACGAAAACTACATCAAAAACATCAACGCTGTAACTGCTGAAGACATCAGAAGAGCTGCTAACAGATTCTTCTCTGTTGAAAACGCACGTGTTGTAATTGTAGGTAAAGCTGCCGATGTACTTCCGGGTCTTGAAAGCCGCAAAATGCCAATATTCTATTTTGACAAATATGGTAACCCAACAGAAAAACCTGTTGCTAAAAAAGCTGTTCCTGCAGGTGTAACTGCTAAAACAGTTTTAGATAACTACATTAAATCTATCGGTGGTGAAAAAGCTGCTAAAGGAGTTAAAAGCATCTACACTAAATCTAACGCTACTGTACAGGGAGCTCCTGTAGTTCTTACTTCAAAAGTTACTTCAGATAATAAACAAGCTGTAGAGCTTACAGTTATGGGCAACTCTATGATGAAACAGGTAGTAAACGAAAAAGGTGCTTACAGAATGGGTCAGGGTCAAAAAGAAGAAGTTAAAGGCGAAGAACTTGCTGAACTTAAAGCAAGCGCTGTTCCTTTTGAAGAACTTACCATGGCTAACAGCAAAGATGCAGCAGTAACAGGAATCGAAGCGATTAACGGTTCAGATGCATATTCAGTTAAAAAAGGTGACACAACATACTACTATGATGTAAAATCAGGTTATAAAGTTGCCGAGTCTCGTGATCAGGAAATTGCTCCGGGTCAAAAAACTACAATCTTCACTTACTACGGTGATTATAAAGATGTAAAAGGTATTAAGGTACCTCACAACATTATTATGAATGTTGGTATCGAGCTTAACCTAACAGTTAGCGAAGTTAAAATCAATGAAGGTGTAACACCTGCTGATTTCCAATAATATTATTTTGATTGCTTACAGAAGCCTTCGCTAACGCGAAGGCTTTTTTGTTTTATTTATTTCAATATTTTTTAAAACAACTCAAAAAAAACCAATCAGAAATAAACTTGTTAAATTTTTTTTCAAATTACAAATAATTAATAAATAGATAGTGTTTAATTCATATTTTTATAAAACTATTAAACACATAATTTTATTTGTATGAAAAAATTTACTTCACTATTAGTAATGATTCTGCTTCTCGTCGTCACGACAGTTAATGCACAAACATCGCTCTACACTTTTTCACAGTCAACAGGTACCTATACCGAAATTACAGGAGGAACAGTTTTAATTTCCTGTCTGGATTGTGGAACAACTTACGACACCAATTCTTATACAGCTACATTACCAACACCTTTCCTCTTTAATGGAACACCCGTAACAGATGTAGTAATGAGAGTCGACGGAAGTTTAGTTTTGGGCACTACAACACTTAGTTCTGCGCAATCCCCTTTAAGTTCAACAACTGTTGGCACAGGTGTCGTATCACCATTGGGTATGCAATTAAGAAATACAGGTATAACAGGAACGCTTTTTGAAATGAGATGGCTGGATAATGGAACAGATTATATCTTCCAGTGGAAAAATGTGGCCCGTTTAACACAACACACTGTTGAGACATTAAATTTCCAGGCTAAACTAAATAAAGCTACCGGAGTAATCAGCTTTATTTATGGCCCCATGAATAACGTAGCTGCTTCTGAAACATATCAACCTCAGGTTGGACTTAGAGGCACAACTACCGCTGATTATTTTAGCAGATCACTTACTGGCTCAATCCCTGATTTAACACCTTCATGGGACGACACGGTAGTATCTACAACAAATACAACAGCATCTACAGTAAGATTCACAACTAATTTACCTGCTGTTTTTCCACCATCAGGCTTAACTTATATATTTACTCCACCACCTCCATGTAGCGGTATTCCTTCAGCAGGAACAGTATCAACTATTTTAGACAGGCTAATATGTTCCGGAACAGCTCCTGGAGTTATCACTGTTCCTGATGCCCCCCTTGTAGGAGGAATTTCATATCAGTGGGAAGAATCAACAAATGGCGGAACTTCTTGGGCTAATGCCATAGGTGGAACAGGAGCCACAACAAATTCTTACACACCTCCAAGCTTTTCAGGCACAACAATAAAGTACCGCTTAAAAGTAACCTGTGCAAACGGAGGCGGGTCGGCTACTTCGGCTGTAACAACAATAAGTCCTGCAGCAGCCCCTCTTACACAGGCATCAAATTTAACTTTCGGCAGCTTAGGATTAGGATATAATTCGGTAAATATGCTATTTAATGCTGGCACCGGTACGCGAAGATTAGTTTATATGAGTACTACTCCTATCGTAGATCCTACTGCAACCTCTATGACCACAGCTCAATTAACAGGAAACTCTGCCTATACAGGAACAGCGCAACAATTAATATACGAAGGAACCGGAACCGGTGTGACAGTTACAGGCTTAACCTGCGGAACAACATATTATGTTAAGGTTTATGAATACAACAGATGCGGCACAACACCTTTCAGTGTTTTCATAAACACTACCAATGGAACCAACGCTACAACGTTTGCAACACCATTAACGGCAACTTTACCTAATATAAACAATATTACAGGATTTGTAGGCGCAAACATGGGTAGCGTTTCTACCGGTTGGTTTGAAGCAGCAATTACAACCGCTTCGGGTGCTACACCTCTTACAGCTAATCCTTCAGGAATAACTTCTCAATGGGTCAACTCTACGGCGTTTGGAGGCCAGACAACCGCAAAGATAAACCTTGTTGCTGCAGCAAAGAACGAGTGGATTATTAGCCCTAAATATGTTCTTACAACGGCTACAAGAGTTAAATTCGCCGCTGCAATAACAGCTGCAAATTCAGCAAACGCACACGCTACAGGCATGCAGGGAACCGATGATCAGGTTCGACTGATGATTACCACCGATTGTGGAGCAACATGGACAACGCTTTATGCTATAAATGCTGCCACCACGGTTAACCTAAGTAACGTATTAACAGATTATACTATTGCTATACCAACATCGTATATTGGACAAACAGTACAAATAGCATTTCAGGCAACTGAAGGACCTGTAGACGATACTCCTACCTATGACGTTCACTTGAGTTATATAAAAGTTGAAGAAATCCCAAGTTGTGATTTCCCTATTTTTTCAAACTTTACCAATATCACCAAAAATAGCGTTACTATTAACTGGAATGTACCTAACACAGGAACACCGTCAGGTTATCAATATATAGTTTCTACATCGAGCACAACACCTGTAAGTGCAGGCACTGCCACAACAGGATTAACAGCAAACGTAACAGGATTACAGCCTTCTACCACATATTATGTATTTATAAGATCTGTATGCGGAGCAAGTTTTAGCGACTGGACAACCGTTAAATCCTTTACAACAATGTGTAACTATAGTGACATTACTGCTACCACCCCAGGAGTACGTTGTGGAGCAGGAACAGTAAACCTTGCTGTAGCTTCTACAGGCACGGTTAAATGGTTTGACACTCCTATAGGTGGTAATGCACTGGCAACCGGATTAACATATAGTCCAAACGTAACCGCAACAACAACATTTTATGCAGGTACAGAAATAGCCGGTTCACCACAATCAGGTGGCGGAAGAACAACAACTGCTACAACCAACACTACTGCTGCCGGTACCGGATATGGACTTATATTTGATGTAAGCTATGCTTTTGTACTTAATTCAGTAGATGTATTGCTTACCGGAACAAATGCGGGTAACCTTACTGTAGAACTTAGAAACAATACTGATACCCAAATACAAACAGTTACCGTAGCTGTTCCTGCCGGGAATTCAACAAATCCGACACAATTTACTGTCAACCTAGGCTGGAATATACCTGCCGGAAACGGATACAGGATAGTAGCCTTAGCCGGCGCTCCGGCAATGGTACGAGAAAATTCAGGAATACCATATCCTATAGCACTTGGAAATGTTGCAACACTGACTTCGGCTTACCTTAATGGAAATACTGACCCTGGATACTATTTCTTCTATAACTGGAACTATACCGCTCCTTGTTACTCGACAAGAACTCCGGTAGTTGCTACTGTAAACACTCCTGCTGCGTTTACGCTAAGTACAAATACTGCAACAACATGTCAGGGCCAGCCTACATCTGCTGTCACCATAACTTCCGGTGCAGCTGATTACACTGCTTATTCATGGGAACCATCAACAGGCGTTTCAGGTAATGCTACTACAGGATGGACATTTAGCCCAAGTACAACAACAACTTATACATTAACGGCCTCCAACTCAACTACAGCATGCTCTACAATAGCAACTGTTGACGTATCTATAAATGTAATTGTAGCTCCGACAGTTCCTGCTGCTACTCAGGATTTCTGTAATGCAGGTACAGTTGCTGATCTTGTTGCAACCGGAACAGGAATTAAATGGTATGCTGCTGCAACAGGAGGTACGGCTTTAGCTTCAACAACCGCTCT
>NZ_QQAR01000018.1 GCF_003350375.1 Flavobacterium sp. AG291 | reverse complement strand
TGTGTGTAGTGCGGATCCTGCTGGGCTGTAGCGTCTGCAAGGCCGCCAAGAGCTAATAATGCTGCCAGGTAAAGTTTCTTCATGTAATGTGTGTTGGTTAATTCAAAAAAATAATAGGGCAGATCTAAGTCAATCCCTGAAAAAATCGATTACTCAAGTTTATTAGACTTATCAAATTGTAAAAGGTTTAATCAGTATTGAAAAAAATCTGCCCTTTTTTATAAAAATTTTTATTCTTGTCTATTGATATAAACCCATCCGGTTTTTGACTCACCGTTTGAGCGCTTAATCATATAGAAATAGGTACCCGTTGGCAACTCATCGCCTTTGCTGGTTTGACCCATCCATTCGTTAGTGTAATTACGCTTGCTGTACACTTCCTGACCGTAACGGTTAAAGATTTTCAGTTCTTCAACATCCAGAGTTGAAAGATCGAATGAATCGTTGTAACCATCACCATTAGGAGAAACACCTCGCGGAATATCACACGTAGTACTATCAACCTGTACTTCTACCGTTTTAGGACAAGCTATTTCCTGTCCGGCCGGAGTTGCAGTAAGGAAGTATTTACCTTGTTCAACGATAGTAAGCGTAGCACCGTTTCCAAGAGAAGCACCACTTTCGTTTGTCCACTCAAAGGTTACATTGTCGGCGTTATAAATACTATCATCATCAAACATAGCCTCAAGTATATAATTGTTACCCTCACATTTTTCAGCAATGTTAACAAATACCTCAGGAACTACATTTACAACAAACGAGTTTTCTGATGTACAAGATGGAGTAAGTTCACTGTATGCAAACACATATATTGTCTGAGTAGATGTAATTTCATCATTAGCACTTAACATAGTACCTGTTCCACCAGGACCAGTATAGTAATTATTGTTAGCGCTAAGTTCAGGAAGAACATATTTTCCACAAACATCAACATCGGCAGGATCATCAGCCACAGGACTTGGCGTTACAGAAACAATAACGCTATCAACTCCAGGACATCCCTGATTATCAATAGTCACCTCATACAAACCTGCTTCAGTAACAACAATAGAGGCTGTTGTACCCGGATAAGCAAATCCATCTTTAGTCCATACATAAGTAACAGTTGCCGGATCATAATTAGCAGGCTCGGCAGGTGTTACAGTAATTGTTCCTGCAGTACCTGCGCAAATTGTAAAATCATTATTCACAGTAAAGTTAGGAGTACGATCTTCTACAATCAGGCTGAATGATTTGATACCAACACAACCGTCTTTAGTTACGATTCTCACATAAATCTCCTGCAAGCCCTGAACTTCATTTTCATAATCCGTAAGCGGAAGTGGATTCAGGTCTCCCTCAGCATCTTCAGCCGTAAGGTGATACGAAATTGTATAATCATCAGGGTTAAGCGGACCATTTGGACCAGCAAGTATGTTTGCTGTGTTATCAGAAAGATTAAATGTCGCAAATCCATCTGCATCACAAACCACTAACTGAGTAGGATTACCTGTACCCTCTTCAACATCAGGATAGAACTCGATAACTACAGTATCATTAGCTTCACACAGACCGCCAAAAGACGCAACAAGTTTGTATTCTCCGTTAGCGGTAACAGTAAGCTCATTCGAAGTCTCTCCTTCTATAACTGTATAATTTGTATCAGGAGCACCAATTGGTTTCTCATACCATGTAAAGGTATAATCCGTAGCATCAAGATCACTTACTATAGTGTAAGAATCTCCGTTACACACCCCATTACCATTTTCGATAGTAAGGTCAACACCAAGATCCGGCTTACCAATATCGAATGCACCAATGAATACTGCAGAATCCATACCTGAGTCACCCCTGTCAGCAATAACCAATTTGATATGGTATTTCTGTCCGGCAACAACATCAGATTCAGCATTCATTCTTACGGTCATCCCCTGGAAGTTAATAGGTGCAAACATAGGATCGATAGCCTGTGAAAGGTCTGCCCCAAAATCAGTACCATAATAATTATCAAAATAATTAGGATTTACCGAATCACATCCATCATTAAATGCACCATCTCTAATTGTTACTACCGACACCGGTGCATTTGTTCCGGGAACAACTGCAAGGTTAGTAGTAGGTCCTGCAGGATCACCATTTTCATCCAGAGGAGTTAAGAAGAACGCAAATGCATCAGAGAAAGAACATTGATACTGCCCATATTCTTCTGAAGCAAAAATGAACGGGAATCTTAATTTATTCGCTAATGGTGTAAAGTCAAACTCTAACAAAGTAGCATCGTTGTAAGTACCTACATCAATACCAAGATCTGTCATATAGTCAAACAACTGCGTATCCCCAGGCCATTGATCATCAGGATAACCTCCTAATTTATCACCCACATTAGGTCCAGGCGCCTGCGAAGCACGTCCTGTCATTAAAACAACACCTTCTTCAATACCAAAAGTAGAAAGCCCCTTTTCAAAACGACCAATACCATTAGCCGATCCAAAATCAGAACCAGTACTCCACGTAATATTTTCAAAAGTAGCACAACTCTCAACAACAAGCGAAGTCATCACAACATCTTCAACAGCCATTGTAGTATCTACAACAATACTTGCCGGTGAAGTAACACATATATCAAAACTAGTCGGTTCAGTCGGCTCAGGGAAGTAAGATGCATACACCTGAACATAGTATGTTTCACCAGCAGTCAAACCACTAAGAACACCTATCGCAGCTCCATCCTGATATGAATATTCAGTACAAGACACTTCAGCAAGACCTTCACATCCACCTTCATAAAGCGCATAACCAACCTCTACTCCTACTAAATTTTGAACGGTAACAACATGGTTAGGACCTGTCGCAGTAAAACTGTACCATACGTCATTTTCCGGCTCCTGCCAGTAACAGCTAGGAGTAAGACCCGACGAAGTAGATCCGCTCATAGTCCCTGCCACAACAGTTGAACATACAGCTCCTGTATTCACAGGTACATTTATAGCTCCTGCACATTCGTCATTCACAATTGCAGTAACAAATGCAAATGGACCTGTCCATGTACTGTAACCATCTCCTTCACAATTTGCTCTTACATAGAACTGATATGGAGTACCCGGTGTAAGGTTAGGCCAAGATACCGGATTTTCTGTAACAACAGTACCCGGCTCTGTTGGCGCAGGAGAGCCATAAGGCAATACCCAAACCTCCCAGCTTGTGGCACTTCCCATTTCATCCCACTCAAGCGTTACAGAGTTAAGAGCAACATCAGAGACACTAAGATTAAGTGGTTTTAAACATGCAGGAGGATCACAAGATATCATTCCTGTATACAAAGTATCTCCCTGAGCACCCTCTCCAAAAGGCTTGATATATATATCTTCCATATATGGAGAATAAACATGTAAACCTTTATCATAATCGTCCCATGAACCTGTATTATCCCATACAATTTGAATTTCTTCGTTAGGACAAAGAGGCACATCAACCATCATCGAATCCTGACTCGGCGCATTCCAGTCAAATCCAGGACCAAGAACAGCAACAGGAACTCCTGCCTGATAAACAGTCATTGTCTGACTTCCAAAACCATATCCACCATCACTTAACAGTTCAAAATGGAACACACACTTATCAGCAGGATCACACACCTCTGAGTGTATTGCTAACGGACCAGCCCATATACTTGCAGGGTCAGTAGCATCTGTACAAACCAGTCTCACATAGAAGTCATAATTAGTAGCAGGCGCATCAAGCGGAACAGCCACTGTTGGATTTGCAGTAGTAGGTGTTCCCGGAGTTGCTGCTGTAGGAGCAGGAGAACCTGCAGGAAGCACTACATACTCCCAACTACCTATAGCAGGACCATCCCAGCTAAGATCGATACTTGTCATAGTTCCATTAGCCGATGCAAGACCGGTTGGAGGAAGACATTTTGGATGCAAACAATCTACCGCATCGGTAAATAAGACCATTCCCGAAGAACCATCCTCATATAAATCCCTAAAGAATATACTTTGATCGAAATTATTAACGATTTCAAGACCTACCTGTCCGGCCCAGTTACCATCATTTGTCATTATCACCTCAAAAGGCACTCCGTTACAAAGTGCAACCGGAACCGTCATTGTATTTCCGTCTCCTGATGTAAAATCAGAACCTAAAACAGCAACGTTTGTACCATTTTGTCTTACAGTTAACACAACATCATCCCATCCGTCCCAAGGAGCGTTAAGAATAAAATTGTATGAACATTTTTCTACCGGATCACATACCGAAGAACTGAAAGCATAAGGACCCGCCCAACCACTAACAGGAGTTGAAGAATTAGTACAATGCATTCTTACATAGTATTCGTAATCGGTAGAAGCTACTAACGGACCTGCTCCAATAGTAGGATTGGTAGTTGTAGGTGTACCCGGTGTAGCATCTGTTGGCGCCGGAGAACCTGCAGGAACTATATAATAATCCCAGTTACCCGTTGCATCTCCTGCCCAACCTAAGTCAACCGTTGTTAATGTAGCATTTGTAGCCGTAAGATCTTCCGGAGGAAGACAGTATGGCTGATCACAATCTACCACAACCTCATATAGTTGAGGATTATTTATTGCAGTATCTGGGTTTTTAGTGAAAATTGTCTGATTAAATGAGTTCTTAACACTCAAACCTATCTCTGAAGCCGCCCAGCTACTACCGCCGCCCTGCCAAACTAGCTGAACCGGCAAATTATTACAAACCGGAACAGTAACTACAGAATTATTTCCATCTCCCGCAGGACCTGTAAGCGTAGCTATAGTAAGACCATTTTGCTTAACCAGAATCTTATCTCCATTCCAGGTATCCCAGCTAAACAAATCCCACATTGTGAAAGTAAACTCACACTGGAAGATTGCATCACAAACCTGAGTATTGAAAAGATAAGGACCAGCCCATGCACTGAAACTACCATTTTCGCAATCTGCCCTTACCCAATATTGGTAAGCTGTAGAAGCGGTTAGATTTGACCAAAGGTAATCGCTATTATCCGTTACAGTAGTACCTGCTCCCGAAGGTATGCTTGAACCTGCAGGCTGAACAACAACCTCCCACGAAGTAGCTCCTGATGGATTATCCCAAGAAAGCAAAGCTGTCGTAAGACCTGTTGTACCAACTGATAAATTAGTAGGCTCATCACAAGCTACAGCCTGAATTATTAATTGATATGGAGTTGTTGGCTGACTTGATGTCGATATTACAAAGTAATAATCTTCACCCGCTACAACAGGAAAATCATCGAGCGAAACAGGATTACCTTCATACCCTCCTGTTCCACCATCAAGACAGGAAACACCAATACTAGCACAGTTATTATATACAAATATCCCTGAATACTGTCCGTTTTCAGAAAGATCTATATTAATAGCTCCTGTAAAAGTTGCCGTATACTGGTATACAACATCATTTCCACTTAGATAATCCTCCCAGTTGCTTGTACCACAACCAGTACCTGCATTACCATTATAATCATCTCCAAATGATGCTGTATCATCAAGATCAGAAAAAGGAAGTGAATTGATTACGATTGGAAAACTACAGTTAGAACCTGTAACTTTTGTACAGAAATAAAATGCTCCTGCCCATCCGCTTACTCCGCCACCGTCACAAACCGAGCGAACATAGAATTTGTAACAGCCTCCCTCAACTAATGGCTCACCAAGAGCCGTTGTGGTTGCATGATAAGGAAGCGTGCCTGAATAGGCAACACCCGTACCTGTAGGTATCCCTGCATCAGTAACAACCTCAATTTCCCATTGAGTAGAACCCGAAGGATTTGCCCATGTAAGCTCGGCTGAAGTTAAAGTAGTAGATAAAACATCAAGCGTTTCTGGCGCTAAACACTTTTTCACAACCTTAACATTGTCAACCAACCATCGGTCAAAATTGTCACCTGTCATCATAAATGCAATCCTTACGTTCTTGCCAATATACTCAGCAGGCAAAGGCACAACGATTTCAGTGTATTCAGTCTGAACCGGATTGATTTCGAGCTCTGTCCATGACTCAAGCTCCGTGTAAGACGACGCAACATTTAAGTTAGCAGTCGGGTTTGTAGTAAGGTCTACAATAAAGACCTTATAAATACTCCCCTGATCACCAGCTATTGTTAAACGCGAATAGAAGCGCAATTCAGGCTCCAAAGGCACGTTAAACTGTGGTGTTACAAGGTAATCCTCGGGCAATATACCCGGTGCGACATTCTCCCTTTGAAGGTAAGCTGCTCTTAAACCATCATAAGGTGGCAATAAGGAATTGCCTGCAGGGCCCTGAGCCCATTTCTCGATTAATCCGACACTGTTTTGAAACTGGAACCAACCAGTAGTAGCAGTACCTCCGTCAGCTGGTGACCAGGTACCCTCAAAACCTTCTAATGCAAGCTGTCCATAGCTGCAAAAAGAAATGAGTGTCAGGAAAAAAATTAAGGTAATTTTTTTCATAGACAAAATAAATTAATTAGTAGTTTATGCTTAATGCCCCGAAAAGTAAAAAAAATATTGCAAAGACTTAAATCTTTTATTAAAGATTATTTGACTTTTTCTTAAAATAAACAAAAAACAGCCGTTTTGTTACGAATTTAAAATTATTTCACTTTTTCCTGTTACCATTATGAAACTAATTCATTCTCAAAATAATATTATCTTTGCAGTACTTTTTTTAGTATGGAAAACACACTACGTATATACTTTGCTTCAGATCAACATTTTGGAGCTCCTACCCCGGAAGAGAGTTTCCCCAGGGAACAAAAATTTGTAGCCTGGCTTGATGAAATCAAAAAGGATGCAAATGTGTTATTTCTTCTGGGCGATCTTTTCGATTTTTGGTTTGAATATAAAACCGTAGTGCCACGTGGCTTTATCAGGGTTCTTGGCAAACTCGCCGAACTACGCGACAGTGGTATAACCATTTACTTTTTTACCGGCAACCACGACTTGTGGATGAGCGACTATTTCGAAAAAGAATTAAGCATACCCGTATTTCATCGCCCGCAGGAGTTTGTTTTTAACGATAAAAAATTCCTGATAGGACATGGAGACGGATTAGGCCCCGGAGATAAAGGTTATAAACGCATGAAGAAAGTGTTTACCAATCCTTTCTCTAAATGGCTGTTTAGATGGTTGCACCCGGACTTAGGTGTAAAGCTGGCACAATACCTTTCTGTAAAGAACAAACTGATATCAGGCGATGCTGATGTAAAGTTCTTAGGAGAAGAAAACGAATGGCTGGTATTGTACTCCAAACGAAAACTGGAAACCAAACATTATGACTACTTTATTTTTGGCCACCGCCATTTACCAATGACAATTAAAGTAGGCGAAAACTCAGAATATATTAATTTGGGTGACTGGATAGGCTATTTTACCTATGCCGTTTTTGACGGCGAAAAAGTAGAGCTTAAAGAATATAAATAAAATATGCAGGCGTTAGTTCCTGCATATTTTATTTAGGTAATCGTATAAATCCATATTAAAAAGGGTCCCTTCAACAAGGTCTTTTATCTGGAAAAGTTCGCTTTTAGATACTGCAAGATCTACCTGCTTTAAGGGCGTCTTCAGTAAAAATTTATGACATCCCCCACGATGAGAGCAGGCATCACAACCTACCTCTTCACATGTGTTTTCTATCAATTCTGCAAAAGCCTTTATCTCTTCATACGAGAGATAAAAACCCGTTTCTTTAAACACTATCTGAACCTTCTCTTTTAAAACGGTATTGTTCTTTTTCCAATGGAAGGCAACACCAAATTCATTAAAATATATTTGTTCTACTTCTTTCATAGCCCGATTGATTTCAAACAAAAATAAAGATTATTTAAAACCGTTCTAAATAAATCGAAAGAATTTTAGAAAGTTTTTTCAACAGTTTACTTTTTTGATTGCGAGGAGGAACAACGAAGCAATCTAAAAACAGATTGCCACGCTTCTTCGCCGTAGCGGATACGCACGCAATAAAACAGTGTTATTCACATCGAATATCCCTTAACCTCAACTGAATGCTCACCTCTCCATTCCATTCATTCTCATCAATAGAATAAGCGGCATCAAAAGGTTGTCCTTTACAGGCAACATCCATTTTTTTGGCAAGACCGAAGCCAATAGCAGCATAACCGCCTTCTTCTCCCTGGCGCAAAAAAAGCCTTAAATGTGTTTCATCTGCCCCTATGGCTTTACCATATCCGGTATCCTTTACATTACGCGTCATAAACACAGGCGACATATTACCGGGCCCAAAAGGCTCAAATTGTTTAAGCAACCTGTTAAACTTAGGAGTAATATCGGCAAAATCAATTTCTGCGTCAATAGTAACTTCAGGAATAAGCAGATCCGGATGGATGGTTTGCTGCACTACCTCTTCAAACTTCTGCCTGAATAAAGGATACTGTTCTTCTTTTAACGTCAGCCCTGCCGCATACATATGCCCCCCGAACTGCTCGATGTGCTCCGCACAGGCCTCCAGCGCATTGTAAACATCAAAATCTTTTACTGACCGTGCCGAAGCCGCCAGTTTGTCGCCGCTTTTGGTAAAAACCAGTGTAGGCCTGTAATACGTTTCTATAAGACGCGACGCTACAATACCTATTACACCTTTGTGCCAGTCTTCCTGATAGACAACAGTAGTAAATTTATCGTGGTCATTATTGATGTCAATCTGACGAAGTGCTTCGGCGGTAATTTGTTTATCCAAATCTTTGCGGTCAGCATTCAGTCCTTCGATTTGGGAAGCAAATTCCTCAGCCTGTTCAAGGCTGAATTCAGTAAGCAATTCAACCGCATGGTTACCATGTTTAATACGCCCGGCAGCGTTAATGCGCGGTGCAATGATAAACACCACATCGCTTATGGTAAGCGTTTTCTTTTTTACATTCTGAATGAGTGCCTTGATACCCGGTCTTGGAAACGTGTTGATAACATCAAGACCAAACTTTGCCAGCACCCTGTTTTCTCCTGTTATGGGAACAATATCCGCAGCTATGGCAGTAGCCACAAGATCAAGGTACGGAACAAGATTTTGAATCGTTAATCCTCTCCTGCCAGATAATGCCTGAATCAGTTTAAATCCCACACCGCAACCGCAAAGCTCATCATACGGATACTCACAATCTTCACGCTTAGGGTCGAGTACCGCAACAGCATCGGGCAATTCATCACCGGGACGGTGGTGATCACAAATGATAAAATCAATTCCCTTTTCTTTGGCATATTCAACCTTATCAATGGATTTGATACCACAGTCGAGGGCAATTATAAGCGTGAATTCATTATCATCAGCAAAATCGATTCCTGCAAACGATACGCCATAACCTTCATTATACCTATCCGGAATATAAGTCGCCACATTAGGATAATACGAACGCAGGTACGACGACATCAGCGAAACCGCGGTAGTGCCATCTACATCATAATCACCAAAAACCAATATGTTCTCCCCTGCTTCAATAGCCTGTTCAATACGTGTTACAGCTTTGTCCATATCCTTCATCAGGAAAGGATCATGCAGATCGCTCAACATTGGACGGAAGAACGTTTTTGCTTCCTCATACGTTTCTATACCACGCTGCACCAGCAGGCCTGCCGTAACAGCATCTACATTGAGCACCTCAGCAAGGTGTTTAACTTTATGGGAATCGGGTTTGGGTTTTAGGTTCCAGCGCATTGAACTTTATATAATATTCTAGCTATCTAAATAGATTTGCCCATCTTTAGTAATGTGCTTAACTCCATTTATGCTATAATCAATCACAAGCGTAACAATAGATTTGGTGATTTTAATGTGCCCATCTTCATCAATTCGGCGGCTTTGCAAAAGTACAGTATTTAAAGTCACCTTATTATTCAAAATCATTTCTCCATTTTGAATCATTGCTCTAAAAGAATCATCTTGCATCTGAAAGGAGATTATGTCATTGTTATAAAAACCTTTCCATAAAAAATTTCCTGACTTCAATACCGGGGATATTAAATCAATACTTGCTTCAACTATTTCATTGTCGGGCAAATCATCAGTGGATAGAACAAAATTTGAAAATTCATTTCTAGTAATCTCTCTATCAGCACCTATTGGGCTATTCTCAAACAATCTTTGTTCAGAAACTTTATGTATTCGCTTATATGCAATCACTTTCTTATAAAAGTTAGATCTTCTCCAAATTACACGGTAATTTAACGACAATAATTCGACAACTTTTCTTATAGTATCTTCGTTTATATCAGACTCCGTTAATTTTTTTAATTGAAGTTCTCTTAATTCATTCTTCTTTAGCTCATTTTCTATTTCTAAATTTTCTATTTGGAGTTGAGTTAATTTCTTATTTTCGACAGGTCTACGTGATAGTATAATTGCTATTGCACTAACAATAATTGTTATTTGATTAGTATTCTCACCAATAAATTTCCATATTTCTATAAATCCTCCTTCTTGAGGCGGCTCACTTTGAACAAAAACATTTAATCCCAATGTTTTAGCTACATCATAATATAAATTTAAAAGCTCTTTCTCACATTCATTCCGTACAATTGCATCAAAGCCATGAGTATTATCTGTAAAATAATAATGTAATTGTATTTGATTTGATTTGGATATTGTTTGAGCCATAAAAAGAGTATTTGGATTGAAGAACTAAAATCAGAAGACTTTTCACACAATTCAAACACTAAATTACAGTTTTAAAGGAAATTACAAGTATTGAATCAAAATTTTATAAAGATATTACTCACTATACTTCTTCTTCGCCTTAGGCTCCGGCACAAATCCTCCCACTATCACCACAATCTCGCCTTTAGGTTCTTTCTTTGTAAAGTGTTCCAACACTTCAGTCGCAGTACCGCGAACGGTTTCCTCATGCAGTTTAGACAACTCACGCGAAACAGATACCGGACGGCTTTCGCCAAAGTACTGTACAAATTCAGCCAGCGTTTTTACCAGCTTGTGTGGCGACACATAAAATATCATGGTTCGGGTTTCTTCGGCTAATGCCAGGAAACGTGTCTGCCTCCCTTTTTTATCGGGCAGGAAACCTTCAAAAACGAATTTATCGTTGGGCAGTCCGCTATTTACCAGTGCAGGCACAAAAGCCGTAGCCCCCGGAAGACACTCCACAGGGATATTGTTCTCTACACAGGCACGAGTCAACAGGAATCCGGGATCGGAAATAGCAGGAGTTCCCGCATCCGATATCAGGGCAATTACCTCACCACCCTGAATACGCTGAATGATGCCCTCCACTGTTTTATGCTCATTGTGCATATGGTGGCTGTGCATGTGCGTACCGATATCAAAATGCTTCAGCAGTTTGGCACTGGTACGGGTATCCTCGGCAAGAATCAGGTCGGCTTCCTTTAGTACTTTAATAGCACGAAAGGTCATATCCTCCAGATTGCCTATGGGTGTGGGAACAATATATAATTTTGACATTTATGCGAATTTTTTCTCAACAATGGCCATAAAGCGCTCTTCATACTCTTCTTTACCTTCCCAGTTATTGTAGTCCGGTTTTACAAGGTTATCGATAAAGTCTTTCGCCTCATCATAATTGTTGATCGTATTTAACTGCGACAGCACACGGTTAAGGTCGTCGGCACTACCGCTAAACAGGTTCTTCTCAAAAGCGATGCGATCGTTAAGCCCCAAAGAGATCATTTTGCCTAAAGCATCATTAAGCGATTTTGGCCTTTCAAAATCAGAACGTGTTGCTATGTTACCACGAACGGTGCTTTCGGACCTAGGCTCTGGGTTTTGGGCTTTGGCTTCCTCGGCAACAGGTTCAGCTTTTGGCTCTTCTTTTAGAGGTTCCTCAGCTTTTACCTCATCCGTTCCCCCTTTGGGGGTTATGGGGCTTGGCTCTTCTGATTTTGTAGGCTCCCAGTCAAGCCAGTCCCTGTATTCAGGTTCTTTTGTTTCTTCTTTTAAAGGCTCTTCAACTTTTGCCTCTTCACTTTTGCCTTCTGCCTTTTTAGCTGAAGTATCTTCTTTCTTAACAAACTCCGGCTCTACATAATCTTTATAATCTTCAAAAGTAATTTCCTTTTGTTTTGCAGGTGCTTCCTCTTCAAAAGCCAGCTTAAAGCTTAACCCTGAGTCTTCAATTTTAGTATTCTCATCTGGAGCGATGGTTTCAACTTCAGCATCCGTAGCTTTCTCTTCCTCTTCAGGAGTACTTTCTTCCTCTTTTTCAAAAACGGCTACCACCGCTTCTTCTCTTTCTTTAAGTTCCTCAGCAGAAGTCTCAAGTTCAGGAATAGCAACAGGCTCTTCAGCCTTAGTTCCTTCAGCAACAGTCGGTTCAACTTTTACCTCTTCATTTTTTCCTTCTGCCTCTTCAGGCTTAGGCTCTTCAGTCTTTGGTTCTTCTTTTACCTCAGCTTCTGCTGCTTTAGCTTTTTCTTCTTTAGCCTTGGCTTCTGCAGCTTCTACTTCATTGGCATGCACCTTCGGCTCTTCTTCAAGTCCGTAAATTTCTTCAAGCGCTTCTTCTGCCGATGCATGTCCGATAGTAGGTTTTACATCGCTAAAATTATCTTCCACAAAACGCAGTACGGAGATTTTCTCATACAGCTTCAGCGTCTCCTGCTGCAGTTGGTCAAGCTCTGCCCTGTTCTTCAGTTTAAGTATCCTGTGAGCAATGCTGATCAGTTCGGCTTCTAATTTTTTCTTCATAACTTTTAGAATTATAGGAAGTGGCGCAATAGTTTTTTAATAAATTTGTTTTATACAAAGTAAAACAAAACATTTAAGTTTTACACCCTGAAAATTACAAAATGTTTCTTGAAAATACAGTAAATCATAAAGAACAATTCGGGTGGATAGAGGTCATCTGTGGGTCGATGTTTTCGGGTAAGACCGAGGAGCTGATACGCAGGCTGAAACGCGCGCAGTTCGCTAAACAAAAGGTAGAAATCTTTAAGCCGGCCATAGAAACCCGCTATCATGACGAGATGGTGGTATCTCATGATGCTAATGAGATCCGGTCTACTCCCGTAACATCATCAGCCATGCTAAAACTACTGGCACAGGGCTGCGAAGTGGTAGGTATTGACGAAGCCCAGTTCTTTGATGATGAGATCGTAACGGTTTGCAACGACCTTGCCAACAGCGGCATCCGTGTTATTGTTGCCGGACTTGACATGGACTTTAAAGGAAATCCTTTCGGACCCATGCCTGCACTTATGGCTACTGCCGAATATGTAACCAAAGTTCACGCTGTATGCACCCGCACCGGAAACCTGGCACATTACAGCTTCCGTAAGGCAAACAACGACAACCTTGTACTCCTTGGTGAAACCGAAGAATACGAACCCCTAAGCAGGGCTGCCTATTATGAGGCGATGAGAAGCCCCCTAACCCCCAAAGGGGGAATAGAGGATTAACCTAAATAACTTACATGGATTCAAATATTATAGGCTACGATATAAATAACAATCCGATAACGGATCATGACTTGATCGAAGATATTAATATGGCTTTAATCCAGATTGACAAAGGAACATTAGAAACATATACTCCTGAAGAAGTCAGACAACGAATAGTTTCTTCAAATAATTCTAAGATAAATTGAGCATAAAAATTCAGGATATCATCCCTGCGCTGCATTCCGAATTTAACGGGATTGAGCAAAACATGGAAATTGATAATGTTTCCATAGACAGCCGTTCGCTGCAAAACAATATCGGAACACTTTTCTTCGCCCTTGGCGGACAAAACCGTGATGGCCACCAGTACATCAGCGAACTGATAAAAAAAGGTGTTATCAATTTTGTGGTGACACATATCCCTGCCGGAACAGAAGGCAAAGCCAACTTTTTTATTGTAAACAATACACTTAAAGCACTTCAGGATTTTGCTATTTACTACAGGCAGTTGTTTAATTTCCCTGTTATTGCCATTACCGGAAGTAGCGGAAAGACCATCGTAAAAGAATGGCTCAATTATCTGCTTAGCCCTGATTATAATATCATCCGTAGCCCAAAGAGCTATAACTCTCAGGTGGGTGTACCACTATCCGTAATTGGCATTAACCAAAAACATAACCTTGGTATTTTTGAAGCCGGTATTTCCCTTCCGGGAGAAATGGAGAAACTGGAACCCATCATCCGTCCGGAAATTGGGGTCCTGACAAACATTGGCTCAGCCCATGATGAAGGTTTTGCCAGTCGCGAAGAAAAAATAAAGGAGAAACTAAAGCTATTTGGTAATGTAAAGATTCTCATCTGCCAGAAAAATGAGGCGGTACTAAAAGCATTAGACCCAAACATAAAAACCTTTACCTGGGGTTTTGCCCAAGGCGCCGATGTTACCATTGGCAGTAGCCAGAGCTTTGACAAAACAACACTTACCATAACACAGGACATCAACAGTTTTGACGTTGAAATTCCGTTTACCGATGCGCCATCAGTAGAGAATGCTATCAACAGTATGATGGTGTTATTGCATCTTGGCTACAGCCATGACGTAATAAGGGAGCGCCTTGCCGGACTATATCCGGTTGAGCTTCGCCTGCAGGTAAAGAATGGTATTAACGGCTGTACTATTATTGACGATAGTTTCAGTTCCGACTACCAGTCGCTTAAAATTGCGCTCGACTTCCTTGAGCAACACAAAACGCATACAAAAAAAACAATAATACTGTCTGATGTTTTCCAGAGCGGATTTGAGACCGAAGAGCTTTATGCCAAGGTTGCCCAACTGCTTTCGGGACATAACATCAGTCAGGTAATAGGTATAGGCGAAACCATCAGCCGCGAGTTGGCCGATTTCCCTAACTTTTTCCCATACAATACCACTCAGGAATTCCTCGCACATTATAAAGCCAATGCATTCGAGAATGAAACCGTGTTGATAAAAGGTGCGCGTAGCTTCCGTTTTGATGAGATCGTGGTATTCCTTGAAGAGAAAACCCACGAAACGGTGTTGGAGATCAACCTCAACGCCATTGTTCACAACCTGAACTTTTACAAAAGCCGCCTGAAACCCGAAACCAAAATCATGGTTATGGTAAAGGCCTTTGGCTATGGTAGTGGCAGTTATGAGATTGCAAAAGCCCTATCCCACCAAAAGGTAGACTACTTAGGTGTGGCATTTGCCGATGAAGGTATTGCATTGCGCAATGCGGGTATCACCACTCCTATTATAGTTATGAATCCGGAACGAAGTGCATTTGCCGCAATGGCAGCCTACAACCTGGAGCCGGAAGTATATTCTGCTAAAGAATTGAGGGCATTTATCGCTGTTGCGCAGCAAAAGAACCTGTCAAACTATCCCATCCATATTAAGCTCGACACCGGTATGCACCGCCTGGGCTTTATGGAAAATCAATTAGACGAACTCATTGACCTGCTGAAGAACAATAACCTTGTATCGGTTAAGAGTATTTTCTCTCATCTCTCTTCAAGCGATGTTCCGGAGTATCGTGATTTCACTTTAGGACAGATTGATAATTTTGAGCGCTGGTCGTCTAAGCTTATCACAGAATTAGAGATACAACCCATACGCCATATCCTTAATACTTCGGGAATTTACAATTTCCCACAGGCACAATATGACATGGTACGTTTAGGCATTGGTCTTTATGGTGTAGGCAACGACGAGAAAGAACGTGAACAGCTTGAAACCGTGGGTACGCTTAAAACCGTTATCCTTCAGATAAAAGATATAGAACCGGGCGAAAGCATTGGCTACAGCCGAAGGTTCATTACTAACGAACCCATCCGTATCGCAACATTGCCAATAGGTTATGCTGATGGTATCCCCAGAGCATGGGGTAACCAGAAAGGCTATGTAACCATAAATGGCAAGAAAGCAATTATTACCGGAACCATATCGATGGATATGATGATGGTTAATGTAACCGGCATAGACTGCAAAGAAGGCGACAGGGCAGTGATCTTTGGCAAGAGTCCCTCGGTTGTAGAAATGGCAACTATTTTAGGCACCATTCCGTATGAGATACTGACGAGCATTTCACAACGAGTTAAGAGGGTTTTTTATAAAGAATAAAAAAATATTGTATCTTAGGTCTACCAAAATAATTTTCAAACCTCAAAAAAACCTAAGCTTATGGGATTCGCAAAAGAATTTAAAGAGTTTGCCCTAAAAGGTAACGTACTTGACCTTGCAGTCGGTGTTGTTATCGGTGCTGCGTTTGGCGCCATCGTAAAATCAATGGTAGAAGATATCATAACACCGCTGATACTGACTCCGGTACTTAAGGCTGCCAATCTGGAAGACATTAAAGACCTTACCTGGGGAGCCGGTGTAAAATACGGTAACTTTATATCGAATGTACTTTCTTTCCTGATTGTAGCTTTCGTACTGTTCCTTGTTATTAAAGGAGTGAATGCAATGCGCAAAAAAGAAGTTGAAGCTCCGGCTGCACCACCGGCACCTACCAATGAGGAAAAACTGCTTATGGAAATACGTGATGCCCTAAAGGCAAAACAATAAGTTTAGAATATAACATTCTCATTATAAAAGACGTTTCCGCTACGCTATATATTCTATTGTTTAACAAAACCGCCTCGAAAGGGCGGTTTTTCTTTGTTATATTTTTGTGTTTCGAAACACTTTTATAACTAATTTTGCCGAAAATATTATAATTAATAACACTCAAAAATTATGAAAGTTGCAGTTGTAGGCGCTACCGGAATGGTAGGCGAAGTAATGCTGAAAGTACTGGCAGAAAGAAATTTTCCAATAACCGAACTGATACCGGTGGCTTCTGAGAAGTCGGTGGGTAAGGAAATCGAATTTAAGGGAAATAAGTATAAGGTGGTGAGCCTTGACACTGCAGTGAGCATGAAGCCGCAAATCGCGCTTTTCTCTGCCGGTGGCGACACTTCTAAAGAGTGGGCTCCAAAATTTGCCGAAGCAGGAACTACTGTTATTGATAACTCAAGCGCATGGAGAATGGACCCAACCAAAAAACTGGTTGTTCCTGAGATCAATGCAGGTGAGCTTACTAAAGAAGATAAAATCATTGCGAACCCTAACTGCTCTACCATACAGATGGTACTGGTACTGGCTCCGCTACACAAAAAATACAACATTGAGCGCGTAGTTGTTTCTACGTACCAGTCGGTTACAGGAACAGGCGTTAAAGCTGTTAAGCAGCTGGAGAATGAATACGCAGGCATTCAGGGCGAAATGGCATACAAATACCCTATTCACCGTAATGCTATCCCTCAGATAGATGTTTTTGAAGCAAACGGCTATACTAAAGAGGAAATGAAAATGACGAAAGAAACCAAGAAGATCCTTGGTGACGATTCAGTTAAGGTGACGGCTACTACAGTGCGTATCCCTACTGTGGGCGGACACAGCGAGTCGGTTAATATTGAATTCTCTAACGACTTTGATGTAAAAGACGTTCGTAACATTCTTGAAAACACAGCAGGTATTACCGTTCAGGATGACCTTGATGCATTCTCTTACCCAATGCCGCTATATGCCGAAGGTAAAGATGATGTTTTCGTAGGGCGTATCCGTCGTGACGAAAGCCAGGACAACACCCTTAACATGTGGATCGTTGCCGATAACCTTAGAAAAGGTGCTGCTACCAATGCTGTTCAGATCGCGGAATATCTTGTAGCAAACGGATTAGTATAATCTTAGAAGATAAATTGATATAGAACCCCTGCAATGAGAATTGTGGGGGTTTTTGTTTTCTATGTTATTGCGAGCGGAACGCTGTGAAGTGTGGCAATCTTTTTTAGATTGCTTCGTCGTACCTCCTCGCAATGACTGTTAACATGTAAATTTGTTGTCATGAAAACCCACAAATCTCTCTACAACATAACCATCGCTGCTATTAAACGACATGCTATGCATCCGGAAACATGGCTGTATTCAAAAATCATTTCAACACCTGAAGCTGAAGGCTTTGATTTAGATAGTGAAGAATTGCCTGTTTTTCTTATCGAAAGCGAAGTTGCTAAAACACTTGTTACTACACGAAGGATAATTGAAACATCAATTGGAAACAGTAAACAGACTCTTATTACAGAAATACAAAGTACTGACTATGGCCTTTTTAAAGGTGACATTAATAAACCCGATTTATCCGATTTCAAGATAATAACAATAAATAATAACTCAATTACTTTTCAATTTGAAACAGGAAAAGCTTCCATTGGTCTTATTTACGCCATCAATACTTTACGGAAGCTACATAAACATTGAGATTTCTCCTTCGTCGAAATGACAGGCAACAGTTAAAATCACCCTAATTGCAACTTTATTGCAATTAATGAAATTCTTTTTATACATTTGCAGTAATGAAAAGAAAGTTCGCCATATTTAACCTGGCCCTGATGGCATTAGTGCAGCTCACTATTGCCTACCAGTCTTTTCATGCCTTTAGCCATACCCATACTGTCTATGAGCATAATGAGCTAAAGAAAGAAGGCAAGCAATTTAGTGCGCACCACGAGCACGAAGATGAGGATTGTTCTGTCTGTGATTTCCATTTTGATTACTTTATACAGTCGCAGCAATTCTGCTTAAGGCTCGATTTTCCTTTCAGGGAAATACCATATCGCTTTAACAGCATTGAAAATACCTCTTCGGCATTTGCCGGAAGCTTGTTTTCGCACAGGGGGCCGCCTACCCTGGTATAGTTATATTATCCCTCAAAGATTTAATTGTAGTGCATTTAACCACTAGGACCACTAAGGGTTTCCACAAAGTTCACAAAGCTTTGTGTCCCGATAGCTATCGGGATTGTGCATTTTCAACTTTGTGAACTTTGTGGTATAATTCAGCCAAATACTCAATTATTCATTTCTGAATAACATTACCATGCGATTTTACTATATCCTTCTGTCTGTATTTATGGCAGGAACACTGTGCGCGTATTCCCAAAATACCATTAGCGGAAACGTATCTACTAACAAGAACACCCCTCTTGACGGGGCACATATCCATATCGAACAGCTTCATGCCATAAGCAGTACCGACGGCAGTTATGAGATACATAACGTTCCGTCAGGGGAGCACCGCATTGTAGTTTCCTATATCGGATTTAAAACTATTGATACCCTTGTAACAGTACATGAACGCCTGCGCTTTGATGTAAAACTCAAACCGGAGTCAACCCAGCTTCAGGAGGTCGTACTTACGGAAAACAATGCTATTCCTAAAAACACGATTCGTGAAGAGCGGCTTAAAACGGAAACCATCGAGAAATACAGCAATGCTTCGTTAGGTGATGCACTTAAGGAAGTAGCAGGGGTATACAGCCTGAAAACAGGGAATACTATCGTGAAGCCAGTAATTAACGGGCTGCACAGCAGCAGGGTACCGGTAATCTCTAACAACGTTCGACTGGAAGACCAGCAATGGGGTACGGAACACGCTCCTAATCTGGATATTAATGCAGCAGGAAAGATCTCGGTTATTAAAGGAGCCAATGCCCTGCAATATGGCGGTGATGCCATTGGAGGACTTGTATTGGTAGAACCTGTTTCGGTACTGAAAGACACCTTGTTTGGTAAGACTATTATTAATGCGGCATCCAATGGGCGTGGCGGAAGCATATCTTCCAGCCTGCATAAAGGTGCTGAACAGGGCTGGGCATGGAACGCGGCAGGAACTTTTAAATACTTTGGCGACAGGCAGAGTCCGGATTATGTTTTATCAAACACAGGCAACCGCGAAAACAATTTTGCAGGCGACCTGAAGTACATTGGCGATAGCTATGATATTTCGGCCTACTATAGTCTTTATGATGCTGAGATAGGTATTGCAAAGGCGATGCATATTGGCAGTATTTCCGACCTGGTTCGCGCCATTAATAGTAAGCAACCTGCCGTAATTGAACCTTTTACGTATGACATTGATGCTCCGAAACAGGATGTGGTACACCATTTAGCAAAAATGAATTTCAACAAGCGTTTCAGTAACAATTCGAGCCTCTCGGTACAATATGCTTTTCAGCACAACAGCCGTAAGGAATATGACATTCGTAGAGGCGTATATACCGACAAACCTGCACTCGACCTTACTTTGGCTACCCATTCGGCACAGGCCGATTGGAAAAAGGAAATAGAAGCTCTTACCATAAAA
This sequence comes from Flavobacterium sp. AG291, assembly GCF_003350375.1. Taxonomy (GTDB): domain Bacteria; phylum Bacteroidota; class Bacteroidia; order Flavobacteriales; family Flavobacteriaceae; genus Flavobacterium; species Flavobacterium suzhouense. The sequence goes on along the minus strand of NZ_QQAR01000018.1, from coordinate 58,233 downwards.
ACCGGGGCCAGCTTTTCGACACAGGATAATACCGCCAATCCTGATACGGGAATACGTCCGCTAATTCCTAATTACAAAAAAACCGATGCAGGTGCTTATGGGATTGCCAGTTATGCCTTTTCCGACAGCTTTACAGGAGAGGCCGGATTGCGCTATGATTACTCTCATATGCTAGCTTCAAAATACTACCAGAAATCGAGATGGACCAGTCTTGGCTACGATGGGGTTTATGATAAATTCATTGTTGCCGATGCCGGAACGCAGTTGCTTACCGCTCCCGAATTTACCTTTCATAATATTTCGGCAAGCCTTGGTATCCGCAAGCATTTGAACAGCCACTATCAGCTTTTGGCGAATGCCGGACTGGCAATGCGTAACCCTAATCCTTCGGAACTGTTTAGTGATGGGCTGCACCACTCTACCGGAACGATTGAACTGGGTAATCTGGGCATTCAAAAAGAGGAATCGTACAAACTATCGACTACCCTGCTTAAAACACATGGAACTTTTACGTTTGAGGCTACTCCGTACCTGAACATGATAAACAATTTTATTTATCAGTCGCCTACAGATATAGAATATACCACCAGAGGTGCTTTCCCTGTGTATGAGTACAAACAGACCGATGCCCTTATGGCCGGGCTTGACCTGCATACCAACTGGAAAATAAGCAAGCACTGGCAGCATACTTTTAGCGGAGCTTATATTTATGGACAGGACATTACAAACGACCTGCCACTTATAGAAATGCCGCCATTGAACCTGGTGAACAGTATTCGCTACAATCAGGATAACTGGCATAACTTTTTTGCAGAAATACGTAACGAATCGGTTTTTACCCAAAAGCGTTACCCAAACAACAACTTTACCGTTCAGCTGCCTGTAAATGGGGAATTTGTGGATACGCTGGTTGACATAAGCACTCCGCCTAAAGGCTACAGCCTGTTTCATTTTAGCACAGGTATGACATTTAAAACATTTGCCAATACAGGTTTGGCAATCAACTTTTCAGTTCTCAATATTTTCAATCATGCTTACCGCGATTACCTGAATCGCCAGCGACTATACACCGATGATATCGGGCGCAACTTTCAATTACAGTTAAAATTCAATTATTAATCAATAAATTCTATCAAAATGAAAAACCTAAGAATTTCGGCTTTGGCACTAATTACAATCATCTCTTTCTCTTCATGCAGCAGCGACGATACGGCTAAAATTGTAAATGAAGAAGAAGTGATCACTACCGTTACAGCAACCTTTACACCTGAAGCAGGAGGGACACCAATAGTACTTACTTCACGTGATCTTGATGGCGACGGACCGAATGCACCTATAGTGACTGTTTCTGGTAACTTTGTAACAGGTACTGCTTATAACGGAACCATAACTTTCCTTAACGAACTGGAAACTCCGGCAGGTAACATTACCGAAGAGATATTTGAAGAAGGCCATGAACACCAGATATTCTATTCTCAAACCGGTCTTGGTACTTTTACCTATAACGACACTGACGTTAATGGTAAACCGATTGGGCTGAAGTTTAAATATACTGCGAATGCTAATGCAGCAACGGGCAACCTGACGGTAACTCTTAGACACGAACCTAACAAAGATGCAGAAGGTGTTGCCGATGGAATTATCACTAATGCTGGCGGAAGCACTGATGCCGAAGTGGTTTTTCCGGTAACTATTGAATAAATATTTCCTCACCCCTAGCCCCTCTTCTTTGAAGAGGGGTATTCTTTTCACACTCCATTGATTTTTGTTAAATTCCTAATAATAAATTCATTAACTTTAAAGAAGCCTCTAATTTATTTTTAAATTAAAATTCTTTTAGCCTATGAATTCAAAATTTACTCAAATTGTAAGGGTATTGCTTGGGCTTATCCTGATTGTTTTTGGAGCAAACAAAATCTACACTTTTATTCCGTTACCACAGCCCTCACCTGAAGCGGGCGCCTTTATGGCATCTCTTGCAGATACAGGTTATGTACTAACACTGGTCGCCATCTTTGAAATCATTATCGGTTTCCTTCTTATTTGTAAAATATGGGTGCCTTTTGCCATGCTGCTACTGATTCCGTTATCGCTCAACATCCTGTTATTCCACCTTTTCTTGGACATTCCGGGCATAGGCACTGCATTACTGGTGGTAGTGTTAAATGCTATCTTATTGTATAAACACAGGGTAAAATACAAGCCTTTGTTTACTACTTAAGAAACTGATTTTGCTATTTTTGTGTATCAATCACAATTAAATGAAAAAAGCAGTAACAATTATGGCCGCAGCCTGCAGCCTGACTTTAAATGCACAGATGCACGAAAATAGCAAAACCACTATTAAATATCCCGTAACTAAAAAGGGAGATGTTGTTGATACTTATTTTGGAAACAAAGTTCCTGACCCTTACCGCTGGCTTGAAGATGACCGCTCTGAAGAGACCGCTGCCTGGGTAAAAGCCGAGAACGAAGTTACTTTTAATTACTTAGCCCAGATTCCGTTTCGTGCTGCCATACGCGCACGACTGGAAAAACTATGGAATTATGAAAGGATAAGTGCCCCTTTTAAAGAAGGCGATTTTACCTATTACTACAGAAATAACGGATTGCAGAACCAGTCGGTTTTATACCGTAAAGGCAAAGATGGCAAGGAAGAAATTTTCCTTGATCCAAATACCCTGTCAAAAGACGGTACTACATCGTTAGGCGGAACTAATTTCACCAAAAAAGGCGACCTGATGGCATATTCCATCTCAGAAGGAGGTAGTGACTGGCGCAAGGTATTTGTTATGGATACCAAAACCAAAAAGCTAATTGGTGAACCATTAGTAGATGTAAAATTCAGTGGTATCTCATGGTACGGCAGCGAAGGTTTTTACTACTCAAGCTATGACAAGCCTACAGGCAGTGAACTATCGGCTAAAACCGACCAGCACAAACTGTACTACCACAAACTGGGTACACCTCAAAAAGAAGACAAAGTAATTTTTGGACATGATATTAAAAGGCGTTATGTAGGCGGTGGTGTAACCGAGGATATGCATTACCTTATCGTATCGGCATCGGAAGCTACTTCAGGTAATGAGCTTTACATTAAAGACCTGACCAAACCTAACAGCAAATTCATAGCTCTTACAAACAACTTTGATACTGACAGTCATATTATAGACAATAACGGAAGTACATTGTACATCGCTACCAATTATAATGCGCCAAACATTAAAGTAGTAACTGTAGATGCCGCCAATCCGCAGCAGAAGAACTGGAAAGACCTTATCCCTGAAACAGAGAATGTACTTTCGCCATCTACCGGCTCAGGATTCATATTTGCCACCTACATGAAAGATGCCGTATCGGTAGTAAAACAATATGACTATAACGGTAAGCTTGTTCGCGATATCACGTTGCCGGGATTAGGTACGGCTGGTGGCTTTGGCGGAAAGAAAGAAGAAAAGACTCTTTATTATTCTTTTACCAATTACACTACACCGGGAACAATTTATTCATACGATGCCAAATCAGGAAAATCGGAATTATACCAAAGACCAAAAGTAGATTTCAACAGTGATGAATATGAATCGAAACAGGTATTTTATACTTCTAAAGACGGCACTAAGATCCCGATGATCATTACCTACAAAAAAGGCCTTAAGCTTGATGGCAAAAACCCAACGATACTGTATGGTTATGGTGGTTTCAATATAAGCCTTACACCAAACTTCAGCATCTCTAATGCTGTATGGATGGAAAATGGCGGAATTTATGCTGTAGCGAACCTTCGCGGAGGTGGAGAATATGGTAAAAAATGGCACGATGCCGGAACCAAACAACAAAAACAAAATGTGTTTGACGACTTTATTGCCGCAGGCGAATACCTTATCGCAAACAACTATACTTCGTCAGGCTACCTTGCGATTAGCGGCGGTTCAAACGGTGGACTGCTTGTAGGTGCTACAATGACACAACGCCCGGACCTTATGAAAGTAGCATTACCGGCTGTTGGTGTTCTTGATATGCTTCGTTACCATACGTTTACCGCAGGAGCAGGATGGGCTTATGACTACGGTACTGCCGAAGACAACCCCGAAATGTTTAACTACCTGAAAGGCTATTCACCGGTACATAATGTTAGAAAAGGAGTTCAGTATCCTGCAACACTTGTTACTACAGGTGACCATGATGACCGTGTGGTTCCGGCGCACAGCTTTAAGTTTGCCGCCGAGCTTCAGGACAAACAAACAGGTAACAATCCGGTATTGATTCGCATTGGTGTTAAGGCTGGGCACGGAGCAGGAAAATCTATCGCACAGATGATTGATGAGTACAGCGACATTCAGGCATTTACGCTTTACAACATGGGTGTTACTCCGAATGTGAAGAAGTAAGTGGTCAGTGGTCAGTACGACAACTTTGAACTAAATAGTTTAGTATAAAATTGAAAATCTATTATTGCAGCAATGTGGTAATAGATTTTTTTTGTTTTTCTCTAATTTAACCACAAAGCTCACAAAGATTTTTACACAATCCCGATAGCTAACGGGACACAAAGCTTTGTGTCCTTAATGCTTCGTTGTGTTCCTGGTGGTTAAAAACACAAAGACTTTCTTATAGAAAATACGAAACCTGTATCGATCCGTAATAGAATCCTGTAATTACATTATTAGAAAGTTCCTTGCCACGGTAATTAAAGGAATAGGAATAATTCCAGTTGTTGTAACGGTATTTTACACCCACTTCGGCATTAAAGCGGAAAGGTATCAGCGGAAAAGTTACGGGGCTGGTATCGTTAAAATGGCTGCCTTCGATCGTGGCATCATACTGCATGTATTGCAGATTGGGGTTCAGGTACAGGAAAAGTTCGCGGTGCTGCTTGTATGATTCTTTATCCTTGTTGAGTACAGCATTGTGCAGGCTCGAATCATACATGGCATGCAGGTTGTTTTTAAGGCTTATACGCATCATTCCGCCCACATTGGCACTGTTCCATATCGTACCGAGATTTAGTTCGCCTAAGAGATGGAAATCGACTTTTTCGTGAAAGCGGTTTTCCAGGATCTTGTGTGAGTAATAAACCCCAACCTGTGCGCCAATAGTGGTCGTAATCTGATGTTGCCATCCGCGTACCGTTGGATAACCCACCATGCTATGAAGTCCGCGCTGCACTTCTTCGGCTCCCGATTCCGGTCCTACCACCCCGCCCTGAACATTCAGTTTGAGTATACTTTCGTTAGTGTAGTAATAGTTAATACCAAATTCACCGAAAAGATATCCGGCAAAAGGTCTGTCATTTACGTTGATATCTTCGGCACGTACCGATTGCGGATTGTAAATATATTGTCCTACCCTGAAATCGTAGATCTTTTTAGCCAGCTTATCGTTTGCTGTGTCACTAAGATAGCGGTAAAAGAATTCCATTCCCGCAGTGTAGTACTGATCGTTTATAGGTGAAGTATAGAGGTCGTTATCGGTAATAAGGCCAATTTCTGCCGGCTTTTGTCCCCATGACGGGGCAAAGCATAATAGGGTAATGAATAGGGTTAGGCTTTGTCTCACTTTTCGTAATCGAGCTTAACGTAACGCATTAATTTCACGATTCTGCCTTTACGCCTTTCGGTATAAGCCGATGAACGCGTAGCCCTGAATTTTCTTGGATTAGGAAGAATGGCCGCTATACCCGCAGCCTCATATTTAGTAAGGTCTTTAGCGTCTTTATGGTACCAATGTTTAGCAGCAGCCTGAACGCCATAAACACCATCGCCCATTTCAATACTGTTAAGGTACACCTCCATAATGCGTTCTTTGCTCCAAAGGAGTTCAATAAGCATGGTAAAATAAGCTTCAAGTCCTTTTCGAAGATAGCTTCTGCCCTGCCATAGGAAAACGTTTTTAGCCGTTTGTTGCGATATGGTACTACCCCCTTTAAGTTTTTTACCCTTACTGTTGCTTTTGTATGCCTTATACATGGCATCGAAGTTAAAGCCGTTATGTTCTAAAAACAGGTCGTCTTCACTGGCAATAACCGCCCTTTGCATGTTTTTGGAAATCTCCTCAATAGGCACCCAGTCATGGCTTGAAGTCATTTCCCTGCCGTTTTCCTTCATTTCAAAAGCACGGGTAATCATCAATGGCGTGAAAGGAACCGGTACAAAACGGAAAATAACAACCGAAATGACCGAAAGGGCAACAAACCATAAAAGTACCTTAAAAAGAAAACGGGCTATTTTTTTGAACATAGAACAATTGGTTAACAGGAAGCGAAATTACGAATTAGTTGTAAGACTAATAAGCAATCTTATAGTTTTGTATTAAATCTTAACTTTCGAAAAAAATTAATACATTTAAACTTTATAGCATCAATCATATAATGAAAATCAAAGAAGCCGTTTTAAAAAGTCTTGAAGATATTGGAGTATTAACCAATTATAAAATTGTTACTGAACATATCATTAAACAAAAATATTTTGACTTTGGAAAAGCCCGCACGCCACGTGCAACAATTTCAGCAACATTAGGGGAATTTATTCGCAACGGCGACACAAGAGTAAAACGCATTAAAAACACTAATGGATCCTACTCTTATTATTTAACGAAAAACGAAATAAAAAACTTAACTGAATTATTAGCTGAATATGAAAACGATGCATCAGTTCCAATTCCAAAAATAAAAATTTATGAAGAACGTGACCTTCATAAACTACTCAGTAGCTATTTAAAAAGTATAGATATTTACTCCAAAACTATTTTTCACGAGCAATCCAATGGAAAAGACAGTAATCAAATATGGACACATCCTGACATGATAGGTATAAAATTTCTAAACCTACAGACACAGGCAAGTCAAAATTTTTTAAAATCAATAAATAGAGTTGATACTTTCAAGTTAAGTTCCTATGAAATCAAACGAGAAATCAATTCTGATAGTGAATTAAAAAAAGCTTTTTTTCAAGCAGTATCTAATTCAAGTTGGGCAAATTATGGGTATTTAGTAGCATTCGAATTTAGCGATAATTTAAATGAGGAAATTGCTCGTTTAAATGAATCATTTGGAATAGGCATTATAGAATTAGATGCAAACCCATACCAAAGCAAAATTCTATATCCCGCAAGATATCGTGAATTAGACTTTAAAACTATTGACAAACTTTGCAACATTAATAAAGAGTTTGAAAAATTTATTGAACAAACAGAAAAATTAATGGTTGCAGAGCAGAGATATTATAAATCTACTGAAAAAGAACTTGACGAATTTTGCGACTCTTATTTTATGACCGATAGCGAAATTGAAAACTTTTGTAAAGAAAAAAATATTCCCTCAAAACAAGATAGCATTTAAACCAAATCCCCTAGCTCAGCACCTACCATACTACCTATAGCCACACCCATACCACCAAGGCGAACGCCGCAATAGGTATGCTGTGATAACTGCTCGATAATAGGCTTTTTATGATTACCCATACCCATGATTCCACTCCAGCGATGGGCAATGGTAAAGTCGGTATTGGGAAGGATCACCTCACGCAATACTTTTTCGAGTTGGTTTTGGATAAGTTCAGTATTACCGAATTCAGTAGTGGTCTCACCTTCAAAGTCGAGATTTCGTGCCCCGCCAAAAAGAATTCTATCGTTTATATTTCGGAAGTAGTAATAGCCACGGTCAATATGGAAAGTCCCTTTTATATCAAGGTTCGGTATAGGCTCGGTAATAAGCACCTGTGCACGGGCTGGTTTTACCATACCGTTGGTTAGCTTTTCGGCAAAACCATTGGTTGCAAAAAGCAGTTTTTTAGTAAAGAAACTAAAATCGCCAAGGGCAACTTCTACTCCATCAGCTTTTTCATGGTATGACGTTACGGTCTGGCTGTTCAGGATAAGGATGTTGTTGGCTACCGCTTCTTTCAGCAACGCCTGCATCATGTTACCGGTATCGATCTGCCCTTCAAACGGATTGAAGATTAAGTATTCATGTATGCCTTTAAAATCGAAACGGTCTACTTCCCTGGCAAACACATCGGTTTTAAAAAGCGGTTTCAGTACTTCATTTACAAAAGGCATACGGCGCAGACATTCTTCATAACCTGCGGTATCGTCTTTCAGGAAAAGCTCATATCCGCCGAATGGCTTAAAATCAATTACGGCATCGCCAAGGCGTTTACGCAATAACTGAAGTCCTGCCCAACGCTTTTGGATGAGCGCCAGTACTTCTTCCTCTGTGTGTGTTTTTAAATCGTCATTGATTTCGGAAAGACTCCCAAAACAGGCAAAACCGGCATTTTTGGTACTCGCTCCCTGAGGAAGCGGCCCACGCTCTATAATAAGTATTTTAGCATCAGGGAAACGTTCGCGAAGGCGTAGTGCAGCATGAAGCCCCACTATACCGCTGCCAACGATGGTATAATCTACATCGGTAAACCAGTTCTTGATTTCCCAATAGCTAAACATTATGCCGGCGGGATTATATTAGAATCGTCATCATCAGTCGCTTCTGCCTTTGCTTCTTCTTCGGTAATCTTTTTACCTTTAAGTGCATTGATTAAAAGAGGCACTGTAGTTACAGCAACAATGATAAGAATAATGTATTCTATGTACGATTTAAGATCGATACCAAACTGGTCACGGCAGAAACCATACAGATAGTGACCTGCAAATATCAGCGTTACAGCCCAAAGGAAAGAACTGAGAATGTTGTAAAACATGAATTTCTTTTTATCCATCTTAACAACACCCGCAATAATAGGGGCAAACGTACGGATAACAGGCAGAAAACGCGCGAAGATAATAGCACGTCCACCATGTTTTTCAAAAAATTCATGCGATTGTACCAGGTATTTTTTCTTGAACCAAAATGAATCTTCTTTTTGATAAAGGTAAGTTCCGCTTTTAGCACCAAACCAGTATCCAAAGGTATTTCCTACGATTCCGGCACAGGCAACAAGCACTGACAACAACAATACATTAAGAAAATCTCCTTCTATAGAAAAAAGCGTAGCCATAAGCTCACCGCTGTAAATACCTGCAAGGAACAAAAGGCTGTCTCCGGGCAGGAAGAATCCGGCAAAAAGGCCGGTTTCGGCAAAAACAATAAACAATACAACATAGATACCAACGGGTACCCCTGCTATTTGCAGGTTGATATAAAACTCAGGGTTCAGTAGCTGTGTCCAGTGGAAACTGTCCATAATAATTCGTGTCTTTTTGGTAATGAATAATCTTTAATCTTTTTTAGCTTCCCACTTGTCTACTGCCGTGGTTGCAAGGGCATTGCCCAATACATTTGTCATGCTGCGGCCCATATCGCAAAAATGGTCAATAGGCAGTATAAGCGCGATACCTTCCGGCGGAATGCCAAACATCGCACAAGTAGCTACTACTACTATCAGAGAAGCCCTGGGCACACCGGCAATACCTTTACTGGTAAGCATTAGCACCAGCAACATTAGTATTTGTTTTTCGAGGGGCATATCTATACCATAGATCTGCGCAATAAACAAACTTGCAAAAGTCATGTACATCATACTTCCGTCAAGGTTAAAAGAATAACCAAGCGGCAGGGTAAACGAAACAATCTTAGGGTCACACCCAAAACGTTCCAGCTCTTCTGTAAGTTTCGGGAATACTGCTTCACTGCTTGTAGTAGAGAATGCAACCAGCAACGGACCCGCCAGTCTTTTAAGAAGAGGCCATAGCCTGTTGCCTAATATAAGGTATCCTACACCCAACAGTATTACCCAAAGGCAAAGCATACCAAAGGCAAATGCCACAAGATAGTTAGCATACAATTTCCATATTCCGCCACCATAAACTGCTACCGCTGCCGATACAGCACCAAATACTCCCAATGGAGCTACCCACATAACGTAACTTACCATTTTTAGTATTGCATGTGCAATGATGTCAAATAACTTTATAATTGGCTCTGCAACTTTACCCATTGATGCCAAAGCAATCCCGAATAATATTGAGAAAATAACAATCTGTAATATCTCATTAGTTGCCATGGCCTCAAAAATACTTTTAGGAACTACATGAGTAACAAACTGCTCTAGTGAGAAAGCGTGTACATTGCTAACTAAATCATCGGCAGGCTTAACATCGGCCATTGTTACAGCAGTATTTTCGCCTGGCCTCAACCAGTTTACCAATACCATACCAAGCAAAAGCGACATAAGAGAAGCGGAAATAAACCACGCCATGGCTTTACCCCCTACACGACCTACCATCTTCATATCGCCCATCTTGGCAACACCCACCACAAGGGTAGACAACACCAATGGCGCAATAATCATCTGTACCAAACGGATGAATATAGTACCTAACAGCTTAACATTCTTCGCAAAATCGGCTGCTGTTTCTTTCGGATATTGATAATATACAACCAGACCCAGTGCCACACCAAAAAAAAGTCCGGCCAGGATAGCTATAAATAGTTTAGAGTTGCTTTTCACTAAATATTCGTTTTAAGTGCGTGAAAATACTCATATTTTTTCAAAAAAGACTTTCCTTATTATATTTAGGGCATTCTTTTATATTTTTCACAAACATTTAACATCAACAACTAAACTTATCACAGCAGCTTTCTAAAAAACCCCCATCTTTCATTAAATAAAATAATCAAAGAAAATGAGTACTTTTAGCCCCTATTAAAAATGTTTTCAATGAAAAAACTACTTCTACTAACAGTAAGCATCATGGGATTAACCGCTTCGGCACAACAGGTCATGACTCCGGAAATGCTTTGGAAACTGGGACGTGTGAGCGCACTGGGTATTACCAAAGACGGAAAAAGCATAGTATACAAAGTTTCAACTCCCAATATGGAAGAGAACAAATCGGCTTCAAAATTCTACAGTATTCCTGTAACGGGAGGTACTGCGACCGAAGTAACCGATTATGCTGCACTATTGAACGACAAATACCTTTCTGCAGAAGGAAAATGGGCGCTTACCTCTAAAGAAGTAAAAGTTGAAAAAGTTCTTGGAAAAGACCTTTACCCAGAACTGGATAAAAGCAATGCCCAGGTATATAACGGACTTGATTACCGCCACTGGGATACCTGGAATGACGGCACTCACAACCATGTTGGTTACACCAAGCCCGGCGATAAAGACAAAACGTCTTTTGTAGACATTATGCCAAATGAGCCGTATGACTCTCCGCAAAAACCTCACGGCGGCGAAGAAGATTATACATGGTCTCCTGACGGCAAAAGCATTGTTTATGTATGCAAGAAAAAAGCGGGTACAGAATATGCTACAAGTACCAACACTGACTTGTATGAATATAATATTGAAACTAAAAAAACTGTAAACCTTACCCCAGGCAACCCGGGGTATGATACTGCACCTGCTTACTCTCCGCAAGGCGACCTTACATGGTTGCAAATGAAACGCGATGGGTATGAGGCTGATAAAAACGACATCATTGTTCGCTTTAAAGGCATTGACATGAATCTTACCGCAAACTGGGATGGTACGGTAGACAGCTTTACTTGGAGTCCGGATGGAAAAAAGATATATTTCCTTGCTGCTACCGATGGTACAAAACAGCTGTTTGAGGTAAACTTTCCGGGAATGACAAAAATTGCTATTACCGTAAGACAACTTACCGATGGTGTTTTTGACATCAACGGCATTACTGGTTTTAGCGGTGATAAAATAATTGTTGAGCGCGCCGATATGAATCACGCTAATGAGATATTTAGTTACGACCTTAAAAAGAAAAAATGGGCGCAACTGTCTAAAGTAAACGAAGCGGCATACGCCGGAATTGCCCTTAGTAAAACCGAAAAGCGTTATGTTACTACCACCGACGGCAAAAAGATGCTGGTATGGGTAGTACTTCCACCAAACTTTGATGCTAAAAAGAAATACCCTACCCTTTTATATTGCCAGGGAGGGCCTCAAAGTGCACTGACACAATTCTACTCGTTCCGCTGGAACTTCCAGGTTATGGCAGCACAGGGGTACATTGTTGTAGCACCTAACCGTCGCGGCATGCCAGGGCATGGTGTGGAATGGAATGAGCAGATTAGTAAAGATTGGGGCGGTCAGGTTATGGATGATTACCTTTCAGCTATCGACGATGTTGCTAAAGAACCTTATGTAGACAAAGCGAGACTTGGAGCCGTAGGCGCAAGCTATGGTGGATATTCGGTATTCTATCTTGCCGGCATCCACAACAACCGATTCAAGACATTTATATCGCACTGTGGTGTATTTAACCTTCAGAGCATGTATGGCACTACCGAAGAAGTATTTTTTACTAACTGGGATAGTGGCGGACCGTACTGGGAGAAAAACAATGCAGCTGCACAAAAAACATATAACCAATTTAACCCTATCAACAATGTTGACAAATGGAATACACCGATCCTTGTAATTCAGGGCGGCATTGATTTCCGTGTACCGATAGGACAAGGACAGGAGGCTTTTCAGGCAGCACAGTTAAGAGGCATCAAGAGCCGCTTTATGCTTTTCCCGGAAGAAAACCACTGGGTACTAAAACCACAGAATGCGCTGGTTTGGCAACGTGAGTTCTTTAAATGGCTAAAGGAAACTTTATAGAAACTTCAAAAAAAAGACCTTTTTTATAAATTTTCCGTATTTTAGCGCGAATAATAAAAACCTTAACAAAAACTGCTTGAATAATGTACAATTTTTCAGTTAAACCGCTTGTTGCTACTGCATTGCTATTTGCAGGACTACAAACAATACAAGCACAGGACTACCTTGTAAATTCATTAAAAAACAACCAGAGCGCTAACAGTGCCGCTGCCTTTAAATTTACAGATGTTATCAATATAGAGAATACCCCTGTTAAAAACCAGGGTTCTTCAGGAACTTGCTGGAGCTATTCTGCTAACTCATTCCTTGAGTCAGAAATGATCCGTATGGGCAAAAAACCGGTTGAGATCTCTCAAATATATACTGCACGTAATGCATATATCGAAAAAGGAAAGAACTACGTTCGTATGCATGGTGCTATCACACTTGGTGATGGTGGTGCTCTTCACGATGTAATCAACATGTACCGTCAGTACGGAGCTCTTCCGCAAAACCTTTACACAGGTCTTAATTATGGTACTGCCAACAACAAATTTGCAGAGATGCAGGCTATGGGACAGGGTGTTCTTGAAGCTGTAGTTAAAAACCCTAACGGTGAGCTTTCTCCAAACTGGATTAAAGCTTACACAAGCGTTATCGACTCTTATCTTGGTGAAGTTCCTCAAAACTTTGAATGGAAAGGTAAAAAATATACTCCGCAAACATTCGCAAAAGAAGTTATCGGAATCAATCCGGATGACTATGTTGAATTATCTTCATTCTCAGACCACCCATACTATTCTAAATTTGTTCTTATGGTACCGGACAACTGGTCGCTTGATCAGGTATACAACGTAAAACTAAACGAACTTACAGACGTTATTGACAACGCTCTTAAAAACGGTTATACAGTAGGATGGGCAGGAGACGTTAGCGAAAAAGGCTTTAGCTGGAAAAATGGTGTAGCTTACATCCCGGCTAAAAACGTTGCCGACATGACTCCTGAAGAAAAAGAAGGCATGTTCCTTGGACCAAAAGACGAGCTTGAAATTACTCCTGAGCTTCGCCAGAAAGCATTTGACAACTACCAAACTCAGGATGACCATGGTATGCACATTGTTGGCATCGCTAAAGATCAGGGTGGTAAAGAATACTACATCATCAAAAACTCATGGGGCGCATCTAACGATTACAAAGGATACATGTACATGACTAAAAATTTTGTAAAATATAAGTCTACAGCCATCCTGCTTCACAAAGGCGGAATCCCATCTTCGATAGCTAAAAAGCTTGATATTAAATAATCAGCTACACTATTGATGAAAGATCCCGAAGCAATACTTCGGGATTTTTTATAGCCTTATTTATACGATTTCAAAAGTTAAACCAGCAAAAATACTCGCTATCTTTGTTGGAATCACTACTCAAATAAAACAACAAACTAACCGCTTTTGATTAAATTCGAAAGCACAAATCCATGCAAGTATGAGAAAAGTATTTGTAGTTTTCTGTACCACATCTATAGCCATTATCACCCTTCTGACTTTTATTAACTGGAAATCAATTTTTCTTTTACTGATATTCCTACCCCTTTACATCATGGGACTATACGACATGTATCAGTCAAAAAAATCGATCAGAAGAAATTTTCCGCTCGTAGGGAGGCTTAGATACCTTTTAGAATCCATCGGCCCGGAAATGCGTCAGTATTTCATAGAAACCGATCTCGACGGTAAACCTTTTAACCGGATTGAGAGAAGCCTTATTTACCAACGAAGCAAAAAAGAAACTGACACTATACCTTTTGGCACCCAGCTTGACATGTACCAAATAGGTTACCAGTGGATAAACCACAGCATAAGAGCCTTACCTCTTAATGAAATAGATCATAACCCAAGGGTAAGAATAGGTTCTGAGCAATGTACACAACCTTATGAAGCAAGCCTTTTCAACATAAGCGCCATGAGCTATGGCTCACTGAGCAAAAACGCAATATTAGCACTTAATACAGGTGCAAAAATGGGAGACTTCTATCATAATACAGGCGAAGGAGGACTTTCACCATACCATCTTGAGCCCGGAGGTGATATTGTATGGAATATAGGTACGGGATATTTTAGCTGCCGTGATGGAGAGGGTAAATTCTCGTATGATGAATATGCCAAACGTGCGGTTCTGGATAAAATAAAAATGATCGAGATTAAATTCTCACAAGGTGCTAAACCGGGTCATGGAGGAATTTTACCAAAAGAGAAAGTAACCGACGAAATTGCCGCTATCCGTATTGTGAGCAAAGGACATGATATTGTTTCACCTCCTTATCACTCTGCATTTACCACACCTCTTGAGCTAATGGATTTTATACAAACATTACGAAAAGGATCTGGCGGAAAACCCATAGGCATGAAAATATGCATTGGTAACAAATCTGAGTTTCTTTCGATATGTAAGGCAATGGTAGAAACTAAAACCTACCTTGACTTTATTACCGTTGATGGAGCAGAAGGTGGAACAGGTGCTGCCCCTCAGGAATATACCGACCACGTAGGCATGCCTCTACGAGACGCTCTGGCTTTTGTACATGATGCATTGGTAGGTTTTGGTATTCGTAAGCAAATTAAGATTATCTGTAGCGGCAAAATAGTTACAGGATTTGACATTATCAAAACACTGGCTACAGGTGCCGATCTTTGTAATTCTGCACGCGGGATGATGTTTGCCCTAGGGTGCATACAAGCCCTGGAATGCCACAAAAACACCTGCCCTACCGGAGTTGCCACCCAAGACCCAAAACTCGTTAAGGGACTAGTTCCTGAAGAAAAAAGCGTGCGTGTATTCCGTTTCCAGCATGAGACGGTAAAAAGCGCAATGGAATTAATGGCTTCGGCGGGACTTAAACATCCTGACGAAGTAGACAGAAGCGTGGTGAGCATGAGAGTAGACAGGACCAAAATTGAAACGTTTATGGAAACTTATCCTGAACTTGATAGCGGTTGCCTCCTAAACGAGGACACCGTACCAAAAAAACTTATTTATTTCTGGAAGAAAGCTTCTTCAGAACGATTTTAAAAAATAAATCCCCATATAAATGGGGATTTATTTTTTTGTGATCTTTTCATTAGCCTCAATTACAAATGTTTCGGCAACTTCCTTATTATCTTTAGGCACCTTTATTTTAAGTTTAGTACCATCGGTCATGCATAATGAAATATAATATTGCTTGTCTAAAAAAATAAACGATAATACTACAAAACCTACAGCCATAGCGGCCATACTCGAAAAAAACCAGTTATCCGGATTTCTTCTCAGGCACAGATCAAGAAAGAATAAAAAGAATATCAGCGCCCATAGCAGGGATTTAAGACTGATAATGGTTGAAAATTTCAGCGATTTCACTTCGTCAAAATCTACTGTAATGCTTTGCCCTGAAACTTTCGCAGGTATAATAAAAGCCTCATGTTGTTTTTTCCTGCTTTTATGCAGCAGCGATATCGTTTCCATAGCTGTAGTGGTTGGTCTCGGAAACATATAACAGCCATCAAAGAAAAAACCCTACATGTAAAGGAAAAAATCCATAAAAAAAGCCCCTTACCGGGGCTATGCTTTTTTAAATATTTGCGGCTTCTTTAAGCTTCTTTACATTCTCTGCTCTTACAGCAGCATATTTTTTATACTGAGTTACTGTAAGTACTGATTTAAGTTTAGTATCTCTTTCTTCATTAATCGCCTGCATCTTTTTTGCTTTTGCCTGTGTAGAATCGGCCGAAGCTTTACAGTCTTTCACTCTTTTCAGGTAATACTTATTTACCTCTACAACCTGTGTATACTGATTATCATTTAAAGTAAGTTGCGATTTCATTTGGTTTGCCGATGTTTTAGCAGCCTCAGCAATAACATCCGTTTCCTGAGCCATTACTGTTGTTGTTACTGCAAGCAATAAAGCAGCTGCCGTTAAAACATTTCTCACACTCGTAGTAAGTTTTTTAATCATTGGTTTTATTATTTGGTTAATGATAAACGGCAAAGCCGTGGTTACAAATATAACAGAAAAACGAAAGGAATAGTACACAAAAAAGCCTCGCTAAACGAGGCTCTTATTATTCTTTTCTCAATTCCACCGGTTGAGCTGTCCTCATAGGTTTTGCCTGCCCGTCAAAACGCTGTCTTGCCATTTTCTTTTTCTCATCTTTCTTTAAAAGATAATTTTTGTACTGCTCTTCAGTAAGTACTGCTTTAAGCTGCTTTTCTCTTTCTTCATTAAGGCTTACTACTGATTTACCAACTACAGTTTTATCTGTAGAAGCTTTTCTTGCTTCAGCAGATTTTGCAGTGAAATCTTTATTAATATCTAACACTTTAGCATACTGAGCATCTGTTAGAGACAGCTCTGCTTTCATGTTGTCAGTCATTCTTTGGGCCGCATTTGCTGAACGGTCCTGTGCAGATGCATTTAATGTAAATGCAAGCGATAAAGCAACTACGCTAAGCATAGCTTTAGCTGCTGAAATAAGAGTCTTGAACATAATTATAATTTTTTAAATAGGTTTTTATTGGCATGGCAAGTTTTGTGCCATTTTTTTCAGGCACTAATATAAAATAAAAAAAGCCCTGCTTATCAGCAGGGCCTATTTTTATTTATGCAGGATCTTTCATTTTAAAAGATTCCATGAATTTTGTAGTATAATTACCAGCTACATAATCCGGCTCATCCATCAATTGTCTGTGGAAAGGAATAGTAGTTTTGATACCTTCAATTACAAACTCATCAAGGGCACGCTTCATTTTGTTGATAGCTTCTTCCCTTGTTTGGGCAGTAGTTATCAGCTTAGCGATCATTGAATCGTAGTTTGGCGGAATTGTATAACCAGAGTATACGTGAGTATCAAGTCTTACACCGTGACCACCCGGCATGTGAAGGGTAGTGATCTTGCCCGGAGACGGACGGAAATCATTATACGGGTCTTCAGCATTGATACGACACTCGATAGAGTGAAGTTGCGGAAGGTAGTTTTTACCAGAGATAGGCACACCTGCAGCAACAAGTATTTGCTCACGGATAAGATCGTAATCAATTACCTGCTCAGTAATTGGATGCTCTACCTGAATACGTGTATTCATCTCCATAAAGTAGAAATTCCTGTGCTTATCAACAAGGAACTCAACTGTACCTGCTCCTTCATATTTAATGAACTCAGCAGCTTTAACAGCAGCTTTACCCATAGCATCACGAAGTTCGTCAGTCATGAACGGAGAAGGTGTTTCTTCAGTTAGTTTTTGGTGACGTCTTTGTACAGAACAGTCTCTTTCAGAAAGGTGACATGCTTTACCGAATGAATCACCTACAACCTGAATCTCGATGTGACGAGGTTCTTCGATAAGTTTCTCCATATACATACCATCATTACCAAACGAAGCAGCCGCTTCCTGTTTAGCACTTTCCCAAGCTTTTAAAAGCTCGTCCTGTTTCCATACAGCCCTCATACCTTTACCACCACCACCGGCAGTAGCTTTAAGCATTACAGGGTAACCAAATTCTTTTGCAAGTTTTTCAGCATGTTCATACGATTCAAGAAGACCGTCTGAACCCGGTACACAAGGTACACCTGCAGCTTTCATGGTAGCTTTAGCCGTAGCTTTATCTCCCATTTTATCAATCATGTCCGGCGAAGCACCAATAAATTTGATACCGTGCTCACCACATATTTTTGAAAACTTAGCATTTTCAGAAAGGAA
This sequence comes from Flavobacterium sp. AG291, assembly GCF_003350375.1. Lineage (GTDB taxonomy): Bacteria > Bacteroidota > Bacteroidia > Flavobacteriales > Flavobacteriaceae > Flavobacterium > Flavobacterium suzhouense. The sequence continues at coordinate 39,958 of NZ_QQAR01000018.1, read as the reverse complement.
CCCGTAACCCGGGTGAATAGCATCTGCATTAGTAATTTCTGCAGCAGCTATGATATTAGATATCTTAAGGTAAGACAGGTTGCTTGGCGGTGGCCCGATACAAACTGCTTCATCAGCAAATTTTACGTGAAGGCTTTCCGCATCAGCAGTTGAGTAAACCGCAACGGTTTTAATCCCCATCTCCCTGCAGGTTCTGATTACACGAAGTGCAATCTCTCCCCTGTTTGCAATTAATACTTTTTTAAACATCCTGTTTGATTATTTTAAATGTTAAATTTTAAATTTTAAATTCATTAATGCCTGATAAAGACATTATAAATTCATCATTCAAAATAATATTAAGACGGATCTACTAAGAATAATGGCTGATCGAACTCTACCGGAGAAGCATCATCAACTAAAACCTTAACGATTTTACCAGATACCTCAGACTCGATTTCGTTGAATAGTTTCATAGCCTCGATAACACACACAACATCACCTTTAGAGATTGTAGTTCCTACCTCAACAAACACAGGTTTGTCCGGTGAAGGTTTTCTGTAAAGGGTACCAATAATAGGCGATTTGATAGTAATATATTTTGAGTTATCATCAGCAGCAGGAGCAGCGGCAGCAGGAGCTTGCGGTGCAGCAGCAGGAGCAGCCACAGGAGCAATAGCCTGTTGTACTGGCTGTGCCATTGGTACGTGCTGAACATAAGTTGTAGCTTCAGCAGCGCCGGCTTCAGTTGTTTTTATGGTGATTTTAAAATCATCCATCTCCAACTTAACTTCTGTAGCTCCGGATTTTGCTACAAACTTGATTAGGTTTTGAATCTCTCTAATGTCCATAATTTCCGTTATTTTGTATAGTTTGTTTTGTTTCTATTTTTTGTCGTAAGCCCATTTAAGGTAAATCGAACCCCATGTAAAGCCTCCTCCAAAGGAAGCAAAGATAAGATTATCTCCCTTTTTAAAAAGGTGTTCGAAATCATTTAACAACAAAGGTAGTGTAGCCGAGGTTGTATTTCCGTATTTTTCGATATTTATAAGCACTTTAGACTCATCCAGATTCATTCTTGAAGCAGTAGCATCAATAATTCTTCTGTTAGCCTGGTGCGCTATAAGCCAGTTTACATCATCATGTCCAAGGTCGTTTCTCTGCATGATTCTTTCGCTCACATCAGCCATGTTAGAAACAGCGTACTTAAATACTGTCTTACCGTCCTGGTGCACATAGTGCTGACCATTATCGATAGTTTCATGCGACGGAGGAAGTAGCGAACCACCCGCTTCTATCTTAAGGAATTCACGGCCAATACCGTCGCTCCTTAAAATTTCATCCTGAAGACCAAGGCCCTCTTCGTTAGGCTCAAACAATGCAGCACCTGCACCATCACCAAAGATAATACAAGTTGCTCTGTCAGTATAATCTATAATTGAAGACATTTTATCTGCACCTATCAGCAATACTTTTTTGTATCTGCCCGATTGTACGTAGGCTGCAGCGGTACTCATACCGTATAGGAAGCTGGAGCATGCTGCCTGAAGATCGTAGGCAAAAGCATTAACTGCTCCAATTTGTGTTGCAACATAAACTGCTGTTGCAGCTACCGGCATATCCGGTGTTGTGGTTGCTAAAAGCACCATGTCAATCTCTGCTGGATTAACACCTGATTTTTGTATCAGGTCTTCGGCAGCTTTGATAGCTAAAAAAGATGTTCCTTTATCTTTATCTTTAAGAATGCGCCTTTCTTTAATACCAGTACGGGTAGTAATCCACTCATCGTTGGTATCTACCATTGTTTCCAAAACTTTGTTCGATAACACAAAATCCGGAACATATCCCCCTACTGCTGTAATGGCGGCTGTTAGTTTACTCATAGGTCAATTATTTCAACTCAGGTTGAGGAATTTGAAAAAGCGGTGGAAATTACAAAAAAATTGCAAATTGACTTGTAATCAGCCTCCTTTAAATTAAAAAAATTGGCATGTAATAAAAAAACTCTCACGGCGTGAGAGTTTTTACCCTATTTTTTACTGCAATTAAGCTACAGCTTCTGCTTTGTCTATTACAACCTGGCCTCTGTAGTACATTTTACCTTCATGCCAGTAAGCTCTGTGGTATAAATGTGCTTCTCCTGTCACAGGACATGTAGCGATTTGAGGTACAGACGCTTTATAGTGCGTTCTTCTCTTGTCTCTTCTTGTTTTCGAGGTCTTTCTTTTAGGATGTGCCATTTTACTATATTATTTATCCGTTAATAGTTTTTTTAATTCGTCCCAACGGGGATCTGTATTTTCTTTTGTTTCTTCTTTCTTCGCTTCCACTTTCGGGGCAAGCTCGTTCAGTTTGTCTAATATATCGGCGGCGACGGTACCGTCCTTTACTCCTGGATGTATGCGCTTTGAAGGAACCGACAGCACGATCATCTCATAAATATACTGTGATACATCTACCTGATACTCACCGTGCGGAAGAATTAGTATCTCATCGTGATCGTTGTTATACTCATCTCCAAACTTCACCACAAGCTTTAACTTACCTTTTATTGGCAAATCAAAATCCTCGTTAGTGATATCACAAGGCACGTTTACCGTTCCTTTATGCTTAAAGCTAAGCTCCAGCATTGTGATTTTTTTCTCCAAAACTAAATTCACTTTGACATTGACGTCGTTATACTCATCAAAACCAAAGTCATCAAAGAACTCTTTATTTATCTCAAACTCAAACTGGTGCTTTCCCTGTTTCAATCCCACAAAAGGAATCAAAAATTCTTTATTCACTTTCATTCCAGTTGGTTTTTTATTTCGTTAAACTCAATATTTACGGTCTAAAACACCGCAACTCATTTCGTTACAACACTTTTGAGCGTGCAAAGATATAAAATTATCGCAATTCCAAAACGGTTATCAACATTTTTTTGTTTACAACTGCTTTTCCTTGATTTTTAAAGGATTTTTTGTCATTTCCTCATACTGCTGCCTCGAATGAAAAATATCCAATGCCATATATAAGGCTTCTTTAAACGAATTAAAATCGGCAATACCCTTTCCGGCGATGTCATAAGCCGTACCGTGATCCGGCGATGTTCTAACAGCTTCAAGGCCTGCTGTGTAATTTACACCTCCACCAAACGCAAGTGTTTTAAAAGGAATCAGCCCCTGATCATGGTATGACGCAACTACGGCATCATACTTTTCATATTGCCCACTACCAAAAAAGCTATCTGCAGAGAATGGCCCAAAAACCAGTACCCCTTCTTCAAAGAGTTTTTTAAGAGCCGGCTTTACTACCTCATCATCCTCTTTACCAATAACACCATTATCGCCACTGTGCGGATTTACGCCAAGTACAGCAATTTTAGGTTTGTTAACAGCAAAATCCTGCTTAAGCGAATGGTTAACCGTTAGTAGTTTTTTGCGGATAAGCTCTTCTGTAAGATGAACCGAAACTTCATTTACCGGAATATGATCTGTCAGCAAACCTACACGAAGTTTATCCTGAACCATCAGCATAAGCGCATCCCCATCCAGTTCCTGATCAAGATAATCCGTATGGCCCGGAAACTTAAAATCTTCCGACTGTATATTGTACTTATTGATAGGTGCCGTTACAAGCACATCGATCTTTTTATTTTTTAAAGCGGCAACTGCTTCCGTAAACGACTTAACTGCATATTTACCGACATTTTCATCGTTTTTACCAAAATCGATATTTACGCTCTCTTTCCAGATATTCAATACGTTTATTTTCCCGATCACCATTTGATCAAGATTATCGATACCATGCAGGTTACACGTAAGCTCAAATGTTTTTTTAATAAAAGACAGCACTTTTACATTGCCAAAAATAATTGGTGTGCAAAACTCAAGCATACGGTTATCTTCAAAGGTTTTCAGGATTACCTCAGGCCCTATCCCGTTAAGATCTCCTATTGATATACCTACAATTACATTTTCTGCCTTTTTTGTCATGATGCTGTTTTGTTGTACTTTTGAAGCCACAAATTTAGTAAAATAAACAGCATGTTTACAGGAATTATAGAAACCCAGGGAACAATAAAAGAAATAGTAAAAGATAACGACAATATTCACATAAGCATTACATCTCCTATTACCCATGAGCTTAAGATCGACCAAAGCGTAAGCCATGACGGAGTATGCCTTACCGTGGTTGCCATAAACAATGACACTTATACTGTTACCGCCATAAAAGAGACACTCGAAAAAACCAACCTAAAAGGTTGGGCTGTGGGCGGAATAGTAAATCTTGAACGCGCCATGAAATTAGGCGACCGCCTTGACGGGCACATTGTTCAGGGGCATGTAGACCAGACAGGAGTATGCAAATCGGTTGAGAATGCCAACGGAAGCTGGTACTTTACGTTTGAATACGACAAAGCCGCTAACAATATTACCATCGAAAAAGGCTCCATAACCGTAAATGGTGTTAGCCTTACGGTAGTAAACTCAAAAGAGAACGAGTTTAGCGTTGCTATCATTCCTTATACTTTTGAGCATACCAACTTTAACGCTATCAAACCCGGAACCATCATTAACCTTGAGTTTGACGTAATAGGCAAATATGTAGCCAGGCTACACGCTTTAAGAAACTAATACCAAGCCTCACAAAAGTGGGGCTTTTTTCATCCTCACCCCCAGCCCCTCTCCAAAGGAGAGGGAGCTATTACGCAAAAAACATCGGACTTCGGACATCTGACTCTGAACAACTTTTCAACACCCCTCACATTTAACATTTCTGCGATTTAGCAGGAACGGTTATTGCTTATTTTTGTATAAAACACCCCCAATATGTACGACAGGATTAGAGAAAAGCTCAACATACTTGCTGACGCCGCTAAATATGATGTGTCCTGTTCTTCGAGCGGCGGCTCCCGTAAGAATGACAATAAAGGCATTGGCGACAGCAGCAGTAGCGGTATATGCCACACCTATACCGAAGATGGACGCTGCGTATCATTACTAAAGATACTACTCACCAATCATTGCATATACGATTGCGCTTTTTGCGTTTCACGCAAAAGTAACGACGTAAAACGCGCAGCTTTTACCGTTGACGAAGTGGTAGAGCTTACCATGAGTTTTTACCGCCGAAATTACATCGAGGGATTATTTCTTAGTTCAGGTATTTTCAAGAATGCTGACTTTACCATGGAGCGTTTGGTACGTATCGTAAAAAAACTGCGTATTGAAGAACGCTTTAACGGCTATATCCATTTAAAGACTATTCCGGGAGCCAGTCAGGAACTGCTTACCGAAGCCGGATTGTATGCTGACCGTATGAGCATCAATCTTGAGATGCCTACAGAGAGTGGACTGAAGCTACTTGCCCCTGATAAATCGCACGAAGACGTAAAGAAGCCTTTAGGCTTTATACAAAATACGATTACCCAATTTAAAGACGAGAAACAAACAGGATTAATAAAAAGCACCCCAAAGTTTGTTCCTGCCGGCCAAAGTACCCAAATGGTGATAGGCGCCACACCTGAAACCGATATGGAAATTATGTATAGCGCCGATGAGTACTACAAAAACTTCTCTCTTAAAAGAGTATATTATTCCGGATATATCCCGATTAGCTATGATGAACGCATGCCAATGATTGGCAGCCAGCCACCGCTATTACGTGAAAACAGGTTGTACCAGACCGACTGGCTGATGCGCTTTTACGGTTTTAATGTAAAGGAGCTTCTAAACAGCAATAATCCACATCTGGATACCGATATTAACCCTAAACTGAGTTGGGCTTTGCGTAATCTCGACCAGTTCCCCATAGACATTAATACTGCCGACTATCGCATGATACTGCGTGTACCTGGAATAGGTGTTCAATCGGCCAACAAGATTGTACAGGCACGTAAGTTTGGAAAATTGCGCAGCGACCAGCTACAGAAAATAGGCATTGCCTACAACAGAGCAAAACATTTTATACGTTGTGCCGATAGCCCCATTATACTAAACGAGCCCGACGCACCTCATCTAAAGAATATTATACTTGCAGACAGCAACAGTAAATATTTGAAAGTAGCGCAGAATCAGTTGTCGTTATTTTAGACCCGGCATACAACCTGCAAGGTTTTGAAAACCTTGTAGGTTTAATCAAAATAATACCTACAAGGCCTTAGAGACCTTGCAGGAAATAAAAACAAGATGATAACCTACACCTTCGACGGCTCTTTTGAAGGGCTTCTTACCGCAATTTTCGAGTCTTACGACCGGAAAGAAAAAGCCGTTCAGTTGGTATGGGATAAATATTACCAGCCCTCAATGCTGGATGAAGCTTTGGAAATAATTAATGATGAAGCCAAAGCCAAACGCGTATGGGAAGGCCTGAAGAAAAAGCTTTCGCCCGAATGGCGCACCCGCTTTTACAAAGCATATTTATCGGAAGACTCCCAAACTTTTCAGGACCTGTTTGATTTTGCCCGTTATATCTTTGACAATCCAGAAGGTGCCGAAGCCAACTTTGGCAATCCTTCTGTGATGGCAGTTTCAAAAATGGATAAAAAAGTAAACCGTGAAAAACACCGCATGAAGGCTTTTATCCGTTTCCAGAAAACTGCCGATGGCATTTACTATTGTCCCGTAGAACCTGATTTTAATGTACTCCCTCTCATTGCTTCTTTTTTCAGGAACCGCTATGCCGACCAACAATGGATAATATATGATATTAAACGCAAATACGGTTTGTTTTACGACCTGCATACGGTTCAGGAGATAACTTATGAATTTGTTTCAGAAATTGACACCAAGAAAGTAGCACTCCCGGCTGAACTAACCGATGAGAAAGAAGAACTGGCTTCTATATTATGGAAAGACTACTTTAACAGCACCAACATCCCTGCCCGAAAGAACATGAAACTGCACATTCAGCATGTGCCAAAGAGGTATTGGAAGTACCTGAATGAGAAGAATTGATTCTTGGATTTTTTGAAGGATCGAATAATCTAACAATCCAAATATCTAATTTGCTATTTTTGCATTTCAAATCAATATCATGCTTGGACTTAAACTTTTGACCGACCCCCGTTGGGCGAATATAGCCGAATCGAACCTGGAAGACATCCTTACTGATCATGCCTGGTGCGAACAAAAAGCGGCAGCTAATGCATTATACATCATTACCAATAACCCTGAACATATCGAACTGATTCAAAAAATGGCGGAAATTGCTATGGAAGAGATGGATCATTTCAATCAGGTTATTGATATAATCAAACAACGTGGCTATACTTTGGGGAGAGAAAAGCGTGACGACTATGTAAATCAGCTTGCAAAATTCATGAAGAAAAATGCGAGCCGAAACACATCCTTTATTGACCGCCTTTTGTTTGCAGCCATGATCGAAGCGAGAAGCTGTGAGCGCTTTAAAGTGCTTTCACAAAACATCGCCGACAAAGAGCTGGCAAAATTCTATTATGACCTGATGGTGTCGGAAGCAACACACTACACTACGTTTTTGGGCTTCGCCCGAAAATATGCTGAAGATGTTGACGTAGAAAAACGCTGGGCCGAATGGCTGGAATTTGAAGGCGAACTAATACAGAGCTACGGAAAATCGGAAACGATACACGGATAAAAACACACAATGCCTGCCACCAGCAGGCATTTACTTTTTACCATCGGCATTTTTCCCAACAAGTTTAATCCCTACTTTGCCATCATCACCATCTTCCGCTTTAAGATGCACTACAATACCACGGTTGCGTCGTTTGGCCAATTCTTTTTTATCGGTAATACCTTCATCATTTTTAGGATTTCGCAAAGGAACATCAACATACAACTCAGTACCTTTACCCAAAGAATAAACTCCCTGCACATCCATATTAAGCACACTTGAATTAATTTGCATAGGCTTAATGGTTATCTTCTCTCCGGCAACATCAAAACTACCCTTCAGGTTTGCGAATTCAATTGTATTCATGTCACGTAGCGGAAAGGCAAACTTGCCTACTTTCCGTACGGGATCAAAATTAAGCAGCTTACCATTTTTTAACCCAAAAGAAACCGTTCCGAATATTGTTTTGGGCACCAGTTCTCCGGCATTGGTAACGCTCCCGCTGATATTTACATCAGAAGAAAATCTACCTCTCAGATTATCTGCCTTAAGCGTTTCCAATCCAAAATTATTGAAGGCATGAAAAAACATGTTCACATCAACATTATTCACATTCGCCTGAACCTTATATTTATTACGATTGCCCTGTTGTACCATACTACCGCTTAGCCTTAATGTACCTCCCGCATGATTAAGTCCTGAATCTTTTAGCAAGATACCGTTATCCGTTAAAAACACATTCGCTTTTACAGCAGTTGCCAAAAACTTATTGTAATACAATTTATCTACATTCAGGTGAATATCTACATTTGTTTTCTCAAAAAACTCGTTCATCTCTTTCGTAAAATTACCTTTATCAGTCTTCCGGATAGCAGCTTTAGCCTTACCCCTGCTCCCTAAAAAGTGCATAAATTCAGCCACGTTCAGGCTGGGGCTTTTCACATTCCAATGAAGGATTATCTTTTGCGGATCGGTATAATACAAATTCATAAAGTTTTTAATATACCCATCCATATTTATGGTGCTTTTTGCTGTTGTAAGCGAAATGGTACTTATAGTAAGATCTTCACTGGTGAAATCGAGCAGCACTGAAACATCTTTAAATTTCATCTTTCGGGGCACGTAGGTAATATCTGCATCTTTCACATTTATCTTACCTTTTATGTAGGGACGCGCTATCATAAAATTCACGATATCGGCCTTAAAATCAACATTCATTTCAGCAGTACCCGATGCAAAAGCCAGTAAATCTTCATCTACAACCCCTTTGAGCTTCGTCATTTCGAACTGCGAGGAAAAATCACCAACAGCAATAGGTTTTTCAAGATTAAGGATGAATGTCTTCTTCATATTTACAGGCAATCCGTTGTAATAACCCTTAAAATTATAAAGCTTTATAGCCGAATTGGCATCACTAAGCCCTTTTTCTTTTACATGATGATTGGTAAATACACCGCTAAAATTACAATCAGTTACATTCCCTCCGGGAGTATGCAATACATTATCTCTTACTTCTGCTTTTACAAGTATTGAGGGATCTCCCTCAGCATTAAAGTCTCCTATAAGATCACATGTTACAGCAATAGGCTCATCGATTGCAAACATATCCAGCTTACTTGATATGTTAGGAGACAGTAAATGAGATGCTCTGCTCCAAAGTATACTTTCATTACTGATAGTAAAAGTAAAATCAGCCTTTTCACTGCCCACCCTTATTTTAGCTCCTATCACAAAAGCATCACCCCCTATTTCCAACGTGTTAGGAAGTGCAGTTATAAAACCCTCATCCTCATCATATATCAGGTCAAACTTGCCTTCTAAGGTTTTCTCTTTTATAAAACTCCCATGCACTGTATTAAATGCCATACTATGGGCACGGGCATCGAGATTAGCTTCAGCTTCCCAACCGGAAAAAGTATAACCAATTTCGGCATCAAGTTCATGTACAGTAAAGCTATAGCTTTTACCATTTTTGACATCCTCAATACCTAAGGTAACATTATCAAGAATAAGGCTGCGCAGTTCAGGAAAACTCCCTTCAGATTTATCTTTTGAATCGGCATTTTTTTTCTTCTTAAACACAGCACTATTACTATAGCCCGAAGCATCAGTATACAAGTCAATCGCTGCATTACGGATACTCATCTTCCGGATATCTATAGCACCTCGCAACAACGCCATAAGATTAACCTTTACATCCAGCTCTCCCGCCTTAAGAAATGTCCTTTGATGTACCGCATAAAGACTATCACGAAGAATTACCTGTTTTAATTTTAATGAGACATGAGGAAATCCGGTAAAAAAAGTAGGATCCATGCTTTTCACCTTAAGTGTTCCGGAAATTCCCCCATTCAGCTCCTTAAGAAGTCGGGCCTGAAGTTCGGTTTTATTGTTATTTACATATACACCCAGCACTACATAGAGCATTATAACCAGCAAAAAAACTCCCGTTAGAAAAAGCAATACTCGCTTTATCCAAAGTGGAAATTTATTTTTAATGATGTTAAATGGGTAATTTTTAATCATTTTTTTACTTATAAAACCAAAAAACTTGTCTTAAAATTAAAAATATTTACTCAGTAAAATGCTAAACAACTGCAAAACATTAACATTATAAAACAATTAAGAACCTATTAATTTTAAAAACGAAATGTTTTAAAAAGATTCAGAATTCAACTACATTGTTAAATAAATAACATTTTTTTGTTAAAATGTTAAACATTGAAAACACCTTTAAAATTAACCGATTCCGAACAATAAGCATTTTCAAACGTTAATATTATCATTTTTTTAACATTTTATAGGCAAACATTTAGTTAGCTTTAACACTGTTTAACAACTAAAAAAACCTACTATCAATGAAAAATTACCTTTCGCGTAGTAGAATTCGGCAATTGCCAATTCTAGCATGTTTTCTATTTCTTTTATTTACCATTCCCCTCCAGGCACAAAACATTAGTCTCACCTGGAACAGCGAATCGGGATGTCAAACCTACAAACCAGATGACCGTAAAGGTTTTCAGGAAGACATTGGCACTGGCGGTTGTGTAAAAGTGTGCGAACTAAGCACTGTAGTTTACACCCTTACAGGATCTAACCCTTCCTGGCCAGTAGCATGGTCGGCACCGGGAGGTACAATTCAGGGATCAAACAACACTTCATGTGTAGTTGCCTGGGGTAATGCAGGATCGGGATCGGTTTCAGCAACCATTACCACACCTAACGGTCCAAAAACAGAGCAAGTCTGTATTGAAATTATTGAAGGGCCTTATGCACAGTTCACTGTATTCCCATATAGCGAACAAGACTACGATTATTATGCCTGTGCACTTGAAGAAATTTATTTTACAAATCTTTCAAATGACGGAGGCGGATCAGAAATAGTTTCATATTATTGGGACTTTGGGGATAACACATACTCTTCAGCTTTTGAACCCTCACACACCTATAATCAGGGTGGGGATTACAAAGTAACTTTAACGATTACCAACTCTTGTAACTGTACAGCAACTATTACAAAAATAATTCACGTACATGACGTTAAAGCATTCGAAATAAGCTGTAATTCTGTGGTTTGCGAAAATGCAACAGACACCTACAGCATCCCGGATAGTGTAGCAAAAGATTGTAGCCAGTTTGACTGGAAAGTATTTGGCGGAACAATATTAAGCCCAATGCCTTATGGACAATCTATAGATGTTGTTTGGGATAATGTTGACGATAGCGGTTTTGGTTATGTAATGTTTGATGCCAGCGCCTGTAATTCACCATGTTCATCAGTAACAATAAAAGTTCCTGTTGTAAAAAGTGTAGGCACAATTGTGGGCGACGCTGTGGTATGTGAAGGCAGTCAGTACAGGTATAAATTACCTCAATGGCCTACAACAGACTTTGTTTGGTCAGTAGATAATAATGGTACAGGAGCCTGGGTTATGGACACCGACCAACGTAATGAAGTGATCTTAACAACAGGCAGCACTGGAAACATTACCCTGAGATGCACTTATACTAACACAATGTTAGGCTGCGGTGGAACAGCAGAATATAACATCTATGTAAGACCAATGGGTGTTATTACAGGACCTCAGGCAGTATGCCAAAATAGTAACAATACTTATACCTTAAACGCAGGATTTAGCGGTACATGGACTCTAAAACGTCCTAACAACACAACGGTAAGCGGAACAGGAAATAGCTTTAGCCATGTATTTACCATGGTTGGAAACTACAGCCTTGACGTAACAGGAACTAACTTCTGTCCTCCTGATCAACCGTTTATCATACGAGTAGACAAAATACCTGTAACTCCAAATGCGGCAGCTATTGTAGGACCTGCAAAAATATGCCCTTCTACTCCGGTAGAATACAGCATGGTTAACACTGAGCCGGGTACTGTTCTTGTATGGTCGGTTACTAATGGTACTTTTAGCGGATCTAACTATGGTAATGCAGTAACCGTTACTTTCAACCCTGGTTTTAGCAGCTATACTGTTTCTGTAAGAAGAGAAAACGCAACTGATCCTCATTGTCCATCCGGTACTGTGAGCAAAACGGTAGTACCTCACACTGCTACTCCTCTTACCATTTCAGGATCACAGGTTTCAAACATTTGTCCAAACTCAATATCTGGCCCTTATAACGCAAGCTATTTAGAAGGAGACACTTATGAATGGTCAATATCACCTGCTTCTTCTGGAAGTGTGATTTCAGGACAAAATACCGCTTCGGCAATGATTCAATGGAATCAAAGTCCTTCAGCCGGTACACAAATCAAAGTAAGGGTTAGAAAATGCGACACGTATTATACTGCATCGCTAAACGTAGGATTTATCAGCCTGCCTACAATAACTCTAACTGCACCGAACAGCATATGTGCCAACAGCCCGTTAATACCTACAATTTCTTCAACTCCAGGATTAACATCAGGAACTATAAGCCTTAACTACGGCGACGGTACTCCGGATGACGTTTTCCCTTATAACGGCGCTCCGCAAACACATTATTTCCCACTGCAGACTTCAAACACTAATTACACTATTACTGCAACTGTTACAGGTGCAAATGGATGTTCCACACCTATTATTGTTACAAGAACCATTACAGTTATGCCTACACCGGTAGCTTTTATTTCTCCGGCTCCGGATGTAATATTCTGTAACACAGTAACACCATTTACACTTACAGCTACTGTAAATTACGGAAGCTTTGGTACAACAACTTTCCAGTGGTATAAAGACGGTGTAGCACAGTCCGGACAAACATCAAGCAGCTATACGGTATCAGCTTTTGGTGTATATACAGTGTATGTTGCTAACAGTAATGGATGTGGATCTTATACCAATACAGTAAAAGTCCTTAACGGATGTGCTAACTGTACTGTATCACCTACACCATCAATAACTGTAAATGCTACACAAACTTCATGTACTCAGGTATCGGCAACTGCAAGTGCAAGCCCGGCACCGCTGGCAACTTCATGGTCAGTAGGGCCAGAAGCTAACTTGTTAAGTTCAACTTCTACAACGGCGAATATTGATTATCTAAAAGCAGGTAACCACACTATTATTTACTACTCAACATACAATGCTGTTGGTGGAGGTACATGTGTAATACCTACTTACAAAAGCATGATCATACCATTTATTCCTAAAGTACTGTATCAGGTACAATGTAGTTCAACACCGGGAATGTATGATGTTACGCTATACGACCAGTCTCAGTACTATCCTCCTACACCGGCAACAGGCAAAACGTTCTATGTAAACGGAACGCCATACTCTGTACCTGCCAGTGCAACACAGTACACTGTTACAATACCGGGTGGCAACTATAACTTTGGTATAGAGTTATCAAGAGCAGGATTCCAAACATGTTCTGCCTTCACACCTAAGTCACTTCCTGTAATTGCTCCTGTTGTTATTTCAGGACCAACAAGTGCATGTAGCGACTCAGCATTTAACTTTACTACTAATATTGCCGCTGCATCGGGCATATCTTACAGTTGGAACTTTGGCGACGGAACTTTCAGCGGTATGCCATCACCATACAAGGTATATTCAACACCGGGTACTTATACAGTATCAGTTTCGGTTTCAGTTTTAGGACTTTGTACATTAACTGATACCCATACTGTTACCGTAGCTCCTAACGGACTAGCCGGTACATTGTCATCAGACTCTCCTAATTGTGAGGGAAGTCCAATAACAATTACATTTAACAATACAGGAACTCCGGTTTCTTCGTATACATGGATGAAAGAAAATGTTGTTATGGCAACAACGACAATACCAACATATTCTCCACCAACTTCTGGAAACTACTGGGTAATGCTTAATAACACTAATGGTTGTACGAAGCAGCTTCAGGGTACTAATGCAGCATACATCATGAGTCCGGATCCTATTATTACAGGCCCAGATTCAGTTTGTGCAGGAGAATCATTCCAGCTATCTGGTTATGCCGGAGCAGGAACTCTTCAGTACAGATGGTTAAGAAACGGCACTGCACTTACAACATGGAGCTCATCGCCAATCCTTAACTACACTTCATACATAACAAGCCCTGCTACAGCAACCTTTACTGTTGAAGTAAGAGTTTCTGACGGTAGTTCAGGTTACTGTGTTGGTTCTGCTAACTACCAGGTTACAACCTATGCTGCTCCAACAGGTATATATGCTAACTGGCATATCATCAGCTGCAATCCTTACCAGGTACAGCTTGACGGTGTTGCCTCAGGAGCTGGTACTTACAACTGGAGCAATGGTATGAGCGGACAAAGTGTTGTGGTAACAGAAGGAGGTCCTTACCTGCTTACATTTACAAACCCTGGAGGATGTACTGCAACATATCAGTTTGACGTACCTAAAGATCCTGAAGTTTACTTCTGGATATTCCCTACAGGCTGTTACGAATTCTGTAGCGAAAAAGAAGAAAACAGTCCGTTTGAAATCCTTGGCCCTGCACCGGGAGCTATATTTGCTGGATGGGAATGGATAAGAGACTACAGTGTTGATGTTGCCGGAAGTGGCTCTGTTCCTAACTACACTGTTTCGCAATCAGGCACATACCAGATGTCTCTTGACAATGGTACATGTAAGAAAACGACAGACGAGATGAACGTAACCATGAACCACTGTAAATGTGATGTAAGGTATGACATCAAATCTATCAAAGCTGAATACAAAGAATTCTGCTTCTATGTTATAGATATCTATATCGACAACCCTTACGGAACACCTATAACAGTGAACCTGAGTGGCCCTGCCGGAAGCGGAACATTTGTTCCGGGTGCAGTTTCAGTACCACCGGGAGGAGCAGGATTTACAGTACAGTTCATTCCTGGTTGGTTCATAGGAGGTTCGCTTGAAATTACTCTTTCAGCAGTTAATGAAAAAGGCGATCTGTGTAAAACAACGCAGAAATTCGATTTCCCTGGCTGTAGGATGAAATCTCGTGAAGTATCTGACGAAACAATCCTTGAGAACAGACTTACAGTATCTCCTAACCCTACAAGGGATGCAACAGGACTAAGCTATACTTTTGCTAACGAAAAAGCACAGGTAAGATCTCTTGAAATTTACAGCCTGATGGGTGTACTTCTTGAGAAATACACTCCTGAAACCCAAAATGGTGTATGGAATATTAATTTAGGCCGTTACGCTGCAGGACAATATATTGTTGTCATGAAAGAAGACGGCGAACTAATAGATCAGAAAGCGATCATAGTTCAGTAAAACCTTCAATACCTAAACCCGAGGAGGCCCTTAACAGGGCCTCCTTTTTTTGCTGTAAATAGAAAATGCGGCCGGAGCCGCATTTAAAAGTAATAAAAACATAAACTACTAAATCTTGCCTATCACTTTTTTATCTTAAAGGTATACTTGTAAATGAGTTTTATTCTTACTTTTAAAATTCAATTAATTTATGAATTAACAAATAAGTGGTGCAAATATAAATTATAAATCAAATCATACATAACAAAAAGACAGAAAAATTCTATATTCCACAATTCCACTGTATTAAGTGATATTTATAACTCTACCAATTCTCTAGGAAATATATAACAAAAAAATATACGATTGAAAATTTTGTTAAAAAAATCGTTAAAAAGCACTTAAAGCCAAAACAAATAACATAATACCACCAAAATTGACCATCCATAAGACTTATATTTGTAATACAACACACACGAATATGTCTGATCAGAATTTATACTTTATAGCCCTTATACCCCATGAAACCGTAGCCGGAGAGGTAACAGATTTTAAAAATGATTTTGCCGCCAATTACAACAGCAGCCGTGCCCTGCGCACCATGCCGCACATCACGCTGAAGGCTCCCTTTAAGCTTGAGGCACGCGAACACAACAACCTCCTTAACTGGTTTGACGGCATACGCCCAATGGCAGAATCCTTTATAGTAGAACTGGAAGACTTTGGCAGTTTCCCCAATAAGGACAACCCTGTTATTTATGTAAAACCCGTAATGACACCCGGTTTGGAACGCCTGCAAAAATCAATACTGAATGCCTTTGAGCACTCCTACCCCGACATTAGCATACCGTATACCGAACGCAACTTTCACCCGCACATGACGATTGCCTTTCGCGACCTTACGCCCGAGCAGTATGCCCGCGCCATGGACGTTTACCAGCACAAGAAATACAGTGCCACCTTCCGTGCCGACAAATTTTACCTGCTACAGCACAACGGCGAACAATGGAATGTAATAGCGGAAAGAAGTATTTAGTTGATGGTTGATGGTTGCTTACTCCTGCTTTAGGCCTCACCCCCTGCCCCTCTCCAAAGGAGAGGGGAGCACTCAACCGGCTCACTTATAATGAAAAATCTGCGCTCCTTATCTTTACGTTCTGTCATTCTGAGCGGAGTGGAACGGAGTCGAAGAATCTCTAAACGCAACAGTGGCAACTTTAAACATTAAACCTTAAACAAATTCTCTATTTTTGCAACACAACAATCAAACATGGCCAAAAAGAACAACGCGCAATTAACCCTTTTTAACGAGAATGTGTACGAGTACTTCGTGCTGCTCTCTCCCGACGAAGCCATTAAGGAGGCGGTAGACGGGCTAAAGGAACAATTGCACGGCATGATAGGCCTGGAAGATTATAACCGCAAGAGCATTGCGCATGTGTCGTTGTTTAAGACCAAAGCCACCACCGACACCCAGGTATTGAAGCTTGTAAAAAAAGCTGCTGCCGCACAGCAGCCTTTTACCATAAAGCTGGACGGCCACGAAGTGCTGAAACACGGAGGTGTTTCGCGTACGCTGTGCCTGAAGATAGAAGACCCCGAACCTATAAACAATATTGTAGCGCTGCTTGACCCGAAACCCGAGGCAAAGCGCAGCTACCGCCAGACCAGCATACTGGACAAAAGGCCACGCGCCAAAAAGGTGATACACCCACACGTTACCATTGCGCGCAACATTGCTACGGCCGACTTTGACCGCCTTGAAGACCTGACGCCTTTTGACTACCAGGCCGAATGGCTGTGCGACCGCATTACCATTTTACGCCGCCTTGACGGAAGTACGGGGATTTTTAGTCCGGTAAAGGAAGTGAAGTTGGGGTAGGTTATATTTTATATTCAAGATATTCTTGAACTAGCGGCCAATTAATTTCTAGTCCAACTCCAATTCGAAATCCTGAAACAAAATCAAATTTTCTTAAAATTGCTAATTCACCTTGAAAAGGATTTCTAGCTGCTCCACCTCTTATAGTCGCTGTATTCATCACATGTAATGTATTAGCTAGTTCTTCTCTAATAAATGCTAAATAAGTATTTTTATTAAATCTTCTTCTTCCATTTGGAAGTATTTCAGTAAAAGCTAATGGGTCTAATTTAAATCGATTCTCAGAGACTTTATATACATAATGCAGGAAAGCTCCTAAACTTCCTTCTTTTAATATTGAAGCCCCAAGTATCAATTTCGGTTTTCCTAAATGACAATTATTTGTTCTCTCACATGCATCTACATATTTATAACCATTTTCACTTGGTTTACCGTCAGAATTTATTAGCCCCAAATGCTCCAAACCTGAATCAATATCTTCTCTATAACTATGCGCCCTATTATGAATGTTATTAGCAAAAATATCCCAAGCCTCTTCCTCAGTTAATCCATTATTATTTAAACCTAAAACAATTTTTTGCTTAACAGAGTCCACTCTTGAGGAAAAGAATTCCTGATATGTTCCGTCTGGTAATTTCAATTTAGTCTTAACTGAATTTACCACATATTCTCCATCCCTTATAAACCAAGGTATAGCAACTTCATCAGTTAAAACATTATTATACCAGAAGGTTCTCCACACTACATCATGAAAAGCAATACCAGTAGCAAAAGATAAATAGGATATAGGGTTAAGACTCACATTAATACGCGAAACTGCATCAATTAATTGTTGTGGAAGATGAGGATTTGGCTCTACAAGATCATTCGCATTTAATTGCTTAGCAATCTGTAAATATTTATAAAAAGCATAAGCTTCTGTGCTACCCTCTCTTAAATGTGCCCATTGAGTAACAGACCTCTGCCTTGACAAAAAATTTTCTCTCCCAATTCTTGATTCTAAAGATAAATTGATAGGCCTAATACATCTAACCTTATTGAGGAACGGTGATGAATTTGTTGTATCAGGGCTATCATAAGTAAAAACTCCGATAGGTAAATTCCCACTAGTATTATGTAGAACATTAGAAATATATGTTCCTGGGTCTGGGAATGAATCATAACTGTTTGGCACAATTATAGCTGCACCAGAATATCCTTTGTGTATATACGCTTGAGCTTGACCAATAGCTGTTAATACTCCATGCAAACCTTCATTCGTTCTTTTTAACTCAATTGCTACTTCAAATTTTGATGGATTAATTTCAGCACTTAATCTACCATCAGGAATTGGCCATATTCTTCCACTTTCCCTATTTGCAAAAACATCAAAATTATTAACTTCAATGTTATCAAACATAAATTGAGGGGTATCCCTTATCATCCTTGAGATTTCAGCCGTTGCCCATGAAGCATATAAATCGTGACTCATATCTAAAAAGTTTCTTCAATCGGTTGTTCTTCATACCCTTGTTTATCCAAAAGGCTGTACCAAGCTGAAGCAGGCACCTCATTTGGATACCAATTATTAATTTCAGCTTTCATAATACTATTCGCTAAAATTTCGGCCAACATGGGAGGGAAAGCGTTTCCTACTTGTATACACTGTTCTTGTCTATTTCCTTGAAAAATAATTTCATCTGGAAAAGTTTGTATTCTTGCAGCTTCGCGTACAGTTAATGCTCTATTAAGAACAGGATGTATAGGAAAAGCGTTATGGCCAGGAACCATTGTATTTGCAGGCTTCTCTCTATGAAGTCTTTTAAATACATGACTAAAATTTTTTACCTCATCAGTCCTATAACCAGATTTAAGTTCATCTGGAAGTTTAGAAATATCAAGCCTACAGCCCTCTTCTATATATTTATACCTTTCTATTAAAAGTGGTTTATGATTCATCGGAACATGATTCGGAACTTTCTGATATGAATTATCACTCATTAAATCAGATATAGCTTCGCCAACAGTTCTATATGGCTTTTGCCAGTCCTTAGGCTTTTCAAAATATTTTTTTTTAGGCCATGGGATAATGTGTCCAGTTCTATTACCAATTATTATCAGACGTTTCCTCAATTGTGGAACTCCATAATCTGCTGCGTTTAAAACTTTGAATTCCGTATTATTAAACCCTAACGATTTAAATTCAGTAATCAGATTTTCTAAAAATAAACCATTATCAAGATTTGTTAATCCCGGAACGTTTTCCATTAAAAACCATCTTGGATTAAGTTCTTTTATAACATCTAAATAGGCATACACTAATTTGTTTCTAGGATCTATATGAGGATCATATCCTTTTGTATTTACAAATCTCCTTTTTCCAAAAATAGAAAAACCTTGACAAGGCGGCCCTCCAACTATTATACCAATTTCCTTGCCTTTAAAATTTTCAATAATTGAATTCCTGAAATTGTCTTCTCCAAGATTACCTTCCAAATATGGAAAAGAAGGCATATTAAATTCATGAGTTGCAGTTACGTTTTTGTTTATATCTACGCTTAGAAGTGGTTTCCATCCGGCTTTTCCAAATCCTATAGTAAATCCGCCAGCACCACTAAACAAATCTATAAATCCATCTTTCGAACTCAGCTTATTAAATTTTTTTAAAGCAAATGTGTTTTCTAATAAAGAATCCTCAAAAGTTTGTTTATTATTTAGTCCTTTCTTTATCACTTTTTCTTTTGAATTATAAAGATGTTTAATTATTTGATTACCTAAAATCTCTGCTAATAAAGGCGCAACTGCATTGCCCACTAAAATACATTGCCTCCTCCTGTCACCCATAAAAACATGATTATCCGGAAAAGTTTGTATTCTTGCAGCTTCTCTAGGCGTAAGACTTCTATTTAATACAGGATGAATAGGAAATGCATTATTCCCTGGAACCATTGTTAATGATGGTTCATTCCTATCCAATCTTTTGTATGTATTACCAAAATTAGTTCGTTGAAGTTCTTTTGGAAGAAGTTCTTTAGGAGGTAATTTACCTCCTTCCTTTATTAATTTATATCTTTCAACAACTATTTGAGAATGCTCTAAAGATTTATGATTTTCAATATCTTGTTCTTTTAGATTTGCCAAATCCATTATAGCCTCCCCTACAGTCTTATATGGCGTTTTCTCTTTCGATTTTGGGCCATGGGTTGGTTCTGGGAACTCAAAAGCAGGATCTAATCTTGTTCCACAAAAAAAGACTCTATGCCTATGCTGAGGAACCCCATAATCTGCTGCGTTTATGATTTTATAGGTGACATTATAACCAATAGCCTCAAATTTTTTTATAATATTTTCTTTAAACTGACCATTATACATCGTGGTTAATGATTTAACATTTTCAAATAGAAAATATTTCGGATTTAATTCATCAACTATCCTTACAAAATGATCAAACAATATATTTCTGGGATCACTTGATAGTTTCGCACCTAATGTAGAAAAGCCTTGACATGGCGGTCCACCAAAAATTATATCTGGCTTTATTCCTCCTGCAAGATTTAATAATTCTTCACTAGTAACAAGCCTTATATCTTTCAATAAAAAAGGTGTTTCTGGCCAGTTTTTTTTATGTGTTTCTTCAGCTTTCGGCTCTATATCATTGGCAACCAAAACTTTGAAACCAGCCTTTTTCATGCCTATATGAAATCCACCACCTCCACTAAATAAACTATAACCATAAAGGTCTTTTACATTTTCTTGACTCTGTTTCGCCATCCCTTTTTAGTTATTTTGTGTTAAAAAAAAAGCATTCAATAATCCTCAAATATAATTTGAATTTCAATATAGTTTCATTTTAATATAGAAACTTTTCAACCATAATAAACACTCGGATTAATTTACACAAGACAACACTAGAGATACACATTTAGGCAAATTTTTATGAATTTCTTGAGCCCAAAAACGCAAAACTTTATAACCTTTCAATTCTAAATTTTTATTATTTTCAAAATCTCGCATCATATTTTTCTCAATTTTCGGTATCCAATAGTCACGATTTGCTTTAATTTTATCTTTTTTATTTTCCCAATCAAATCCATGCCAAAATTCACCATCTAAAAAAATTACAATTTTTTTTCTTTCAATAACAATATCAGGCTTTCCTGGAAGTTTGCTTACATTTAATCTATATCTTATCCCAAGCTTCCACAGAGCTTTCCTTAAACTCATTTCCGGTTTTGTGTTTTTGCACTTGATCTTACTCATTTGTTTAGACCTAGCTAAAGTCGTTTCGAAAATATATCGTTTTGTTTGTGACATTTCTTGTTTCTCTTTTTTCATGCTTATAAAATAATTATTAGATTTTGGCAAGACATAAACAGACTTTAAACTGTATTTCTTTTCAAAATTAAACTTTTATCAACAATAACCTTTTCGTAAACAAACTGTAACTGTAATTTTAGTTATTACACTAAAAAGATGTAGTACCTTTGTGCCATGAAACTAAGTTTGCTACCACTCGCTCTGGGCGGCCTTACCATAGGCATCACAGAGTTCGTAATGATGGGCCTTCTGCCCGATATCGCACACGACCTTAACATCAGCATCCCGCAGGCGGGCCATCTTATCTCGGCGTATGCCCTGGGTGTGGTCATTGGCGCACCGCTACTGGTTATTGCCGGGCGTAACTTCCCTCCCAAAAAGATGCTGCTGGCTATGGCCATTATGCTAACGGTTTTCAATGCGCTTTCTATTGTCGCACCGGGTTACAACCTGCTGTTTGCGTCACGTTTCCTTTCAGGGCTGCCGCATGGGGCCTTCTTTGGTGTAGGTGCCGTAGTGGCCTCTCGCCTCGCCGATGCCGGTAAAGAAGCGCGTTCAATCGCTATTATGTTCTCGGGGCTTACCATCGCTAACGTGGTTGGGGTTCCGCTGGGTACGTATATAGGCCACAACTATAGCTGGCGTTATACCTTTGTGGTGGTTACCGTTATAGGGCTCATTACCGTAATTACCCTGCTACTTCTCATGCCAAAGTTCGAATCGAAAAGGATAGACAGCATCAAAACGCAGTTGCAGTTCTTCACTAAGGTCGATGCATGGCTCATCATATTTATCGTTGCCATAGGCACGGGCGGATTGTTCTGCTGGATCAGCTACATTGCCCCGCTACTTACAGAAATATCAGGCTTCTCTGCAGAAAATGTCCCTTACATCCTTATCCTCGCCGGACTGGGAATGGTAGTAGGCAACTTCATTGGAGGCCGCCTAGCCGACCGTTTCTCACCTGCCACTACGGTACTTTCGGTATTGCTTATCATGGCAACAAACCTGTTGGCCGTATACCTGTTCTCCGGCAACCAGATTATATCACTTATACTGGTATTTGTTACAGGAGCCTTGTCGTTTGCGGTAGTCGCACCCGTTCAGATGCTTATCATTCAGGCTGCTAAAGGTTCAGAGATGATCGCGTCGGCATCGTTACAAGCCAGTTTTAATACAGGGAACGCACTTGGAGCCTTCCTGGGTGGATTACCGTTGGTTATGGGTTATAGCTATGCTTCGCCAAATTTGGTGGGTGTTGCTATGGCATTAACGGGTTCGGTTACCACTTTGGTTTTGATTAGCCGAAACAGAAAAGCGGCACAGCTGAAAACAGCATAAAAAGACGTCTTTAATTTTTGAATATCGAATGACCCCGGAAATCACTTTCCGGGGTTATTTTTTGGTCAAAAAATGTGTTTTGGAGGTTTTGTAAAACCGTTTTTCTTTTTAGAGTCGGCAAAAGTAATATTAAATTTTATTTGACTGTTTTTCAATATTTTGACTACCTTTAATTTTACGCACGAAAATGGCGTTTTGAGAACAAAAAGCGTAAAATTAACAACTGTGGACTGGTTATGAGATTTTGCATATTTCGTTACAAAATAACATTTTTAATGAATACTTAACAACCAAATAAGCTACCTTAGCGGATGCACCTCTTTTACCCAAAAGAATTCTTACTATATGAATACCCGCAACGAAATGAACTTTGCTACACCCCGTAATTTAACCGGCAGATTAGTACAATCTGTTAAGGATTATGTGTCCGGAAATGGCGCAAAAGTCATCCTTACGGATTATACATTTTCACAAACAGAAGTCCCCGAAAGTCTTGAAAACATAAGGCTTAGCATTATAGATACAGCAGCCAAAGCTATAAACTTACACGACGAAGGCAATACTCCCGAAGCACATAAAACCATTGAAATACTGGACCTTAAAGCGGAAAACTATCTGCTGCAACTCCAGCTTCAGGAACTTAAAGCCAACACTACTCAAACTACTGACAAGCAAAAAGATAACCCTGTTTTAACCCACCATAGTGAACTTACGCGAGGCATCGAAGGGATTAATCAGTTGTATTCCGACAAAAGCACTGAAAATGAGTCAGCTAAAACAAAAATTGACAACTACTTTAAACAGGCTCCCATAGGTATACTCATCCTGAAAGGCCCGGAACTGATGGTAGAAATGGCCAATCCGCTTTACCTGCAACTCGTTGATCGTGAAGCAAAAGACTTTATCGACAGGCCATTATTTGAAGCCCTTCCGGAAATAAAAGGCCAGGCTATCGAAGAGATCATGAGAGGGGTTTATACCTCAGGAATGCCATATGTAGGTAACGAGCTTGGCGTTTACCTGATGCGCAACGGACATAAGGTGATGTGTTACTTTAACTTTGTATACCAACCTATTTATGAGGAAGATAACAGCGTATCAGGCATTATTGTTGTCTGTACTGAAGTGACAGATATCGTAAACACCAAGAAGGAATTAACCGTTAAAAAGCAGGAATTCAGAAACATAGTAATGCAGTCACCCATAGCGATGACCATTCTTAAAGGCAAAGATTTTATTATTGATATTGCCAACGAAGTTATGCTTAAAAACCTATGGCGCAAAGAATTCCATGAAGTTGTAGGACAAAGCATCCTTGAAGTTTTCCCGGAATTGCTGGAACAGGACTATCCCGAGTTACTCAGAAAGGTTATGAAAACCGGTATTCCACACCGCGCTTCAGAGTCACCCGCCTATGTAGATTCGCATGATGGCAGAAACCTGTACTACCTTGATTATGAATACGCTCCTCTGTATGAAACAGACGGATCGATAAACGGTATTATGTGTACGGTTAATGACGTCACTCCGCGTGTCAAAGCCCGTGAAGTGGAAAAGGCAGCTAATAGACGTTATGCACAACTCATTGAAACGCTGCCAATTGCCATGTACACCATTGACGAAAATGGTTATATCGACCTATACAATAAAGCTGCCGAAACCCTTTGGGCACGTAAGCCCGAACCCGGCATCGACCGTTGGTGTGGATCATATAAGCTCTCTGCCTTTGATGGCACACCTATTTCCCACGATAACAGCCCTATGGCAATGGCTTTCAAGGAAAGTCGCTCTATAGAAACTGAAATATACATGTACCGCAGCAATGGCGACCGCCGCCATGTTATTGTGCACCCTCAGCCCCTATTTGACGAAAATGGCAAAACCATAGGCGCCACTAAGGTAATGATAGATATTACAGAGCGAAAAGAAGCTGAAGAAGCATTACGAAAAAGCGAAGAGAAGTTCAGACTTTTATCAGAATCTCTGGAAACACTTGTTTCTGAACGCACTAACGAACTTAAGATTGCCAATCAGGAACTGCGAAGCACTAATAAAGAACTGTCCTCATTCGCCTATATATCAAGTCATGACTTACAGGAGCCATTACGAAAAATCCATACTTTTGGAGGTATTATTATGGCTAATGAGTTTGAAAACCTATCAGAATCAGGCAAACGAAACTTTACCCGTATGCAGCTCGCAGCAGGAAGGATGACAAAACTAATCCAGGATCTGCTTACCTATTCGCGTTCTAATGCTACGGAAAAAACTTTTGAAGACGTTGACCTCAATATCATGCTAAGGGAAATTGCTTCAGACTTTGCTGATGCCATAAATGAAAAGGACGGAGTAATATCCATTGGCCTAATGCCTACAATTACAGCTATTCCGTTTCAGATCAGGCAGCTATTCAACAATCTGGTATCTAATGCGCTTAAATTCTCCCGTGATGGCATTCCGCCCGAGATAACCATATTATCCGAAACCGTAGCCGGAACCACTATTGACAATGTTAACGCTAACAGTAACATTAATTATCTGCACATTTCAGTAACCGATAACGGCATTGGCTTTAACCCACAGTATGCATCACGCATATTTGAAGTTTTCCAACGCCTGCACGGCAAAACAGAATATGAAGGCACAGGAATCGGACTGGCTATATGCATGAAAATTGCAGAAAACCATAAGGCTATTTTAAATGCGTCATCAAAACCCGGAGAGGGAGCCACTTTTAATATTTATTTCCCTCTAAATTAAATTCAGTTGCGACAAACAATTATATTTGTCATAATTAAACCAACTGAAACCAATGAAACTTAGACAAATTATCTTTTTGCTGCTGCTTTCTTCAGTTACTGCAACAGCACAAACTCTTGCCGTAAACACAAACGATACTAAAACAGGCTCACGGGTAATACTAACAAAAAGCTATAAGGGCAAAAAAGCTGAAGTTGAAGATAGCGTTGCTAACAGAGGACTGGTGTTTTTCTCTGCTGGTTATCAAAGCCATCATGTAGGGAATAACGACATTAAAACCTACTTTATAGACCTGAATATTTACCATCACAACAATACTATTGGATGCATCAGGCAATCAGCCAACAACCTTATACTTGTCCTTGAAGACAATAGCGAGATAGAATGTTTCCAGATATCAGACACTGATTGCAATCAGGAAGAATACAAAGCAGCTTTTGCACTTAGCAAAAAAAACAGCCACTTTGAAGAAAACGAAAAGAACTTTAAAAAACTACAGACAGTAGGTATTTCAAAAATAAAGCTCATCACAACTGAAACCACTCAGGAATACAAAATAGGATCAAAATCAAGAAATTATATGAAAGCGAATTTTGAACTTGTATCAAAAACGCTTAACTCTGATTCATCAAAATAGGCTTTTAAGCCTATTTTTTTATATCTATAGTTTTAATTTCAGCAAAATATCGCGCTGAACATCATTGCCCAACATAAAATCATGGGTCCCGAAAGCCACAAAACCATTTTTAGCATAGAATTTTTGAGCATTGGTGTTCTTATCCCATACACCCAACCATAAATAATTAAAATTATTTTCTAAAGCGATATTACAGGCAGCATTAAGCAGAAACTGCCCTGCTCTTTCCCCCTGATGTTGAGCACTAACATAAATCCGCTCCAGCTCAAGGCTTTCAGGATCGTTAATATCCGTTTGCGAAGGGGCATAATTGACTTTTATATAACCAATAGCC
This sequence comes from Flavobacterium sp. AG291, assembly GCF_003350375.1. Lineage (GTDB taxonomy): Bacteria > Bacteroidota > Bacteroidia > Flavobacteriales > Flavobacteriaceae > Flavobacterium > Flavobacterium suzhouense. The sequence continues at coordinate 13,436 of NZ_QQAR01000018.1, read as the reverse complement.
TCATTGTCCTCCATAGCAAAATAAAACGCAGAAGAAGCGCTTGTGATACTCTGTAATAGTTTTTCCTCAGAAAATTCGGTTGCAATATAATGCTGCATATCTTCTTCGGTATTGAATTGGGCATAAGTATGCACAAAAGTTTCAATACTTATTTCCCTTAGCATTTTAACCCGGGATACATCAACTTTTTGGAGAATACGGTTTTGCATGGTGTAAAAATAAAAAAAGTCCCTTGCCGTGGCAAGGGACTCTGTGCTGGTAAGTTATAGGGAAGCCGGAGTAAAAATCCTCCGGGCTGAATTAGCCTACTACTTTAACATTAACGGCCGTAGGGCCTTTTCTGCCGTCTTCTACTTCGTATTCAACAGCATCTTTTTCACTGATTTGTCCTACCACACCTGAAATGTGAACAAACACATCAGCTGAACCATCTTCCGGTACAATAAATCCAAATCCTTTTTCTTCGTTGAAGAATTTTACAACTCCTGATTTCATAAAAATAAATTAATGGCGCAAAAATGTAATAATTAATTGATTATACAACATTTTTATTTAATTATTTTTCATCAAGTATGTAAAATTTATTCATTTTTTAATACTTGTGGCCTAAATCCAATAATAAAGAAGGAAAATACAAACAAAAAAAACCTCCACATTGCTGTGAAGGGTTTTGTAAAACCAGTGGTCCCACCTGGGCTCGAACCAGGGACCACCTGATTATGAGTCAGGTGCTCTAACCAACTGAGCTATAGGACCAGTTTTGAGGTTGCAATATTACTATTATTTTTCATGCAATGCAAATAATTTTAAAGGATTATTACATCAACAACACCTCAACCACAAATACTGACTGATAATGAAGTTTTTGCAACCTTAAATTATTTCCTGGCAAAGCTCAATCAGCACGCCGTTCGTACCTTTTGGATGCAGGAATGCTACCAGTTTATTATCTGCCCCTTTTTTAGGTATTTCGTTAAGCACGGTAAAACCCTCTGCTTTTAATCGGGCGATTTCAGCAACGATATCTTCCACATCAAAAGCGATATGGTGGATACCCTCCCCTTTTTTCTCAAGGAATTTAGCAATTGGGCTATCCGGAGTTGTCGCTTCTAAAAGCTCTATTTTGTTAGGTCCGTTCATAAAGAAGGAAGTTTTTACCCCTTCGCTTGCCACTTCTTCCATTTTGTATGCCGGCGCGCCGAAAAGTTTCTCAAAAAGCTGGTTAGAAACCTCAAGGCTGTTTACAGCGATACCTATATGTTCAATTTTTCTCATACTATTTAGTTTGTTGTTTGTGGAAGCAAATATAAAACTTTGGGTAATCATTTAAACTTTGCAACTCTGTATCTTTGAGACTCTGCAACTTCTAAGAAAATTAAGTACTTTTGCAAGATGGAAACAAACAGACAAAAAAAGATAGGCGCCCTCTTACAGAATGACCTTGTAGATATATTACAGGGTGAGATACGTAAAAACGGCATCACTAATCTTATCATCTCTATATCTAAAGTTGCGGTTACTACCGATCTTTCTATAGCTAAAGTATACCTTAGCGTATTCCCTTCGGAGCGTGGTGGCGAAATACTTGCAGCAGTACGCTCTAATGCACCGCTTATTAAACACGATCTTGCACAACGTGTAAGGCTTCAGTTGCGCAAAGTACCTAACCTGGTATTTTACATAGACGACTCTCTGGATCAGATAGAAAAAATTGACAATGAGCTTAAAGGAGAAAACAATCCTATTACAAATCCTGAGCTTTTAGACAGACGTAAAAAATCATAATTCCGGAATCATAATTTGAGCTTTCCGTTTTACATAGCCCGTCGGTATACCATAAGCCGAAGCAAGAGCACTGCCATTAATATTATTACTGGTATTGCAGCAACGGGTATTGTAGTAAGTACGGCAGCTCTTTTTATTATCCTTTCGGTTTTTAGCGGACTAAAGGATTTCAGCCTTTCTTTCACCAATACTACCGATCCCGATCTGAAGCTTACTCCCGCAACAGGAAAGTCATTGTTAATTACACCTGAGCAGGAAGCTACACTTCACCAGTTTAAAAACATTACTGCATACAGCAAAATAGCCGAAGAAAGAGTACTTTTTTATTTTGACGGGAAAGAACAGGTGGCTTACATGAAGGGCGTAGACAGCCTTTTTACAACCGTAACCCCTATCAAAAAAAGCGTTCCTTACGGACAATGGCTTAAGCCTTATACCGGACAGGCAGTGGTTGGGGCAAACATCATGAACAAATTTTCAATGTTCATTGGCGAATTCAACAGGGATTTCGAGGTATTTGTACCCAAAGCGGGCAAAGGTGCCATTCAGAATCCGGAAGATGCTTTTAATAAGACCTTACTCATCCCTACAGGCGTTTACAACATCAACGACGAACAGGACAGCAAATATGTTTTTGTAGACGTCGCTCTTGCACAAGAAATGCTTCAGTTTAAACGCAATCAGTATACTTCGATAGAATTTAAACTGATGCCCGGAACCAATGAAGCCGATATGCGTAAAGACATTGAAAAGCTATTTGGTAATAAGGTGATATTAAAAAACAGGGAACAGCTAAACGACTCGCTTTACAAGATGCTGAATGCCGAGAATCTGGTGACCTACCTTTTCTGCTCGTTAGTAGTGGTACTTACCTTGTTCTGTCTTGCAGGAGCACTTATCATGCTGATACTCGATAAAAAAGAAAACATCAGAACACTTTACAGCCTTGGTGCCGAAGTAAAAGCACTTCGCAATATTTTTTTTTATCAAGGGATCTTTATCACTACACTGGGTGCAACTTTTGGAATGCTGCTTGGCGCAGGTGTAATATTTGTCCAAAAGCAATTCAGCCTTCTTATGATTACCAATACCATGGCATATCCGGTTGAATTCAGTGTTATGAATATTGTAATCGTATTACTTACGATTTTTATCCTTGGTGTTTTTGCTTCCCGCATAGCCGCAGCCCGTGTAAGCAAAAAGCTTATGGAGTCAGCATAATTATTTAAATAGTTATTAATTATCTAAAAAATAACACAATAACTTTTTCTTTTTGCAGAAATTCATTTTCTTTGCCGTCAATTCTTTACGAACTATGAAAATTTTTGTTATCCCTATCCGCTAGGGATTGCCACCTCCGCACATAAATTTTTTACGGCATTACGTAATGCCCACGTTCGCTATTTCATCAATCTTATCAAATCAAACCAATGACACAGGACATTCAACACACCAGTGCATTATCACGTTTTTTTGCACTGCTCAAACAATCCCTTAAGGGAGAAAACATAGACTTTACACAAGGCAGCATCCGCCGTGCGGTTATCCTGCTTGCTATTCCTATGATGCTGGAAATGGCTATGGAATCGGTCTTCGCACTGGTAGATCTTTACTTTGTAGGTCATTTAGAAAACAGCAGTTTTGCCGTACAAACGGTTGGCTTAACAGAATCGGTTCTTTCTGTAGTCTATTCTATAGCTATAGGTATGAGCATGGCAGCCACTGCAGTTGTTGCCCGACGCATAGGCGAAAAAGACCCTGTCTCTGCCTCAAAGGCCGGTATGCAGGCCATAATCATAGCCGTAGCCGTAAACGTTGTTTTAGCCATTTTCGGGCTGATATATGCTACAGATATTTTAATCCTGATGGGATCATCCGAAGAATCAGCCATCTTTGGAACACCTTTTATGCGTATTATGATGGGCGGAAGTTTCATAATCATGCTGCTTTTCCTCTTTAATGGTATTTTTCGTGGCGCAGGTAATGCTGCCATCGCGATGAGAAGCCTTTGGATTGCTAACTTATGCAACATTATACTTTGTACCATTTTGGTTCCTAACATGGGACTAACAGGTGCAGCAATAGCCACAACCATAGGACGAAGCATTGGTGTACTATACCAGCTATACAACCTGTTTAATGGTAAAGGCATCCTTAAAGTTGCTGCTTCTTATTTCCTGCCGGATTGGGAACAGATAAAATCACTGGTAAAAATTGCAGCACCGGGAGTATTACAGTTTGTAATAGCCTCATGCAGCTGGATTTTCCTTGCAGAGCTCGTAGCTACAACGGGAGGCGATGAAGGCTCTGCCGGATACCAGAGCGCTATACGTATCATGATGTTCTTTATGCTTCCAGCATGGGGAATGAGCGGTGCAGCGGCTACTCTGGTAGGTCAGAATCTTGGCGCCAAACTGGTAGACAGGGCAGAACGTTCGGTATTTGTCACTGCAAAATTCAGCGTAAGCTATATGGCAATCATTATGGTGATATGCCTGTTGGCTGCCGACCCAATGATGTGGTTTTTTACCAACAACGCACAGGTACACGATATAGCTGTAGAAGCCATAAGGATATTAAGTGCCGGATATATCTTTTACGGGATAGGCATGGTATTATTGAACGCCTTTAACGGAGCCGGTGACACTAAAACCCCTACATGGGTTAACTTTTTCGGTTTCTGGATCATCCAGATACCTTTAGCCTATGTACTTGCTAAGCATTTCAACTGGGGGCCAACAGGTGTATTCTGGGCCATTCCTATAGCCGAAACCTTTATGACGATAATCAGCTTTATACTTTTCAGACGCGGAAAATGGAAAAAAGTTGAAGTGTAACTTTAAAATATTTTCACCAAAAGTCCCTGTGTTTACTGGGACTTTTTTATTTCTGTTTATTTTTTTTCAATATTTTTTGTAACGAATGAACGATTGCTTTACATACTTGTTATAAATCACAATCAAAAAACGAAAAACATGAAAAAAGCAATCTTTTTAATCGCAGCAGTAGCATCAACATTATTTGGCAACGCACAACAAGCTAATGACAACAACTCCATGCTATGGAAAATTGAAGGCAAAGGAATTGAAAAACCTTCGTACCTGTTTGGCACCATTCACGTACTTTGCGAAGAAGACTTTCAGATCAAGGAAAAAGTAAGCATTGCTTTTAACAGTACTTCTAACCTTGTACTTGAGGTAAACTCTACCGACCCCAAAGAAATGGAGGCCATGCAAAAAATGATGAGAAGCGAAATTACTCTCTCAAGCAGACTTAATGAAGCTGAAAGAAAAGAAGCAAACCAAATTCTGACTTCTCAAATGGGCATAACTCTTGAGCAAGCCGATCATGTTTCTCCTTCAGGGTTAATGAGTATAGCCATAGCAAATGCAATGAAATGCCCTCCCGCTAAGATGAAATTTTTTGAAGGCGAACTTGTAGCTATGGCGCAGACACAGCATAAAACCATAGGAGGACTGGAAACCATAGACAGCCAGATTGTTGTTATGGAAAAATCCTACACCCTTTCCGAAATACTAAACCAGATAAAAATAAAAGCAGACTACGCACAGATAATGGATAACCTGGTACGTTTTCACAAAGAAGAAAACCTGCCGGAACTCTACAGAACCATAACAGACAGACGTTTTATGAACACAACAGCCGAAAACCTGATGCTTAACGAAAGAAACAAGGCATGGGTTAAAAAAATACCTGCAATTGCAAAAAAAGAAAGTACTTTCTTTGCGGTGGGCGCAGGACATTTATACGGCAAAAATGGAGTAATTGAATTACTGAAACAACAGGGTTATAAAGTAACTCCCGTAAAATAAAAGCAAACCAACCAAAACCAACAGATTTGAAAACCAACGAAAAGGAATTCTTAGCGCTGATCGAAAAGCACAAGGGTCTTATCCATAAGGTTTCGAGAATGTATATGGACGAACCCGAAGACAGGGAAGACCTGTTTCAGGAAATCGTATTGCAGCTCTGGAAATCGTACGGCACCTTTAGGGGTGAAAGTCAGATATCAACCTGGATGTACCGGGTGGCCGTAAACAGCGCGCTTACATTTTTCAAAAAAGAAAAAAGAAAGCCCGACAATACCCGGATGCATGACAAAATGGATCTTAAAGACGAAAATGACGAAACGCACCGGGAAACACAACTGGACTATTTTTACAAAGCCGTACAGTTGCTGAATCCGGTAGAGAAGGCATTGATATTTCTTTTTCTCGAAGGACAGTCGCACAAGGAAATTGGCCAGAATCTGGGTATTACCGAAGTAAATGCCCGCGTAAAACTAAACCGAACGAAAGACAAGTTACAGGAAATCATTAAAAAACAAGGTTATGAATTTTAACGAATTACAACAACAATGGAATAACGAACCTACAGATAACGTTCGTGTTCCAAATACTATAGACACACTTAAAGAAGCACAAACTCCAATTGATAAAGTGCGCAAAAAAATGAAAGCAGACTTTTTCATGCAGGCTTTCATGCTGGTACTTGTAGGTTTCGCTCCTCTTATATTTGATTTTTCAGATAAGCTTATTTCACTATTTATTCCTTTCTATGCCATAATGATAGGATTTATGACCTACTATTTTTATAAGTTTTTTGTGTTCTATAAAAAATCGTATGACATGACATTTGACAGCCGTAAAAACCTGCTTTGGTTTTTTTATGAGCTGAAACTAAATATAGAGCTTTACAAAGCACTTACCTACATTATGTTCTTTCTGGGATTTTCGTTTGGTGTCCTGGCAGGAACAGTAACAAAAAATCAGAATACCATCAGTAATTTCCTTGACAAAAAAGCGGCAGGAATTACAGGCATTGCATTATTAGCCGGGTTAATATTATTTTCGCTTTTCATGGCCGAATTTATACCTCGTTGGTATTACGGCAAACACCTGAAGCAGGTAAAATCTGTACTGGATCAGCTCGACGAGGAATAGAAAGTAACAGCCCTTTTAAAAACGTCTGCTCATGCGGCGTTTTTTTATTTTATGGATATACGATATTATTCCGTTTTAAACCTTGTCTTTTCGAATATAAAAAATACAACCAAAGCTATAGCTACTCCGATCATAGTATCAATTATTCTGGACTGAACTGTATCAGCAACATTCGTTTCGCCTCCTGCCAATGCAATAGTAAGAGCCATAGGAGTTATAAACATAAGCGCAAGACCATAATGTTTCATTACCACAACTTCTATTGCAAATTGAAGCACTGCAATGACAAGCACCAGCCACAAGCCCTGCGGATTCACATAAAGAATAATACCAAACAAGATCACTCCCAGTAAAGAACCTCCAACCCTGTGTATGGCTTTTATAACCGTCAGCCTCCTGGAATGGCTTGCCTGCAAAACCGCAATAACCGGAAGTACGATCCAATAGGAACGCTGCTCCTTAAAAACACAGGCTACAACAACGGCAATTATTACCCCAACCACTATCCTGATAGTTATAGCTTTGGCAACTGAATCAAAATGAATTCCTGAAAAATGCACAGACCATTTGGGTGGATGCACTACTCCCCACCTTATATACGTAAAAAATATCGGAACTATTACTATGCAGTAAGCAACAATAGATCCCAAACCTACGAGCTCTGGAATAACATACCATTCAAAAGTCCCGGATGAAGCAATTTTTCCGCTTACAGCAGTCACCAAAACTAACATAAGCGTACCTGGAGGCCCCAGCTTGTAGCCAACCATGAATACACTGCCCAGCAATGTTACCATTACTATACACAAACCCCGAAGCCAAATATCATGCCCCATTAGACTGCCTAACAAAGCAGAAAGAGTTATACAAACCGCAACCATAGGCAACACTACAGCCCGTTCCATTCGGGTCAGTTGAGGAGAATGTAAAGCCGTTAGACCTCCTAGAGAAGCAATAAAACCGAGCTGTTGATGTCCAATCAGTGTAAAAAACAACAGAGGCACCGCCATTGTCAGCGCTGCCTCTGTTCCTACAACCCATCTCCAGGGTTTATCGTTTAGTTGTATTACATTCTTTGCTTCTCGTTTAGCAACAATTATTCTTTTTTTTGTCCTAATTGCTCCCATAATCACTAAACAGGTCTGTAATCTGCAAATTTTTCCAACACCTCATCAAGCACGGCATATACATCGGCTGCGGCATCATGGGTAACCATTTTTTGTCGGTACTCCTTAAAGTTTGGAATACCTTTAAAATAGTTGGTGTAGTGGCGACGTGTTTCAAACACCCCTACTCTTTCACCTTTCCATTCAATAGCCCACATTAAGTGGTTACGCGCAGCTTCAACACGGTCTTCGAGCGTTGGCATAGGCAAGTGCTCACCAGTATTGAAGAAATGTTTTATCTCATTGAATATCCACGGATACCCAATAGCCGCACGGCCAATCATGATACCATCAATACCATATTCATTTTTATATTTCAGTGCTTTTTCAGGACTATCGATATCACCATTCCCAAAGATCGGGATATTGATACGCTGATTATTCTTTACACGGGCAATGTGAGACCAGTCGGCTTCCCCTTTATACATCTGCGCACGGGTACGCCCATGGATGGTAAGCGCTTTGATACCCACATCCTGAAGACGCTCGGCAACCTCATCAATATTTATAGAATCCTCATCCCAGCCCAAACGGGTTTTTACAGTTACCGGCAATGATGTGCTGTTTACAACTGCCTTGGTAAGACGCACCATCAGGTCGATATCTTTTAGTACACCGGCACCGGCACCTTTGCACACCACCTTTTTTACAGGGCAGCCAAAGTTTATATCAACAATATCAGGGTTTACGGTCTCGACAATTTTTGCTGAAAGCGCCATCGCCTCCTCATCTCCACCAAATATCTGTATCCCCACAGGGCGTTCGTAATCAAAAATATCCAGCTTCTGGCGGCTCTTCATAGCATCACGGATCAATCCCTCAGAGGAAATGAACTCACTGTACATAAGGTCAGCACCATGCGTTTTACACAACCTGCGGAAAGGCGGATCACTCACGTCTTCCATAGGAGCCAGCAATAGCGGAAATTCGGGCAGTTCTATATTGCCAATCTTTACCATCGTCTTCATTTTGTGCAAAATTACAATATTTATATGACTTCTTTCAAAACCAATATATTCGTGCATACGTATATAAGAACATAAGCATTAGTCACTTGCTCATTCCGATTTAAAAGAGCAGTATTTATAAAAGCCTACAACTAAAGCCAAAGTCCCCCGGTTGGCATACAACAACGATATTAGACCACTACTTACTGCTTATTTTGGCACATGTTCCGTTGGTCATGTGCCTTTTTGTAAGAAATAAACGGCTATAAGATTTTTATATGCACGCATAGAATAAAAATATAATAAAACTCATTATCAACACATTAACCATTGTACCTTTGTAGTGTTAAGATTGGTTATATCATTTCACCACCAATGAACAGGGTGGGAAGCAAATGGTAATAATAATTTTTAGATTGGTTGATTGGTTATGATTAGTGCATGGAGTTTTCTTCATGCACTTTTCATTTATATACACTTTACAATTAAAAATTTGAGATCTCAAAATTTTCATAAAATTTACCGTTCAACGGAGAAATACGCATTTTATCGGATTAAATGTAATCCTTTTCCGATTCATAAATAATCAACAAACTGCGCATTTTCAGTAAATTACTACACATAAACACGCAACTACAACGTTGTAGTTAAGGATTTTTATGATTTAAAAAAAAATAACACCTAAGCGTATTTTTGTATTATTTTTTGTTGTTGATTTGCACCGTAGTTTTAAGGAATTATCTAAACGATCAGATTCTGAATCCCCCCAATCAGAAACCTGAATTTCGAAATAACTTTTTCGGGTAAATTACAATTACTTAAAAGTATAAAACAGCATACGGAAGCCCCCAACCGAATGCTGTTTTTTTATTTACCCCTATCCGTTTGCAACTCGCTAAGTTTAAACTATATTTGCCGATTAAATTTGCTACCTTTACAGGTAATATGCGTGAGGGATAGGAGCAGGCTAAACTATAGCAGCCCGAAGGGACACGCCCTAACAAAAACTGATAACAGACGAAGATGAAGCATATTAGGAATTTTTGCATTATTGCCCATATCGACCACGGTAAGAGTACCCTGGCAGACAGGCTTCTTGATGCTACGCAAACAGTAACCAAACGTGAACAGCAGGCACAGCTGCTTGACAACATGGACCTTGAAAGAGAAAGAGGTATCACGATCAAGAGCCACGCCATACAGATGGAATATACCTATAAGGGAGAGGAATATATCCTGAACCTTATTGATACTCCTGGCCACGTGGATTTCTCGTATGAGGTATCGCGTTCTATTGCTGCCTGTGAAGGTGCCCTTCTAATTGTTGATGCTGCACAAAGTATCCAGGCGCAGACCATCTCTAACCTTTACCTTGCTTTAGAAAACGACCTGGAAATTATTCCGGTACTAAATAAAATTGACCTTCCGAGTGCCAACCCTGAAGAGGTAAGCGATGATATCGTAGACCTTTTAGGATGTAAACTGGAAGACATCATCCCTGCTTCGGGTAAGACCGGACTTGGGGTAGAAGAAATACTTGCTGCTATCATTGAGCGTATTCCACCACCAAAAGGTGATCCGAACGAACCGCTTCAGGCATTGATATTTGACTCAGTATACAACCCATTCCGTGGAATTGAGGTTATATTCAGAGTTATTAACGGAACCATCAACAAAGGCCAGAAAATTAAATTTATGGCTACCGGCAACGAATATTTTGCCGATGAGATTGGTACGCTAAAACTGAACCAGGTTCCGAAACAGGTTGTAAGTGCAGGTGACGTAGGTTACCTTATCTCGGGAATCAAAGAAGCAAAAGAGGTAAAAGTAGGTGACACGCTTACCGATGCCAAAAACCCTACCTCAAACATGGTAAGTGGTTTTGAAGATGTAAAACCAATGGTATTTGCCGGTATCTATCCGGTAGATACTGAAGATTACGAAGAGCTTCGTAACTCCATGGAGAAACTTCAGCTGAATGATGCTTCATTAGTATTTGCAGCTGAAAGTTCTGCTGCACTTGGTTTTGGCTTCCGATGCGGATTCCTGGGAATGCTGCACATGGAGATCATTCAGGAGCGTTTAGAGCGTGAATTTGATATGACGGTAATTACTACGGTTCCCAACGTATCGTACCTTGCGTATACCAAAAAAGATCCTGAAAGACCGATTATAGTTAATAACCCAAGCGACCTTCCGGAGCCATCTAAACTAAGCCACGTAGAAGAGCCCTATATTAAAGCAACCATCATTACCAAAGCCGACTTCGTAGGTAACGTAATGAGCCTTTGTATTGAGAAACGCGGACTGATCACGAATCAGACCTACCTTACTACGGAGCGTGTTGAGCTTAACTTTGACATGCCGCTTGCCGAGATCGTATTCGACTTCTACGACAGGCTAAAAACAGTATCTAAAGGTTATGCATCGTTTGACTACTCTCCTATCGGGATGCGTACATCAAAACTTGTACGCCTTGACGTGCTGCTGAATGGTCAGCCGGTAGATGCACTTTCGGCACTTATCCACGAGGATAATGCTTACAACATCGGTAAAAAGATGTGTGAGAAACTGAAAGAACTTATACCGCGCCAGCAGTTTGACATCCCTATCCAGGCTGCAATCGGGGTAAAAGTAATTTCGCGTGAAACCGTGAAGGCACTACGTAAAGACGTTACCGCAAAATGTTATGGTGGTGATATCTCCCGTAAACGTAAACTTCTTGAAAAACAGAAGAAAGGTAAAAAACGTATGCGTCAGGTAGGTAACGTAGAGATCCCGCAGGAAGCTTTCATGGCGGTATTGAAACTTAATGATTAGACCTCAGTATTGAAAATTTAGATATTAGAAACCCGGCGCCTTTGTGCCGGGTTTTTTGTTTATTATATTAACCTCCCAATTAGTCTTTAAGAACTAGCAGAATCGTTTTATAGAATTATTCTAACAAAATTTTAAGGTTTAAATATATATCTTAGCCCGATAAAAAATATTTTAGAATGAAGAAAGACGGACAGATTATTATTATTGAAGATGACAGAGATGATGGCGATATCCTGAAAGAAGTAATTGAGGATCTGGGATATGAAAATGAGGTAATAATACTTCCTGACAGTACATTGGTAATGGAATTTTTACAAAGGCCTGAGATTGCCCCATTCCTTATTTTCTCGGACATCAATATGCCTAAAATGAGCGGTTACGAACTTAGGGACGAGGTATTGGCCGACCCAAACCTAAGCGACAAAACAGTACCTTATATTTTTTTTAGTACTGCAAGCGACCCGGACACTATAAAAACAGCATATAAGAAAGCTGCACAGGGATTCTTTACAAAACTCAGTAATTACGACGACTATAAAGATGTCATTAAGAAAATTATTGAATACTGGAAAGCCGCAAAAGTTCCTGATAAAGACCAGGCATAACAACTAAACCTCCTTTTACGGAGGTTTTTTGTTATATTGCATTATGGTAAAGGGAATGTATATAGCGATAGGATTTATCCCAACGATGATAGCACTTTATATATTGTTAGAGATAACTGTATTAATTGACACCGAATATCGAACTCTCTTCTTTGTTTTTACATCAGTAAGTATGTGTTTAGCTGCAGGAATAATTCTGATCAGGAGAGGCTATAAAAACATAGGCACAGGAGTAATTTCTGTACTTATATGCTTGTCCCTATTTTATCTATTGTTTTATTGGATGATGCAGGGACCGATGTAAGAACACTTATAATACAATATAAAGATTATGGCCTATACAGATATTAATCTCCAAACACTAGATTTAGACATCTTTTTCACAGACAACAAAAAGCTGATTCACATAACATCGGCTGGTGGAAATTTGCCCAAAAGCCTAACAGATACAGACACATACAATCAATCTATCATTGAAAAAACGTCAATCCAACCAAATGAATTTGAAATCGAAATAAATCCCAATCTGAAAAATAGCGACATAAGCAGTTTTATTTCCTTAGCAAAAAAAGGGTTTTACTCATACGATAAATACCATTTGGGAAACTTTCAGGACACGACGTTTCATTTAGTTGCCAGACCAAAAAATTGTATTCTTCCTGACCAGCTTTTGAAAAAATATAAAATTGATAATTCACTAATAGTATCGAGTAATATTGTCCCGGAAAATTTTGAACCCTTTAATTTAAAGGATTACATATCTTAAGAGATTAGTTCATTGGGTTTTAGCCTCGGGTGCCACGTCGTTCCTCTTCGCAACAACAGCACTGTAAGCAGGTATGAGTGAAGTTTCGGCATTAAACTCTGTGGCGTTAAGAAAATTATAAGTGAGGTGTTAAGAAGCATCCGCTGTCTGAGCGTAGCGAGTTCGGATGGTTTAGCCGAATGTAATAATTTTTAGCCTAAGGAGTTCAGCCGTGCCTTTTTCGTTCTTTTGAGGCAAGACAAAAGGACAATTTAAGAAAGAGATTTCTCCACTGCGGTACGCTTCGGTTCCTTTAGATTTGTTTTTAGATAAATCTTAAATTTATGAATGAGAAGGAAGCAAAAGTAAACTATGCTGCGGTCTGGGTTTTTATGCCCATATTT
>NZ_QQAR01000017.1 GCF_003350375.1 Flavobacterium sp. AG291 | reverse complement strand
AGAGCGGTTGTTGAAGCTAAAGCCGTACCTCCTGTTGCAGCAGCATACCATTTAATTCCTGTTCCGGTTGCAACAAGATCAGCAACTGTACCTGCGTTACAGAAATCCTGAGTAGCAGCAGGAACTGTCGGAGCAGCAACGATACTTACCGTTACATCAACTGTTTTAACTCTTGAACAACCTAAAGAGTTAGTAACCGTTGCTGTATATGTAGCATTACTATTAAGTTTAGTATATACTGTACCTACACTTTGTCCAGAATAAGCAATTGTTGCTGCAGCATCTGTATAAAGATTAGTTACCGGAGACCATACAACTGTGTTATTAGGATTATATCCAAACACCACATTTGGCCTTGAAGTAGAAGCAGAACTAATACTCCAGCTTGTAAGAGCATCATAGCTTGTCATACCTGCTGGGGTTACACTGTCACTCGCTCCTGTGTAAACACTGTTAAAAGAAGTTGTTGTAGTATTGGTAGTAGTTCCTGACCCATTACCAAAGTTACCCTGATTATGAGCTACTTCTACAATAAGATTACCTCCATTCCAGATATAAGGTGTAGTTAATGCAAATGGTACTAAACCAGTTGTACCCGCTGTAGGAGTATAAGACGCATTATAAACCGTAGTTAGAGAACTTGAAGCTACAAAACCAGCAGTAGTAGTAGTGTTAGTAGTTGTACCTATTTTAATCCTGAAATCATTAAGGGCTGATGCTACTGAAGCATTGAAGTCAAATGATAATGTATTAATAGTTGATCCAGGCATTAATCCCTGTGCACTTAATTCATCGGCTGTAAATAAAATTTGAGTTTTAGTACCTCCATAGAAAGCACTGAATGGATTAGGATATGATGTCGTATCGGGTGCTGTTGTTCCATTACCCAAAGCAGCATTTAGAGAACCTACTGCATTTGTAAGCACAATTGCCTGTGGCGATTGCTGACAAGCAGTAAGTGCAGAAGGAAGAGAAATTGCAGCTGAAGGCTGTAAATTAACAGATACAAGAACTGATATAGGATCAGCCGCACACATAGTTCCTCCAGACTGTGTAGCAGTTAAAACATAAGTAGTGGTAGCAGTTGGGTTAAATGTCCAGCCTGTTGCAGCAGAACCTGTAACTCCTGTAGAAGGAGACCATATATATGTATCATAACTAGCTGCACCCGCTGTTATTGTAACCGGTGCAGTTGTATTACCTGCACAAATCACAGCCGGATTACCGCTTAATGTTAATGCCGGAGCTGGGTTTACAGTAACTGTAACCGGAACTCTAGCTGAAGAACATCCTACCTGGCCGGCAAATATCACATTCAGTCTGCTTGTACTCAGTGTACCAGTAGTAGCTGTTGTTGAAGTTGCATAAAGAATTGTATTACCAGTTGTAGCTGTATAATATGTACGTGCATTATTAGTTAAGTTAGCTCCATTATGGCTTACTTCTAATAATATTCCAGAAGTTCCGTTCCATGAATATGGAGTACTAAAAGTAATAGTCTGTAATCCAGAAGCTGTATGAGTATGTGTTACAGGACCGTATACTACATTAAGTCCGCTAGTGACAAATGTACTGCTTCCAATAGTAGAACCTGCAGCAGCTCCCATACTAACTGTAAAGTTATCATTTGTTAAAGCATCACCAGCAGTAGTGGTGTTAAATGTAATTGAAGTAATGTTACCAGCTCTTAAGCCCATAGCATAAAGCTCAGCGGCTGAATATAAAATCTGCATTCTATATCCACCCCAACGGTTACAGAACGCTGTTGGTTGTTGTGTATCAGTTGTAAGAGTAGTTGCATTACCAATTGTAACATTTCCTGCAGACGTAGTTTCAGCAGCCGCATAAAAAGATGTAGTAGCCGTTACTACAGGAGTAGTAAGATTGTTTCCTGAACCAATAATATTAGAACCTGTAGCACTATCAAACCATAAGATTGACGCACCTGCACTAGGAGTAGCAGATATTGCAGCAGATCCAATACCGCATCTTGTAGCTCCTGTAGAAGCTGTTACACTATTAGGAAAAGTAATTTGCACCGGAGTTGAATAACCTATAGAAGGTCCTGAAGCACAAGTAACTTTTAGCCTATAATATAAAGATGCATTAGGTACAGTAGAATATGTACTTGAAGTTGCATCTGCTATATCAGTATAAACTCCATTATCAGGAGAAGATTGCCACTGGTATGTTACGCCAGAACCTGTAGTACCATTCTGAACCGAAAAATTAACGGTAGTTCCCTGACAGATATTCGTTGCAGAAGCAATAGTATTACCCGGAGTAGGTGTCCCTGAACATGAATTAGAATCTGCAAAAGAAAGGAATCCTGTATAATTAGCAGTAGTAATAACTGTATTAGAAGTTGTGGTATTAGGAGTGCCAGCAGCATAAGTTGCTACACTTCCAAAAGCAGCTGCATAAGCACCGGCAGCAGTTGGTGCCTGCACCGGTATTTTAGTTGCAGTAATATTAGCATCACCTAGTCTAACATTAAGGTTAGTAACTGTTCCTGACACAACCGGAGCTTCCCATCTTCTGTTAGCAGCAAGATTGATAATTGAAGGATCCATAGTACCTGCATTAGTATCAAAAGCTTCAGCTTTCATAACAGTTACCGCAGTTGTAGCCGGCGCAAGTGAAATAGGTGCATAAGCTGCTTTTCCTACCGGGAATGTAATGTAGTTAGTATTAGCATTTCCTGAAGCAATTGTTCTTGCTAATGGACCGCTAACATAAGCAGTCGCACTACCTCCTGTAACTGTTCCCGCTGCAGTAGCAGTACCCACAGTAAGTAAATTTGCTGTAGTTGTATTTACTTTACCTGCTGTTAAAGTTAGAGTTCCACTTAATGACAATGGCAAACTTAGTGTTACACCTGTAGCATTTGTGTTGTTAACATTCATTGAGCTTAGGTTAGCTGTAACAGATGCTGGAGTAGCATTATTTGCAAAAGTACCTGTCCCTGAGATCGTTTGTGCATTTGAACTTACTCCGGCAGTACCATTAAGCAATGAACCTGCATATAAAGTTCCTGTACTTATATAAGTTCCATTATTAACAAGGTTTTTAGACAAATATATAGTATTTCCTGTATCTCTGAATTCAGAACCTGCATTTATGGTTAAATCTCCATTTATACCATGTGAGCCATCGTTAGAAACAAAACGATTTGTTCCGGCACCACCATTAACTACAATATTGTTAAATGTTAATCTTCCAGAACCCTGGAAAACATAGTAACGGAAACCATATGTTGCGCTTCCCCCTGCATCGGTTGAAGTACCATTACCAAATCTAAGTGTATGTGTACCTGAAGTAACATCAACATTAGCACCACTATATTGGAAAGAATAAGTGCTTGTTGAATTTGCGTGAGGGTCAACTATTGTTAAGTTACCTCCAGTCCAGTTAACAAGGTTTGTACTAACTTGTACAATTGCTGTTCCTGATGCAACAGATGTTGCAGTAGCACCGCCATCATTACCATCTACATTAATATCACCGCCGCTTTGGTTAAAAGTAGAACCCGCGGTGTGAGTCATATTACCGTTAATGTTTAAAGTTCCACCTGATACTGTTAAAGTACCTCTATTTGTAAAGTTGTTATTTTTAAGTGTACAACCTACTGTAAGATCACCGGAAGCAATAGTCAATGTTCCCATAGAACCTATAGTAACGTTTTTAGCAACGTTACCCGTTGAGTTTACTGTAACATTTACCCCTGGGGCAATACTTACCAAATCTGTACATACAGGCACTGCCCCTTTATTCCAGGTAGAAGGTGAATCCCAGTTACCACTTGCTATAGCTGTAACAGCAATATCAGCAGTATTAACTCCCATGTATAATCCTGTTGCAGCAGTCAAATCAGCACTACTAACACCGCTGCGCTGTACAGCAGGAAGTACAGTTGTTGCAACATTTGTTCCGCTTAATGCAGCAGATTGCCCTACTAAACGGCTATTACCATTAATAGGATAATAAGCATCCGGAGCAAAAATTGTTACCCATGCAGAAGCCTCAGCAGGAGCATTTCCTTCAGTTGTTACAACAAAATTACTGTTTGTTCTGTCAGTAACCGTATAAGTTCCATCTACTATAGATAAACCAGTAGTTAATCCAGCTACATTGTTAAATGTAACGGCATATACACCTCCAGCAGTTGGAGTAGTTCTTCCTATATAGAAAATTCTTTGTAATCCTTCCGGCGTATAAAATGGATATCTTCCTCCTGAACCTGTCGCTATAGAAGAAGGCCCTGAAGTAGTATAACCCGTTGCTGAAGAACTCCACCATCTTGCAAATTTACCTCCTGGCATAAAACCACCATTTGTTACAGTAAAGGTATTACCGGCAGATGTAGCGCTTGTACCGAAAGTAAGCTTATTAGTACCTAGGTTAATCTTTGCGTTAGTAATATTAAGGTTGTAGTCAACGCTAATATTGTTAAACTGCCAGTTAATATTCGGAATAGTTGTGTTTGTATTACTAAACACAAGATTCCTTATCATGTTATTTACGAATGAACCTGTTCCCGAAACTGTCTGCACCGCAGATCCATTAAGCGTAAGGTTACCCGCTGATGTTGCACCAATAGAAAAATCCATTGATCCGTTATTAACAAGGTTTCCGGAAACAGTTAATGTTTTTCCTGTTGTTGCGTTATAAACATTTACAGCTCCTCCAGAATTTACAGTAAGGTTACCATTTACACTAAAAGACGATGGAGTCGTTCCATAAGCAAGCGTACCATTAACCGTCGTATTTGGTGATGTCTGTCCTGTATTATCAACAGTAACAGTATGTCCCGCTGCAATAGTTACACTTATATCCTGAAATGTAGGAACTGAATTAAGATTCCAGGTAGATGGAGAAGACCAGTTACCTGAAGCAATTGAAATAAAGTTGCCCGGCACAGCTGAAGTCAATGATATATTATCAATAGCTGCTGCTGGCGAAGAACCAAAAGAATCATCGTTCCTCCAAGAGAATATTAATCTGAAAGTTGTTCCTGCCAATGAAGTTGGCAATATAAGTGTTGCTGTTTGAACCCCTGTTTGAGGAGAACCAAAACCAACAGAAGCAGCCCCGGTAATACCACTTGGTATAGGAGTGCTACTAAAACTGCCAGTAATGGCAGTTGAACTCACAGGAGTTACTGAAGTTGGAGCTGTTAAAACCTGCCAATTGTCCCAGTCGGATTCACCTGTAGCTGTCCAATTAAAAGTTAATATAATTTTAGTTTCTCCAGCAGGAATAGTTATATCCCTGTAAAAATAGTTAAGTGCCGGCGTAGAAGTAGTGTAGTTAACCGTTGCACCTGCTGAATTTGAAACATAAGCTGCATTTCCGGTTATGGAACCAGTAGCAGCTGCTGTGCCAATTACCCATGGATTATTGGCAGAGTTTACTGCTGTCCAACCGTTTGCTGCAAATGTGGCACCATTGGCAAAACCACCATCGCCCGCAGGGTTAATCAGTACTGTCTGCCCATATCCCATCGTGACTAACGACAGCATAAAAGCGATTAGTAAAGTAATTTTTTTCATAAAAAATGATTAATTAATTAAAAGTCAATAAAAATAGCCAAATTAGTTACACATATAACAGAAACCGAAGTACTAGTGATATTTTTAAAAAAAAATATACAATATCAATAAATTATTACATTTTATTCAAGATAATTTCAGGTTAGCATTAATTAATTGACAATTAATTAAGGTTTTAAAGTTAAATTTATAACAAAAGTCTATCTGACCACTAGACAATTATATAGATAAATAAAAAAAGCCCTTAAATAGGGCTTTTTTTTGTCAGAATATCAATATTTTTTATTTTTTTTAACAAGCATTATTTAATACTCTCAACATTTACCATTTCATTAGTATCAGCCTTGTAATCAACATTTGAATAATCAAAACCAAAAAGGTTATAAAAATCTTTTCTATACCCCTCAAGATCACCTATCTGAGCAAGATTATCGGTATCAGCCTCTTTCCAAAGTTCAGCTACTTTAGCCTGAACGTCATCACGCATTTCCCAATCATCAATTCTTATTCTTCCTTTATCATCTAATGGCACATCACCTCCCGTATAAAGCCTTTCAGCATACAGTCGCTGAATTTGCTCAATAGTACCTTCATGAAGTCCCATTTCTTTCATTGTTTTATACAATAATGAAATGTATAAAGGAATAACCGGTATAGCAGAGCTAGCCTGAGTTACTAAAGCTTTGTTTACAGAAACATAGGCTTTACCATGAATATCTTTTAATTTATCAGTAATTTCAAAAGCAGTTGCCTCAAGGTGGTCTTTAGCTCTTCCAATAGTCCCTTTTCTATAAACAGCCTCTGTTAATGAAGGCCCGATGTAAGAATAAGCAACTGTAAGTGCTCCATCAGCAAGTACACCTGCTCCTTTAAGAGCATCAATCCACATTGCCCAGTCTTCACCTCCCATTACCGTCACAGTATTCTCGATATCCTCTTCAACTGCCGGAGCAATAGAAACTTCAGAAACTTTACCAGTATGGAAATCTACTGTTTTATTAGAGAACGTTTGTCCGATAGGTTTCAATGCAGAACGGTGTAAAACACCTGTTTCAGGATGCATACGAACAGGTGAAGCAAGACTATAAACAACAAGATCAACCTGGCCAAGATCAGCCTTGATAAGATCAATTACTTCTTGTTTTACTTCTTTAGAGAAGGCATCACCATTAATACTTTTAGCATAAAGGCCGGCAGCATGTGCTTCTTTTTCAAAAGCAGCAGAGTTATACCAACCCGGTGAAGCTGTTTTTCCTTCAGAAGCAGGCTTCTCAAAAAATACACCTATAGTAGCTGCGTTGCTACCAAAAGCACTGGTAATTCTTGACGAAAGTCCAAAACCGGTAGAAGCACCTATAACAAGTACCTTTTTAGCCCCGTTTATTTCTCCTTTAGACTTTACATATGCTATTTGTTGTTTTACATTTTGCGCAGCTCCCTCAGGATGGGCAGTAAGGCAAATGAATCCTCTCATTCTTGGTTCAATAATCATATCTGTAATGGTATTATTATCTATTAGTTTGTTTTATTGTGGAACGCAAAGATAAAGCGTTTTTTTAGTTGAGCAACGCTTCTGCATGCTTTAAGGCTGATTCTGATATATCCTTTCCTGAAAGCATT
This sequence comes from Flavobacterium sp. AG291, assembly GCF_003350375.1. Taxonomy (GTDB): domain Bacteria; phylum Bacteroidota; class Bacteroidia; order Flavobacteriales; family Flavobacteriaceae; genus Flavobacterium; species Flavobacterium suzhouense. Next base: position 72,675 of record NZ_QQAR01000017.1, on the reverse strand, counting down.
TCTGCTATCTCTCTTACCCTCTCTTCATGGCTTAGTTTTTTAAGTTCTGATACCGTAGTTTCACCCTGAGTTGACTTAAATACTTTATAATGCTGATTACCCTTTGCCGCAATCTGAGGCAAGTGGGTAATGGCCATTACCTGCATTCCATTACTCATAGCTTTCATGATATCACCCATTTTATGCGCTATCTCTCCGGAAACACCTGTATCAATCTCATCAAAAATGATAGTAGGCAATTTAGAATAAGAAGCTAAAACCGCTTTTACTGCTAGCATGATTCTAGACATCTCACCACCTGAAGCTACTTTTTTAAGCAATCCAAAATCAGTTCCTTTATTAGCCGAAAACAGGAGGCTAACAGCATCCTTGCCATTGTTATGGTAAGTTTCCAACAGGCTCACTTCAAAATTAAAACGTGCATTTGGCATACCTAACTGAGCTAATATAGCTGTTATACTCTCTGTGAGTACCGGAATGGCCGACTTACGTTTTTCATGTATATTTTTAGCCGTCTCATCAATCTGGTCCTTTATCACTTCGGCTTCACTATTGAGTCTATTAATAGATCCATCCAGTTCATCAGCAAGAACAACCTTACCATCCAGAGATTCCTGTATAGCAAGTAGCTCTTCAACAGTTGACACCTGATGCTTTTTCTCTAAAGTATATATCAGTTGGAGTTTTTGATTAACCAACTCAAGTCTTTCAGGATCATCTGTCAGTTTATCAAAAGTTTCCGAAAGTCCGTCTGCGATATCATCAAACTCGATAAGCAGACTATTAGTTCTTTCGAAGAACCCTGAATATTCTGGTGAAAGACCGCTTATCTTTTGCAAAGTAGCTTTTATCTCCTTAAGGTTTTGAATTACACCTATCTGTTCTTCGTTAGCGATAGCTAATGCTTTCCCTACCGATTCTTTAATAAATTCAACATTGTTTAGTTTCTCAAGCTCGGCTTCCAGTTCTGTTTGCTCTCCGTCTTTAAGATTTCCAGAAAGTAGCTCTTGCAAGAGAAATGAATTATAGTCCTGTTCCTTAGACAAAGCCTCTTTTTGCTCTTGAAGTTTTTTTAATTGTGACTGAATTGATTTGTAACCTGTCAACTGTTTTTTATAAACTTCAAGAAGTGAGGCATTACCCGCTATCGCATCTATTATTTGTATCTGGTATTGCTCGTCAGAAAGTTCACGTGTTTGCTGTTGCGAATGAATATCTATAAGATAACTTCCAAGTTCCTGAAGTTCCTGAAGATTAACAGGGCTATCATTTACAAAGGCACGTGATTTACCTGATGGTAAAATTTCTCTTCGGATTATAGTTACCTCTTCATAATCCATATCATTCTCCTCGAAGAATTCTCGTAAATTATAGTCGGCAATACCAAAATGTGCTTCTATCACACATTTTTGCTCTTTATCTTTTAGCGATGAAAGATCTGCCCTATTACCCAATACGAGACCTAATGCGCCCAATAAAATAGATTTACCCGCACCGGTCTCACCAGTGATTGTAGACAGCTTATCCGGAAAATCGATATGAAGATGCTCTATAAGAGCAAAGTTTTTAATATGGAGTGTTTGCAACATGTTGTTTACATAATACTATACAAATATAACATTTAGCAATAAATAAGAATAAAAGCCATGCAAATAAAAAAGCCTGCAATAAGTGCAGGCTATATATTTAGGACGACTCTCACATATAATCTATCGTATTTGGCTCCATTTAGAACCATTGGTAGGCGAGAGTTTATTTAAGTTCTCTAAAAGTTCAGTTAAAGTTACTGTAGGTCCTCCTGAAAACATAGAAACAATTTCGTCTGACTTTGCATCAAAAAATACCCTGGTCAAAAAAGCATTTGGACGAACACTTTGTACTTTGGCCAAAGTTTTTAAAGAGGCTATCACTTCTTCCTTTGCTTTTTTATGGTCGTCTGCCATTTTATCAAGAGCTAAAAAATGATACTCATACAAAGTATCCCTGAAAGGTGTAAATGTATTTGATAAAAGATCATTTACAAGGAAATACCTGTTTTGGTTAGTTCCTTCTTGTTGCCCCCATCCTTTATAGCCGCTACCGGCGCCAAGACTAGCAAGATTTTGGGCTGCCTTATAGTATTCAGTGCCGCCTCCTTTTTGGAAAGAATCTGCATCTAAACCAATAATAATATTTGCATAGAAACCAATTACACCAACAAGGTTATTGCTATCAACGCTGTTTGGATTATAAATAAGATTATCTCCTTCGTTATACCTAAAATTAAAATCCTTGTCGTTAAAGTTAAAGATAGGAGAAGAATAAGTAGAATTATAAACCGGTCTTGAAGACTGAACCTGTAATGTAGCTGTAAAACCAGGCGCATCATAACCCGAAACATTGATAATCATTGAGCATTCAATACGCTCATTTGTTTCAAAATTCCTTGAGGTCCAACGTGTATTGTTTACAAAATCATTCAGTGCACGTTCAAGCGTTTTAAAAATCTGCGTATTAGCATCAGTAACACGATCATAATTAATCTTAACAGTACAGTTCAGTTCCTGGGCATTTACCACTGAGCCAAACATAAATAATACCGCCACTAGCCATTTATACATTATAATGCGTTTTAATCTTATTTATAATATCCTGCGCAACTTCTTCTTTCGTTTTAAGTTCCAAAGGCACTTCGTTAAAATCCTTATCTATGAAGGTTACTTTATTAGTAGGTTTACCAAAACCTGCCCCTTCATCATTAAGAGAATTTAAAACAATCAAATCTAAGTTTTTTTTCTTAATCTTCAGTTTTGCATTCTCAATTTCATTTTCAGTTTCAAGAGCAAAACCAATTAAAAACTGATTTTTTTTCTTTTCACCAAGCGAAGAAAGTATATCCTTTGTTTTTTCTAACTCCAAAGTAAGGTTGCTGTCACTCTTTTTAATTTTTTGCGGAGCCACATATTTAGGCCTGTAATCAGCAACGGCAGCAGCTGCAACGGCAGCATCCACATCGTCAAAATATTCATGGCAGGCATGATACATCTCTTCCGAAGATGTTACATTAACTACTTTTACAGATGAATGTGTCATCTTTGAATGAGTAGGCCCCGTAACCAAAACAACCTCTGCACCTTCATCAGCGGCCACTTTTGCAATATCAAACCCCATTTTTCCGGTAGAATGATTACCTATAAAACGCACGGGATCTATAGGTTCGTATGTAGGACCTGCAGTTATAAGTATTTTTTTTCCTCGTAAAGGTAATTTGCTTTCAAGATCAGCTTCTAAAAAGGCAACAATATTTTCAGGTTCAGCCATCCTGCCCTCGCCTGAAAGACCACTGGCAAGTTCTCCGCTTTCGGCCGGAATCATTATATTCCCAAATGACTGTAAAGCATTGAAACTAGATAAAGTAGACGGATGTTTGTACATATCAAGATCCATTGCCGGGGCAAAATAAACCTGACATTTAGCCGAAAGATAAGTTGCAAGTAAAAGATTGTCCGAATTGCCCGAAACCATTTTAGAAAGTGTGTTGGCTGTAGCCGGAGCAATTAGAAAAAGATCGGCCCAAAGTGCAAGATCTACGTGGTTATTCCATACCGCATTTTCATCTTCTTCATTAAAGAAAGAAGAATGAACCGGATTTTTGGAAAGGGTAGACAATGTAAGGGGTGTAACAAAGTCTTTAGAAGCAGGCGTCATAATGACTTGCACCTGAGCGCCTGCTTTTATAAAAAGCCTTACCAGCGAGGCTGTTTTGTATGCGGCAATACCCCCGGAAATGCCGAGTAAAATTTTTTTACCGCTTAAAACAGACATACTGTAATTATTTATTTTCTCTTCTGTAAGATATTTTATCCTCTAACCATTCCTGAACAGCCAAAGCGTGAGGCTTTGGAAGTTTTTCGTAAAACTTAGAAACCTCTATCTGTTCTTTGTTTTCAAAAATTTCCTCAAGGCTATCATTGTAAGTCGCAAATTCCTCAAGCTTCTCTATCAATTCTTTTTTGATTTCAGTATTGATCTGGTTAGCTCTTCTCGCGATAATGGTAATTGCTTCGTACACGTTACCTGTAGGCTCTTCAATTACATTCTTGTTATAGGTAATTGTGTTAACCGGAGCAGTTGTTTTCTTTAAATCCATGACTCGTTTATTTAGAAAATTTTTGTAATTCAGTATCTATTCTGGCAAGCATCTTATCTGCCTGATCTTTGTATTTTGTTTGCGGGTTAAATTTAACCAACGCATTGTAATTAACTTTCGCTGCTTCCAGACGTTCAGCCATTTTTGTCCATATACTGTTTATTGCCAAACGGTAAGAAGAATCGAATTTGTAAAACAAAGCGTCTTCTTTGTATATAGTTCCCGGATGATCTATAATAAAATTATCCAGCGCTTTGATTGCAGCATTATGATCTCCATTATAATCCGAAATCGTATTGTACTGTTTTGCAATCTCAAAAGCTTTTTTATCAAGCTTATCTCTCAATTCTTTCACAAGTGCATTAGCTTCTGCCATGTACTGCGAATTAGGATAATTATCTACAAAACTCTGAAGTTTATCCAAAGCTTTATAAGTATCAACCTGATCCAAAGAATATACCGGTGAAAGCATATAATAACTTTTAGCTCCTAAAAATGCCGCTTCCTCTACTTTCTCACTTCTCGGATAACCTGCCGTAAAACTTTCAAACTGATAACCTGCTGTATAATACTGCTTTGTCTTGTACAATGCCTGAGAATACATATAAAACATTTTTTCTGCCTGAGGCTTACCTCTGTATGAAGGAGCTATCTGTTCAAAAAGGCGTATAGCTTTAGTATATTTACCTTTTTCATACAGCTTTTCAGCTACTTCATATTTCATCTTAACATCGTCTTTCTTAAGGGCTGTCTGAAACTCACTACACGATGTAAGTGCTAATGCAAAAAAAAGTATATAAAAATATCTTGTCATATTAGTTAGTTATGCTGCAAAGCAGCGGCTGTTTTAAAAGCAACTGCAAAATTAGTTAATAATTATTGAATACAAAATCTTTTTTACAGTCTAATGACCATAAAAAAAGATGCCTTTAACAGGCATCTTCCTTAAAACTTATTTTTATGCTATTTATTGCACAATATCGTGCGATGTTGCTGTAAAATTTTTCATATCATTATCAAACAGATAAAGACCACCTTTATCATCTCCGATAAGATCAATTTTATCCAGGATTACCTTAGCACTCGCTTCTTCTTCAATCTGCTCAGAGACATACCATTGAAGGAAATTATGCGTAGCATAATCCTTGCTTGTGAGTGCAATATCAACAAGTTCATTAATACTTGCCGAAACTTTTACTTCATGTTCGTAAAGTTGCCTGAATAGCGCCCTGATTGAAGAATAGTCCAGTTTTGGTTCTTCAAGAGCAGAAATAACAGCTTCACCTCCGCGTTGGTTTACATATTTCAAAAGTTTAAGCATATGCAATCTTTCTTCGTCAGACTGTCTGAACATAAAAAGTGCAATACCTTCAAAACCTTTAATCTCGGCCCATGAAGCCATAGCTAAATAAATCTGGGAAGACTCTGCTTCCATCCTGATCTGCTCATTGAGCGCTGCCTGCATTTTATCCGATAGCATAGTAAACTGTTTTAGTGTTATTATCTATACAAATTAACTGATTTTTTTAACAAAATCACCCAATCTGCCTGCTAAATCTTCGTTAACAGTTACTAGAGGAAGCCTTACAACATCCTCACAAAGTCCTAAATGACTGAATACCGATTTAATGCCCGCCGGGTTACCCTGCTCAAAAATCATATCGATAGCATCGGCTAGTTTATAATGTAGTTTGTACGCTTCATCAACTTTTCTTTCACGGCCAAGACGTACCATATCAGAGAAATCTTTAGGAAAGCCTTCTGCAATTACAGAAATTACCCCTGCTCCACCGGCAAGAACCATTGGAAGCGTAACCATGTCGTCACCTGAGATTACAAGAAAGTCCTTTGGACACCCCTGAATTAGCTTCATGGCCTGAACAATGTCTCCAGCTGCTTCTTTAATTGCTACAACATTTTTAAAATCGTTTGCAAGACGGATAACTGTAGCTGGAAGCATATTGCTTGCTGTACGTCCCGGAACATTATATAAGATCACAGGAATAGGAGATGCTTCGGCAACTGCTTTAAAATGCTGGTAAATACCTTCCTGTGTTGGCTTATTATAATAAGGAGAAACCGAAAGTATAGCAGCAAAAGCTGAAAGATCACGCGTTTTAAGTTCTTCAACAACCTCAGCAGTATTGTTTCCGCCAACACCAAGCACCACAGGCAGCCTGCCTGCATTAGCCTTTAACACGGTCTTTATAACAAGTTCCTTCTCATCTTTGGTAAGAGTGGCAGCTTCTGCTGTAGTACCTAATACTACAAGATAGTCTATACCACCATCTACCTGATAGTTCACGATTCTTTCCAGTGCCTCAACATCTACTGAAAAGTCTTTTTTAAACGGAGTAATTAGCGCAACGCCCGTTCCTGTTAATGACTGCATGTTAAATTTTATTTAGGATTTTTAAATATTTAATTAATTCTGAGATAAACTCAGCATGTTTTTCTACCTGACTGCTTATCATAAAGTTATTCAGGCGTTTGTCTACACTGGCAAAACCTACTTTAAATTTCGCTTTCGATTTTATTGTTGCCAGCAGCAAAGGTGCTTTTTCAATATCATAGTAGCTGATAAGCATATCAAACGGCTCATTTATAAATTCCGCCACATCTTCTTTTGTAAACACACCGGATGCCGATATATCCCTGCGGGTATAATGACAATACTCTATTACTTCTTTCTTTTTTACACGCTCTTTAAAACTAAGCGTCTTAATATTTTCTTCATTTATACCGTTGGCAACCAAATCGGATATAAGACTTTCTCTATCAGAAAAATAACTTTCATCTATAAGGATCCCGACCGAATTAATAATCTCTGAATCTGCAACGGGTTTATACCCGCTTAAACTTTTCTTAATTATCTTTTTAAGGGCAAAATCTTTAATAAACTTTAAAAACATAGTACTTTTACTTGTCGATTACAAAATTAATTCAAATAACGGTCATCACAATGACATTAGCAAGAAAGTATAACACAGCCTTTCAGAGGTTTGTTTTATTTTTAACAATACCACTATTTATAGCCTGTAGCACTGCCGGACTGTATAATACCCGTGTAGAAGCATCAAAAACAAGCATAAATGCAACATTATCGCAGGATAATACCATAGAAAATTACATTTCTCCCTATAGAGACACTATTACAAAGGCTTTAAGCGCAGTCATTTCTTACGCTCCCGAAACATTTGACAAAAGCAAAGGTAAGTGGAATACCACAATCGGCAACATGTTAGCCGAAGCTACTTTTAAAAAAGCCGACAAACTGTTTTATAATTCGGAGAAAAAACACGTAGACGCCTGTATACTCAATCATGGAGGCATCCGTTCCATCATACCAAAAGGCCCCGTAACACAACAAACCGCCTACGAAATCATGCCTTTCGAAAACAGCCTGAAAGTTGTAGCCCTGAAAGGAATGCAAATTCGTGAGATGGCTGCCTATATCGCCCGTGAAGGCAGGCCACATCCACTGGCAGGGATAACCTTAACCCTTAATTCAGAGAATCAGGTTACCACAATAACTATACAGGGCAAACCTTTAGAAAATGAGCAAACGTACTATATCGCTTCAATAGATTACCTGATAGGTGGTGGCGACAATATGCAGTTTTTCGCAACCAATGAAGGCATCTACGACCTTAATTATAAATTGCGTGACCTTTATATAGATTATTTTAAAGAGACTGATACCCTGCCGGTAATAACCACCCAACATATAATAACCAAATAGCCATGAACAGAAGGGACTTTATACAAAAAACAGCTGCTGCTTCAGCATTGGCAATGGGCGGGTTATCACTAAGCAGCTTTACTTCTCCTACAATAAAAAAAATAACCATACTGCACACTAATGACGTGCATAGCCATATTGACCCGTTCCCTGCCGACGACCCTAAATACCCAAACATGGGCGGCGCAGCAAGAAGATCGGCTGTAATACAGCAAATCAGGCAGGAAAATCCAAACACCCTGCTTTTAGATGCCGGAGATATTTTTCAGGGAACCCCCTACTTTAATTTTTATGGTGGCGAACTCGAATTCAAACTCATGAGCATGATGCAGTACGACCTGGCAACAATGGGCAACCATGATTTTGACAATGCCCTTGAAGGTTTTAAAAAACAATTACCTCACGCAAAGTTTGAATTCGTATCGGCCAACTATGATTTTAAGAATACCATTCTCGACGGACTGGTAAAACCTTATAAGATCTTTATAAAAGACGATATTAAAATCGGCGTATTCGGGTTAGGGATTGAACTGTTCGGACTTGTAGAAAAGAAAAACTATCAGGAAACCGTTTATAACGATCCGCTTGGTGTAGCACAGGATATGGCGCGCACACTGCGCCACAATGAGAAATGCGATTTGGTAATATGCCTGTCGCACCTTGGATTTATGTACAAAGATGAAACCTCTAAAATATCCGACCTTACGCTGGCACGTAACACTAAAGACATCGACCTTATTATTGGCGGACATACCCACACTTTCCTTACCAAACCTTATATCGAAAAAAACACCGAAGGCAAAGAAGTATTGGTAAACCAGGTAGGCTGCTACGGACTTAACCTTGGCAGAATTGACTTTTATTTTGAAGAAGGAAAAATATCATCTAAAGGGAAGACAATTGTGGTTTAAGCTTCTTTAGCTTTATCCAACGTATCAATAAAATACAATACGGTAATCTCATAAAAAAGAAGAAACCCTTTCCACGGATTATAATTGTCTTTTTGAGCTAAAAATTCTTCTTCTTTTAATAGATCTTCCATGAAACAAATATATTTTTTTGCTTCGATAGTGTAAATTTGAAAATATTATGCCGCAGTAATCAGTTCAAACCTTTCGTCTTTATCAATAAGTTCAGCTTCGCTGCCGGTATAAAGAAGCTCGGCTGCTTTCTGAAAAATAATAGCTTCGTGTACTTCATATTCCTCGAGAGGGATCTCGAGCAGCAGATAAGTGTTAAAATCAGTAGTGGTTTCTAAGTGGTTGCGAAGGTCTTCGCAGGACCCGGTATCGCCGCAGCGCATACTTAGCAATTTTGCTTCTTTTTCTGCGACGCTTTGAGCCGCCTTTGCCAAAAAGTTTTCAGTTTCCTTCAGTACATCTTCAAATCCCGACTTACAACTTTCCGGGAGCTGCAATACAATAAAGTAGTAGTTCCTCATAGTGTAATGATTTTAATGGTGCTCTAAAATACTAATAAAATCTTAACACACAACCGTTATTAACAATTTAATGACAGTTATAAACAATAAAGCTGTTAATATTGTTAATAAGTCGAATTATTCTTTCACAATAACCTTACTTCTTCGCTTTACCAAAGCAGAAGTCATGTAAATAACTCCAAAGGAAAATAAAAGCTCAATTACAAAATACACAACACTCGACCATAATAGCGCATATAGATCAATAGGTGAAAAAGATGGCCGTAAAAATACAATCTTAAACATGTTTATAACAAGGTTAGATATAGCATAGCTTAAAGCAAACCCTGTTAAAGCCAGTATCTTTACTTTCCGCTCAATAAAAAAGTTATTGCTATCTGACGTAAACATAACTACCGCCATCAGCAATGGCAGCAACAGAAAAATCAAAAACAAAACTATACCATTAAGATCAGTCAGCCAAAAAGATGTTACCACCTGTAATAACATCACCTGCACAATGGCTATACCATAAAACTTAAGAAACAATCGCCAGGGATTGTATTTGGGCTGTAGGAATTCTTCTTCTTTGAGTAAATCTTGCATGGGGTAAATATAGTCGTTTTGTTATTTGGAGAAGCGAAAAATCTAAAAGCCGACATATACTTAACGTTTGTTTTAGATATGGGAAAAATATTATACTATATTAAATAAGCCTGAATTTTGATTTCCAAAAATATCTTCATAAACAATAAATATTTTGGAATCCATTAGAATCTCTTTACATATTTTTTGATATCCTTCATTTTTTAAATTATCAACATTGTCTCCTCTTTCTAATAATATTAACTGTTTGGACTTACCGGGCGAAATTACATGTGTCTCAGTATCATCATAAAACACTTCTAGATTATTAATACAGTCGTTCGCTTTGTTAAATAACAAAGCAAACAAGTGTAAAAATTCATCATTATTTTTGTAAATAACTTTAAATTCTTTTATTATTAAAGGACCTGTTCCATAATTAGCAATTGATATTTCAGTTTTGGATATAAACGTAATTACATCTATATAAGGATAAGGTTTACTTTGAGCATGTGTTAATTCTATTTCTTTTTCAAATCTTTCTTGTTCACGAATTATATTATCTTGATTATATTTAATTTCATTTTCATGTATCCTAATTGCAATTTTTAAGGTTATATAAACACTTATCAATGATAAAAAAGCAGTTATCAAATTTAAAATAGTCCCCATAACACCACCTATAAAGTCACCAAAAGTACCCCAATCAGCTGATGATTTAGAAATTTTTTCATCACCAAAATTTATTATATACAGTATTACAGGCACAGCAATGCCAATTAATGTGGCAATGATTATCACATTAACTAGTTTTAAAACTTCCTTTTTACTTACTATTTCCATATTCTTTTCTAAATTCTTCTCTTTTTAATTCTAAAGCTTCAGTAGATGGATATTCTGATTCAATATCTGGGAGAGTTATTTTCTTACCATCAAACCTTTTATAATATTCATTTCCAACCAAATCACTAACATGAATAACATAATCACCATCAATAAAAATCAAATTATTATCAAAAAGCCTGTGTATATCAACCCTTAAAAGTAAACCGTTCTGTACATGATTAGATGTTTTACTTTTATATTGCTGAATATGTGCCGCTTCCAAAAGTTCCGGAATGGTTTCACCGGTCACACAGCAAGCATTTCTATATGCCTTTAAAATTTTCCCTTTAAAAGCCCCTTGCCCATTTCTGATATTAGTTAATTGCTTTTTCCTTTCACGTGGCTCTTGCACTAAATCAAAACTATCATTCTCAAAATCAGACTGAAGAAAAGAATCATATTCTTCATAATATTTAATAGTTACAACTTGATTTGCAAATTCAATGTTATATTCAGCTGGTAATTTATAATATTCCTCATCCCAAAATTGACAATTTTTTAAAACTATACAGCCAATTTGATATGAAAATGAATTAAGCAATCTTTTACCATACTTATCACTATTCTTATCAATATACTTTTGTATTCCATTTAAAAAATCAGCTTTAGATTCTCTACCATTTCTATAACCAAATTCATTCCATGCTGCTTCCGCTGTCATATTTTTATACTCAACAAATTCACCAAAACCACCAATTTTTCTTATGGGTGATTTTAGCATAAAATACAACCTATTACCTTCTTTGAGACGAGAAATATTCCAAGGAGTTGGTGTCCAAAAGTTAATATATGAATTGAATTGATTTTGTTTTAAGTAATTATACCAATCTTTATCGGTAGGAGATATTGCAAACATTTAGTAATATTATTTAACGAACATAACCAAAACTTTAACACGAAAACATCCCCATTAATAGGTATATTATTAATCTAAAACCTCACCGTTAAATAAAACCCCATTTCCAAAAAAAACCTTATTTTAGCCCTACTAAATAATTACAATGATTTCTGAAACCCAATTTCAGCACGAATTACAGCTTATTATCGCCAATGCCATCCGTGAAGACGTAGGTCCCGGTGATTACAGTTCGCTGGCCTGTATACCGGCTTCGGCTACAGGAAGAGCAAAACTGCTGGTTAAAGATAACGGTATCCTTGCCGGGGTAACTTTTGCCCAACAGGTTTTTAACTATGTAGATCCACAATTACAAATAGAAGTTTTTATACACGACGGAACTCCGGTAACCCACGGCGACGTGGCGTTTCACGTTTCGGGGTCGTCGCAAAGCATACTTAAAGCCGAAAGGCTGGTACTTAACGCCATGCAGCGTATGAGTGCTATTGCTACCAAAACTGCCAGCTATGTAAAACTGTTGGAAGGCACAGGCACTAAAGTGCTTGATACCCGTAAGACTACTCCGGGCATCCGTGCGATCGAGAAATGGGCCGTAAAAATAGGTGGTGGCGAAAACCACCGTTTTGCGCTTTACGACATGGTAATGCTTAAAGACAACCACATTGACTTTGCCGGCGGCATTACTCCTGCCATCCAAAAAACACAGGAATACCTTAAAGCCAATAACCTTGATTTGAAGATCATAGTTGAGGCACGCGACCTGGAGGAAGTGCGCGAGATCATTTCGAATCCTGGCGTATATCGCATATTGCTTGATAATTTTGATTACGATCAAACCCGTGAAGCTGTTGCCCTGATTGGCGATTACTGCCAGACGGAATCATCGGGAGGTATTAACGAGCAGACAATGCGCCACTATGCCGAGTGTGGTGTTGATTACATCTCTTCGGGCGCGCTGACGCATTCTATCTACAATATGGACCTTAGCCTAAAAGCATTTTAATGTCAATAGAACTGGAACATAAACTCGAGCGGATTCCCGTTGTTAAGCATATTGTACGTTTCGGCAAAAGCATCAAAATACCGTTTGGCGAAGGGCTTACCCTTTACCATCTTCTGGAGCTGTACATAACCGGCATCATAAAGGGAGATATCTCTTATCGTGCCGGAGCAATTGCTTTCAGCTTTTTCATGTCACTGTTTCCGTTTGCGCTTTTCCTGCTGAATCTTATTCCATACATTCCTCTTGAAGGTTTTGAGGCTGATTTCATGGAATTTGTAGCCGACAATGTTCCACCCAATACCTATGGCGCGATTGAAGGCATCCTTAAAGATATCCTTAGTAACAGTCAGAGCGGATTGTTATCCTTCGGTATCCTTTTTGCCATCCTCCTTATGAGCAACGGTATGAATGCCATATTGAGCGGCTTTCAGAGCAGCCTTCATATTACCATAAAACGAACTTACTTCCGACAGTATGCTGTCGCTATAGGGCTGTCCCTTTTCTTTGCTATACTGCTAATAGTTACTGTAGCATCTATTGTAACCATAGAGGTTGTTATTCATAGTTTAATATCCAGGGGCTTTTTAAGTGACGACGTTTACCTGCTGAAATTTGGCCGTTATGCCATACTTATATTAATGGTGCTTACCATAACTTCTCTCCTTTTCAAATATGCCGCAAAGGAAACCCGAACCGCTGCTTTCTTTAGCTATGGGTCGGTATTAAGTACGGTATTATTCGGTTTAACTTCCTATGGATTTGGAATTTACGTTTTACGTTTTGCCAAATACAACCAGCTTTACGGATCTATTGGCACGCTCCTTGTATTAATGCTTTACATATGGATAAACTGTTTTATTCTGTTGTTAGGCTTCGAATTAAACGCGCTTATTCATAAATTAAAACGAAAAAATTTATATATTTAACAAAAACTAAAAAGCATTTTTATGAAACGAGCAATTTTTACATTCTTATTCGTTGTTGTAGCAGGCATTATGTCTGTTAGTGCGCAGGTTACAGGCCGATGGAAGACCATTGACGACGAAACCGGAAAAGAAAAATCTATTGTAGAGATTTACGAGCAGAACGGGAAAATCTACGGTAAAGTAGTTGAGATCCTTAATCCTGCCAAAAAAGACGCTAAATGCGATAAATGTTCAGGCTCCGATAAAGGAAAGCCAATTCTTAACCTTATAATAATCAAAGGACTTACCAAAGATGGTGACGAATACACCGATGGTGATATCCTTGACCCTAACAAAGGTAAACTATACAGCTGTACCATAAAACTGGACGGTAAAGATAAACTTAGCGTACGCGGCTATATGGGTATTTCCCTGCTTGGTCGTTCTCAAACGTGGCACAGAGTTAAATAAAAAGTTAGCAGTCACAGTATTCAGTTGACAGTTTCTACTGTTGCTGTTAGTACTTTAAAAATATAAACACTTCCTGACGGAGGTGTTTTTTTTCGATCAGATTCAAAAAATTCCCCCTTTGGGGGTTAGGGGGCTTTATCTTATATTTGTAGTTCAAATCCTGTATATGCCTTTTTTCATAGAAGTTGTACTGCCACTGGCGCTTGCCAAATCTTTTACCTACTCCGTTAATGAGGCTGAATATGCCTTTTTACAGACTGGTATGCGTGTAGCAGTTCCTTTCGGAAGAAACAAAATATACACAGCACTGGTACTTACCAAACACCAGACTCCTCCACAACTTTATGAAGCAAAAGACATCCATCAAATACTGGACGACTACCCTTTGGTTACCCAAAAACAGATTGACCACTGGCAATGGATCGCTTCTTACTACATGTGCAGTATTGGTGAAGTGTACAAAAGTGCCATGCCCAGCAGCTTCCTTCTGGAAAGCGAAACCATCATCTCTTCACGCCCTGACTTCAATGTTCAGGATGAAGAGCTATCAGATGACGAATACCTTATTTACGAAGCATTGCAAAAGCAATCGGCATTAAAAGTGCAGGAGGTGGTTTCGATACTCAATAAAAAAACGGTATTACCGGTCCTTAACAGGATGATTGCAAAAAATGCAGTATCGCTTCAGGAAGAGATCAACGAAAAATACAAGCCAAAGACTATTCGCTACATCCGTTTGCAGGAAGAGTTCATGCAACAGGAGCAGCTAAGCGAACTCATGGAGTTACTCTCACGTGCCCAAAAACAACGTGAGGCCGTTATGCAGTTCTTTCAGCTACAGGCTACAGAGAAGAAAGCAATCTCAGTTAAAATGCTTACCGAAGCAGGTACAACTGCAGCAGTTATAAAGTCCCTGATTGACAAAGGCATTTTTGTAGAATATCACCTCGAAGAAGACCGCGTTCAATTTGAAGGTTCAGACGAAGCAGGCTTTGCTCTAAGCCCGAAACAACAGCAGGCTTTTGAAGAAATAAAAACGAGTTTTATACAAAAGGATGTCACACTATTACACGGAGTTACCTCTAGCGGTAAGACAGAAATCTATATAAAACTAATAGAAGAATACATTGCCACCGGAAAACAGGTACTTTACCTGTTACCCGAGATCGCCCTGACCACCCAGTTAGTCGTAAGGTTAACCGCTTATTTTGGCAATGAGGTATCCGTTTTCCATTCTAAATACACCAACAACGAACGTGTGGAAACCTGGCAACAGGTATTATCAGGATCGGAAAAGGCAAAGGTTGTAATCGGAGCGCGATCAGCTTTATTCCTGCCTTTCTCAGATTTAGGACTTATCATTATTGATGAGGAGCACGAACAAACATTTAAACAAGTTGACCCTGCTCCACGATATCATGCCCGCGATGCGGCAGTAGTTTTAGCCAACGCCCATCAGGCAAAAGTATTGCTTGGCTCGGCAACTCCGGGTATAGAAACCTATTACAATGCTTCGCATGGCAAGTATAGCTATGTTGAAATAAGGGAGCGTTTCGGAAACGTAATGCCTCCTGAAATTATATTAATAGATCTTAAAGACAAATACAAACGCAAACGCATGACTGGGCATTTCAGTGATGAGATGATCGATGCGATTGCCGAAACCCTATATAATGGAAAGCAGGTTATACTATTCCAAAACCGCAGGGGTTTTTCTCCCTGGGTAGAATGTATGACATGTGGCCACGTTCCGCAATGTCCACAATGCGATGTAAGCCTTACTTACTATAAGTACAAGAATGCCCTCCGATGCCATTACTGTGGGTACAATATCGCCAATCCCACCAATTGCCATAAATGCCATTCCACCGACCTTAACACCAAAGGCTTCGGAACAGAACAAATTGAAATGGAACTGAAGTCACTTTTCCCGAATAAGAATTCGTGGCGAATGGATCAGGACACTACACGTGGCAAGCATGGGTATGAAAAAATAATAGACTCTTTTAAAAACCGTGAGATAGATATTTTGGTTGGTACGCAGATGCTTGCCAAAGGACTGCATTTTGATAACGTAGGCATGGTCGGTATCATGAATGCCGATAATATGTTATATCAACCGGATTTCCGTGCTTTCGAACGCGCTTATCAGATGATGGTACAGGTAGCAGGACGCGCAGGACGAAAAGACGTCAGAGGAAAAGTTTACATCCAGACGTACAACCCTTTGCACAATATCATTCAGCAGGTTACCACCAATGACTATACCGCCATGTACAAAGAACAGGTATATGAAAGACACAACTTTAAATACCCTCCATTTTACAGACTTATAAGAATCACTTTACGTCATAAGGATTACGAGAAATTAAAAGACAGTGCATTATGGCTCTATAATGTGCTTAATCAGAATATTGGTGTTCCGGTACTGGGCCCCGAAGAACCCGGCATAAACAGGATAAGGAATGAATACATCCGCACCATAATGATAAAGATTCCCGGAGGTATGCCGTTGGGTAATACAAAAAAGAATATTGAAAGAACACTTTCCAGCTTTGAAGCCGTGCCACAGTACAGACCTGTAAGAGTAACCATAAATGTAGACCCATATTAGAAGACATAAAAAAAACCGAAGTTAAGTGCTTCGGTTTTTATTTTATTTATTCAGAGCTTTCGCCAAATCTTCTTTTTTATTTCGGCTAAGCGGTATTTTAGTATTACCAATCTCAGCAAATTTACTATTGAAACGATCAACCTTATCTATATTAATAATAAACGATTTATGTACTCTTAGAAATTTCTCTGAAGGCAATTCGCTTTCAAAAGATTTCATAGTAGACAATACAAGATGGGTTTCGTCTTCAGTGTTTAACTTTACATAGTCACCAAAAGCTTCAATCCATTTTATTTTTGATATGAAGATCTTAAAGTTTTTAAGATTACTTTTTATAAAGATAAAATCACCATCATCTTCAACCGTTTCTTTTTTGCGTTGCGCAGCTTCAATAGCCTTTTGAACAGCTTTATTAAAGCGGTCTTTTGTAATAGGCTTATGCAAATAATCAACTGCTGCATAATCAAAAGCCTTTAAAGCATAATCTGATTTCGCAGACACAAAGATAATCTGGGGCCTTGTCTTAAGGCCATCTAACAGGTCAAATCCACTCTGTACCGGCATCTCTATATCAAGAAAAAGCAAGTCTACATTCTTATTAAGGATGCAGCTCCTGGTTTCCGACGCATTGGAAAAATCTCCCACAAGAGTAAGGTCCGGGTGTTCATTAACCAGTTTAGCGATGGTTATCCTATGTATTGTACTATCATCGACAACAACACAGTTTAGTTTCATTGGCTTTTATTAATTAGAATATTCAGTAAATTTTTTCTTTTTGGGCTGGAAGAATACAAATATAAATAAAAAAACCGTTTTTTAACACAAGGAAAATCAAATTTTATGATTGCGCATTAAATATAAATTACTATTTTTGCACCCAATTTTATAACAAATAAATACTTTGTATTATGAATCACTATGAAACTGTTTTCATTTTGAATCCCGTTTTATCTGAAACTCAGGTAAAGGAAACAGTAAGTAAGTTTGAAGATTACCTTACTTCACGTGGAGCCAAAATGGTATCAAAAGAGGATTGGGGCCTTAAAAAACTGGCTTATGAAATCCAAAACAAAAAAAGCGGATTCTACACGCTTTTCCAATTTGAAGCTCCGGCTGATATCCTAATCGGATTTGAAACTGAGTTCCGTCGTGACGAGAGAGTTATGCGTTTCTTAACTGTTGCTCTTGACAAACACGCTGTATCTTGGGCAGAAAGAAGAAGGGAAAAACTAAAATCTAAAGCAAACTAATTATGTCTACAATAGAGCAATCAGCTAAAGGCAAAAAAGACGGAGATATCAGATATCTTACGCCTCTAAACATAGAGACAAACAAAACTAAAAAGTATTGTCGTTTCAAAAAATCAGGAATCAAATATGTTGATTACAAAGATCCTGATTTCCTATTGAAATTCGTTAACGAGCAAGGTAAAATCCTTCCTCGTCGTTTAACAGGTACTTCTCTAAAATACCAGAGAAAAGTTTCTGTAGCAGTAAAAAGAGCACGTCATTTAGCATTAATGCCATATGTGGCTGATTTATTAAAATAAAAACTAGTCATTGTAATGGAACTTATACTTAAGCAAGACGTTCAAAATCTAGGATTTAAGGACGATGTAGTTACAGTTAAAGCCGGATATGGCCGTAACTACCTAATACCTCAAGGATTTGCTACTATGGCAACTCCAACAGCTAAAAAAATACTAGCTGAAAACTTAAAACAACGTGCTTTTAAAGAGCAAAAATTAGTAGATGACGCTAAGAAAACTGCTGAAGCTCTTAAAGCCCTTGAAATAAAAATTACTGCTAAAGCAGGTGGCGAGAAACTATTTGGTTCTGTAACCAATGCTGATATCGCTGAAGCTCTTGAGAAAGCTGGTCAGCCAATCGAGAAAAAATACATCACTAGCGGAATCGTTAAACGTACAGGTAAATATACTGCTAACGTAAGACTTCACCGTGATGTTATCGTTGAGCTTGCTTACGAAATCGTTGCTGAAGCACAACAGTAATTTTCAGAATTATATGAAAAGCCTTCCTTTTGGGAGGCTTTTTTATTTACACACATTTCAAAGCCACAATGAACTTTGTAACTTTGCCGCTTTGAAAATTTGCAACTTACACTATGAAATACGCAAGACTTACCAAACAACAACTGGAAGAACTTCACCCTGAATTTGTACGTTTTCTGGCCTCGCAGCAGATCGATAAAGCAGAATGGGACAAACTGAAAGAAGAAAAGGCCGAAGTAGCCGAACAGGAAATCGATGTTTTTTCAGATATGATATGGGACAGCGTTCTGGAAAAAGCAGAATGGCTGGAGCATTATTCCAAAAACCATATCTTTCTTTTTAAACTTGATCAGGAAGGAATGGAAAGCATCGTTATACATGCACACAACACTCCTGCCGACTTTATGACCGAAAGCGGACTGATATGGCTTAACGAGAATATTTTCTCAGACGAAGTACATCTTACACGTGGTAAAAAAGCCTTTGGCGAAGACCGAAAAGCCGAAATATTCAGTCTGATAGAACAGGGCGCCATACTGAGTGATGGTGTACTGTACGGACAGATAGAAGATATGTTTTAAAAATCGCCTTAGGGCGATTTTTTATTTAAATTCATCATTTATAATACTAGTGATTTTCGGAAAGTTGGTTAAATTAGCAGGGCAAACAAACATTTGATACATGGATATCCTTGAAACCATTCAGGCACTGCGCGAAGAGCTTAACCAACACAATCATAATTACTACGTATTAGACAATCCTACCATAAGTGACCTTGAGTTTGACATGAAGCTCAAAGAGTTACAGACCCTTGAAGATAAGTACCCTGAATATTTTGACGAAAACTCCCCTACCCAGCGTGTTGGCGGAGCCATAACCAAAAACTTCAATACTATTGTACATGAGCGACGCATGTACTCACTTGACAACGGTTATTCTAAAGAAGAATTGCAGGAGTGGGAAAAACGTGTACAGAAAGGTTTGGGTACTGATAAGGTAGAATATGTTTGCGAATTAAAATATGATGGTGCTTCCATAAGCATTACTTATGAAAATGGAGTGCTTTCTAAAGCCGTAACCCGAGGCGACGGTTTTCAGGGGGACGAGGTTACGACCAACATCAAAACTATTAAAGCTGTTCCTTTAAAACTGAAAGGCAACAATTATCCTGAAAAATTTGAAATACGCGGCGAGATAATCCTTCCATTAGAGGGATTTGCTAAAATGAACCAGGAGCTGATAGAAATTGGCGAAACGCCATATTCTAACCCTAGAAATACAGCATCGGGCAGCTTAAAACTTCAGGACAGTGCCGAAGTAGCGAAACGCCCTCTTGACTGTTTACTATATTTTGTGGTAGGTAACAACCTGCCATTTGAAACACAATTTGAAGGACTTGAGAAAGCGCGCCAATGGGGTTTTAAAGTACCGAAGCAATCAGAACTTGCCAAAAGCATGGACGACGTGTTTGCCTTTATTGATCATTGGGACACACACCGCCATGACCTCCCGTACGAAACTGATGGCGTAGTTATCAAAGTAAATGACCTGCACCAACAGGATGAGCTTGGCTACACTGCCAAATCACCACGTTGGGCCATTGCCTATAAATTTAAAGCAGAACGTGTTACCACACGCCTTAACTCAATATCTTATCAGGTAGGAAGAACAGGAGCTATAACACCTGTTGCCAACCTTGAACCTGTACAACTTGCCGGAACTATTGTAAAACGCGCATCGCTTCACAATGCCGACCAAATAGAGAAACTCGATGTTCGTGTTGGCGACGAAGTATTCGTTGAAAAAGGAGGTGAGATCATACCTAAAATTATTGCTGTAGATTTTACCAAACGTCAGGAAGATTCAACACCGACAATTTATATTGATAAATGCCCTGAGTGCGATACACCTTTAGAACGCAAAGAAGGCGAAGCGCAGCACTATTGTCCTAACTTCTATGGTTGTCCGCCACAGATCATTGGGCGAACGCAACACTATATTTCGCGTAAAGCAATGGATATTGAAGGCCTTGGTGGAGAAACCGTTGCCCTGCTGTATAATGCAGACCTCGTACACAATTATGCCGACCTATATGACCTGAAAAAAGAACAGGTGATTCCGTTAGAGCGTATGGCTGACAAGTCGGCGCAAAATCTTATTGACGGTATTGAGAAATCAAAACAAGTACCGTTTGAGCGTGTGCTATATGCATTAGGTATCCGTTATGTTGGTGAAACCGTAGCCAAAAAACTGGCAAAACATTATAAGTCTATTGATAATCTGGCGAATGCATCCTTGATGGATCTGATACTTGTGGATGAGATTGGCGAACGTATAGCGCAAAGCGTTATCGCTTTCTTTGAAAATGAAGAGAACCGCAAAATCGTTGAGCGCCTTAAAGGTTATGGTGTTCAGTTGGAAACAGTAGCTACAGCCGATACGACAGTAAGTGATAAGCTTACCGGAAAAACCTTTGTGGTATCAGGAGTGTTTGAGAAATTCTCCCGTGACGACCTGAAGAAGACCATCGAGGACAATGGCGGTAAAGTAGGAAGCTCTATTTCTTCTAAAACACATTATGTAGTAGCCGGCGATAATATGGGACCTGCAAAACTAGAGAAAGCAACGCAACTTGGTGTAGCGATTATTAGCGAAAATGATTTCTTAGAATTGCTTAGTAACTAAGCCCCTCAGAAACTTTAAAAGAAATGCTCTTTAACTCCATACAATTTGCTGTTTTCCTGCCATTAGTTTTTTTACTCTATTGGTGGATAGGTCCTAAAAATCTTCGATATCAAAATATACTTCTTTTTGTAGCCAGCTACTTTTTTTATGCGTGCTGGGATTGGCGTTTTCTTTTTCTACTGATGTTTTCTACACTATTAGATTACTTCACAGGATTGAAAATGGAAAACTGCAAAAGCCAGAAAAATAAAAAATTCTGGTTTTGGCTCAGCATCCTCATAAACCTGGGATTCCTTGGAGTTTTTAAATATTATAACTTTTTTGTCGAAAGCTTTGCACAGGCAGTTGCCAACTTTGGACTAACGGTTCATACCACCACTCTAAATATTATTTTGCCTGTAGGTATTTCATTTTATACTTTTCACGGATTATCCTATGTTATAGACATATACAAAGGCAGAATTACCGCAGAAAAAAACTTTATAGACTATGCGCTCTTCGTGAGCTTCTTCCCTTTGCTGGTAGCAGGACCTATTGAACGGGCCACACACCTATTGCCTCAGCTAAAACGCGAACGCGTTTTTAATCTGGATAACATGAAAGATGGCCTCCGTCAGATACTCTGGGGGCTATTCAAAAAAATTGTAATCGCCGATCAGTGCGCTCAGTATGCCAATCAGATATTTAATAATTCTGACGAACTGAATGGCAGCAGTCTTGCTTTTGGAGCATTATTCTTTACATTCCAGATGTATGGCGATTTTTCAGGCTATTCGGATATTGCAATTGGTACAGCGCGTCTTTTTGGAGTAGATCTGTTACGCAATTTTGCTTATCCATATTTCTCCCGGGACATCGCAGAATTTTACAGGAGATGGCATATTTCATTATCCAGCTGGTTAAGGGACTATGTTTATATTCCGCTTGGTGGTAGCAAAACCAATACTCCTAAAATGATACGAAATATTTTTATCGTTTTCATTCTGAGTGGTTTTTGGCATGGAGCCAACTGGACATTTATAGCCTGGGGAACGATCAATGCTATATACTTTTTACCGCTCATCTTAACAAACACACATAGAAAGAATATTGAAATAGTTGCCAAAGGCAAATTAATGCCTACTTTCCGAGAGTTCTCAGGTATTGTGATTACTTTTGGTTTAACAGCCTTTTCAAGAATATTTTTCAGGTCGGAAAACATAACGCATGCCTTTAGCTACATCGGAAAATTGTTTTCCAGCTCTCTTTTCCTGGCGCCTGATTTTGAAGAAAAAAAGATCGCCATGCTTTTGATTGGTGTAACACTGGTTTTCCTGTTTATTGAATGGATTGGCAGGGAACAACCTCATGCTCTTAAAACTTTTGGACTTAACTGGAAACGTCCGGCCCGATGGACATTTTATTATGTCCTTATTGCTGCAATCGTTTTATATGGCGGCAAAGAACAACAATTCATATATTTTCAGTTTTAATCATGAAAAAGCTATTAATCTTATTTCTCAAATTTATCACTCCTTTATTGGTTGTGCTGCTTTTTTATGTTTGGAAGGATCCGTTTAAAGTAATATGGCATTATGATAGCTTTTATGACTCTGAAAAAAAAATCAGTTTTCCTCTAAATAAGGATTACGTAAGCACTACTACATATGAAAACCAGTATAAGACGGAGCATTACGATTCTTTTATATTCGGAAACTCGCGCTCTATAATTTATGGCATTGATGAATGGAAAAAATATATACCGGTAGAGAGCAAAGCTTATCATTTTGATGCTTCTGCCGAAACTATATATGGCATTTGTAAAAAGATAGAATACATTGATTCAAAAGGAGAAAAGTTAAATAATGTCTTGTTAATTGTGGATCACATGATATTAAATAGAGCCGAAAGCCTTGACGGGCACCTTTTTGTTATCTCTCCTCAATTAACTTCCTATGAGAATACCGCTAATTTTCATCTACAGTTCTTAAAAACTTTTTATAACTATAAATTCTTCCCGGGATACATTGAATACACAATAACAGGAAAAATTAAACCTTACATGACTAAAGCTACTCTGGATGAAGAGCATTTCTTATATGACAAACGCACTAACGAAATGCGTTATACAATTGTAGACAAAGAAATTGAAGAAGGTAAATTCTATACACCCGAGCGCATGAAAGTGTTTTATAAGAGAGATACAGTTCAAAATTATGCTCCTCAGGTAATTAAAGAAAGACAAAAAGAACTACTTAATACTATAGCCACGATATTTAAGAAACAAGGCACAAATTATAAGATCATAATCAACCCTCTTTATGACCAAAAGAAACTCAATGAAGATGACATAGCATATCTGATAAAGTTATTTGGAAAAGAAACTGTTTATGATTTTTCAGGAATTAATGACATTACTAATGATTACAGAAATTATTACGAATCGTCACACTACAGGCCACAGGTTGCTAAAAAAATCATGAAGGAAATTTACACACAGTAAGTTTTATATCAAAACTCTTTACCTTTGCAGCTTTGCAATAGAGAAAATGAACATTAAACTCCTTGCCATAGGCAAAACCGACAACAAAGCGCTTCAGCAATTAATTGACGATTATACTAAGCGTCTTTCTTTTTACGTGAAATTTGAACTGGAAATAATTCCTGATATCAAGAACGTAAAAAATCTTAGTGAAGCGCAACAAAAGGAAAAAGAAGGTGAGCTGATACTATCCAAGCTCTCTCCAACTGATCAGTTGATATTACTAGATGAAAATGGAAAAAACTTCAGTAGTGTTGGGTTTTCGGAAGAGTTGCAAAAGAAAATGAACTCAGGTATCAAGACGCTCGTGTTTGTTATCGGCGGACCTTATGGATTTAGTGCGGAAGTATACAGCAAAGCGCAGGGAAAAATATCACTTTCGGCAATGACATTCTCTCATCAAATGGTGCGTTTATTCTTTATAGAGCAAGTATACAGGGCGTTTACAATATTAAGAAACGAACCTTATCACCACCAGTAAACTGATTTGTGGATTTGGTTATTTGTTGATTTGAAATTCAAGAAGAATAAATAAATCAACGCATCAGCATATTAACAATTTTTACAGTTTCTAGTGCTTCTTTAACATCATGAACCCTTAGTATTTTAGCTCCTTTTTGTAAAGCAATGGTATTAAGAACAGTCGTACCATTAAGTGCCTCCTGAGGGGCTACATCCAGTAGTTTATAAATCATGGATTTTCGCGATATACCTGCTAAAACAGGCAACTCTGTCATATTGAAAAGCTCCATTTTATTGAGTACTTCGTAGTTTTGTTCCAATGTTTTAGCAAAACCAAACCCGGGATCGATAATGATATCGTCTATGCCATGTTTACGGGCTGCATCAATTCTTTCGGAAAAATACAACAGCATCTCTCCCACTATATCATCATACTGTGTCAGCTTCACCATTGTTTGTGGGTTACCACGCATATGCATCATGATATAAGGCACTTTTAGCTGACCTAGAGTTTCCAGCATCTTATCATCCAGCATTCCTGCCGCAATATCATTTACAATGGCTGCACCGCTTTCTACTGCAGCTTTAGCTACAGCTCCACGGAAAGTATCAACAGAGATAAGCGTATCGGGAAAATGCTTAATTACCAACTCTACTGCCGGAATCATTCGGGCTATCTCTTCCTCTTCCGAAACGAATTCAGCATTGGGTTTCGAAGAATAAGCACCTATATCAATAAAATCAGCACCATCGGCAAGTAGCTTTTCGGCCTGATTTAAAAATTTGCTGTCATTATTATAATTTCCACCATCAAAAAAAGAATCGGGAGTGCAGTTAAGAATACCCATTACTTTGGGTTGTGATAAATCGACAAGCCTGCCTTTACAGTTAATGAACATAGCTTCTATTTTTAAATAGCCCTTGCCTTTAGGGGGCTTTTTTATTACATTTGAAAAAATTTCACATACAAAGATACTACTTAAATGAGTAATACTTCCCAGGAATACGACAAGGTAATTGCAATCTGCAGACAACTATACATCAACAAAATGAAAGATTACGGAAGTGCATGGCGCATACTACGTCTGCCATCGCTTACCGACCAGATATTCATAAAAGCACAACGCATACGCAGTCTACAGGAAAATGAAGTACGTAAAGTAGATGAAGATGAAACGGGAGAATTCATAGGTATCATCAACTACTCTATCATGGCCCTTATTAGTCTTGAAAGAGGTGTTGCCGATCAGCCGGATCTTGATGTTGAAGAAGCAACAAAACTGTATGACGAAAAACTGGGACTTACCAAAACCCTTATGGAAGCTAAAAACCATGACTATGGTGAAGCATGGAGAGATATGCGTGTGAGCTCACTAACTGATCTTATCCTGCAAAAGATACTTCGTGTAAAACAAATCGAAGATAATAAAGGTAAGACGATTGTATCTGAAGGCATTGACGCCAATTACCAGGATATGATAAACTATGCTGTTTTTGCTTTGATATTGATGAAATTCGGTCAATAACAAGTCATTAACAAATTGAACTCGCATAAGCCTTAAATTTGAGAAAAAACTCTTACCAATGGACAATTTAAAAAAATATATTCCCATAACAATACGTATTGTTGTAGCCTTTTTATTCATCATTTCGGCTGTAGCCAAAATGTACCCCTCCCCCTATTTTGCAATCTCTACATTTGAGGTAAAGCAATTGTACACGATGGGATTCTCTGAAGGTTTCGCTCCTCTATTCTCAAGAACACTTATAGGTATTGAATTGGCTTTAGGGCTTTTACTGCTTCAGCCACACTGGCTGAAACGCTTTGTAATTCCGGCTACCATAGCCCTTTTATTGGTCTTCATAACACACCTGACCATTGAGACCTTAAGTAGCGGTAATGCAGGCAACTGTGGTTGTTTTGGTGAACTTCTTCCAATGACACCTGTTGAAGCTATTATTAAAAACATAGTCGCTGTAGGACTATTGGTTTGGTTATACAAACTGTTACCTGCAGTTTCAGACCGAAATAATTTCTGGGTGCTAACAACAGTTACATTAGCATGTATTTTAGGAATATTTATGGTGGCACCTATAAAACCCGTACAAAACATTGCTATTGAGCCAAGTACTGAAGCAATTGAAGTAACAGAATCTACTGAAGAAACTCCAACAGACACAATTTCTCTGACTCCTGATGAAGCTGTAGTACCTGCTACAAAAGAAGCTGAAAAAGGTATTAAAGAAGTTACTGTTATTGATGAGCCTAAACCGGCGAAATCAGGCTATGCACCGTATTTTTCGAATGTAGATAAGGGTAAAAAAATTGTTGCATTATTTGCACCGGGTTGTGAGCACTGTATGGATACAGCAAAACAACTGACAGAAATGAAAGCTAAAAATAAAGACTTCCCAGAAGTACAAATTATCTTTATGGATGAGGAAGCTGAGAAAATTCCTGATTTCTTTAAATTTGCCGGAGCACAATATCCATATAAGGTAATTGATATCATTTCTTTTTGGAAAGTGCTAGGCAACAGCAAAGACACCCCTGGAATTGTTTACTTGTGGAATGGTAACAAGATTAAAGAATGGGATGGCATCAATGAGAAGAAATTCGTTGCTTCAGAACTTATGAAGGTGTATAAAAAGCCATATTCAGAAATTAAAAAATAGTATTGAGAACTGAGATGTTAGATTTGAGATAATAGATGCTTTAAACAAACATTTTCAAATTTTAAAATCAATTAATTTTCAAATCTTTATAAATTGATTCGATACTTTCTACATAAAACAGGATATGCTTTGCTTACGCTTTTTGGCGTAGTCACTGTCATATTCTTTTTGTTTACAGTACTGCCGGGTGACCCGGCACGTATGATGCTGGACCAGAATGAAAATTCTGAACAGTTGGCTCTCATAAAAAAGAAGTATGGTTTTGATCAGCCTGTTTCTATACAGTACCTGTATTACCTGAACGACCTCTCACCTGTTTCTTTTCATAGTAGCAATGCTGATGATTATACCTATTTGTCAGAAGGAAAATACAGTGCTGTAAAATTATTCACCGCAGGTAGTACAACTACCGTTATCAAAACTCCTTACCTGCGTGAAAGCTTTCAGAAAAGCGGCAAGAAAGTAACACAGGTTATAGGCGATACTTTACCTAACACCATAGTGCTCGCCATATTTGCGATTGTAATAGCTATAGTAATTGGCATTATATTCGGAATCATTTCCGCTTTATATAAAGACACCTGGATTGACAGAACAATTGCATTAGTAAGTACACTGGGCATGAGCCTTCCGTCTTTCTTTGCGGCTATATTGTTTGCCTGGGTTTTCGGGTTTGTACTTCATAAAGTTACCGGACTCGATATGACAGGCAGCTTATATGAAGTTGATGATTTTGGCGAGGGTTCTTACATCAAATGGAAAAACATAATACTACCCGCTATAGTACTGGGTATTCGTCCGCTTGGTGTCGTGATACAGCTAATGCGTAACTCCCTGCTGGAAGTATTGAATCAGGATTATATTCGTACGGCAAGGGCAAAAGGGCTTAGCGAACTGCGAATTATCCGTAAACATGCCTTGAAAAATGCC
Organism: Flavobacterium sp. AG291; assembly: GCF_003350375.1. Lineage (GTDB taxonomy): Bacteria > Bacteroidota > Bacteroidia > Flavobacteriales > Flavobacteriaceae > Flavobacterium > Flavobacterium suzhouense. The sequence continues at coordinate 44,780 of NZ_QQAR01000017.1, read as the reverse complement.
CTGAATCCGGTTGTGACCGCTATATCAGGATGGTTTGCGTCAATGCTTGCCGGAGCGGTATTTGTAGAATATATCTTTGGATGGAACGGCCTTGGAAAAGAAGTTGTGGAAGCACTTAATACATTAGACCTTCCTGTTATCATGGGATCGGTATTGGTGATTGCTGCTACATTTGTAATTATTAACATCCTTGTCGATCTTATCTATGCGTATCTTGATCCGAGGATTAGATTATCATAATTTTTTTAACCACAAAGTTCACTATGTAAACACTAAGAACACAAAGCTTTGTGTCCCGAAGCTATCGAAATAGTGATAAAACTTTGTATGCCTTCTGGTTCACCTTAATACGAAAACGATATAATAACTTTTAATGATAATCGCATTGCAAATATTTCGTTTTGGCCACATATTTGTTGGATGTGATATTGTAAATTTGTTACTCTTTAATAAATAAAAATGAAAAAACTGCTTTTATTACCTATAGTTCTGTTCAGTATGATTTCATGCTCACAGGCACAGGAAACAGCTTTTACCAAAGCTGCCCTGGATTCTAAAATGACTTCACTTGACGGAAAAGAAATTACGTTTAAAGAAGTCCTTGCAAAACACAAAGGCAAAACCGTTGTAATAGATGTTTGGGCATCGTGGTGTCCTGACTGTATTAAAGGTATGCCGAAAGTGTATGACCTTCAAAAACAATTCCCTAATGTTGATTATGTATTCCTTTCGTATGACAGAGTTGATGAAAAGTGGAAAGAAGGGATTGAAAAATATGCTGTTAAAGGTGATAACTATCACGTAGGCAAAAGCATGAAAGAAGGTGACTTTGCCCATGACATTAAGCTGGACTGGATACCACGCTACATGGTAGTTGACAAAAATGGAAAAATCGCATTGTTTAAAGCTATTGAAGCTGACGATGCTAATCTTATCGCTATTCTAAAAAAACTTAAATAATGAGAAAACAAATCGTTGCAGGAAACTGGAAGATGAATAATGACAGTGCCCAGACACAGGCGCTGCTTGCTGAAATTATCGCTAAAAAACAGGAAGGAGGCATTGCTAAAGTGGTAGTTGCCCCTACTTTTGTTAACCTGCAGGCTGCAGTACAACAAACTAACGGTACAGGAATTATTGTTGCTGCTCAAAATATGCACCAGGCAGAAAGCGGTGCTTATACAGGAGAAATCTCTGTAGGCATGCTTAAAGGTATCCATGTAAATACGGTTATCCTTGGCCACTCTGAAAGAAGGGCTTACTTTGGTGAAACCAATGCCCTGCTTGCTGAAAAAGTAAATACAGCACTTAAACACAATCTTACCATTATCTTCTGCTTCGGTGAAGAACTGGCTGACAGACAGTCGGGCAACCACTTCAATCTTGTAGAATCTCAGTTAAGAGAAGCTTTGTTCCACATCAGCGAAAGCGACTGGAACAATATCGTTCTTGCATACGAGCCAGTATGGGCTATCGGTACAGGAGAAACAGCATCGCCTGAGCAGGCTCAGGAAATGCACGCGTTCATCCGTAACCTTATCGCAACGAATGTTAGCGAAACTGTTGCCAAAAACACTTCTATCCTTTACGGAGGAAGCGTTAAGGCTGACAACGCCCGTGAAATATTCTGTAAACCGGATGTTGACGGCGGACTAATCGGCGGAGCATCGCTTAAGGCTGATGATTTCCTTGCTATTGTAAATGCTATCTAATCAGAGATACATATATAAAACAAGAAAGCGGTAAGTATTCCTTATCGCTTTTTTATTTTATATTGTTTTATTCATCGTCATTAGTTGTTCGACGATGCTTTTTCTTTAAATGTACAGTAAACTGCAACCCAATATATTCGCCTGACATTTTATAATCACCTCTTGTATTACCCGATTGTAGAAGGTTTCCAAACTGATATTCTCCTTCAAAAAATCCAATTAAAGGTTTTTGATATATAACATTAGTCTGTAAAAGTACACCGCTTAATGCAAAATAAAAACCCGGAGACACAACTAGGTTAGGGTATACAATTAATGGTCCATTCGTATCAGCATACATGGCGAATACTTCACGTGTCTCAGACATATCCTCATTACTAAATGCTGCTGAGTAACTATATCCCCCTTTTTGCATTAGCATCATATTAAAACCAGTCTCAAGATTAAAATAAAGATTATATCCCATTTGTTTTTTAATCTGTACAAGTAGTGGTATTGTAAAATTGAATTTGTATCTATCAATTGCAGCAATCTCAAAATTGTTATATTCCGGCCATAGGTCGCCTTCTTTTATTGTTGCCGAAAAATTATACATTGGTACCATGTCGAGATGAAGCCCTGTTTTAAAAGCCCATTTATGTTCCGGTCGAATTAAATAATCAAATCCAAAATTAATATTAGCCGTTTTTTTATTATTAAGTATATAATCCCCATAATCGCGGGTAACTTTTGCCTTTGAATACAGAACCGGGCTAATGAACAAACCTACTTTTTGATATTCTCTAAAATCAGGAAAATCATTGGACTGTGAATAAGTAGCGAAAGAAAAGAAAGAAACTGCAAAAAATACCGTTCTGATAATGGATTTGGAGTTGATCATATAAGTTTAAAAACCTAGTTAAATACTTACATTTTTAAACGATATATTCATTAATTTATTTTAAATGAATCAATTATAAAAGGAGCGATATAAACAAATATCGCTCCTTTTATAAATTTACTACATACTAAGCTGTAATCGTCTTCTCTTAATACGGTTTAGTGTTTCGTTTGGCACTCCAAGATACGAAGCTAATATGTGGGGCTGAACCCTTTCTAAAAGTTCTGGTTTGTTTTTTATGATATATTCATAACGCTCAGAAGGCGTATACAATGTAAAGAAATCGTTATGCGCTTCAATTTTTGAAGTTATAAAGCTAAGGCAGTTTTTCCATAAAACGGTAAGTTGTGGTATAAGCTCAAAATCTCCAAAAAAAGTACTTTTATCGAGTACCAATACAGTAACAGACTCACAAGCCTCAATAGCTATTCCTTGAATAGCCGCTACAAGCTCTCCTTCAAAATAAAGTCCTTTATTAACCTCAACACTCTCTTCAATAGCGAAAGTGCGCAGGTATCCTTGCTCTACAAAATACAGAGCGTCATTTGTAGCTTCAGGCTGCGATAATAATTCACCCTTTTCAAAAGTCCGCCTGATAATTACCGGTTTAATCAATTCCCAACTTTCAGGAGTAAACCTCACTAATGAATTCAGGTAAGTAATTAATTTTTGCATAGCTCAATTGTTTTATAACTAATTTACTCACAATTAATGAGAATAAAATCTTCTTTAACTTTTCTTTAGATATAATAAAGGTTACTATTTTATCAGGATAATTGTTACCATACCGTTAAGCTGTTAACTTTAAGTTTACGATTAAGCAACTTCAATTCCTGTCATCTTAATAATAGCTTGTTATTCTATTAATAAGAATATAAACTATAACGTAGAGTTTTGTAGCACTATTAAAAAACCAAAAAACCATGCTAAACAACTACATTAAAAAAGGATTGCTGCTTGCCGGATTCAGCCTTACGGTTCAGTTTGCAGATGCGCAGTCCCTACTCCATTACTGGAACTTTAACAACAATGCGTCAATAGCGGCTATTACAACACCTACTATAACTAATGGTGGTGCTGCAATTACTGCTACTGCAGGTCCTAATAATAGTATTATCGACTTTGCCGGAGGTACAGGACAAAATTTTGGAACGCTCAATGCTCAAAATGGTGATGTTGCCGGGGCTCACTTACGTTTTAATACACCTATAGGTGGTATACTTGAATTCACCATCCCTTCTACAGGATACGAGAACATCATCGCCAGATTCACAACCCGTCGTTCAGGTTCAGGAGCCGGTACACAAACATGGTCGTACTCAACTGATGGTGGTGCTACTTATACAGTACTAACTACAGTATTACCGGTTGATGGCGATCCTACACTTGCTACTCTGGATCTTTCTACTATTACAACAGCAGACAATAATGCTAATCTTAAGCTTAAGGTAGAATTCTCACAACTTCCCGGAGGTGCAGCAGGTAATAACCGTTTTGACAACTTTACCGTACACGGTGATGTTGTAGGTGGCGGCGATATCGCTGCTCCCATAGCGGTTTTCGCTCCAGCTAACAATGATATGAACATTGAAGTATCGGTAAATCCTACTATTACTTTTAATGAACCTATCCGTCTTGCCGACAATTCTGCTATAAACAATACAAACATAGACGCTGTTGTAGAATTACGTCTTAACGATGCGGCAGGAACAATCGTTCCGTTTGACGCAACATATGCCAACAATACAATTACAATTGTACCAACTACTACCCTGCTTAACGCTCAGCAATACTACATTGCGCTTTTAGCAAACACGGTAGAAGACATGGCTGACAATGGTATAGACGAAACAAAATCGGCTACATTCAATACCATCGCTGTTCAGTCGCCAATCGTTGCAGGCGACATGGCTTTTACAGCTTACAGAATGAACGCTACAGGTACAGAAGATGAAATAGCGCTTCTTACATTTGTAAATATCGCTCCGGGTACTTTCGTTACAATTACCGATTCTAAATACACAACGAACACGACTCCACAATGTGCTAACGGTCTTATTTGGACAGCTACTGACTGTGTTCCTGCAGGTTCAGTTATCACTATCCAGACATCAGCAATGATAGCGAGCACAGGTACACTTACAGGTTCGGGCTTTGGTCTTAGCTCAAATGGTGATCAGGTGATTGTTTATACAGGTACTGCTGCAAATCCTAACTATATTACAGCTCTTACCTCGAACGGATGGGTTACTGCTAATACTGACTGTGGTGGAAGCCTTTCCATGAAACCGGCTGCGCTTACTGATGGCGCTACTGCTTTCAACAACAGTACTAACGCTGCAAACGTAAACGGAAACACTGTTAATGCTTTCTACAGCGGAACTCAAACCGGTGCTCCTGCAAACCTTAAAGCTACTATTCTTAACCCAGCAAACTGGACTGGTATTGCGGGTGCTACAGCGCCACAAACATGGCCTACATGGGCATTCCCTGGTGCTCCGGCAGTACAGAGCGCAACTGTAACTTCAGCTACAACTATCATTCTTACATTCAATAATGCACTGGAGGCAGCATCGGCTACCAATGTAGCTAACTATACAGGTGTCGCAGGATTAAGTTCAGCTACTCTTAACGAAAATACTGTAACACTTACATTTACTACTCCTTTTGCTGCAGGTTCTGAAAACACACTGGTAGTAGACAATGTAATGGATGCTTCAGGTCTTGAAATGGCTTGCTCTTACAGTTTTACTTTCGATTATACATCAAAAATATCACTTGCTGACGATTTTATCGTAGTGAATGAAGATCACGGTACGTTAAACTTCATCATCAACCTTGAAAGCCCTGAGGCAGGATCGGTAGACGTGGTTCTTAAACCTGCTCCGTTTAGCACTGCTACGGCTGGTGAAGACTTTACGTTTGCTACACAGACACTTACCTTTACAGGTTTAAGCCCGCTTACACATACAATCGCTATTCCCATTCTTGACGATGCGACCGCCGAGCAACACGCTGAGTACTTTGTACTAAGTCTTGAAAATGCTAACGGTGTTGCTATCGAAGGCGAAACATTTGCTACTATCTACATTAAGGATAACGACAGAACAGCTCCTGTTCCTAATCAGGAAATCGAGCTTAACTACATCGGAAGCTTTGACCCTTCAGGAGCGAATTCAAGTACTTGTGAAATTGTAGTTTATGATCCTGTAAGCCAAAGGCTATTCACTACCAGTGCAGTAGCAGGTTACCTTGACATCGTAAACTTCTCTGATCCTACCGCTCCTGCTGAAGTATCTTCAATCGATATGAATGTTTATGGTGGTGTTACCAGCGTTGCCGTTAAGAACGGACTTGTAGCTGTGGCTTCACCGGCTAACCCTGAACACCTTGACGGATCGGTAGTATTCTTTGATACTAACGGTACATTCATCAATCAGGTTACTGTAGGTGCACTTCCTGACAATATCTCTTTTACTCCTGACGGAACAAAAGTACTTACTGCTAATGAAGGCCAGCCAAACAGCGACTATTCTATTGACCCGGAAGGTTCGGTAAGTATCATCGACATTACAGGTGGTGCAGCTAACCTTACGCAATCAAATGTCACTACACTATATTTTACTGCATATAATGCACAGGAATCAGCTCTTATTGCTTCTGGTGTGAGGAAACTGAAGCAAGAGAGTACCCTGTCGCAGGATTTCGAACCGGAATATATCACTACAGCTGCTAACTCTGAGAAAGCATGGGTTACCCTACAGGAAAACAATGCCATTGCTGAGATCAACCTTACGAACAACACGATTACAGACATCTGGGCTCTTGGTACTAAAGACGTAAGCGCAATGGGTAACGGTTTTGATATATCTGACAACAACAATGAGATACTTATCGCAAACTGGCCAATTAAAGCTTACTATATGCCGGATGGTGTAGCTACCTACAATGTAAATGGTACTAACTATTTAGTGACAGCTAATGAAGGTGATGAAAAAGAATATACAGGATTTGTAGAAAGAACAACTATAGGAGCTTCTTCTTATACCCTTGATCCTACTGCATTCCCGCATGCTGATATGCTTAAAAAATCATTCAACGCCGGTCGTTTCAGAGTTACTGCTTTTGATGGTAAAAACGAAGCAGGTACTGCTTATGAAGAAATCTACGCGTTAGGTACCCGTTCATTCTCAATCTTCAATGCAGACACTAAAGAAATTGTATTTGACAGTGGTGATGATTTTGAAATGTATACAGCCCTTACACCTTCTATCAATGCATTATTCAACTCTGACCACGAAGACAACTCGCCAAAAAGCCGTAGCCGTGCTAAAGGTCCGGAACCGGAAGGTGTAACCATAGCTGAACTTGGTGGTAAAACTTTTGCCTTTATCGGTCTTGAGCGTATTGGTGGTGTAATGGTATATGATGTAACAGACCCAACTGATGTTAAGTTTGTTGACTATAAAAACAGCCGTAGCGTTTCTGCTTATGCAGGTGACCACGGTCCGGAAGGCATAACACACATTAAGGCTACTGACAGCCCTGACGGAAAAGACTACATTATCGTAGCAAACGAAATAAGCGGTACGCTTACTATTTTCGAAGTTGATACTACAACCCTTGGTGGTGGAGAATTCAACCCTGAGCCTAAAACGTTCGTGGTATTCCCTAACCCATCGGTAAATGGTGTTGCTTACTTTAACCGTGCTGCAGATATCGAAGTATATGACTACAGCGGAAAACTAATCTTATCGGCTAAACAGGCCCTTACAATAGATACATCTAACATGGCAGCAGGTATGTACCTGGTAAAAACATCTGAAGGTATCGTGAAAAAGCTACTCGTTAAATAGAGTGTTAGTTTCGTGTTTTTTAATTTTTTCAATTGAAAGTCCTGCCCCTAAAAAGGCAGGATTTTTACATTTAAGGCTTTTCCTGCATCAATATATTTAAGTACTTTGTACTGTAAATATCCCAACCATGACCTATCTAAATCCAATCGCAATTTTCTGGATGTTTATCCTCACGGCATTTATACTGCATAAACTCAGGAAAAAGAAAACCTCTAAAATAGTCTTCATCATTACTATTACCGGCTTATTCCTGTCTACGGTAACTCCATTACCTGTCTGGCTTATCCGTAACTTAGAGCAGCACTATCCGGTATATAAACCATCTGGTAATGAAAGACTTCCTGTACTTGTATTGGGTAATTACCACGCCGATGACACTTCCCTTTACCCAAGCCAGAAACTATCGGCACAATCGTTACAAAGAGTTACTGAAGGAGTTCGTGTCTATAAGCTACAATCCTCCTGCCCTATCACATTTTCGGGTTTTGCAGTAAATGATAAAATGTCAACAGGCAAAGTAGGTAGTGAAGCGGCAGTAAGCCTTGGTGTATCGCCAAAGGATACAATTATCTTACCCGCACCGCGAAATACTTATGAAGAAGCATTAGCCTATAAAAAACGTTTTGGAACCAAAAACAAATTCATACTGGTTACCAGTGCTACACATATGCCCCGTGCAATGGCGGTTTTCCAAAAATTAGGTATGAAGCCCATAGCAGCACCTACAGGATTTTTAATAAAAGAAGGTACAAAAGAGTCAGTATACAACTGGTGGCCATCCTCTATGAAATTATTTTATACAGAAGCAGCTATGTATGAATATAGTGCACAATTGTATTATAAATGGTTTAAATGATCTATCCCTACGGGAAATCGTATCGTTACGGCTAACTGTTTTCTACCAAAATTTTTTCCCTAACGGGAAATTGAGCTATCTGATTAAATGCTTACAAATTATCGCGTAGCGATTCAAATTTCGGTAGAAATATAATCGTTCAGGAAGACATTTCCCGTAGGAAATTAATAAAAAATTACCCCTGACTTTGTCAGGGGTAATTATATCAATAAAGACAGAAACAATCAACTACTGCCTTTTCAGTCTGTTTTCAAGGTAAAGATTAACTTCACCATTGATAAGCGAATACTCAATTTCTTTTTGCTGTTCAAGCCTGTCGGTAAACAGAATCCCCATCAGGTGATCTGTCTCATGCTGGAAGATTACCGCTGTAAAACCTTCAATTATCTCTTCATGGTGCTGCCCGTTACGGTCATAATAAGCAAGTTCGACGGTGTAATGACGTAACACATCTCCCCTAATGTCAGCTATTGAAAGGCAGCCTTCGGTTCCCTTTCGCAGCAATGCCGACCTCCATTTTATTTTAGGGTTTATATATGCCTCAAACGGTTCACCAGGCTTATCAAAACGCTGTACCAATATCACATTACGGTTAATACCGATCTGTGGCGCAGCAATTCCCACACCGGTATTGGCAGGGTCATTTACAGTTGCCAGCATACGATCCAGCAGCAATGGCAGCAGTTCTTCCTTTAGTCCGATATCAACAGATGCGCCTTTAAGTATCTTAGCATCAGCCGGATCGGTAACCTGAAGTACACGCATCATATCTTTCTTACCGCCTGACGAAATAATACTACGTTCGGTTTCAGAAAGCTTTTGGGCTTCAACCGAAACCACCAGCATCAGGAATAGTGAGGTTAATACCGTTTTTTTCATGATTAGATTCCAGCTACTGCTTTTATCTCATCGATAATCCTTACTGCAAGCTCATCGGCTTTTTGCTGTGTATGTGCCTCAGTATAAATCCTGATGATAGGCTCAGTATTCGATTTTCTTAAGTGTACCCAGTCTTCAGCAAAGTCAACTTTCACACCATCAACAGTGCTAACCTGCTCATTTTTATATTTATCGGCCATAGCCACAAGAATAGCATCAACATCTATCTGTGGGGTAAGCTCAATTTTGTTTTTGCTCATGTAATACTGAGGGTATGAAGCTCTAAGAGCAGCCACACTCATTTTCTTTTCGGCAAGATAGGTAAGGAACAAAGCCACTCCTACCAGAGAGTCACGGCCATAGTGAAGTTCAGGATAAATGATACCTCCATTACCTTCGCCGCCTATGATAGCGTTGTTATTTTTCATCATTTCCACAACGTTCACCTCCCCTACTGCACTGGCTTCATAAATTCCGCCATGTTTTTGGGTGATATCACGTAGTGCACGTGAAGACGACATATTAGAAACTGTATTACCGGGTGTTTTGCTTAATACGTAATCAGCAACAGCAACAAGGGTGTATTCTTCGCCAAACATCTCACCATCGTCAGATATAAATGCCAAACGGTCAACATCCGGATCGACTACTATACCAAAATGTGCTTTCTCTTCCACCACCAGCTTACAGATGTCGCCAAGGTGTTCTTTAAGTGGTTCCGGATTGTGTGGAAAATGCCCGTCAGGTGTACAGTATAAACGTACTACCTCAACTCCCATCTGCTCAAGCAATTTAGGAATAATGATACCTCCTGACGAGTTAACACCATCAACAACTACTTTAAAACCGGCTTGTTTTACGATTTCAGCATCTACTAAAGGTAGTTCCAGCACCTCATCAATATGGATGTCCATATACGCATCATTGCGGGTAACTTCACCAAGGCTGTCTACATCGGCAAAATCGAAAGCTTCGCTTTCAGCGATTTCTAATATTTTAGCACCATCAGCACCGCTAAGGAACTCTCCTTTTTCGTTAAGCAACTTCAGGGCATTCCATTGTTTAGGATTATGACTTGCTGTAAGGATGATACCACCATCAGCTTTCTCAAGCGGAACAGCTACCTCAACGGTAGGAGTTGTAGAAAGGTCAAGATCGATAACATCGATACCCAGACCAACTAATGTATTAACCACAAGGCTTTGTATCATCGGACCCGATATACGTGCATCACGTCCTATAACTACGGTAAGTTTATCTTTTTTAGTATGGTTTTTCAACCATGTGCCATAAGCAGCAGCAAATTTTACAGCATCAAGTGGTGTCAGGTTATCTCCGGTTTGACCACCGATTGTACCCCTGATACCTGATATAGATTTGATTAATGTCATTTTGGTTACGAATTTTAGTAAGGCAAATATAAGCGATAGCTCTTCTTTTTCCATTTAGTTTGCGTGGGAATTTATCAACCGGGAAAAATGAAAGCTACAAAGCATTTGAAACTACGAAACTTTTCGCTATATTGTACCTATGAACTTTCTTGCTCACATATACCTTTCAGGTGATAATGACCTGATAAAAATCGGTAACTTCATGGCTGATGGCATTCACGGAAAACCCGATAACTTTCCCACCGATGTGCAGAAAGGAATTATGCTGCACCGTGCCATTGACACCTATACCGACGCTCACCCTGTTTTCAGACAGGGTACTAAACGTCTTCATGCCCGTTATCACCATTATGCAGGTGTTATTATGGATATTTTCTATGATCACTTTTTAGCAAAAAACTGGTCAGATTATCATAATCAGCCTCTTCTTGATTATACCCTGGCTTTTTACAAATCGCTGGAAGAGAACTATGAAATGCTGACAGAGAAAACCAAAGTCCTTATGCCTTATATGGTGCAGTACAATTGGCTTGCCAGCTATGCCACTATTGAAGGCATAGGACGCATACTCACCCAAATGGATAACCGCACCAAAAACAAATCCGGTATGCGGACTTCAGTAGATGAGTTACAGGAATTCTACAAAGAGTATGAAACTGAGTTTACTGCTTTTTTTGAGGATATACAGGTATTCGTAAAAGAAAAGATAACAGAAATTCAAAATAATACACCATGATATCTTTTAACCTTACCACTTATATTTTTATAATCTTAGCCGTTACCGTAGCATATTTAGTTTATCGTAACAGGAAGCAAATTAGTAACTATGCTAATACAGAAATTGACAAAATTAAAGAGTTAAATTATACAGATGATGAGATTGAAATTTATATTCAAAAGTATAGGAGCTCAGACTCTAAAGATCTCATTGCACTAATAAATAGAAATACTTTATCTGAAAAGGAACTACGTGCAATCCGAAAAATACTTGCTGAAAGAGAACTCATGCCTCCTCCTAGCCCTTAAAAAACATATAATGCTTAGGTATTTTTTAATGAATGGCTTAACTTAGCATTTTTAAAAAATTCCCAACATTTTAGTCATAAAACATGCAAAACCGTAAAGTTTCAAAGGTCAGATTATTTTTCCGTAATAGCCTGCGCCGCCTTGAAACCCTGTTCTTTATACTTAAAAATCTACTGTCTGAAAGGCATTTTATGTACCTTTCGTGTGTAGTAGTTGCTATTTCTACGTCATTTGCTGTAATTATCCTAAAAAGCTTTGCCCACAACGTTTTTCTGTTGGCTACTTATGTAAACAAATATCTTAAATTACCTTACATAAACAGTATATTACCCGTTGTGGGTATCTTACTTACAGTATGGGTAGTGAAACGTCTGCTTGATGGCAAAATTGAAAAGGGTAGCTCGCGCATACTTTATGCCGTTGCCAAAAAAGGTGGTATCATGCCGCGTAAGCAAATGTATTCTCAGATTATAACAAGCTCACTTACTGTCGGCTTAGGAGGATCAGCAGGACTTGAGTCTCCCATTACAATTACAGGAGCTGCATTCGGATCTAACTTTGCACAAAACTATAAACTCTCACAAAAAGATCGTATCCTGTTGTTAGCCTGTGGAGTAGCTGCCGGTATTGCAGCTGCATTTAATGCCCCGATTGCAGGAGTGCTATTCGCAATTGAAGTAGTGCTCACTGACGTAGCCATTACAGCTTTTATCCCTATTATGATATCTGCAGCAACAGGTGCTCTTGTATCTAACATTGTAATCAACGAAGAAGTACTATTATCATTTAAAGACCAATACGAATTCGATTACCACAACATACCCTACTATGTACTTATCGGATTGCTGGCAGGATTTGTATCACTATATCATGCACGTACTTTCCAAAAAGTAGAGGCTCATTTTGAAAATCTCCGCATAAAAGGCTACCGGAAAGCACTTTATGGAGCGCTACCTCTTGCCGGACTAATATTTGTATTCCCCATGCTTTTTGGAGAGGGATATGAAACCATTAAGACACTTGCCAATGACACCCCCCAGGAACTTCTTGACAATACCATTCTGGAACAGTTCAGGGATAATGGTTGGGTTTTATTGCTATTTGTGGGCGCTACGATGCTTGTAAAAGCTTATGCAACAGGACTCACACTGGCCAGTGGTGGTAACGGTGGAAACTTTGCCCCATCGCTTTTCGTGGGCTCTTACCTTGGTTTTTTAGTCGCTAAGTTCTTCACTCTTTTAGGGTTTGAGAATATACCGGTAGCCAACTTTACTATTGTTGGTATGGCTGGAATATTGAGTGGGCTATTCCATGCGCCATTAACTGCTATGTTCCTGATTGGTGAAATTACAGGTGGTTATGGGCTTATGGTTCCTCTTATGATTGTTTCGTCGGTTAGTTTTGCAGTATCTAAACAATTCGAAAAACACTCTATGGACGTTAAACATTTAGCAGCTAAGGGTCAGGTATTTACCTCTGATAAGGATAAAAACATACTATCCGGAATTGATATTCTTAAAGTCATCGACACTGAAGTACAACCACTTACACTAAATCAGAAAACTGAAGACCTGATAAGCCTGATAGCTACTACGCCACAAGCACAGTTTGCCGTTATAGATGATAAGCGTAAATTAATTGGCGTTATAGATTTTGAAAAGGTAAGACCTATACTTTTTAATGCGTTTCAGGTGAAATACACTCCATTGGCAGACCTAATGACAGTACCTGCCGAAGTGGCGTGTATGGAAGATTCAATTGAAATGATAATGGATAAATTTGAAGTTACACATACTGATTATCTTCCACTTATAAAAGAGGACCGCTATTACGGTTTCATTTCGAAGACTAAAATACTGGAGGCTTACAGAACTAAATTAAAAGAAATGCTGATTGAATAATTTCAGATTACCTGAATTTGGTTTTTCAAAAAAGATAAAATATGCTTCTTAAGCATAAAAAAACGGGCAGTCAAAAATGACTGCCCGTTTTTATATTGTCGAAACAATATACCGATCAGTATATTATTTATTTCCTTTTTCGAAATCGGCAACAAATTGTGCCAGTCCGATATCTGTAAGTGGGTGTTTCAATAAACCGGTAATTGCAGATAATGGACCTGTCATAACATCGGCTCCAATTTTTGCACAGTTAACAATGTGCATTGTATGACGTACAGAAGCAGCAAGTATTTGTGTTTCGTAACCGTAGTTATCATAGATCATTCGAATCTCTTCGATAAGACCAAGACCATCTGTAGAAACGTCATCAAGACGCCCAACAAATGGAGAAACATACGTAGCTCCTGCCTTTGCCGCTAGTATAGCCTGACCGGCAGAGAATACAAGGGTTACATTGGTTTTAATACCTCTGTCTGCAAAATATTTAGCAGCCTTAACGCCGTCTTTGGTCATAGGCAGTTTTACAACAATCTGCTCATGAAGATCAGCAAGTTCCTCGCCTTCCTTTACCATTCCTTCAAAATCAAGAGCATTAACCTCAGCGCTCACGTCACCATCCACAATATTGCATATGTCAACATAATGTTTCAGGATGTTGTCCTTACCTGTAATACCTTCCTTTGCCATAAGCGAAGGGTTTGTAGTTACGCCATCAAGAACACCAAGTTCCTGAGCTTCTTTAATCTGTGCAAGGTTTGCTGTGTCAATAAAAAATTTCATCGTATTCTCTTTTGTTTGTGGATATAAAAGTTGCACAAAGCTACAATTTATAAACCACGATGCAATAATTTCAAACGTTTTTTATATAACAAAAAAACAGCCTATGCTGTTCATTATCTTACATCTATATTAATTAAAGCTTATAGTGGTTCATTAGCATCTTTTCATAGGTTTTACCTGGAAGGATACGCTTAAGCACAATCGAGAATTTCTGCATAAAAGCGCCTACTTTGTAATGCACCTCAGGGTTAGGAGTCTTCATTATCGCATATACCGCCTCTGCCATTTGTACAGGATCACTACCGGCATCTACATGATCGTTCATGGTGGCAAGAATATTGCCATATACCTTTTCATAAGCCGATCCTTTTACAACAGGAGCATGGTAACGTCCTGCCGCAATATTTGTTGCAAAATCACCGGGAGCAACCGTGGTTATGGTTACGCCAAATTGTTTAACTTCCATACGTAAAGCCTCACTGATAAGTTCCAGTGCTCCTTTACTCGCCGAATAAACACTACGATATGGAAGCCCCATATAACCTGCTATTGAAGTTACATTAATGATAAGACCACTTTTTTGAGCTCTCATTTGCGGAAGTACTGCCTTCATAACCTCAACAGGACCAAACAGGTTCGTTTCAAAGTTATTGCGTATTTCATCGGCCGGAATTTCTTCCAAAGGTCCTGTAATACCCACTCCTGCATTATTTATAAGTACATCTATGGTTCCCGCTTTAGCTATAACCTCTGCAACAGCTTCACTAATGCTTTCTGCATTTCGCACGTCAAGCGCAACAAGTGGAAAAACAGAACGTATAATCTGTTCCGGCTTTCGGCTTGTACCATATACGGTATAACCTTTGTCATGAAGAAATTCGCCTATTGCTTTACCTATGCCCGACGAACCGCCGGTAATTAAAATAACTTTGCTCATTATGAAAATGTTTGGATTGCGAAAATAGGATTTATGACAGAGAATAACAAGTTTGCCTTTTTCAAGATACAAACCACTCTTATTGTCAAAATGACTATATTAGCATCCACAACAAACAAATAACTCATGACCAATAAATTATACCTTGCCGCATTACTGTTGGCCGGGCTTACTGCTTTTGCCCAGCAAAAAACAGCAATTATCTGTAACCCGCTTAACCTTAACTACCGCTTTTGCCTTGATGCGCCTTCACGCCGTGAAGCTGCCGATCCGGTAATAGTTACCTATAAAGACGAATACTATCTTTTTGCTTCGAAATCAGGTGGATACTGGCATTCGACAAATCTTTCCGATTGGGATTTTATAACTTCTCCCGATCTGCCTTTTGAAGATTATGCTCCGGCAGCCGTAGTGATGGACGATGCGATTTACTTTGTTGCCTCGACACAAGATTCACCCAGCAGCAAGATATTCAAATCGTCCAATCCAAAGTCAGGAAAATGGCAGGTTGTAAACGAAGGATTTCCTATTCCACTAACCGACCCAGATCTTTTTCTTGATGATGACGGAAGGCTCTATATGTACTATGGCTGCTCTAACATAAATCCTATTTATGGCGTTGAACTTGACCGTAAAACCCTTAATCCTATTGGCAAACCAGTAGCCTGCATGAACGAGGATACAGACCACAATGGGTGGGAGCGTCCGGGTGACACTAATAAAAGTAAAGATAAACCCTGGACCGAAGGAGCATGGATGACAAAATTCAACAATAAATATTACCTGCAATATGCCACTCCCGGAACAGAATACCGAAGCTATAGCGATGGCATGTATGTTGCCGATAATCCGCTTGGTCCATTTACACTAATGAAGAACAACCCGTTCTCTTACCGACCTGGTGGTTTTGCTACGGGAACAGGACACAGTGCTACGTTTAAAGATAAATACGGTAACTACTGGCACATTACCACAACAACTATCTCTATAAAGCATAATTTTGAACGCAGGCTCAGCCTTTTCCCTGCTTTCTTTAATACTAACGATGCTATATATACCTATACCGGCTATGGCGATTACCCAATGGTAATTCCGCAGAAAAAAGGAATAAAAGAAGCTGATTTTGTTCCGCAATGGATGTTGCTCTCTTACAACAAACCTGTAACTGTATCTTCAAACTCCGCCGGCTATGAAGCAAAACTGTCTGCCGACGAAAACATTAGAACATACTGGAGTGCTGCGACAGGCAATAAGGGTGAATGGCTGTCAATAGACCTTACCGAAAAAAACACGATTAATGCCCTGCAATTAAATTTCGCCGAAAACAAAACCACAATTCAGGGAAGGCAGGAAGGTATATACTATCAGTACATTATTGAGTATTCTGAAGACGGTAAAGCATGGAAAATACTTGTAGATAAATCAAAAAACACTGCCGATGCCCCTCATGATTTAATAGTATTGGATAAGGCAGTAAAAGCACGCTACCTGAAAGTGACTAACCTACATACTCCCTCGGGTACTTTTGCAATTTCTGATTTAAGGGTATTTGGCAAAGGCAACGGTAAAAAACCGACTATAGCAACCGGACTAACTATTGACAGAAATGCACAGGATCGTTGTTCGGTACTATTAAAATGGAAAGGCGATACAAAAGCTACGGGTTACAACATCCGTTTTGGCAGGACTCCCGACGAGCTATTACAAAACTTTCAGGTATATGGTACAGACACACTTGAGATCAACTCGCTTTCTAACCAGTGGGATTATTATTTTGTAGTAGATTCTTTCAATGAGAATGGTATCACCAAAGGAACTGACATTAAGAAAATTGATTAATTTAGGCACAACTAGACAAAACAATGAAAAAAACATATATACTTTTTACCCTGTTTGCTATGATGAACTTGTCAGCTCAGGAAATGCTTCCGCTATACAACGGAGCAATCCCAAACAGTAAACCGTCAGATAAAAAAGAAAAGAGCACTAACGATGGCTTTTACTGCATTAGTAATGTAACAAATCCTACTCTGACAGTTTACAAACCGAAGAAACAATCTGCTCAAAAGAGTGCTGTGATTATTTGTCCGGGCGGAGGCTATGGCGTATTGGCAGTAGGTCACGAAGGTGCTGATATAGCCAAAGCTTTTAACGAGATGGGTATTACAGCCTTTGTATTAAAATATCGTCTTCCCGGGGATGACATTATGCAGGATAAAACCATCGGTCCGTTACAGGACGTACAGCGTGCTTTTCAGCTGGTAAGGGAAAATGCCACAAAATGGAATATCGATACTTCAAAAATTGGTATAATGGGCTTTTCGGCAGGTGGGCATCTGGCAGCTTCGGCATCGACACAATATAAAAGAGAAGTTATAGAGAACCCAAAACATACATCCCTAAGACCTGATTTTTCTGTACTTATCTACCCTGTAATCAGTTTCACTGATGCACTTACACACATGGGCAGCCGTGAAAATCTAATCGGCAAGAACGCTTCACCCGAACTTGTTGCCCAATATTCAAACGAACTGTTGGTTACGCCTGATACACCTAAAGCTTTTTTAGTCCATTCGGCAGATGATGGTGCCGTACCTGTAGAGAATAGTATTGTTTACTATCAGGCATTATTGAAAAATAAGATCTATGGCGAAATGCATATTTACCCATTAGGTGGTCATGGTTATGGTATGAACAACCCAACCACTTCTGAAAAATGGATGGAAAATTTAAAAAGCTGGCTGATTGCTAATCAGTGGTTGTAATTTTTCTTTTGTCCTGAAACAAAAGAAACAATCCCTTTCTGGAAGGGGAGGAAAATCAATCCTTAAACTCATCATCCACAGCTTTACCTAGATCATACAGCAGCCATTGCTTTTGCATTACGGCCTGTTTTTGGGTCTGCAATAGTTTCAGGAAATCTTTTACCCCAATAGGTTCGTTACCATTACCATGAATCAGCACAATACTCCCCTGCCCTGATGACTGCCCTTTCGCCAGCCAGGCATCGCTGCCAATAGGAATTAGTCCGTAAGATGTAATTTCTTTAACCACTGTATTATCCGATATCAAGCCCGGAAACCTGAAAAACATAGATGGAATTAATCCGTTTTCAATCATTAGCCGTTCATTGGCTAATACTTCAAAATCGATATTTGTTCCCGGACTAAGCAAAAAGTTCTCCGTTAGTGGTATCCCGGGCTCATAAAAATGATTGTAAGTATGGTTAACCCATGTAATCGCAATCTTCTTTTGCTCCTGCAACGATTTTAGCCAGTCGATATCCTCTTTGTGGGTCAGCATGAATTTCCCCGATATGGAAAGCGCAACCGGAACAGGCTGTTCTGTTTTTGAAAATTCAGTTATCAGAGACGTAAAAATACCCCTGTCAAGCGACTTATGCGACGGACAAAGGTCAATGGTAAGCGTAATACCTTTTTCTTTTGGATAACCGTGAATGATTCCTGCATCCTGTAAAGCAAAAGACTGTTTGCTTACAAAACTTAATGCCTTAAAATAAGGAGAAGCAGCGTAGGTTTTTGAAAGCTGTTCTATTGGGGATTCAACAGGCTTTACTTCAGATGCAGCAATAACAGCGGTATTTAGTGTTTTTAAATCTACCGTAAGGTAATACTGCCTGACATTCTTCCTGAACTTACGGAATATAACAATGTCATTTCCTTTATAATTAGCAGATGCGTAGTAAGCAACGTAGTCGGAAACCTTTTCCTGAGCAAAAGAACACAAACCATTCAATGATAGTATAACTAAAAGAAATAATGTTTTGATTTTTGCCATCGTAAAACCGTAATAATTAACTCTACTAAGTTAATAAGCTCAGGATAAACAGAAGCCTTAAAACGAAAAAATCTCCCGAAGGAGACGACTAAAAAGAATAAAAAAATGGCAAGCGACCTACATCGCACCGCTACAACCATTTACCTTTGCTGTGTTCCCACCCTGGAGGAGTCAACAGGAGCTGGTCGTGTAGGACTTGCCGCTGCAAATATACAATCTTTTTGTATTTTCGCAAGGCAATTGTGAGATATAAAATACAATTGTATATTGGCTTTATTATTCTTTTAACCATGAAAAAACGTAACATATTCGTATTCATTTTATTGGGTGCACTAGTATTATCCTTCCTTGGCTCAACAATTTTATCATGTGGAGGCAAAAATGAAGATAAAAACAACTTATTTGCTATAGATACAGCTAATTTAAAGCAGCAATACCAACCCCAGGAGACTCTCGCTTTACAGATTACTAACGCAAAAGAAGAAGCAATCGACTCAGTTGTTTATTTTGTAAACGATAAAAAAGTAGGTACTTCTGTAGGTAATAAAAAATTTGACTTTGCTCTTAACGGTCAAAAACTGGGTTACCTTAATATTAAAGCCCTTGTTTACTACGGAGGTGAAACTGCTGAAGTAAGTAACCGCGTAGAACTTGTTAGCGGTATTGACTATAAATTATTAAAATATGATATTGTTAATACTTATCCTCACGATATGACAGCCTATACACAGGGACTTGAATTTTACCGTGATACACTTATTGAGAGTACCGGTAGTGGTTCAGGCCCTTCAGGTAAGAGAGCAGTGTCAGACATCCGTAAGGTAAACTATAAAAACGGAGAGGTGTACAAAAGAACACAACTTGATATGGCTAACTTTGGTGAAGGTGCAACGGTACTGAACAACAAGATCTACCAGCTAACCTACAAACGTAATGAAAGCTATATTTATAATGCCGATAACCTTGAAAAGATAAAAACCGTGCCTTATTTTAAACAAACCGAAGGCTGGGGACTTACCAATAATGGTACACACCTGTATATGACCGATGGTTCGGAAAAAATATATATTCTAGACCCGGAAACAATGAAAGAGGTAGACTATATAAACGTGTACACCAAAGGCACAAAAATTAAGGATGTAAACGAACTGGAATGGGTAGATGGTAAGATTTATGGTAACATTTATCAAAAAGATGCTATTGCAGTTATTGACCCTAAAACCGGAGCTGTAGAAGCTGTTTTAGACCTTTCAGCACTTAAATCGAAGATCACCAAGCACATTGATGTAGACGTGCTTAACGGTATCGCTTATAATGCTAAAACCAAAACATTCTTTGTTACCGGTAAGAACTGGGACAAAATGTTTGAGATAAGAATACACAACTAAGTAGATTTGGTTATTTGTTGATGTGTTGATTCGACAAACCTGAATAACTCTCAAAATATTTAAAGCCACCTGTAGGTGGCTTTTTTATTGTAATTAAGTTTATATATTTAAGCTGTAAATCAACTCTCCAATGAAACAACTGATCCTAAAACTCACCCTCCCGCTCACTCTGATATCTTTTGCGGGTTTTACAAAGTGGTGGTATGTTCTTGTTGTTGATGCACCGGACTATGTAATGTATGGTTTTCCGTTTATATACTCCTGCCCTGCTTTTCATACCTCAATGGCTTACCAGTTTTTTATAATGGAGTTTTTTGCAGATATTTTATGCTATTTTTCTTTTTGGTTTCTAATCATTTACGCAATAAGTAAAAAATTCCCTTTAAGAATAAAAAAAGCAGTTTCGATAACCCTGTGGATTATAGCGGCGCTGATCATTACTCCGCCCTTAGGTTTACATCTGTTGTTAGGAGAAGATGTTTATTATTTTAAAAGAAACTTTGATATTGAAGTCCTGGAAACAGGCGTTGCTCCTATTCACAGCTGGAAATATATGCCACGACCGTATCACAAAAAATATAATCCTGAAGGCAAATAAAAAAATCCCTGATGCCTTTTACACCAGGGATTTTCATATCCAACACTAACTTAATTTATTATTTGTGCATCAGTACAGTATCAATAACATGTATCACTCCGTTAGACTGATTTACATCAGCAATAGTAACTTTCGCTTTTCCTCCTTTTTCATCTTTGATCCAAACGTCTTTACCATCCATCATAAACCATAGCTTACCACCCTGCACTGTAGTTACTTCAGCTGTCCCTTTACCTTTCTTGATAGCCGACATTACATCAGCAGCGCTCCATTTACCTGCTACAACATGGTAGGTAAGTACTCCCTGTAACATTTTTTTATTTTCCGGTTTAAGAAGAGTCTCTACTGTTCCTTTGGGAAGTTTATCAAATGCCTCATTAGTTGGCGCAAATACAGTAAACGGTCCTTTTCCCTCAAGTGTTTCGACAAGGCCGGCAGCTTTAACAGCAGCTACAAGCGTAGTATGGTCTTTCGAATTTACGGCGTTCTCAATAATATTTTTGTTAGGATACATTGCGGCACCGCCTACCATTTTTGTTTGTGCTGAAACAGCACCTACGGTTAAAAGCAAAACAATTACTGCTGCGAAGAATTTTGAAGTTTTCATGATTGTTTATTTGTTAAAAGTTTATAGTGACAGATACGCCATAAACACAATCATGGTTTTAGGAAACAGTAAAATTTTAGATTTTTTTAACTAATAGCCGTTATTTATTCCTCAGAATCAACATTATCCTTTTTAAAATAAATAATAACAAAAAGATTATTAGTTATGCCGTATACTGCGTAAAAGCAACACAATCAGTATTAAATATTATTTACAATCAATATCCCTTATCATTTCATATGATGCTCCAAGGGCCTTAGCTTTAGTGGCATCTTTACAGGCAAGGTCCATATTCTTATTATTAGCATACATTTTTGCCCTCATAACATAAAGGATTGCCAGTTGCGTTTCGGGAGTACCCTTATACTGAATAGCCTTCGTAAGATCGGCAACAGCTTTTTCATCTTCCTTCATTATAGCATACAATATAGCTCTGGATTTCAAAACAATATGAACAGATTCCGGCGTACTTGCCCCCAATGCCAGACCATAAAAATCGAGCGCCTTTTGATAATCTTTCTGGTGAAGCTGTTCAATAGCCATAGTCATATAGTCCCGATAGCTTTCTTTTGGTTTTGTATTTTCGTTTGCCAGTGTTGTTTCAGCAACTACCGGTTTGTTATTTTCATTCTTAGACGAATCAGTTTTTGAAACAGTCGTTTTAGAGTTTATATTTTCTTTTTCAGGTGTTTTTTCGGTAACTACTGGTTTATTTTTTACCGGTTTTGAAACCTTAGTTCCATTAGCTTTATTTCCTGAATATGGTGCATAGGTTTGAGCCTGAATGCTTATACACATTAAAAGTCCGGTAAATAATAAAAGTACTTTCATAACAGGTTATTTTATTTCAATTGATGATTGTAAAAATAAAAATAAAGATCTACAAAAATTAAACCAAAAAAAGCCCTCTTATTGTTGAGAGGGCATTCTTTTACTATTTTAGTCCTGTATTTACATCATTATTTACATTCTACCCCCTGAGTGAGTACATCAGGTAGACCAAGCGCCTTTGCCTTCGCTACGTCATTGCAGGCAAAATCCATGTTCTTGTTTTTTGCCTCAATCCTTGCCCTTTGCATATACATCATTGCCAACTGCTTTTCGGGAGTATTTCCGCTATCAATAGCAGTTGTTAGATCGGCGACAGCTTTTTTATCATCTTTCATTATACCGTATAACGTAGCTCTCGACAGCAAAGCCCTCCATGCTGTTTCTTCGGTACTTACATCGAGTGCCCGGGTATAAAAACTCTCCGCTTTACGATAATCTTTTTGATTAAACTGTTCTACAGCTTTATTCATAAGGTCCTGAAAATCGTCTGTAGGCTTTTTTAATTCCTCTTTCTGTATTTTTTCAGCTATTACAGGCTTACTGTTTTCATCTTTATTTTTTGCCGGTTTAGACACTTTGGTTTCATTTGCTTTATTACCGGTATAAGGAGCATAAGTTTGTGCCTGTAGTATTATACTTAGAAAAAGAACTGATATTAACAATAGTAATTTCATAGCTCATTTTTTTAAAGTGTTGATTTTTATAAAAGTAAGAAAAATAGCAATATAAAAACAAAACTGAATAAAAAAAGCCCCTGTCATTGACAGGGGCTTCAATATTTAAAGAGGATAAGGATTATTTGTTTTCTCCTTTTTCCATTCTTTCTTTTAGTTCAGCAAGAGCGTCGATATCACCAAGAGTGGTTTTCTCAACGTTGTTTGAAGAAGACGCAGAAGCGTTAGACTCCTGAGCAGTTCTTACATTTTTCTCTTCCTCATCACGGAAAGTAGCAGTGTGAGAAGCTACTACTCTTTTGAATTCTTTGTTGAACTCGATAACTTTGAATTCAGCTGACTCACCTTTTTTAAGTTTTTTGCCATCTTCTTTCTCAAGGTGACGTGTAGGGATGAAAGCAACAATATCGTCACCGAACTCTACAGTAGCACCTTTGTCAACGATTTCAGAAATCTCACCTGTATGTACAGTACCTACAGCGAAAGAATCTTCATATTTATCCCATGGGTTAGCCTGAGTTTGTTTGTGACCTAGAGATAGTTTACGTCCTTCAACGTCTAGCTCAAGTACAACAACATCAAGTTTATCACCTACGTTTACAAACTCACTTGGGTGTTTGATTTTCTTAGTCCAAGAAAGGTCAGAGATGTAAATTAGTCCATCGATACCTTCTTCAAGTTCTACGAATATACCAAAGTTTGTAAAGTTTCTAACGATACCTGTGTGTTTAGAACCTACAGGGTATTTAGAAGTGATGTCAGTCCATGGGTCCTGAGTAAGTTGCTTGATACCTAGAGACATTTTACGGTCATCTCTGTCAAGAGTAAGGATAACAGCTTCTACCTCATCACCAACTTTAACGAAATCCTGAGCAGATCTTAGGTGCGTAGACCAAGACATTTCAGAAACGTGGATAAGACCTTCTACACCTTCAGCAACTTCGATAAATGCACCGTAGTCAGCGATAACTACTACTTTACCTTTAACTTTATCACCTACTGCAAGGTTTGCGTCAAGCGCATCCCATGGGTGAGCGTGAAGTTGTTTAAGACCAAGTTGGATTCTTGTTTTCTCATCATCGAAATCAAGGATAACCACGTTAAGTTTCTGATCAAGCTCAAGAACTTCACTAGGGTGGTTAATACGGCTCCAAGAAAGGTCAGTGATGTGGATAAGACCGTCAACACCTCCAAGATCGATGAATACACCATAAGATGTGATGTTTTTAACAACACCTTCAAGAACCTGTCCTTTTTCAAGTTGTCCGATGATTTCTTTTTTCTGTACTTCGATATCTGCTTCGATAAGCGCTTTGTGAGATACTACTACGTTTTTGAATTCGTGGTTGATTTTCACAACTTTAAATTCCATAGTTTTGTTCACATACTGATCGTAATCTCTGATTGGTTTAACATCAATCTGAGATCCCGGAAGGAATGCCTCAATACCGAAAACGTCAACGATCATACCGCCTTTAGTTCTGCATTTAACAAAACCATTAACGATTTCACCAGTTTCGTTAGCATTGATAACTCTATCCCATGCTTTGATTGTACGTGCTTTTTTGTGAGACAATACAAGTTGTCCTGATTTATCCTCACGAACGTCGATAAGAACCTCAACTTTATCACCTACTTTAAGGTTTGGATTGTAACGGAATTCGTTAAGAGAAATAACACCTTCCGATTTAGCGTTGATATCAACAATAGCATCCCTGTCAGTAATTCTTACTACAGTACCTTCTACTACTTCATCGCTGTCGGTTGAGATGAAAGTTTTTTCAACAAGATTTTCAAACTCTCTAAGGTTTTGTTCGTCTACTGCATCAATACCTTCTTCGAAGTTATGCCAGTTAAAATCCTTTAGAAATTCCTCTTGTGTTTTAATTTGTTCAGACATGCTGATTAAAAATTTGTATCCTGTGTTTAGCCCGGTTTCTTGTGCAGCGCAAAACAACAGAAGCGTTTTACATAAAATTGTTTAAATCCCTTAAGGAAACCACATCTGCCAAAAGGTGCGCAAAGGTACAACTTTTTCAAACAAAAACAAGTATAACACTCACATTTTTAAGCAGGTAAATAAAATCAGAAAAAACATTTATATAAAATTCAACATTTGTCAGAATAATAACATTTTAAATCAAATAAATTAACATACTTTTTATAGTAATGATTTTTTTTCTACCTTAGACTTCGGAAAAAACTTGAAATTAAGTCAATTAAGAACTTAATTTTACAATGAACTTAAACTCTCATAAACGCTATTTAAATGAGGTATATTTCATATATATGAAATATGCCATGGTAGCACTTTTGCTTTTTTCTTCCCTATTGCTCTCAGCACAGGATTTTACAGTAACCGCCATCCCTACGAACGAAACCTGTAATGGAAATGGCTCCATAAGTTTTTCTGTACAAAATGCTCAGCCAGGAGCTAATATTATATACATCGTATATTATCTGGGACCTAACGGTTCATCGACACCGGTTTTAGTACATAATAGTTCCGCAACAACAGTTGGAGGACAGCAGGATGGCATTTATAAAGTAGAAGCGCATCAATACACCGGAACTCCACAAACAGAAATCCTCCCTCCCACACCTCCGGTTCAGGTAACTATCGAAGACAATACCGCTCCATTGACTTTTAACCTGAAACCAAAAGGGATTCTATGCGGTAACGATGGTTCTATAACAGTTGAAGTATTAACCGGAGCCGCCATAAGTTATGAACTTAATGGTGCCAATGGCTCCCATATCGGTCCACAGAGTTCAAACATATTTACTGGACTTACTCAAAATGTTTTATATTCAATAGTAGTAACTAACGGCTGCGGCGTAGGTATCCCACACTCTATAACGCTTTTTGAAGAGATTCCCGAGTATGCCGTATCATCAGCACAATTCCCGGATATAGAGCTACCGGCCTGTGACAAGTTAACTATCAAAAATGATTTACTTAGCACAAACAATGTATCTCTCACTTATCCTTTTACAGCTAAATTCACAGTAACTCATTATGATGGCACAGTAAACATATACAACGAGACCATAACAACAGGTGAACTAGTAATGGCACCGGTATCAGTAATTATTGATTACCACTATAATGAACCATGTCATTATAATGTAGAATTTACTGATACCTGCGGAACTGTAATCGCTTCTGATGAATTCCCTATAGATATTCTACTGACAGGCAGTGGCGAAATGATAGAGCTAGCCTGCTTGCAAAAAGGCCTTAAATACAGGTTTGGAAAATTTTATGGCCCTTTTACTTTAGAATTTGTTAATCCTCCTGCAGGCTTTAATCCTGCCGACTATAACGCACAATATCCCGGCCCCTATACTGCCGCTGACATGCCTATAATTTTTGGAGATGAAAACAACCCTCTTCCATTTGGCGACTATACAGTTAAAATTCATGACACCTGCAACAGAACACCTGATGGAGTAACACCAACTGTTACTCTTGAAATTCCTGAAATTGAACCAACAGTTATTACCTATCCTTCAACCTGTATTGCAGGCGGAAGCATTGACGCTTTTATACCAGGTCTCCCAATGGCTGAAGCTGCCATTACAGCCGGCCCTCCTGAATATTCGACAACATACGATGTAGATATATCTCAATATATTATAAACCAAAATACAATAAGAGATAAGGTTATAGTAGGAGGACTTCCTCCCGGCGATTATTTTATAGTTATGAAAGATACCTGCGGTGTAACTTATCCTCCTGTACCTTTTAAAATCCTACCCTATAAAGGAGATGTATCGTCATACCTTTCTCGTCCTGATTGTGAAATTGGCTATGGCACCCTCGCATTAACAGGAGCTGCGAATGGATATACCTATGTAGAAATAACAGCTGCACCGGAAGCGTTTAGTAATGACCATCCACTTCCTTATGAAGTAACTCAGTATGTAATCCCAAGTCAAGGAGTCTACATCGATCATCTTCCTCCCGGACAATATAAATTCAAGGCACATAATGACTGTGACGACGATATAGAGATGACATTTGCTAATGCTGTAGTACCCGAATACAAAATAACCACTGAAGAATATGTCCTTATTCCCCATTGTGGATCTTTTGACATTTTTATCAATCATCAGAGTACAGGTACCGCTTTTGTAGGCTTTTATCTTCAGTTATGGGACGAAACTACCGGAAAGTGGCGTAACCCTAATCCACTCGGAGACGAATATGAAGAAGGAACCCAGGTTCTTGGCTATCCTGTTCCCGGTATCACTCTTGCTGACAGTAATGCATTAAAACTAACAAACAACACTACTCACTATAACTTAATTTATCCAAGTGGAAAATTTAGGGTAATAAAACAATTTACAACTTTCGGAAATGGTGAGAATTTAGAAACAACCAAGTTTTGCACACCAACACTTTACGAATTCGAATATTTCGGCGATTTATTTGTAAACGGTGCAGTAAGCTTAAACTGTTCCGGAAACTCAGGAGATGTTTTGATAGATGCCGTAGGCGTACCTCCGCTTACATACAAAATCGTTAGTCATAATGGCGATGCGTACCTAGTTGATAATGGCACCAACAATGTATTCTCCGGATTAACATCGGGTGTATATACAGTCGAGGTCAGTGACCCTTGTAATCACACTCAGCCACTAACATTTAATATAGCTGAAATCCCTCCGTTAGTATATGTTCCGCACCCTTCATTATTAAACGGTATGTCATTATGTGATCAGGATGGTGACAACAAAGAATCTTTCAACATCACCCCTTATACACCAATAATACTCGACGACCAGGATCCGTCAGATGTAACCATCACCTACCATACATCTTTAAATGAAGCTGAATCAGGTATTAATCCCATTCCGGATCCATCTAACTTAATAACAGGTACTGCAACCATATATGCAAGAGCAACACATGATTTGAGCTTTGATTGTGCTGCCGTTACATGGTTTAAACTAACTGTTAACCCTATGCCTGTACTCAACATGAAAGAAAGATGGGGAGGCTGCGAAGGTGAGGACGTTACCATAACTGCCGACAGTGGATATCCGTATTACAAATGGACAAATGATTCGGGAACAGTAAACATTATTGGTCCTGAGAGTATTACCGTAAGTGATGAAGGGAATTATACGGTTACCGTAAAAGACGACATAGGCTGTGAAGGTTCTAAAACTGTGGAAGTGGTAAAATCACCGATACCTGTTATTAATACGGTTACTATAAAAGACTGGACCGATCAGGATAATGTGTTGACAGTTGTTATGGAAACAACAGCTATACCAAGCAGCTACCTGTATTCGATTGATAACATTCATTTCCAAAATTCACCTACCTTTAATAACCTTCCTCCTGGACAATATACCATTTACGTTAAAGACGAATTTGATTGTGGTCTGGATACTTTTGATGCTTATATACTAACCTATCCTAAATTCTTTACTCCAAACGGGGATGGAATTAACGAATACTGGAAAATATACATGTCGATACTCGAACCTGATATGCTGATTTATATCTACGACAGATACGGTAAGCTTATAACCGGATTTGGAGCTGACAGTAAAGGTTGGGATGGAACACTAAATGGCTATAAGCTTCCGGCTACCGATTATTGGTTTGTAGTAAAACGCCAAAACGGACAGGAACTTAAAGGACATTTCTCCATGATACGATAGAGATATTTAACGATTTGACACGTATTACTTCTTCTCCCTGAAAGCTATTGGAAATATGATAGCCAGCAGTAATGCATAAGTAGCAAAAGTAAACCAAATGCTTTGCCAGTCTTTTACACCATTTACGGTAAAATGATCTACCACCCAGCCACTCGCAAGTCCACCAATAATAGCTCCTACACCGTTACACATAATCATGAACAATCCCTGTGCACTCGAACGTATTGTAGGTTCAGCTTCTTTCTCTACAAACAATGATCCCGAAATATTAAAGAAGTCAAAGGCCATTCCATACACTATCATCGATAACAACAGTAGCCAAAACCTTTCATCAGGATCACCAAGGGCAAAAAAACCAAAACGTAATACCCATGCCAGCATGCTGAACAACATTATCCTTTTAATCCCAAAACGATTCAGGAAAAATGGTATACTCAGAATGAAAAGGGTTTCGGATATCTGCGAAATTGATAATAATATATTTGGACGCTGAACAGCAAATGAATTTGGATGAGTTGTTTTAAAATCATCAAGGAAAGGACCTCCAAAAGCATTGGTTATCTGAAGTGCCGCACCAAGCAACATGGCAAATACAAAGAAAACAGCCATCTTCTTTCTTCGGAAAAGCACAAAGGCATCAAGCCCTAACGCCGAAGCAAAACTTTTTTTCTCAGGATTATGAGCCGGCACTACTGCAGGCATAGTAAAAGAATATATCCCTAAAAATATACCCGCACCGGCACTAACATAAAGTTGATACGGGCTTTGTGTCCATCCACAAAAATCGATTACCCACATAGCTACAACAAAACCTACTGTTCCCATTACCCTTATGGGAGGAAATTCTTTAACGATATTAGAATTATTTCTTTCCAATAGCGCATACGACACCGCATTGTTTAGTGCAATCGTAGGCATATAAAAAAAGGAATGTAGTAAAATAGCAATGTAAAATGAAGGAAAATCAGTAAGCGTAGAAGCATATATTAAAAATAAAGCCGCTATAATATGACTGATTCCTAATACGCGTTCGGCATTTAGCCAGCGATCTGCTACAATTCCCAACAGTCCGGGCATGAATAATGAAGCAATACCCATTGTGGTAAAAACACTTCCAATCTGTATTCCGGAAAAACCAAGAACACCACCCATGTAACTTCCCAGAGAAATAAGCCATGATCCCCAGATAAAAAACTGAAGAAAATTCATGACAGTAAGCCTTGCTTTTATACGCATAGATTAACTTTTTGCATCAAAACCGCAAATCTATTAATTAAAAACCGCTTTGATTATTAAGAAATAGTAAAGTTAATTATGTTTTAATATCAAGCAAGCCAATTGATTAAAACAGCATAAAAAGAATTAGGAGAACAAAAAGAACAAGGAGAAAACATCCTCTGACATATTCTCTACCTTTAAAATATGTATTACCGCTTTTAAGGCGTTCTTTTGAACTTTTAAGAAGAAAGTATATTAGCTGCATAAAAACCACAGCGACAATGAGCACAGCAACTTTATTCAGCATAGTTTAGCCGTAAATCAGCGCTTTTGCAAGAACCAACACCTTATCAAGCTGTTCCTGCTTGGAAATATTAGAATTATCCATCTCAATCGCGTCATCGGCCTTTACTAGAGGTGAATCTTTTCGGTGAGTATCAACATGATCACGCTCAACAACATTTTTGTACACGTCGTCATAAGTAACAACCTGGCCAAGTCCTGTCAGCTCTTTAAAACGACGTTGTGCACGTACTTCAGGTGCAGAATTCATGAATATCTTAAGTTCAGCATCCGGGAACACAACTGTGCCTATATCCCTTCCATCCATAACCACACCTTTATGGTCTCCCATATGCTTTTGCTGCTCCACAAGCTTAACACGAACTTCGTGTACTTCGGCAACATAACTTACAAGTTTAGAAACCTCTAATGTTCTTATTTGTTTTTCAACATTCTCACCATTTAGAAACATTTCCGCAAGTTCAAGTTCAGGATTGTACACAAAACGAAGTGTAATATTATCAAGGCTTTCGACTAATCCTTCCCTGTCAAAAGCACCTTCTGTAATAAAGCCATTTCGCATTGCATAAAGGGTAACCGCACGATACATCGCTCCGGTATCAACATATACATATCCTAATTGCCTTGCAAGTTGTTTTGCCAGGGTGCTTTTACCTGTTGAGGAAAAACCGTCTATTGCTATGGTAATTTTTTTATCCAAATCTTACTGTAAGTTAATCATTAAGCCAAAAAGGCTGGTATTTGCTGCAAGAGTATATCGTGAATACGAATAATCAAAGCGCAATTTACCAAATCTAATACCTACCCCTGCCGAAATTCCTGAAAAACTTCGTTTGTCCTCTAAGCGTAGTTCTTCAGCTCTCCTGAAGTTATACCCTACACGAAGATTAAAACTCTTTCCCGGAAGGAATTCAGCTCCCAGAATAACATGTCGTAGCGCATTATTAAAGAAAGAAACCTTTTCCTCTGTTGTTCCTCCGTCTATACCCTGCTCGGCACGGTTAGGATTGGAAAAAGCTATATTCCATTGCTGAAGATTCTCAAGTGTAATGTGCCATCTTAATGGTACATTTTCCATCTCCTGAGAAATCCCTGCAATAATCTCTAAAGGAAGCTGCTCGCGTGTGCCTGCATAGGTAGAAAGCTGCATACCTGCATTACGTATTACAAGTCCGTAATTAATATCATTGTCCTCATCGATAAGAATAGCACCAATATCTACAGCAGCACCAAAAGAGTGATAACTCTCCAGGGTTGATGATATGAACTTAGCATTGGCTCCAATATAAAGATCGGTGTAAGGTACATTATAAGAATATCCTAATGAAAGCGCGATTTCACTACCTGTAAAATCACCTGTTATCAGCCCGGCTTCGTCACGGCCTTCAAAAGTACCGTAATCTACATAATTAACTCCTACATGAAAAGTTTGTACGTGTCTGTCCCAAGTATAGGCATAGGCAGCCGTACCATAAGCGACTTCACCATAATAATTACCATAATTGGCAGAAAGATGATTATCCATCTCAGGATTAATGGTAGCAGGATTAAAAATAGCCTGATTTACGTCATAATCGTAAAGGGTAACAACTTTTCCGCCAAGAGCAGCCTGCCGTGGAGAGGTAACAAGATTTAAGAACTGATAGGTATATTTACCTCCTATCTGGCTAAAAGACAAAGTGGTGTACAGTAGGATGAGTAAAAGATACCGGTTTTTAAACATTGTGGTTTTATAGGATTTCGCATACTATAACGCAGATGCGAAGATATTATTTTTAAATAAAAAAACGGCTAAGAAATTTTAGCCGTTTTTTTTTATGATTTAACCTGTTTTAAAGCGTTTTAGCATTTTTCGCTTTTTGATCGGTTATAGCATGTTTAATAACATCTTCCATTTTGGTTACATAGTGAAAAGTCAGCCCCTGAAGATAATCCTGATTAATCTCCTCTACATCCCTCCTGTTATCCTCACACATAATGATTTCCTTAATATTTGCCCTTTTTGCAGCAAGTATCTTTTCTTTAATTCCACCCACAGGTAATACTCTTCCTCGCAATGTAATCTCGCCTGTCATGGCAAGGCTTTTCTTAACACGTTTCTGAGTAAAAGTAGACACTAAAGATGTCAGCATAGCCACACCTGCACTCGGCCCATCTTTAGGCGTGGCACCTTCAGGCACGTGTATATGAATATTATAATTATTGATAACTTCCGGATCAATACCCAGTTGCTCTGCATTTGATTTAATGTATTCAAGTGCTATAGTAGCCGACTCTTTCATTACAGTACCAAGGTTACCTGTCATTGTCATGTGGCCTTTACCTTTAGAAAGTATCGACTCAATGAAAAGGATATCGCCCCCTACACTGGTCCACGCAAGACCTGTTACCACACCGGCAACTTCGTTGTTCTCATATTTATCGCGTTCCATTTTAGGAGCACCAAGAATTTCAAGAACATCCTCTTCTGTAACTTTAGAATTAAATTCTTCTTCCATTGCAATACACTTCGCATAATGACGTATCACTTTAGCGATTTGTTTTTCCAATCCTCTTACACCCGACTCGCGAGTATAACCCGTAACAATCTTTTCTATCTGTTTTTTACCAATAGTCAGATCTTTCGATTCAAGGCCATGCTCTTTTATCTGTTTGGGAACAAGGTGTTTTTTAGCGATTTCAACCTTCTCCTCTATCGTATAACCTGTCATGTTGATGATTTCCATCCTGTCGCGAAGTGCAGGCTGAATGGTAGAAAGGTTATTCGATGTAGCGATAAACATTACTTTACTAAGATCAAAACCAAGCTCAAGGAAATTATCATAGAATTCTTTGTTTTGTTCCGGATCAAGCACTTCCAGCAATGCAGATGACGGATCACCCTGATTGCTCACACTAAGCTTATCAATCTCATCCAGCACAAATACAGGATTAGAAGTACCCGCCTTTTTAAGGCTTTGGATAATTCTTCCCGGCATGGCACCAATATAAGTCTTCCTGTGTCCTCTTATTTCCGCCTCATCACGAAGTCCACCAAGCGAAATACGTATATATTCTCTTCCTAATGCCTCAGCTACAGATTTACCTATTGAAGTCTTACCAACACCCGGAGGGCCGTATAAACAAAGTATAGGCGATTTCATATCCTTACGAAGCTTAAGCACCGCAAGGTGTTCTATAATACGTTTTTTTACATCATCAAGCCCATAATGGTCTTTATGAAGTACTTTCTCGGCATGCTTAAGGTCAAAATTATCTTTAGAGAATTCATTCCAAGGCAGGTCAAGCATTAACTCAAGATAATTACGCTGAGTTGCATACTCCGCCACCTGCGGATTCATGCGCTGTAATTTGGCAACCTCTTTATCAAAATGGGATTTAACCTTTTCGGTCCATTTTTTAGCTTTGCCCTTTTGGCGCATCTCTTCGATTTCCTGATCGTGCGAAACACCACCCAATTCTTCCTGGATGGTTTTCATCTGCTGATGCAGGAAATACTCACGTTGCTGTTGGTCAAGATCAAAACGAACTTTACTTTGTATATCATTCTTCAATTCAAGTTTCTGAAGCTCAAGATTCATATAGCGAAGTGTCTCAAGCGCTCTCGCTTTAAGGTCATTTTCGGCAAGTAGAGCCTGTTTTTCCTCAACAGTAAGGTTCATATTACTCGACACAAAGTTTACAAGGAAAGAGTTACTTTCAATATTCTTGATAGCAAAAGTAGCCTCAGTAGGGATGTTGGGGCTTTCCTTGATTATTTGTATAGCAAGTTCCTTGATCGACTCAATAATAGTAGTAAACTCCGCTTCACCGGATGCCGGCCTTACTTCATTAACTTCTTTTATTGTAGCCTGCAGGTAAGGAGTATCAGTAATAACCTGATCGATTTCAAAACGCTTTTTACCCTGAAGGATCACCGTGGTGTTACCATCAGGCATTTTAAGCACTCTAAGGATTCTCGCTACCGTACCTACTGTATTTATATCATCAATAGCGGGCTCTTCAACACTTTCGTCTTTTTGAGCAACAACTCCAATGATTTTTCCGCCTGCATTGGCGTCATTAAGAAGTTTTATCGACTTATCGCGTCCTGCTGTAATAGGGATAACAACTCCCGGAAACAACACCATATTGCGCAATGGCAGTATTGGCAGGGTTTCAGGCAATTGTTCGTTATTCATTTCTTCTTCATCCTCAGGTGTCATTAACGGAATCAATTCCGCATCTGTATCCAGTTCCTGAAGTGACAAACTGTCAATATTTAATATTTTTTGATTCGCCATACTATTGTAAAGGTCATTTTGTCATTAAACATAGATACACAAAGTTAGCCGATTTTAAAAGAAAATCAGCATAGAACCTCTGTATCAATAAAATGAGGCATATATAGATCATACCTGCATACTTTTATGACAATCATTATGCCATAAAAAAATCCGCAGACTGCGGATTTTTATTTTTTTATACTACTTTCTTAGTAGAAGATATCAAACTGACCGCCGGTTACCGTATGGATAGCCACGCCTTCAGAATTTCTGACTGTGAAGTTGAAAGTTCCTGTAATGCGCTCACCATCATTATAAGTAATTGTAAGGTTACCTCCTGTAATATTTGTATACTCTACACCATCAACGGTTAAAGTAGCCAAAGGCATTCCCTGTGTAATGTTCCCTTTAAACTGAGAAGTACCAGGTACAGCGTTGTAATCAATCTGAAGAGTGATTTTTTTATCGCCTAAAGCAGTTATAACAACATATTCAGAATCACCTACTCCAAAATACGCTCCAAGGGTATCATCACTATAATCTGTAGTTACATTATCAACAGTTGCTTTAAAAACATTATCAAGTGTACTGCCTCCCCCTACTTCTCCAGTATAAGAGATATTCGTAAACACACCATTAGTAAACATAATCGTTGACGAATCACTTAAAGAAGTTCCTTTAAAACTAAATTTACCCGAAACCGTTTTATTAGCAGTATCAATAGCTGTAATTTCAAAATAGCCATCATTAGTGGCGTTTATATAGCTATCTTCAGACGAAGCACTTGGATTATATCCAATCAGAATATCATCATTCATAGCATAAGTACCTACAACCGGAGGTGCTGCTACACCAATACCGATAGCTTCACCATTTGTTCCAAAGACAGCAGAAATCTGAATAAGTTCATTACCAAGAGAAGCTGCAGCAGTTATGGCAGTATGTGTTGATCCATTGTAGTCAACTTTAAATACACCCGGAGTATTTGGGTTATTTGGGTTACCTCCATTATTGTTGTTATTATTTAAAACCGGATCTACAGGTTCTGTATCACAAGAGATAAAACTGAATACTGTAAGAAGGATCAATACAACAGAACTGATTTTTAGCTTTTTCATAGTTAATTGTTTATTTTTTCAGTCCAAATATAAAAGTATTTTTAGACAAATTATTACTATTAAAAAGTAAACGATAATATTTTATAAAAAAAGCATCCGCTTATGCGGATGCTTTTCAGTATAATAAAGGATATTTTTATCTTAATTTACTATATAAGACTGAAGTTCCTGAGTAAAAGTATCCGTCCCTGCATTTGCAACAGACTTAACAGGTCCTATATTTTTTGCAAACCATATTTCAGAATTTGTTACCGTTTCAGTACCCATTCCTTCAATTACAGCAGTTTGCTTAAAAGATATTTTAATAACGTCATTATAAGTTACTCCATTAACAGTAACAGTAACATCTTTAGCTAAAATCTTGCCCTCAAAAGTTAAATTCATTACCACGTCAGGCATAGGTATTGGAGAACCTTCTATTTCATAACTTGTAACTTGTTCGGCCGTATCTGTCCAGGTTTGTCCTACTTCAAGGTTATCCTTAAGGAAAATATACTCAAAAGGAGATACAGTGATAGACATTCCTTCTTCCGACGGTATTTCAACACTTACCCTTACCGAATAACTTCCCCCCTCTTTTCTAAGAAGCATGGTAGCATTTCCTGTAAATCCATCACCAGTTCCTTCATTTTCAAAGAAATGGTCTATCTTATAATATGTTTTATTGTTTACAACCTCAGTTGAAGTAATCTTCATTGGCTGATTAGCTTCTCCATCCTGTTCAAATACCCACTGATTATTAATAGCATAAGGCCAGTAATCACCATCACTGGTACCAGGTTCAGTACCAGGATTTGATCCGGGGCTATTACCAGGATTCTCACCATTATTGTTGTTATCGTTTAAAACCGGGTCAACGGGTTCAGTGTCACATGAAACAAAACCAATTGCCGTAATTAAAACTATTACTAAAGATCGTATGATGCTCTTTTTCATTATCTATCCTTTAAGTTTTATTCAACAGACATTTTAAATGTTCCATTTGTCACTTCGACAGTTCCAAACTCATTTTCTGCGGTAAACGTAAATGTTCCTGTTGCAATACCATCTGTAACATCTGTAATGATAATTTCACCGCTAACTGCATTATATACATCCTCTCCAACAGTAACCGAAGCTGATACAGTAGACATATCAATCACAAAGGTACCTTCACTCACAGCTGTTAAAAAAAGACTTATTTCATATGCTGGTTCTGTATTGGTTCCTTTAAATGTATGCCCTTGCTGATTTACAACAGACCAGGCAGTGCCAAAATCAACAGTTGTAGCACCAACAGTAGCTTTTATTGAAGCCTCAAATGGAGGCTCATAAGGAAGTGGCGTAGGAAGAGTCCCCGATAATGGCACCTGTTCAAAAATACCACTAAAGAATGGAACACCGTCTTCCGGAGCAGCAGCGTTGTTATCATAACCTATAAAACTGAATGCACCTGTTATAGTACCGGCAGCTGACTCAGACAATTTAACAACACCTGTATTCAGGCTTGTAAACGGACTTGTTGCGGTATATTCATTACCTGAAGCATCAACATAAGTTATAGTTCCTTCAGCAAAACCACCATTCTTATTAAGCTGGTTACCAAATTCTATTACTAATGATTCTCCTGTATCAGCATTTTCAGCATCAATAGTAACATAATCTCCCGAAGCAGTAGCATTAACACTTGTAGCCACAAAAACCTTTGTAGAATCTCCCGGAATCGTGTAGTTTACATTCAAAATAGTCGAACCTGCAGGTCCTTGTCCCCCATTAAGCAATTCGGCAGGATCATCAGAACAAGAGGTAAGCCCTAACATAGTTGCAAAAGCAACAAAAGCCGTTAGAAATCTAAGTTTTTTCATATCAGTTTTGGTCGTTTTTAATAATAATTATTTTGGTTTCAGTTTAAGTCAAAAAGCTAATGCTACAAAATGTCAAAAAAACAAATAAGTTCTTAATTATCAAAACTATTATTTACATATTTCATCTGACAATTCAATATAGTTAAGCAAACTATCTGTTTCTGTTTACTCTTAGCAACAAAAATACACCTACAATAAAGAATAATGTAAGGAAAACTACAGAATAACGCATACTTCCGAATATTTGGTCAATAGCGCCATATAGCACCATACCTATCACGATTCCAACCTTCTCGGTAACATCAT
This sequence comes from Flavobacterium sp. AG291, assembly GCF_003350375.1. Classification (GTDB taxonomy): domain Bacteria; phylum Bacteroidota; class Bacteroidia; order Flavobacteriales; family Flavobacteriaceae; genus Flavobacterium; species Flavobacterium suzhouense. The sequence continues at coordinate 6,933 of NZ_QQAR01000017.1, read as the reverse complement.
AAAAGCTAAAGAAGGAAGCTGTATCCTGTGTTTCAGGCAACATTTTTGAATAGGTGGAACGTGAAAGTGACTGTATACCTCCCATAACCAAACCTACAAATGCAGCAGTTACATAAAAGTGTATTGGTAACGATATAAAATAAGCGACAATACATATTACTGCCCAAATGCAATTGATACCTATTAGTGCTTTTATATTTCCATATTTCTCAGAAAGTCTTGATGTAATAATAGCTCCTCCTACTGCTACGAGTTGGATAAGCAGTATGCTAATAATAAGCCCCATCTGTTTCGCGCCACCTTCTCCCCATTGAATCTCTTCCGCTCCAAAGTATGTAGCTACAAGCATAACTGTTTGTACTGCCATACTATAAACAAAGAAAGCTCCCAAATATCTCTTAAGCGTAATATTCTGCTTCAGCTGGAACCAAACTTTACGAAGTTCTCTAAAGCCATTAAGCAATACATCGGCAGTAACCTTATTAGCAGGCTTATTTCCCTTTGGCAGATAGTAATAGGTATATTGGCTAAACAATATCCACCATACACCTACAGAAACAAATGACCAGCGCATCATGGTAATTTGTGACTCACCCTCTTCCACAGACATAACCATTCCAAGGTTAACGATCAGTAAGATAACACTCCCAATATACCCCATAGAATAGCCACGTGCACTCAATGCATCCTGTTGATCAGGAAAAGCAACATCAGGAAGATAGGAATTATAAAAAACAAGACTACCCCAAAACCCAACCAAACCAAAGAAATAAAATACAAGGCTCGGATAAATGTTATCAAGGTCAAACCAGTAAAGTCCTATACACGATAATGCCCCTATATAACAAAAGAGCTTAAGGAAACCTTTCTTATTTCCTGAATAATCGGCAATACCCGAAAGTAAAGGCGATATAAAAGCCACCAATAAAAAAGCAAAAGCAGTTACAAAGCTCATTAGCGCCGTTCCCTTTACTGACGAACCAAAAATAGGCACATGAGTAATACCTTTTGAGGAGAACAAAGCATCATAAAAAATTGGGAATATAGCCGAAGCGATCACAAGGCTGTATACAGAGTTAGCCCAATCGTAAAAAGCCCAGGCATTCAGAAGCTTTTTACTTCCTTTTTCTAATTGTGTCATAGTTTTTGGTTTGGAAAACCAAAGCTAATTTATTTTTCCTTATATCGTAAAGTCTAAGGTTATAAAGTCGTAAACTTTTAATGACTAAAAACATATCCACATAACATCAGCATCTGCAATTACTTCTATGGGGTTTGTCGCTATTTCTTTCAATAAACGGATAAATCTTAATGGCAAAATAAAAATCCGCTGAATGAAGTTTCTTTTGCTTAAAGAAAAGAGGCAAAAAGTTTTCGCTTCCTATGATAAGTGGCCCCAGCCTTAAATAAGTACCAAGCTGTAAATCCCTGAATTCATACATAGAAACCGAAGCTCCATATCCCAATATTTTCTTTTGAACCGAGTAGGAAACATTAGCAATATTAGCACGTCTGAGACTGTTTTTAAAAACTGGTGCTCTTTGCACTAAATCAAAATTCAAATAATGATCATCCCTTATCCTTTTACTCATATTAACATGCATGCTTGTAGGAAGGCCAATAGAAAAATCTGTACCTACTAACGAAGCGTCGGGGTCTCCGTATACCTCTTCGCTTAAAATATGCATTAATTCTTCAGGACTGTTAATGTTTCTGCCCGACAGACTATTAAAGTCAAAAGGCCTGCCCCTAAAATGATGATTCTGTCCCTTAAAATTGATATACCCTATATCCAGTACATTAAATGATATCTTATAGTCATAATCTTCCATCCTGTAATTCCATTTTATAAAAGTTAGTCCTACATCAGCACCCAAACCTCTTCCGTTAGACTTAAAATCATACTTCTTTTTTTCTGAATCATAGGCGGTTGCATAAGAAGCATCAATATTATAATTTGTCAATACTCCATCGGTCGCGAAATTACTGTCAACAGTCCTGACAATATTCGCGGTGCTCTTGCTGTTAATTTTCATAGCATCATAACCAATCTCATATTTCAGGCTGCCTCCAAGCACCAATCTAAATTCTTTTTTCTCAAATATTTGTGTAGAAACATTAATCCCTACTTCGCCCCAGTTCATAAAATTGGTTTTGAAAGGATGAAAATCATAGAGGTAAACAGCATCAGTATTGGTATTATTTATTCGTGAATAATTATCAATATCAAGAGCCGAGCCTTGAGTGCGCACTCGGGTAAACAGTCCGAAAACATATTTTTTCTGCTGTATATCTGTTGTGAATGAAAATGATGGACCTAAAAGATCGGAACTGAAATGATAGCCACCTTTAGCTTTATTGTAATAATCCTGAATATGCAGTCCGGTAACTCCCATAATATTGTCAAACAAATTTACCGATTTGATATCAGCACCTGGAATACCAACAATACTTAAATTCGAAATATAAGTATAGTTATTCTGCACAAAAATATCTTCCGCAATAACATTTACATCCCATGGATTCGGATTAAAAAAGGGTTGCGTAGGAGAAAAGCCTACACCACTTATACCACTGTATTTATCATTACTGAAAATAACCGGATCCTGAGCCATCAAGGATAAAGGAAATACTAACAAAACAAATCTCCACATCATTTTCTCTAAAATTTTTGTTTTTAAACATACATATCGATTTATACAGCATTTTCAGTATAAACAAAGCTTTTTCTTTATTTATAGAACAAGCAAACCAATGCTTTCCCTCCATAAAAAACGTAAATATTCATACTTATATTACTACTAATTTAACATTCAATACTTTGTAAAATAAAAAAAGCTACCTTATGGTAGCTTTCTAACAATATTATTGTTTCAATACAATTAGTATTTTACTCCAAACTTAGCTGCTTCCACTTTTGCATTAGCAACGATACTCTTTATGTGTGCAATCCTTGTTGAACCTGAAGGGTGTGTACTCAAAAATTCAGGTTGAGTCGCTCCTCCTGAGTTAGCTTCCATCCTTTGCCAAAATTCAACGGCTTTATCCGGATTATAGCCAGCTATGGCCATAAGCGTAAGGCCAATCTCATCAGCTTCGGTTTCATGTTTTCTACTGAAAGGAAGCATCCCTCCTACTTCAGATCCTAATCCATAAGCCTGCATAAGTATTTCCTGTGTTGATGAACTTTGCCCGGATGCCGCCACCTGAACACCTGCAGCACCTAGTTGCTGTAGTTGCGCAGCACTCATACGTTGAGCTCCATGATTTAACAATGCGTGAGCTACTTCGTGCCCCATTACAGTTGCAAGTCCTGCTTCATCTTTCGTAATTGGCAAAATCCCTGAATAAACCACAATTTTACCTCCAGGCATACACCAGGCATTTACCTCTTTGCTATCAACAAGGTTGTACTCCCATGCATAGCCGTTAAGGTAATTTGATTGTCCTTTCGAATTAAGAAGTTTTTCTGCCGCAGCTTTAATTTTTTGCCCTACGGTTACAACACGTTGCGCATCAGCCGTTCCCTTGATTACTTTATTTTCTTTCAGGAACTGGCTATATTCTGCAAAAGCAGTTGGAAATATCTGATCATTCGATACAAAATTCAGATCCGATTTACCTGTTAAAGGATTCGTACTGCAGGCAAATATAAAAAGCAGTAGAAAAGCAGATGATGTTAATACACCTTTTCTCATGGTTATGAAGTTTATTAAATTCTATTCAAATTTAGGAAATTCATTTTATAACTATTTCAAAAAATTAACACTGCGAAGTTAAAGTATTGTGAATGTTCAAATTAATTCACATTTGAATCATAATACACCTACTATCAATTTTATAACACACTTAAAACTAGGCAAGCATAATAAATTGTAACTTGCTGAAAAATTCCTTTAAAATGTCCGATAATCCCAAAAAGCATCGTGATTCGATGAGAATACCAAAGCCGATATTGGTTACTGCTAAAATTCTGGAGATGACTTCTCCACGTCTTGCAGCAAAATTTGCCATGAAACTTTTTACGACACCCATGAAATTCAGACTTCCAAAACGTGAAGAAGAAATGGATAGCAAAAGCAGGCAACATGACTTTTTACTACCATCTATCGGAAAAAAAATACATGTTTACCATTATGGTGAAAGCGATAAAAAAGTTTTGCTAGTACACGGATGGAGTGGCCGCGGAACCCAATTGCACAGTATTGCCGATAAACTCCTGAAGCAAGGTTATAGCACCATAAGTTTCGACGCTCCTTCACATGGAAAAGCAGAAGGAAAATACAGCGATATGTCTGAATTTATTACCGCCATTCTTGAACTTGATAAACAATTTGGTCCTTTCGAGTATGCAATTGGGCATTCATTGGGAGCTATGTCGGTTCTAAATGCAATTAAGAAAGGGTTAAAGGTAAAAAAAGCAGCAATTATAGGGAGTGGAGACGTTATTGAGGATATAATGAATGACTTTACCGAAAAATTAGGAATGAATATTGATACAGGTAAAATAATGATTGGTTTGTTTGAAAAGAAATTTGGCGAAACCATTAACACCTATTCAGCGTATATAGCTGCAATGGATGTAGTTTGTCCTGTTTTGGTAATTCATGATGAAGATGATACAGATGTACCGGTAAGTGCGGCTCATCATATAGCAAAACATCTTGCATATCATGAAATAATGATAACAAAGGGCTTGGGGCATCGTAAAATTTTAGGCGACAATAAAGTCATAAAAAAAATTATTCAATTCTTAGAATCATGAAAAAACTAGTTGTTATTGCCCTCTTATTTACCCTTGCTGCATGCCAGGGCCAGGAAAAGAAAAATGCAGTAGTAAAGACTGAAACGCTTCAGCAAACTGATAAAAATGTGAAACTGGACAAAAGTACTACCGATGCTGATTGGAAAAAAGTGTTAACCGAGGAACAGTATCAGGTACTTCGTCAAAAAGCAACAGAAAGACCTTTCACAGGAGAATATTATAAACATTTTGAAAAAGGTGTATATGTTTGTGCAGCCTGTGGTAATCCTTTGTTTAAATCTGATGCAAAGTTTGATTCTTCATGCGGATGGCCATCTTTTGACCAGGCAATAAAAGGTTCGGTAATTTATAAAGAAGATAAATCATTGGGCATGACCCGAACTGAAGTTATGTGTGCGAATTGTGGTGGACACTTAGGTCATGTATTTGATGATGGGCCTGAAGAAACTACCGGAAATAGATTTTGTACTAACTCAGTTTCTATTAAATTTATACCTGCCAAAAAATAAGCTTACTTCATGGAAAAATACAATATAGAAAAAACTGAAGCTCAGTGGAAAGAAGAACTGGGTTTAGAAAGATTCAGAATATTACGTGAAAAGGGGACTGAATTTCCACATTCAGGAAAATATAACCTAACATTTGACAAAGGAACATACTGTTGTGGTGCTTGTGGTGAACCCTTATTTGAAAGCGATTCCAAATTCCAGTCAGGCTGTGGTTGGCCATCTTTTGACGAATCAATTTCTGGAAAAATAGAATATATCAAAGATACTTCTCATGGAATGATGCGAACTGAGATTCTCTGTGCCAATTGCGGCAGTCACCTTGGTCATGTTTTTGACGATGGCCCCACTGAAACCGGCCAAAGATATTGCGTAAACTCTCTTTCTATTGACCTAAAGGAATAATTTGTAACTTCAGCTTATGGATCTTTTTAACGAAAGTGTAAACTGGCAAAAGGAGCTCCGACCTCTTATAGCGAAATATAAGGGAAAACAGCATCCTTTGGATTATAAGAACATTTACCAGCTTTTAATAATGGTTGTTCTTTCAGCACAGGACAGCGATGCTCATATCAACAAAATTACACCTGCGTTTTTTAAAAAGTATCCTGATATGAAAGCTTTAGCGAAGGCTAATACTGCCGGACTTATGGAATATCTTGAAGAAGTTCGTTTTCATCAAAATAAGATAGCTTGGCTTCAGGAAATAGCGGAAACGGTTAAAGAAGATAGGAACATTCCGAAAACCATGAAAGAACTGACGGCTCTTAAAGGAGTTGGCAGAAAGTCTGCGAATGTAATCATGCGTGAAGCCGGTTCAGAACCCGAAGGAATTATGGTTGATCTTCATGTATTACGTGTCGCTCCGAGACTTGGCATTGCCAAAGGTAAAGATGCAACCAAAATTGAAAAACAAATGATGGAAGTATTGCCTAAAGATATGTGGAGTGAAATCGGGATGGCAATTTCATTTTTAGGACGAGAAATTTGCAGACCTACCAATCCAAAACACAGCGAATGTGTCATGAATAAAGTATGTGAATATTGTCTGAGTCACAAATAATAAAAGAGAGAGCAATATACTTCTCTCTTTTATTAATATATCTTAATCAGATCTCCTGCTGAAGTAAATGTGGCCGTGTTATCAATTCCATCTTTGCTGAGTATTAACTTATATTCACCGTCATCAGCCTTCTGAGCTTCCTTTATAGTATAATTACCATATTGCTTTTTAATCTTATCCAACACCTCCTTAGGGATATCAGATACATTAATTTTTTTGTATTGTTTTTCCTGAACTATAATTATTCCAGATACATTTATGTAAGCTTTAACCGGACTGATTATTGCTACACATACTGTTATAGTCAGCATAAAAAGTAACTTTCTCATAGTAAATCGATTAGTGATAATCTCAAAGTTACTTAAACCTATAAAGGGGAGTTATTAAAATAATCATAAACTTTCAAAGCAAAAAACGAGACAAGCGCGAAAAAAGTAAAAGAAATGCGACTACCCCCGATAGCTATCGGCTACCACAAATTGCAGTACCAATAATGCTATAAAACAAAAAACCCTTCATCGTAAATGATGAAGGGTTTTCAAAAGAAAGGCGACGACATACTCTCCCACAAATTGCAGTACCATCTGCGCAGTCGGGCT
>NZ_QQAR01000016.1 GCF_003350375.1 Flavobacterium sp. AG291 | reverse complement strand
AAATATGGGCATAAAAACCCAGACCGCAGCATAGTTTACTTTTGCTTCCTTCTCATTCATAAATTTAAGATTTATCTAAAAACAAATCTAAAGGACCGGAATGAAATGGAGTGGAGAAATCTCCATTCAAACTCTGAGATTTCTCCACTACGCTACGCTTCGTTCGAAATGACAGAGCGTACTGAAAACTGTAACTGAGACTGAAAACTATTGCTTTATGGCAATAACCCCAAGCGTTCCGGCTACGGTATCAAAATAACGTTCCCATTGCGGAAGATCATTCGTTTGCAGCAATACCATCATGCTTACTATTTTGTCGTCGTTGGGGGCAACAGGTACGGCATACGCCAAAGCAATTACTTCCTGTTCGGTTTTGTCTTTTTGCACCTCTTTTACCTTCAGTATCTTTTTGGCCGGAAGTATTTCCCAAAGGGCATCATTTTTCTTTTTCAGGTTCTCTACAATTTTCTTGTAGCTCAGTTCGGCTGAAGCAGCAACCATTATCTTCACTTTCCTGTCGGTAGATGTAAAAGCAATTACCTTATCATTAGTGTCTTTAATAAACCATTCAGGATTAAGGCTCAGGAATACCTCGCCTTTAGACAGCGGATTTTTATAAGTTAACGGAACGTCATTTTCGTTGGTGCGCTGCTGCGCGAATGTAAATTGTACCAACAGCAGCACTATAATGGCTAATAGCTTTTTCATGAGAATATTTTTAGCGAAGATACTGCTTCGCAGTTTAAAGTTTTGGGGTTAGCATTTAAAGTTGCCTGCCTCGCAGATTTTAGAACGCAGTTAAGGCTAATTTATGCGGATTAATGGGTATTTTTCCACTTATTGAGTACGAGTAGGTTTCCTCTCTTTCAGAGGGGTGTTACGCCGTGGCGAATGGATGGCTTTTAATACAAAGAACCCCCCCCCGGCTTTCAGCCACCCCTCCAAGGGAGGGGAAACCACTGTTGCTGTAGGCTAATAACTGAACACTGTAAACTGAACACTGCAAACTGAACACTGCAAACTGAACACTGCAAACTTGCAGCTCGCCCCCCCGGGTGTGCCTGTGCAGGAGTGAGCCGTTTTCCCTTTTCAGCATTCCCGCTAAACCTCTAAAAAAAAGAAAAGAGAGAAAAAGAAAAAACAAACCAAAAATGTCTCCCCACTTATGAAGTACTTTTTTGGGTAATTTTTTCTTGGGGACTTATTTAATTTTCTTTGTGGGAAATCTAATTAGTAGATATTAGTTATAATATCTTTATATAGGTCGTAATACAAACCGAAAACAGTTGTAAGACAACAGCTAAACAGGTAAAAGGCAATCGGCGGCAATTGGCGTAAGGGTTAGCAAATGATTCGTAACCCTAAAACCTTACATAACTGATATGCTGCATATTACTATTTATGCTTAAGCAAATGGTCAAGCAACAAGTACTGAATTTCAATAGGTTAAAACATGTCTTTTTCATATGATTATCATATGTTTACGCATAGCGAACGCTACCCGTATCGCATAGCGTAAGCCACCCTTAAGCTAACCTTGAGGCCAGCTTACTGTTAACAGAAAAACCAACAAGAACCCAAACCTAACCCACTTTGGCGGATGCCAAAAAAATACCCCAACCTGAGTCGGGGTAATTGGTATTATTTAGTATGCAGATTCCGTGCCTGCTTTAATGAAAACGCTCCAATTTTACGAATAGATGCCGTGGGCGCACTTTCCTGTGAAGCTATTTTAGGAGTATGCAGCTTTTCGAGAACCTTAGCTACAATCGCATTTTCAGCTTCGCGAAGCTGCTTTTCCTTCAGTCCTTTACGCTTCATCTCAACTTCGTTTACAAGAGCTTCGAACTTCATGTCAAAACTTACATAAAAACCTCTTGTATAACGGCTATAAGACTTGAGTCCCCAATGCTTTTTAAGCTCGCTCTTAATCTTTTTCGTCATATATTCGCTCGAATACTTTTTGATGATATCCGGCAATTGCTCTAAATCAACTGATTTACTATTACCTGCCATACGAGAAAGCCAAAACTTATTGTCTACTTTGCAATATGGCTTTTTGCCAATGATACTCTTCAAGGCCAAAAAACCCAAAAGGCAAATCTTCTCGAACTCTTTCTTTTCGTTGGTGCGAAATTCATAAAACATTTTGGTGCTTATGCCCGACATCGGACTGGCTTTCGGAATATTGTCATACAGCAATTTCCCGTTTAGGGCTATCAGCTCTGACGAATTTACAGGCAATGCATAATGAACTACGCTTTGCCTTATCCGAAGAACTTCATTTCCATAATTAAGCCTTGCCGAATGCGCATAAACCGAGTAATACATAATGTCGTTTAGGCATTTTTGGGAATTGTCCATAAAATCCTGAAGCAATGCAACAGGAAAATTGAAATAGCGGGTACCGCTCATGTAAATGTATATGTGGAAATATTGATGTAGTCGCTAAGTCATAAAGTCGTAAAATCTTACTTATGTCGGAATTCGGACAGTCCAAAAACTTTGAAACTTTGCGCCTTTGCAACTCTGAAACTTAAACAAATTCATTATTTTAGTGGCATCAAAAAACGAACTATGTTTAACCTGTTCAGGGAAAATACAAAGATAGCAATTGATTCGATACGAAGCCAGATGCTACGAACCACTTTGACCGTATTTATCATCGGTCTTGGTATTTTAGCGCTCGTGGGCGTACTAACTTTTGTGAACGGTTTTGAAAACACCATTACCGGCAACTTTGCCTCTATGGGTACCAATACCTTTTCCATCAGCCGTTACGACTTTTCAAGGCAACTACGTCGCAACAGCGGCGATGTAAAGGTAAACCCCATCATCAGCTACCCGCAGGCAAGGGAATTTCAGGATAAATACCATTTCCCGTCGGCTACAACATCGCTGTCGTTTACCGCGGCAAGCAACATCGAAGTAAAACACGAAGACAAAAAAACCGACCCCGAAGTAAACATTGTAGGGGCTGATGAGTATTTCCTGCCTAACTCAGGACTTGAAGCTGTACAGGGACGAAACTTTACCAATTTTGATATTGCCAATAACAACTATGTATGCATTGTTGGGTCTGATTTTGTAAAAAGCGGACTCCTGAAAGACGTGAATCCTATAGATAAGGTTATTTCGGTACGCGGTGCCCGCTTTAAGGTTATCGGGGTACTGAAAGAAATGGGGTCTACTTTTGGCAACCGTCAGGACTTACGCCTTATTATACCTATACAAATTGCGCGTTCGCTGTTTACCATGCCTAATATTGATTATGAGGTAAAAGTTATGATAGGCAAGCACGATATGCTAAATGCCGCTGTAGATGAAGCTGTACTCACCATGCGCCGTGTCCGAAAGCTTAATCCGGTTCAGGAAACTAACTTTGGCGTAGAGCGCAGCGACGAACTTTTAAAACAGCTAATGTCTGAAACCGAAGCCCTTGGCTATTCTGCATGGGTAATAGGTATCATAACCGTTTTTGGTTCATCCATAGCCCTTATGAATATCATGCTCGTATCGGTAAGTGAGCGTACTCGAGAGATTGGCGTTCGCAAATCGCTCGGCGCCAAAAAGAGCACTATTGCCATGCAGTTCTTTACCGAAACCCTTGTTATCAGTTTTATAGGTGGTGCCATAGGACTTATCCTGGGTATGGCCATAGGTGGTGCACTTACCACCTTCCTGTTTAAAACAGCTTTTACCATTCCGTGGACAGCCATGTTTGCCGCATTGGTAACTACTCTTATCGTAACGGTTGTATCGGGACTGTTCCCGGCCATCAAAGCTGCAGCCCTCGACCCTGTGGAGGCGCTTAGGTATGAGTAGTTTAGTGGGCAGTATTCAGTCTCAATAGGCAGCGTTCTGTCATTTCGACGGAAGCGCAGCGTAGTGAAGCCCGACACCCGAGGCTGAAAGCCGAACGGAAGAAGTAATCTGAAGAGATTGCTTTGTCGTACCTCCCTGCCTTTGCCGGGAGGCAGGCTCGCAATGACAAAACATTCATACTACATCGTCATTGCGAGCGTAATGCAATGGAGCGTGGCAATCTATAAAAAAGTTATTACTATTGAAACCCGGATTTGTCTACATACTCACCAACAACACTAACACATCTGAACTGTTTGAAAGAGTAAAACAGCATAAGCAAAAGTTTTATCCAAAATGTTTTACCGCAAAATACAATCTTCATAAGCTCGTATATTTTGAACAACATCAAATGATTGGGGATGCTATAGGACGAGAAAAACAATTAAAAGCAGGTTCAAGAAAAAAGAAAATTGAATTGATTGAAATGATGAATCCTGAATGGAAGGATTTGTATTTTGAAAACTTAGACATTTTTTAGATTGCTTCGTCGTACCTCCCTGCCTTTGCCGGCAGGCAGGCTCGCAATGACGGAACTCTTCATACGACATCGTCATTGCGAATGAAGCGCAGCGGAATGCGGCAATCTAAATAAAATATAAAAAAACTTAGATTGCTTCGTCGTACCTCCTCGCAATGACGGAAACCTTCATACCACATCGTCATTGCGAATGAAGCGCAGCGGAATGCGGCAATCTAAATAAAATATAAAAAAACTTAGATTGCTTCGTCGTACCTCCTCGAAATGACAAAACGTTGTGTTTAGAGCATGAGTATGCAACCCTAAACTACAAATGACAACTAACCATCCTGTCATTTCCGTAAATATCCTTTTTAAGGAAAACATTTACAAAGCCCATGTCTTCGAGCATTTGTACGGTTTCGGGACCGAGGTACTGGTTGATTTCGAAATACAGTCTGCCATTGGGCGAAAGTTGGGTTTTCGCTAATTGGGCTATTTTACGGTAAAAGAGTAATGGGTCGTTATCGTCTACAAACAATGCCAGATGGGGTTCGTACTGCAATACATTTTCTTTTATCTCTTCTTTTTCAAGGTTACGCACATAAGGCGGATTAGAAACGATCACATCATACACCTGTGGAAGCGTTTCAGCAGCTAATATATCCTTTAATATAAAGTTTACCTCAACGGAATTATGCTTCGCATTCCTTTTGGCAGTAGCCAAAGCACCTTCCGAAACATCTATTGCCGACACCGAAGCATCAGGTAAATTCTTAGCCAGTGAAATAGCAATACATCCCGTTCCTGTACCTATATCCAGCAGACTTAGTTGCCCCTTATACTTATTTTCAGTAATGATCCACTCTACCAGTTCCTCCGTCTCAGGACGCGGAATAAGCGTATTGGGATTGACCTCAAACTCCAGTCCGTAAAAGTGAGCCTTTCCAAAAATGTACTGAATAGGCTTTTGCGTTTCGAGTTCGCCAAGCACGGCATTCCACTTCTCGATTTCGGCTCCAGAAAGTTCCGCATCGGGATTCAGGGCAAGGTCGGTGCGTTTCCATCCTTTGAGTTCTTCAAGGGTTATGGCAAAAAACTGCTCTGCCTCCATGCTGTCGAATAGTGGAGTGAGTTTTTCAAGGAAATATTTTCTGTATTGTTTTAGTTTCATATATTTTGTTTAAAGTTTAAAGTTTAAAGTTCAACGTTACCAACCTTAAACTTTAAACCTTAAACATTATAAACCTTTAAGCATCCACACTGGGCACGAACTATGTCCGGTATTACCCAGCGGAGCGTCGAGGTATTCAAATCCGCTTTTGCGGTATAGCTTCTGGGCGGCTTCCATATACGGCATGGTTTCGAGGTAGCATTGGGCAAAGCCAGCTTCTGTAGCAAAAGCAAGACAGGTGTCCATCATGGCACTCCCCATTCCTGTGCCACGGGCTTCGGGCAGGAAGTACATCTTTTGGAGTTCGCATACGCCTGCGGGTCCGTTCTCGAGGGGTGCGATTCCCGCTCCGCCTATCAGCTTGCCGTCTTTCTCTACTACAAAATACTGTGCATTGTTTGCCGAATAGGTCTCAAACATACAGTCGAGTGAGGCATCGGCGTAGGCCGTACCCACCTTTGGCACATTATGTTCTATCAGTACACTGCGGATGAGCGCTGCAACTTCGGCATTGTCTTTTTGTTCTATTTTTCGGATAATGGTATTCATTACCGCAAAGCTACGGAATTTGGGAATTATCTTAGCCGGGTTGTCACACAGAGATTCGCTGAGTTTTATTTTAAGCTGAGTACACAGAGAATCCTGCCGTAGGCAGGATAAAACTCTGAGAACTCTCAAAATAAATCTTTGTGAGTCTCTGAGTTTCTTAGCGCTACTCTGTGTTACAACTATTATTTATTCCCTACGGGAAATAATCCCATAGGCAACATCTTTGCTACCACCATTAAATTGCTACGCGATACCCAGAGGAAATAGTTTCCCGTTAGGGAAATAATGTTCGTAGAAAATAAGGTTTTAGGTAATTATTTCCCGTAGGGAATGAATAATTATTAACCACAAGGAACACAAAGCTTATCACAATGCACACAACGCTTTGTGTCACTTAGTGCTACCGTGGTGTCCTTTGTGGTAAAATGCATTGTATCTAAAAACTTCGTAACTTTGATACTTTGCAACTCCTATGTCACAAACACCCCACGAACACTATATGCAACGCTGCCTGGAACTGGCTGCCAACGGACTTCGCGAAGCCATGCCTAACCCTTCAGTTGGTGCGGTGCTGGTTTATGAAGGCAGGATCATTGGCGAAGGTCATACCTCCCCTTTTGGCGGTCCGCATGGTGAGGTAAACTGCCTGAATTCGGTTGCTGAAGCCGACAGACACCTTATTCCGCAGTCAACCTTATATGTTAGCCTTGAGCCGTGCAGCCATTACGGCAAAACCCCTCCGTGTTGTGACCTCATCATCAAAAATGAGATCCAAAATATCATTATAGGCTGTGTAGACCCTAATGAAAAAGTGGCAGGCAATGGCATCCGGAAATTGCAGGAAGCCGGAAAGAATGTTACTGTAGGTGTACTCGAAAAGGAATGCCGTGAGTTCAACCGCCGTTTTTTTACCTTTCACGAAAAACAGCGTCCGTACATCATATTAAAATGGGCTGAAAGTGCCGATGGTTTTTTGAGTCCTTCAGATAGATTGTTGGATAGTTCGACAGATCCGTCCAATCGAAATATCGAACAATCGAACAATCCAGCTCCGGTATGGATTACCAACAAATATTCCCGTCAGCTCGTTCACAAATGGCGCAGTGAGGAAATGGCAATATTAGTGGGTACGCAAACGGTTCTTGACGATAATCCGAGTCTTGATGTTCGTTCATGGGCGGGACCAAATCCGGTACGTATTGTATTAGACCGTACGAATCGTATTCCTGAAGGGTATTCGGTTAAAAATCATAAAATTAAATCAATTTTTTTGACAGAAACGCACAATTTGCCTAACTTAGATACCCTGTTGTATGAAAGCATAGCTTTTGACGACAAACTGCCAAAAAACATCTCCAAGGTGCTGTATAAGCACAACCTGCAGTCGGTTATCATCGAAGGAGGGCGTCAGACGCTCCAAACCTTTATTGATGCCAACCTGTGGGACGAAGCCCGCGTTTTTAAAGGGTCTGTTATTTTTCATGACGGAACCCCAGCCCCGCAGTTTGCCGCCCAGCCCATACACAGCGAAAGGATACTGGATGACGAACTTATAATTTACAGGAATTATGGTGAAGGCAATAATATTTGATTTCGGGGATATTTTCATTAACAAAAACAGTGCTGCTAAAGATAAAGCGCTGGCCGACCTTGGCCTGAAAGCGTGGACCGATGAGCACGAAAAACTGGAACTGAAACTGGAAACCGGCAAGATTGATGCTGAAGGCTTTTTAAAAGGACTTCAAAAATCGATGCCCGATGCTACCCTGAAAGAAATTAAAGCCGCCTGGAATGCCGGAATGGATGATTTTCCGTTGTACCGACTGGAGTTCCTGCAAAACCTGTCGAACAACTACCGACTGTTCCTTTTGAGCAATACCGATCCTATTCATATAGAGAAATTTGAACGCGATGTAGAGGCATCATTTTACATGGACTTTTACCAGTGCTTTGAAAAGGTATATTTCTCTCACGAAATAGGGCATCGCAAACCCGATACCGAAGCCTTTAACTATATACTCAATAAACACGACATTCAGCCGAAACGCACCCTGTTTGTAGACGATAAGAAATTCAACACCGATGCAGCGTCGGCCCTTGGCTTTCAGGTTTGGAACCTGCAAAAAGGCGAAGAGGATGTGGTAGATCTGTTTGAGAAAAAGGTAATCAATCTGGATGAGATTTAGTATTCAGTATTCAGTCGCAGTTTGCAGGTAGCTTCACTCATGCTCATAATACATAACACTATATCACGCTACGCATGTCATTGCGAGGAGGGACGACGTGGCACCCGAGGCTGTAAGCCGAACGGACGAAGTAATCTCAATGTAACGCGGACAACACGGATCGAGCGGATGCCGCGGATTTTTCCCACTCATCCCCCGAAGGCGATGCCATTGGCTATTACATGTGAGCCTTTAGGTTCGATTATATACAATTATTCCCCACAGATAGAATCCACAGGGAACAAATCAAAGTTACACCTCTAAAGCCTCGGCTTTTATCTTTCTGCCTTGTTTTACCACAATCTCAGAACCTTCAGCAAGGAAAACCGATACCGGCTTAAGGTTTTGCATAAAGGCAAAATCGGGTCCGTAGGTCTTTTCAAAGTTTACGCGCAATCCGTAATCTTTTACCGGATACACCTGCCAGCGTGGGTGTTGCACCTCATACTCGGCAGATACATTGTCTTTTATTTTGGTATAACCCCAAAAATGCTCCGTAATGAATTCTTCTTCGCTGCCTTCAACGATATCTACAGGTTCTTTTTCTGAGGTTGTTCTCATAACGTTCCACCTGCCGTCTTTCTTCCAGCCATATTTTACCGTAAGCGAATCGGCATCTTCCAGCCATGCATGGCTTGTGGTAAGGGTTTCGTAGTTTTCACTGTAAAATGCATTAGCGACCAGAGTCAGCGATGGCATCGGTACTATTTCTTTGATAAAGACAACGCCACGCCTGTAGCCTTCGGTATCTTTATACTTTACGTAAAAGCGCAGATTGATTTCTTCAAAATTTACATGAAAAGGAATCTTCATTTTCAGCATCCTGGTCTCCTGAAACATAAAGCCTACAAGACTGATATAACAGGTGTCATTCCACAGGTCGAGTTCGGTTTCAAAAGGCAGGTACGGCTTGAGTACTTCCGGATCTACCTTAAAGTTCATCATGACAAGCTTGCGCCACTGGGCATCAAGAAATGTCCTTTTTTTGATTGGTATAGTTTGTTGCATAAGCCTAAGATAATGAAAAAGTTAATTCACTATATCTCAGCTTTATAATTTATAAACATTCTATTTGACACACCCCCAACCCCTTCCGCCGCGGCGGGAGCTAGCTTCACTCAAACCTTCTTACCTGTACGCTTGTCATTGCGAATGAAGCGCAGCGTAATGTGGCAATCTTTTGGAATTAATAAGAGATTGCCACGCTTCATTGCATTTACTTCGCCAGTAGGGCAAGCCCTCTAGTCGCTCGCAATTACAAATAATACCGATAAGTGAGGTTAAATAAAAAAATCCACCCGAAGGTGGATTCTATATTGAGATAAATATATCTTAGTAGTTAAAAGTACCGTACTCGCTGGTAATAGTAAGCTCTTTTTTATCTGAAGCTTCTACCCTTCCTACTATCTGTGCATCTACGTTGAAAGACTTAGAGATAGCGATAATATCCTCTGCGATTTCCTGCGGAACGTAAAGCTCCATACGGTGACCACAGTTAAATACCTGGTACATTTCTTTCCAGTCGGTACCTGAGTTCTCCTGAATAAGCTTAAACAGTGGTGGCACAGGGAACAGGTTGTCTTTTATCACGTGAACGTTGTCTACAAAGTGAAGCACTTTTGTTTGTGCACCACCCGAGCAGTGTACCATTCCGTGTATTTCATTCGGAGTGTATTTCTCGAGTATCTTTTTGATGATAGGCGCATACGTACGCGTTGGCGAAAGTACCAGTTTACCGGCATCGATAGGGCTACCCTCAACCGCATCGGTAAGTTTGGTTTTTCCTGAATATACAAGCTCGGCAGGAACAGCCGCGTCGTAGCTTTCAGGGTATGCTTTTGCAAGGTAATTATCAAACACATCGTGGCGTGCAGATGTAAGTCCGTTACTGCCCATACCGCCGTTGTAACCCTTCTCGTAAGAAGCCTGACCGTATGACTCAAGCCCTACGATAACGTCACCCGCCTGAATGTTGGCATTGTCGATAACGTCGCTGCGTTTCATGCGTGCTGTTACGGTAGAGTCTACGATGATGGTACGAACAAGGTCGCCCACATCAGCCGTTTCACCACCAGTAGAATGGATGGTAACACCAAACGATTTCAGTTCTTCGATAAGTTCTTCAGTACCGTTGATGATGGCAGAGATAACTTCGCCCGGAACAAGGTTTTTGTTACGCCCAATAGTTGATGACAGCATGATGTTATCTACCGCACCTACACAAAGCAGGTCGTCAATATTCATGATAAGCGCATCCTGAGCAATACCTTTCCATACAGAGATATCGCCTGTTTCTTTCCAGTACATATAGGCAAGGGAAGATTTTGTCCCTGCACCGTCGGCATGCATTATAAGGCAGTAATCGTTGTCACCGGTTAGGTAATCAGGAACGATTTTACAGAAAGCCTTTGGAAACAGACCTTTATCAATATTTTTTATGGCGTTGTGAACATCCTCTTTAGAAGCCGAAACACCTCTCTGGCTGTAACGTTTGCTGTTATCAGAACTCATGGATATGGGTTTGTAATTAAGCGGCAAAGATAGGGTTAATGTAGTAATTATACAATGTAACGATGTATCAATTATTTAATGTGGCAATGTGATAATTACTTTAGGATTGTATATTTGTTATAAACTAAACCAATCAACGAACATGGGATTTCTTAGCAA
This sequence comes from Flavobacterium sp. AG291, assembly GCF_003350375.1. Lineage (GTDB taxonomy): Bacteria > Bacteroidota > Bacteroidia > Flavobacteriales > Flavobacteriaceae > Flavobacterium > Flavobacterium suzhouense. The sequence goes on along the minus strand of NZ_QQAR01000016.1, from coordinate 101,895 downwards.
TCTGTTCAATAAAAAGGAAGAAGAGATAAATACTAATGCTGATTTTTGGAACTGGTTCCAAAATAACGAAAGAGCATTTTATAAGATTACCAAGTCGGGTGAATACATTAATAAATTCCATGAACCGCTAAGCGAAAAGCTTAACCAACTGAGAGAGGGTTACTTTTTTGTTTCCGGAATGATGAATAATGATACTGCAGAATTGATAATCACGGCCGATGGAAATATTAAAAACCTGGTATTTGTAGAAACATTAATCGCTGAAGCTCCCTCAATTCAGGGTTGGAAATTTACCGCGCATAAACCAGCATTAGACATTGAAAATGTAAGTATTTCAATGAATGGTTATACTTTTTCCGATCAAAACCTTTCATTTTATGCTAAAGAAGATCAAAACCATCCTGATGAGATTGATATTGTTATAGTAAACTCTGACTTTACTAAAGAAAATAGTGAAGACATAACAGTGGGGACGCAGATTTTCCTTGATAATTTTCTTGGAGAAATAAACTTTGCTACATCAATAGACAATCTTACTGTAGTTGGTAAAGAGGATGTTACACAAGAACTTATTCCCATCGAAAAACTCAAAGCCTATCTTATTTGGCGTGAAAAAGAATTTGTAGAGAAATATGAAGCTATTACGCCCAATTTAGAAGACAATACACATTCAATATTCGAATACTCATACAATAGTCGGCCAATTGTCGCAGTTATGAATACAGATTTATTAGAGTGGAATGAAAAATCTTCATATCCATGGATAATGAAAATCAGTATAGCTTATGATGGTTCTTACAATAATGGAATGCCTAACCAAATGATATCCGGTTTGATAGACTCAGCCGGAGACAAAATCACAGAACAACTGGAAAACCCAAATGATTATTTATACATTGGAAGAGAAACAGGTTGTGATACAAGAAATATTTTCTTCGCCTGTAAAGGTTTTAGAAAACCATCTTTAATTCTTGACGCCTTAATAAATCAGCAGACAAGGTTTGATATTAATTATTCTATTTACAAAGATAAATACTGGATGACTTTCAGTAGTTTTCAGAACTTAGAGTAATATTCAATAGCAAGGATTTGTAATCCCTGCCCACAAAGAGATGCTGCTGACTTCGCTGCGCTTCGCTCAGAATGACAGAACGTTAAATAGAGATTACTTCGTCCGTTCGGCTTACAGCCTCGGGTGCCGCGCTCCACTGCGTTGCGCTCGCAATGACAATCACTACGCAAATCTAAAGGCTCCGTCATTGCGAATGGAGCGTAGCGGTATGCGGCAATCTCTTGATAGTGCAGATTTGCAATCCATGCCCGCAAAGAGATTGCCGCGCTTTATTACATTGCGCTCGCAATGACAGAACGTTAAATAGAGATTACTTCGTCCGTTCGGCTTACAGCCTCGGGTGCCGCGCTTCATTGCATTGCGCTCGCAATGACAGAACGTTATTATAGAGCATGAGTGAAGCTCCTGCCAACTGAGTCTGAATACTGCGACTGGAACAGAGTGAAGCTTACCAACAACTGACAACCATCAACCGACAACTAAAACTAATTATTCTCCACAACAAGCACCTCTACCCTACGGTTGGCTTCGCGTTCCTCAGGAGTTTTTTCAGGGATTGGGTATATTGGCTGGGTAACGCCGAAACCTTCAAACGAAAGTCGGCTTTTCTCGATACCGTTAAGATTAAGGAACCTCATTACCGCTTTTGCTCTTTCGTAAGAGAGGTTTTGACGGTCGGCTTTCATACAGCATACATGACCTTCAAGTTTTATTTTCAGTCCGGGATTACGCTTCATAGTTTCGAGAAGCTCGAATAATCTATGGCGCGAGTCAGGCATAACAATATAGGTGTTTTCCTGAAAGTTCAGGTTGTCTATGCGAAGTTTTTCACCTGCTTTGGCCTCGCCAAGTTTCTTCATGAACTCAACATCAAGTTTCAGTTCTTCTTCTTTACCTCCCGGCCCCATTGCCATTACAGTCGACGGATATACTACCGGACCTTTTTTAACCGCCGGTTTAGGTGCTGTTTCGGTAATACCCAATATCTCGTTCTCACGGGCAAGGTCTTTCTCCAACAGGTAATAAATGGTAACCTTACGATTCTCTGCTTTGACAGCCGACATTTTATGCAGCTTCCCGAAACTTCTGGTCTTGAAGTCTTCACGGATTTTCACTTTTCCCTGAATCAGTCCGAATACGTGGCTAACCCTGCGTTGCGCAAGAGTATCATTCATACCTACACTTCCGTCTTCATCGGTATAGCCGTTTATGGCAAGTATCTTAGAGGTTTTATTGGCAGCAAGCCAGTCGTTCAGCCTTTTATCCTCCCCTTTTTTAAGTTCATATTTGTTGGTGTCAAAATACAACGAGAATTGCTCCTGTGCTTTGGCAGCAATCGAAATAAACAAAGTAAAGGCCAGTACTGTAAACAGCTTTTTCATGAGAGTTGATTTGTTTGTATAACGAAAATAGGGATTTATTTATTATTGTTTACAGTTTACAGCTGACAGTTAACAGTTCTTTTGTGCAACAGTAAACCGTTAACTGTAAACTTAAAACTAATTAGACAAAATCTCAATCTCTACCCTGCGGTTGGCGTAGCGTTGCTCGTCTGACCATTCGGGAATATCATAAATGGGTCTGCGTCCGCCAAAGCCTTTAGTTGTGACTCTTTTTTTATCTACACCATTGTTTATAAGATAGCTTTCCACCTCCTGTGCCCTTCGCCCCGAAAGATTGCCTGAATCATCTACATCGCAGCATATATGTCCCTGTATGTCAATCTTAAGTTTGGGATGGCTCAGCATTATGGCAAGAAGTTCTTTGAGTATGGGTCTGGATTCCGGTAGCACATAGGTTGTACCACCATAAAAAAGCATATTCCTGAGAATGATGATATCACCCACTTTTGCATTTACAATTTCTTTTTTAAGAGTCGTATCGGCAGACTGTTGTGGCTTGGAGTACTCCGCCTTTACATAGTTTATTTCTACCTTACGATCGGGTGAATGATCATAAGCCGTTGACTGTTCTTCGCCATACGCATTTTTAATCGCGTAATCTAAATTTACGTCACTCGCTTTCAGTAAAGCATATACATAAGCTGTTCTTTTTTCCGAAAGCTGCTGATTATACTCCGACTTTCCCGTTTTATCAGTGTAACCGTTTACCGTTTCAATATCGATATCAGGATTAGCCATAACCCACTCCTGAAATTTACCCAACGAAGATGTTGTAGCTTCGGCAGCACCGGTATCAAAATAGACCGTGAATTTTTGCTGGGCATTCGCCGAAAGGCAGAACAAATAAAATAGTAGTAATATTGGTTTCATATAGTTGGCTGTAGGGATTTTAGTATAACGATAGTAATATACAATTATTTTAATGTAGCAATCGTTCAATGTGAAAATGTAGCAATTCCTCATCCTTATGTAATCACCTCTCCTGAGCTATCGGGGAGCTCCGAAGAAGAGAGGAGCAACCACGATTGCTTTTAGATTGCCACGCTGCATTGCATTTCGCTCGCAATGACGATGTACAACAAACAAAAAATCCCCCGCACTTTAGCACGGGGGATTCTGACTCAAATAAGATATATGAAATATTATCGTGTAAACAATAATTCTCTGTATTTAGTAAGTGTCCAGATCTCGTCGTCAACAAGAAGCTCAAGCTTATCAGCGTGCTCTCTGATTACGTCAAAATAAGGTTTTACGTTATCGCAGTAAGCGTGAGCCATTTCTTCAGCAGAAGTAAGAGCGTTAGCTTTCTTACGAGCTTCAGTCATATCCTCAACTTTTGCGTTGATCTCAGAGATGTGGCCTGAGATTTCTTTGATAAGCGTAATTTGCTCTTTAGCAACTGCTTCAAAGTCTTTCGCTCCAAAGATCTCTTTAAGACCTTTTACGTTCTCGATAAGAATATTTTGGTAACGGATAGCTGTAGGGATTACGTGGTTTCTTGCGATATCACCAAGAACACGTCCTTCAATCTGGATTTTCTTAGTGTACTCTTCAAGTTCGATTTCGTAACGTGCTTCAGCCTCAACGTGGTTCATTACACCAAGACCTTCAAATAGCTCTAGTGATTGTTTAGAAACTTTAGCTTTAAGCGCAGATGGCGTAGTTTTAAAGTTACTTAGTCCACGTTTAGCAGCTTCTTTCTCCCAAGCTTCGCTGTAACCGTCACCTTCAAAAAGGATAGCTTTAGTTTCTTTGATGTATTCTCTCAGTACGTTAAAGATAGCATCATCTTTCTTCATACCTTTCTCTTCGATAAGCGCATCAACAGCTACTTTAAATTCTTTAAGTTGTTTAGCTACGATAGAGTTAACGATAGTCATTGCGTTAGCACAGTTAGCGCTTGAACCTACAGCACGGAACTCAAATTTGTTACCTGTAAAGGCAAACGGAGAAGTTCTGTTTCTGTCAGTGTTGTCAAGAAGTACGTCCGGAAGTTTACCTACAACGTTAAGTTTAAGGTCAGTTTTCTCTTCAGGAGAAAGTTTACCGTTAGATACACCTTCAAGTTCTTCAAGAACTTTAGTCAGTTGCTGACCGATGAATACAGATATGATTGCAGGAGGAGCCTCGTTAGCACCCAACCTGTGGTCGTTAGTAGCAGTAGCAATAGAAGCTCTCATTAGTTCTTCATGAGTGTACACCGCTTTGATAGTGTTGATGAAGAACGTAAGGAACTGCAGGTTGCTCATTGGCGTTTTACCAGGTCCAAGAAGGTTAACACCTGTATCAGTCGCAAGCGACCAGTTGTTGTGTTTACCAGAACCGTTTACACCTTTAAATGGTTTTTCGTGGAAAAGCACTTTAAAGTCATGGCGCTCTGCAACTTTCTGCATTACGTCCATAAGTAGTGAGTTGTGGTCAACTGCAAGGTTAGTCTCTTCAAATATCGGAGCAAGCTCAAACTGATTTGGAGCTACCTCGTTGTGACGTGTTTTAACCGGTATACCAAGTAGCATACACTCGTTTTCAAGGTCACGCATATAGTTAAGAACACGTGTTGGGATAGAACCAAAATAGTGGTCTTCTAACTGTTGTCCTTTAGCAGATGTATGTCCAAGTAGAGTACGTCCTGTAAGTGTGATGTCAGGTCTTGAGTTAGCAAGTGCAGCATCAACAAGGAAATACTCCTGCTCCCATCCCAGGGTAGCAGTTACTTTCTTAACATTTTTGTCGAAGTAACGGCATACTTCAGTTGCAGCCTCGTCAACTGCGTGAAGTGCTCTTAGAAGTGGAGTTTTATAATCAAGTGCCTCTCCTGTGTATGAAATAAACACAGTAGGGATACATAATGTAGTTCCATAAATGAATGCAGGCGATGTAGGATCCCATGCAGTATATCCGCGAGCCTCAAAAGTGTTACGGATACCACCGTTAGGGAAAGATGATGCATCCGGCTCTTGTTGTACAAGCTGGCTACCACCGAATTTCTCTACCGGGTCGCTGCCATCATAAGATGTTTCGAAGAAAGCATCGTGCTTTTCTGCAGTAGTACCTGTTAGTGGCTGAAACCAGTGAGTGTAGTGTGTTACACCTTTAGAAAGAGCCCACTCTTTCATACCCATTGCTACATAATCAGCAATCTTTCTGTCGATTTTAGTTCCATGCTGCATTGCGTTTTTAACTGCCTGGTAAGCATCAGGAGTTAAGAATTGACGCATCGCTTTGTCATTGAACACATTACTACCAAAAATGATTGATTTTCTGTCTAGTTCTTCAACTTTAACCGGCTTGCGGTTAGCTGTTTGCTGAAGTGCCTGAAAACGAAATGTTGACATGAAACTAATTTTTTAATGTTAATGAAGAATTAAATTCTGTGCAAATGTACAAAAAAATGTTTCAAATTTTACACACCCCCATTTTTTTAGGGGTCAAAAAATAATTATTTTATCAAATACACAATTACACCCCCAATTTACAAACGAAAGGAATTTTTCATTAAATTTACATAAGCCGGATTTCGTTTTTTGCATTATTTTCAAAAAACAACCATAATCAGTTAACAAAAATTTAAAATCCCCAAAGCTTTGTTAATTGAGTTAAATATATCCTAAGCATATTGCCTTCAGGATGAGGATTATATAATTTAGTGAAAGATAATCTGATAACACTAAAATATAATCTGCCATGAAAAACAAGAAACTTATACTAGGTATTGCTGCAGGAGCAGCTTTACTTGCAGGAGCAGCAGTAGTAATTGCACGCAAAAGAGCTAAAAGAAACCATCAGCTGGATATTGAAAATGCCAAAGCGCATTTTAGAGGGAAACTAAACGAATTGCAGCGCAAAGCACAAAAAGAGTTTAAGGACACAGGGAGCGATGTTAAAGAGGTAGTAAATGCCGCAAAAGACAGAGCTAACGAATGGGTAAACAGCGTAAACAGCTAAACTAAGCCTTTTACTGTAACCCAACACACGATAAAACCGGTTCTTTATATTTCTACATTAAAGTATAATGGCCGGTTTTTTTCAATGCAGACAATGAAACTGATGTAATGAAGAACTAAAAAAAATACTAATACCCGTAATGCGCCATGAAAACAAGAAAGAATGCAGGAAAAAAATTTCAACCTTACAATAACCTGATAGAACAGCTCGCAGCCCAGGCAGCCGAAGCCGATAATAAAATATTGCCTGAAATTTTAGTCATAACCACTTTTCCGCCAAGGCAATGCGGCATCGCTACCTATTCTCAGGATCTTATCAAGGCGCTTAACGATCATTATGTAGATTCTTTCGCTATTAAAATATGTGCCTTAGAAAATAATAATGAAAAACACTCTTATACTGATCCTGCTGTTAAATACATTCTTGATGTATCTGACCCTGAATCATACAATCAGCTTGCGCAAGCCATAAATGAAGATGACAATATTAAGGTAGTGCTTATGCAGCATGAGTTTGGATTGGTTCACGAAAGCGTTTCTAACTTTAACTTCTTCATCAACGATGTTAAAAAACCATTAGCAGTGGTTTTTCATACTGTATTGCCGGGTCCAAATGACGAGTTAAGGGCAAACGTTCAGCACATTCTTGACCGCGCCGACTCCTTAATAGTAATGACCAATAATGCATCCGATATACTGGTTCGCGACTATATCGTGAACCGTGATAAGATTACCGTGATTCCACACGGTACACACCTTGTTGCCCACACTGACGAAAATGAGCTAAAACGCAAGTATGGATTTGAAGGCAGAACCATACTCTCTACCTTTGGGCTACTTAGTGCAGGAAAAAGTATTGAGACTACTCTCGATGCGCTTCCTGCAGTAATTAAGAACACACCCGATGTACTTTTCCTTATCATAGGCAAAACGCACCCTACCGTAGCACTTAACGAAGGCGAAGCATATCGCGATTCGTTGATTGCAAAAATTACGGAACTGGGTATTGAAGAAAACGTAAAATTCATCAATAAATATGTTGACCTGAACGAGTTACTTGAATACCTTCAGCTTACCGATGTTTATCTGTTTACATCAAAAGACCCTAACCAGGCAGTAAGCGGAACTTTCTCTTATGCCCTTAGCTGCGGATGCCCTATTATCTCAACCCCTATTCCTCATGCTAAAGAAGTACTGGCAGGTGAAACAGGATTTACATTCGACTTTGGAAATTCCGGGCAACTTGCTGACCGTATTAACACCTTATTGTCTGATTCTGAATTAAGGAGAACAATGGTATTAAACGGACTTCATAAGATTATCCACACCGCATGGGAAAATTCTGCTGTAGACCACGCAAAACTGCTTTCGCAAATGGGTAACATAAAGCTGGAATATCGCAACCCTGCTGTAAACCTGAACCACATTAAAGCAATGACAACCGATTTTGGTATGCTTCAGTTCAGTCAGCTTAACAGGCCTGACCTTAATTCCGGTCATACACTTGATGATAATGCGCGTGCAATGATAGCCATGTCGCAATACTACAAACAGTATAAAGACCCCGAGGCACTTCGCTACATAAAAATATATCTGGATTTTATAGAGTTCTGCCAGTTTGAAGATGGTAGATTTATGAACTATGTAGATGTCAACAAACAATTTACTGCACAGAACAAAAACGAAAACCTTGAAGACAGTGCAGGGCGTGCCATGTGGGCTCTGGGTTATGTAGTTTCGTTAAGCAACATTCTGCCTTTGGAAATAACTGCCAAAGCAGCCAGAATGTTCCAAAGATCTCTGTCATTAACAAAAAACATCTACTCTACAAGAGCAATGGCTTTTGTAATCAAAGGATTGTACTACTACAACCGAAAAATTAAAGACGCTGATACTCTTATATATATCAAGCTTTTTGCTGACCGCTTGGTACAAATGTACCTACATGAATCTGATGATGAATGGAAATGGTTTGAAGGCTACCTGACTTATGCCAACAGTTTATTACCGGAAGCATTACTGCTTTGCCATACTATTACCGGAGATGAAACTTATAAGGAAATTGCAAAAGAATCATTTGACTTTTTGATATCGCATACCTTTGACGAAAATGCCATCAGGATAATTTCTAACCGAAGCTGGTTATACAGGGGCGGAAAAAGAGAACGCTATGGTGAACAGCCTATTGATGTAGCCTACACCATACTTGCACTTCGCAAGTTCCACGATATATTCAAATCAGAAGAATACCTTAATAAAATGGAGATGGCCTTTAACTGGTTCTTAGGTAACAACCACCTGCAACAGATTATTTACAATCCATGCACAGGAGGCTGTTTTGACGGACTGGAAGAATACAACGTTAATCTGAATCAGGGAGCAGAAAGCACTGTGAGCTACCTTATGGCAAGACTAACCATCACTAAATATTTTGGTAATGCCGATATGGTATACTTCAGGAGAAAACAAAGAGCCGCAAAAATTTCTGCATTACGCTCACTTGAATTCTAAACTTCGTAAACCACACCTTGATGTGTCCCCAAATAGAGAGGCCCCTGCAATGCAGGGGCCTCTTGAGTTATATAGCAGAGCGATTGAGAAAAAGGCTCTTAATTTAATTTTTCAATTTGTACTGTTTTACCTTGTTTTTCAGAAAGTGCACTCATTACAGCTTCGAAATCATTTGTATCTACAGTTGAAGCAAAATAACCCGGAACCTGAACGATTCTGAATGTTTGCCCCTGAGTGAATTGAGGCGCTGTTGCAAGATCAAAGTTAGCATCTACAGTAAGCAAAACATCATCTGCAGTAAAGTTGAAATCATAATCAACCTCGTCAGCTCCCATATAAATAGTACGCGGTATTTGTTGCCACACAGTAAAACCTTCCCCATCATCAGTAAGCCTATACACTAGTACAACGTCAGAATCGTACATAGGCGTAGTGAATGTTACAAGTCCGTTATACTTGCCCGTAGTATTATTATACGTCATGTTCACGGTATGCTCCGTTACAGCAGCAATAGTATCATAATCTACATTATCGTCGTCGCTGCTACAGCTCGTCAGCCCAAATACACTCACAATGCTTAATAGTAAAAATATCTTTTTCATGATTTAAAATGCGTTTAGTTGTTGATTTAATTTTACAGTTTAAAGATACAATTCCAAAAACCGAACCAAAAATTTAATTCAATAAAAATTTACTAAAAAAAGTTTTGGATACCTTTGTATATGATGGACAGTAATTTAAAATTATACATGGTTTTACTGGGCTGCACGCCCAAAGGGAGGCTAACCGAACAGCACGATATTTTTTTTGGGATAGGCACTTCTGTTGAAGGGCTTGTAAGCGATATGTACCGTTTTTGGCCTGATGGCGGACGCCTGCATGTAGACTCCTGGCGCGAAGTTACTTATATAAATGGCTATACCATTTCTATTGTTCCTAAAAGCGAAGCTACCATCACAGAAGAAAAGTTGTTTTTCCTGAATCTGGGCGGTTACAAAGCCGGTGAATTTGAAGAGTACCATTATAAAACCCTGATTGTTGCCAAATCTATGGCCGAAGCGGTGAAAGAAGCCAAGAAGTCTACTTTCTTTAAACATTATAACCTGCCTAAAGGTGGCGCTTCGCATATTGACGACAAATATGCCCTTGACGTAGATGATATGCATAATGTGGAAGATATACTTGACCCTGCATTAAAAGAAAAGTTCACCATCAGCATCTCAAAAAATGAGGGCACTGATGATGAACTTCATATAGGTTATCTAAAACTAAAGGTTTAGAAATTCAGCATTACTGTTTTTTTACCCCTTGGTTTTTTCTCTACAGGAATAATGATCTTAACTACACTACCCCATCCCGGATCGCAGTCAATCCTCATGATACCACCGGTTGAATTCAGGTGGCTGTCAAGACGTTTTTTATCAGCTTCCGATTTTTCAATACCCTGACCGTTGTCTTTAATTGAAACCATCAAACGGGTACCTGTATAGGTAATTCCAAAGAATACTTTTGAAACCTGCGGATCTTCCTTAACAAACACAAGACTATCCTTAATAACCGAAAGTAACCCTACCTGACTTTCTTTTGTAATTACCGTATTAGAGATACTGTCCGGTTCAGAGATAAGAACCTCAACCGGACTGTCCTTAAAGTAATCAAGAACATATTCTTTAATACTTCCTGAATAGTTAGTAAGCGTTGTAGTTTTTGGCGTAAGCAACCAAACGATATCACGAATATTCTCTTCGATTTTACGTGTGGTTTCCTGCATAGCCTCACCCTGGCTTTTTATAGAAGGAAGTCCGTTAGCCCTTTCCACGATAGATTCGCTCAGCGAGTTGATTTCCTCAAGCTTAGAGTCAAGATCATTGTGCAGGTTTTGCACCATTCTTAAACGCTCCTGCCCTTCGGCTTCGCTAAACATATTGTCTTCTTTATTCTTTTTAAGTGCATTTCTTCTTAGCACAAAGCCCACAATTACCAAAACAATAAGCACCACAACCCCAATAAAAGTGTAGAAGTAAAAATCGTAGCCGGCAGTACTTGTACTACTACTGTTAGTATCTTCGCTTTGAGCAGTTACAATCTTGGTTTTTCCTGCTCTAGCCTTAAGCTCAGCAATTTCTTTAGAATGCTTAGCATTGATAAAAGCCTCTTTCTTTTGCTCGTGGATTTTGTGGTAACGCACCGATTCAGGATACTGCCTCAGGTTCTCATAAGCATTAGCCATACCTAGGCTGGCGTTCATTATTACTTCGTCATATTTTATAGAAGTAGCATCAAGATAAGCCTGCTCATAAAGGCGAAGTGATTCGTTATAGTCCTCCATCATGGCAAGCACTCCACCAAGGCTACACAAAACATCTGCAACCTTAAAGCGGTCATTAGCACTGTTAAAATATCCTAATGCCTCTTTATAATTTAGGATGGACTGAGGAAAATCGCCAAGCTTTTTGTAGGCATTCCCCATATGACTCAATGTTTGCCCCGCCTGAATTTCCATACCACGCGCCCTGTATATAGCCAGCGCCTGGCTATAGGCCTCAAGTGACTTATCTATTTTATGAAGATTTTCATAGGCAGGTCCAATCCCTGTAAGCGCATCGGCAGTAAGCATCTCGTTATTCAGTTGCTTACCAAGCTTTATCGCTTCAGTGAAATACTGAACGGCTAAATCGTCTCTGTTTTGTTTAACATACAAAAGGCCTATTTCTTTGGAAGTATTAGCTACTCCAAGATTGTCTCTTGTGTTTTTAAATGCCGGTAAAGCCAATATGTAGTTTTTCAGGGCTTCGGCAGTGTTGTCGTTTTTAAGGTAGGCAGTAGCTAAAGCAGTGTAGGCTTTACCCATTGTCCTTTCATCTTTGTTCTCTCGGGCAAGCGTCGCACTTTCCTTCAGCAACGATATACCGCTACTGAAATTATTTTTCGAAATTTCTTCAATTCCTTGCTCGAGCAAATGTTTTGGCGAATTGTCCTGAGCAGAGCAGGTTAAACCAACCAATAGGGCGAAAAAAAATAAGATTTTTTTCATTAAACATCGTTTTAGGGGGCTTTAACAAAAATAGTAAAAACCAATCATAAAATAAACTTATTGTTAATTTATAAATATTTTTGAATTTATTCGACGAAAGTGCTAAAATATTCGATACTTAACTTATTTAAAAGTTTTTTATTGAAAAAATCTCACATTTTTCACACTATTTAAAAAACTAAAATTGTAAGAAAAATTATTTTTTATTGAGAAACCCCTTTCAAAAGCATTAAATACATAGATTAAGTACGCATTTTACCGATGAAATGCATATTTTTTTGATAAGAGTTTTCGGCTTAAATAAATCCGGAAAAAAGATTTATTTTTTAAATAAACGGTAAGAATATTCTGGGTATTTATCGAGTTTGATACTATAAATTCCCCCAGCTAACTTTGTTATATCGATACGGTTATGCTCCGAGACTATGGTTCCTCTCAACACTTCTTTCCCGCTACTATCATAAAAAAAATAAGCCTGATCTTTTATCGAATTATCAACATCGATATAGACGATTTCACGGGTAGGATTCGGATAAATCCGTACAAGATTCCTCACCTCATTCTGAGGTATACTCAACTCAAAATTCTCCAGGTAATTTGCCAAAAAAGGAGATAAATCAAAGCGATGCAATTTTTGTACAACATTCACGAAAGGCTGTTTTTCAAGATGCTCATTGGAGACAAAATAAGAGCGTCCGTTTTGTGTTGCAATACCTTCCGTCTGATGAAAACCGATACCTGTTACGCCAACTTTCCTTTTATTTCCTGAAAGGAAATCATATCCCTTAAAATCATACAACAGATACAAAAAAGGAGTAACAATACCACTGTATCCGCACAAAACAACGAGTTTTTTATCTTCTATAAAAGTTGCACCGGTTATCAGTCCTTTTACATCTAAAGTCCCTTTAAACTGAGCAATATAAGTACCCGGAGTTTTAGGCAACGCATATACGCTTGTCTTTTTGCTAATCCACTGCTTTGTAAAAAGATAAATGCTATCCTGCGAAACTACCATTGCCTCACAGTCAAAATCAGTACTATTGTTGTTTGTCGGAGAAAAATCAGTTTGGTCAGCATAACTAAATTTGATGGATTCAATTATTGGATTTCCTGCCATAACCGAGGTTTTACTCACTTTAAGGATCTCAAGGTTTTGCCTGTTTCCACTTACGTTATTTCCAAAATCACCAATGTAAAAATTGTCACTATCCTGTGCTATTTCTTCCCAATCCTGATTTGTAGTACCGGCAACAGGAAGTGTTTTAATAATAGCTCCCGTAATGCTATCCAGAGCGTATAGGTTAAAATCGGTATTATCATTATGGGTATATAATGTATCATTGCTAAAAATTAGTCCTGATGTTTCTACAACTTCAGCGGGAAGCGTAACCGTTGACAAAGCCTGTACTGACGCCGACGCATACTGGCAACTTCCGTCATTATGAGTAGCCAAAGGGTTATAGTTAGTACTCATTGGGTCGGTACAGCCAAATACCTGGGCTGAAGCACAATTGCCCGTTACTAATAAAACCACTATTAAAACCCAATTTTTCACTACTTATAGTTTTATATGATAAAGGTAGTGATTACGAAAACAAATAAAAAAACCATTCACATTAGCAAATGGTTTCAAATTTCAGTTTTTAGTTTTTATTGATAGTGAATTTCGGTTGCTTCATTTAATATGAGTAGCTACGGCTTCATTTGTCGTTGGTCTTTACTAACACTCCAAAAGTATAAGAAACCAAAATACATCAACTTAAAAATTAAGAATAATTCGACATAAACCAAAAGTTAACCGACAAAAAACAGATTGAGTGTTAGGATTTCTTACTCATAATACACCTCTCTTATCGAGTACGGTATTGAGGCATTATTTTTAAAACATCTCACTTTTACAGGATAATTACCGGCGTTAAATTGGTATTCATAGCTAAAAGTATCTCCATTGCTATCGGTGCGCTTTGCAACATATTTTGTATTGCCCAGGCTTTGGGTTAAAAAACCATTTATCAGGAGCGCATTGATTGCATTACCCTTAAACTGGTTAAGTACTATTTTATGCTGATGCCCTAAAGGAGCTGGCTCGTTGATATATTCAAAATCCGAAATAAAGGATCCGTTTTTATACTTTAAAATATTATCATCGGTATATGTAAGTTCCTCGGTGGCAGAACCTACTGTCTTTTTATACAATTGACCTGCATTATTGATGTAATACACAGCATAAACCGGTTCTCCTGAACCTGTTGTGGTAGCAGTAATGGTATTAGTACTGTTTTCGGTATAAACAAAGGTAGTAGAAGCTGTTGTAGTACCCGTTTCATTTTTAGACACTACCCTACCTAAGTTGTCATAGGTAAGCACATAACCATAATCAGGTGTTTGCAGGCCGTCTGCAGCCGAATAATGCGTAATACTCTCTAATGTCCCTGAGGCATTATAAGCAAACTCGCTTTTCGCCGAAAGCTCATTGAGGTTATTGTATTGCTCTTCAAGTACGGCTTTGTCTTCGTCAAAATAGGTTTTGGAAGTAAGTTTTACCGAACCATCTGGGTTGAATTCGGTTTGTACAATTTCACGAAGTATTTTTTCGCTATTCTCTCCGGAAGTGTCTTTACCGGAATTGTCGTCGTTAGAGCACGATGCCATTACCATGGCAAAACATGCAAGCAGTAATCTGGTTTTCATAGTGGGGGGACTATTTTATACTGCTAAGTAACAGTAAAAAAATTATATATCAAAAAAACATCCGCCGAAGCGGATGTCCTGTTACTCTTGATATGTTATCTCCCTGACCTCATAAGGAGTAGAACTTCCCAGAACGAACAGGGTCACTCTTACAGGATAACCGTCATCATCAAATTCATAGTTATAGGTTAAAACCTGACTAGTAGAAGCATTCGTTGATGTTTGCTGCGATACATATTTAACAACACCATTACTTACTGAAGCAAATCCTCCGGCCAGTATAGCATTATTAAAATTTCCGCCAAACTTGTTCTGGTTAATCTTAACATAACTACCTTTTACAAATTCATTTTCAACAAATTCAAAGCTCATTGAAGAAGCACCTAATTGAGTATAACTCTCAACATTACCTGACCAATAAACCGCCTGTGTCCATATTGTATTATCAGCATCTACTTTTTTTTCAATATGCCCATAATCATTTATATAAAAGGTATAATTCGTAGTCACGTCTTCCGACGGTGGTCCTGACACTGTTTCTACCGCCGAAATGGTATTATCTGCATTGTAAACAAAAGAGGTAATAGTATGAGTTCCTTCTATCCCGCTAGCATCCATATCATCAATGCCTGTTATTCTTGATGATGCATCGTAACTAAAAGATGTTATTGATGAAGGCTGACTGGGGTCTCCCATACCAAAGCCGTACGTTTTTGTTACAGACAAAAGTCCACTTTCATTATACTCATAAGTTGTCTTTGAAAAACTCTCATCCTGACTATCATAACGGTTAATGATGGTTAGTTTATTATCATCATCAAAATCATATACATCTTTATAGATGCTACCATTGTTCTGGTATCTTTTCACAACCATCTGGTCGAGTTTTTTTTCCGGCGGCGATGGCCACGATGAATCATCATCACTACACGAAATGACTGACAGCGCAAAAAATGCGAGTAATAATTTAGTTTTCATAGGATTGATTTTTTCTACTAATATACAAAAAATTCTTACAATTAAAACCAATATAAAATTTCCTTAGTAAAAGTTAAATGATTTCTGCCACTATAGTAATGTTTTTACCTTTAAGTAAACATTAAAAACAAACCGCTATGAGAGATTTATTAAGAGCATTATTAGCAGGCTGGGGCGCCAAGAAAGCGGGCTTCGGCTGTATAGGAACCATTATTGTATTTATAATACTATACTGGCTGCTGGGGCACGTTTTTTAGACAGCCCTATGCAGCTCCGGCTGCGGCAGCTTGTGCTTCGATATAAAAGTAAACCGATAAAAGCCAAAGCATTTTATCCTGCTCTTCATCGCCAAAAGCATCACTGAGCATTAACCTGTAATCCTGAGAAAATTTATTCCACTTAAAATCGGAATGCACTTCCAGTAATATTTCATTTCTGTGGTTCTTTATTACATATCCCCCTTTAAAGAAACCTTTGGGCGTTAGCGTTAACGGACGTTCTTCGTCCATAGCTTTAGTAATCACATAGCCCTTCCAGGTGTTCTTAACCGTAAACACTACCTTACCGTCTTTTATCACCTCATACCTGAAATTCCAAAAGCCTGTGGGGCATATCCTGTAAACACTCTCACCAATAGTAATGGCCGCCATTTGCGAATACCATTTAGGATATTCCATTACACCTATTACCTCATCGTTAAAACGGGCGGTGTACTTTCTCTTTTCGGATTTTACAGTAATTGTTTTCATAACAATGATTTGTTACGTAAAGGAAGTAATACTATTACCAAAAACCAAAAAACATGATACAGATGTTGGCAGGGTTGTTACAAAAAAAGCCTCCCAATTTGGGAGGCTAATCTTTAAATATTTCAATTGTTAAATCTTTAAATCTAAAAGATTACATATTCCTTCTATACTGTCCACCCACTTCAAACAGGGCAGCAGTAATCTGGCCAAGGGAGCACACTTTAGCAGCTTCCATTAGCTCATCAAAGATATTTTTGTTATTTATAGCAGCATCCTGAATAATCGCAAGGCGCTCTTCTACCTGTTTCGCATTGGCAGCATGAAGCGTTTCAAGCGTTTTGATTTGGAACATTTTCTCTTCTTCCGTAGCACGGATAACCTCAGCAGGAACCACTGTTGGCGAACCTTTAGAACTCAGGAACGTATTTACCCCAATAATAGGGAACTCGCCTGTATGCTTAAGGGTTTCGTAATACAGCGACTCTTCCTGTATCTTAGAACGCTGGTACATGGTTTCCATAGCACCAAGTACACCGCCACGCTCTGTGATACGGTCAAACTCTGCCAATACAGCTTCTTCAACAAGGTCGGTAAGCTCTTCAATGATGAACGATCCCTGAATAGGGTTTTCATTCTTAGCAAGACCAAGCTCTTTATTGATGATAAGCTGAATAGCCATCGCACGGCGCACGCTTTCTTCCGTTGGCGTAGTGATTGCCTCATCGTAAGCATTTGTGTGCAGTGAGTTACAGTTATCATATATAGCATACAGCGCCTGAAGCGTTGTACGGATATCGTTAAAATCAATTTCCTGTGCGTGAAGCGAACGACCTGATGTCTGGATGTGGTATTTCAGCATCTGAGCACGCTCGTTAGCGCCATATTTGTTCTTAAGTGCTTTAGCCCATATTTTACGTGCTACACGACCAATAACCGCATACTCAGGATCGATACCATTACTGAAGAAGAACGACAGGTTCGGACCAAAGTCGTTGATGTTCATACCACGGCTCAGGTAGTACTCTACGTAAGTGAATCCGTTAGCCAGCGTAAACGCCAACTGTGTGATTGGATTTGCACCCGCCTCGGCAATGTGGTATCCTGAAATCGAAACCGAATAGAAGTTCCTCACGTTTTTCGTAATGAAATACTCCTGAACGTCTCCCATCAATCTCAAGGCAAACTCTGTAGAGAAGATACAGGTATTTTGTGCCTGGTCTTCTTTAAGGATATCCGCCTGAACGGTACCACGCACCTGTGTAAGGGTACGCACTTTTATTTCGTTATATACATCAGCAGGCAGCACCTGATCTCCGGTAACACCAAGAAGCATTAACCCAAGACCATCGTTACCCTGTGGAAGGTCACCATTGTAGCGCGGACGCTCAACACCTTTAGCTTTGTATATATCGTTTATTTTTTTCTCAACTTCTTTCTCAAGGCCGTTCTCTTTAATGTAGATCTCACATTGCTGGTCGATAGCGGCATTCATAAAGAAACCTAACAGCATTGGTGCAGGACCGTTGATGGTCATACTCACCGATGTCATTGGGTGGGCAAGGTTAAAGCCTGAGTATAGTTTTTTAGCATCGTCAAGACAACAGATAGAAACCCCTGCATTACCAATCTTACCGTAAATATCCGGACGGTGGTCAGGGTCATTACCATAAAGGGTTACAGAGTCAAACGCTGTAGAAAGACGTTTTGCCGGCATACCTAAACTTACATAGTGGAAACGGCGGTTAGTACGTTCCGGTCCGCCCTCTCCGGCAAACATACGCGTTGGATCTTCTCCCTCACGTTTGAACGGATATAGTCCTGACGTGAATGGGAATTCTCCCGGTACATTTTCCTGCAGGCACCATCTAAGGATATCACCCCAAGCCTGGTATTTAGGCAGTGCAACCTTTGGTATCTGCGAATGCGAAAGCGATTCGGTATGTGTTTGTATCTTAATCTCTTTGTCCCTTACTTTGAAAGAATAAACAGGATTTTTGTATTTGTTTACCTTGTCATCCCATGTAAGGATGATTTCCCAGTTGTAGGGATCAAGGTTCATTTTCACTCTGTCAAACTCCTTAAGAAGCAGCGACATGAATTGTTTTTTGTCTTCTTCCTTAACTTCAACAGTCGATTCAACAATTCCCGACTTATCAATTGTAGGCGTTACACCTGCAACAGTCTCTATTGTTTTGAAGATACCGTATAGTTTTTGGGCAACATCCTGCTGGCTTAGGGCAACCTCATCATACTTGCGGTTGTTTTCAGCGATTTCAGAAAGGTAACGTGTTCTGTGCGGAGGGATAACAAATATCTTCTCGCTCATTTCGCGCGTAATCTCGAAAGTTGACTTAAGTCCTGCACCTGTTTTCTCTTCTACCCTGTCCATGATCTTTTTGTAAAGGGTATTCATGCCCGGGTCGTTAAACTGCGAAGCAATGGTGCCAAATACAGGAAGGTCATCCGGGTTAGCATCCCACAGGTTGTGGTTACGCTGGTATTGTTTCTTAACGTCACGAAGTGCATCAAGCGAACCGCGTTTGTCAAATTTATTGATCGCTACAAGATCGGCAAAATCAAGCATGTCGATTTTCTCCAACTGGGTAGCAGCACCAAACTCAGGTGTCATTACATATAGTGAAACATCAGAGTGCTCAAGGATCTCTGTATCCGATTGTCCGATACCAGATGTCTCAAGGATGATAAGGTCATATTTAGCTGCCTTAAGTACCTGAATGGCCTCGGCAACATATTTAGAAAGTGCAAGGTTAGACTGACGTGTAGCCAATGAACGCATATATACCCTTGGGTTGTTGATGGCATTCATACGGATACGGTCACCTAAAAGCGCACCGCCTGTTTTACGTTTTGAAGGGTCAACCGAAATAAGACCGATGGTTTTCTCAGGGAAATCGATAAGGAAACGGCGTACAAGCTCATCTACAAGTGATGATTTACCCGCACCCCCTGTACCGGTAATACCCAGTACCGGAATATTGGTTGTTTCGTTTTGTTTATGGATAGCATCAAGCGTATCCTTAGCAACTTCAGGGAAATTTTCTGCCGAAGAGATTACCCTTGCAATAGCCGTTGGATTCTTTTCAGCCAGGTGGTTCAACTCACCATTAAGCTTATCTCCTACAGGAAAATCGGCTCTTTGCACAAGGTCATTGATCATCCCCTGAAGACCAAGCTCACGCCCGTCGTCCGGAGAATAGATACGGGTGATTCCGTACTCATGAAGTTCCTTAATTTCCTCAGGAAGGATTACTCCTCCTCCGCCACCGAAGATCTTAATGTGTCCTGCCCCTTTTTCTTTAAGCAGGTCATACATGTATTTAAAATATTCGTTATGCCCCCCTTGGTAAGAGGTCATGGCAATAGCGTTTGCATCTTCCTGAATAGCAGTATTAACCACTTCTTCCACGCTACGGTCGTGCCCAAGGTGAATTACCTCAACACCGGTAGCCTGAATGATTCGGCGCATGATATTAATAGCAGCATCGTGCCCGTCAAACAGGGATGCAGCAGTAACAATTCTTACTTTATTATTAGGAATATAAGGTTGTGCTTGTTCCATTCTGAATTATATTCAATTTTAATGGCGCAAGTTACGGAATTATTAAATTTTTCAAAGCAAAATGCCCCTAGAAAAATCGTTGTAGTAATATTTAACCCGAATTAGATTAAACATTTAAATTTTACAACTAAAGGTGTTAGCTATATCACAGAGATTCGCAAAGAAAACACAGAGTCACACAAAGAAAATATCTAACAAGCTCACAGAGAAATCTCAGCCAGAGGCAGGAATAGCTTTGAGCGCTCAAAAAAAACAAAACTTAGCGAATCTCTGTGTTTTCTTTGTGCATCTCTGCGTAATAACTTCCAAATTTACCTTACAATATGCTCCAGTTCTCCATTTTGCATAAAGAGCACACGGGTACGAAACGATTGCGATTTTACATTGGTAGGATACCAGTCACGTCCTTTGGCAGCAATAATAAATAAACCCTCATCATCACCTGATGCCGTAAAAGTATCAGTACGTGGCTGACGTTTAAATATGGGAACCCCTTCTTCCTTGGCCAAAGTATCAGCAAGTTCTTTTACATTATTTGTCACCAGGCCAATCTCACTTATCGAAATGTATGACCTGCTGCTGTAGGGTTCATCATCATAAGCCCGATTAGGGTATCGGGTAATGAATTCTACAACATTACCATTATTATCATAAAAGTAAAACGCCTTTGCATCCCAGTTTACAAAATTGGCAATATCTTCCCCTTCAACTGTAATAAGCTCTACATGCTGCCGTATATGATGATGGGCATCAAAAAAGCGGTTGTTGGGTATTTCAATAGCAAAATGATATACCGGTTTCAGCCCTTCAGATTTTTTAAAAATCAGCTTGGTAAAACCTACCTGAAAGAACAGGGCATCCTTTTCGGTAAAAAACGGAGTAAGCCCTAAAGTCTTTTTATAAAATTTTTCCGTAGCGGCGAGATCGTCACTAAGAATTTCGAGTTCAATAATATTCATCTTCTGTGTGTGGTGCAAACCACTAATTTAATGATAATTGCAAAGGCAAAATGTAAAACAAAAGGTAATTAAATGCTAAATCTTTCACTTTTCCGATATTCGTAAAATTCTTACTGTATCACTAAAAAAATGAAATTACTAGCTTCTTTTAATCTGTTAATTACTAAAATAGTAACACATAAATTGCAGCAGTTATATTAATATCAAAACCCGAGCCATACAGCCTATATATTTGTTATTTTTGCATCCAGCCTGGTGAACTCATTATTCAGAGATGAATTCAACCACAAGGGTCACAAAGTGATTCACTACGTTCACAAAGCTTTGTGTTCTTAGTGGCTTCATAGTGTTCCTTGTGGTTAAGAGAACATAAAGCCGCTAACTATAAAAGAGATAATGAAATTCCCTAAATACTACCTCGCTGCAGTAACCGCCTTTGTTATTTGGGGGTTCTTCAGTTTCGGGCTAAAACCCATCCACGATTATCCATCACAAGACATTCTTTTTTACCGTGTATTTACCTGTATTACCCTGATGGTAATTATCAATTTCACCGTAAGAAGGGATAAGATAAAGGAAACGCGAACCTACCTGAAAGCACTTACCAAAACAGAAAGACGAAACCAGTGGCTTTTAATAGCAGGAAGTTCGGTATTACTTACTGCAAACTGGGGATTATTCATTTATGTCATGAACCAGATCAGCGTTAAGGCAGCATCATTTGCCTACCTCGTATGCCCTATCCTTACTACGTTTTTTGCATTTATTATCCTGAAAGAAAGACTGCACAAAATACAATGGCTGGCAGTATTTATGAGTTTTGTTAGTTGCGCCATACTATCCTATAACGACCTGCGTGATGCCATGTTTAGTATTGTGGTTGCAGCTACCTATGCCCTATATCTGGTATTGCAAAAACGCATCACCATGCCGGACAGGTTCATATTGCTTACACTCCAAATAGGGATTGTAGCACTGATACTGCTACCTTTCTACCCTGTTTACAGCAGTACACCTCCGGTAGAAGTTACATTCTATTTGTTCATACTGCTTATTGCGGTGCTGTTCACCATCATCCCTATGTTCCTGAACCTGTTTGCCATGAAAGGTATCAACTCATCAACTATCGGGATATTGATATACCTGAATCCGCTTATAGCATTTGCATTGGCAATACTGTATTACAAAGAAGACATCTCTTTTGAGCAGATCCTTTCTTACTCGCTCATATTAGTATCTATTGTGGTATTTAATATTGGAAGTTATTTGAAGATGAAGGCGATGGAGAAAGCTTAATTCCCTACGGGAAATAACTTCAATCGTACAATTTATTTCTACCTAAATTAAATCGCTACGCGATAATCCCTACTTACCACCGATTGATTTTCCCGTTAGGGAAATAATATTGGTAGCAATTGAAATTTAGTATCGAAAAAATTTCCCGTAGGGAATAAATCATTACCCCTTTTCAAATCATCAAATAACCATATCAACAAATCCACAATAAAAAGGAATGGTATTTGTTTTAGCTTTGAAAAAAATTCACACATGAAAAAACTACTTCTTTCCCTTATGGTAGCGGCAATGGTGCCGGCTGCTGCAAATGCACAATTAGGCGGACTTCTTGACAAAGCTAAAAACACAGTTAGCAGCGCTACCGGAAAATCGACACTGAGCAATACCGAAATAGGCAACGGACTTAAAGCTGCCCTGCAGGAAGGTGTAACCAAACAGGTTAGTAAACTTACCGCTGTTGACGGATTCTATAAAAACGAAGCCGTAAAGATCCTTCTGCCTGAAGAACTACAGAAAGTGGATAAAAAAATGCGCCAGATGGGAATGAGCAAAATGGCCGACGAAGGCTTACTACTGCTAAACCGTGCTGCCGAGGATGCCGTGAAAGAAGCTACTCCAATATTCGTTAACGCGATAACAAGCATGAGCTTTACCGATGCCAAGAACATCCTTATGGGTGCAGATAATTCGGCGACTGCCTATCTGCAAAAAACAACCTCAACACCTTTGTATTCTAAATTCAGTCCTGTTGTGCAGACATCATTAAGTAATGTAGGAGCCGATGTGATCTGGAAAAGCATTATCGAAAAATACAACAGCTTTCCGCTTGTAGCCAAAGTTAATCCTGATCTTACCGATTATGTTACCGATAAAGCGATGGATGGTGTGTTTAAAATGATTACGGTAGAAGAAAAAAATATTAGGACAAATTTATCATCACGAACATCAGATTTACTGAAAAAAGTATTTGCTTTACAGGATAAGAAATAACACCTAAGCATATACCATGAAACGACTTTTTATCCCACTTATCGCAATCAGTTTAACCCTTTCAGGCTGCGCCGAGCTGCAACAGGTAGCCAGCCAGTTACCGCAAACTACCGGAATACTTTCTAATGCTGATATAGCAGCAGGACTTCGCGAGGCTTTGGATAACGGTATCGACAAGCAGGTTACCAAACTTACCGCAGTAGATGGTTTTTATAAAAACCAGATGGTCAAGATACTTTTACCTTCTGAACTGCAACAGGTAGATAAAACGCTTCGCGATATTGGCCTTAGCAGCCTTGCCGACGAAGGTCTTAAACTAATGAACCGCGCTGCGGAGGATGCCGTAAAAGAAGCTACACCGATATTTGTAACCGCCGTTAAGGAAATTACGTTTACAGACGCTAAAAACATTTTAATGGGCAATGACGAGGCTGCAACTTCTTATCTAAGAACAAAAACCACATCGCCCTTGTATGCCAAATTCAATCCGGTTATAAAGTCGTCTTTCAGTAAAGTAGGGGCCGATAAAGTGTGGAAAAACATAATAACCAAGTACAATGCTGTGCCTTTGGTTAAAAAAGTTAACCCAGATTTAACAGACTATGTTACTAACGAAGCACTTGACGGAGTATTTAAAATGATTGCCGTTGAAGAAAAAGATATTCGAAACAATGTAAACGCCCGTACTTCGGCGCTTCTTAAAAAAGTGTTCGCTGCACAGGACAACAAGTAGCTAAAGTTTTTATTATCAAACAAATAGATATAACATATCCTTAACATTGTTGCGGAAATTATTTAAGTAATTTGCAGGTGCAAATAAATGGTTTTCTCACATTTGGTTAGGGTTAGTTAAAAAAATGCCGGTATACAACTACCGGCATTTTTATTTTTTGTAAGAAAAATATTTACACAAAAATGATATTCTTTTGATAAATAAATGTTAAATTTAACATATTTTTACATTTATAACTTTTTAATTACCAAAACTAAAGAACTTATGAAACCACTTTACCCGATACTCATCGCGCTCATCGGCGCGTCATTGGGTGTCTTTTTTGTTTACAACGGCGTAGACAAACACTTTATCTCCCCCTGTAATATTTATGGCCCTGAGAGCACACTACCTCAGGATTATATTAACCTGATGACTGCACTTTGTAGCTCAGGCTTTACAAAAGTGGTGGGCTCATTAGAGGTGTTTGCAGGCATTTTGCTCGTGTTTCCAAGGACAAGGTTACTGGGCACAATTGTTTTACTACCGGTTATTTCTTCTATTTTTCTTTTACACCTGCTTTTGGACAACAGGCCGGATGAACTTATAGAAACCGGAATACCTCTCGCCGGTGTTTTTCTAATGCTGTTATACCATTACAAAGAATGGCGATTCATGATTCATGGAAAGAGTAAGCAATACTCTTTTTCATAATGATAAAGCCGCTGCATCCCCAACAGCGGTTTTTTTTATAACCAAATCTTAAATTTTCAACCGTGCTGCCTTATAGTTGCTATAGTTTCCTATTTTTGCTAAAAAACAGGAGAAGTGAAAAAGAGCGTACTCGTTTTATGCCTTATGATGATAAGCACCTTAGCTACGGCACAGGAATGGAATACCGACCTTGCAGTTGCTAAAAAGAAAGCTACTGCAGCAAACAAGAACATACTATTGGTTTTTTCGGGATCTGACTGGTGTATGCCATGCATGTATCTTGAAAAAGAAGTATGGCCAAGCGAAGAGTTCATAGCGGCTGCCGAAAAGAACTGGATACTGCTCCGTGCCGATTTTTTACAGAAAAAAGGTAACCCCGAACCTGTAAACGTAAACGACATGAAAATGATCCTGACCGAAAAGTACAATCGTGACGGCTTTTTTCCTTACTTCGTAATGCTGGATAAAAACGGTAAAGTACTTGCCAAATCAGGTTATGAAGACAAAGAAACCGTAAAAGAATATATTGTGATGTTTAAAAAAATGTCCCGATAATCCAACTATTCCGAACGCTCAATAAGCGTGTTTAGCTGACCATCAAAAATTTCCTGCTTAAAAATTTTCCTGTCTGATTTATCAATATAATATTTTACCTGAGAGGTAATACCTTTAATTGTTTCCATGGTGGTTACTATCCACACTAAATTCAGTCCGTTCTTGTTCCTGTAAGTTCCCGATTTCACATCCATTATTTTTTGGATAACAATCCCCTTTTTAGCCGGATGATAGTCATAGGTAGTTATCTCCTTAGTATAACCTTCTTTGTACGGAAGCAGACGCACTAAATAAGGGAAAAAGTTACTGTCAAAATATTTGCCAGCAGCAACTTCCTCATTTACCTTAACCTCTTTCTTCTGAATCTTATCATTATAGCTGCCTGTTACAGATGTTCCAAACCTAAGCTTAACAGCACGTTCGAGATTATCAGAATAATGTCGTATAGGCGATAAATTAGACTTTAGCGTAATTGTTGAATCTATCCAGGTAGTTTTAGCATTGTTTACATCAATATCATTAACAATAGCAATCTTATATTTCCCCGGTTGGATAGAGGTATTAATACGCGCTACTTCGTGCTTTTGCCCATCCTGAACGATATACCATTTCATTTGGTAACGTTCCGGCTGAATATATTTGGTTTCAAATATGGTGTCTCCGGGAATAACAGCATGTTGCGCAAAAAGCGATGTAAACGTAAAAAGCAGTATAGTGGCAAATATCTTTTTCATGGCAGTAGTTTAGTTTAACAGCCAAATATAAATATTTTAACCGACTATAGAAACTTAATGATGATGACCGTGGTCATGGTCATGGTCGTGATCAACCATACGCTCTCTTAGTTGCTTAAAATAAGGAAAAGCCTTTACAAGCCTACTACCATACCATGAGAACATTTCGCCATCTACAAAAATGGTTTGGGCATGATGCGTATGTCGCCCCAGCTCAAAAGCATCTTCATCCTTGAACGGATAAGGCTCAGACGAAAGGAATATAATATGTGGATCTCCCTGAATTCGCATTTTTTGCACAATCACTTCAGGATAGCGGCCTTCATTCTTTTCGTAAATATTAGTAATCTTATTCAACTTAAGTAACTCGTTGATAAATGTATCCTTACCGGCAACCATATAAGGGTTTTTCCATATAAAATAAGCCGCCCTTTTCTCAGGTTTATCCTTTATGTACTCTTTAAAATCAGCAAGGCCAAAGTTTATCTTATCAATCCACTGGCGCGCCTGAATGCGTACAGAGAATATTTGCCCCAATTGCTCAATCATTTCAATATTATCGTCAATTGTAATGATATCACTAACCCATACAGGCGCTATGTCTTTTAAAGACTCAACAATCTCGAGGGTATTCTCTTCTTTATTAGCAATGATAATATCCGGCTGAAGCAACCTTATCTTTTCTATATGCACCTTTTTAGTACCACCAATTATCTTTTTGGTCGATTTTAAGTGGTATGGATGTACGCAGAATTTAGTTATCCCAACAATCTTATCCTCCAGTCCCAAATCAAACAACAATTCGGTTTGTGATGGCACAAGTGATACGATACGCTTAGGCGTTTCTGTAAAAGTATGGGTGTTACCTATTTGGTCAGTAAAAGTTTTCATCAATGAATGTTCTGGGTTTGGAGTTTAGGGTTCTTACTCAGAACGCTGAACTCAGGACTCTAAACAAATTTTAACCTAAAAGAGCTTCCATTTCCTGTTGCATCTTTAGTGCTTCCTCTCTTGCTTTTTCCGCAAAGTCTTCGCCATTCGATGCATAGATGATTCCTCGGGATGAGTTGATAAGCAAACCAACCTTATTGTTCATTCCATATTTACATACCTCCTGGAGGCTGCCTCCCTGTGCTCCTACTCCGGGAACTAAAAGGAAACTGTCCGGCACGATTTGGCGAATACCAGTAAAATATTCAGCTTTGGTAGCACCAACCACATACATCAGGTTCTGGCTGTTTTTCCATTCCTTCGACGTTTTCAGCACCATCTTGTAAAGTTCTTCGCCTTCGGCAGTCTTTGTCTGGAAATCAAAAGCACCTTCGTTAGACGTAAGTGCAAGAAGAATGGTAAACTTATTCTCGAAAGCCAAAAATGGCTCAACACTATCTTTACCCATATAAGGCGCCACCGTAACCGAATCAAAATTCAGGTCCTCAAGAAATGCTTTAGCATACATGCTTGAAGTATTACCGATATCGCCACGTTTTGCATCGGCAATGGTAAAGATATCAGGGTGTTTTTCGTTCAGGTATTTAATCGTTTTTTCAAGCGACATCCAGCCTTTAAGTCCGTAGGCTTCATAAAAAGCCGTATTAGGCTTATAGGATACGGCAAGGTCGTGCGTAGCATCGATAATAGCTTTATTAAATTCAAAAATCGGGTCTTCTGTTGCTAAAAGATACTTAGGGATTTTATTCAAATCTACATCTAATCCAATGCATAAGAATGATTTCTTCTTCTGAATCTGTTCAAATAGGTGTTGGGTATTGGGTATTGGGTGTTTGTCGTTAGCCATTAAGTTATAGATTATTTTCTACATATTTTTTCAAAGCCTGTATCCTTTTCTGAATAGTATGAAGTTCAGAAATTAAATTAAAATACTGCTCGTCTTTTATAAAATTAAGTTCTTTTGCGATTTCTATTTGTGTTTCTAACTCAAAAGACGAACCTAAACTTATTTGAAGGAATCTTGAAAAATCCCTTTGAGAATTCCGGGAACACCCTTCAGCAATATTTGAAGGTATTGAAACGGCGCATCTAGAAATTTGAGAGGAAAGCCCATATTTTTCAGTTGCTGGAAAAGTATCTGTTATTTGATAAATCTTCTTTACAAATAGAACAGAACTTTTCCAAACATCTAAATCCCTGAAATTTCTCATTACATACCGGATATTGCTAATACCTAAAACCTAAGAGCTAAAACCAGTATTAATATTCGCTTTCTTTAAGCTTTTCTGTATTGTTTACCAACTGAAGCTCGTCAATAAGCTTCTGAACGTTACCATTCATTACACCATCAAGGTCATAAAGTGTAAGACCAATTCTGTGGTCAGTTACACGCCCTTGTGGGTAGTTGTATGTACGAATCTTAGCCGAACGGTCACCACTACTTACCTGTGAGTTACGTTTTGCCGCATCTTCTTCCTGTTTTTTAGCAAGCTCCATCTCATAAAGACGTGAACGTAATACTACTAATGCTTTATCTTTATTTTTGTGCTGTGATTTCTCATCCTGACACTGTGCTACAAGTCCTGTAGGAATGTGTGTCATACGAACAGCCGATTTAGTAGTGTTTACCGACTGACCACCCGGACCTGATGAACAGAAGAAGTCGATACGTACATCATTCATGTCAATTTGTACGTCAAACTCCTCTGCTTCCGGAAGTACCATTACTGTAGCTGCCGAAGTATGGATACGTCCCTGAGTTTCTGTCTGAGGCACACGCTGTACACGGTGTACACCTGCTTCAAACTTAAGGGTACCATAAACATCTTCTCCGGTAACTTCAAAGATAACCTCTTTGAAACCGCCCGAAGTACCTTCACTGATATCTACAACGCTGGTTCTCCAGCCCATGTTTTCGCAGTATTTGGTATACATCCTGTAAAGGTCGCCTGCAAAGATACTCGCCTCATCACCACCCGTACCTGCACGGATCTCAACCATTACGTTCTTAGCATCTTCAGGGTCTTTTGGGATAAGCATGAATTTGATCTCTTCTTCAAGCTGCGGAAGTCTTTCCTTCGCAGCATCAAGTTCCATCTTAGCCATCTCTACCATTTCAGCATCGCTGCCATCAGCAATAATCTCCTGAGCCTCGGCCATGTTACCCGTAACCTTAATGTACTCTTCACGCTTTTCTACAAGCCCTTTAAGGTCTTTGTATTCTTTGTTAAGCTGAACGTAACGCTTTTGGTCGGCAATTACATCCGGCTGGATGATAAGATCCGAAATCTCGTCAAACTTCTGCTTTATTATCTGTAACCTGTCTAACATATCTTTAATTCCTTATTTGGAGGTGCAAAATTACGCATTTTTTTTGATTCTCAATGCGGTATGTTCAATACTAAAACCATTCCGGTTAAGAACAGTTTTTACAATGCCCCGTTACCCAGCTGGTAACGCTTTTTTGCACATAACCCTCCGGTAAATTAACGATAACTTTTTCTTCGAGGCATTCTACCTTCTGGCAACTAATGCACTTAAAATGAAAATGATCATGGTCGTGCGTATGCTCATTACAGCTATGGCACAAAGCAAAATAATACTTACCATCATCAGCCAGAATCTTATGTGTAATGCCATCTTCGCAAAAGCTGTTCAGCACACGGTAAATGGTAACGCGATCCATTTCGCCCTTAATTTCGTTCTCGATCATTTCCTGGCTCAATGCCGCATTAGCATCCTTCAGCAGACTTAAAATAGCTGCTTTTGCAGGTGTGTTTCTTCTTTTCATTTCGTTAATGCAAATTTGTTGCAATAAATTAATGCAATCACATTGCAATAATACAAAAAATAGTTAGCTTTGCCAAATCATTAATCACTTCAAATCATGAACAGTTACGAAATAATCATCATTGGCGGAAGCTATTCCGGGCTATCTGCCGCTATGGCTTTGGGAAGGGCATCGCGAAAAACACTGGTAATAGATGCAGGAGAGCCCTGCAACTGGCAAACGCCACACTCGCATAATTTTATTACCCATGACGGCGAAGTCCCCTCCGTAATTTCGGCAAAAGCAAAAGAACAGGTTCTTGCCTACCCTACAGTTACGTTTATAGAAGACAGAGCAGTAAAAGGTATTAAGACCGAAACGGGATTTGACATTACTACCGAAAGCGGAAAAACTTTCAGTTCTAAAAAGCTATTGTTAGCCACAGGGGTTAAAGATATTATGCCGGACATTGACGGATTCGCCGAATGTTGGGGAATATCAGTTATCCATTGTCCGTATTGCCACGGCTATGAGGTGAAGGGAGAAAAAACGGCTCTTATGGCGAATGGACCCATTGCTGAGCACTTTCTGCCTTTGCTGCTACAATGGACCAAAGATCTTACTTTATTTACCAATGGAAAATCGACAGTAAGTGAAGAAGTCGCTGCCAAATTCAGGAAGCACAATATAGAAATTATTGAAACTGAAATAGAAAGCGTACAGCACACAAATGGTTATATGGAAAGCATTACCCTGAAAGATGGAAACATTCATCATTTCAAAGCCATGTATGCCAAAATACCCGCAGTACAGCACACTTTTATCCCCGAAGACCTGGGTATAAAACTAGACGAATCAGGATTAATTGAAGTAGACGAATTTAAACGCACAAACATACCGGGCATATTTGCCTCGGGCGATTGCACAAGTATGGGACGAGCCGTTATTATGGCTGCAGAAGCGGGAACAAGAGCAGGTGTTACCATCAATAATGATTTGTGTGCAGCTGATTTTCAATAAAAAATACCAAAAAATAGGGATTTTATAGTAATTGATTTTGGCAGAAATTTGCAGCTTAACCCTAACAACCAAAATCATGAAAAAAACTTTATTTTCAAAACTGGCAACAGTAATGCTTCTACTTGTCTTTGTAGCTTGCGGAGACGATGATAGTAAAAACACCGGCAATTCTAACCCAAACGATAAAATTATAGGCACATGGGTCTATAATGGTTACTATGATGAGCAAGGCACTTTTGTAGCTGATGACACTAATGAGTGCTGGGCTTACAACATAACATTTAAGAGTGATGGAAGCGGAAATGAATTTGAAAAAGATTGCCAGAATGGTAATACCACTAACAACCATTCATGGAAAAACATGGGCAACAATGCCTACAAAATCACTTTCTCAAATGAGAATATTGATCTTATAAATGTAACGTTTACAAGCAATACCCAAGCTGATGTCAGTTGGGATGGCGGCACAACAAAAGAAAGATTTACGAAACAATAATGGTTTAAAATTGGTTATTTTAGTGCAGGCTTCGGCCTGCATTTTTGTTTAGTATTATTCTTACTGTGTATCTACATTAATATTTTGCATCTTTGTTAATCCTTCTAAAAAAATCAATTATGAAAAAACAAATTACATTAGCTATAACTACAACCCTTTTGATGCTAACGGCCTGTAAAAAGCAAACTTCTACAGAGATATCCACTACAGAAGGCACTCATGAGAAAACCTACAGCAATATTGAAAAGGCAAACTGGTTTCTTGGTGAGTGGGCTAACACATCTAACGAGGGTGAACTTACCGAACGCTGGAAAAAAGAGAATGATTCTGTTTTTCATGGTGAGTCTTATTTTGTGAAAGCGACCAAAGACACCGTTTTTGCAGAACATGTAAAATTATGGGAGACAAACGGCAAGCTTACTTATACTGTAACCGTACCCAACCAAAATAACGGCGAAGCTGTTGATTTTGAAATGACATCATCGACAACTAATCAGATTGTTTTTGAAAACCCTAAACACGACTTCCCAAATAAAATAATATACAACAAAGTAGGCAACGATTCGTTAGTTGCTGAAATATCCGGAATTCAGAAAGGCAAGCCGGCATCGGAGAAATTTGCCATGAAAAAACGATAAATTCTTAACTTTAAATTAAATAACAAAATCCTGCCGTAAGCGGGGTTTTGCTATTTTAGCCAAAATTTAAAACTCATGCTGTTATTACAGGAAAAAATATACGAAAAGCTAGACTACACAACACAGGTCCTGAAAAAAGGCGAATATGACAACTGTACATTTTACAATTGCAATTTTTCATCTGTAGATCTTACAGGCATGGTATTTACAGAGTGTGTTTTCAACGATTGCAATTTTACAATGGCAAACCTGAAAGGTACTGCTTTTAAGGAGGTTGAATTTAACGGATGTAAAATGACCGGATTAAACTTTAGCATATGCGAACCATTTTTGCTTGCGATGCAGTTTTCGGATTGCCAGCTTAACCTAGCTTCATTTTACGGCTTAAAACTTAAAAACATACGCTTTAAAAAATGTAACCTTGAAGAAACTGACCTTGTTAAGGCAGATTTTAGGGGTGCTTCATTTGACGAGTGCAATTTGCGTAATGCTGTTTTTGAAAACACCAACTTAGAAAAAGCCGACCTGAGAAGTGCTGTCAACTTTAGCCTTGACCCAGAAAACAACCTTATAGAAGGCGCTAAATTCTCTTTAAATGGATTGCCCGGCTTACTAAACAAATACAATCTTGATATAGAATAAAAAAATCCGCCGTGGCGGATTTTTTTATCTTCTGTCTACGTTTTGTCTTATAAATACTTCGGTGGCCCCAAGCCCGTACTTTTGATAATCGGCATCACGAAAGTCGATACCTTCATAACGTCCCAATAAAAAGTCAAGTTCTGCTTTTAGCACCCCTTCACCTACACCGTGTATGAACACAATTTTCTGCATTCGGTTTTTTATGGCAAAGTCAAGCTGCCTTTTCGCCGTTTCAGACTGCAGGGTAAGAATATCGTAGTTTGACATTCCTCTTTTGCTTGGAACAAGCTTTTCAATATGAAGATCTACTTCAAGAACAAACTCATCTTTCCTGGATTTCTTTTCTTTTACAAAGCTTCGTTTCTTAGGCTCTTCTTTTTCCCTTATCACAGAACCCAGGCTCTGCTTAGAAAAAAAAGATTTCATCTCACCATCATTATGGTTCTTTACAAGCTCGCTTTCTTCAAACATAAGTTCAAACCCGTCGCTGGTCTCCACAACAACTTTACCCTTTTTAAAAGCTTTTACCCGCCCACTAAAAGAGTCATCAAGCACTATTACCTCATCACCAACATTAAACTTCATCTTCTCCTGATTCTTTTTCGTTCCTTTGGTTTTTAGAAGGAACCTTAGACATAAGCTTCATCATCCCCATCATGAAAATCACTATGCATGCTATCATGATAAACATATTTGGCTTCGCTTTAGACTGTTCGAAGAGTGCCATAAAAGCAGCCGCAAAAAACAAGATAATATAAATGGTTTTCATAAGTAAGTTTCTGTAAATGGGTATCCTTATTTACCGCAAATATAAACTTTCCTGACCAAATAGCTTATTTTAAAAATATACGGCGCAATCCGGCAATGCTAATTTAATCCTGTTTTTTTCAGCTTCGCCAATAGGATTACCGGTAAGAATAAGTGTTCTTAGCCCTTTCATATTAGCTATCTCTTTCGGAAGCTGAGTAAGTGAATTATGAGCCAGCGATAACATTTCAAGCACCTCAAGCTTAGTGATATCATCAGGCAAAGCGGTAAGCTTATTATGATCGGCCATTATGGTTTTCAGCTGTTTTAATGAGCCTAAAGTTTTAGGAAAATTGCGCAACTGATTGTATTCTATATTTAAGTCTGTAAGCGATTTCAGTTTCAGCCATTCGTTATCAAACTCATTAAACTGATTGCGTCCAATATGTAGTGTTCTTAATTTTTTAAGTTGTGAAATGCTCTGTGGCAAATAACTTAACTGATTATTATCTACAGTAAGTACTTCGAGGTTACTGCATTTGCCAATGTCTGTAGGCAAAGATGTAATTAAATTCTCCGACAGGTGAAGCGACTTCAGTTTCTTTAATTTTTCAATTTCGTCGGGTATTGTAGCAATATCATTATCAGAAAGGTTAAGTGCCTGTAACGATTTAAAAACACCAATTTCCGACGGTATATATTTAAGCGTATTACCCTGAAGATTTAATATTTCAAGATGGGTTAGTTCAAACAATGGCTCATCCCAGTGTTCCAGGTTGTTCCCCATTAAATTGATAAAGCGAAGCTCTTTTAGCTGCCCTACTTCATTGGGTACCGAAAAATAATGCCTGTCCCTAAGGTTAAGCTGGGTAACACCTGTTGCTTTTAAAGCATCGGCAACACTATAATAAACCGGTGCTTTTATAGGGTTAACAGCCTGAGCAAATGTGGTAATTCCCCAAAATGCAGAAATAGCCAAAAGCAATACCGAAACGGTTTTTTTATTCATTTTCATAAAATCAAAAAAGGGCCGGTATAATGGCATACCGACCCTGAAAAAATTAATCAACTACTTAGTTTTTCTTAATAAGTTTATAAGTACCTGTTTTGTCTCCAATGTGAACATTCACGATATAGATTTGCTCACCAGATGCAGAAAGGTTTATATCAAGTTTTTGGTTTCCACCTATAGATTGTCCTTTAGTTTCAGAAACTTTTCTTCCAAGCATATCATATACTTCAACAAGAACATCGCTACCAGCCTCACCGTTGATGTCTACAGTAACTCTACCTTCAGTTGGGTTTGGATATAGGCTAACCATTCC
The DNA here is from genome assembly GCF_003350375.1 of Flavobacterium sp. AG291. GTDB lineage: Bacteria > Bacteroidota > Bacteroidia > Flavobacteriales > Flavobacteriaceae > Flavobacterium > Flavobacterium suzhouense. Next base: position 67,381 of record NZ_QQAR01000016.1, on the reverse strand, counting down.
TTTAAGAGGGTTTTCAGTACCAAGAATCTCTTCAACAACGATATACTCAACTTTAACAACCTCAGGGCTTGTACCTGCAACGTTAGATGTTGTAAGCGTTACATTATAAGTACCAGGAGTAGCATAAGTTACAACAGGGTTTTCTTCAGTAGAAGTCGCCGGATCACCGCCTTCAAAAGTCCAAGACCAGCTTGTAGGGTTGTTTGTACTAAGGTCTGTAAATGTTACAGTTTCACCTTCGTTAACCGTAGTTACGTCAGCTGTAAAATCAGCAGCCGGAGTATGAGCACCAAGATTAGCATCAAGAGCGAATACTATTGCAGCAGAAGCGTTAAAGGTAACATCTCCGAAAGTAGCATCCTGTTGAGCAGCATTGTTACCGTTAGGGTGTTGTACAGAGAAGAATCCGTATTTAAAGTCTGGCGTAAATGTAAGTCCTGTTGGCTCAGCACCAGCCGGCATTGAAGCAAAAAGCTCAATTTTAGGGTTGCTTTGTGTATGGTTAGGACGGATTACCCAAATGTAGTTAAGACCACCATCCTGAAGAACCCAAAGGTTACCTTTATCGTCAAAAGTAAGGTTATCATTACCATCAGCCCATGGCTCAGTTACAGCTCCGTTTGGTCCGGCAATAGTATAATCCATACCTCCTGCAAAAGTTTCAAATTCTGATATAGTAAGACCATTATCTCTAAAGCTGTAGATACGGTTTTTACCTTTACTTGTAAAGTAGATTTTCCCGTCGATTGGGCTAATCTCACAATCTTCAACACCGTTAAAGTTAGTACCACCAAGAGTACCGGCAACAGTTCTAAGGTTGTTACGGTCTGCCTGAGTTGTGTTAGGTACTAATACCCATGTAGCAGTAGCAGAACTTGGCTCATCGTTAGAAAGCGCCAAATCTAATTTAAGAACATATACCTTACCTGAAGTGAAGTTATTAGGAGTATCTGCAACAAATTTGTATACACAGTGTGTACCACCATCTTCACCATAATAAGCTGTTGTACCATCCGGAGTGATTACAATGTTCTCGTGGTTCATTCTGCCAAGAGCCCAAAGTTTCTCTTTTTTGTTGTTTCCGTAATCTTTAACAGAAGCTGTTACAGGATCGATTTCTACAAACCATCCTAAATCTTCATAACCATCACCGTTAGCATCACCTGCAGCTGTATCTTCTTCAGTAGTTATAACAGTTCCCCATGGAGTAAGACCTCCTGAACAGTTTCTTGAAGTAGTAACAAGATTTGCATCATACATATCAACAGCTTTAGAATCGTCAACTACCCAAAGTTTAGTTTCTTCATCTAAGTGTATGTTTAGCATTGAAACACCGCCCGGAGTATTTTCCTGATTAACAGAAAGGTGTCCTACAGTGCTGCTTCCTCCGGTTGGAACATAAGCAGTAAAATCGTGGTTACCGGGAACAGTACCTGTACCTGTCATATAGTTTTCACCTTCTTTAAAAAGAAGCTGGTAACGGAATTCAGGAGCTATGATTAGGTGATCAAGCTGAGCTGTTGGAGCGATTGAGCTAAAACATCCGATATGTGGTTCATCACAGCTAATAGCAAGATCTGCATTAGTGTTTCTGATAAACATATCAAATCCTATATCAGAGCTTGAACCGTCACGATTGTGAACCTCAGCTGAGATTCTGTTAAGTCCTGTAGTAAAAGCTGATTTAGGCACCTGAAAAATATAGTATCTTTTTTCGTTTGCACCATCAATTGTAGAAGATGAGAAAGTCATGTAATTTGTTGGCTCTGCCGGCATATTGTCTCTAAAAACCTCAACTCCGTTTACATAAACAATAACACCATCGTCTCTTCTAACACCAAACTCTACCATTTCAGTAAGAGTAGAAGCGTTAACTTCTATATCTCTATAAAAATAAGAAGTAATGAATTTATTTCCTGAATCAGGACCATAAGATATTACCGTAGCTGTAGGATCTCCATATCCAAGTGGAGCATTTCCTGACAACCATCCTGCATTTGCAGCAGTTGGCATATTCCAGTCTGTAGCATCCTGGCTTGTACCATTATCAAGGTACTTCCATTGTGACCCCTTGCTTACAGGGTAACTTCCAATCTGAGCATAAATTGCAGCTGAAAGCAATAGAGCACTTACACTAAGTAAACGTTTTTTCATGATGTCAATTAGTTTTTGTTTTATAAAGACAAAATTATATTCGCTATATTTCCTTAGCCTGAAGAGTCTCTTAAGAATTGATTATCTAATGGTTTGGTTTTTAAACTAAACTTTAATTAATCACGTGTATATTAAACGAAAAACCGGGCTTAAGCCCGGTTTTCTTAACATTTAAAAAACTATCTTTTTACAGGAACATCATTTAAAGAGTTTATAAAAGCAATTAGTTCTTTTTTCTCTTTAGCCGTTAGATTTAAAGAGTCCGGAGAAAGTGTCTGATTACTAACATTCAATCCAAGACCACCTCCGCCACCATTGTTATAAAAATCAATTACCTCGTCCAGCGTACCATAAGCCCCGTTATGAAAATATGGCGCAGTGAGCCCGGCATTCCTAACCGTATTTGTTTTAAATGATTTTTCATAAATCCACGCATACTCAATAAGTAATGCATTTGACCATCTTCCCTCATCCGAATCAAGTCTAGGCTGTTTAGCTTTAGGATCTGCCAATACTCCTAATATCTCACTTTCATTCTCACTATATAAAGGAGGAACAAGACCAGCAAAAGTTGGCACAAAATGACAGGTTGCACAATTTGCCTTACCCATAAACAAATTGAATCCGTTTTTAACCTCCTGACTCAGGACATCCGATTCTCCTCTGATATATTTATCAAAATCACTATTAAAGGAACGTAAGGATAGTACGTAAGAAGCCAAAGCCTTAGAAAACTTCTCTCTTGTAATCTCACCTTTTCCGTACACTTCTTTAAACTGTGTTTTATATTTAGGGCTTTCAGCAAGTTTTTTAAGGATTGCCGAATAAGCAGTATTAAACTCATCAGCATTAAATATTACGTGTTCAGCCTGCTGTTCCAATGTAAAAGCACGCAGGTCATAAAAATAACGATCGGCATAAACCGCATTTATTAAAGTAGGTGCATTACGAAGAACCGTTTTACCTTGAACATTGCTTAATGATTTAGGCATACCATCAGCAAATCCTTTTTCCGGCTGGTGGCAGCTGGCGCAATTCATTTTTCCGTCTCCGCTAATTGCAGTATCATAAAACAGAGCCTCACCAAGTTTACGCAGCTCAGCACTATCTTCACCCGCTTTTAAATCTGTAAAAAAGTAAGGATTCAGAAAATCGTTACCAAAAATTGATTTACTCTCCGGATTCCAGGCAGCCGTCTGTTTTAGAAACTGAGACGGATTACCTGATTCAATTTCACCCAAACGTCTATATAAAGGATCGATATACTTCCTGAAAATCTCAAGACGATCAAGCGTTTCAAAAGAATCGTTCTTATCAAGGTAACTTATAGCCCCATCAAATAAATTAAGTATAGCTTTAACCTGCTCCTGACTATAACTTTCGGCAACAAAGGCCTTCATGCCTTCAAGCGAAGATTTTGCTTCCGGAATAACATTCAATGAGCCTGGCGTATCAAATCCGGTAAGTCCCAATGCATATAATCTCACTAACTGCAACCTGAGTGCAAAAATATTTTCCTTACCTGCTGTTTTGGTATTCATACTGTCAAAAAGCAGAATATAACTATTGTTTAACTTTTTAGCCAATGCCGACACTTGCGCTTTTTCATTTGTTACCTCATCAGAAAAAACCAACTCATCCAACACCTGCAATCCTTCCGGAGCCAATACTACCGGACTGGTGCCTGATTTTTCGATATGCAATAAGGGAGCTCCGTTAAAATGTTCATTTACGTATTCAGGATAATTATATGCCAGATAAAATTCAATCTTCTTGTAACTGATACGGGTGCTGGCCAATGCATTTCTTAGAGAGTCAACACTAACTTTTCCAGCACGAAAATCGGCAGCAGTTTTATCTAAAAGCATAGCCGCTTCTTTAAAATCAGCAGTAAACTGAGCAATAGCTAACGGATACTCTTTATATTCTGATTCAGAGGTAAATGATAAAGATAAAGCCACCGAACCAGCCATTATCCACGCGATGAAATAATATTTAAGTTTACTAAACATACTAAACGTTTTCTTTAAAACGCCAAACTTACCCCCTTAATAAAATGATGATGTTAATGAACGATTAAATAATAATTAACTTCTTCTTCAACACTCTTGAAGATCCTAAATATTCTTTGTCGAATAAATCTTTCAAAAAAATTCAAGTAAAAAATTTAAAAATAAAAATACCCTTACAAAAAATAGCTGCAATATAAATTTAACAATATAATTAAGAGTTGTTAGATTTAAAAACTTATTTCATTCACAATTATTTAACAAATTACTCAAAAACCCTTTATTTATAAGTATAAATGGAATAAAATCCAAGTCTTACACTCAACAATTCTCATGCATAGAAAGTCAGTATTTTCACTCAAAAAATAAACATAATTCAAAAAAAAACAACATTAACAACGAGTGATAAAACTAATTAACACTTTACGTGAATTTATTTTATTTTTTTGTTAATTTTGAGAATTAACTTAGCTAAACTTAAATACTATGAGGAAAATTACTTTGATGCTTATTGCGTCTTTGCTATCTTTCTGTAGCTATGGGCAGCTCGCCCTGGAAGAGTTTGAGTCCGCATGGACAGGAACTCCTGCAGCACCACCTGGCGGCTGGGCAGTATACAGTGAGATAGGAACCATCACATGGGTTCAAACTACAGCAGGAAACACTACCACACCTGCTTATTTGGGGAGCCATGCTGCTTACCTTAACCGGGAAAACGTAGCACCGTCTGCCCCAATACCTTCTAACTGGCTTATTACAAAAGCCTTTAATGGCCCTGCCAATGGTCAGCTTGAATTTTATTCTCGTTTAACAGTATTGGGCGACCAGGGAGGTACTTACAAGATTATGATTGCAGTAGACAATCCTGCACTACCTGTACAAAGCTTAACATGGGTAGATCTTGTAGCTCCTATGGGAGAACTTGCTATGAATCCAACACAAACGGAGTATGTAAACAAGGTATTCCCTGTTCCTGCTACTTATGTTGGACAACAAATCCGTATCGCCTTTATTATGCAGGGTGATAACATGGACCGTTGGCTGATTGATAATGTAAGAGTGGTCTCTCAATGTAGCCTGCCATCAACACAATCAGTAAGTAACGTAACCACTTCAGGTGCTAACTTAAACTGGGTAAGTCCTAATGGTGTAACGACATTTGAAATTGAAAATCTTCCTGCCGCTAATGCTCCTACAGGTACTGGTATTACTTATAACGGATTACCGCCGTATGCACAGGGTGGACTTACAGAAAACACACCTTACAAATTTTATATACGCTCAATATGTAGTGATGGAGGGCAAAGCGACTGGATAGGTCCTTTCTTTTACAACACAGCCGCTACAGGTGCAATTTGTAGCAATCCATTGGTAATTCCAAGTACATTACCATACACTACAACCAATAACACTGTAAACTTTGCCGATACCTATGAAGGTATTCCTGGTACAGGGTGTAATGCTACAGGGAACTACCTTGCCGGTAATGATGTAATATATTCATATACACCTACTACCAGTGGAAACATTTATATAAGCCTATCGGGTACAGGCGGAAATGCAGGATTGTTTGTTTATGCAAACTGTACTTCAATAGGTGTTAGCTGTCTTGCCGGTGTAACAGCTTCGGCTACTGCTGCCGGTGTGATACCTACATTTGCAGTTACTGCTAATACTACATACTACATAGTGGTAAGTACAAACGGAACCCCACAAACTACTCCTTATACATTAATATTACAACAGGTAAACTGTGCCGCTCCTACAGGTCTTACGGCAAGTGGGCAGACACCAACATCAGCTCAACTTTCATGGGCTGCAGGCACAGCTACTTCATGGCAAATTGTAGTGCAAACACCAGGCAGCGGATTACCAACCGGAGCAGGGCAAACTGTAACGCAAAATACTAACCTTCCTGTTTCTTCAACTATAGGGAGCAGCAACATCCAAAACTTCACTGAAGCCACGAACTATGAATACTATGTAAGAGCAGATTGTGGAAACGGAACTTATAGTATCTGGACCGGACCTTTTGCTTTTTCAACTACTCAGGTTCCGGTAGCCCTAGAGTACAATCAGAATTTTGATGGGCCGGCGGCTCATGGATTCTCGATCAACAATGGTACACAGGCAAATAAATGGTATGTAGGAGGAGCTACTTTCAATAGCCCTACAAACTCTTTATATATAAGTAACGACAATGGTATTACTAATGCTTACACCATAACTACAGCGTCTGTTGTACATGCATTTAGAGATATTACTATTCCTGCAGGTACAGGTCAAATCAGTGTATCTTTTGATGTTAAAGCAGGTGGACAAAATAATACTGACTACATTAGAGCATGGCTGGTACCGGTTAGCTTTACACCTACGCCGGGCACTCAAATTACAGCAGCAAACAGTGGTGGGGTTCAGGTAGGTGGAAACTTCCATCTTTACCCAACATGGACAACTGTAAATAATACGGTAAACGTTTCTGCGATAACAGGTACAAGAAGACTTGTATTTGAATGGAGAAATGATGCCTTTACAGGTGCACAACCTGCCGGAGCTATAGACAATCTTAATATTAAGGTTGTAACATGTCCTGCCCCAACAGGACTTACTATGGCTTCAGCAACACAATCGAGTGCGACATATACATGGACAGCTCCTGCCGGAACTCCACCTGCAGGTTATGACTATTACTATTCTCAAAACTCTGCTGCAGGACCTACTGCTACTACAACTCCGTCGGGAAGTGTAGTAGGTGGTACAACAACTACAGCAACCATATCGCCTTTAAACCCTTCAGAAACATATTATATGTGGGTAAGAAGCAGCTGTGGAACAACAGACAAGAGTTTCTGGATAGGCCCGGTAGCTGTTGTAGTTCCTCAAATTCCGGCAACTTTAAATCTTGTTCAGAATTTTGATTCAGGAGCCCACAACTTCTCACTTAGCAATGGAACTCAGCCTAATATTTGGGTTGTTGGATCGGCAACAAGTTTAAGCCCATCAAACTCTTTGTATGTAACTAATGACAACGGCGCTACTAACGGATATAATGTTAACCTTGCATCTGTAGTTCATGCCTACAGAGATATTACTATCCCTGCAACTGCTGGTGAAATATCAGTAACCTTTGATTACAAAACTGTGGGAGAAGCAGGATGGGACTACATCAGGGTATGGATGGTACCAACTACTTTTGTACCAACTACAGGAACACAAATTACAGCAGCTGCTGTAGGTTCGGGAGACAGGGTACAACTGGGAGGCAACCTGCAAACCACTCCTGACTGGACAAATATTTCATTTGACACTCCGGTTGCTACTTACCAGAACCAGACAAGACGTTTAGTATTTGAATGGAGAAATGACGGTATTTTAGGTGCGCAGCCTGCAGGTGCAGTTGATAATATCAATGTATCTGTAGTTACCTGTCCTAAACCGGCTAACCTTACTGCAACTAACGTTACAAGCACTAATGCAACACTAGACTGGACAGAACCGGGATCGGCAACCAACTGGGAAGTTGTTTACATGCCTGCAACCGGCGCAGTAGCTCCTACTGCAACAACAACAGGAACTCCAGTTACAGGAACAAGCGAACTTACACCAGCTGTAGGTACGTTTATGCCTGGTACACAATATGTATTCTACGTAAGATCCATTTGTGGTGGCACTGACGGAAACAGTAAATGGGCAGGACCGTTTACCTTTGCACTTAAACCGGCAAATGACGACTGTGCTAATGCTACACCTGTGCTTACAAATCCGGACTTAAACTGTACGAATTTTGTAAACGGAAGTATTTTAGGTGCCACTGCGTCTACTGAAACTACTACGTGTGGCGGTACTAAAGACGACGATGTTTGGTTTACATTCGTAGCTACTAACACAGCCCACAACATCAACCTGAACAATGTAACAGGAAGTACTACCGACCTTTTCCACGTTGTATATTCAGGAAACAACTGTGGTGCATTAACTCAGCTTTACTGTAGTGATCCTAATAACAGCGTGGCTAATAACCTTGTTGTAGGACAAACTTATTACATAAGAGTATATTCATGGACTGCAACCGCAGGACAGACATCAGCATTCCAGGTATGTATCACTACTCCGCCACCACCGCCGGCAAACGACGACTGTGCAGGAGCAGTTACTGTACCTGTAAATCCTACTTTAGTATGTTCTGATACTGCAGCCGGAACGATCTATTCTGCGACAGCTTCACCGGAAGCAAATACTTGTGGAGGTACTGATGATGATGACGTATGGTTTAAATTCGTAGCCACTAATGCAACTCACAGAATCAGCCTTCTAAACATTACAGGGGGTACTACAGATTTATTCCACGTGCTTTACTCTGGTACAAACTGTGGAGCTCTAACGCAATTATACTGTAGCGACCCTAACGATAGCTGGGCTAACAACCTAACTGTTGGACAAACCTATTATATACGTATATATTCCTGGACTGCAACAGCAGGACAAACATCAGCATTTAATGTGTGTGTAGGAACTCCACCTCCACCTCCTGCAAATGATGAATGTGCCGGTGCGATAACGGCTCCGGTTAACCCAACTATGATATGCGAAGATGTAGTAGACGGAACTGTTCAATCGGCAACTGCATCTCCTGAAGCAAATACATGTGGTAACGTTAATGATGACGATGATGTTTGGTTTGAATTTGTTGCTACCGGCACAGCGCACATTATAGAACTTAAAAATATTACAGGTTCTACAACAGATCTTTACCACGCTGTTTATGTTGGTGATGTATGCGGTACATTAACACAATTGTACTGTAGCGATCCTAACTATAGCCTTGCTACAGGTTTAACTGCAGGACAAACATATAAAGTAAGGGTTTGGACTAATACAGCTACACTTAACCAGACAAGTGCCTTCCAACTATGTGTAAGCACTCCTCCACCTCCTCCAACAAATGATGAGTGTGCGACTGCTATCACTGTACCGGTTAACCAGGACTCTAACTGTACGCTAACAGCTACTGCAAGCGTATATGGTGCAACAGCATCACCTGAAGCAAATACTTGTGGAAATACTAATGACGATGACGACGTTTGGTTTAAGTTTACAGCAACTCATACAACTCACCTGATATCTTTAACTAATATTATAGGTAGTACAACCGATTTATACCATGTTCTTTATTCAGGTACTAACTGTAGTACTCTTACTCAGGTATATTGTAGCGACGCTAACTCAAGTGTTGCAAGCGGTCTTATTGTTGGAAACGAGTATAAGATCAGAGTATACTCTAATGCAACAACAGCTCAAACTACACAGTTTGATGTATGTATAAGAATTCCTAATACGCCTATAGTTGTTAACCCTAACTTATACACTGTAGATCAGTTAGTAAATGAAGTTTTAATCAACTCAGAATGTGCTCTTGTGAGTAACATTACGTCTGTATCACAGTCAAATTTTGGTGGAGCAACAAGTATCAGTTATTTTGACGCTAATGGTGCTACTTTCCCATTCTCTTATGGGGTTGTACTTGCAACTAGTGATGCTGTACTTGCTCAGGGACCTTATACAGGTACTAATACCGGTGGTGGTGCATTGAACTGGGTAGGTGATGCCGACCTGAATGATATTATCGTTGCCAACAACCCGGCACAGGTAAATGGTACTCAAAATGCAACGCTTCTTGAATTTGACTTTATTCCGCTAACGAATAAATTTACATTCGACTTCCTGTTTGCATCTGCTGAATATGGTACATTCCAATGTACATTCTCTGATGCGTTTGCATTTATCCTTACCGACTCAGATGGTAATGAACAAAACCTTGCTGTTCTTCCTAACACTAACATTCCTGTGAGTGTTACCAATATTAGAGACTCGCAGTACAACACAGGTTGTGGTTCTCAGAACGTTCAGTATTTTGGACAAATGAACCAAACGGATCCGATGGCAGCAGCTATCAACTTCCAGGGGCAAACAAAACCTCTGACAGCAGAAGCCGATGTTATACCAAATACAAGTTATCATATTAAGCTTGTTATTGCCGATTACTCAGATTCATTATTTAACTCTGCCGTATTCTTAGGAGGTGGTACATTTGATATTGGAGAAATCGACATGGGTGGTAACCTTACTGTAGATAACGGAACTGCACTTTGTGATACTCAAAGTAAAACCCTTGATTCCGGCCTTGTTGGTGATCAGTACAACTATGCATGGTACAAAGACGGTGATCTTATCCCTAATGCTGACCAGCCTACTTATGAAGTTACCGAATCTGGTACTTATGGTGTAGAGGTTACAATAGATAATATCTCTTGCTCATATGAAGGTATCGTAGTTGTTGAGTTCTATACTCCGGTTAACGAACTTACAGGAGACCCTGTAAATCTGGTTCAATGTGACGCTTCTGGTTTCAGCACTTTTGACCTGACTCCAAATGTAAATGCGCTACTATCGTTACCTACAGATCCAGCTAACTTTGATGTTTCTATCTATTTAACTGAGGATGATGCTAACAATGCTGTAAACGCTATCGACCCTGCTACATATACTGCTTTTGCAAATACTACTGAAGACCTTCAGACTCTTTGGACAAGAACAGTATATAATGTAACAACTTGTGTTGGTATTAAATCATTTGATCTGGTAGTTCAGGATCTTACTCCTCAATACACCATTGATAGTGATTTCTCAATATGTGACGGAACATCTGACACTATTGATGTGGTGATTACAGACACTGACCCTAATCCTGTAACGTATACATGGACTAAAGACGGAAATCCACTTCCTGACACTACTCCATCAATAACAGTTACAGAAGGTGGAGCATATACGGTAGTTCTTGACAGAACAGGATGTTCAACAAGCGCGACAGTTAACGTTGTGGTAACTCCAATTCCTGTTGCAGACGCTCCTGCTAATGTGGCAATTTGCGGTGGCTATACTTTACCTGCACTTAGCCCAGGAAATGGTTACTTTACTTTAGCTAATGTTCCTGTTAATGCCGGTGAGATTATTACATCTTCACAAACATTGATTGTTCGTGCAGAAAGTGGTACTACTCCTAACTGTACTTCTGAAAACACATTTACTATTACTATTACGCCTAACCCAGTAGTTGCATCTCCGGGTGACCAGATTGCTTGCGATAGCTACGAGCTTCCTGCACTTGTTCATTCAAGCAACAACTACTATACTGGTCCAAACGGAACAGGCACTATGCTTAGTGAAGGTGATGTAATTACAAGTACTCAGTTAATTTATATATATGAAGAAACAGGTGGTACTCCAAACTGTTTTGGTGAAGAAAGCTTTACAGTAACTATTACCCCAACTCCTGTGGTAGACACACCTGGTGATGTAAGCGTTTGTGATAGCTATGTGCTTCCGGCTCTTACTACAGGAAACTATTATACTGGTCCTGGTGGTACAGGTAATCCGCTTGCAGCAGGAGATCTTATTTCTTCTTCTCAACAGATTTATGTATTTGCCCAAAACGGAAACTGTTCTGATGAGCATATGTTTACTGTAACTGTAACTCCTACTCCGGTATTTAGTCTTGGAGAACCTCAGTCTTCTTGTGTTGCTTCTAACATCACTATAAATGTTAGCGGAGCCAACTTTAATCTTGGTGATGCTACCTATGAGTGGTCTCTTGAAGGAGCTCCTCTAACTGGAGGAAGCAGTATAGTTGCTTCAGGATTCGGAACATATACCCTAACTGTAACTGTAAACAACTGCACTCATTCTGAAAGCGTTCTGGTAAGTCAAAATACTGCCCAGATAGATCTTCTGATTGTTGATGGTTGTGAAGGTGGAGAGTTCATGATCGAAGTGACAGATATAGATGGTTCATTCAACATTGATACAGCCACTTACTCATGGACAGGCCCTAATGGATTTACATCTGCCGCACGTAAGTTTGCTGCTCCTTCATCAGGTGAATACTTTATAACCATTACTACACCTGATGGATGTATTGGAGAAGACTCTATTGTGATTTCAGACACCAGCTGTGATATTCAGAGAGGTATATCACCAAACGGTGATGGATACAACGATGCATTTGACCTTTCTACTCTTAACGTTAAAAAACTGAGCATTTACAACCGTTATGGTCAGGAAGTATATACTAAAAACGATTATAAGAATGAATGGGTTGGTCAAACCAATAAAGGTGATGAATTACCAACAGGAACATACTTCTATATGATAGAACGTTCTACAGGTGAATCTACTACCGGTTGGATATATATTAATCGTCAAAATTAATTTTTGTAACTTTTAAACACAAATAAGTTATATACATTACAAAGGGCTGCCTATTAGGCAGCCCTTTATTTTTATACATTATCAGCTATTTAATATATAAATAATTCCTACTTTTAAAAAAGTTAAAAATAACAATTAATCTATAAAACAATAATTATATAACAAATAACTCAAAAGTGTTAAAGAAAAAAGACAGAAAAGTTCAATTTTAATTAACCTCCTATTTAATCTTTAGATAACTTTGCCCTCAAATTAAGCTAACGTTATAATTATGAGGAAATTTACATTGATGATCATAGTATCATTACTGTCTTTTTGTACTTATGGGCAGCTTGCTATGGAAGGATTTGAATCTCCATGGACAGGTACCCCGGCAGCTCCCCAGGGAGGTTGGGTTGTATACAATCAGATAGGAAACATCACCTGGAAACAAACCGTTTTAGGTGATACTAACACCCCTGCTGAAACAGGATCTTATGCAGCATACCTGCAAAGAGAAAATGTATCACCGGGAGCACCTATACCCACAAACTGGTTAATTACACCACAGTTTAACGGTCCCTTAAATGCTAAATTAAACTTCTCTTCACGACTTACAGTTCTTGGAGATCAGGGAAGTATTTACAAAATTAAGATAGCGATTGTTACTGATTCATCAGTACCCGTACAAAACCTTCCATGGGTAGATCTTGTAGCCCCTATGTCGGAATTTGTACTTAACCCTACACAAACCGTTTACAATCAAAAATCATTTGCTCTTCCTGCTGCCTACATAGGTCAGCAAATCCGTATAGCATTTATAATGGAAGGTGACAATATGGACAGATGGCTCATTGACAATGTAGAAGTTGTTACTCCATGCGATCCTCCTTCTAATCTTAGTGTGGCAAACATTACCACCAATAGTGCGGTACTAAATTGGTCTGGTAATGCCGGTACTCTATCATGGGAAATTGAGAACTTACCGGCTTTAGGTATACCAACAGGCACAGGTGTAAGTTATTCAGGAACACTTCCATATACACAAGGTGGGCTAACAGAAAATACTGATTACAAATTCTATGTACGATCTGTTTGTACAGGCGGAGTAAAAAGTGACTGGATAGGTCCATTCCCGTACTCAACTAATGCTTTGGGTGAATACTGTTCTGACCCAATAGTTATACCTACCGTATTACCTTACAGCACTACAAATAACACAGCTAACTTTGGCGACCATGTAGACGGAACACCAGGCACAAGTTGTGTAGGTACCGGAAACTACCTTAATGGTAATGAAGTAATATACGCATATACTGCTACTACAAACGGAAATATCAACATCACACTCTCTAATACAGGAGGTGCTGCAGGTCTTTTTGTTTACAATTCATGTTCATCTATAGGAACCAGCTGTCTTGCCGGAGCAGTTGCATCTGCTTCTGCTTCTGCAATCATACCTTCTTTTGCAGTAACTGCTAATACTACATATTATTTTGTAGTAAGTACAAATGGTACTCCTCAAACAACACCTTATACATTAACAGTTCAGCAGGTTGCCTGTAACGAACCCACAGCTCTTACCGCTAACGGAAACACGTCAACGTCAGCAAACCTTTCATGGAACAGTACTGCTACTGCATGGCAAATTGTAGTGCAAAACGCAGGTTTAGGACTGCCTACAGGTAACGGGCAAAATGTAACCCAAAATACAAACCTGAATATTACTGCTACAACAGCAGGTGTAAGCTTTAGTCCTGCTACTAATTACGAATACTATGTAAGGGCAAACTGTAATAACGGCACCTATAGTATCTGGTCGGGCCCTTTTGCTTTCTCTACAACTCAGGTCCCTGTTGCTTTACCATATATTGAGAATTTTGACGGTACTACACATGGCTTTTCTATTGTAAACGGAAATCAGGCTAATAAATGGTATGTAGGCAATGCTACTGCTAAAAGTCCTGCTAACTCTTTATATATAAGTAATGATAATGGTTTAACAAATGTATACACCATAACTTCTGCATCAATAGTTCATGCATACAGGGACGTGATAATCCCTCCAGCTGTTGGTCAGCTTAGTGTATCTTTTGATTTAAAAGTAAATGGCCAAAGTAATGCCGACTTTGTAAGAGCATGGCTTGTACCTACAACATTTGTGCCTACAGCCGGTACTGCGATAACGACTGCTAATAGCGGTGGAATTCAGGTTGGCGGTAATTTACAGCTTACTCCGGACTGGACACTACAAAACCTTGTAGTAGAAGCTGCCGCCCTTTCAAACTCTACCAGAAGACTGGTATTTGAATGGACTAATAACACTGCTGTAGGGACACAAACACCAGGAGCTATTGATAATCTTGCTGTAAAAGTTATCAGTTGTTCTTCGCCTACAGCTCTTACGCTTGCTTCGGCAACACCAAATAGTGCTACATTTAACTGGGTAGCACCAGGAGGAACTACACCATCAGAATATGAATATTACTATTCAACAACCACAACTGCTCCTACAGAAACCACTGTGGCTCAAGGAAGCGTATCAGCCCCTGCAACTAGCGCTACTATACCATCGCTCTCATCTTCGCAAACCTATTATGTATGGGTTAGAAGCAGCTGTGGTGCATCTGGAAAAAGTTTCTGGACAGGACCTGTATCAGTAATTATACCTCAGGTACCGGCGAATCTTGACCTGACACAAAACTTCGATGGACCTAGCCATGAATTTTCTTTCCTAAACGGAACACAGATAAACAAATGGGTGGTAGGCTCGGCAACAAGCAGTAGTGCTGCAAAATCATTATATATTACAAATGATGAAGGCCTGACTAATGGTTATGCTAACAGTTCACCGGCATGTGTTGTTCATGCATACAGAGATATTAACATTCCTGTAGGAGCAACAGAAGTTGCAATTGAATTTGATTTTAAATGTCTGGGTGAAAATGGAGCCGGATCTCTTCCTGTAGACTACATGAGAGTATGGATGGTTCCGGTTACTTTTGCACCAACACCAGGAACACAAATTATAGCAGCAGGAGCCGGCTCCGGTGACAGAATTAAAGTAGGCGGTGATCTTAACAATTCACCTGAATGGACAACAAAATATCTTGCCACTCCGGTAACCGCTTATGCAGGAACAACCAGAAGACTGGTATTTGAATGGAGAAACGACTTTAACAACGTTGGCCTTCCGGCAGCCGCTCTTGACAACCTTAATATAAAGGTTGTTACTTGTGACAAGCCTATAAACCTGGCGGTAAAAAATGTTACTAACACAACAGCGACTTTAGACTGGGATCAGACAGGTACGGCATCGAACTGGCAAATACTTCTTTATGAGGCTGAGGGACACACACCTCCATCAGCTTCAACTTCGGGAGTTCCTTATGCAGGAATAAGCGAATATACACTTACTCCGGGAGCTGTTACTTACGGAACACAGTATGTATATTACATAAGAACCATGTGTGGTAGCACAGTAGGAAACAGCCAGTGGGCAGGGCCATTCTATTTCACATTAAGACCTGTTAATGATGATTGTAGCACACCTACACCAATAACAGTTAGTCCTGATTTAACATGTACTAATTTTGCATCAGGTAATGTTTATGGTGCAACAGCTTCAACAGGCATAACTACCACTTGTACCGGAACTCCGGATGACGATATATGGTATGAGTTTGTTGCTACAAGCCCTTCTGTAAATGTAAACTTTAGTAACATAACCAACTCAACACAGCTTACCCATACACTATACTCTGGTAACTGTACCGCTTTATCACAAGTTACGTCTTGTGGTACAATAACAGCAAATGCTACTACGCATACTAATTTAGTAGTGGGTCAGACATATAAATTAAGAATCTGGACATTTACGTCGACACCACTGCAAAAAACAACATTCCAGTTGTGTCTTACCACTCCGCCTGCTCCACCGGTAAATGATGAATTTGCAGGTGCATTAACGGTTCCTGTAAGTCCTAATTATGACTGTGAAAATCCATTGTCAGGTAGTGTAATTTCGGCTTCACAGTCTTCTGTACCTCTTATTTGTACAGCAACAGGATTAGTTGCTTCAAACGACGTTTGGTTTAAGTTTGTAGCACAAAACACTACTCACAAAATCAAGATTACAGGTATAAATGGATCTACAACCGATATGCTTCATGAACTACATGCTGCGGCAGGTACTGCTACCACGCCTTTATATTGTAGTGATGCAGATGAGAGTTTTGCTAATAACTTAACTATTGGTCAGACATATTACATAAGAGTTTATACAAAAGTGGCTAATTCGGCAACTATTAAACAAAACACAACATTCAGCGTCTGTGTTGGTACACCACCACCGGCACCTGTAAATGATGAATGTGCTAATGCTATTGTTGTACTTACTAACCCTACAACTGTTTGTGACAATATCGTAAATGGAACTATCGCTTCTGCGACAGCTTCACCTCAGGCAAACACTTGCAGCAATACAGCAGACGATGATGTATGGTTTGAATTTGTAGCAACAAGCACAGCCCACATTATAGACCTTAAAAACGTTAACTCAGGTACAGATGATCTTTACCATTCAGTTTACCAGGGTAGCGCATGTGGATCGCTTACACAACTTTATTGTAGCGACATCAACCAGAGTCTTGCGTCCAATCTTACAGTTGGCGAAACTTATAAGATAAGAGTATGGAGTGCTACTTCTACTCCAAACCAGAGTTCTAAATTCCAGCTTTGTGTTAGTACCCCACCACCACCGGCACCTAATGATGAATGTGCTAATGCTACTATACTACAGGTAAACCAGGATGCAAACTGTAATTTAAGTACTGTTGCTAACGTATATGGAGCTACAGCATCTCCTGAACCTAACACATGTGGAAATACAAATGATGATGATGATATTTGGTTTGAATTTACAGCGACTCATACTACACACCTAATCTCGCTATCTTACATTACCGGTACTACTTCAGATTTGTACCACGTGGTATATTCGGGAGATCAGTGCGGCTCATTAACACAACTGTACTGTAGCGACGCAAACGCAAGTACTGCGGCTAATCTTATTGTAGGCAACACCTACAAAATAAGGGTATACAGCAATACTACTGATCCTAACCAGACATCTCAGTTCAATATCTGCGTGAGAGTTCCTAACAGTCCTATAGATGTTATTACTGACACTTACAGTATAGAGCAGCTTGTTAGTGAAGTACTCATAAATTCAGAATGTGCGCTTGTAAGCAACATTACATCTAAATCTCAGGCAGATCAAAATGGTGTGGCAAGTATAGCTTATTTTGATGCTAACGGTGCTACTTTCCCGTTCAATTATGGAGTGGTTATGTCTACAGGTAATGCACTATTAGCAGAAGGTCCGTTTGTAAACAATACAAACATAGCTTCAGGAAGCACGACATGGCCTGGCGATGCAGAACTAAACAATATTACTGTTGCTAATGATCCTACTCAGACTGCAGGAACTAACGATGCATCAATTCTTGAATTTGACTTTGTACCATTAACAAATAAATTCAGTTTCGATTTCCTTTTTGCTTCGACTGAATATGGTTCATATCAGTGTGACTTTACTGATTCATTTGCCTTTATATTGACAGAACCAAACGGCAACAAGAAAAACCTTGCGGTAATACCGGGAACAAATATTCCGGTAAGTGTTACAAACATTAAAGATGGTCAATATAATGCTAGTTGCGGCTCTCAAAACATAGAGTATTTTGGTCAGAATAACTTTGTGCAGCCTCTTGGCGCAGCAATTAACTTTAATGGGCAAACTATTCCTATGAAAGCTGAAGCAGATGTTGTTCCAGGAGAAATATACCATATAAAACTGGTTATTGCAGACTACAGGGACAGAGCCAGAGCTTCTGCCGTATTCCTTGGCGGAGGTAGTTTTGATATTGGAGACCTTGATCTTGGTGGAGATTTATTGGTTGCTAACGGAACTGCACTTTGCGATACCGAAACACATACTCTTGACAGTGGAATGACAGGCTATCAATATGATTATACCTGGTTTAAAGATGGTATCGTTATACCAGACGCGACCGAGTCTACTTATATAGTTACTGAGCCGGGAACCTATGGTGTTCAGGTAAGCATGGATAATATATCTTGTACCTATGAAGGTAAAGTAGTTATTGAAAACTATACATCTATTAACGAACTTACAGGAAATCCTGTAAACCTTACCGCATGTGATGCTTCAGGTTTGAGTACTTTTGACCTGACTTCAAATGTAGATGCGCTGCTTGCACCGTTAACAACTCCTGCTGATTATAGCATTACAATTCACTTAACTCAAGATGATGCCAACAATGGAGTAAATGCTATTGATTCTGCAACCTATACTGCTTTTGCCAATACAACTGAAAACCTTCAGACACTTTGGACCAGAACGGTATATAAAACAACAACTTGTTATGGCATTAAACCTTTTGACCTGATTGTTCAGGATCTTACTCCTGTATATACTATCACGCCTGATTACTCAATTTGTGAAGGAACTTCAGGAACTATCGAGGTTGTAATTACAGATACTGATTCAACCCCGGTAACTTATACCTGGACTAAAGACGGAGCTCCGCTTGCCGAAACTACCGCTTCAATTACAGTTACTGAGGCAGGTGCCTATACTGTAGTTCTTGACAGAACTGGATGTACTGCTACTGCTACAGTTAATGTAGCGGTAATACCTACACCGGTTGCTGATGCTCCGGCTGACGTTACTGCTTGTGGCAGCTACGAGCTTCCTGTACTTAGTGCAAATAACAATTACTATAATGCAACTACTAATGCACTTGTTGTTGCAGGTACTGTTATTACTGAAACCACAACATTTAATATAGTGGCTTCAAGCGGAACTACTCCTGAGTGTACAGCTCAAAACACATTTACGGTAACAATTAACAATACACTTGTTATTCCTGCCATAGATGATGTTACTGCTTGCGACAGCTATACTCTTCCTGCTCTTGCAATGGGTAATTATTACACTGAAGCGGGTGGACCGACAGGTACTGGTACACTACTAAATGAAGGTGATACTATTACTGCTTCGCAAACCATATATGTATATGCCGAAACAGGCACTGTACCTAACTGTACCGCAGAAATCAGTTTTGAAGTTACTATAACTACTTCACCGGTTGCTGATGCTCCGGCTGATGTAAATGTTTGCGATAGCTATGAGCTACCTGCGCTTACTACAGGTAATGAATACTACGCAGAACAAGGTGGTATGGGCAATCCTATCCCTGCCGGAACGATATTATCTGCAACACAAACTATATATGTATTTGCTAAAAATGGCAACTGTACAGATGAGAATGCATTTACTGTAAACATCACCCCTACTCCTGTATTCACTCTGGGTGCCCCACAAGCAGCTTGTGCAGCTTCTAACATTACTATAACTGTTAGTGAAACTAACTTTAATGAGGGTGAAGCTACTTATGCATGGACCCTTGATGGTTCTGCTATAGATGGTGGTAGCAGTATTGTTGCTTCAGGATTTGGAATCTATACACTAACGGTAACTGTAAATAATTGCACGCACAGCGAAAGTGTGGAAATCACTCAAAATAATGAGCAGATTGACCTGTTGATTATTGATGGCTGTGAAGGTGGCGATTACATGATTGAAGTTACCGACGCAGACGGATCATTCAATATTGATACAGCTTCATATTCTTGGACAGGACCTAATGGATTTACATCTACAGCCCGCGAGTTTGTTGCTCCATCAGCAGGTGAGTATTTTGTGACTGTTACAACTGCCGAAGGTTGCACCGGTGAAGACTCAATCATTGTTTCTGATACAAGCTGTGAAATACAAAGAGGTATCTCTCCAAACGGGGATGGTATGAATGATGTATTTGACCTTACAGCGCTTAACGTGAAAAAGCTGAGTATCTTTAACCGTTACGGTCAGGAAGTATACAGTAAAAACGATTATAAGAAAGAATGGGGTGGCCAGACCAACAATGGAAACGAACTGCCTACAGGAACTTATTTTTATGTTATTGAACGTGCTACCGGCGAAAACAATACCGGCTGGATATATATTAACAGACAGCAATAAGAACCAGAAATTTTTAATTTAAAAGAGCCGTTTTACAACGGCTCTTTTTTTATATAAGTACTAAATGCAGGTTATATTTTTCAATTGGCATAAGCCTTAAAAACCACTCTTAATAAATGTGGAAAATGTTAAATAAAACCAAAAATTTTTCTCGCATTTTATAAAAAATCATAACTTCACACAATTATAGAATTTTTCTTAATTATTGAGTTTTAGAGAAAAAATCTCATAATATATAAGAATACATCGACATTATAAAATAAAATTAAGTTAAAAACATAACAATCCTTAATGATTTTGTTTGTAAACTTAATTATTCACTTTTTTGTTTTGTAAATAAAATCCTGACATTTCTTTTTTAGTTAGTTTTAGAGCCTTAAACCTAATATTAACTAATTGATATGAAAAAAATTACTTTCTTGATTTTAGCTTTGCTAATGTCAATTTGTGGTTTTGCACAGTTACCCAACGAGGGATTTGAAGATCCCTGGACAGGTACACCTGCCGCACCACCCGGATGGACAGTGGTAAATGAACTGGGACCCAATGTAACATGGGTTAGAGAAGCGAACAGTTCTACAAAACCCTCCAATAACGGTAACTACTCTGCCTATCTGGACAGGGAAAACGTTGCCACCGGAATGCCAATTCCGAAAGACTGGTTAATCACTCCTTACATTAACATGCCGGTTAACGCACAGCTTAGATTTTTCTCGAGGCTTACACTTGCCGGTGACCAGGGAGGTGTATACAAAGTAAAAATCTCCACAGATTCAGATCCAACAAATCTTGCAGCTTATACCGATTTGCAAACCTGGACAGAAACAACAATTAATCCGCTGCAAACAACTTACTATGAAAAAGTAATTACACTGCCGGCAATTTCAGGAAATGCACACATTGCATTTGTAATGGAAGGAGACAACTGTGACCGTTGGCTTATTGACGACGTAAGAGTAACAGCGCAATGTGCCGATCCTACTACGTTAAGCGCTACAAGTGTTGGTCTTAACTCAGCTACATTTAACTGGGTAAATAACGGAGGAGCCACATCTTGGGAAATCGAAGTGTTAGATGCTAATCTTCCATCTACCGGTGTAGGTGAAACCTATGCAGGACAGCCACCGTATACAAAAGGCGGCCTTACGGCCAGTACAAACTACAAGGCTTTTGTAAAAGCAATATGCCCTGATACCGGACAAAGTGCGTGGTTAGGGCCTTATTTCTTTAAAACAGGAACACTTGGCGAAAGTTGTAATTATCCTTTAGTTGTCCCTACAATACCATATTCAACTACCAACAATACATCTAACTTTAGTGATGTATATGAAGGAGCTCCGGGTACAACCTGTGGTACAACAGGCACCTATCTTTCGGGTAATGATGTAGTATACACTTATACCCCTACTGTAACAGGTAACCTGAATATAAGCATGACTAACTCCGGAACCGGAGCGGCTATGTTCGTATATGACAACTGTTCAGACATTAATGTAGCTTGTATAGGTGGAGGCATTGGAAATGTAAACATTGCTGCTTTACCGGTAACTGCCGGAAACAGTATTTATATTGTTATATCTACCAGTACAGCAGCGCAAACAACTCCATATACTTTATCAATACAACAGGTATATTGTGCTGCACCAACCGGACTTGCAGCTTCTAACCCAACTCCTACAAGTGGAGACCTTACATGGGCGGCAGGTACTGCTACCTCATGGCAGCTTGCTGTTCAGCCGGCGGGGACAGGACTACCAACAGGAGCAGGAATAAACGTAACTTCGAATACCATCACAGCGACTTCAATGACTGATGGTACCACATTACAGCCTTCAACAGCTTATGAGTATTATGTAAGATCAAACTGTGGCGACGGTACATTTAGTATTTGGAGTGGACCTTTTGCGTTTAGTACAACGCAAATTCCTGCTACCATACCTTATACTCAAAATTGGGAAACCACACCTTATAACTGGACAATAAACAACGGAACTCAGGTAAACAAATGGGTTGTTGGAAGTGCAGTTAACAATGGTGGATCGCAATCACTTTACATCAGTAATGACAATGGTGCAAGCAATACTTATACTATTACATCTGCTTCTGTAGTACATGCCTACAGAGATGTAATAATCCCTAATGGAGTAACCAGCCTTAATCTTGCTTTTGATTGGAGAAGTATTGGTGAAACAGCAGCAAATGACTACATAAGAGCTTACCTGCTACCTGTAACTGTTACTCCTGTCCCGGGAACTCAGCTTGTAGGATCGGCAACCAATATTAAAATTGGTAACGACCTATATAATAATGCAAACTGGAGCACATTTAACGGTGTGGTTGATGTTTCAGCAATTCAGGGACAAACCAGGAGACTGGTATTAGAATGGAGAAACACTACTGCTACAGGCGCACAACCACCAGCGGCTATTGATAACATCAACTTTACAGTAATTACATGTCCTGCTCCTTCAGCACCTCAGGTTCTTGCCGGAACACTTACAAACAGTTCTGTAAATATTAGCTGGACAGCGCCTACATCTGTACCGGCACAAGGATACCAGTATTATTTAAGTACTTCAGCTACCACACCTGTGGCTACTACGCCTGAAACAGGTACTTCTGCAACTACAACTGCTACAAATGTAACATTACAGCCTTCTACAACTTATTATTTCTGGGTAAGGGCAAATTGTGGTACAGGAGACACAAGTACATGGGCAGGACCATTATCATTTATAGCTCCGCAGATACCTGCTACTATGGATTATGCTCAGAATTTTGATGGTGCCTCGCACGGATGGGCTTTAAGTAACGGAACCCAAACCAATAAATGGGTGGTAGGTCCTGCTACAAGCAATAGCCCTGCAAACTCGTTATATATCTCTCAGGATAACGGTACAACAAATTCATACAATACAAGTGCAGCATCTGTTGTACATGCCTACAGAGATATCACTATTCCTGCCGGAGTAGACCAGATAGAACTTACTTATGACTGGAAAAGCGTTGCAGAAGCCGCAACATTGGACTGGATAAAAGTATGGATCGCTCCAACTACATTCAATCCAACACCAGGTACCCAAATCACAACAGCTAATGCTACACAGATTGGCACCTCACTATCATTGAATAGCTCATGGACTACCCTTTCTAATATCATTCAGGCCGGAACATTAAACCTTGGCGGATCTACAAGAAGACTGATATTTGAGTGGAGAAATGATGGAACGGGAGGAAATCAGCCTCCGGCAGCAATTGACAATATTAACTTTAAAGTTATACAATGTCCTCAGCCATCAGCTCTTGCCATGTCTAACCTAACTGCTGCAGATGCTTCATTTACCTGGACACCTCCTGCATTAGGGGCATCTGGTTATGAATACTATCTATCTACTAACCCGACACCTCCAACTTCTAGCTCTACTGTTTCAGGAGCTACTACTGCACCTACGGTGTCTATTCCTAACCTTCCGGCATCTACTACTCATTATATATGGGTAAGAACAGATTGTTCAACTTCAAAAAGTTACTGGATAGGTCCTGTAAGCTTCCTTACACCACAAATTCCTGCGACTATGGATTACAGCCAGAATTTTGATATGGGAGCGCATAACTGGGATTTGATAAACGGGACCCAAACTAATAAATGGGTAGTTGGAACCGCTGCTAGCAGCAGTACACCTAACTCACTATACATATCAGATACTAATGGTACTACTAATAATTACAACCTTAGTGCAACAACACTAGTACATGCCTACAGAGACATTACTATACCTAATCCTGCTGAGGAACTAGTGCTTACTTTTGACTGGAGAGGTATGGGAGAATCTAACATTGATTATTTCAAGATATGGTTGGTACCTACAAGTTACATACCGGCTGCCGGTACTGCTATAGTTGCGGGAACAGGGCGTGTACAGGTTGGAGGTAACTTCCAGTTGAACTCTATATGGCAAACATCCAACATTCTTATCCCTGCAACAGCGCTTCAGGGACAAACAATGCGTTTGGTTTTTGAATGGAGAAATAGTGCTTCAGGAGGTCAGCAACCACCTGCTGCTATAGATAACATTAACCTTAAAGTGGTTACTTGTCCGGCATCTTCTAATTTACAAATGCCTGTAAACAACTCAGGAGGAGTTACATTTACCTGGACACCACCAACAACAGTCTCTCCTACTTATGAGTATTACTATTCTCAGGAGCCAACACCTCCAGGTGAATCAACCACAGCATTAGGAACATCTCCTACCGCTGCTGTAACCTTATCAGGTCTTCCGCCTTCAACTACTTATTACTTCTGGGTAAGAAATGATTGTGGATCAGGCGGTAAGAGTTTATGGTTAGGTCCTTATGAGTTTAATACTGTATTAGAACCTGTAAGCCTTAACTATGACGAAAACTTTGATGGTACATCTCATGGATGGGTGATTAAAAATGGAACGCAAACAAACAGATGGGTTGTTGGCGATGCTACTTATAACAGCCCTTCAAATTCACTTTACATAAGTGATAATGGTGGTGTTACTAATACGTATACAGTTACAGCCGGCTCGACGGTTCATGCTTATAAAGATTTCATTATTCCTACAGGCACAACAGCTGTAGACCTTAGTTTTGACTGGAAATCAGTAGGGCAAGCATCGGTAGATTATATTAAGGTGTGGCGTGTGATAAATACTTTTGTTCCCACACCGGGTACAACAATTACTGCCAGCGGAACTGACCGCCAACTGTTAGGTACCGTATCAAATAACGCCAACTGGACTAACCAGAGTTACATTCTGAATACTACAGGATATGCAGGTACTAACATGCGTATTATATTCGAATGGACAAACAACACCTTCACGGGAGACCAGCCGGCGGGAGCTATTGATAATATCAATTTAACGCTTATTACATGTCCTAAGCCTACTGCCCTTGGAGCAACAGCTTCAACACAGACAGGAGCTACATTTAACTGGACTGAAGCAGGTACCGCAACAGCTTGGGAAGTATATGTTACTACGCCAGGCTCTCAAACTCCTACAGCATCAACTCCTGGAGTAAGTGCAGGTTCTAATCCTTTCACATATTCAGATCCGGCTATTCAGCCATCATCTAATTATGTATATTATGTAAGAGCTGTTTGTAGTTCATCTGACAAGAGTAAATGGGCAGGTCCGTTTGCATTCCAAACCGCAATTGGTAATGACGAATGTACAGGTGCTTATACCCTTTTACAAAACCCTTACGGACAAGAATGCCAGTCATCTTCAACTGCTATGTATACTGGCGCTACTCCTTCTCCACAACCTTTTACTTGTGGTGGATCGAATGCTGCCGATATATGGTATGAATTTGTAGCTACTTCAGATCGTGCTAACATTGTACTTGATAATTTTGCAATTAACAGTACCGCTTCTCAAGCCGTAGTTATAGAGTTATATCAGGGTGAAACATGTGGATCGCTGTTACAATTACAGTGTGCTACCACGAATGTAATGATGGCTCGTAACCTTGTGGTGGGAGCAACTTACAAAGTAAGATGTTATCTAAATGCAACTACCGCAAACTTAAATACTGTATTTAAAATTTGTGTTAATACTCCGGAGCCACCATCTGAAGGTAATCCGCAGGATTGTCTTATCACAACAATTAATCCAAGTTTTGAATTCCCGCTTGTTACCGGAATATACCCTGCTACGGACGTTTACCAAAATACTGTACAGGGATGGAGAACAACTGCATCTGATAACAGAATGGAGTTTTGGCCGGTTCCAAACATGGAGTCACACCCTGGTTATGAAGGAAACCAGTTTATAGAACTAAATGCTTATGAACCTTCAGGACTTTATCAGGATTATGATAGCCCTGCCGGTACTGTATTTACTTACTCATTTGGCCACAAAGGAAGATCTGCCGGAGGTCCTGATGTTTTAGAATTAAGAGCCGGTACTCCTGGAGGAACACTATCAACAGTTACTGTAGCTTCAACAGGTAAAGACAACTGGGTTACTTATACCGGAACATATACTGTACCTGCAGGACAAACCGTAACACGATTTATGTTCATTGCAATTTCAACTTCTGCTACCGGACCTACTGCTCTAAGTACCGGTAACTTCCTTGACGGCATTAGGTTTACTGCTGACAACAGTGTAGTTTCTGTAACGCCATCACAGGCAACATGTATAGACAACGTAGTTACTGTTGTGGGTTCAGGAACAGGTGAGTGGAGTGCATACCCTACTAACCCTTCACCAACAGAAATTGCAGATCCTAGCAGTAATACAACAACCATAACCGGATTTGCTGCAAATGGCGAATATTGGTTCAACTGGACAACTGCATACTGTAGTAGTGCTATTAAAGTTACTTACGACAATGGTAGCGTACCCGAGCCTGTTGTTGTATCAACAATTGACTACTGCGTAGGTGAAACACCTGCTCAACTAACAGCTACTGCTCTAACAGGCAACATACTTAACTGGTATACTACAGCAACTGGTGGTACTGCAGATACTACTGCACCTACCCCTGATACAAATGCTGAAACTAGTGTTACATATTATGTATCTCAAAAAGCAACTGATCAGTGTGAAAGCCCAAGAGCTGCAATAACGGTTAATGTTCACCCAATACCGGCTGCTCCGGCTGCTATGCCTGCTCTTGAGTATTGTCAAAATGCTACTGCTGCTCCGCTTACTGCGACAGCACTTACAGGAAATACCCTTAACTGGTATACTCAGGCTACAGGTGGAACTGCATCTACAGTTGCTCCAACGCCTTCTACTGCTACTGCAGGAGTTACAAGTTATTATGTAAGCCAGGTTTCTGCTTACTCTTGTGAAAGCGCAAGAACCGAGATTGTAGTAACAGTGAATCCTTCAATCGTTCCTGTTACTGACTTTACCTATGCTGTAACAAGCATCTGTCAGGAAGATATTAATCCGGTTGCTGTTCCTGCTACTGGACAAACACCGGGAGGTTATTATTCATCTCAACCGGGACTTATATTAAATCCTGCAACAGGAGAAATAATGCTTGATCTTAGTGTAGCCGGAACGTATACAGTTAGCTATACTGTAAATCCTGATTCTTCTGTATGTAACTCTGGAAACACTTCAAGTACAATAATTACTATAACTCCTTTAGCAGATGCGATAACAGGTTTCTCTTATACGACTCCTGTATGTTCTGACTCGGCTAATCAACTGCCTGTTCTGGATACCAACTTTACAACAGGTGGTACATTTACAGGTGATAACGGACTTGTAGTTGACCCTGTAACAGGTGAAATTAATATTGCTGCAAGTACATCTGGAGAACATACTGTTACTTATGCAATAGGTCAAAACGTACCAAACTGTGTTGCAGCAGGTACAGGTACTGCGAGCATAACCATCACTCAGGTGTTTACTCCGGTAACTGCTTTTGATTATAACGACATTTTCTGTTTTGATGCTGCCGATGCTTCACCAAACCTTTATCCTAACTTTACAACAGGCGGTACATTTAGCGGTACTCCCGGACTTGTAATTGACGGTACAACAGGTGTGGTAGACGTTGCTGCAAGTAGTGCGGGTATACACACAGTAACCTATACAATTATAGGTGATGCTGCAAACTGTGTTCATGATGGTTCGTCAACATTTACTTTCACTATCGTAAGCCAGTATGAATTCAGCTTCAACGGACAGTGTGAAGGAACAAACTATGTGATAACTGCTTCTCCTGCTAACGGAGACTTTAGCAACGAAGATGCTGCCATTTCATTCAGATGGTCTAATGCTTCGGGTAATACCATAGGTACAGATTCGAACATCATCAATGTATCTGAATATGCCAACAGCACTCCTGAGAACGATACATTCCCAATGGATCTGTTCTTAACTGTTACCATAAATGGTTGCGAAACCACAAAAATGTTTACAGTAGATGGTATTGGATGTAGCATCCAGAAAGGTATTTCACCTAACAATGATGGATTGAATGATTACTTTGACCTTGAGTTCATTGGGGTTAAGAGGTTAGCTATCTTTAACCGTTACGGTCAGGAAGTATATACCAAAGATAACTACAAAAACGAGTGGGTAGGACAAACCAATAAAGGTGATGAATTGCCTACAGGTACTTACTATTATGTTATTGAGCGTACAGCCGGAGGCACTGACACCGGATGGATTTACATTAACAGACAGGAATAATACCTAAAAACACCTTATAAAAAGAACAGCCCCGCAGATGCGGGGCTGTTTCATTTTACTCTTCGTTAATCGCTTCTCTCAGCCTTTTCTTTTGATTTCTTAAAAGGTCTCTCACGTCACGAACTGCATCTCTTGAAACCTTGTCCAGCTTTTTAAAATGTTGATTGAAATATTCCATTTTTGAATTATCTTCTTCGGTAAGACTGCTGGCAACTAAATCTTTAAATGCCGAAAACTCTAACGCTATCATATCTAAGGCTTCATATGCCCCTTTTAATTCTTCATATAGTTCTTCCAGTTCTTTTACCCCCTCACGATAATAGCGTGTATTTTTTTTACTGAATTCTTTTTTTAGCTTTTGAAACTGTTTGTCAAATAATCCCATAGTGTGTTTTATTGGTAGTGCAAATCTTATAATTGAAAGAGAATAAGTGATTACTCTAACATTAAGATTGTATTACTTTAAGTGACTCTGACAGAATTTAAGTAACTTAGTAGTAATAAATCATTAGCTATGCCAACAAATACTCCTCTTCGTAGGGCAGCCATTGTGGGATACAACCGTATCCCTTTTGCCCGAAACAATACCGCATACACCCAAGCCAACAACAGAGACATGATGACCGCTGCACTCAATGGCCTTATTGACCGCTATAAACTCCATGTAAAAGAATTGGGCGAGGTTGCGGGTGGAGCTGTTATTAAACATAGTTGGGAAATAAACCTAATGAGGGAATGTGTATTACATACCTCTCTCGACCCAAAAACCCCTGCTTGCGATATTCAGCAGGCTTGTAATACAGGAATCGAATCGGCTGTTTATATCGCTAATAAAATTGCAATGGGCCAAATTGAATGTGGTATTGCCGGAGGAGTTGATTCTACAAGTAATGTTCCTTTAGAATTTAACGAACATATCCGAAAGATATTCTTAGCAGCCCGTCGCAGTAAAGGAACCCTGGAAAGACTTAAGCATCTTGCCGGAATACGCTTTAGCGATTTTACGCCTGTAGCCCCTCAAAACCTTGAGCCCGGAACAGGATTATCTATGGGCGGACATACCGAATATACAGCTAAGTACTATAAAATATCACGCGAAGAACAGGATGCTTATGCGCTGCAAAGCCACCTTAAAATGGCAGCTGCTACTGACAGGGGATTTTTTAAAGATATGCTTTCTCCATACATGGGACTCGAACAAGACAATAATATGCGC
The DNA here is from genome assembly GCF_003350375.1 of Flavobacterium sp. AG291. Taxonomy (GTDB): domain Bacteria; phylum Bacteroidota; class Bacteroidia; order Flavobacteriales; family Flavobacteriaceae; genus Flavobacterium; species Flavobacterium suzhouense. The sequence continues at coordinate 37,450 of NZ_QQAR01000016.1, read as the reverse complement.
CGTGATACCACTATGGAAAAACTGGCAAGGCTAAGACCTGCTTTTGATAAAGAAAATGGTTCACTGACAGCAGGAAATTCTTCTCCTCTAACAGATGGAGCTTCATGCCTGCTCATTGCCAGTGAAGAATGGGCTAAACAAAATAACCTGCCTATACTTGCATATATTACTCATGCCGAAATGGCGGCTATAGAATATATTGAGAACAAACACAATTTACTATTGGCTCCTGTATATTCAGCATCGCGAATGCTTAAAAAAGCAGAGATTACGCTTCAGGATTTTGATTATTATGAAATACACGAAGCCTTTGCGGCACAGGTATTGGCTATTTTGAAAATTTGGGAAAGTCCTGAATTATCTAAAGAATTTGGAGTTGAGGCACTTGGTAGCATCGACCCTGCAAAACTTAACGTAAACGGAAGCAGCCTGGCAACAGGACATCCGTTTGCAGCAACCGGAGGCCGTGTACTTGCAACCATGGCAAAACTGCTTCATGAAAAAGGCAGCGGACGCGGATTTGTCTCGGTATGTGCAGCCGGAGGACAGGGAATGACGGTAATACTTGAAAAATAGAAAAGGCTATCATCTGATAGCCTTTCCGTTTATTATAAAATACCCTATTTCTCAAACATAAAATCGAAAGCACCTTTTCTAAGATGGATGCCGTGATCCAGCCACGCTTTAAGGCAGGCTAAGAAGTTTGCCCAACCTTCAGTATTCCCCATAAGCCATTTTATACCGGCCTCATCATTGGGTGCGCTTTTTTCCGTTACTCGTACTATGGTATCGTTATCTTTAGCCGTTAGTGTCATCTCAACAAACATTTCCCTGTCGCCGTTATCCCAGTAATAAGAAATGTATTCATCTTTGCGTACCTCACCCACCCTAACAGGAACATCCATGTCAAATTCAGGAAAACGCCAGGTAAGATTTGCTCCCGTTTCCATCCGGCCTGAGCCCGAAGCAATAAAATAATTCGACATTTTAGCAGGGTCTACTATTGCTTCAAAAACTTCATGAACCGGCTTTTGTATTTGTATAGCGGTTTTAATTTCAAGTGTTTGCGGTGTCATACTTTTAGATTGTTTGTTGTTTGCATATCAAATATAAGCAGTTTTCACCATCCTGAGAAAAGCTTTAACTTTGCCTCATGCATCATCACTTTATCATTTATAAGCCTTTTGGTTACCTGAGCCAGTTTATTTACAACCTGAAACGCAACAAAAAGTTATTGGGAGAATTACATGATTTTCCTGAGGGTACTATGGCTATAGGCAGGCTTGATGAGGATTCAGAAGGGTTGCTATTGCTTTCAACAGACGGCATGATGAGTGAGATTGTACGCAGTAAAAAAGTTGAGAAAGAATATTATGCCCAGGTTGATGGTGTTATCACTCAGCAAGCTGTCGATGAGTTAAAAAAAGGTGTAGAGATTGGCTTTAAAGGAACACGTTATGTAACCCGTGAGTGCGAAGCACACATAATAACCGAGAAACCAGATTTCCCTGAACGCGGACGTAAAATTAGGGATGAACGTCACGGGCCAACCTCATGGGTATCAATTACCGTTACCGAAGGCAAATTCAGGCAGGTTCGCAAAATGACTGCCGCGGTTGGGTATCCTACGCTTCGGCTGGTAAGGGTACGTGTTGGCAACGTATATTTAGGAAATCTGCAGCCCGGAGAAGTTAAAGAAGTTGAAGGATTTGACGTGTAGCTATTTTTAGTACATTCGTATAATGGAACACCGCCGACAACAAGTTTTACCTGTTAAACGTTTTGCGCTTCGAATGGGGCGTTACACCCTTGTTGCCATAGCACTTATAGTCTTTTCGGTAGGGATTGGGGTTTTAGGCTATCGCCATTTTGCAAGTCTCAACTGGGTAGATAGCTTTTATATGGCATCGATGATATTAACGGGTATGGGACCTGTATCTGAAATGCCAAATGATGCCGCTAAAATATTTTCTTCTATTTATGCACTATATAGTGGCGTAGCTTTTCTTAGTATTACTGCAGTGTTCTTTGCTCCTGTAATACATCGCATATTACATATACTTCAGGTTGAAGACGAAGAAAATTAATGCGTTACCTCATCTTTTAAAAACTCATATATCTTTTCCTGCGAACGTTTTTCATCAAAGATTTCCTCACGCAATTGCAGGTTGACAAGGTGTATCAGCTCATCTTTAATTACGGTGTCATATATCGGGAAACACACCTCTACCCTACGGTAAATATTACGGCTCATCCAGTCGGCTGAACCGAGGTAAACCTCAACATCTCCACTATTGCTGAAAATAAAAATACGACCATGTTCAAGATAACGGTCAACAATACGTTTCACCGTAATGTTTTCACTCTGTCCTTCCATTCCGGGCACAAGACAACAAATACCTCTTACCAGCAAATTGATCTTTACTCCTGCATTTGAAGCTTCATATAGTTTATCTATCAAAACCTGCTCTTCAAGATTGTTGAGCTTTATGGTAATACCTGACTGAAGTCCTTTTTTAGCATTATCAATTTCCCTGTCAATAAGTGCAAGAAATCTGTCCCTTAAATTAAACTGTGCTACTAAAAGATGCCTGAATTCATAAAAATCTTTGGCTTCTCTTTTTTTCATCAGGCTGAGAAACTTAAATACATGCCTAAGTTCTCGGGTAAGGTCTACGTTTGAAGTCAGCAATATATGATCGGTATAAAAGCGGGCCGTGGTTTCATTAAGGTTGCCTGTCGCTAATAATCCAAGCGCTTTTATATTATATCCTTTCCTGAATTTTACCAAAGCAATCTTAGCATGTATCTTAAGTGATGGGACACTATGAATAATAGTCACTCCTGCTTCACTAAGCTTTCTTGACCATCTAAGGTTGTTTGATTCGTCAAAACGGGCTTTAAGTTCAACAATTACCGTAACCTTTTTTCCGTTGCCGGCAGCACTGATAAGGGCATTGGCTATTCGCGAATCCTGAGCCATACGATACACAGTAACATAAATCTCCTCTACATCATTGTGTATAGCTGCTTCATTAAAAAAACGCAGCACGGTATCGTAAGAGCGAAAAGGCGTATGAATCATTACATCCTCCTTTTGAATATGTTCAAACAGCGATCTCTCTTCAAATACAAAAGGAAGTGCCGGCCATTTCGGATATTCAAGCACGCTGTTTTTTACAGGCAGTTCGGCAAGATCTTTCAGATTATGGTGTGATCGCCCTTTTATAACATTCGCTCCTTTTAGCTGTAGTAACTCTATAAGTACTTTTAAATATTCTTCGGGCATTGCATAATCGTAAAGAAAACGTGTAGCGATACCAAAGTCGCGCTTGGCGATTTTTTTCTCCATCTGAGTCGCAAGTCCTTCTTCATAATCATCATCAAACTCTAATGCGGCATCGCGGGTAATTTTAAAAGTATATGCTCCGTTGATTACAGCATCCGGAAAAACCGCATCTAGATTTTCCTTAATAATATCATCAATAAACAAGATGTACTGACCATTTTCATTATTGATACTAAAAAACCTTGGCATCTCTCCTGAAGGGATGTTTATAATATGCAAACATTCTGTACCTTCAATATCCGTCACCGAAACCATATAATACAGTTTATTGTTTTCGGAAAAGAAATCAGTCTCAGCATTCAGTTCCATGCGTTTGAGATACGTAAGTATACGGGTAAAGAAGTAATCTCTGGCCTCTTGCCTTACCGCATCAGGAAACGGCTTATCATAAATAAGATGAATGTTGTTTGCTTCAAGAACCGGTAAAACCTCTTCTTTTAAAAGCTTCCCGAACTGTTGTTGCTGCTCGTATACCTTATCATTTATATCCTTGAGTATCTTTTTATATGCTTTTCTGTCGGCTTCTGTTTTTTTTCCTGTCAGCTTTTTAAGGGCCATTAGAGCCGGAATGCGAACCCTGTAAAACTCATCGAGATTAGAAGAATAAATAGACAGGAATTTTACCTTTTCCAGCAAAGGTGTATTTTCCGATGCAGCTTCAGCAAGAACGCGCCCGTTAAATTCGAGCCAGCTGATATCCCTGTTACGGTAAAACGAAACAGGCAAAATGGTATCTGTATAAGGCATAGCAATAAATAAGAATAAAATTACGAACAAATAGGCTTACACCGGTTAAGATTATGTTAGGTTTTATATCAATAAAATACCTCTATCTGTAAAGTAAGAATAAGCTCTAATATTTTTGTAAGTAATTTTTTAGCAAAATTTTAAAAGAGTGATAGTCAATTTATAGCTATTTTTAGATCACAAATGAATGCTAAGATTAAGAAATACCTGCGTAAAGGATTAAAAATCATCCTTTGGACAATAGGATCGATTATAGGATTGTTTCTATTACTTGTCCTATTGCTTCAAATCCCCTATTTTCAAAACATAGCTAAAGAAAAGGCTATCAGTTATCTGGAGAAGAAAATTGGGACTGATGTTAATATTGACAAGATAGAAATAGGACTCCCCGAAAAGGTAATTCTGGAAGGTGTTTACTTTGAAAGCCAGCAGGGTGATACACTATTAGCTGGCGAAAAACTTGCCGTTGATATAAGCCTTTTTAAGTTGCTTGACAACGAGGTTGAGATCAATTCTGTCAATCTTCAGGGTATTGTTGCTAATGTAAAGCGCAATGAAGACTCCGTGTTTAACTTTGATTACATCATCAATGCTTTTGCATCTGACAAACCAAAGGACACCGCTTCGGCTCCAATGAAATTTTCAATCAACAAAGTAAACCTCGACAGGATTCGCATTAGCTATGACGATAAGATTACCAAAAATGATCTCAAAGTAAATCTAACCCACTTTGATACCCGTATCCGCAAATTCGATTTGGATAAGATGGAGTTTAGCGTTCCAAAAATCAATTTAGATGGTCTTAAGCTTACCTTAAAACAGGGAATGATTGCTGAAATTGCTCAAGGTACTCAGAAAGCCGCTGAAGAAGCCTCTAAACAACCCGACCTGAAGCTTAAGCTTGGTAAAATTAATATTGCTAATATTGATGTAGGTTATGACAACGAAGGTAGCCGCCTTGATACCGGATTAAAACTAAAAAAACTATTTGCTAAGGTTAACGACATTGACCTTAAAAACCAGCTTATTGATCTTGATAATCTTGAGATAGAAGGACTCAAAGGGCAATTGGCCTTAGGCAAATTTGAAAAGCAGGTAAAAGAATCGCTGCCCGAAGAAACTACTGCCGTGCAACAGGCACAGTGGAAATTTAAGCTTGCCAATACTGATATTAAGGATGTAGCATTCAAATTTGATGATGAGAATTCTGCCTCTGTCGCTAAAGGCATTGATTACAAACACCTTGACATTACCGACCTGAACTTGGAAGCTGAAGATCTGTCATACAGTACTGAGGCCATTTCAGGAAACATCGCAACATTTAGCGTAAAAGAAAAAAGCGGACTGAATGTAGAGGAATTTCGTACACACTTCTCGTATGGAACTAAAGGTGCTGAGCTTAATGATTTATATCTTGAAACACCCTACACTCAGATTGAAGACCATATTTCGGTCTCTTATCCTTCATTGGATGCCATTACAAAAGATATTGGTAACCTTACTGTAGATGCCGATATTAAAGACAGTCGTATTGGTTTTAAAGATGTATTGCTTTTTGTGCCTACTCTTGCCGACACTGCACCGTTTAAAGGAAATGCTAATGGTGTACTCAATATCAGCAGCCGTGTGGAAGGTAAGGTAAGCGACATTAAGATTGCCAATTTGGAAATGAGCGGTATAGGAGCAACAAAAATTGCCGCCAGCGGAAGGATTATTGGCCTGCCGGATGTAAAAAAAGCATGGTTTGACATGAACGTTCGTGCTTTTACCTCAACGTCTAAAGACATCAATACCTACATCCCTAAAGGTACGTTACCTGCTAACATACAATTACCGGGCAATCTTTCGGCGAAAGCCAAATTTAAGGGAAAAATAAACAACTTCGCCACAGATGTAAATCTTACCAGCAGCTTTGGTAATGCCAAAGTAAAAGCTGTTTTTGACCAGCGTAAAAAGGGCAGCGAGATTTATGATGCCGATATAGACATAGACAATTTTGATGTAGGGACTTTGATTACTAATGACTCTATAGGAAGAATAACGCTAAAGGCTAAAGTAAAAGGTAAGGGACTAGATCCTCAAACTGCCAATGCCAAAGTAGTGGCAAATATAGTTAGTGCTGAATACAATAGTTACATTTATAAAAACCTGAATGTAGACGGATCCATCAGCAATGGAAAATTTGATGCCAAAGCAGATATGGCCGATCCTAATCTTGAGTTTCAGCTTTTAGCCAATGGGGGCTTTAATGGTAAATATCCCAACGGAAAAATAAGGCTTAATGTTGACATTGCCGACCTGAACAAACTCAACCTGCATGCCGGGCCATTAAAATTACGTGGTAATGTAGATGCTGACATAGCTGATGCCGATCCGGATCACCTTAACGGAACGATTAAGCTGCATAGCTTTATGTTTGCCAACGAAAAAGAGCAGTTCGCACTGGATTCTATCAACATAGTGGCCATCAGCCAGCCTGATACTACCGCTATTCAGATCAAGTCGCAATTCCTTAAGGCTTATATGAAAGGCAACTATAAACTCACACAGGTTGGTCCTGCCCTTTCGGCCACTATTGCTAAATACTACAATACAAATCCTACAGCGCCTAAAAAATCTAATGTTCCGCAACAGTTCGATTTTGGGCTGGTTGTGGATAATGATCCTATACTTTATAAACTGGTTCCGCAGATAACACGATTAGAACCTATTAAAATTGAAGGCCGTTATGACAGTACTACTGACAGCCTGAAAATAAACGGGACTATCCCGAGGATAGTTTATGGCGCTTATACCATATCGGGCGTTGATATTAAAGTAGAAACCCAGCAGGATTCTCTGGCTTACAATGTAGAAATAGGCCAGGTACAAAGCGAACAGTTTCAGTTGGAGCACACCAGACTTACCGGTAGTGTAAAAGATAACATTATTGACTATAAACTACAGGTAGAAGACAAGAAAAAAGAAGAACAATACAGGATAGCCGGTAAGCTTAAAGCTACTGATAAGAATACAGAACTTTCACTTAACCCTGATGGGCTGAAGCTTAATTATGAGGAATGGAGAATAGACGAAAACAATAGTATAAGATTTGGTAAAGATGGTATTTATGCCAACAACTTTGACATTAAGAGCGATAGTGGTGAACTGAAGTTACAATCGGCTTCGGAAACTCCAAATGCCCCACTGGATATTGAACTTGATAATTTTAAGATCGAGACGCTTACTAATATCATCAATAAACAGGAAATGAAAATAACAGGAACTCTTGACGGTAAGGCCGAGCTTCGAAATCTTACTTCGAAACCAGTATTTACATCAGACCTTAACATTGAAAACCTTGCCATAAGTAAAGACACTGTTGGAAACATTAAAATTAAAGTAAACAACGAGATTGCTAACACTTATACCGCCAATGTTGAAATTAGCGGCAGTGATAACAAGGCAACCATAGACGGTAATTATAACGCTGAAGCAGAAAGTTTTGACCTGAATGTTGACATTAACAAACTGAATATTGAAAGCCTTCAGGCATTTAGCATGGGCGAAATTAAAGATGGTAAGGGATACTTATCCGGTAATTTTAAAATTGCCGGTACAGCAACCGATCCTGATATAAACGGTAACCTGAACTTTAATGACGTAGCCCTGCGAGTAAAACAGCTCAATGCATATTTTAAAGGCATGAATGATGAGATACGTTTTACCGATACTGGTATTGTACTGAACAATTTTCAGGTAAATGACGAGGAAAACAATACACTTGATGTTAATGGAACCGTAAATACTACCAATTACAGGGATTTTGCTTTTAACCTAACGGTAGATGCCGATGATTTCAGGGCTGTGAATTCAACTGCCAAAGACAATGATTTTTACTATGGCACCCTGTATTTTGATACGCACTTAAACATAAAAGGTACACCGGAAAGCCCAGTAATAGATGGTAATCTTAAAATAGACGATAATACTAAATTTACCGTTGTGCTGCCGCAACAGGATCCATCGATTGCTGACAGGGAGGGTATTGTTGAATTTGTTGATGAAGACAATAAGGAAATGATAGAGCGCCTTAAAATTGAACAGACTGTAAATTCTACTGAATTAAAAGGCATGGATGTACTCGTAAATATTGAAGTGGTTAAAGAAGCTGAACTCAATTTGGTTATTGATAAAGGAAACGGAGATTACCTTCAGCTTAAAGGTGAAGCACATCTTACCGGCGGAATTGATAAATCAGGAAAGACAACACTTACAGGACGTTATGAATTTAGCGAGGGTGCCTACCAAATGACCTTTAACTTTATAAAAAGAAAATTTGAGATTCAATCCGGCAGTTACATATTATGGACCGGCGAGCCTACCGATGCCAATATAAACATCAGCGCGGTTTATAAAACCGACATTGCTCCTATTGATCTTGTTGGCCCACAGATAGCCGGTGAACAGCAGTCGATACAAAACACATTCAAACAAAAGATTCCGTTTAATACCATCCTGAAAATGGAAGGTGAACTGTTGAAACCGGAACTATCATTTGATATAGAACTTGATGAAGGAAGTAATAATGTATCGACCAAAGTGCTAAACACTACCAATGCCAAGCTGGAACAATTGCGCCAGGAGCCATCTGAGCTTAACAAGCAGGTGTTTGCAGTACTGTTACTAAACCGTTTTGTGGGAGAAAACCCATTCTCTACCGAAGCAGGAACTTCAACAGGAATGCTGGCAAGACAGAGTGTGAGCAAGATACTTTCGCAGCAGCTTAATAACCTGGCAAGCGATTTAATAAACGGTGTAGAATTAAATTTTGATCTGGAATCTTCTGAAGATTATACCAGTGGCGAAAGACAGAACAGAACCGACCTTAGTGTAAGCGCCTCTAAAAGATTATTTGACGACAGGCTAAAAGTTACCGTCGGCAGCACTGTTGGTGTTGAAGGTCAGGAGCAAACCAATGAAAAGACCAGTAATATAGCAGGAGACGTGGCAGTGGATTACCAGTTAACCAAAGATGGCCGCTATACTGTGAGAGGTTACAGCAAAGACGAATATGATGCCGCTGTACAGGGACAGGTTATAGAAACAGGAGTATCGTTGATATTTACGCTTGACTACAATAAATTCAGAGAGCTTTTCCACAGGACCGAGGAAGAAAAAGAAATGATTAGAAAAGAGAAAGAATTAAGGGAAAAGAAAAAACAACAGGAAAAAGAAGAGGAAGAACGTAAAGCCAGAGAAGAAAAGGATAAAGAAACGCCAAAAGAAAATTAAGCATGAGAATCAAGCCAATATATTATATCCCTTTTCTTTTACTGCTTGTATACAGCTGCAGTAATACCAAATACCTGCCTGAAGGTGAAATGCTTTATACCGGAGCTGAAGTAAAAATTGAAGACAGCCTGATGAGCAAAAGCGATAAAAAAGCACTAAAGGCAGAAATGCAGGAATTGCTGCGCCCTAAACCTAACAGGACAATATTAGGATGGCGTTTTAAACTGAGTATGTACAACTTTGCCGGAGAGCCTAAGAAAGATAAAGGCTTTCAGTATTGGTTAAGGAATAAAGTTGGCGAACCACCGGTTACTTTCAGTCAGGTGGATATGGATTATAATGCTGATGTATTACAAAACAGGGCAGAAAACCGAGGTTATTTTAAATCACGTACCAGTGCTGACTCTACCTCATCCAATAGGAAGGCTAAAGCCATATATACCGTAAAGCCAGGAAAACAATACACCATCCGCAATGTGATATGGCCTGACTCATTAGGTACCCGACTGGATAGTGCAGTAGCACGAACCAAAAGAAGAACCCGTTTAAAACAAGGCTCGCCTTATGATTTGGACAAGATTAAAGATGAGCGCAACCGCATAGATGAAAGACTAAAAGAGAAAGGCTATTTCTTTTTTAATCCCGACTATCTGATTATAAGGGTAGACAGTACTGTTGGCGATCATCAGGTAGATTTAAGGATACGCCTGAAAGATGATGTACCAGAAAGGGCTAAAAAGGTATATACCATTAATAACATTTTTATCTATCCAAACTACTCATTAAGTGCAGCAAGCGATACTCTTACCAAACCTGCCGAAAATGATTCTGTTACCAGATATAAAGATTATACCATAATAGATAAAGAACATAACTTTCGTCCTATAATCTATGATCGTACCTTATACTTTCACAAAGGAGACATTTATAACCGTAAAGACCATAACCTGTCATTAAACCGGCTGGTTAACCTGGGCACATTCAGATTCGTAAAAAACCAGTTTAAAATTTCTGATTCACTGGACACTGCGCTTGATACTTATTATTTTCTGACTCCGCTGCCTAAAAAGTCAATTCAGATGGAGCTTTCTGCCAAAACAAACTCTGCTAACTATAATGGTAGTGAGCTAACTGTAAACTGGAGTAACCGTAATACCTTTAAAGCTGCCGAACTTTTGAGCATATCTGCTTTTGGGGGCCTTGAGGTACAAATGGCAGGGCAAAATAAGGGGTATAATGTATATCGTATAGGTAGTGATGTGAGCCTTACATGGCCAAGATTTATTACACCTATTAAAGTTGAGACACCAAGTGCCTATGTACCACGCACCAAAGTTTCTATAGGTTATGAATACCAAAACAGGCAAAAACTATATTCACTGAGTTCTTTCAAATCATCATTTGGTTACCTGTGGAAAGAAGACATTACCAAGGAGCACGAACTGAAAGTATTTGATGCAATTTTTGTTAGTCCTAGCCATGTAACTGAGGAATACCGAAACCGTATTAAAGATGACCAAAGCGGATCATTGCAAAGAGCCATAGACAAACAATTGATTTTTGGCCCAACCTATTCGTATACCTATACAAATACAATGAGGCAATTTAAAAAGAATACTATTTATTACAAAGGTTCCCTGGATCTTGCCGGAAATATTACAGGATTAGTCACAGGTGCCAATATTAAAAAAGGAGACACTATATCTGTATTTGGAGTGCCGTTTAGCCAATATGCAAAAACAGAACACGACTTTAGATTTTACCATAAATTCAGTAAAAACTCTCAACTGGCAACAAGAGCTACCATAGGTTTTGGATATCCATACGGAAACTCTTCAGAGCTTCCGTATATAAGACAGTTCTTTGTAGGGGGAACAAACAGTATACGGGCGTTCAGGGCAAGATCTATTGGTCCCGGAACCTATAGAGATACTACAGTTACAGCCAATTCTTTCCTTCCGGATCAATCGGGAGATATAAAGATGGAAATTAATGCCGAATACAGGATGAAACTATACAGCGTTGTACACGGTGCCATATTTGTAGATGCCGGTAACATCTGGCTATGGAACAAAAAAGACGGAATGGAAGGAGCCGAAATCTCTAAAGACTTTTACAAAGAATTTGCCGTAGGTACGGGTATCGGATTAAGACTCGACCTGTCTTTCCTGATACTGAGGCTTGATGGTGCATTCCCATTACGAAAGCCCTGGTTGCCTGATGGCGACCGATGGGTATTAGATGATATAGATGTAGGGAGTAAATACTGGCGAAAGGAAAATTTTGTGTTGAACTTAGCAATAGGATATCCGTTCTAACATAAATTATAAAAGGCATTCACCGTGATGAATGCCTTTTTATATTAATCAGGAGCGACTTCCCCCTTCTTTCTGCTTTTATCAGGCCTTATGATCATCCTTAAAGACTGGTCCTTAGAAAGATATGCAATCATCCAGTTATAGGCTGTAATAATCCTGTTCCTGTATCCTATAAGTGACATAACGTGAATAAATAACCACATAATCCATGCTATAAAACCTTTAAAGTGCATCTCTGGCTTGGGTAAATCGGCAACAGCTTTATTTTTCCCAATAATAGCCATCGATCCTTTGTCGTTATATTTAAAGGTTTTTAGTGCTTCATTCTTAAGCTCGCGCTTAAGGTTTTTGGCCAATAGCGTTCCCTGCTGTATAGCAACCTGTGCCAACTGTGGATGACCTCCCATAAAAGCGCTATCTACACCCTCCATAATTGAGGTATCGCCAAGCGCGTAAATATTAGTTGTGTTGGCGACTTTGTTATAACCATCTACACTAAACCTTTTACCGCGACCATAGCTTGTTTCAGGAATACCTTCAAATGTTTTTGCAGAAACACCTGCCGCCCATATCAGGTTTTTAGACTGGATGGTTTCTCCATTATGGAAATATACCGTATCATCTTTAAAATCAACAACACGGGTATTTAGTTTTATTATTACCCCAAGCTTTTCAAGGGCTTCATAAGTATCTTTCTGCGATTTTTTGCTCATAGGAGCCAAAAGAGCATCTCCCCCATCCACGAGGTAAATATTACTCACGCTGGTAGACAATTCAGGGTATTCTTTTCTAAGGATACCGTTACGCATTTCGGCAAACATCCCTGAAACCTCAACACCGGTAGGTCCGCCACCGGCTACAACTATATTCAGGTACTTACGGCGTTCACGGCTATTTTTACATATAGCAGCCTTCTCCATACGCTGAAGCAACTTGTTACGCATCTCGATAGCATCATTTAGCGTTTTCATAGGAATAGCGTTCTTACGAACATTCTCCATCCCGAAATAGTTTGACTCTGCACCCGTAGCAAAAACAAGGCGGTCATATTCCAGCTCACCGTTATTTAGTACAACAACATTGTCTTCAGTCCTTACTGAAAGTACTTCACCCAATCTGAAGTGAATATTTTCATTTTTACGGAATAATTTCCTGAACGGATAACTTATACTTGAAGGTTCCAGAAAAGCAGTTGCCACCTGGTAAATTAGCGGAGGGAAAAAATTGTAATTGTTCTTATCTACAAGGGTGACATCAAAGTTTTTGTCACCTGCGAGGCCTTTAGCAAGATTAATACCTGCAAAGCCACCTCCTACTATCACTATTCTCATGGATTTCTCTATTTAAAACGCTTAAAAAACTGCGTTTAATACCACTATAAAGTTAAGTATTTTAGTGTTAACGAGGATAATATAGAGTAGTTCAGAAATCACTTTTATGAAATAATTGGGTTTTGCTGAGAGATATTGCACGCATAATAAATATGCATGCATAATTTATCACAGAATTTTATAGTTATGTTAATATCATAGTATTTACCTTATGCGATGCGTATTTTTATGAGAGTAATTTGTATTCTATGATAAAGTATTTCAGAAAAAAATCGCTAATAAACGCCGGTACCATACTTAAAAATACGTTTATCGGTTTCATGGCTGACAAAGGCCTTAAATTAAGTGCATCCCTATCCTATTACACCATTTTTTCATTAGCCCCACTACTACTGCTAATAATATCATTGGCTGGTGCCATATTTGGGCAGGAAGCAAGCGAAGGACGTGTTTTTGAAGAAATAAATGGACTGATAGGCAATCAGGCTGCCATGCAGGTTCAGCAAATAATCCAGAACCTCGAACTTTCAGGCAAATCAACTATATCTGCAATTATTGGGGGTATTACACTTGTAATAGGTGCCACCACAGTATTTGGTGAAATTCAGGATTCTATCAACATGATATGGAGGGTAAAGGCAAAGCCTAAAAAAGGTTGGCTTAAACTGATAAAGGATAGGCTTTTATCGGGCTCTATCATTGTTGGTTTGGGTTTTCTTCTAATAGTTTCCTTAATAATTAACGGGGCACTTATGGCACTGAACGATATCTTAAAATCATATTTCCCTGATCTTACCATTATATTACTTAATCTTGCCAATATAGTAATCAGCTTTTTGGTTATTACCGTTTTATTTGGGGTAATATTCAAAGTACTTCCGGATGCAAAAATTGGATGGAAAGATGTTCGCGCCGGAGCATTTTTTACCTCGCTGCTATTTTTATTGGGTCGCTATGTTATAGGCTTATATATACAAACTACCGGGGCGGGATCTCCCTATGGCGCAGCGGGATCTATAATTGTAATAATGCTTTGGGTATATTATACAGCAGCTATACTATATTTTGGTGCCGAATATACCCGGGAGTACGCCTGCTTTAAAGGCTCGAAAATTGAACCGGCCGACTATGCCGTATACGTGGAGCAAAAGGAAACTGAGAAAAATGTAAAGTTCATTCCTCCCAGACATGAGGATTAAACTGTCACAAAAAAAGCTCCCGTAAAGGAGCTTTTTTTATTTATAAATGTTGTAAATGGCTAATCTTCACTTCTACCCGATACCCAGTCGACCGCTTTTTGATAATCGGCTTTATGATAACCACGAAACTCGCCCGGCATTACTTTACTAAATACTGAAGTAAAATTTATAACGGTTTCTGAATCAGAAATTATAGCTGCACGGTTCCACTTTGTAATATGATTGATACCTAATAAGGCATCCTGAATCCAGGCACCAATTGTAAAATCAGTTGGAGAATTATCAAGAAACAAAAGATAGTTAAGCTGACCGGTTTTTTCAACCAAATTGGCAACCTGAAGTTTTACAATCTCAAAATCTTCTTTTGTAACTTCTCCTTCTGAACGAAAACCTACCATACTAGCTGGCAGATCCGGAATTTGTACTATCATGATTTTTGGTTTTATAGTTATAACTATAAAGTTAACTCTCAAAGCCTTAAACATAAGTTACAGGCATCATAATATAAACTCAAAAATAGCCGGTATTACAACAGGCTTTTTTCCATAACAAAATCTTCCATCAGGTAGCCATTCCCTATATTAATATCTTCTTCGGCAATCTTAGCATAATCATTCTTAAGATAAAAGTTAACTGCCGAATTGTATCGGTTTACATTTAGGCTCACCTTATCATTAGTATTAGCTTTGGCTGCTTCCTCTATCTTCTGAATCAACAACCTTCCGGCACCTTTACCCTGTGTTTCGGGAAGCACATATAATTTGTGCAGTTTGGTAACACCCGGTTTATAATTCAGTTCATAAGAAGCAAAGCCCAGATATTTGTTATTCTCTGACAATAAAAGAAAATGATGCCCCTTAACGGCAATCTGCTCTGTTATTGCCCCGAGGCTATACATCATTTCCAACATATAGTTCAACTGCTCTGGCGAAAGTATTTTATCGTATGCTATATGCCATGTTTTAATAGCTAATTCATTAATAATCTGAAAGTCTTCAAGGGATGCTTTACGTATTTGCATTATTTGTATAAATTAAAAAACCTTGTTTTATTGGTTTTTTGGAAGGTGATAAAGGTATAAAAAAAATATTGGCACAGTAATTGGATATTACCAAATAACTTATAAAATTGCCGGGCAAGTCCTAATTTTACTAAACCATGAAAACGATTTTTAAACATATAGCACTTTTCACTTTTTTTATTGCTGGTGATGCTTTTGCACAGGATGTAACTACTGTGAGAACGAACAACAGCGACATAAGCGATAACCTAGATTTAAGGGCTGTTGCATCTATATTTGGTGAATCAAACGACCTTGAAGATTTTGAAAGAAGACTGAATGACCCAGACCTTCAGATATCGAACCTGGACCTAAACGGAGACAACAGAGTAGATTACCTTAGGGTTATAGAGGCTACAGAAAACAACACGCACCTTATCATCATCCAAGCTGTACTTGGTCCCGATGTATTTCAGGATATAGCAACCGTAGAGGTTGAAAGAGACAGAAGTAACAATGTACAGGTTCAGGTAGTGGGAGATGTGTACATGTATGGCCCTAACTATATATATGAGCCCGTATATGCCTACAATCCTTTTATATTCGATATTTTTTGGGTAAGTAGCTATCGTCCTTATTACTCACCGTGGTACTGGGGCTACTATCCTACTTACTATAGCTATTGGGCTCCATGTCCTGTGTACCGATACAGAAGCCATGTGCGCACTTACATCAACCCAAGAAATTCTTACGCTTATACTACCGTAAGAAATAGCTCGAGGGCTCAGAACATGTACAGTAGCAGAAGACAGAACAGCTATGAAAGACAGCACCCTAATACTTCTTTCGCAAGCAGAAATACTAATGTAAGTAACCGTTATGCCTTAGAGCAAAGCAGAGGTACAGTTAAGGGATCTCGTGGAACTACTACTACATCAAGAAATTCTTTCAGCAACTCGTCAAGATCGAACAATGTGAATACTTCTAACATTAATACTGTTCGTAAAAACGGAAATGCTGTAAGAGGAGGTTATGAAAACAGCTCGGCGAGAGGCACACAAAATGTAAGAACCGCCGATTCTCCTTCGAGAAAAGTAAATAATAATGGCCGTGACAATTCTTCTTATACAAGAACACAAACGGTTCAGCCGACAAGAGTAGAACGCAGCGCCCCTGCTCCAACAAGAAGTGTTGAACGCAGCGCTCCTGTACAACGATCTGCACCGGCAAACAACATGAGTACACCGTCCAGAAGCAGCGCGCCAAGCGTGAGAAGTACACCTTCTTCAGCTCCTGCAAGACAAAGTGCTCCTGCATCAGCCCCTGCCCAACGTGGCGGTGGCGGAGGAAGACGAGGTTAAGTTAATTCTATTTATATTTAGAGAAGAGCATTGCAAACTATTTGTGATGCTCTTCTTGTTTTTAGTCTTAACAAACATTAGCACAAGTTTAATAGAGCATTATAAGCCATCTGAAAATCAGTAAAGTAATTTTATGATATAGAAATTACTAATATCAAAAAATTACAATTATGAGCAAGAGAATCGCCATACTGGCAACTAACGGTTTTGAAGAAAGTGAACTAAAATCACCTAAAGAACATTTAGAGCAACAGGGCTGGACAGCAGAGATTGTCAGCCTGAAAAGCGGAACCATCAAGGCATGGGCGGAAAAGGACTGGGGTAAAGAATATAATGTAGACAAGACCCTTGACGAAGTAACCTCATCAGATTATGACGCATTGGTATTACCGGGTGGAGTTATTAATCCCGATCTGCTGAGAAGACACGATAATGCTATTGCATTTGTTAAAGCTTTTTTTGACGAGAAAAAACCTGTAGCAGCCATTTGCCATGGTCCGCAGATACTTATCAATGCAGAAGTAGTTGATGGCAGGGAACTTACATCATTCATGTCAGTACGAAAAGATCTGGAAAATGCCGGCGCTAACTGGACAGACAAAGAAGTTGTGGTTGACAACGGACTTGTAACCAGCCGTACACCCGATGATTTGCCTGCTTTTAATAAAAAGATGGTAGAAGAAATTAAAGAAGGTAAACATGAATTGCAAAGAAGCTAATTCAAGGTTGAAACTTTGATTCTCCCCGAAAGCTTTTATACCAATTGTGTATAAAAGCTTTCTTTTTTATATTTACTAAAAACATTTATACTGATGAAAACAAAACTATTAATTGTGCTTACACTTGTAGCTTTACAGGCTAATGCACAACTTAAACCCGTAAGTTACCATGACGGAAATCAAAAGCTTAATGGCTTTGCTTCCCAACCTTCAAAATCTTTAAGTAAAAAACCGGGGATACTTATATTACCTGCCTGGAAAGGCATAAGCAACCACTCTAAAGAAACTGCTGAGAAACTGGCAGGACTTGGCTACCACGCTTTTATTGCCGATATATATGGTGAAGGTAACTACCCATCAAATGTTGAAGAAGCCGGAAAACAATCGGGAAAATATAAGAATGATTATAAACTCTATCAAAAACGCATCTCATTAGCTTTAGAGCAATTGGTAAAAAGCGGTGCAAATGCCGACAATATAGTTATCATTGGTTATTGCTTTGGTGGTACTGGCGCTCTTGAAGCTGCCCGTGGCGGTTTACCGGTTCAGGGAGTGGTTTCATTTCACGGTGGACTTGGTAAAGATGCTTCAAGACCAAATGAACCTGTAAAAACAAAAGTACTTGTGCTTCATGGTGCAGATGACCCTTATGTTCCTCAAAAAGATATTGATGCTTTCCAGAAGGAAATGAAAGACGGAAAAGCCGACTGGCAAATGGTATATTATGGCAATGCCGTACATGCATTTACTGAAAAAGAATCAGGAAACGATAACTCTAAAGGTGCCGCCTACAACGAAAAAGCCGATAAACGTTCATGGAGTGATTTTATGGTGTTCTTAAACGAATTGTTTGGTTCAAAATAATTAAACAAATTATTCTATAAAGCCTCCTTATGGGAGGCTTTTTTGTTAAGACTCTTTATTTTTAAATCAAGTTTTAAACATATACTGCTATTTACACATTTTTTTAATAGTTTTAACCCTCCAATCAAACTATCTAAACAATGGGACATCACGACCTTCGCCATGACAGGGAATGCCAAAACTGCGGACATACCGTTGAGGTTTCTTATTGCTCCAAATGCGGACAACACAACATTGAAACCAGGCAGCCATTCCATCACCTTATAACGCATACCATTGAAGATATAACCCATTATGACAGTAACTTTTGGAAAACTATAAAGTACCTGTTGTTCAGGCCTGGTAAACTTACAACAGAATACCTTTTAGGCCACAGGATGCGTTATGTACCTCCTGTAAAGCTTTATATTTTTATAAGCTTTGTGTGCTTTTTCCTTATGGCTATCATGGCACCGGAGGGTGAGCAAGGAAAAAGTCTGAAAGAAATAAATATAGAACAGGAAAAAAAGCAAGAGCAAGTACTTTATGAAAGTAATTTGCTTTCTGTAGAAAATAAAAAGAAAAAAGAAGGTATCAAAGACGATTATGGAAATGTCTACACATCGGTTCATCAATTTGATTCTATACAACATCGGTTACCCGAAAATAAAAAAATGAGTAAGGCTGAATACTACCTGTTCAGATCAATTGTAAAATCTTATGAAGGTAACTTTACAACCAGAGACATAATAATCGCAGCAGCGCATACAATTCCTAAAATATTGTTTATATATATGCCTTTGTTTGCTTTTTGGTTATGGCTTTTCCATGGTAAAAAAAGATGGTTTTTCTTTGATCATGGTATTTTTACACTTCATTATTTCTCCTTCTTATTACTAAGTATTACAATCCTTTATATAGTAAGATGGATTGACAGTCATATTCTACCTCGAAATATTGCCGATACTATTTCCCAGTTACTAACTTTTGCTGTTCTGATATATGCCTTCTTCTATTTCTTTAGGGCTCACAGTAGATTTTATTGTGAACGCAAAGCAATATCAAGACTAAAAAGTTTTTGCTTGTTTATTATAAATTCGTTGAGCATCATAGTTATGATACTAATAACCTTTGTTTATATATTTAACAATCTTCATTAATATAATTGCTATATTTACTTTTACACTAACCTGATTTAAATGAAAAACACACTATTGCTTGCTGCCGTATCGTGCTTTATAGTATCGTGCTCAAGTACTGCTCAGGCTCCTAAGCAAAAAGACTATGCTAAGGCCGATGTTGAAAAATACATGAAGTCCATTACTCCGGGCGACCTAAAAAAGCACCTGTATATTGTTGCTGGTGATGAAATGCAGGGACGTAATACCGGTGAAGAAGGCCAAAAGAAAGCCGGTAAATATCTAATTGAACAATATAAAAAAGACGGCATCTCCTACCCTAAAGGTGCTACAAGTTTTTATCAGCCGGTACCATCATCTTTTATGATGCGCCCATTTAGTCCAAAACTTGGTGATTCCGAAAATATATGGGCCTATATTGAAGGTACTGAAAAACCCGATGAGGTTCTTGTTATTTCGGCACACTATGACCACGTGGGCATGAAAAACGGTGAAGTTTACAATGGTGCAGATGATGATGGTTCGGGTACTGTTGCCCTGCTTGAAATTGCACAGGCATTTACACAGGCTAAAAAGGACGGTTACGGACCCAAACGCTCTATACTTTTCCTTCATGTTACCGGTGAAGAACACGGACTTCATGGCTCACGCTATTATTCCGAGAATCCTTTGTTCCCAATAAGCAATACCATAGCCGACCTTAATATCGATATGATTGGTCGTCGTGATGATGCACATAAAGACAACGGTAATTATGTATATGTAATCGGTTCTGACCGATTAAGCACTGATCTTCATAACATCAATGAAGATGCTAATAAAAAATATACCAAGCTGGATCTGGACTACACGTTTAATGACGTAAACGACCCAAATCAGTTCTATTACAGATCTGACCATTACAACTTTGCGAAAAAGGGAATTCCGATCATTTTCTATTTTAACGGGGTGCACGATGATTATCACCAGCCTGGTGACAAACCTGAAAAAATTGAGTACGATCTATTAGCAAAAAGAGCCCAGCTTGCTTTTGTAACTGCATGGGAACTGGCAAACAGAGAAAACCGCCCTGTTGTAGACAAGAAATAAAAATATAAACCCTTCGTGATTGCGAAGGGTTTCTTTTTTATCTACGGCCTTTAAAGTAATCCGCAAAAGCGGTACAGTTAGATGTAAGGTCATTATAATACAGAGGATACTTAACCTTAAGGGTATTATAATACGGACTTAAATAGTCCGGTTGAGGATATACATCCCTTGCACTATATTCTGCCCTGTTAGTATCGCATAACGCTATCATCCTAATGCATAAAGCTTTAAACTTATCAGTTTTGGCATTCTTCAGTGCCAGTTCATAATAATGTCGTGCATAATTACATTCTCTAAACTCTTTTTCATCCTCAACCACACTTGTAGCATAGCTACTGCTCCAGGAGTAGCGTCGCATCATCCATGAGTTACCATATTGCGTCATGTTATAGTAACAATTGGCAACCAGAAAATAATAATAGTCCCTGTCTTTTTCCTTTACATTCTCCGCTCTTTTAATATACTTAATAAGCTGTTTTGTAACTGTATATTTATTGAGTTTAATATTATCTTTTATCGGAATAAAATCAGGAGTATACTTTATTTGGTAAAATGGATTTTTATCAAACACATCTCCGTAATTTTCAACACGCTCCCATGCAGCCTGATTACCATCCAGATATGTTTTATCAACTTTGTTAAAGTTTACCAATGCCAGCTGGAGCTTATTTTTCCTTATATACTTTGTTCCTAACAAATCATATAATACCGGTAATTGAGACGCAAGTTTATCATATTTCCACCTTGAAAATTTATCTTTTGATCTGTTTTGCTCTATATGGGTAATCAAATCCTTAACCTGCTCAGGACTATATGTAGAATTTATGTAACCGAAATAATCAGTATAATAATCTTCATAGCCATACCCTACATTTTTTTTATTCTTCCAGTAAGCCGTGTTAGCATAATAATCCTCTGAATAGCCATCGCTAAGGCATGAATAAAGCAAAGCCGCATCGGTAGTGTTTCCTTTATATTCCAGCTCCCTGCCAATAGCGAAAACAAATTTTTGATTCCCACTATTTTTAAGCAATATTGCTTTTACCTCTTCAGGAATCTCAGCCTTTCCATATTCCTGAGATGCGGTTAGCGCAAGTGCCTTAATAAGTTGGAGCTCGTTGTACGTCTTTTCATTTTTATTGATCTTAGATTCAAGTAGCTCAATGGTCGCCAGACTTCCGTTAAAGTCTTTTACAGCAAATTGCAATTGTGCTTTGGCCATTTGCCAAAACATAGGATTATTAACCTCTCTTAAATCTACAGAGTTGACAAAATTCAAAACCTGACCGGCATATTGCCTGTCTTTTTCTACTCTTCTTAGAATTAACTTTACACTTGTCTCTTCTTCATCACCATACGATTCAAATCCAAGAGCGGGCTCAAAATAAGAATAGTACGGTGTATAAATCCAGTCTTCTATCTTGTTTACTTCACGCAACAGTAAAAAAGATAATCCATCACTACTTTTACTGTATGAATATATCTTTCTGATTTCGTCAAGCGCCCTGTCTGATTTTCTCACTCCTTTAAGGAGATAAACATTAGCTTTCTCTTTGTTATTAGTTGCATATTTAAGAGTTTCGGTAACAGGTATTGAATCTTTGAAATTGCCAATTACGGCAAATCGTTTATCGGGTGCTTTTGCAAAAACCTGAGCCGCGTAAAAATTAACCAATGACTGATTTTTCTCTGCATAAGACTGAAAATACAAGCTCCAGTAATACACTATATCCTTATCTTCTGAATTAGCAAAATAAGTATTGTATAGCTGACTGATCTTATCAAAATTGCCGTCATAGAAAGCCATGCGTATTGCCAGGAAAATATACCTTAACTGTATTGTTTTATTATTTACTTTTTCAGATGCTTTTAATGCATTATCAATAAGTTTTTGGCGTTGAGGCAACTTAACGTATTCCGTCCTTTCCCAGGGATCACTGTAAAATTCGTTTGCGATCTCACAGGTCTTTGCATATTTAAGGTATTCAATAGCTTCGTTGTCTTTGCATTTAAACAAGTACTTTACCATTTCATTTTTAGATGCAGCAGTAAAATCAGCCGGGCGCAGATTATATACAGCATCACTTATAGCATCAATGGATACTTTTCCTTTACAGTAGCTGTACCAGTTCTTTTCATTAGGATTTGCCTTACCTTCAAAAATATTTTTATCATCAAAAGAATCCGATGTGTAATCAAATTCAGAGAACTCATTATAGCCATAAAACTCCGGTTTGAAAAAGCAAAAGCGTATGTCTTCACCATACGGATAATATCCGCAGGCATTGGCTGTAATACTGCTACTCAGTAAAACGGCTATAAAAACCTGTAATTTCTTCATTGCTGTAGCTTTTTAATTGTTCTGCATCTAAATGGAAAAGACTAACTGTAATGGACTTATCCAATTTTACTCTCTTTTTAATTATATCAATTGCTTCTTTCAATTGTTCACTTCCTATTGCTTCAATTTTAATCTTGTCGCCTTCCCTTAGGTAAAAATCGTTAATGACAGTATCGTTTTGCACCTGATACCAAAAATCCTTTTCAGGCTTTAAAATTGCTTTAATACTTTTGGTATCGGTATATAGCAGCTTTTGAAAATGATTGTTTTGATATACCTGAACCCATGAGTAGACCGGTAGTGCAATATCAATATGTAAAGGATATTTTTCATCAGTATCCAAATAAGCCGAAAACTCTTTGTTGTCCAGAATAGAATTTCGTTCGTGATCTTCTAATGGCTTTATAAGATTATAACACATAAGCATTACACTATCTACCGGGGGAACTCCCATTTTATCGGGATATTTATACGGATACAATCTTAGTGTACAGCTTATTTTCTTTTGAGATAACTCTTTTAATCTTTTCAGGAAATAGAAATAATTGTCTTTCGTACTTATTGTCCAGTCGCAATCCATCTGATATTCATCGACTTTTTGAATATTCTTGAATTTATAGTCCGTTCGGTATTTGTTTATCAGAAAGTTTACATTGTCTGCTAATAGATCAAGACTTTGCTTAGTACAATCTTTAAAAACTTCGTTACGTATATACACCGTAGGAACGAGATTAAAATCCCCGAAATTATTATACATATGGAGTTCCGTTTTTGCTACCGGGATATTCCCCATGACCTCATTCTTTTCAACTTCAAAAAATTTGACGTACATTTTTTTTACCCCCGTACTTTCCAGTAGGTTCCTTTCGGATTCGCTGAAGCTGTATTCATTATTTTTCCAAAAATAAAAAGCCTTCTCCACATGTTCAGCTTTGTGGGAACAGGAAGCAACTACTGCCGAAAGTGCCAGCAGCAAAAAGATATGTTTCATGGTGTTTGGTGGTTTTTAGCAGTAACGTAAAATCGTATTAAAATTATATGTTTTCCTTCATATTTTTCATAAAAAAATCCCACGTTTATCGTGGGATTTAATTTACTGTATTTTAAAGACTAAACTTAGTTCTTAGCCGGAATGTTCTGAAGAATTTCCAATACAAATTTCCAGTACTTCTGAGCCGATTTAATACTTGCTCTTTCGTCCGGGCTATGCGCTCCTTTGATGGTAGGACCAAATGAGATCATATCCATATCAGGATAGTTGGTTCCAAGGATACCACACTCTAATCCTGCATGACATGCTACCACATGTGGCTGGTTTCCGTTTTGTTTTTCATAAATATCTTTTAATACCTCAAGTATCGGAGAGCTGACATTTGGTGTCCAGCCTGGGTATGAACCTGCAAAGGTAACTTCGCAGCCTATAAGCTCAAACGTAGAACGAAGCGCATTGGCAAGATCAAACTTAGAGCTCTCTACCGATGAACGTGTTAAACAGCCAACGTGAATGTTACCATCTTTTACGATAACCCTTGCAATATTGTTAGACGTTTCTACAAGGTTTTCCATATCGGCACTCATGCGGTACACACCATTGTGGGCAGCATATAATGCGCGTATAAGCCCTTCCTGAACGCCAAGCTCCATAATCTTAGCAGGCAGTTCACCTTTCTCGATAGTTATCTTTAAGTTAGGTTCAGTAGTTTTATATTCTGTTTTGATATCATTAATTACCTCCTGCATATCGAAAACGAAAGCTTCATCAAAAATTTCAGAGATAATTACCGTAGCAACGCTTTCCCTAGGGATGGCATTACGAAGGCTACCTCCATTGATCTCAGCAATTTGAAGCCCGAAATTCTCAAAACCATCAAATAAAAGACGATTCATTATCTTGTTGGCATTACCAAGTCCTTTATCGATATCCATTCCTGAGTGACCTCCGCTAAGGCCATTAACCGTAATTGTATAACCAACAGAGTTTTCAGGAACCTCCTCTTCATGGTATTCACGCGTGGCGGTAACATCTACCCCACCGGCACAACCGATATCAATCTCATCATCCTCTTCAGTGTCAAGATTAAGAAGTATCTCACCCTGAAGCAGTCCGCCTTTAAGCCCCATAGCACCAGTCATTCCGGTTTCTTCATCTATTGTGAATAACGCCTCAATAGCTGGGTGCTGAATATCAGTACTTTCAAGTATTGCCATTATAGTTGCAACACCAAGTCCGTTATCCGCTCCAAGAGTCGTTCCTTTAGCACGAACCCAGTCACCGTCTACATACATTTCAATTCCCTGAGTATCAAAATCAAAGTCTGTACCCGCATTTTTCTGGTGCACCATATCAAGATGCGACTGCATAACAATTGTTTTGCGGCTTTCCATTCCTTTGGTAGCAGGCTTTTTAATGATAACGTTACCAACTTCGTCCTCAATAGTTTCAAGGCCTAATTGTTTTCCGAAATCCTTCATGAAAGCAATTACCCTCTCCTCTTTTTTAGAAGGACGTGGTACTGCATTCAGGTCGGCAAATTTATTCCAGAGCGCTTTAGGCTCAAGATTTCTTATTTCCTGGCTCATTTATATTTATGTGTGTTTGTTGTTTTATTCTTATTTAAAATATTCTTTTACAATCCTAGGGATTTCCTTTTCCTCTACCTCTCCTATCCATATATTTTTAGGCTGTATTGAGATTACAGGAGCATGTTTGCAATTATCGGTACAGGTCATACGAACTACGTCAACTTCTTTTTTCAGTCCGCTTTCTTTCAGCTCGATCCTGAAACCTTTGCGGAGTTCTTTACAATAATGACCGCATTTTTTGCCATCGCAAATAAAAATAACCTTTTCCGGAGCATCTAACTTTTTCATGGGGTTAATTTTAATTTATCCATACAAAAATACTACTTATATTTACAATCCGCTATCGAATTACTACTTCCTGATGAAGAAAAAATATATACTCCCGCTGCTACTGTTACTGCAAATAATTATCATAAACATACTCTCGTTCTTTCCTGAATTTGTAGAACGTTATTACAGCAACGGACTCTTTCCTTATCTTTCTAAAGCAGAACGCATCTTCTTTGGCCTGTTTAATTTTTCTATTGGCGACCTGATTTATGGAGTTGTTATAATCTTAGCACTGCGCTGGTTTTGGAAAACAAGAAAGACATGGCGTAAAAATTATAAAGACAACATCTTAAGGATGCTTGGAGCATTCTCGGTATTTTACTTCCTATTCCATTTACTTTGGGCAATGAATTATCATCGTGTTCCTCTTAATGAGAAAATGGGCATCGAAAAGGAATACACTCCCGACGAGCTGATTGCATTTACCAAAAGGATGATTGACAGAACCAATGCAATACATCGCCAAATAGAAAAAAATGACAGCGTAAAAATTGTGATCCCTTATACTATTGATGAGATTTACAACAAATCGACGGATGGCTATAAAGAAATAGAAAAACAGTTCCCTTATTTTGCTTTTGAGCATGAAAGTATAAAGTCCTCGCTTATCAGTACACCTTTATCTTATATGGGATTTGGAGGCTATTTAAACCCGTTTACGAATGAAGCCCAGGTAAACTATAATCTTCCATTGTATGGTTATCCGGCTACAACCTGTCATGAAATGTCGCACCAAATAGGCTATGCCAGCGAAAGCGAAGCCAATTTTATTGGCTATATGGCTTCGATACACAATAAGGACCTTTATTTCCAGTATTCAGGCTATACACTTGCGCTAAAATACTGCCTCCGCAACATTAATAAAATTGATGAAAAGAAAGCTAAAAGCATGGCTAAACTTGTTTTACCCGGTGTGCTTGCCAATTTTAAAGAAAGCGAAGCATTCAATAAAAAATATGAATCGTTTGTAGAAACTATATTTGAATATTTTTATGATAATTACCTGAAGATTAACAAACAAAAAGACGGACTGGAAGCATACAGCAAGTTTGTAGGCCTATTGGTTAATTATTATAAAGACAAAGAATTGTAATTAGTTGTAACAAATTACAGCTTTTAGCTACTTATGCAATATGAGTTCAGAACTTGAAAAGTCTTTTGTACAACAACTTCAGGAAAACCAAAACCTGATACACAAAATATGCAGGCTCTACACCGATAGTGAAGATGCTCACAAAGACCTGTTTCAGGAAATTACCATACAGCTCTGGAAAGCGTATCCTCAATTCAGAGGCGATTCTAAATTTACCACCTGGGCATACCGCGTGGGACTGAACACCGCCATTACACTTTACCGAAAAAAGACAAAGTCTGTCAGTACTATTGAATTTGACAGCAAATTGCACAAAATTGACCAGGATGAATACAACTATGAAGAAGAAGAGCATATAAAATTGCTTTATCAGGCTGTACAACAGCTTAACGACATTGAAAAGGCATTGGTATTTATGTACCTGGAAGACAAAGACTACAGTGAGATAGCCGAAACCCTGGGTATTAGCGAGGTAAATGCCCGCGTAAAAATGAACAGGATAAAAGGCAAACTAAAAACGATATTAAATCCGTAAGTGGACATATGGAAGAGTTAGATCTATTAAAGAAGGACTGGAAAAAGAACGAAAATAAATTCCCGAAACTTTCGGAACAGGAAATCTATGCGATGTTGCATAAGAACTCTACTTCGGTAGTAAAATGGATTTTTGTGATAAGTATACTGGAATTTGCTTTCTTTCTTGCTCTTACTCTATTATTCAATGATAATGCAGGCACCACAAAAATGGAGAGCTATCTGAATGGCTTTTCCACTGTTGTTACGATACTTGATTATGCAATCATGGTTTACTTCTTCTGCCTGTTTTATATCAATTATAAAAAAATCACTACTACCGACAAGGTTAAGAACCTTATGTCAAACATCTTAAAAACACGCAAAACCGTATCTAACTATATCTTTGTTAAGATATTCTTTATGGTTATACTGCTTATAATTATGTTTGTTTTATTCTTCTATAATGAGCCTGAGATGATTAACACGCTGCATATCGCTGAAGAAAAAGGAAAACTATTTATAGTATGCCTGGTTTATTTTGCAGCTGTAGCCATAAGTGTAGCTGTCTTTGCCGGAGTTGTATTGTTATTTTACAAGCTTATTTACGGACTGTTACTTAAACGTCTCAAGAAAAATTACGACGAACTTAAAAAAATAGACTTCTAAAAAATGAAAAGATTACTGCTTGTCGCTTTTGGATTTATTTCTCTTTATACTAATGCTCAAAATCTTGAAAATAGCCTTTTATGGAAGATTTCTGGTAATGGACTTAGTCAGCCCTCATATCTTTTTGGCACAGTTCACATTACCTGCGACGCTACCTTGAGTACCAAAGTTAATACTGCCCTGGATGCTACCAAGCAGCTATACCTTGAGCTTGATATGGATGACCCAAATATGATGAAAGAAATGATGGGTGGCATGGCAATGAAAGATGGTGCTACCATGACATCACTGCTTAGCACTGAAGATTATAAGCTGGTAGAAGATTTTATTAAATCTAAAACGGGTATGCCGCTCAAAATGCTGGACAGTTATAAACCTTTTTTGGTAAGTGCTATGCTTATGCCGGCAATGTTGGACTGCAAGGCGCAATCTATAGAGCAGTCGCTTATAGATGCAAGCAAAAAACAAAACGAAGAAATTTTTGGTTTAGAGACGGTACAGGAACAACTGGATGTCTTTGATGCGATTCCATACAAAGAACAAATGGAAGACCTGTTAGCTTCGGCAAAAGACGATATGGCTAATGACAGAGCAGAATACAACAAAATGATGGAACTATATAATGCTCAAAAGCTTAATGAGCTTATGGCATTTATGAAGTCTTCTAAAAACAAAACCGCTTCACACGACGATGTGCTACTAATAAACCGCAACAAAAACTGGATTCCGCGTATTGAAAAAATTGCCAAAGAGAAACCTACTTTATTTGGTGTAGGTGCCGGTCACTTAGGCGGTGAGAACGGTGTAATTATGTTGTTACGTAAAAAAGGTTATAAAGTTGAAGCTGTAAAATAATTGTATTTCCATAGTTATTCTGATTTAATTTTCTTACAATTGTATTCTATAACCTTGTTATATAATTTAACAACAGGATATTGTAATTAAAATCATCAATCAGCCGACAATGAAACATCTTTTTACGATCATCTTATTAGCGACATCATTTAGTATTTTCTCTCAGGAAAATACTACTGATACCATTAAAAAAATGGATAAGGAACTTGATGAAGTGGTTATCGAGAAAAAGAAAAAAGCAGTTGAGAGAAAGGCAGACAGAACTATTTATAACTTTTCAGATCAGTCGCAATTAAATTCAGGCTCATTAATGGAAGGCCTAAAAAAACTTCCGGGACTTATCATTTCAGAAGTTGCAGGAATGATGTATCAGGGAAAACAGCTTCAGGTATATATGGATGGACGTCCGTTAAACATCTATTCTAATGAGCTGAATGCCTATCTCGAGGGAATGCCGGCTAACGCCATTGAAAAAGTGGAAATCATAACCAATCCAGGAGCGGAATTTCCGGCAACATCGGGCGGAGCTATTATAAATATTGTAACCGCTAAAAATGCCAAAAGATATCTGACCGCTACCTACTCTAACGGTTATAGCTACACAAAATATACTAGATCAAGAAACCGCTTTAATAACAGCCTTATGTTGAGTGCTGCCAATAAAGTTTTTAGCTGGCAGATACAGGGTGGGCAAAACTATAGTGAAAGTTATACCAAAACCAGACTTACCGATAATGACATTGTTGTAACCCAAAATTACTCCGACAATATTAGCCGTTTTTACTACTTAAAAACAGGTGTGAAATTCGATTTTAAGAAGGACAGGTTACTTCTTAATTATGATATTAACGGAAATAACAATAACTCTTTTGTACAGGCTAACGGTAATGGTTTTACATCTGACGACAAAAGCAAATCTAAACGCTATTACAATGATGTAATGGCTATATATCAAAAACGTTTTGAAAATCCGGAAACTAAACTCGACTTCCGTTTTAACTATAATGATGGGAATAGTAACTTTGATCTTAATTCAAGAGCTGATAACAACCCTGTATTAGACAATAATAGTCACCAAAAATATTATCAGTTCAAAACGGACTATTCTCAGGAAATTGATTTATTGGATAAAACCAAATTCAGTGCAGGCATACTAGCTGAACAACTGGACTTTGAAGCTAAAAATTTTGGCATCGAGAATCTGGATTATAGCAGAACGATACTTGCTGCCTATTCTGAAGGTCAGGCTACTTATAAAAAATTCGATTTTATATTAGGAGCCCGCCTGGAATCATATGATGTAAAAGGTACTACTGATACCGATGATCTTATACCATTCAGGCAAACAAGATTTTTCCCAAATGCTACCATTCAGTATACTTTAATACCTCAGGTATATTTTAAAGCCAATTATAATAAAAAAATCAGCCTGCCTAATACTTCAGCACTCAATCCAAACAATACCAGCTATCAAAATCCGAACATTGGCTTTTATGGTAACCCTTATCTAGATCCAACAATCTATAACAATTATGAGGTTGAACTAAGCGCCTTTGAATATTTTACTATAGGTTATTCGTTTACCCATGCCGATAATCAAATCATTAATCGTATAATATCAACTCCTAACGGGGCTGCGAGTATAACCCAGAATGTACCCAAAGTAACTTACCGTAATTTCAACTTCGGAATCCCGCTTCCTTTTATGCTTATTACGAAAGGACTAACAGAGACTTTGAAAATGGATTTTAATCCTGATGAGATAAACTTTATGTATATCTATGCAGGAAACTCGAAACAAATTATCGACGGGCTGGACACTAAAGGAATATGGAACATGAACGCCATGGTACAACTACTGCTTCCTAAAAAAGTAAAGTTTACTGCTAATTACATGACATCTAATACGGGAGGAAATTATTACTATTACTCCATAGAAAAGCCCCTGAATCATCAGCTCGACCTGACCTTTGCCAAAAAGTTTTTTTCTGATAATTTATCTGTGTCATTATATTTGAATGATGCCCTGAATACCAATAGGCAAGAGTTTGCGATGGCAGGAACTAACCTGAACTACAAAACCAAATATGACACCCGAAGAATAGGTTTTTCCCTGACGTATAAAATACCTTCTAAGAATAAAAACTCTCAGGAAACAGACATTCTGAATAATGACAAAAAACAGGAACAACAAAATATTTTAGGCAACTAGAAAAACAAAAGAGCAACCCGATGGGTTGCTCTTTTGTTTTTTTAATAATTCCATTGTCTTTGCTTGTTCAGTTCCTCCTGGGCTTCCATAACTTCTGTCGGAATAACTTTCAGGAAAGACGGATGCTGTTCTATGGCATACTCAATTTTTTCAACTATCTCATCAACGGTTTCGTTGTCGTAATCAATATCAAGTGGTTCCTTAATGATGAATGATTGAAGTATACCTTTCTTTTTAAGCCTCAATCCTTTTTTATCAAAAGACCTTCGGAAACCATCTATCACAATTGGTACCACAAGTGGCTTATGCTGTTTAATAATATGAGCTGTTCCTTTACGGATAGGCTTAAAAGGCTTTGTAGTTCCCTGAGGGAATGTTATTACCCAGCCATCCTCTAAAGCAATTTTTATATTCTCAGTGTCATTAGGATTAACTTCACGTTGCACATCCTGCCCTTTAGCCCTCCATGTTCGCTCTACTGTAATAGCACCTGCATAAGAGAGTATTCGCGGCAATAACCCCTCTTTCATCGTTTCCTTGGCCGCTACGTAATAAATATTAAGTTTTGGATGCCATATATACCCTACGTTCTTAATGTTGTCCTCACGGCCTTTAAGACCCGCATTAAACACATGGAACATTGCCACAACATCGGCAAAGTATGTCTGGTGATTTGATATGAAAAGGACATTTCTATCCGGCAACGCCCTGATTATTTCAGAGCCGTCTATCTGCAATTCGTTAAATCCTCTGTATCGTCTGTGTGTAAGTATCCCAAAAACGCGTATTAGCCATTTTTTAAGGAATAATATATGTCCGAAGGGATTTCTTTTAAATAAACCCATGATTTATACTAAAATATCCTGCAAACTTACAAAAACTAAGCCATTATAGTACGCTTTTTATTGTTTCTTTAAGCTCACTGAGTATCATGGCAGTAGCTCCCCAAACAATATGCTGACCTACTTTAAAGGCTGGCACACTCATTCTTTGGGCATAAGATGTTTGTAATTCGGTTTCAATAACTATAGAGTCATCCAAAAATACATCGAGCGGAAGTTCAATAATCTCCACCACTTCATCAGGGTTAGGAATAAAACTGGGCTCAGCGAGTGATATACCCAAGTAAGGAGATACAAGAAAGTTACTTGGCGGAATATAAATATCACTAAAAGGCATTATCACATCAATGTCAGAAGGCACTACCCCTACCTCTTCAAAAGTTTCACGAACTGCTGTAGCTGCAAGATCTTTGTCCTCAGGCTCAGCCTTACCTCCCGGAAAGGAAATCTGCGATGAGTGCACGCCTTCATAAGCATTACGTTTTATCAGTACGAGGTTTGCCATTTCATCTTTTGGATAAAAAAGCATCATGACAGCCGAACGACGTGGATTATTATCTTTATAATAGTCAGGATCTAAAGTTGGGAGCCTTGATACAGGAGCCATTTTTGCATGAGCGGTTAAGGCAGGTAGCTGTTGATTTACTATCTTTGGGATGTATTTTAGGAATTCGGTAAAGAGCATTTTGGCATCAATCTTAATTACCATAAAGATACTCAATTATAAGTACTCACAAAAGCACAGTGTATGTTTAGCAAAGCAGAAGCCCAAATCATAAAAAAAGAATTCTGGACGGCATTCGCCGAAGCCTATCCCCGTAAATGGTTGTTGTATGATACCAAGATCAAGGATGTATCATTCAAATTCTATGTAGATAATAAAAAAGCCCAGGTGCTTTTGGACATAGAACCCAAAGAAGACGATAAAAGAATCATTTATTATGAAAAGATTGAATCGCTTAAAAACATACTGCACGAAGAGTTTTTATCCGAAGCTATTTTAGAAAGAAATTATCATCTGCCGGATACCGGAAAAGTAATTAGCCGTATTTGGGTAGAAAAGACAGGAGGTATCAGCCTTTACAATAAAGCTACATGGAATGAGATTTTTGATTTCTTTTACGAAAGTATGGATGCTTTTGAGCGCTTCTTTTACGAATATGAAGATTACATCAGAGACCTTGAGATTAATACATAAAAAAGTCCCTCTTTAAAGAGGGACTTTTTTATGTATTATCAATTTAACGTACCATTGAGAAGTGTCCTTTAAATATCTTGCCATCTTCTCTGGTTACAACAAACCAGTAGTCCGACGAAGGCAAATCAACCCCGTTAAACTTACCATCCCATCCCTGGCTCATTGCACCAAACGAACTTACATGTTTACCATAGCGATCAAAGATATCCACTTTTAAATGTGGTTCTTTTACAGAATACTCTATTTTCCAGTAGTCATTGCTTCCATCCCCATTAGGCGTAAAGAAATTTTGATATGTCATTAATACTATTTCCTGAACATCTTCACCACAACCCAAAGCATCTTTAACGTATACCTGATAAACTCCTGTCTCAAGACTGGTAAAGGTACTATCTTCCTGATAGTTTATTCCATCTAACGAATATTCATAATAACCCGAACCTTCTGCCTGAACAGTAATACTGTTTTGCTCTCTGGTCCAGTCCGATGTGTCGATCTTAACAATTTTAGGAGTAACAGACGTTTTGATTTCAACACTATTTTCACCAAAACAAGTTCTTTCATTACCATAAGCTTTCTCGACGGTAACGGTATATGTGCCAGGCTCACTTACAACAATAGTTCTGGTAGTCTCTCCTGTAGACCAAAGGTAGCTTTTATAACCACCCTCAGCTGTTATTGAAACTACTCCTTCATTACATATAGTTCCTTTGGTGTTAATTTCCGGTACCGGTTTTTCGCCAACAAACAATCTAAAGGAAGTTGTGCCATAGCAAACACCGATTTCATTATGTATCAGACGAACATAAATAATCTGCCCGTTATCGATGTTGTGATAAAATTCAGGAAGCGGATTAACATTATTATCGGCATCTGCCTGAGAAGCATGATACGTAATCGTATACATAGACGGATAATAAGAGCCTAATACCTGTGCGTTCTGATCTGTAAGGTGGAATTCAAAATTATCTGTTTCTCCCTGTTCCACACAAACAATCATATCATCAGGTTTTGTGGCATCAGTTATAGAAGGAAGACTTTGCACATTGAAACCTTTCACGTCTACATTACCGCACGCATCTTCAATCTGGAAAAGATATTCTGCAGGTTCAAGATCTGTAAAAATATTATTTGGTCCATTATCAACATAAAACGGTTGACCATTTTTGGACTTAATTTTATAAGTAACAGGATAACCCATTATATCCAGAATAACATCATTAGGCTGACCGGCACAGGCAAGTGTATAAGCTGCCATAATTTGCAATTGCTCTGTATAAGTAAACTCGCCTAAAATGCTAACACATTTAGTTTTTTCATTTGTACCATCACCATAACACTCAAACTTTTTAATAATTCTCATTTTACCACTAAAGTTCAGGTTATTGCGTACCGCTTTATTTTCAAGTGATAAACCAGTCGTATTATCAGGTACACTTCCTTCTGCATAAGCAGCAAATGTTAAAGGATGCATCCATGTATGTGTAACCGGATCAAAAAGCTGTAACCAATACCCACTACCTGATTCTCCATTGCTGGTATCATTTAGCTCTACCATAAAAGTCCCGCAGTTAGGTGTAAACAAAAATGGATCAACAGGAGCAACATAACCCTCAACAACAATTTCCTGATCCCTAACCAAACCACATATATCTGTAGCCCTAACAATATAAGTTCCTGCCGGAAGTGCATTCATATAAAGAATACCATCTACAGCTATTTTAGAAGTAACATTATAAGGTAACGCATGATTAAATGCCGAAGGAGCACTAATTACAGATGCAGCAGTTAAAATCCCGTTGCCGCTACTGGCACTGAGCGTTCCATACCCAACATCACAAGAAGGCAGCATAGCATTAGCAAAAGCCCTTTCTATATATGGCGGTACTTCAACTATAATTTCATAAACAAAGCCACAATCGTCGGTTATAGTGATAGTATAAATACCTAAAGGAAGATCGTCCAGAGCCAGGATGCCGTCAAGCGTAATGCTTGATGATACATTTTGAGGTAAAGTAGCCTGATATGATGACGGAGCATCAGTAATTATAGCCGATACAAGTTTAGAATCTGGCACACTTGCCCTGATGTATCCAAACAGAGAAAAACAGCCGTTATTCACTCCATATTGGGTAGGTATTGGTTTAATAAACTCTATTTTAAGAGTATCAATTGCTTTTCTACCGCAGACATCAGTTATTTCAATAATGTAATCACCAAAAGGCACAGAATTCGTTTCACTACCATAGTTTATATTATTCTGTGTAAAAGGACCATTGGGTGTACTATTATAATCAGCAACAACAAATTCTGCAGGAGCACTCAAAAAATTTACAGTATAAGAAGTTGTATATTTTGAAGCATCAAGCTTAATGTACTTCTCAGCACAAGGTACTTTACCGGTACCCAATGTAAGTGAGATATTAGGGTCTACAACATTATCATTCTTTTCATAAACATACTGACATACATCAGTAACTTTCATATTATAAGTATACGATTCCGTTTGATAACGGGGAACTGTCATTACTACATCTAAAACATACGGATCACCGGTAGTAAATGTTTGATTAACTACTATTGGATTACCTCCTATATCTAAAGGTGAAAGTGTACTCTCTACAGTTAAAGGATAACCTAATGTACCAGTTGTAGCATTAAGTGTATTCATTACTTTTATCGAATCACAAACAGTGCTTACCGTTTCGGGATAGCTAGTCGCTGATATGTTAATTGCCCCTGAAACCACAACCAATGTATAGGTCTTTACTTTACCTACACCACAGTTATCAAAAGCTCTGATATTATAAGTTCCCTGAGGAAGACCTTCAAAAACATTTGATGACTGCAATGGTCTGGTAACGGGTCCATAAATAATTTCATATGATTCTCCAACCCCGGATGTGGCATTTACAATTATACTTCCAACGTCCTCACAATGGTGTGAAGATGTCGTAACTTCAAAAGCAAAGGGTACAATCTTATTTTCAATTGTAATCGTTATATCTTTCCTGTTAGATTGATTACCTAAAGACTGTATAGCTTCTATTTTGTAGGTTGCTGCAGAAAGGCTGCCTAAGTAATCCGATGTAGTAACAGTAAACGGGTTTACATCATCAGGCATAATAAACACCTTATATAATATCGAAGCATTTGGTGTAGTATTAGTAACCATAAACGTAAGTGACCCGTTTCCTAAACACGTTTCGTTGGTTTTAACAACACTAAATGTAAAATCAGACAATTGAGAAAATACTGATGATGAGAACATCAGCAATGTAACAAGCAAGTAAAATCTTTTCATACTAACCCCCATTTAAAACATTTAACCAGTACTCAATTAATTATGAGTTTGGTTTCGCCTTCATTACCTAGGCAATAATAATCATTAAAACTATAACTTATTGATTTACAGAAAAATAAACAATGTAGTTCATCGATAAAAACTGCAATATTCGTATTTTAAATAACTATTTAGAATTTAAAACACTGACTACCAATAAATTAAAATGGGGGGATTTTTGAACATTTAAAAAACAACTAACATTAAATAATCTTAAATGTTAATTGTACATGTTTAAATTTACATCTTTTTTTGAAATATAAAAACAAATTAACTTAAAAAAATAGTGATATTAAAATTAAAATAATTATAAAAAAATCATTAAATAAGGAATTTTCTTTCTTTATACATTAAAAAAATCATAAAGCATATTATTTACTATTTAAATTAAATTTATAAGCACAATTTTTTTATTCTTATTCTATCTAAAATCCTTTTGTAAATAAAAATATAATGCATGAACGATCCAAAAACAACATATAACCTCATTTTAAATTACAACTATAAATACGTATATAATGCTATTCTGGATGTGGTATAAATCCTGTTTAACATGATGTTAACATACATAAAACCCTATCG
Organism: Flavobacterium sp. AG291; assembly: GCF_003350375.1. Taxonomy (GTDB): domain Bacteria; phylum Bacteroidota; class Bacteroidia; order Flavobacteriales; family Flavobacteriaceae; genus Flavobacterium; species Flavobacterium suzhouense. The sequence continues at coordinate 520 of NZ_QQAR01000016.1, read as the reverse complement.
CACCGGATAGCATTTCAAAAGATCTGATCTCATCGTAAATAATGAACGGTCTTCAAAAGGCACGAGGCCTTCAGCCGAATTGGCGCAGCAAAGGCGACTACCCCCGATAGCTATCGGGGCTACCACAAATTGCAGCATCAATAGTGCTATAAAACAAAAAAACCTTCATCGTAAATGATGAAGGGTTTTCAAAAGGCACGAGGCCTTCAGCCGAATTGGTGCAGCAAAGGCGACGACCCTCGATAGCTATCGGGGCTACCACAAATTGCAGTACCAATAGTGCTATAAAGCAAAAAAACCTTCATCGTATATGATGGACGATCTTCAAAAGGCACGAGGCCTTCAGCCGAATTGGCGCAACAAAGGCGACTACCCCCGATAGCTATCGGGCTACCACAAATTGCAGTACCAATAGTGCTATAAAACAAAAAACCCTTCATCGTAAATGATGAAGGGTTTTCAAAAGAAAGGCGACGACATACTCTCCCACAAATTGCAGTACCATCTGCGCAGTCGGGCT
>NZ_QQAR01000015.1 GCF_003350375.1 Flavobacterium sp. AG291 | reverse complement strand
GTGCTGTGGTAGGTGATCGTAAGACCGCTCTGGCCGTTTAATATCTCTACTCCTGCTGGGGTAAGATCAAAGTACGCATAGCCGTCAAAGTTGTCAGCACACTCCTCTAATGGGGTAGCTGGGGAAACTGTTGGGGCACTGTTTATCGTTACTACAAAGTCTGACTCATCTGAACATACCGTAGTAGCATCTCCAGTTACGGCATAGATGTATATCGTCTGGCTTGTCGTAATAAAATCACCTGCATTTAGTTGTGTACCTGTTCCACCAGCTCCTGTGTAGTAGTTACCTGTTGTTAATGCAGGAAGCTCGTAAGCATCACAAGCCTGAAGGTCCGCTCTGTCTTCTACTACCGGAGTAGGGTAAATTGTTACGTAGAAGCTACCCTCTGTAAAACAATTATTCGGAGTAGTTGCAGATTCTGCATATACATAAACGGTTTGCGAATCTGTTAGAGTTGAAGCTTGCGCTAATTGTGTCCCTAAACCTCCTGATTGAGTATAATAATTCCCTACGGAAAGATTGGGAAGAATATAACCTATGTCACTACAAGCAAATCCATCTGCAGGCACAACAACCTGAGGTATAGGAGTTACTATCAAATCAAAAGAAGTCACATTAAAACAATCTGCATTATCTACATTAGTAACGCGGGCATATATGGTTGTATCTCCAGAACTAAAAGCAGTAGGATCAGCTATTGAACTATCCTCAATATCTGCACCAGCTGAAGTAGTATGATAAGTTACATTAAAATCAGTAGGATCCTGCCCGTCTAAAATTTGAGCATCATTACTCGTTAAGTCGAAAATTTCAACACTATCATTTCCTGAATCACACACTTGCATATCAGCAGGCTGAGTAACTTCAGGTTGCGCACCAGCTTTAACAACATATTGAAAAAATGTTAAACAATCTGTATCAAAATTTTGAATCCTTCCATAAATAGTTTTTTCTTCACCTGCATTTACTTGAAAATTTTGTAGTTGAGCAGTAGTATATGCTCCATATCCTTCCTCCTGTAAAAACTGGCTTTCAAACACACTTAATTCATACAAATTTGGATCTAAACCATTAAGAACATTATCATTAACATCATTTAAATTTATAGTAAAAGGAGCTTCACCACATAAAGTTATATCCTGAACATTCAAAGGAAGATCTTCACCTATATTAACATCAATTTGATCAGTTACAACAACATTTGTACCATCACACATTAAATAACTTGCTCTTGCTGTATAAGTTGTTAAATTATCAGGACAAACATTAATAGTTGGACCTGTACCTATAGCAGTTCCCGATGCAGTGGGACCTTCAAACCAATCGATTGTTACTACACTTGGTCCACTCGGTTTGAAACGCCAACCTTCATTACTTGCGGACCAAGTACCTACATTTCTGGTAGGAGGGAAATAAGCAACTGTACCTGTACTATTCTGAACACCAACTACACCATACCCTCCATTCCATTGCATACAAGGAGTTCTTTGACCTATATATACCTCTATAACATTTGTAGTTTCATATAAAACCATCTGACTAATTTGAGGAGGAAGGTTATTATTACAACTAAATTGATTCAGATTGTATAAATTTAATATAAACATCCTATTAGGAGCAGTTCCCGAAATTCTATAGTTCATAGCCATATCATTAGGCGTACCAGTAGCAAGAGGATTAGTATCCTGAAAAACACCAAAAATAGAATTTAAAAAAGGAGCATTCTGACCACCAGGGTTTACTGGAATCTGAGTACCATTCATTACCCAAGTACTTGGTGTAGCAGGTGAATATAAACCTCCTGGAGTTACGCCTTGAGCGATACTAAATGTAACAACACCGTTAGTACTTAAAAGTAAATTCTCATATACATTACCAAAAAAACAGAACTTAAATGTTGGAGTTCCTGGTTGCGTAAGGTTAATAATATTAGACCAATAATCATCCTGATTAGCCTGTAAAGGCACGGAACCAGAAATACTATTCGAAAAACTTGCCGGTGGATTGTAGGGAATCTGGATAACATCATAAGAGGTTGTACCACCTGTATCGAAGTAAAGTGTTGAAAGCTCTGTACATTCTCCCGGATTACAAATAGGAATACCAGAAACAGCCGTTACATAAGGAACCGCAGGCCCCTGTTGAGGAAACATGCTTAACCCCAAAAGGCTAAAGATTAGTAATAATAGGTACTTTTTATTCATTAGGCTAATTTTAGAAACGCGAAAATTACACAAAATTGATTCAAAAAAAACAAAAAAGTTTTATTTTTTTATTATAACAGCCAAACCGACTCTTACCCTACCTTACTGACAAAAAAAAGTTATATTTTTTTATTTTTTTTGGATTTTAAAAAAACCGACTTCAATTAATTCCTACAGTTCTTATTTTTAGTATCTTTTCCTTTATTTATTGAAACAATAGAAATTATCCAAATAATTTAAAATCAACTTTTATAGTTATCTTTGCACACTGAAACTATCATATCCCTATTATAAACATAGAATTAATGACTCACAACGAAGATTTTAAAGACGAAATTGGAGATAACCATATTGCGACAAATGCACAAACCCCTTTAAGAGACAATGCTTTTGAACTTAGTGATGATGAAAAAATCGCATCTATAAAAGCTGATGTTGAAAACATACTTCACACCCTAGGCATGGACCTTACGGATGACAGCATCAAAGGAACACCTAATCGTGTTGCTAAAATGTTTGTAAAAGAAATATTCGGAGGACTGAATCCTGCAAAAAAACCTGGTTCATCAACATTTGAAAATAAATACAAGTATGGAGAAATGCTTGTTGAAAAGAATATTACGGTTTATTCAACCTGCGAGCACCACCTCTTACCCATAGTAGGTCGAGCTCATGTAGCATACATTTCCAACGGAACCGTTGTTGGACTTTCAAAAATGAATCGAATTGTCGATTATTTTGCAAAAAGACCACAAGTTCAGGAAAGGCTAACAATTCAAATTGTACAGGAATTAAAAAGAGTACTTAACACCGAGGATGTTGCTTGTGTAATTGACGCAAAACACCTTTGTGTAAATTCTCGTGGAATAAGAGATATTGAAAGCAGTACGGTAACATCTGAATTTGGCGGTAAGTTCAAAGATGAAAATGTGAGACGAGAATTTTTAGATTACATTAAACTGGACACACAGTTTTAATATCTTTGAAAACAAAACCAATTAGGCAAAACTAAAACTATGCAGTTATATCTAAATCAAAAATTAAAAATATACAATTCACTAAGTGGTGAAAAAGAAACATTTACTCCTCTTCACGAAGGATCAGTAGGGATGTATGTATGCGGTCCCACCGTTTACAGTAATGTTCACTTAGGGAATTGTAGAACCTTTATTTCATTTGATTTGGTTTTCAGATATCTAAAACACTTGGGATACAAGGTAAGATACGTCCGAAACATAACTGATGTTGGTCATATTGAAGACGATGCTGATGAAGGAGAGGATAAAATCGCAAAAAAAGCACGCCTTGAAAAGTTAGAACCAATGGAAATTGTACAGCAATACTCTGTTGATTTCCACCAAATATTAGAACTCTTCAACAATCAGCCACCAAGCATTGAGCCTACTGCTACAGGACACATTATAGAACAGATTGAAACCATTAAACAAATTTTGGCTAATGGCTACGCTTATGAATCCAATGGATCAGTTTATTTTGATGTGGTAAAATTTAATGAAACCCACGATTATGGTAAATTAAGTGGCCGAAATCTTGAAGACATGATTTCCAACACTCGTGATTTGAGTGGCCAGGATGAAAAAAGAAATCCTCAGGATTTTGCTCTTTGGAAAAAAGCCGAACCTGAACATATTATGCGATGGCCTTCTCCTTGGGGAGATGGTTTTCCTGGCTGGCATTTAGAATGTACTGCAATGAGCACTAAGTACCTGGGTAATCATTTTGACATACACGGAGGAGGCATGGATCTTAAATTTCCTCATCACGAATGTGAAATTGCTCAAAATGAAGCTTGCACGGGACAATCGCCTGTAAATTATTGGATGCATGCTAATATGCTTACTCTTAACGGTAAAAAAATGTCAAAATCTACTGGAAATAATATTCTTCCTAGAGAAATCTTTTCCGGAAATAATGACAAGCTAAGTAAGCCATTCAGCCCTTCTGTTACAAGATTTTTTATGTTACAGGCACATTACAGAAGTGTACTTGATTTTTCAAACGATGCAATCATTGCCGCTGAAAAAGGTTTTAACCGATTAATGGATGCATTGGATAACCTAAAGCAGATTAAACATTCATCATCACCTTCAAGTATCGATATTGCTTCATGGAAACAATCTTGCTATGATGCAATGAATGATGATTTCAACAGCCCAATACTTATAGCCCAGCTATTCGAAGCTGTAAAATATATCAATCTTCTAAAGGAAGAAAAAGAAACTATTAATTCACAAGATATTGAATTATTATCTAAAACTTTGAATGCTTTTGTTTTCGACGTTTTAGGGCTTAAAAATGATGTTGCAGAAGAAACAGGAAATGATAAGCTTGAAGGTGTCGTAAATATGCTCATTACAATGAGAAATGAAGCTAGAGCAAACAAAGATTTTGCTTTATCAGATCAAATAAGAAACAGGCTGACCGAATTAGGCATTGAACTTAAAGACACTAAAGAAGGTACAACTTTTTCTGTAAACTAATTGCTTTGAAACTAAAAAGCTTACTCACAGCACCTTTTATAGCGCTGGTACGCTTTTATCAGATCGCTATATCTCCGGTACTCCCTGCAGCATGCAGGTACTCTCCGACATGCTCACAATACACAATTGAAGCATTGCAATTGCATGGTCTTATTAAAGGGAGCTGGCTAAGCATTAAACGAATTTTAAGTTGTAATCCCTGGGGAGGATCAGGTTATGACCCCGTGCCTGAAAAAAAATGCCGCCGCAAACATTAATTAATCTATTTACATTTGTAAGACATACACATTTGTTTAAATTTACGCCAACTAATACAGACAATACATGATACACAGCTTAAGCATTGTATGGAACCAGCCTGAAGGATTTAGTTTAGGCCCAATAACACTCCGTTATTACAGCCTTGGTTTCGTAATAGCCTTTGGACTAGGATGGTTCTTAATGAAAAAAATATATGACCGTGAAGGTGAATCTGCAGAAAAACTGGACAAACTCTTCATATACACCTTAATCGCAACACTTTTAGGAGCAAGACTTGGACATGTCTTTTTTTACGACTGGGATTATTTCAGCCAGCATCCCGCAGAAATACTTTTACCATTTAGATTCACTCCGGAGTTTGAATTTACTGGATTTGCGGGACTCGCAAGCCACGGAGCTGCCATAGCCATCATACTGGCCATGTATTGGTACAGCAAAAAAATTATTCACCGTCCTCTTTTATGGATGTTAGACAGAGTTGTAATCCCTGTAGCCAGCGGTGGAATTTTCGTTAGACTTGGAAACTTCTTCAACAGCGAAATATTAGGTAAACCAACCTCTGCTGACCTGCCAACAGCCGTAAGATTTATCAGAGGAGAAGAAACGCTTGGTAAAAATGAAATTATTGCCAAAACAAAAATATTGGATTATAACGCGGCATATGATGCAGTCGAACACAACCCCAAGTTTGCAGACATATTAGCTACGATACCCTACAGACATCCGGCACAACTATATGAAGCATTTGGTTATATTTTTGTGTTTGCTATAGTTTATTTCATGTACTGGAAGACAGACGCCCGCAAAAAACACGGTCTTATCTTTGGAGTTTTCCTTATCCTATTATGGACAGTACGCTTTCTTGTAGAATATGTAAAAGAAAGCCAGGGAGGTTTTGAAAGCGTTCTTCCCGGAGGTCTTCTAACCGGTCAGTGGCTGAGTATACCTTTCATAATTGCAGGAATCTATCTGGTATTTACTGCAAAAAACAGACAAGAAACTTTATAAATAGATACCGCCTTAGGGCGGTTTTTTTTATGCTTTTTTGAAGCCCTTTTCGAACAATAAATATGGATAATCCTTGTACAAGTTTTATCTCAGTAAAACCAACCCATTTTAGTTTTAAAACAAATAAGCCACGCAGTGCGTGGCTTATTTGTTTTTTCTGATATATTATAATATTAATCTGTCAGTTTAAAATTATAAACTATAGTTCCAACCTGTGTTTCGGGAGCAGAATCACTACTATCAAACTTAGTATCGAAAGCAGCTGATTTTGCCTGCTCAAAAAGACATTGCGCCGCATTAGTCGTTCCCCTGCCTCTTTCAGCTTTAATAACCTTACCGGCTCTGTTTACAGTAATCTGAACAACCACAGTACCTTCTTCATTACATCTGTATTGTGGTTTTGGAGTATTTAGATTTTTACGTCCGGAAAGTCTGTAGTTACCCACACCTGTTCCACGACCTGCACCGCTTCCTCCTCCACTTCCGCTTCCTGAGCCCGGTCCTGTTCCTGTCCCGTTACCGGAACCATTTCCACCACCGGTACCTCCTCCGCTACCGCCATCTCCGTAGTAACTACCTGAGTTTTTATCTCCTCCGAGCTTACCCTTGTTTCCGGCAACACCATCGTCTCCATCTCCCCCTTTATTGTTACCATTAAGGATATTCGCAAGTGCATCAGAAGTAGTTTTAGAAGGATGTGGTGGCGCTTTAACCGAAACCGGCTTCGTCTCTACCTTTTTAGGATCTTTTTTTTCCACAGGCTTTGTTTTCACGACCGCCGGAGCATCGTCAAGATCACTGGCTACGACTTCCTCCTCATCAGCCTGAACGGGAGTAGGAGCCTGTTTTACCCTCTCTGTAACTTCAAGCACTTCACTTCTAAAGTCAGCACCTGAACCTACATCACTATCACCAAAGTTAACAGTAACACCACCTCCTCCACCACCACCTTCAAGTTCGGCGAGGTCGATAAGGTCATCTTTCTGCGTATATTTAAATAGGAATAAAAAAAGAGCCGCCAGCACAAATATTACCGTAGTAATCGCCAGTGATTTCTTTTCCTCTCCTGTCATTGTAAAAGCCATTATACCTCTTTATTTTGTTGTAGCAATAGAAAATTTCAGTTTGTTCTTCTGCCCAATCTGTAATATATCTACCATATCCTGAACCTGAAGATCCTTAGGAAGTCTCACAATAACAACGTTATCCCCACTTCCCGCTATCCTTGACATTAGAGTAGATTCAAGATCTTCAAAAGGCACCTGCTGTTTATCTATAAAATACTGTTTGTCAGCATTTACAGAAATAGTAATATGCGCTTTATCTGTTGTTTTGTTAGAATCTGCTTTAGGCAACATCAAATCGATAACATTCGGGTTTGCCAAAGTAGATATAATCAGGAAGAACAACAGTAGAAAGAACATGATATCACTGAGCGCAGAAGCTGCGATCTCAGCATGAAAACGTTTATTTCTCCTTACTCTCATTATTTACCTGTTGTAATTACATTAACAAACTGAATAACCTGCTTTTGAACTTTTAATGCAAACCCATCTATAAGCATATTAAAAAAATGGTATCCTGAATAAGCAACAACACCTACAATAAGTCCTAAACCTGAACTGATCATTTTTTCATAAAGACCTCCTGATATACTTCCAATACTAATATTCTCAGTAATTGAAATCGTATAGAAAATTTTGATTACACCGGAAATAGTTCCGATGAAACCCAAAATAGGTGCAATACCTGAAACAAGACCTAACCAGCCTAGTTTCTTTTCCATAAGTCCAATTTCAACATTGGTCGTCTTTTCCATCATACCTTCAATTTCACTCAAAGGTCTTCCTACCAGGGCAATCCCACTTTCAAGGATATTTCCATAAGCAGTACCTGCTTTACTGGCAGTAATTTGTGCTGCTTCAATCTTACCCGAATTAAGCTGAAAACGAACATCATTTATAAGTCCGGCATCTTCCTTACTATGTTTGCTGATATATAATGCTCTTTCAATAATAACATAAAGTGTAAAGAACAATAAAGCCAAAATTGGCCATACCATCACCCCACCTTTCATTAACATCGAAAAGAAATTGATTGATTGATCCTGAGTCGCTACAGCAGCCGCATCAACAGGAGCATCTTTTGCCACAGCCAGAGTGTCCTGAAGTAAGAAAATTAGATTTGTCATGTTCTGATAAAGGTTTTCTTTGAAAAGGTAATTTTGCCCAAAGGCAATAGTATTTATTTATAAATGATAACGAATATATGCTTTTTTACGTATGCACAAAAGCAAAATAAAAAAAACCTGTCCATTTTCACAGACAGGTTTTAGTATAATTTAACAAAGATTATTAAGCCTCTTCGTTGTGTTGTTTCACAATCAGGTCTTTATCTTTCTTCGGCATTGAATCAACAAGTACCGGAGTTGCGATAAATAGTGAAGAATATGTACCTACCACGATACCGATAAGCATCGCGAAGATGAAACCTCTTATAGAATCACCTCCAAAGATGAACATGATACCTAATACAAGAACCATTGTTAATGATGTATTGATCGTTCTTGACATAGTAGTATTAACAGAAGCATTTACGATATCTTTAAAGCTACCTTTTTCTTTACCTGTAAGGTATTCCCTTACCCTGTCAAATACAATTACCGTATCATTCATCGAGTAACCGATAACCGTAAGGATAGCAGCGATAAAGTGCTGATCCATTTCCATATGGAAAGGCATGAATTTGTAGCAAAGCGAGTAGATACCCAATACGAATATAACGTCGTGAGCAACTGCTGCGATAGCACCAAGTGAATATTGCCATTTTCTGAAACTTACCATTAGGTAAATAAATACGATAGCCATAGCACCAAGAACTGCCCATACTGAGTTAGCCTTGATATCGTCAGCAACTACACCGCTTACTTTAGAAGCAGAAAGAATACCAACTTGTTTACCCTCATAAGTATTTACGAATTGATCGTAAGTAATATTAGAATAGTTTTTCTTAAGAGACTCAAAAAGCATTTTGTTTACTTCTGTATCAGCTTCTACTGTATTTTCTTCAACTTTATATTTAGTTGTAATTCTTAGCTGAGAATTATTACCAAATACCTTAACATCTACTCCCTGGTGGAATACATTATCAAGATCAGATTTAATATCATCTGCAACTATCGGCTTCTCAAACTTCACTTGAAATGTCCTACCTCCAACGAAGTCGATACCCTGATCAAGTCCATTTACATAGAAAGACACACAGCTTACAATCACAACGATTGAAGAGAAGATATAAGTAAACTTCTTAGCTCCAAGGAAATCAAAATGGAAGTTAGTAAACCAGTTTTTAGAAAGACCGGTTACAAATGTAAGCTCACCACCTTTTCTGATACTCCAGTCAAGGAACAATCTTGTAATGAAAAGCGATGTAAATAATGATGTGAATATACCTAAAAGTAGTGTTGTAGCGAAACCTTTAACCGGACCTGTACCAAAAATCAACAGTACAAGACCTGTAAGTACGTGCGTTACGTTCGCATCTGTGATAGATGACATAGCACCTCTCCAGCTATAAGAGATCTTAACGGCCTCATCAAGCGATTTACCGTGACGCAGCTCCTCTTTTGCTCGCTCGTATATAATGATGTTAGCATCCACCGCAGTACCAATTGTTAGTACGATACCAGCGATACCAGGTAATGTAAGTACAGCACCTAAGCTTGCAAGCATACCAAATAAGAACAATACGTTTACAACAAGTGCAGCATTAGCAAACCAACCTGCTTTACCATAATAAACAACCATCCAAAGAGATACAAGTAAAAGACCTGCAATAGATGAGATAATACCGTTATCAATAGCTTCCTGACCAAGAGACGGACCTACCACTTCAGACTGAACAATATCAGCAGAAGCAGGAAGTTTACCAGCTCTAAGGATGTTAGCTAAGTCTTTTGTTTCAGTTACGTCAAATGCACCTGAAATTTGAGAATTACCACCTGCAATTGGACCTGAAGTTACACCCGGAGCAGAATAAACAACATTATCAAGAACGATAGCAATAAAACCTTGTTCTCTGTATGCTTTACCTGTCATTTCTTCCCAAACCTGAGCACCGCGGTTGTTCATCTGCATTTCTACAGACGGTTTACCCATTTGGTCAAATGCTGCATTAGCACCTGTAATTACGTTACCTGCAAGATCAGGAATACCCTCTCTGTTTGTTTTAAGACAGTAAAGTTCAAGAACACCTTTTGATTTTCTAACATCTTCTTTACCCCATGCAAAACGAGCGTAACGCTGATCAGCAGAAAGAAGACCACGAATATCGGCTCTTTTTAACCAAGAGTTGATTTTAGCAGTATCTTTCACAGAAGCGATACCGATTATCGGACCACCCTGACCCGGTGTAAGTTTTTCGAACAAAGGGTTAGCACCTTTAACAGGAGCAGCAGCTGAGTCTTTTGCTTTATTTGTAAGAAGTGTATCTGTTGGAGAAGCAGTAGCAGTCTCAGCAACTTTTACATCTTTTTCAGTTTTTTTAAGCACTTCGTTAGCACCCATAAGGAAGCCCTGAAGGTCATTTACTTTGTAAGCTTCCCAGAACTCAAGCTGAGCAGTACTCTGTAAAAGTTTTTTAACACGGTCAATATCTTTAGCACCAGGTAATTCTACCATGATACGTCCTGATTCACCAAGTTTTTGAATGTTTGGCTGAACAACACCAAATTTATCGATACGCTCAGTTAATACACCGAAAGCACTGTCAATAGACTCGCTTACTTTTTTTCTGATAACAGCCTTAACCTGATCATCAGTCATTTTTGTATTAACAGCCTCACCCATTATTCTGTTAGTGAATAGTTCCGGTGAAGCAAGTTTTACAGTACCGTTAGACTCTTTATCAAACGCAACGAAGAAAGCATCAAGATAATCCTGGTTACCTTGTCTGTTTTTCTTAGCCTCATCAAGAGCTTTGTTGAAAACAGGGTTTTTAGAATTGTTAGCAAGGCCTTTAACGATATCTTTTACTGATATCTCAAGCATTACGTTAATTCCACCCTCAAGGTCAAGACCTTTGTTGATTTGTTTGTTTCTTACTTCATCGTATGTATAACCAAGATACACTACTGAATCTTTCATCGATTCAAGATAAGCAACTTCCTTGTCAGAGTCGCCATTGGCATGAGCCTTAGCATCTTTCTCAATTCCATTTGAAACAAATGTAAAGGAAAGCTGGTAAATACATACTAACGCAAATACGATTGCGAAAAACTTAATGAGTCCCTTATTCTGCATTATTTGTTAAAATTAATTATGTCCAATTTTTTTAAAACGAGCAAATATATAATTTCAGATAAGATTAACCAATTTATTTACTAATTATATCGCAAAAAAAAGACTACCAATGGTAGTCTCCTTATTTTATTGACGTTTACATTACACAAGTACCGATTTCAAATCAGCATTCATGCTCCTGACAGCGTCTGCACTCTTCGTAAACAATACTTTTTCAGCATCATTAAGCTTAATATCAACAATTTTTTCAATACCGTTTTTTCCTATAATACACGGAACACCTATACAAATATCGCTCTGCCCATACTCCCCTTCAAGATATACCGAGCACGCAATAATCTTCTTCTGATCATTAAGAATACTATCCACAAGATAAGCCACCGAAGCACCCGGAGCATACCAAGCAGAAGTACCCAAAAGCCCTGTTAAAGTAGCTCCACCAACCATCGTATCTGCTGCAACTTTTTCAAGCTGCTCCTGTGAAAGAAAATCCGACACAGGACTTCCATTATATGAAGCAAGCCTGGTAAGAGGAATCATAGTTGTATCGCCGTGCCCGCCAATAACCATACCCTGAACATCATTAGATGGTTTATCCAGCGCTTTAGACAGATAATACTTAAAGCGTGAGCTATCCAACGCTCCACCCATACCAATAATCCTGTTTTTAGGAATACCCGTAGCCTTAAGCGTAAGATAAGTCATTGTATCCATGGGATTTGAAACCACTACTATAATCGCATTAGGCGAATGCTGTAAAACATTCTCAGCAACAGCTTTAACTATACCGGCATTGATACCGATAAGTTCTTCTCTGGTCATACCCGGTTTCCTGGGTATCCCCGAAGTAATTACCACCACATCGCTATTAGCCGTTTTTGAATAATCATTTGTACTTCCGGAAACGCGTGTATTAAAACCTGTAGTTGTGGCACACTGCATTATATCCATAGCCTTACCTTCAGCAAAGCCTTCTTTAATATCAAGCAAAACCACTTCGCTGGCAATACCCCTGTAAGAGATAACATCTGCACAGGTAGCGCCTACATTGCCGGCGCCTACTATTGTAACTTTCATAAATTAATGTTTAATTAGGTTAGTTTGTATTGTTTGTAAATCGGTTAAAGAACTTGTTCAAAACACATATCATCAAAAAATTGACAACATCTGTCTTTGATTTACCAATTTACTAAAATATTCCTCCCAAAGCATGTTATCTTTAATTTATTTTTAAAATAATCCAATTCATAAAAAAAGGACATTCGAATGAATGTCCTTTTTAGCGTGTTTGTTTGTATAGAAAAACCGTTATGCATCAATTTTAGCATAAGCAGCATTCTTTTCAATAAATTCTCTCCTTGGCGGAACCTCATCCCCCATAAGCATTGAGAAGATCCTGTCAGCTTCAGCAAGACTGTCAATACTAACCTGACGAAGCGTACGGTGCTCCGGATCCAGTGTAGTTTCCCAAAGCTGCTCAGCATTCATCTCTCCAAGACCTTTGTAACGCTGTACAGAAGATCCACCACCCATTCTTTCCGTTATCTGATCGCGCTGGGTATCATTCCATGCATATTCTTTCTTCGTACCTTTTTTAACCATATAAAGAGGTGGTGTCGCAATATATACGTGACCATTCTCTATAAGCTCTTTCATAAAACGGAAGAAGAATGTAAGGATAAGCGTAGAAATGTGCGAACCATCAACATCGGCATCACACATGATAACCACTTTGTGATAACGAAGTTTTTCAAGATTAAGCGCCTTACTGTCTTCAGGTGTACCAATAGTCACTCCAAGAGCTGTAAATATATTACGAATCTCTTCGTTTTCGAACACTTTGTGATGCATTGCCTTTTCTACGTTAAGAATCTTACCCCTTAACGGAAGAATAGCCTGAAAAGCCCTGTCACGTCCTTGTTTAGCAGTACCACCTGCCGAGTCACCCTCTACAAGGAATACTTCACATTTTGCAGGATCCTGCTCAGAACAGTCAGACAATTTACCCGGAAGTCCGCCACCACCCATTACAGTCTTACGCTGCACCATCTCACGTGCTTTTTTAGCCGCATGACGTGCCTGAGCCGCAAGAATAACTTTTTGTACGATTGTACGGGCATCGTTAGGATTTTCCTCAAGGTAATTCTCTAGCATTTCGCTTACCGCCTGGCTTACCGGCGCTACAACCTCACGGTTACCAAGTTTAGTCTTAGTCTGTCCTTCAAACTGAGGTTCTGCCACTTTTACCGAGATAATAGCTGTAAGTCCTTCACGGAAGTCATCTCCCGATATTTCAAACTTCAGTTTTTCAAGAAGCCCTGAGTTATCAGCATATTTTTTAAGGGTATTGGTAAGACCTCTTCGGAAACCCGAAAGGTGCGTACCCCCCTCATGTGTATTAATGTTGTTTACATAAGAGAAAATATTCTCAGAGTAGCTCGTGTTATAGATAAGTGCAACCTCCACAGGAATTTCCCCCTTATCGGTCTCCATACTGATTACATGAGCAATTATCGGCTCACGGTTACCATCAAGGAATTTAACGAACTCCTTAAGACCTTCCTGCGAATGGAATGTCTCACTAAGGAATTCACCTTTATCATCTTTTTCCCTTTTATCAGTAAGCGTAATTGAAATACCCTTATTAAGATACGAAAGCTCACGCATACGTGCTGCAAGCGTATCATAAGAATACTCAATAGTCTGGGTAAAGATAGTAGCATCCGGCTTAAAAGTTACAGTCGTACCTCTTTTCTCCGTCTCCCCTATTTGTTTTACAGGATAGATTGCTTTACCTCTTTCATACTCCTGCTCATACACTTTTCCATCTCTGTAAACAGTAGCCCTAAGGTGATCTGAAAGTGCATTCACACACGATACACCCACACCGTGAAGACCTCCCGATACTTTATAAGAGTCTTTATCGAATTTACCTCCTGCACCAATTTTGGTCATTACAACCTCAAGAGCAGAAACGCCTTCTTTTTTATGTATATCTACAGGAATACCACGACCATTATCTTCAACGGTTATGGAATTATCTTCATTAATAGCAACAATAATAGTATCACAATGTCCGGCAAGAGCCTCATCAATTGAGTTATCTACAACCTCGTAAACAAGGTGGTGTAAACCTCTGGTACCCACATCACCTATATACATGGAAGGACGCATCCTTACGTGCTCCATCCCCTCAAGGGCCTGAATACTGTCAGCCGAATAATTGTTTTTCTTTATTTCCTCACTCATAAAACTGTTTGTTAACGAAATTTTAAGTTTAACGAACAAATATATAAAAACAGGAGGGATAAAGCTATCAAAACACCTCTTTTAGGAGGTAAGTTATCAACAATTTATTAAAATCAACAGCCACTTGGCAAATAGCCAGTAATGTGTTAAAAACAATGCAGAAAAAATGCCCCATAAAGGAGCATTTTATACAAACAAACTAAAAATTCAAATATAAACTACTACATTATATTTCTATCTTAACCTGTGCAATACAGGTATCAGCCTGAACGTGTGCCGCGTTCGCGCGTCCGCTCGGATCGGTGTTTTCCTGCCACTTCGGTATCCATTTGCGTACCGTTTGGGCCGCACTGACCTGTGGGAAATGCTTATGAAAAATCGTCCTGTAAAAATAAGCTTCCTTAGTCGCCGGAGTGTTGTACGGGAAGCGTTCCTCGGCTGCTTCAAGCTCTGCATCGGTTACCTGCTCTGAACAATATTCAATCAGCGTATCGATCCAGCTATACCCTACTCCATCACTAAACTGCTCTTTCTGCCTCCACAACACCTCGTTTGGCAAATAAGGCGTCTTAGGTGTATCAAATGCTTTTCTGAGAATATATTTCTCTACTCCATCGTAAGTCTTAGGCTGTTTTTCTTCAGGTTTTATCTTTATAGCCAGTTCCAAAAATGCCTTATCTAAGAAAGGAACACGAGCCTCAAGACCATGTGCCATAGTCGACTTATCCGCTCTCAGCAAATCGGCTGTAAACAGCTTCTGTACCCTTTCAATCGTTTCCTTCTGGAAATCGGTAGCTGATGGCGCATTTCTGAAATAAAGGTAACCACCAAAAATCTCATCGGCTCCTTCACCTGAGAGCACAACCTTAATTCCTTTATCGGTTATTGCCTTACTTAAAAAATACATGGGTGTACTCGCCCTTATTGAGGTTACATCATAGGTTTCCAAATGCCAGATAAGCTTATCAAGTATTTCAATACCCTGCTCTATAGTAAAATGCACCTCGTGGTGTTCTGTACCTAAAAACTCAGCCACAAGGCGTGCCGCAACAGCATCGGGAGCATCAGAACCAAGTCCGATTGAAAACGAATGCAGCTTTTGTCCCGAATCTTTCATTAAACGTGCAGCTATAGAAGATGTTAGCGACGAATCCAGTCCTCCGGATAATAATACCCCAATTGGCACATCGCTCATCAACCTTTTCTCTACCGCCTGAGTCAATGTTTCCCTTATGGCAAAATAATCAACCTCATCAGTAGCCTTTGCTGCATCTTCCCATTCCGGCCTATAATATTTTACAAATCCGGTTTTGGCAGTATAATAATGTCCCGGCGGGAAAGTTGAAAAGTTTTTACACTGGTCCGCAATAGCTTTCATTTCGGAAGAAAAATACATTCTTCCCCTTTCATCAAGGCCATAATACAGTGGTTTTACACCAAGTGGATCACGCCCCGCTATATAATCGTCTCCATTAATAACAACGAAAGCAAAAATGCCATCAAGCATATCGCAAAATTCATAACCATATTCCTCGTAGAGGTGTACTATGACTTCCGAATCCGATGTAGTCCTGAATTCATGATGGCTTAATACAGTATCGCGCAGCTTCTGATGATTATATATCTCACCATTGTGCACCATCCAGGCCTTTGATGTTCCCTGAATAGGTTGTTTACCTGTAGTAAGATCGATAATGGATAAACGCTCATGACTTAGTATATGACCATTTTCTGTTACATGAAGATCGCTCTCATCCGGACCGCGATGTGACATCCTTTTTGAAAGCTGTTTCACTAATTGCTCGTCTTTTCCTTTACCGATAATTGCTAAAATTCCACACATAAGCTCTACTGTTTTATAATTTTTACTGAAAGCCCTGCTTTAAGTTCTTATCAGCAAGACAAAATTGAACTTTTAGTTTAAATTATAAAATACAAAACAGAATAAAGCTTACATATTCAAACATAAAACACACTTAACACATAAATATATTAGCAAGTGAAGAGTTTTGTTCAGAAAGAGGTTACAAATCATAAAAAAACCGATGCTTTGACATCGGTTTTTTTATTAGTGAATTTCTTCTATCAAATATTTTGTTCCGCTTATCTCAAATTCAAATCCTTTTTCCATCCCTATAAGTTTTGTACCTAATGGAGATTGAGGAGATAACGCAATTATATTAATACCCTCAACAGTGATCTTTGGCAATGCTGCACTAACAAAAAGATACATTGCATTAGCCTTTACAAGACTGCCAACTGCTACCTTCGTAGTTTTGGCATCAGGATTTATCTTATCTAATATTCCTTTCTGAGTAATAAATTCACCCAACTTATAGTTAAGCTTTTCCTGCTCCAGATGCATCATAGATAAAGCTGTTTCATGCTTATCCCCCGCCGAACCTTTTGCATCATTAGCGGAATCGATAGTAAGTTCGGCTATCATATCACGAAAGGCATCAATACGGTCTTCTGTTTGTTGTTTATAGTAGTTAAGTACTTTATGTTTAAGAGTTGTCAATTTGATTAAGGATTAAATGAATGAAAGATTTAAAAATTGAGAATACCCAATCTTTAAATCTTTCAATTTTAAGTTTTTATATGATTTTTAGAAGTCAAATTTATAAGATGCCCCTGCAAGAACCTGGAATCCCTGTACCGGATAGTTTACCCATCTTTGGTAATCCTGATTAGCAATGTTATTAAGCTTTATAAAGCCTGTAAGGCGTTCACTGTATTTGTACCCTACATGTGCGTTAAGGTCAAAATAGCTTTTCAGCGTTACTACTTCTGTATCATAATCCATTCCTGTATCAGCGAAAGTATTGCCCGGCAATACAAGATCTTTCCTGTCTCCTACAAAGAACAGATTAAGCCCTGCATACCATTTCTCCGTAATATCAACATCAAGAGTTGAACCTACCTTAATTTGCGGAAGGTTCCAGGCTTCAGCCTGTGTATCCATAGAGTAGCTACTGAACGTTCCATTAATTCCGAAATTTACACTTTTAGAGAAATCAGCTTTAAGCTCTCCGAAAAAGCTAATCGTTTGTACCTGATCATAGACTACACTGAATGAGTTTCCGTATTGAAATCCCTGAAGATCGGCTCCCGGTCCCGGAAGCACGCCCGGATTGAAATTTAAGAACAATGATTTATCATCTTCATTCATATAAGAACCACGTATGTTGTACGATACAGCATTAGCCAGTTTACCTTTCAATCCAACATAGACATCATACTGCTGGTTTGTTGGTGTTACTATCTGCATTGGTGAGATAAATGGATTCTGGCTCACAAAATCGGCATAAGAATTTTGCTTAAGAGCTCCTTCAGCACCGGCATAAGCCACCATAAGATCTCCAACAACTTTATATGATACTTTTGCCTGCGGATAGATATAGAACTTATTTTCTTTATCATCGGCAATCTTACCCATACTATAGAATATTCCGGCACCCAACTGAGCTGAAAAATCATCTTTTTGATATATGATACTTGGCTGTATACCTAAATTAAAATGTGAGTAATCAATTGGGAATTCCGTATCATCGGCAAGTGTACCTCCTACGTAATCGGCAACGAAATCAACTTTAATCTTTTCATCCATCACATCAATATCAAGTGAAGGCTTAACAAAGAAACGATTCTCTGCCGATCCATACGCATCCCAAAAACGCTTGTATTGCATTGATGCATCCCTGAAGAAACTATCCTCAGCAGCTATCCTTCCACCTATGTAAAACGAATTATAAGTTTGCTTTGGGTCAATCCCATTGATATTTACACCCAAATCATCAAAACTCACATATTCAGTAGGCAAACCATACCAGTTATACACCTGATTCTGGAAACCTAAATCGGTATTCCAGCTAAAATCTTTTTGTCGGTTACCATATGTCAAATCCAGCGATGTATTATAATACTTATCATCAACCTTTACCTCTTCTATACCGCCCTGTGAAGACAAATGGCGAAGCATCCCTCCCACATACTCATTACGATTTAGATTTTCAGTAACAAAAAGTTCAGCATTAATAGTTCCGTAATTACCTACACCCAGAGTAGCGTAGTTACTATACAGTTTCTCTTTCTGAGGCCTGTCTACACCTGCCGCCTTACCTTTAGAAGGTGTAAATGTAGAAGCTACAGGAAATGAAAATATGTTATACTCAATAGTCTCTTTTTGAGTATTATCCTCGTCTTCAATTACAGGTGTTTCCTTTACTTTAAACGCATCAGATATGGTTGGTGTATATGGCTTAACCACATTCACCACCTCTGTACCTATATTTTCGTCTTTCTTTTGTGCGTATGCCCCACTTACCGAGACAAATGCTGCTATTATGGCTATATATTGAAATCTGATCTTCATGGCTATAAATTAATTTTGGATAGATGAATTACGTTTAGCTTCTTCGGCTTTAATGGCATCAAGTTCTTTTTGCGCTTCTGCCACCACATCGGCATAAGAAGCAAAATTCTTGATAACACTTTCCAGTATATATGTTGCCTGGAAACTATCCTTAAGTCCATAAAAGTTTTTAGCCATTACAACAAGGCCTTTGGCACCAAAATATTTGTAGCCTGAATAATCTTTAGAAAGCTTTTGCACCGCGGTGTTAGAAGCTTCATATTTTCCATCTTTGTTCTTAAAGTAAGCGTCGTAGTATAATGCTTCAGCAGCAAGCTCACCTTTAGCGATAGCCTGAAGCTTAGCATAAGCCTCCCTTGCTTTGGTTTCATTGTTAGTTTTAATTGCCGAACGTGCCACTATAATTTGGGCATCACTCTTAACCCTGTCTTCGGTCTTGTTATTAGCCAATACTTTATCAGCATATACAACTGCATTAGCATAATCCTGCTGATCATAATAACATTTCATCAGATTAGACTGCGCAAAGGTTACGTTCTGAGGAAAATCTGCCTCAGTTTCAAGTCGCTTAAGTACAGGAACCGCTTTAGCACAATCATTCTTCTTCAGATGAATCTGTGACAACCTTGCCAGAGCCTGTTCTGTAAATTCGCTTCTTGATTTAGAGATTACAAACTCATAGTGCGGAATTGAATTTGTTTCAAGACCATCAGCATAATAGGATTGTGCCAAATAGAAGTTAGCTTTAAGGGCAGAAATTCCGTTAGGGAACTTAGCCACATAACTACTCAGGGTAGAGATTGCCTGTTTCGTATTATTCTGCAAATATTGTTTCTCAGCCGCTTCAAAAGCTGTATTATCCAAATCGGCATCGCTCACATCAACAAAGCCCAGCGTTTTAACCCAGGCAGCATATTCGTCGGTACGGCCATTGTCTACATAAATGTTGCGTGCTGTTGATACAGCCTCCATAGCTTCAGGAGTATTAGGAAACTCGGCAACTACTTTTTTGAATTTAACCAATGCCTGTTCGTCTTTCTCCGCATTATAATAAATAAGCGCCTGACGCATAATTGCTTTCGCAGTGTAAGAACTACCTTTGTATTCGTTTATAAGCCTGTCATAAGCTGCAATTGCTTTTTCAGTCTGTTTTTCTGTAACATAAGTATTTCCTATTTCATACAATGCATCATCTGCATATTTTGATTTAGGGTATGTCGACACGAATTTAGTCAGGTCTTCAATTTTCTTCTCATTCCTTGCTACGAATCCATAACTTATTCCCTTCTGGAAGAAAGCATAATCAGCATCAATACCCTTCATCTCGATGGCTTTGTTGTAAGCCTCCATTGCCGGCCAGTATTTAGCCGTTACGAAGTTACTGTCACCTAAACGCAGGTAGGCGTCATTAAGCCTTACAGCATCACCTTTAGCTGCAGCAGAAGATACATACTCCTGAAAATACTTAGCAGCATTCTCATACTCTTTCAGTTTGAAATAGGTATAAGCAAGGTTGTAATTATAGTTTTTATATTCCGGCGTATTTTTAGCCTCAGCACTTCCACCAAATTGCTTATAGCTTATCAATGCCTCATTAAAACCATCAAGAACATACTCTGTTTCAGCTTTCCAGTAGGTTGCACGGGCAGTAATCTTAGCGTCACGCGGCTCGGCTATCGATTTTTTAAACATTGCCATTGCCTCCTGGTAATTACCATCGGTAAACAGCTCAAGTCCACGATAGAAAGTCACTTTCTGATAAGCGGGCTTGTTAACTGCCGATTTATCCTTTTCAAGTAAAGCAAGTGCCTCCTTATAGTTTTTAGACGTGATATACGAGTTGATAAGCAGCGTCTGCACCTCCTGTTTAAAAGGGGTTGCAGGATATTTTTGCAGGAACGAACCCAATACTTCAGGCACGCTCTGGTAAGGGTTACCAATCTCATAGCTTAACTTAGCATAATTAAGATATGCATCCTCCTGAATCTTCACATCATACTCCATTTCAGAAGCATTTTTAAAAGCATTCAGTGCCTGTTGTTTCTTTCCTGTTTTCAGGTAGCTTTCCCCTAGGTGATAATATGCATTTTGGGCCACAAAGTCATTACCTTCAATTATCTTATTGAACTGGGTAATGGCATTTTCATAATCACCTTGTTTGTAATAGGCATATCCTAATTGGTAGAAATCGGTATTATTCCACTTGCCTTTTTTACCATGGTATTCTTTAAGGTAAGGTATCGCCTTGTCATATTTACCAAGGTTAAAATAACTCTCCCCTATTATCTTGTTAAGTTCAGACTTTTCATTAGCATCTGACTTTGGCAACTGTGGCACACCTAAATCAATCGCTTTTTGGAAGTTACCCAGCTTAAAGTTCATATCCGCCTGGAAATAGGACATCTTTTCTTTGTACTTGTCCTTATCCTCTACCTGCTCAAAAAGCTGATTCGCTTTTTTGTAGTCATCACTTTCGTATGACATAAAGCCAAGGTAATACTTAGCCTGAGAACCGTATTCTTTAGAGTTAATAACCTTATTCAGGTACTTATCAGCCTGTTTCTTATCTCCGGCACTAAAATAACTGTAACCTTTTTGGAAGTTATACCTGTCCCTGTCCGTAACACTCATGTTACTTTCATCCACTTTGTCATACCATTCCAGCGCCTGAGGGTATTTACCCTGCCCAAAATAGTAACCGGCAACCTCAACGTAAGCCTGGTTTTGCTTTGTGCTTGTTGGATAATCTTCTACAAAGTTTTCCATTAGCTCATCGGCATTCATCTGATCAAGCCTAATAGCGCAATTAGCAATATAGTAAGCACAGTCAGCCTGTACCTCCATTTCTCTATTCTCAGTCTTTGTTTTTTCGAAAAGAATCTGAGCCGCCTGATACTGCTTATCATTATAAAGCGTTACAGCCCTGTCAAAATCTCTGAGTTCATTAGTATAAATTGATGATTGCTGTGCCGAAAGGCTTAAACCCCAAAAGGGTAAAGTATATAGGAATAGCCTGTTTGGTTTATGCATGTGTGTTATGTTTTTTTAGGTAAGCCAAATATATCAATTCTTATTTATTTTAACGGATGATATTTTAGTTTTAGTATACAGTATTACTCCTTAAAAAAGACCTCAACTCCATTAAACCTGCTTATTATGAGTATGAATAACCCGTAATTTTAACCCAACTTTAACCCTTTTTAGCCTCACCCCTAACCCCTCTCCAAGGGAGAGGGAAACTCATACCGTAAAAGTCACTGAAAAACTGAATCCCCTATCTTTCCTTCTGAAATAAAATTTTGAATAGCCGCGTTATCTTATTACTTTTACCAAAACAAACATCAATAACTATGTCTCAACCCGTATTGTCTTTACAGGACGTTACCATTTACCAGGATAACAATGCCGTTTTAACAGATATAAACCTTGAAGTAAACCATGGCGAATTTCTGTATATAATAGGCAAAACAGGATCAGGAAAAAGTAGCCTTATGAAAACGCTATATGCCGATCTTAAGCTAAAAGATGGTGAAGGAACTTTTGTAGATTATGATTTGAAGACACTTCGCGAAAGGGATATTCCTTACCTGAGAAGGAAGATTGGTGTTGTTTTTCAGGATTTTAAACTGCTACCGGACAGAACAGTTTATGAAAACCTTTTATTCGTGCTGAAAGCAACAGGCTGGAGCGAAAAACAGGAAATGGATGTAAAAATCAACGAGGTTCTTGATAAAGTAGGACTAAAAGCTGCAGCTCACAAAATGCCGCACCAAATATCAGGAGGTGAACAGCAAAGGATCGCTGTAGCACGTGCGCTCTTAAATGACCCTGAAGTTATTCTTGCCGATGAGCCTACCGGAAATCTTGACCCTCAAACCAGTGTGGAAGTAATGCAACTGCTTCGTGAGATCAACCAGAATGGTAAAACTATCATTATGGCTACACATGATTATGCACTATTGATGAAGTTTCCAAGCAAAACGCTTAAATGCGAAAACGGAACACTGTTTGAAGTGGTACAAAGAACGGTTTAATGCTTTCAATCCTCATCCCTACATACAATTACAATGTTAGTCCGCTTGTAAAGGATTTGCATGATATGGCTGTACTTGAAAATATAGCCTTTGAGATAATTGTTCTGGATGATGCCTCTGCAAATGTTTTTTCTTCTGAAACCACATTAGAAAATGTAACCTATCTGAAAAATGAGAAAAACCTCGGGCGTACTCTTACCCGAAAAAAACTTGCAGAGACTGCTCTGTATGAAAACATCTTATTTCTGGATGCCGATGTAATACCTGTCAGTAATGATTTTATCGCCAGGTACATTTTCGAAATGCAAAAAGATTTTCAGGTTGTTCTGGGAGGGTATGCCTACGAAAAAACTAAACCTGAAAGAAAAAACATCTTACGCTACAAATATGGGAAAGAAAGGGAAGAAAGGTCTGCTTCCATTCGCAATCTTAATCCTTATGGTTTTATATTTTCCGGAAACATACTTATTAAAAAACGTATTTTCCTTGAAAACAACTATTCCGACGCTCTAAATTTGTATGGTATGGATATATTCTTTGCCTATAAATTGTATACCAACAATGTAAAGGTTAATCATATTGATAACCCTATCTATCATTTAGGACTTGAAGCCAATGAAGTTTTCTTTAAAAAGTGTCTTGAATCTGTTGTAAGCAGAAAAAAGTTTCTTGAGAATGAACAGGGAATAGAAAAGGTTAATGGCTTACTGAGGCATTACAAAAAACTAAAAAAATACAGCCTAACAGGTTTAGTGAGTATAGGCTTTAAACTAACAGGACCTTTTCTGAAAAAAATGATCTTTAAAAAAGACCCTAGTCTTTTTTGCCTTGATATCTACCGGCTTGGTTATATTTGTGCTATCAAATAATCGCTATGCCATTTTTTTCTGTAGTCATACCTCTTTACAACAAACAAAACTATATCACTGCTACACTGCAAAGTGTATTATCGCAAACTTTTACCGATTTTGAAGTTGTAATAATCAATGATGTTTCTACTGATGAAAGCCTTAAAGTTGCAGCAACTGTTAAGGACAGCAGAATCCGTATTATAAACCATGAAAAGAATAGTGGCCTTTCTGCCTCACGTAATACCGGTATTAAAAATGCACATGCCGAATATGTTGCCTTTCTTGATGCCGACGATATATGGAAACCCGCTTTTTTAAAAGAAATACACAATCTGATAGTAAATTATCCTGAAGCGGATTTATTTGCTACAAAATATGAAGAAATTTACCCTTCTAATGTTGGCGTTATTCCATCCTTTTCAATCGGGTCCGGCATAGTAGATAATTTTTTTCTTCGCAACTTAAATAAGACTATTTATTGCCCTTCAGGTTTATGCGTCAAAAAAAGTACTTTTGAAAAAATAGGCTTATATGATGAAAAAATCAGCATGGGGGAAGATGTAGATTTTAACATCAGAGCCCATCTGAAGTATCGTATGGCATATTGCAATAAACCATTGGTAGAGTATACCATGTATTCAGAAAATCAAATCATGCACTCATCCCTTTCCGGAAAAACAATAGTAGATCATGATTATTACGAAAAAGCTAATCCCGGAAATAAGGAACTAAAAAAATACCTCGATTTCCATAGATATACTATGGCCAAAAGGTATAAACTTGCCGGCGACATGGCTACTTATAAAAAAATGGTTAAAGCCATTCATCTGGCTAACCTTAATTACAAGCAACAGATTTTATTATATGCACCTGTATTTGCTCTCAAACTAATAAAAATGATAAAATCGAAATTAATAAAGAAAGGTATAAACCCTACTACTTATTAACCCCTTACCTTAAGGCAAAGAAAATAATTAATATCAAAAATCACTCTTTAATCTTTTCGGTATACTCCAAATATAGCATCATTTTCTTTGGTAATCTGCATAAATTTTTTCTCTTGTTCTATTAATGAATAAACAACCTTCTTTGTTTCAACATCGTCAGAAACAAAATTATGAGCAATACCTTTTAAAAGACTATGAAGAATATTCCAACCCAATTTTGCTTCTTCAAGAACTGTAAAATTATCATGTATACCTTTCACAAGATTTTCAGAATCAGGCGCTTCAGAAGGATCTACAAGTAACATCCTTAATAAACCAGGGCGATATACTTTTTTCTTTAATGTCTTACCATCATAAAGAGTCTTAAATTTATTTGGCAAAGTCTGTAAAATCCTGTTCGCTTCTTTTAACTGAGAATTTCTCCATTGCAATCTATTTGGACCACTAAATTCATACACTACCAACAAGCCTCCATTTTTTAACAAGGGCTTAATGTAATTTTGAAGAAAAGTAGATATATTACTGAAATGATGGAGGCTAGAACTAAACAGTATTACGTCAAAAGACTCCTTTTCAAAATCCTGTTTAAAAAAATCACCTGCAATATATTCAATTGGGAGTTTAAGTTCCTGCGCCATTTCTCTGGCTCGTTTAACCCGCATTTCGGCAATATCTATTCCAACAACCTTTTCTACTGCTGGATAAACAGCAAATTTCCTTTCATGACTGCCATCACCACAACCTACAGAAAGTATTTTAAGACCTGTCTTTCCTTTAAAATACTTTTCAGCAACATAATCCTCATACTCTTTATTTTCATCACCGCTTATCGATTTATTCCAATCCATAACAATTTCAGGAACTTCCCAAAAATCTGAAGATGCGGTATGCAAATCCCATTTGGATGAAACTCTCGCAGAATGCGACAGATGAAGCTTTGAAAACAAATAAGACATTCCTTTTTGACGGATTTTATGATAAACATCAAGAAAATCTCCCCAGGAAACAACAGAAGTATCTTTTTTTAAAATCATTTTTTATCTTTAATATATTTAAGATAATCCTTGTAATTTCTTATGTAATCATCTTCATCGTATATTCCGGATGCTAATACCATACACACGGCTCCTGATGAGAAATTATTGAGTTCACGCCAGATATGATTATTTATAAGTAAACCTTTATCTGGTTTATTAAGTGTTATAGTTATTTCATCAGTGCCATTTTTTAAAATAACATCAAAGCTGCCCGACAATGGGACTAATAACTGCTGTAGATTTTTATGGGCGTGCCCCCCCCTTTTTGCAGAGCTTGGCACATCATATAAATAATACACTCGTTTGATATCAAAAGGTATAACATCTTTTTCTATAACGCCAATATTACCTTGTGCATTTACTATTTTAGGTATCTCAACCAGTTGTATTTCCATGGAGTTTATTTCTCTTCAATTTTAAGGAATTCAAGCCAATTATGTCCTATACTTTCAATAGAAAATTTATCAATACTAATTAATGCATTTTGTTTACATGAAATGTACAATTCTTCATCTTCCACCATAGTATTCATCCCATTACGTAATTCATCAAAATCCTGATCTTTGATTAAAAGCCCATTAACTCTATGCTGTATAATTTCTGAAGGACCGGCATCACAATCAAAAGAAATTACCGGCGTACCACAGGCAAGAGATTCAATAAGCACCATTCCTAAACCTTCTTTTTTACTGCTCAATATGAAAAACATAGCGTGTTTCATAAACACAAAAGGATTTGACTTAAATCCGGGAAAAATAATCATATCATCCAGCTTCATTTCATTTACCTGCTCAACATAACTACTTTTTAATTTCCCTTCACCTAAAATAACCAGTTTTATACCTTTAGCCGGCAGATCAGAAAGAGCATAAGTATTTATTAGTTTATCAAATTGCTTAGTTTGGTGATTCATGCTTCCGGCAGCCAGAACATATTTATATTCAGGTGCGTTATCAGCATCCATCTTTAATCTTATCCGATCAATTATTACCGGATTATAAATACATTCCAGATTATCCGACAATCCAAGACCAGCCACCTTCTGCTTGATCCTGTCAGATACCGTTACTATGCCATAGGCCTTTCTAAAAAGCAGTTTCGCAAGGATACTGTTTTCAGGGATGTAATATTTTAAAATTGAACTATGAATCGTAAAAACGACCTTTTTATTAGTATTAACCAATTCATTTGTAATCAATTCCTGAAGATAATGATTCTTAAATCTGAAATCAATTACATAGTCAAAATCATGTTTTTCTAAATAATTTTTAAGCCTTAAAAGACGGTCTATTTTATTAATTACACCTCTCTTTTTATATAAACCCAGATTCAGCAACTCGCCGGAGTATGAATATGTAATTTTATCCTGAACAATAACAACATGAATTTCAATACCTTTAGAAAAGAAGTAATTTGAAAGATCGGCCATAACACGTTCTGCACCTCCAACTGATAATGAATCTCCTACAAGGCAGATTTTTTTTTTCGACATTTGCTGCATGAACTATATTTGTTACTTTCGTCAAATATAAATAATTCTTATGAAAATATTGCTTTTAGGGGAATACAGCAGGTTCCATAATTCCCTCAAGGAAGGATTAGTAAAATTGGGACATGAAGTTACTTTAGTAAGCGACAATGACTTCAAAAATTATCCTGCCGATATTTTCCTTTACTCAACTATTTTCAAAGACAACTATATTCTGAATAAAATCCGTCAGGGTATTTTCAGGATTTTAAAACTGGACATTGCTCACTTGGAAATAGCTTTCCGTTTTTATCGGAAACGAAAGCAATTTAAAGGTTTTGATGTTGTACAGCTTATAAACGAATATCCCCTGCCCAGTACGTTGTATCTTGAAGCTAAGATACTGAAATACATTTTCAAAAATAATAAAAAGACGTTTCTGTCATCCTCGGGAGATGATTATATCTGTGTAAACTATATGCTCGAAGGGAAGTTCAGGTATTCAGTACTAACTCCGTGTGAAACCTATCCGGATGCCAGGCACTGTCAATACACCTTATTTTATGCTACAAAATCATTTAAAAAACTACATGACTTTGTCTTTCAGAATATTCAGGCCGTAATAGCCGGTGATATGGACTATTCAATACCTTTAGAGGGGCATCCTAAATTTGCAGGACTTATTCCTTATCCCATAAATACCGAAAAACTTCAGGTAATTGATGTGGCTTCACCCGTAACATCAAAAATTGTAATTTTTCATGGAATCAACAATGTAAACTACTACAAAAAAGGAAACTATCTTTTTGAAAAAGCACTGGAGGTCATTTCAGAAAAGTATAACGACAGAGTAGAAATAATCACGACCCGATCTGTACCTTATAGTACTTACGTTACTTTATACAATAAATGCCATATCCTGCTCGATCAGGCGTTTTCATACGATCAGGGATATAATGCACTCGAAGCCATGGCACAGGGTAAAGTAGTATTTACCGGTGCTGAAAAAGAATTCATGCAACATTATAACCTAACCGAAAGAGTGGCTATTAATGCATTGCCCGACGTAAATGCGCTGGTAAATGACCTATCTTATCTTATTGAAAACCCTGAGGAGATTATTGCTATAAGCAAACGGGCAAGAGCTTTTATTGAAAAGGAACACGAGCACATTAAGGTAGCTCAAAAGTATTTAGAGAAGTGGAATAGATAAAAAAAACCGGGCAATGCCCGGATTTTATGTTTAATTCTTTATTAATTTTTTCGTTAAATTTTCACCCTTAACTGTCTCAATATTTACAATATAAATACCTTTAGGATAATCTTTGACATCTAATTCAAATTCTTTTTGCTGTATATTTTTAGTGAATATCTGGCGCCCATCTAAAGAAAACACCGATATATTTTCTATAACATCATCAGATAAAACAAATGTTGTTATATCATCCGTTGGATTAGGATACATTATAAAAGAATTATCTAACATCATTTCAGATGACGAATCATCTTCTGAGTACATATTTACCCTATCAGTTGAACTGTTAGAGCATACCTCAATTTCAGCATATAAAATAGCTCCATCCTTTATATCTGTATTAGGTTCAAGAAAAATTGCATTTTCAGCTTTTAATGCAACCGTAACACCATTATTTACTGCATAGTTTGTATTAGTACTGATAATATTCGACACTTTATATGTTTTGTTTGTCGTTTCAGTAGTGTTCAAATATAATGATTCAATGCACTCTACTTTTGGAAACAATTGTGGTAACTCTCCTATCGTATTTCCGTTCAAATACAAATTATTAATCTTAACAGATGAGCCAGAAAAAGAATTAGGATTATTTATTATGTGTAAGTACTTATTCCTGTTCAAATCCGTGGATTTTCCACTTACTAACATATTACCATATTTGTCTTTCTGGATACTATAAAATTTAGCAGAAGCTGTTGTAGAACTGGCAAACTCATAAAGCACCCTTGAAGGTGTATTTAAATTCGATAAATCTTTAACCATAACCTGTCCATCATTTCCTGATGGCATATTAACTGGTCGATAAGCCACAAAATAGGCTTTCGTTAAATCAGGAGATAACTCGAAATTATACGATATTCCACCATTGTACTCAAGTAAAATATTCTGGTAATTCGAAAAATGACCCGTAGCCATATCAAAATCAACACTATAGAAATGAGATAAATGGTTTCCTGGATCAGTATCTCCTGAGTCTTCGAAAGACGATTCGAGACCGTATAATTTAGATGTTCCTAAAATTGGCAAAACTCTAAACATACTTCTTTGTATGAAACTTCCATTATTGTTTGCATTTAAATTATAAATCTGACCAGGAAGAAATGTACTCTCTACTGGTACGGTATTTAGGCCTTGAGAATCTATTTTAAAACTATATAAACTATGGTGACGCTGTATAATTACCCAGTAATTACTCCCAGTCGTATCAGCGGTAAATGTCAACGGACTATAATAACCACTATGAGCATCCATAAGAACTGAGGTGTACAAATTTTCTACACCTGTACTCCCTGGCTCTTGATTTGTAGGAACAATCTGACCTAGACTATTGGAGCTAAAATCCACTATAGAGTAAACATAATATCCCCAAGAACTTCCATTTCCTCCAGTGCCTGCTGTATTTTGCATTTTATCCCTAATTATATAATATCTATTAGAATTTCCCGGATGAGGTACAATTATTACTTTTTGTAAGGATTTTGACAAAATATTAGTATCAACATCTATCATATCTCCATTTTGCATAATCTGATGGTTTTTATTCCACACAGTAATACCATCTGTGTAAAACAGCAAAGCACCATTGCTGTCGCTTATAGTAGCTATTCCATATTTTGCAGCAGATCCTTGAGAAACTACAGTAGCGGCTGGAGGATTGCTAGAAAAATTAACGTCCGTTAAACCCAAAAGCCAGTGATTGTTTCTGCTTTGCGCTAAACCCGTAAACCCACAAATAAGTAGGAATACCATTGAATATAAGTTTTTCATATTTCTATTTATCAACTTATATTTAGTTTCCTTTTTCTAAACGCTCAATTTTCTTTTCAAGGAGTTCAATTACCTGAGCTTGTTTTTCATTCACTTTATTTTGTTCGATCATATAAAGCGTTAACTCTTCAACTTTTTGCATTAAGAGTCTGTTCATATCCCCTAAGTCTATACCTTTTACCTCAACTTCTTTCGCTGAAGGTATATCAATAAGGTGTCCTTTTTCTTTGATATGTTTTTCGACTTCCTCAAGTGTTGGTAATTTATAAGAGTCTTCGAAAACATAATCTGCCCAGGTGTTATATACTTTAATCCTGTCAGCTCTTACATTACCATTAACGGATAATTTAAATAACTCTCCTGTTGCCGGATCACCATAATTACTTGAGCCAATGGTCACATATGAGTTCTCCTTTGGCATTGCAAAATGATTATTATTATTACTATCCTCAACAAAAGTAAAATTTACGGTCTGACTTTTATCATAAAGTGAAAAAGCTGATTTACCATCCTGAGGAGCATAAAACCTAAACCTTGTCATATCATTACGATTGGTAAGGGCAAACCATATTGTAGGAGCAGTATCAAATTGTGATTTTGGCATATCCATATAAATAAATGTCCTCGCATTTGAAACAGGAGAACATTTATATCCTGCGTTTAATACCAGTGATTTGTTTACCCTATCTGCATTGTCTATAAAAGTAGTTGCAATATTTGGATCTGCATTTCCGACAGCATTTGTAAAATACCCCTGAACAGCCTGAACATTGCCATTTACATCTAATTTCTGCACAGGTGTAGTAGTATTAATACCCACATTGCCAGATGAAGCCAAAAACAAACCATTAGTCGTAGAAGTTGGCTTAAATGCTAAACTATAGCTTCCTAAGGTAAGGGTTCTGTTAGAAGTTAAACTACCATTAGAATCGTAAATGTTTTGTGCATTTACTGTTGTCATTCCTGCCAAAAGTAAAACTGGCAAAATAATTTTTTTCATAAAAAAGTACTTTTAAAGTTAGACCTTAAAAGTATTCAAAAGAAACAAACAAGAAAGATTAATCCGACAAAAAACAAATATATCCGACAAAACTACCCTATAAATAAGATTAGATATATTCTTACAATCAAGTTATTGAAATCAATTCCTTCCTAAAGTATACTGCTAATACAATCCAATAGATAAAGTAGGTAAATGCATGCCCCATTACGGCTCCTTTTGCTCCATATTCTGCCATAAAGAAAATACTAGATGACAGCAAAATTAATGAAGAAACAACTTCTGTAATAACAAATGCTTTCGTAAGCTTTTTAGCAAAGAACTGATATCCTAATATTAATGAACCTACTTTAAAAAAATCACCCAGAAGTTGCCAGAAGAACAGTTCTGTCATAGGTAGAAATTCTTCCTTAAAAATAAAGAGTACTACAAACTCTCTTAAAAAATAGAGTCCCGATAAACCGATAGCAAACAATGGCAGTATGCTTTTGTAGTAACTGCTAAAAACCTGTTTAGTTTCATTAATACCGTTAGCAACAGATAATTTCGGCAAAAAATAAACTGTTAGCATGGTATTGGCAAACATCATATAAAAACCAGACAACCTGTTCATTGCCGACCACTGCCCTGCAGTTTCAAAACTAAAATTATCAATTAGTTTGTTGTTGATAGAAATAATAACTATCGGTAACAAAATTGCCGAAAACAAACTCATAAAACTATACGACAACAAGCCTTTTAAAATTGTCGTATCAAAATATTTAAAGCTTAAAAAAGGAAATCCGTTAAAACGCTGCCATATAGTATAAAATGTAAAAAGAAAATAAACCGCCTGAAACAGGATAAGTCCTAACAATGCGCCATCTGTATGAAACTTCCACATCAAATAGATAGAAAGTATGACGCCAATTATGTTACCACTAATATTTAGACGTATCACTTTCTTATAATCCCCAAAACCATTTAATATGGCTATAAATATGAGGCTTCCTGCATACCAGGGTAAAGAGAAGGCCAACACCTTAAATACCCACGCATATTGATCCGAATCTCTAAAAATCCACTCGCTGCAATAACCCGAAAATACAAGTAAAAGAGCTGTAAAAAGCAAAACTATTCCAAAAATGCTCAGAAAAACAGTGGATAGTACCGAATAAAGTTTCTTTTCATCTTTTTCATTTTCGGCAACATATTTAATAATACCATTTTGCATTCCCAAAGTGGCAAATGACTCCACAGGAGTCAAGAACTTACGCATGTTCTCAACAACAGCAAGCCCGGCAGCACCCACATAGGCCGCAATTGCTTTTGCGACAAATAAACCTCCAAGAATGCGCACTACAACGCTAACGGCATTTAGCGACGAGACTTTTACAATGGGCTTTTTTAATATTTCAGAAAGATTTTTCAAATAATATCTATTACATAAGAGCTGAATCCAGTAAACTGAAGTTAGCAGTTTCTACTTCATAAAAATCCTGAACAATTGTACGCGCCCCAAATCCTTCTTTCCAAAACATCAGTCCGCTATTCAGTTTTCTCCCCTGCTCCTCATTCGATATACCAAAATCAAAAAAATGCTTTTCAGCAAAAACATCGTTAATAAGGTGATCATATAAAAAGTCAAGAGCCCCGGAGTCGTTATACTCATTAATACCCGAAATATACTGCATATGCGCAACTGTATCAGTTACAAAAACAGTAGTTCCTGCCACAACGTCATCATTGTGATATACATTAAATTGTTTGATATTATGAGGAAACTTTTGCTGAAGCAGCTTTATTTCCTTTGCAGTATGCACCGGATCAGCATCATGTTTCTTTTTTAGATTAGGAATAAGTACTTTATCCCAAAAACTTTCAAAATCAGCCTCTTCTACAATACTATATCCATTCTTTTTACCCTTATTGACCGTACGCTTCCTTAACTTGGAAAACGGCAACCTTTGTTGCATATCTATTACAGCGAGGCTATCCCTACGAATAAGGCAGGCTTTTGCCAAAAAAAGGGCATAGCTCAACTCTTCAGAAGGATATTTATGATAGATAGAAGGTGTTTGTTTAATAATAAGTTTCTCAAACCCGTTTTGGTTTAAAAACTCAAGAATGGCCTTAAATGACATGATTACCTCAGGAAGTTTGAGTTTTTCAGAAAAGACTAGTCCGCCATAGGTCAATCCGCCATGAGAATAAACAGTATTCTTTTTTTTATTAGCCGGGAGGACTGCAATAAGTTCATTTTCATCAAAGACAAGCAGTGAAAAATCTTCAAACCTATCGCTATGATATTCCATAAAATCTCGATGGAATAGAAATGTTCCATTCTTTGACTTAGAAACAAAGTCATTCCAATTATCAAAATCATTTAAGGCATATCGCCGGATGCTGTACATGTAAATTGCAGGTATACATTTATTCTATTGGGTAAAAATAAACATTTATTTGGCAAATGCCTTCAACCTTTAGTAAACGTTAATTTTCAAAAATGTTGTTTTAGCTTAAAAAATTGAGAGTTAGCAAATAATTGTTATTTTTAAAAAAAATTAACGCTGTGAAAATAAGACTACTATTATTTTTTACATTTTTCGCTATAACTTCAGGATTCAGCCAGGTTGATATAACTCTTTATGAGCAATTCAACGGGAGGTATGACTTTACTTTTGTAGGAAACACACTTAACACTGCAGAGAATAATTTAACGGCTGTTGGAGAATGCTCAATAAATACATCCTCATCTGCGATTCTTAATCTGCAGCCGGATGACATAATTACGGCGGCTTATTTATACTGGGCCGGCTCAGGAACCGGTGATTTTGATATTAAATTAAACGGTACCGATTTTACCGCCGAACGCATATTTCCGCTGACGGCAATAACACTTGACGAGATACCACGACCCTATTTTGGTGCTTTTGCTGATGTAACAACTTTAGTTCAAACAACCGGAAACGGAACTTACACCTTATCTGAACTTGACCTTACACAGGTAGTAATTGATGATTTATATTGCGGAAATAAAACCAACTTTGGAGGCTGGGCCATTATTGTTGTTTACGAAAATGCTGCACTACCCTTAAACCAGCTTAATGTTTATGATGGGATGCAGTACGTCCCTAATTCCATTTCAATTACGCTTCCAAGCCTAAACGTAATTGATAATAACAATGCCAAAATAGGCTTTCTGGCATGGGAAGGTGATGCTAACCTTGCTATAAGCGAAACCCTTACGATTAACAATTCTGTTCTTAGTAATACTCTTAACCCTGCAACGAATGCCTTTAATAGCACCAACAGTGTTACTGGCTCATCTGACCTGTACAATATGGATCTTGATATTTATAACATCGAAGATTATATTGCTCCCGGAGATGAAACTGCTGAAATAGAATTATCATCAGGTCGTGACTTTGTAATGGTCAACGCTATTGTTACCAAATTAAACAGTGAATTGCCCGACGCTACAGTTACCATTGATGATGAATTTAAAGACTGTGCTGCGCAAACCTTACAGGTAACTTATACCGTTCATAACGATAACAGTACTGCTCCACTGCCTGCCGGAACGATGGTAGCTGTTTACCTGAATGGCAACCTTATAACAACATTTGCCACTCAAAATGAATTGCCTATTAACGGCAGTGAAAGCGGTACATTGTTATTACCGCTACCTATCGGCTTAACGGGCGAAGTTCAAATCATCTTTATTGTAGATGATAACGGAACCGGAGTTGGTAGTGTTACTGAAATAAACGAACAAAATAATTCGTACATACACACTACGACGCTTTGGGCATTAGAACCCATAAATCCTGCAGATATAACCGTTTGTGAAACTGCCAGCAATACGAATGTGGGTATTTTTGATTTCTCGGGATACGAAGAGTCACTTAAAACAGACCCGACGCAAACTGTTGCTTTTTATCACACTCAAATTGGCGCTCAGTCTCAGGACACGAATGATGAGATAAACAATAGCGACAGCTATCTTTCTACTCAAAACCCCGAAACCATATATGTAAGGCTTGATGATCCGAATGGATGTTCTACCATAGCCTCGTTTGATCTAATTGCCATTGACTGTACATTCCCTGATGCAACAGTGATGATTGATACTATTGTTACTTCATGTGATTCAAAAGAACTACAGGTAACCTATACCGTAAACAATTTTAACAGTTCTGATATATTACCGGCAAATACGCCAATAGCTATTTACGCCAACGGAATACTGATCACAACAACAGTAACAGCCTCAGATATAGCTATAGACGGTAGCCTTACGGCAACGATAACTATAACTATCCCTGCTTCCATTCCTCAAAACTTCAATCTTACTTTTGTTGTTGATGATACCGGCAACGGAACAGGTATTGTTATAGAAACCGATGAGACCAATAATAGTTTTACACTGCCGTTTACGCTTTGGGTATCACCTGTACTGACACAGCCTCAGGATATAGAAGGCTGTGAAACGTTTAACGGTTCAGGTATTGGAGAATTTGATTTCTCAGCATACGCCGAGTCGCTTAAAAACAACCCCACAGATGTGGTTACCTTCCATTTGTCACAAGCTGATGCCGACAACAATACTAATGCAATTAATCCTCTTAATTATAATGCTGTAACCAACACAGAAATTTATGTTAGGCTTACAGATGCTAATGGTTGTTATGATACCGCATCCTTTACGCTTATCACTATTGATTGTTATTTCCCTGATGCATCGGTGGTTATAGACGATGTATACAAGCAATGCAATTCGCGTGTACTACATATACATTATACAGTAAGCAACTTTAACGGAACTGACGTACTCCCTGCAAATACACCTGTAGCTATTTATGCCAATGGTCAGTTACTTACGGTGGTTCACACCATTAACACGCTGGAAATTGGTGAAAGTGAACCCGGTTTTATAGAAGTAACGGTACCTTTAGGAATACCATTAGACTTTGAATTAAAACTTACTGCCGACGATACCGGCAATGGTGTCGGCATTGTAATTGAAACGGACGAAACTAATAATGAATTTGCCCAGCCTGAAAACCTGCCGCTTTCTCCGGTATTGATACAGCCCGATGATATAGAAGTATGCGACACAGGTTTTGGAAATGCAACATTTGATTTTTCAGGTTATGCCGAATCACTGAAGAACTATCCAAATGAGGAAGTAACGTTCTATTTTTCTCAGCCTAATGCCGATCAGGATTTTGACCGTATATATAATACTTCAGATTATAAGATTGAAGAAAACCCAACGCGCATATACGTGCGCCTTTTTAATGGAACATGCCACACAACAGCTTCTTTCCTGTTGAAAACAAAAAAATGTAAACCAATCACCCACAATTACCTGACACCTAATGGCGATGGGCTTAACGACACCTTTTTTGTCGAAGGCTTGCGCAACGTATTCCTGAACTTTAAGCTGAGCATATATAACCGTTGGGGAACATTGATCTGGACAGGAAACCACAATACAGCCGATTGGGATGGTGTAGCTGATGTTTCAAAAATTGGTTCTGAAGGCACCGAAGTACCTGTAGGCACCTACTATTTCATACTGGAACTAAACGACCCCGATTTCCCTGAACCGATAGTTGACTGGGTATATGTAACGAAATAAATTGTGCTTTGGATTTCTTTAAACTATGGAAATAAAAGACCTTAACATTCCTGAAATAGCGAAACTTTTTGATTACACTCAAAATGAAGACACCAAATCGTGCGTTAATAAAATGCTGTTTACCCCTTTACCCACTTTAGAAGATGCCTTAGAGCGACAGGATATTCTTAAAGGTTTTATAGCCAATATCAGTCTTTTTGAAAACTATTCCTATTCACGGATAGATTTTAGGGAGACGGATTATTTTATAGAAAAATTCAACCAAAATGATTACTTACCACAAAACATAAAGCTAAAACTAAATCTTTACAAAACCCTTTATCACGAATATCGTAGCAAATTTGTCCAGGTAGTATTATTGCTTAATCGCCTGAATTCCTACATAAAGAACCTGCCGACGAAAGCATTCCCTGAAAACTATAAAAAGGAACTGCTTTCAATGGATGATTATCTCAGTAGCTACAGACTTAATTATTATGATAACCTCATCCGTGAAAATAAACTCAGGATAAAACACGTTATTGAATTCTTTGGGTTAATTGCTGAAAAGAAAAGTAAAAAACTCGAAATAGCTTTTAAAGATGCTTACACTAGGTTTGAAACCTATATTTCTATCGCCAAGGGTATAAAAGCACATCAATTCATTTTTCCTGAAATAGGGCATGCAAACCTTTCTGTCAACGATTTTTATCACCCGCTTTTAAAATCACCTGTAAAGAATTCACTGCAAACAAACTGTAATATTATATTACTTACCGGACCTAATATGTCCGGAAAATCTACATTACTCAAAGCTTTAGGTATATGTGTATACCTTGCTAATATTGGCTTAGCCATCCCTGCTTCTACAGCAAAAATTCCGTTTTATAACAATATTGATGTTTTTATAAATCTTAATGATGATTTACAGAGTGGTTACAGTCATTTTATGAACGAGATACAGAATCTTAAAAAAGTAATTACAAAAGCGGGAAGCGGTAAACCTGGATTTGCTGTTTTCGATGAATTATTCCGTGGCACTAATATAGATGATGCTTTGGAGATTAGCTGTTCAACACTAAAGGGAATGCTGAATTTTCCGAATTCACTATTCTTTGTTTCAAGCCATTTGCATCAACTTACTCAAATGGAAGAAATAGAATCAGGTAAAATAGCATGTATGCACCTGGATTGCAACCTGAACAATGAAAGTCCTGAATTTACTTATCAACTTAAGCAAGGAAGCAGCGACATAAAAATAGGCCGTATACTTTTCGAGAAAGAGAACATGAAGGAATTACTAAAGCTGTTATAAAAGCTTATTTTCTATCTAAAGCCGGTAATGACCACTTATAGTTTACAGCCATTAGTCTTATTGCGATAATAACAGCGGAAACTACAGGATAAAGCACGTCTTCCGATACATTTAACTTACGTAACAGGAAGAAAACACAGCCACCTATAATACATATAGTAGCATAAATTTCTTTTCTAAAGATAACGGGTATCTCATTGCATAAAATATCACGGATAACACCTCCAAAACAGGCTGTCATTGTACCAAGGGCAATGCAAATTACGGGATGGAGGCCACTTGCAATACCTTGTTCAAGACCGATAAGCGTAAACACCCCAAGCCCGATGGTATCGAAAAGGAAAAGAGAAACCCTTAACTTGTCAAGCTTTTTTCTGAATATGAGTGTTACTACAAAACCAGTTATGATTACATACACAGAATCCAGATTGCGCATCCAGCCTACGGGTGTATGACCAATAAGTACGTCCCGCAATGTACCACCCCCAACGGCAGTTACAAATGCAATAACAAAAACCCCAAAAGGGTCCATTTTTTTATTAATAGCAGTAAGGGCTCCAGATATGGCAAAGGCCATGGTTCCTAATATATCGAGAAGATCAAACATTACATGTTTCGGGTATAGTAGTTATAATCGTGAAGTACTGTATCTACAAATGCCATTGCATTCTGAGAAACTGATTTTATGCCTGTAACCTTTTCAATCTTATCCTGTAACTTGTCTATCATTACAAAATCGGCATTCTTCACACTGGCTTCATACGTTTCTTTAATGATCCTGACATCATTATCACTAAGCTTGATAACAAGAGGATAAACAGGAACATAATTATCCCTTACCTCTTTAAGTATTGTATGATTAATATTAATGCTGTTTTTAAGGGTAATTACAGCAGTTCCGGCAGCCATATCGCCAAGCCTCTGATTTTTATTGTTCACGATCATGCTGATAAGCCCGATAAAACTAAACGGAGGAGTTACTTCTACTATCCTCAAAATCCATCGGATAAGATAATCTCCAAAACCAGCCTGATAGCCATCTATTTTTATAACCTTAATCTTCATTATCCTCTTGCCTATCGTCTGTCCTTCCATGAGAGCTTCCTGCCAGAGTGCATAAAACAGCACGGGCAACGATATCAATCCATGAACGGCACGCTCAGACCACGGATCGTTGGGTATCAGATCGCCTAATCCAACAAGTTCTACCAAAACATAATATATAAGAACATAATAAGCTATAATAACAAGTAAATCAATTACATATGCCAGCATACGTTCTCCAACCGAAGCCGTATTAAAATTAATATTAACATTTTGCGTAGTAGTTATGGATAATTCTGACATATTTTATATTTTAGCTTTGTATGAGAGAAGTTGCATTTATAAAACAAAATAAAGAAAAATGGCTTGAATTTGAACAGGCTATTTTTGGTAAAGCTAAAAAAAATCCTGATGAATTAGCAAGCCTTTACATACATCTTATTAACGACCTATCGTTTGCACAAACCTATTATCCTAAAAGTAAAACGGTTGTATACCTTAACCATCTTGCTTCTATAACCTACCAAAAGATATACAAGACCAAACGCGAAGAAACCAATCGTATCGTTCGCTTCTTTAAGACCGAAGTGCCTCTTATCGTTTATCAAAACAGGCGTTATATGCTTTATGCTTTTGCACTGTTCTTTGTTTTTACATTTATTGGTGTGATTTCAGCAGGTAAAGATGAAACATTTACAAGATTAATCGTTGGAGATGCTTATGTAAATATGACGCTTGAAAACATAGAAAAAGGCAATCCGGTAGCCGTGTACAAAAGTGGCAGCAACTGGGGAAGTGCGATAGGTATTACGCTTAATAATCTAAGGGTTGGAGCGACTTCTTTTGTTTTGGGAGTTTTTGGAGGTGTGGGCACAGTTTATATCCTTTTTAAGAACTCCGTAATGCTGGGCTCTTTTCAATACTTTTTTTACGAGCATGGTGTGCTTTGGAAAAGTGTAAGAGGTATCTGGATACATGGTTGTATGGAAATATTTGCCATAGTTGTAGAAGCCGGTGCCGGACTGATGTTTGGCGCAGCATTGCTTTTTCCTAAAACCTTCTCAAGGGTAGCTTCTCTTAAAAACGGTTTTAAGAACGGTCTTAAAGTATGGTTCAGCACTATACCGTTTACTATTGCCGCAGGAATACTCGAGGGGTTTGTTACCCGATACTCACCCGATATGCCTTTGTGGCTTAACCTGCTTATCATATTGGGCACACTTGCTGCCATATCCTATTATTATCTTGTATATCCATTTATTGTAAACCATAAAATCAAAAAATATGTTCCAACTGTATAAAGTCAGGAATTTTAATGCAATCATAAACGATACTTTTACCTTTTTTAAAGTTGCCGGTAAAAATTACTTCAGGAATTATTTCATCATAAACGGTCCGCTACTATTAATACTTATAGTAATTGGCTTCGTTTTCTTTAAAATATTCTTTGAGAACATCTTTTCAGGTGTAATTTCAACGGGATCAACCGGAACTGCAGACAACTTATTTTCGGATAATTTCGGTTTGATGGTTACTCTTGGTATACTTACAGGAGTACTGGGACTTGTTGCTGCTATTATCAACTACAGCTAC
This sequence comes from Flavobacterium sp. AG291, assembly GCF_003350375.1. Classification (GTDB taxonomy): domain Bacteria; phylum Bacteroidota; class Bacteroidia; order Flavobacteriales; family Flavobacteriaceae; genus Flavobacterium; species Flavobacterium suzhouense. Next base: position 81,795 of record NZ_QQAR01000015.1, on the reverse strand, counting down.
CCGGTAATTTACCTGATGCTGATGGAGAAAAACGAAAAACCTGATACCAGGGAAATTATAAATGCGCTAAAAAAACGAATAGGCAAGGCTATAATTTTCGGGCTGCTCTCACTGGTTACATTTTTGCCTTTACTGGCACTGATATGCATCGTCTCTTTTTTCCTTGCGATAATAATCATTGGCTTCCCGGTAGCCGTTATACTTATTGCAGCGTTTACCTGCTGGATGTATCAGTCCTTCTACGAATACATAAGTACAGATAATAGCTTTTTCGGTTCTATGGAAGCAGGACACACTTCGGTTAGACGAAGCTTTTGGGCTACTTCCGGAAGCACGGCTATTTTTTATATCATTCTTTATATTATACAAATGATACTGGGATTTGCAGGTATGATTATAAATATGCTGTTTGGACTTGTAAGCGCCGGTCCTGATCTGGAAAATGCAGACCCTAATAATATAATGGCTGCCATGAGTGTTACTATGATCATCGCTTTCGTAATCCAGACCATTGCAAGCTTCGTGATGGGTAATTTTATATTCATAAACCAGGGTATGATCTACTACAGCTCAAAAGAGCAGGAAGACAATAAAACGCTTTATAATGATATTGACCTTATAGGACGTGAAGCTGAATAAATACATATTATATTTCCTTTTTACCACTGCGGTAGCCTTTGCACAGGATATTCAGAATGATTCGGTAGCCACCGAAATCACTGAAGAATTCATTGAAGATAAAACTGTTGCCGACACTGCCGCTGCAGAGTATATTCCTGTAGAGCATACTTATGTAAACAGGACTTTTCCGCGTGGTTTTGACGAAAAGTATAAAGCTGAATCTGAGTTTGATTACGAAGTAAAAATAAGGACTAAAACACTGTGGGACCGTTTTTGGGAAGCCATAGGTAATTTCCTTGATCGTCTCTTCTCTTCCGGCAATAACGCTACAGGAACTTCTGCTTTTGAAATTTTCATGCGAATCCTGGCTTTTCTTCTTATAGGCTTTGTGATATACATGATTGTGCGAGCCATACTGAATAAAGAAGGGATGTGGATTTTTGGACGTTCCGCCAAAAAAATAGAAAGCAGTGATGTTACCATAGAAAACATCCATGAACTTGATTTTAGCAAACTAACAGAAGAAACTAAAAAAGAAGGCAATTACCGACTTGCCCTCCGCTACTATTACCTTTGGGTCCTTAAAAAAATGTCCAGCAGGGAAATCATAGAGTGGCACTGGGATAAAACTAACAGTGATTACCTGTATGAAATCAAAGACAATACATTAAGAAAAGATTTTGAGTACCTGTCATACCTATATGACTATAGCTGGTATGGAGAATTCCAAATTGACAGCGATGCTTTTTACAAAGCTGAAAAAGCATTCCTGAAAACATTAAACACGATCTAGGATGAGCAGGAAATTAATAATATACTTTGTATTGGTATCCTTGGTAATAGGACTGCTCATTTATGTAGATGCATCAAGGCCAAAACCTATAAACTGGAAGCCTACCTATGCCGCTAAAGACAAAATACCATTTGGGCTATATGTTTTTGATAAAGAAGCGCCACAGCTTTTTAAAGGTGATTCTATAAAAAAACTACGCGAAACACCTTATGAATATTTTGACAAGCTATACAACTACAGCACTAAGCAGTATCGTTCTCCTGGAACATTTATAAGCATTGATGAAGCCAGTGATATCGATACCGAATCTGCCAAGGAACTTATTTATTTCGCCGAACACGGTAACACGGTATTTATAAGTTCTAAAATGCTACCGAAGTTCTTACTGGATACTCTTGAAGTAAAGGTAAAGGGTGATTTCTCTCTAAAGGACACTTTAAAAATGAACCTGGCAAACAAAGGAACAGAGTATAACTATTCGCGTGGCGCCGGATTGATATACTTTGATAGTATAAAAAACAAAAAAGCAGAAATACTGGGTTACCAACAGCATGGCAAAGACAAAAAACCTAACTTTATAAAAATCCCTTTTGGAGAAGGTCAGTTCTTACTGCATACTCAGCCTGCCGTATTTAGCAATTACTATCTTTTACGCGATGGCAATTTTAAATATACCGAAGGACTGGCATCTTACATTCCTAAAGGGAATATATACTGGTACTCGCCATGGTTCGTGAAAAGAAATTTCGAATCGGACAATTCACTTCGTTATATACTAAGCCAGCCTGCACTTAAATGGGCCATGTGGCTGGGCTTAATCGCCATTATTGCTTTCGTACTCTTTAATGCCAAAAGGAGACAACGCGTAATTCCGGAGATATACCCTTTAAGAAACACCACGGTAGATTTTGCAAAAACCATTGGTAACCTTTACTATATGGAGCGCGACCATCATACGATCATTGAGAAGAAAATAATTTATTTCCTGGAGCATATACGAACAGTATATCTTATAGACACATATAAACTGGATGACGACTTTATAGAAAAGCTTCACTTAAAAACAGGAAAACCTGTTGAAGACATTAAAAAGACTGTCCGTTTAATACAGAAGCACAGACATGAGTTTACAAGTACCGAAGCTGATGTACTTGCAATAAATAAAGCAATTGAAAATTTAAGATAAATAACCAATCTATAAAATTATATATGGATACTTTTAATAACGAAGACCTGACTCCGCAAAACGACACCAATGAAACTCAGAATTCAGGTGGTATCAATATAGAAAACACATCAAACCAATCTGAAAACGAAACCATCAGCTTTCAGGCAAGGCTTGATCTTTCTGAACTTCAGGCCGGAATAGCAGCTATTAAAGCTGAGATCAATTCGGTTATAGTAGGACAGCATAAAATGATAGACCAGCTTTTGGTAGCCATCCTTTCTAACGGACACGTACTATTAGAAGGTGTTCCGGGTGTGGCTAAAACCATAACCGCAAAACTATTATCCAAAACATTATCGCTTCACTTCAGCAGGATACAGTTTACACCCGATCTTATGCCTTCGGATATATTAGGAACATCGGTATTTGACTTATCAAAATCGGTATTTAATTTCAAAAAAGGGCCAATTTTCTCAAACTTTGTACTGATTGACGAGATTAACAGGGCTCCGGCTAAAACCCAGGCTGCATTGTTTGAGGTTATGGAAGAGCGTCAGATTACCGTTGAAGGTGTAACACACGGCATGGAAGCTCCTTTCCTGGTAATTGCAACGCAAAACCCTATTGAGCAGGAAGGTACTTACAGACTGCCTGAAGCACAGCTTGACCGTTTCCTTTTCAAGATAAATATCGATTACCCTAACCTTAGTGAAGAGATTGCCATCCTTCAGAGGGAAAACGCACTTCAGAACAAACAAAAGCTTGATAATATCAAACAGATATTATCTCAGGTTGACATCATAAAATACCAGTCTATTGTAAAACAAATAACAATAGAACCACAGTTGTTGGAATATATTGCCAAAATTGTAACCAACACCCGTGAAAATGCATTCCTGTACTTAGGAGCATCACCACGAGCATCTATTGCGATACTTAACGCTGCGAAAGGATTTGCTGCACTAAGAGGCAGGGATTTTGTAACTCCGGAAGATATTAAAGATTCTGCGGTCCCTGTGCTTCAGCACCGCGTAATGGTAGCACCTGAGCGTGAAATGGAAGGCCTGACAGGTGAACAAATCATAAAACAAATAATTGATACCGTAGAAATACCGCGCTAATGAAGTGGTTCCGAAAAATATACCTTAATAATTTCCTGTTCTATGTGATAATGGGAATAATAGTATGCTTTGTAACGGCGCAGTTTATCCCCTCGCTTTACAAGGCCTGCTGGTTATTGCTTTATATTACCCTTGGTTTTATCGTAGTGGATTTCCTGTTGCTTTTTGCGAGTAACCAACGATTTACAGCCCACAGAAAAACCCCGGAAAAGTTTTCTAACGGTGATGAAAATCCTGTTGTTATTGAAATGGAAAGCGGGTATTCATTTCCGGTAAGCATTAAGGTTATTGATGAAATTCCCCAACAATTTCAGGTTAGGAATTTTGAGATAAAGAGAAAAGTACCAGCCGGGACAAAAGACAGCTTCGAATACTTTTTGCGTCCGGTTGAACGTGGAGAATATTACTTCGGCAGCCTGAATGTATATGTATCCTCACCTCTTCATCTGGTATGCCGAAGATTCATTTTTGATAACGGAGCCATGGTACCCACCTACCCTTCTTTTATTCAACTAAAAAAATATGACCTGATGGCTTTCTCTAATAAGCTATTTCAGTACGGCCTGAAAAAAATCCGCCGTATTGGTCATACCATGGAGTTTGAACAGATAAAAGATTATGTTTCGGGAGATGACCTACGCACCATAAACTGGAAAGCTACTGCCAAGAAAAATCAGCTGATGGTAAACCAGTTTCAGGATGAACGTTCGCAAAACGTTTATATGGTTATCGATAAGGGGCGTGTAATGAAAATGCCTTTTAACGGTCTTAGCCTGCTTGATTATGCAATTAACTCTACACTGGTACTGTCTAATATTATTCTGAAAAAACAGGATAAAGCAGGTATGTTTACCTTTTCTAAAAAAGTAGAGAACCGTGTGGCAGCCGAAAGACGTTCGAGTCAGATGCAGCGCATTCTTGAAACACTTTACAACGTTAAAACGAACTTTTTTGAGAGTGATTTTGGTCGATTGTATGGCGACATAAAGAAAAACGTTAACCAAAGAAGCCTTATATTACTATATACTAATTTTGAGACTGTAGACAGCCTTAAACGCCAGTTACCCTATCTTAAAGGTATTGCACATAACCATTTGCTTGTTGTGGTTTTCTTTGAGAACAGCGAACTGGATCAGTTGATCAATGGTAAAGTTAAAAACGTTCAGGAAGTGTACGATCAGGTTATCGCAGAAAAGCTTGCCTTTGAAAAAAGGCTCATTGTAAATGAGCTAAAAAAATACGGAATCCATTCGGTACTTACAAAACCTGAAAACCTCACTATTGAGAGTATCAATAAATACCTTGAGATAAAAGCAAGAGGTATTTTATAAATAATGATAAAAAGACCATGAGTGCAAAAAAAATAAATATAGATGCTATAAATATAGGCTTAATGTTTCTTGCACTCATACCTGCAATGCTTCTGCCATTTGAGCTTTTCCTGTTTGTATATGCTTTTTTGGGTCCGCTACATTACCTTACCGAGATTAACTGGCTACATAAAAAGAACTATTTTACTACTCAAAAGTACGACTATATGTTACTTTTAGTTCTAATAGCAATAATAAGCCTGCTAGTATTTACCCATACGACTTATAAGAATTATATAAGTTTCTTTTACTTTTTTGCTTTTGCAGCGGCCTTTAGTATGGTTATTTATAACAATTACATAAAAAAAATACTTCTTACGCTGGTCCTGCTCGCTGTAGGAAGTGTATTTTTCTATTTTTTTAATGACAGTTTTAAAACTGCATTTACTATTCTATTACCGTCCTTAATACATGTATTTATTTTTACAGGTGCTTTTATAATTTTAGGGTCGTTAAAATCTAAAAGTAAGCTGGGTATAGTATCAACAGTTGTGTTTGTGATATGTGCCTTAATAACACTTTTTGCATCACCCCGCACCGGACTCACTCATGTAGATGCAGAAGTATATAATATGTACGGAATTTTTAGGCCTATAAATGAAGTACTTGTTCGTTTATTCAGTTTTATACAGGTAGACAATGCCAAAATTGCCATTTGGGCACCTACAGGAATAAGCGAAAGAGATATGGAGATATTTTTTTCTGGTACCGGCATTAAAGTAATGCGCTTTATTGCTTTCGCCTATACCTACCATTACTTTAACTGGTTCTCAAAAACATCTGTCATACAATGGCATAATACTAAAAGGATTAACATGGTACTTATAGTACTAATTTGGATTATCTCAATAGTATTATATGCAAAAGATTATATGCTAGGTCTTAAATGGCTTTTTGTATTGAGCCTTGCCCATGTAATTCTAGAATTTCCTCTTAACAACCGAAGCTTTCTGGAAATAAAACAACAATTAGCAGCAAAGTTTTCTAAGTAATCATTGTTGTTTACCTTTGCTCTCTGCAACACTTACTTATGAAACAAATTACAAGCGCCCAGAATCCCTTTATAAAATCATTGGTTCAACTACAGGAAAAAGCTAAGGCACGTCGTCAGAGCGGTACTTTCCTAATTGAAGGCCAGCGTGAGATTCAGCTTGCCCGAAAAGGCGGTTATGAAATAGAAACTGTTTTGTTTTTGCCCGATATGCTTACCGACAGTGTTGTTGCGTCTCTTGCCGGCAAGCATGTGGAAATGATTGAAATAAGCCGTGAAGTCTATCAGAAACTAGCCTACCGCGACACCACTGAGGGAATTATAGCTATAGCTAAAAGCAAGAGCCTTGAACTATCTGATTTAAAACTGGGAGATAATCCGCTGGTACTTGTTGCTGAGACTCCGGAAAAACCGGGTAATCTCGGTGCATTGCTTCGTACTGCTGATGCCGCTAATCTTGATGCGGTAATTGTTGCTAATCCAAAAAGCGATATGTATAACCCAAATGTAGTACGTTCCAGTGTAGGCTGCCTGTTTACTAACCAGATTGCCACTGGTACCACTGACGAAGTAATCGCTTACCTTAAATCTAAAAACATCAATATCTTCTGTGCTACATTACAGGACTCTACCCAATACCACACTCAGGATTATACTACCCCTACTGCACTGGTTGTAGGCACCGAGGCCACTGGACTTACACAGGAATGGCGTGACGCCTCCACCAAAAATATTATCATCCCAATGCAGGGAGAAATCGATTCAATGAATGTATCTGTCGCTGCTGCCATACTTATTTTTGAAGCCAAAAGACAAAGAGGATTCTAAGAAACTAACGATATAAAACACTTCATTTTAATAAATCAGTTAAGAGTTTTGAAGCAATCCCTTGTTTTTCCCACAACAATAGCTTCTATAATTGATTTTATTAAAAAAACAAAACTCACTATATAAGAAAGGCCGCTCATAAATGAGCGGCCTTTCTTTCAAAATATAGCCTATTAAACCTAAAAACTATTCCTGTCTGTTGACGTAAATCCATCCGGTTTTGCTCTCTACCTGTTCTAATTCTATCATATAGAAATAAGTGCCTGTAGTAAGCTCATTACCGTTAGAATCCTGTCCTTTCCATTCGTTGGTATAATTTGTTTTGTTGTATACCTCTTTACCGTAACGGTTAAAGATGATAAGCTTTTTCACACCAAATGAAGTAAGGTCCAGTACATCATTAAATCCATCATTATTTGGCGATATACCTTTTTGTATCTCACATATAGTAGCTGTAACTATAAATTCAGCTTCGCCTGTACAACCCTCTGCAGTAGTAACAGTAACGTCGTATATTCCCGGCATAGGAGCTACGAATCTGCGCTCAGCAGAAGTAAAGTTTTCCGGTCCTGTCCAAGCATAAGACGCAGTATCAGGGTTAAATGAACCTTCGTCATCTGTAGCCTCTATCCAGTAAACATTGTTTTCGCACCCATCAAGAACCAGAACATCAATTACTGTTGCATCCTGTTCAACAACAGCAGTTGCTGAATTATCACAACCATTTGCTGTAACTGTAACCGCATAGGTACCAAAAACTGTCGCCGTGATACTACTAGTGGTTTCTGAGATAGCGTTTCCATCCAGAGTCCAGGCAAATACAGCATCCTCAACATCAAAATTGTCCGGATTTACAGTTATGGTAATATCTTCTGCTCTACATGCAGTAAAATCACCCTCAAGCGTAAATTGCGGTGTAAGATCCTGAGCTCTTACCGTAAATGTTTTTACTGCAAAACAGTCAGTTCCGTTATCAGCAATCCTAACATAAATAGTCTGTTCATTCTGAACCGTATTTGTGTATGGGCTTACTAATGCATCTGTATTAGCTTCGGCAACTTCAGCCGTTGCATGATAGGTAACTGTATAGTCAGCAGGATTAAGTCCTTCCAGAATTACAGCAGTATTTGATTCAATATCAAATTCAGCAAAGCCGTCAACATCACATACAATAATATCTGCCGGATTTGCCGTAAGATCCGCAACTGACGGATAGAATTCAACAATCACGCTATCTTCCCTTAAACAGCTGTAACCTGTTACATTAGCCGATATTGTATACTCACCCGGTTCGCTTACCACCAGCGTAGCCGATGTTTCATTTGGTATTACAACACCATCGCGTTTCCATGTGAAATCAAATGTTGTATCATCAAGTCCTGATTCAATTGTTGTTGTCTGCCCTACGCAAACCGCAGTATCGGTAGACACAAGTAGATCTGCTCCAAGATCAACAGTTCCGGCGCCAACCTCAACACCTGCTTTAATGAATACACCTGAATCAAGGTTGTTATCTGTCTCAGCAATAGCAATTTTAATATGATAAGGCTGATTTACCTCAACATTAGCCGTAGCTGTCATCACAACAGTTTGTCCTGCAAATGATGTTTGTGAAAGATCCTGATTACCAAAAACATTGTACTGTCCAAACCATTCCAGATTGTAACCCGGACAAATATTAGGATAACCTGCTCCACTGATGTTAAATACCGAAATTGGAATTGACGTTCCCGGAATCACAGCAATATTCTGTGTGTTTCCGTTAGCATCTGTCAATAGGATAGCAAATGTATCATAGCTGTAACACTGTATAAAATCGCCATACTCTTCAGATGCAAACATAAAGTCAAGGCTGAATGTTGGAAGTGACGGTACAAAGTCAAATTCGATTACCGATGCGTTTGTAGATGGCTGGAATGGCGGCGCACCAAGGAAACCTTCCATAACAGCATCAATATCCGTATCACCTAACCAAACAGAAGAGCCCTGCTCCATTGCTCTGTAGTCAGGTCCCGGAACTTTAGTAACATCTCCTGTTGTTAACACCAAACCTTCTTCAAAAGGGAAACCTGAACCATTTTTATTAAAGTAAGCAATCCCGTTAGGATTATCGCCAAACACATTGTCAGGATCCGGGTAATTTGTACCTGTTGACCATGTAATATTACTAATCTGGGCACAGCTTCCCTCAAAAAGGACATCTGTCACTAACTGTTCAACGGTATACTGCGTAGTACTTACTGCTATTGGGGTAACAGGTACTTTTACACATATTTTAAATGTAGTTTCAACAGGCTCAAAATCAGTATTAAAAATCCTGATCTTGTATTTCCCTCCCACGGTAAGGTTTTCAAGTAATTCAGTAGAATTATATTCAGCTGATGCCGTATTACAATAGCTGATTGTTGTTAGATTACCACAGTCATCTCCCTGGTATACTATATAAGTAAATTGAGGTCCAACAATATCGATGAATGATACCGTATGTGTAGCTGATGTCGCTGTAAACTCGAACCATACATCCTCGTTTACGCTTACCCATTCACCACAAGGACTATCCTGAGGTGTTGATGTTGTAGCACCTTTAAGCGTACCGGAAGCATATACATCGCAAATAACACCAGTGTTAACCGGAACTGTAACCGGTGCAGAGCATTCATCATTTGTTATAATTGTAACAAACTGAGCCTTGTCTGACATTACGCTCGATTCAGTACCACCACATACCGCTTTTACAGCAAGATTATAAAGTGTACCCGATGTAAGCGGAGTACCGTCAGGTAAAGCTGTAAGTGTATAAGGAAGAGCATTAACAACAATACCTGTTGCAGGAATATCTTCTCCCTGTACATTTACAAAAAGTTCCCATTGGGTTTCATTATTACCCGGTGTCCATGTTATCTCTGCCGATGTAGCAGTAATATTGCTTACCTCTATTAATTGTGGTTCCGGACAAGTAGGCATAGGCTCTACTATCACATTATCAATCATAAGATCAGAACCAAACTCTACTGTTGAAGGTATATGCCATGCAATATATACCGGACCTGTATAAGCCGTAAGAGAAACCGTTTTTACAAGATAATTTTCATTCGTATATATTGTTTCAGGAACAAGCTCTTCCGTAAAATCTGCAAGATCCGTACTACCCGTTGAAAGCATTACCCTAAATCCTGTGATTCCTTCATCAGCGCTACCTATTCTGAAATGATATTTAAGTCTTTCATTTCCTGTAAGCGTTATAGCAGGAGATATTAGCCAGTCATTGTTTTGGGTTGTACCAGTATATATTTTTGCAGCTTCATCACCTTCATAAGCAGGCATATCTGAGGTTGCCCAAATTGACCAGTCACCATTTCCGTTTACTATAGTCCAGCAAGATTCTGTAGCAGAATCGCTGTTGAATGCTTCACTGAAAGGTATCGCAAAAGCTGTACATTTCGTCTGGAAATAGTAAGGGCCTTCCCAAACACTCTTATTGTTTGTACCACAAACGGCGCGTATATATACTGCTTGTTGTGTATCGGGAAGAAGCGATGTCGCATCAAAATATGGATTGCTTACCGGAGTTCCTGTAACTGTATTAGAAGGAGTTCCAATTACTGAAGCTGTTCCAACAAGGATTTCCCATGCTGTTTCGTTGTTACCTGCAGTCCATGCTACATGGGCCTCTGTATCTGAAACTGAATTTACTACAATATCTGATGGTTCAGCACATGCCGGCATTTCCTCAACAATTACATTGTCAATCATAAGTTCATAACCTCCATTAAAGCCTGAAGGTACATACCATGCAAAGTAAACAGGCCCTGCCGGAATATTAGAAACATTAATAACCTTCTCAGTCCACGCACTAGTCGCATAGCTTGTTAGCGGTGAAAGTTCTATTGTAAAATCTTCAGGGTTTTTCCCTGTAACCGAAGCCATTACTTTAAAAGCAGCCGCTCCGCTATCCTGGGTTTTATAATGGAATTTAAGTCTTTCATTACCTGTAAGCAATATAGCAGGTGAAATCAGCATATCATCATTGGTCATCGAATAACTAACGTCAAATTTAGCCGACTGGTCACCCTGATAACTATCCATTGCAAAATCTAAATCCCATACTATTGTATCGTCATTATTATCAAGAACCGACCAGCAGAACTGAGATACGGAACCTGAATCAAAACCTTCAGAATAAGGAACTATAAATGCATCACATTGCGTATTGAATACTAATGGCCCTGCCCAGCTACTGAATGTACCATCATTACAATCTGCACGAACATAAAATTCGTATTGTGTAGACGGTGTAAGGTAGCTTGGCGTAATTGGATTATTTACAATAGTTTGTCCTGCTCCCATAGGCAAACCCTGCCCTACAGGTTGTATAACATATTGCCATGAAGTAGCCGTAGAATCCCATGCCAGCGTAATACCATTGCTGGTAGGCGCCGTAGCGGTAAGATTTTCCGGTTTATCACAGTATTCCTGCTGTATACTAAGTGTAAAAGCTGTAGTTTGAGCAAACCAGCTTGAAACTACTATATAATAGGTAGTACCGGCGGTAACGGTCATAGAAGTAATATTAAGATCTGGAGCCGGCGTTAAATAGTCATTAACAGCCGCTTCATAACAAGCAGTACCAATATTGGCGCATGAAGTGTAAACAAACACTCCTGTATAAGCTTCAGTAATACCCGACAAATTAATGCTTATTGCTCCTGTTTCCGTAGCCGTATAAGCATAAAACACATCATTCCCATTAAGATAGTTTTGGTATGCCGGTATTCCGCAGCCCCCTGATGAACCGTTTATAAAATCGAAATAAAGAGCAGTATCATCGGCTCCTGCATAAGGTAACGAAGTTATGCTTTTAGGATTCTGACAGTTATCACCCGGTTTAAAGGTTAAAAAAGTCACCGGAATTGTCCATTCACTTTGTCCTCCATCCAGACATATTGCTTTAATATAAAATTTATATTTAGTTCCCGGGGCAAGGTTTTGAACTACATAAGGTTGTACACCATTATAAGGCACACCTACACCTGTAGGCGCCAGAGCGTCTTCAACAATCTCAATCTCAAAATCATTAGCTCCTCCCGGATTATCCCATGTTATTTCTGCTGATGTTTGTGTAATATTATTTACAACAATATTTTCAGGCATAACACATTCCGAAACTACCTGAACATCATCAATTAGCCAGCGGTCACCATTATCACTTAGTATTACAAAAGCAACACGAATATCCGTATTCTCATAAATAGCAGGTATTTCTACTACTACTTTATTGTATTGCTGCTGCACAGTATTAATTTCAAGCTCTGTCCACGACTGCAGCTCAACATAGCTGGCAAGGTTATCGGCATCTGCCCCTTCAGGAAGAATCTTAACCTTATATACAGACCCCTGATCCAAAGCCATTGTTAGCCTTGAATAGAATTCAATACGTCCATTTACCGGTGAATTGAATAGAGGTGTAACAAGATAATCTTCAGGTATACCTGTAGCAACGTTCTCCGGGTTCAGATACGCCGCATATAATCCCGTATAAGACGGAGTATTTGTATTAGCAGCATTGGTTTGTGCCCATTGCGTATTTGTTCCAATGTTGTTTTGAAGAATTTTCCAGTTTGGAGGCCCCTGCCCGGGCACCCAACTCTCAAAACTCTCAAGAGCCAGCTGTGCATTGCTACTTAATGAAAATAGCAGTACGAATAAAAAAAATGAAATCTTTTTCATACACATTTCCCTTTTTTTGATTGTTAGTTTAATTAGTAGTTTATTAATGTAGGCAAGTTTATGAGCCGATTACTAACAGAAAATAATCTGATTAAAGCTTCAATAATTTGAGCTATTAATCATACCCTGAAGAATCACACCACAACATTAACAAAAAATTCACGCATTATTTAAAATGCGCATAACAATCGACTAGGAAACAGTCGGACAAATAGCCTAAAAAATGCGACAACAACAACCTATAGAGCTGATATATAGTCAAATATATTCACATTGACAGGTAATTCCATTTTATGCGCAATACGCTCTTTTCGTTTTCTGCAGGCTTCTATTGTTATGTTAAGAATAGAAGAAATTTCTTTCACACTAAGATTCATGTATATGTAAGCCACAAAGCGGACGTCATTTGCAGTAAGGGTTGGATGAAGTGTTTTTAAACGATTAAGGAATCCCTGATTGAGCTCTTCGAAATGCGTTATAAAATCATCCCATTCGTTGTCAATACGAAGTTGGCTTTTCAGGGTCTTGATTTGGTTGGCTAACGAAGTATCTTTAGACAGTTTGGTTTTTTTAGAAAGTGAAACCAAAATATCTTCTATAAGCTGATTCCTGTCTGAAAGATAAAGTGCTTTAGCAGACAATTTTCTGTTACGGGTCTCAATTTCATTCTTAAGTCGTTCCTGCTCCAGTAATGCATTAGTTTCATTTTCCCTGAATTGTTTTTCAAGTAACAAATTGTCATTCTTTTCTTTTTCGAGCTCAAGCGCTGTAATACGCTGATTACGCTCCGCTATCAGTTTCTTTTGTCTTAATATAAATACCGTAGCGGTTAGCGCAATAATAAAAAAAGCAAGTAGCGAGTAAATGATTCTTCGCGTTACAACTTCCTTTTCCTGATTTAAAGCAAGTTGGTTCTTATATTCCTGCATTTCAAATTTCACCCTGCTGTTCTCAAACAACCTTCCATTCTTCACTTCATTGAGTTCTTCAGTAGCACTCAGCACAGAATCTTTAAATTTAACAGCATTACGAAAATCATTACTCTTACCATAAATCTCTGCGAGCAACTCAAAAGTTCGCTTTCTTGTTTCAAGATCAGGCTTTTTATTTAAAATACCAAGAGCATTTTGAGCCGCTACGTCATAGCGGCCTTCTTTAAAATAACTTTTAACTATTATCTCATTAAGAGGTATTGCAATATCATTGTAAGCAACATCTTTTGTATTCTTTAGCAATTGCAAAGCCTCTTCCCTGGCGTCAGCAGTTTTACCGTCAAGCAAATCAGCTTCTGCAAGAATCATTTCTGCTGCAACCACAGACCTTGGCCAATACTGCTTAAGGTTAGGCATGGCTTCGGTAATATAGTTACGGGCCTGAACCGGATTTTCAAGTATATTTTCAACATTAGCAAGGTTTATCAGATAAATACCAAGGCTTTTGAATTTTTCCTTTTTAGCAGCATCATATACCTTTCTGTAATAGTCTCTTGCCTTTTCATAATTTTTATCAGCAGTATACAGTATGGCAATGTTATTAAGCGCAATCATCTCAAACTCCGGATCCAGCTCCTTTACGGCAAGATTATATGCCTCAAGACAATAATTAAGTGCCTCACCATAATCCATCATTGCAATATAATTATGTCCTGTGTAATTTATCGCATGAAACAATTGTTTCTTCCAACGGTTTTTTTCCGCCATAGAACGTGCCGTAGCCAAAACCTCTAGCGATTTTACATAATCCTTATCCCGTGTAGCCTGCTGCCCTACTTTTAAGAGCGAATCGCATTGTGCCACAGTGTGTGCATTTAAGGACACAGCACTTAGCGATATGAAAAGAATAAGAAGGACTATTTTACAGTTTTTTAATAAATGCATTTGGGATAGGAAGTCTGTAATTGAAAGTTAGATTCAAATATACTAATAAACCTTTTAAAAGTAAACTTATGTACATCCGCAGAAAACCTTGCCTAAACGACTAAACATACATTGTAACGTTAATCAATAATTTGTAGGTTTGTAATGGCAAACCACTTTATTGGATTGTGCCAAAAACTGACGTTATGAAACTTATTATTTCTTTATTTACACTGATAACATTTTCGGTGAATGCCCAACAACTACAAACCCTAAACTGGGATGATGCACGAGTAAACGGCAAACTGGAGCTGACGATATTAAAACGCGATTTTGAGAAAGCTGTAAAGGGAACCGGGACAATAATACCCAATCCAGAAGATATATGTAATAATGATGAAGGCCTGGACATTATGCTCTACAACTTTAAAGGCATTACTTATGAGATTGACAATGGAGTACTCAACTTCAGGCATCTCCTGCTCGATAAAAAAAAGGAATTTATTTCACCTATAAAAATGTAATATTAAACTGGAATACAACAACAGAAGACCTATTCAGACTTATAGACGTCAATGCGACAACATCATCTGAAAACCAATTGAAATTTGAAGGAACCGTCCTTATAATTTCTCTGGACAATAAAACGGATGAGGGTGAATGGCAATTTCATTTTAAAAACGGTAAACTGAACTCTATTCACTGTGTTTTTGATTGTTAATGGATGATGTAAAGACATATTATAATCCGTTAAACGGCGAGTATACCAAAATACTCCGATCATCTGCAGATACACTTGGAGAATATTCGCTTTTAGAAGTTAACCTTATGCCGGGAGGCGGAAACCCTCCACATTACCATACCCGATTTACAGAAGAGTTTATCGCTGTAAAGGGCAAACTGGGACTCTTGTACAATAAGGACATTGTATATTTAGACCCCGGAGAAAGTCGGTTGGTTCCAATAGGTGTTGAACATCGCTTTTTTAATGACAGCGATGAGCCTATTGTCTTTAAAATAATATTGAGAAGCGGGCAGCCGGGATTTGAAAACTTCATTAAAGGCCTTTTTGGACTGGTTAACGATGGTAAAACCACTAAAAAAATGATTCCTAAAAATCCTCTTTATGGTGCAATATTACTTTATTGGGGTGACACCCATCTTAAAAACCTTTATTTTTATCTCTTTAGCCCGTTAGCAGCACTTGCATACCGTATTGCCAAAATAAGCGGAGCCGAAAGGAAACTGCTTGACAAATACTGTTTAGGAGAAATCGTTAGGGATTCACAAATTAAATAGATAAATTTGCATTTTTCAATACTTTATGAAAGCAAAAGACATAGAACGAATATCAAAAGCTTTAGGCGACCCGCACCGTATGCGAATACTTGAAGAAGTAAAAAAACACGGGTGGAGACAATGCGCCGATATCTGTGATATGATAAATCTGGCGCAGCCTTCTGTATCACACCACATAAAGCAGCTCACTGATTCCGGCCTGCTGATATCTGAAAAAGAAGGAAGAAATATAAAATATACTATTGATAAAGAAGCCTTTAACAACTATATTAAATTCATAAACTCGTTTACCATATAATTTATATATAGAAAAATATAAATATATCGATAAATATTTTGTAGTATTGCACCAGCAATTCATCCCTATCTAAATGATTTAAATTTTTAAGAGTGATAATCAAACATAAGTCACATTTAAAAATATAGATAAATTTAAATATATGAATAAATAATCAATTAAAATACAAAATAATGAGTTTAAATTTAAATGGAAAAGTAGCTGTAGTAACAGGTGCTTCTAAAGGAATAGGTGCCGGAATAGCTAAAAGCCTTGCTGCAGCAGGTGCATCTGTAGCAGTAAATTATGCCAGTAGCGCTGAAGACGCTAACAAAGTGGTAAATCAGATAATGGCCGATGGCGGAAAAGCATTTGCAGTAAAAGGCAGTGTAGACAATATTACCGATGTAGAAAGCATCTTTAACGAAACCATTAAGAACTACGGACGCCTGGACATTGTGGTAAACAACGCTGGTGTATACGGATTTGCCCCTGTGAGTGACATTACAAAAGAAGAATATGACAGGCAATTCAACATTAATGTTTTTGGTCCGATCCTGACTACACAGCAGGCTGTAAAACATTTTCCTGAAAACGGCGGCAGCATTATAAACATTAGCTCTGTAGTAAGTAACAGCCCCGGAGAGAACATGGGCATTTATGCCGCAACAAAAGGGGCATTAGACACGCTTACTAAAACTTTTGCTATCGAACTTGCTCCAAAAAAGATCAGGGTAAACACAGTCGCTCCAGGCTACACCACCACCGAAGGCACAGTAACTGCTGGTATTACAGGGAGTGATTTTGAAAGCAACATCGTTGCTACAACACCTCTTGCGCGTGCCGGTCAACCTGATGATATCGCCCGCGTAGTTACCTTTTTGGCGTCAGATGATGCCGCATGGGTTACCGGCGAAAGAATTAGCGCTTCAGGGGGATTAAGATAATAATCACCATATCGTTTTAACAGGCAGGGATTTACCCTGCCTGTTTTTGTTTTACAACTATGCAATCATAGAATAATTCGATAGCTACCTTTGTTTTTGATAAAAATTATCACTAATTTTAAGGCTATTGTTATAGGACTATGATAGAGATCGATATAGAACAGGAAAATAAGGCTATTGCCAAAGAATACAAGGAGTTACTCCGCATCAGCTACCAAACGCTTACCGAAGATGACAAAAAGCTAATACGAAAAGCTTTTGACGTTGCCGTGGATGCCCATAAAGAACAACGAAGAAAATCGGGCGAAGCCTACATCTTCCACCCTATTGCCGTAGCTAAAATCGTAGCATCGGAAATCGGGTTGGGTGCAACTTCTATTGCCTCTGCCCTACTGCACGATGTAGTAGAAGACACCGATATTACCGTTGCGGATATTGAGCGTATGTTCAATCCTAAAATAGCGCAGATTGTTGACGGACTCACCAAAATAGCTCAGGTTAAGACCGATCAGGAAATATCGATGCAGGCGGAAAACTTCCGCAAAATGCTCCTTACCCTGAACGACGATGTAAGGGTTATTCTTATCAAAATAGCTGACAGGCTGCACAACATGCAGACAATGGAGTCTATGGCCGATTACAAACAGGCTAAGATTGCTTCTGAAACGCTATATATATACGCTCCGTTAGCACATCGTCTGGGCTTATATAACATAAAATCACAGCTGGAAGACCTTGGCTTAAAATATACCGAACCTGCAGTTTACAACGACATTGTAAGCAAGATGAAGGAAACAAAGGAAGAACAGGACGCTTATATCAAATCGATATCAGACGTATTAAAAGCTTCCCTTGATGCTGAAGGGATTGAATATACCATAAAAGGCCGCCCGAAGTCGATATATTCCATCCGCAGGAAAATGCTGGCGCAAGGGGTAACTTTTGATGAAGTATACGACAAGTTTGCATTACGAATAATCTATAGATCAAACCAACATGATGAGAAATTCATAGCCTGGAAAATATACTCTATCGTAACCGACCACTACCGCCCCAGCCCTAGCAGGCTGAGAGACTGGATCTCGTCACCTAAATCAACCGGATATGAAGCCCTGCACATTACAGTTATGGGACCTAAGGGTCGTTGGGTTGAAGTTCAGGTACGTAGTGAGCGTATGGACGAAGTAGCTGAAAAAGGTTATGCAGCACACTACAAGTACAAACAGGGTGGCGCAACCGAAGAACACGGACTTGAAACCTGGCTAAACCTGCTTAAAGAAGCTCTCGAAAACACATCGGGCAATGCTGTAGACTTTGTAGAGGACTTTAAGCTGAACCTTTACGCCAAAGAAATTTATGTATTTACCCCTAAGGGCGAAATAAAATCGCTACCAAAAGGAGCTACCTCACTGGATTTTGCCTTTAGCATACACTCTGAGATTGGTGTAAAAACAAGAGGCACACGTGTAAATGGTAAACTGGTTCCGCTAAACCATGTACTAAACAGCGGTGATCAGGTGGAAGTTATTACCTCGCCCAACCAAAAGCCTAATCCGCACTGGCTGGACTATGTAACAACGGCCCGCGCTAAAAATAAGATTAAGAACGTACTTAATGAAAGTACCAAAAAAATTGCCGAAGACGGTAAAGAACTCCTTACCCGTAAGTTACGCCATTTAAAAATTACACTTAGCGAAAATATTGTTAATGAGCTGGTAAACTACTTTAAGCTAAAAACCAGCCTTGACCTGTTTTATCGTGTAGGAGTTGGAACCATAGACAACCAACAGCTTAAGGATTATGCTGCCCTGAAGAGCAATACGTTCATGAACTTCTTTAAGAGCAAGATCAAACGTTCGCCAAGCGTACCTCAGGAACAGATACAAAAAGAAGAGATCAGCCGTAATTATGACCTGTTGGTTTTCGGTAAAAATGACGATAAACTGGACTATAAGCTATCCAACTGCTGTAACCCCATTCCGGGAGATGATGTGTTTGGCTTTATTACCATAAATGAAGGTATTAAAGTGCACAAAAAAGACTGTCCGAACGCCATCAGGCTTCAGAGTAATTACGCCTACCGCATTATGCCAGCCAAATGGATCGATTCATCACAGGAAGAATTCAAGGCAACACTTAAAATTACCGGTATGGATACCCTGGGACTTACCAATGAACTTACCAAGGTAATATCCAACAATATGCACGTGAACATCCAGAGTATATCGCTTAGCGGAAATGCTGGGATATTTAACGGTCAGGTTACTGTCGTAGTACAGAACAACACCATACTTAAAAAACTTATAGACAATATTAAAAAAATAGATGGCATAGATAAAGTGACTAGGATAAATAACAATTAAGCTTAATGCTTTCACTTAACGAAATTTAGATTATCTTTGCACCATCGATACAAATACCATGGAAGATAATAAAAACCAGGACATTGTAAAAAATGTTTTTACTAAGTTCCTAGAAGACAAAGGCCACAGGAAAACTCCTGAGCGCTATGCTATACTTCAGGAAATTTATGACAGCAAAGAGCATTTTGACATTGAATCGCTGTACATAAAGATGAAAAACAAGAACTACCGTGTGAGCCGTGCCACGCTTTACAACACGATAGAGTTGCTTTTAGAATGCGGGTTGGTAAGAAGACACCAGTTTGGACAAAACCAGAGCCACTACGAGAAATCGTATTTTGACAAGCAGCATGACCATATCATTATGACTGACACAGGAGAAGTTATAGAGTTTTGCGACCCAAGGATACAATCTATCAAAAAAACGATAGAAGAGATTTTTGGTATTGAAATTCATAACCATTCTTTATACCTTTACGGCCATAAAAAACAATCTGCAACGGAACAGGAAAAACCTGTTGTTGAACAACCTGTTGCAGAACATTAATAAAGGGCTCGTTTAGAAAACGATAAACCAACCCTGAAAAGGATTGGTTTTTATTTTTAGTAATTATCCGAAAAACAATTATTTCAATATAACAAACAAATTAAAGGAATGACCGTAGATTTGCTGCTTGGATTACAGTGGGGCGACGAAGGTAAAGGAAAGATCGTTGACGTACTCACATCAAAATATGATATTATTGCCCGTTTTCAGGGTGGGCCAAATGCCGGACACACGCTTGAGTTTGACGGTATCAAACACGTTTTAAGAACTATACCATCAGGTATATTCCATAAAAACTCTGTTAATATCATAGGAAACGGTGTGGTTATGGATCCTGTTGTTTTCCAGAAAGAGATAGAAGGACTTGAAAAATTCAATATCGATATACAGTCACGCCTTCTTATTTCAAGAAAAGCACACCTAATTCTTCCTACTCACCGGCTTTTAGATGCTGCTTCTGAAGCTTCTAAAGGAAAAGCAAAGATTGGCTCTACACTTAAAGGTATTGGACCTACTTATATGGACAAAACCGGAAGAAACGGTCTTCGTGTAGGTGATATTGAGCTTGACAACTTTGAAGAGCTTTACCGCCATCTTGCTGACAAACACCAGGCAATGATCGATTTCTACAATGTAGATCTTCAATATGATCTTGCTGAGCTTGAGGCTGAATTCTTTGCTGCGGTTAAAGAACTTAAGAAACTTACTTTCATTGATAGTGAAGAGTACCTGAACAAAGCCATGAAGGAAGGAAAAACAATCCTTGCTGAAGGTGCTCAGGGATCGCTTCTTGATATTGATTTCGGAACTTATCCATTCGTTACATCATCTAATACTACTGCCGCAGGAGCTTGTACAGGTCTTGGTATTGCACCAAACAGAGTTAAAGATGTATTCGGAATTTTTAAAGCATATACTACACGTGTAGGTAGCGGACCATTCCCTACTGAACTATTTGATGAAGATGGTGCTACTATGGCACGCGTTGGTAATGAATTCGGTTCGGTTACAGGACGTGCAAGACGTTGTGGTTGGTTAGACCTTGTAGCGCTTAAATATGCGGTTCAGGTAAATGGTGTAACTGCTCTTTACATGATGAAAGGTGACGTACTTTCAGGTTTCGATACTCTAAAAGTATGTACTGCCTATAAATATAAAGGACAGGAAATTAACCACCTTCCATACAACATCGAACCGGAAAATGTTGAGCCGATTTTTGTTGAGAAAAAAGGATGGGCTGCTGACCTTACAGGAATGACTACTTATGAGCAGCTTCCTGCTGAGCTTAAAGAATATATTGAGTTTATTGAAAAAGAACTTGAAGTACCTATCAAAGTTGTATCTGTAGGTCCGGACAGAACTCAGACAATAATGAAATAATACAGAAGCCGCTTGAAAGAGCGGCTTTTTTTTATCCACACAATAAAAACTCAACATATCCATTGTTATTGTTTTTATGTAAATTTGTTCCAAATTATTAAAACTTGAAAAAGCTTCTTTTTTTATTCATTGCTTTTATCGCTTTCAGTGGCACTTCGCTTACTGCCCAGAACACTAAGCAAATTATTATAGAACACGTTGATTTCAGTGAAATGAACCAGACTGAAATTCCCGGTGCCGTAGTGCTTTCAGGGAACGTGAGGGTACTTCACGACGGAATCAGGATGACCTGCAATAAAGCCTATCACTTCACAAAAGAAAACTACATAAAGCTTTTTGGAAATGTAAAGATGAATCAGGGTGACACCCTATTCATGGATGGGCGTTATGCTGAATATAACGGTAATAAAAAGTTTGCTTATGCAACTGGCGACGTGGTTATGCGTTCGCCGGACATGCGACTTACTACCGATACCATTAATTTTGACAGAACTATCCAGCAGGCTTATTACAATTCTTACGGAACAATTGTAAACGGAGAAAATACACTAAAAAGCAAATCAGGACGCTATATTGTTGGACAAAAAAAATATGAATTCAGGACGGCTGTAGTACTTACCAATCCTAAATATGTATTAAAATCAAACCATCTTGATTACTATACCAATTCAGGACATTCATATGTATTCGGACCATCGACCATTACCAGTAAAGAAGATTTTATCTATACTGAAAAAGGCTTTTATGACACCAAGAAAAACGAAGCCGAACTTCTTACCAATTCTTATATAAGATATGGTACGCGGGTGATTAAAGGCGACAAGCTTTACTATAACAAGCCGAAAAATTATTCATCGGGCACCAATAATGTCAGAATCACTGATACTATCAACAAATATATAATGGAGGGACACTTTGGCGAAATATACAGAAAAACAGAAGGTGATTCTATTGTTATGACCAAACATGCTGTTGCCAAAACTCTTGTAGAAAAAGACACGTTGTACACCCATGCTAAGCTGATGGTTGTTACCGGAAAGCCCGGAGAACGCATTATCAGAGGCTATAACAACGCCCGTTTTTACAAACTGGACATGAGCGGGAAATGCGATTCCATACATTCGGATGAGAAGAAAGGATTAACACAAATGATAAAAAGACCGGTTATCTGGAATGGTGACAGCCAGCTTACCGGCGATATTGTACATATTATATCGAACAGTAAGACCGAACAAATTGATTCCTTAAAAGTATTGGGTAACGCATTCATCATACAAAAAGACACCATAGGAACGGGATATAATCAGGTTAAGGGCAAGAACCTCTATGGAAAATTCCGGGACAATAAACTCTACGAAGTCGACCTGATAGGTAATGCCGAAAAGATTGTATACATGTATGACAAGACTGAACTTTTTGGTATTGATAAAGGAAAAGGCAGCAGCATACATCTTGAGATAGTAGATAATAAAATAACAACAGCCACACTTTTCAAAAAGACTGAAAGTGAAGTTTATCCTGATTCAGAATTCCCTGAGAATGTGCGGAAATTCAGAGGGTTTGTATGGCGGGGCGACGAGATGATACTCTCTAAGGATGATATTTTCCCGCAGGAAGAAAAAGACCTGCATGATAAGATCGTTAAGAAAAGTGATGACGATAAAAAAGTGGAAGATAAACCTATGGATCCTCTTAAGAAAACACTGGAGTACGACAAGAACAATCCGCAACCAAAGCCAAAACCGCAAACTCCTTAGTTTTCATTTGCAGTCGCAGTTTTCAGTTCTTCTAATATACAGTATTAAAAACGAAGACACCCTTTCTTCGGTAAATTCCCCCTTTGGGGGTTAGGGGGCTAATATGATCAATGATTTTTTAAAATACCAGGCACAGACTTCACCTTACCCATTAGGAATGGAAGTTTCTCATGCTGTAGGTTCCTATATATTTGATACAAAAGGCAAAAAGTACCTTGACTTTGTTGCAGGTGTTTCAGCTGCCAGCCTTGGGCATCAGCACCCAAGAGTAAATCAGGCTATAATAGACCAGCTAAACAAATACAGCCACGTTATGGTGTATGGCGAATATGCCCAGCATCCATCGGTTGAATTTTGCAAACTGCTTGCAGAGCATATGCCTCCTCAACTGAATAAAACCTATTTAGTTAATTCCGGGACTGAAGCAACAGAAGGCGCATTGAAGCTTGCCCGCAGGGTAACCGGCCGTAGCCAGCTCATATCATGCTTTAATGCATATCACGGAAATACTATGGGTTCTATGAGCGTTATGGGATTTGAGGAGCGTAAACAGATATTCAGACCGCTTATCCCTGATGTTGACTTTATCACTTTTAATAATGAGGAAGACCTTCAAAAGATAACAAATAAAACTGCCGGAATCATTTTGGAAACCATTCAGGGTGGTGCAGGCTTTATACAGCCTGAAAATGAATTCCTGAAAAAAGTAAGGCAGCGTTGTGATGAAGTTGGCGCTATGATGATACTGGATGAAATTCAGCCGGGCTTTGGACGTACCGGAAAAGTATTTGGCTTCCAGAATTACAATGTGATTCCTGATATAGTAGTTATGGGTAAAGGAATGGGTGGAGGAATGCCGGTAGGCGCTTTTACAGCCAATGAAAAATATATGGACCTGCTAAGCCACGACCCTAAATTGGGACACATAACAACATTTGGCGGACATCCGGTTATTGCTGCAGCCTGTCTTGCCACACTAAAAGAAATTACAGAGACTGACATAATGGCGCAGGCACTGGAAAAAGAAAAACTTTTCAGAAAACTGCTTGTGCATCCACTTATAAAAGAAATACGAGGCGAAGGCCTGATGATTGCCCCTATGACCGAAAGTGCTGATATCACTAACGAAGTGATACTTCGCTGCCAGCAAAAGGGTCTTATTTTGTTTTGGCTGCTATTTGAAGGGAAGGCAATACGCATTACACCTCCCCTAACGATAAGCAATAAAGAGATAGAAGAAGGATGTGGCATTATTATTGAAGTTATGAATGAGATTCTTGCAGAGCAAAACAATAATTAACAATAAAATTTGTTAATTAAATTGTTCAAAAGAATTATAAATTATTTCCTAATGGGGTGTACATTTCGTAACTTTAATAAGGATAATTTTAAACAATTGGAGTATGAATTTGAGCCACGAAGAAGAAGATTACAGTTTATCCTTATCAAAGTTTGAATCTATGTTGAAAACCAACAAAGTATTCTTCTTTGACTCCGAAGAGTTTGAAGATATCATTCTTCATTACCTTGACACCGGAAAAATAAATTTAGCTAAAAAGGCCTTAAAATTAGGTTTGGAACAACATCCCAAATCAACAGGCTTAAAATTAGTACAGGTGGAGCTTTTGGTATTTGATGATAAGCTCGATATCGCCGAAAGATTGCTGAATGACCTTTACGCAATTGAACCTACCAACGAAGAAATATATATCCAGAAAGCAAATATTTATTCTAAAAGAGACCAACACGAGAAAGCCGTAGAGCTACTTGAAACCGCTCTTAAATATACTGATGATTTTGCCGATGTATATTCGCTTATTGGCATGGAGTACCTTTTTATGGACAATTTAGAGCTGGCAAGGGATAACTTTATCAAATGCCTTGATGAAGATACCGAAGACCACTCTGCCTTATATAATGTAGTATACTGCTTTGATTTCCTTGACCAAAATCTTGAAGCTATTGAGTTCCTGAATAAGTTCATTGACAAAAATCCATATAGTGAAGTAGCATGGCATCAGCTAGGGCGTCAATATTATGCTGTAAAAGACTATCCGGGAGCGCTTCGCGCCTTTGATTATGCAACCCTTATTGATGATGCTTTCCTGGGTGCTTTTCTTGAAAAAGCAAAAACCCTTGAAAAGCTAAAAAAATACAGGGAAGCCATAGACTGCTACAATATCACAATGGAACTTGACGATCCTACCTCATTCGCTTTATTGCGCGTAGGTAAGTGTTACGAGAGACTTGGCAACTTTGAGCAGGCACTGAACTTTTTCCTTAAAACGGTTCACGAAGACCCATTATTGGATAAAGCATGGATAGCAATAACAGACTTTTACATTCGACGTAAAAATTACCAGAAAGCACTTTACTATGTAAATAAAGCTATTGGTATTGACAACGAAAACAAACTGTACTGGAAACGTTATGCTATCATCAACAGGGCACTAAGCTTTCATGAGGAAGCTGAAGAAGGTTACCGTAAAGCCGTAGAATTTGGTGATTACCAGCTTGATACCTGGTTATTCTGGACAGATACGTTAATTACCCTTGGCGAATATGAATCAGCAATCAAGGCTTTACTTGATGCTACTGAATATTTTCCTGAGGAGTATGAGATTGAATATCGTTTAGCCGGATTATACTTTATGCAGAACGAAGAAGAAAAAGCCGTTTTCCATCTAAGCAACGGATTACGTCTTGGCTTTAAGCACCACACGCTTATAGAAGAATTCTTCCCTGCAATATGGTATTCCGACATTGTTCAGGACGCTATTAAAAAGCAGGAAAAAAAGAATAAATAATTTTACTTTAAAATATTCAACCTGATTATGGAAACATAGTCAGGTTTTTTTATTTTTATGAAATGAAGAAATTTATAATATTATCTCTTATGATTATTTCAGGATGTAAACCGGAAGTAAAAAATGAGGTGATAAGTAAAATAACATCTGACAAAGCCGAAAATACTCACATTCCACCCGAATTTCAGGGTGGTTATAAAGCATTTTACAGACATGTACATAAAAGTGTAATGGTTGCAAAAACAGAAGAGCCCGGCGATTACGCCTTACATATGAAATTCGTCATTGAACAAGATGGTTCTTTTTCCAATATAAAAGCCATTAGAAATTCAACACCTGACAGCTTAGGATTAGTAGAAAAAGCAACAGACGCCATAAAAAATTATCCAAAATGCAAACCTGCAGAAATAAACGGCAAACCAGTAAAAGAAGATTACATACTACCATTATATATAAGCCACTAAAATGAAATCTAAACGTTTTGGCCTTGTGGGCCGTAATATAAATTATTCTTTTTCAGCAGGCTATTTCAAGGATAAATTTGAAAAAACCGGACTGAATAAATATACCTATACCAACTTTGACATTGAGGACATTTCTCAATTACCGGAAATCATTGAAAAGACCAAAAGGCTAAAAGGACTTAATGTTACCATTCCTTATAAAGAGGAAGTGATTCCTTTATTAGATAAACTTTCACCAACTGCACAAATAATAGGCGCAGTAAACACCATTATCTTTACTAAAAAAGGAACTAAAGGCTATAATACCGATCATTACGGCTTCAGAAAAGCGTTAGAGCCATTATTAATGCCTCATCATAAAAAAGCACTGATATTAGGAACCGGCGGCGCATCAAAAGCTGTTGCATATGCACTACGCCGACTGAAAATAGAATATGACTTCGTTTCGCGAACAGCTACTGATGTGGTATATGCTTATGAAGACCTTGACAAAGATATCTTTAATGATTACCAGATCATCATTAATACTACTCCCCTGGGCACTTTCCCTAACATGAAAGAATGCCCTCCAATAGATTACAGCCTTTTTACCAGAGAACATCTGGCCTTTGATCTTGTTTATAATCCTGAGGAAACAGAATTCATGAAACGTGCCGCACAGAATGGCGCTGCAACATCTAACGGCTACCAAATGTTGGTACACCAGGCTGAAAGAGCCTGGAAACTATGGAACCGAAAATAAATCAATCAGTTTTAAAAAATCATTAATAATCTTTAAAAACACCGCCGAAATATTCAGAAATTAAGGTTTTTCTTTGAATTCTGAACTGCCTTTCTTATCTTTCGGCAATAAAGCAATATAAACTTAAGCATCTAAACAATGTTAGAAGAAAAGAATGATAACCTGCTTAATGCAGATGGAGAGCAATTAAACGAAGTAAACGGTACACTTCAAACCGATTACACTGCTGAAAACGACAACAATGAAAACGAGGAAGCACCCGTAGTTCACGAGACTGAAGGGCAGCTACCTTTTGCCCCTAAGGAAATCCTTGAGGCTGCTAAAGTTGCCGAAGAACCGGAAGAAAACACTGATAATGAAACAGCTGAACAAACAAAATCATTATCTGCTGTTGAGTCTATAGACGAAGCTAATGCTGAGCAAGGTGAGGATGGGTCTCATCTTGAAGCAGAAGATTTTCCTATGAAAAACTACGAGGAGCTATCTATGGATGAGCTTGCTGCAGAACTTGA
Source organism: Flavobacterium sp. AG291 (assembly GCF_003350375.1). GTDB lineage: Bacteria > Bacteroidota > Bacteroidia > Flavobacteriales > Flavobacteriaceae > Flavobacterium > Flavobacterium suzhouense. The sequence goes on along the minus strand of NZ_QQAR01000015.1, from coordinate 54,225 downwards.
AAAGTTTGCAGCCGTAGAGAAAGTAATGTCCGTTAAAGACCACGTTGAAGAAATCAGAAAAGAATTTTATTCGAAATACAATCACTTTATTGAGGAGAAAAAAGACGAGTACAGCCATGAAAACAATGGCGATACTTCAGACTTTGAATACCACTACCCTCTTAAGAGTAAATTTGACGCCCTTTACAACCAGTACAGGGATAAGAAAAATACACACTTCAAAAAATTGCAAACTGACCTTAAAGGAAATCTTGAAAACAGGTTAGCAATTATCGAGGAGCTTAAAAATGTTGCTGAAGGCGGCGAAAATATTAAAGATTCGCTTAAGCATGTAAGCGAATTGCGTGAACGCTGGAAAAATGCCGGACCTATACCTCGTGACAAATACAATCACGTTTGGAACAACTTCCACTTCCATATAGAGCGTTTTTATGATCACCTGCACCTTGACAGGGAAGCAAGGGATATGGACTTTAAACATAACCTTGAGCAAAAACAAAAGATTATTGCACGTGTTGAAGAACTGGTAAATGACGAAGACATTAGTAAGGCTTTCCGTGAGCTTCAGGCACTTCATAAAATATGGAAAGAAGAGATCGGACCGGTATCAAGAGAACACCGTGAAGAGATTTGGAACCGTTTTAGCGAGCTTACAAAACAGCTTCATGACAAACGTGAGGCGCTTGTAGCTAAGAGCAAAGAGCTTGAAGAGGCTAACCTTGCAAAGAAAAAAGAGATCATTGCTCAAATAAATGCTATATCTGAAGAAAAAATAACTGCTCACAATGCATGGCAGGGACAGATTGATCGTATTGAGGCTCTTAGAGAGCAATTCTTCAAAGCCGGAAAAGTTCCTTTGGAGGTTAACGAAGAAACCTGGGCATCATTTAAAGATGCCGTAAGAAACTTTAATACGGTTAAGAATTCTTTCTACAAAGACATCAAAAAAGACCAGCAAGAGAACCTGAATAAAAAACAGTCACTTGTTGAGAAAGCAAAATCACTTCAGGACAGCGAAGACTTTGCTGCAACAACTGCAATTATGAAACAGATACAGGACGAATGGAAAACCATCGGCCATGTACCAAGAAAATATTCTGACAGCGTTTGGAAAGAATTCAAAGCGGCTTGTAACCATTACTTCGACAGGCTTCACGCTAAGCGCAACGAAGCAAACCACGAAGAACTGGAAGCATTCGACAAGAAAAAAGAATACCTGGAGCAACTTAAAGGATTTGAACTTACAGGTGAGCACAAAACCGATCTTGATGCCATTAAAAAGCATATTGAAAACTGGAAAGGTTTAGGCCGTGTTCCTCAGGCAAGAAGACATATTGAAGGCAAATTCAACAAGATACTTGATGCTTTGTTCGAAAAACTGAGCCTGTCTAAGAAAGAAACTGAGATGGTTCGTTTCAGCAACCGCCTGGAGCAACTTTCTGAAGGTGATGATACCCGCAGACTGGAAAACGAACAGCTTTTCATTATGCGTAAGATTGACGAAGTTCAGGGAGAGATCTTCCAGCTTGAGAATAATATACAGTTTATTTCTAACGCTAAAGGCGACAATCCTTTTGTAAAAGAAGTACAAAAGAGCATTGAGCGCCATAAAGAAGAACTTAAGACCTGGAAAGACAAGCTTAAGCAAATCAGGGAGCTTAAAAAACAGCAACAGGAAGGAGGAGAATAAACCTCTTATTCTATATAACAAAAGCCGGCTAATAGCCGGCTTTTGTTATATACTGTCTCATCGTGAAATACTTCTGCTGACGTGAGCGTCATACTCGTACCTCTAAATAAACACCACCATTTATCCGTTAAAAAACTATTTAAACACCCCTAAACAAAAGGAAAACTCAAATACGCTTGTCATTTATCTTTTTTAGCTTGTGTACACGAGCGTGAAGCTCGCTCCAGCACAACGCAATCAACACCATGCTCAATAGCTTTGCTACGACAAAAACCGATGAAGAATATAATGGCTTTTATTACTATATACTTGAAAAGCTAGAGTTATAAGCAAACCTCTCAGCAATAAAAAAGACAGTCCTTATCGAACTGTCTTTTTGCTTTTATATACAGGCACGAATTACACCCGAGGGCTTTTCCGAAGTGATGAAGGACATGTAGAGATAAACATCTACTTATTAATTCGTGTAAGTCAAGGATTGCAAATCCGCGACATCGGGGGCAGGGGACTATTTATTTAATAATTCAGAAATCGTAATCCTATTTGATGATGAAATTTCTTTACTTATTATTCGATTTAAGTCAGTATAATCAACAACTATGTAATTATAGCCTGTGCCTCCCATATAAGATATTAAAGAAAACTCAAGTAAGCAGACTTTAGATTTATTATGATTTAAAAAACAAGAACCTATAGGTAAACAAGACCAATAAGATTCCTTTAATGACAATTTCTTCTGAATAGTATCATCAATAGTCATTAAAAATGCTTCTTCAGGTTCACTATTAAGTTTTATTTTATGTTCAATGGTTTCACAAATATCGGTAGGATAAGTAAAATTAAAAGTTTTATTATCGTGAGTAACTTTGAATACTGTAAAGTCTGAATTACCTTCATAACAGAAAATCGCATTATTTTCAATTTTATTAAACTCTTGACTACAGCATATCATTGTATTTGATATAAAAACCATAAGTATTAAAACGTAATTTTTCATTTTTTTTGTTATAATTTTCCCGTTGGATTCTTTTTTAAAGATTCATCCGTTGATTTGTAAAATATTGTTGTTCCAAATGTTCCTTTGTGAGTACTAGTTGATTCAAAAATAGAATTTTCTAAGGTAGCAGAATTAGTCCATTTTCCAAAACCATTAGTTTTATCACCGTCGTGAATAAAAAGCCAACTCTTCCAATTATCGTTATTTAAAATATCTAACCCTTGCCAACCTATTGCTCCTTCTGATATATCGGCTTCCTTTTGAATAGCTTTTATTGTATAAGATATAGCCAATTTCATTAGCCTATTATTATTTCTTCCTAAACTATTTTTCTCAAAATCGACACTCCCACCTAAATCAATATCTAAAAATTTCCTAAATGCGCCATTACCATGTGCACCATAATGGAAAGCATTAGCATACGTATCATCACTCCATCTATTTCTCATTTTGAATACGGTATTTTCAAGTTTCCATTTTTCATCATATTTTTTAAGTCCAGAGTTTTTCAATTGAGTATGGTGATTTATAATTGTAAAAGGAATTCTTTTTATAACTTCTTCTGAATATCCAGATTCGCCGTATGCAAGTCCCGCAATCCTAAGGAATAAAGTATTATCTACACCTAGCGGTGCTGTATAAGATGCCGAATTTTCTATTGCTTTTTTACTAATCTCCCAATCTGACTTTAGACCACTCAAATATTTTTCAGCATTTTTAGCATCTTTTTGTAATTGTTGTACATCTTTTTCTTTAACAATTCGAACTTGTTTGTCATCACCTATTTTTGTTATAAAACTTCCACTAGCTGTATAAAAATATTCTAATCCCTCAAGCTCTATTCCATCAATTACCCTATTTTCAGCAAAAGCATATGGCGAATTATGTGGATATGATTTTGCAAGTGGGTCAATCGCAAAAAACCTACCTATCCTCGGGTCGTGCATCCTAAAGGTATAATTTAAACTGTTACCCTCGCCTTTAATCTCATTATCTTTTTCCTGCCCCTGGAAGCCATACCTGTAATCGCTTCCATTATAGAATCGGTTCGGTACCTGCATCCCGAAAGGATAGTAATCATAGTAATTAAAAACGTAAAAATAAAAAAAGAGGGGCCGGCAACCAATAGCCGAACCCCTCTTATAAACTAAAAACTATTACTCTGTTACTGTTTTACAATTTTAAAAGTAGCAGTTCCGCCATTTGCTCCGCTTGCCATAAGCAGGTAGGTGGCACTTGGCAGTGATGAGATATTGATCTGAGTTGAAGTAGCATTCACTTTTTGGTAAAGTACTTTCTGACCCAGAAGGTTATACACAGAAAGCTCTGTTATATTTTCTCTTCCTTCGATATTCATAATATCAGAAGATGGATTTGGATAGATTACAAGGTTCGCAAGAGCGAAATCGTCAGCACCTAATACTATATTTACAGTTATAGCAAGCACTTCACTCTCACAATCACCTACAGTTTGAGTTACCCCATATACAGCACCATCAATTAGCGGTGTGGTTGCAGGAATTTCAATCCATACATCTTCATCTAAGAAGTACCATTGTACTGTAGCGCCAGCAATGAACTCAACTTCAAGATCACCGGCAGTCTGACCGTTTTCATAATCCTGATCTGCAGGTCCTACAGGTGCATCCGGCATAGTAGTAACGACAACATCAACTGTAGCAGCTATACTCTCACACTCACCCATTGTTTGTGTTACAGTATATTGACCCGATACAAGAACATCATTAGGCGTTACAGGATCTCCTGTTGGAGAATACCAGTTAACAGTATAACCTGCTGTAGCACCAGCCTCAAGAGCTGCAACAAAAGCTTCTCCACAGAATGTTTGCTGAGCAGCCGGGAATGGCGTAGGAACATTCGTTAATGTAATCGTAGCTGCTGTTCTTGGACTTTCACAACCATCAACAGTTTGCGATACATAGAAAGTTCCTGCTGAAACTAATCCTTCAAGCTGTACAGTGCTCGTTTGTGAGCTATACCAGTTAAATGTTGCATCAGGCAGACCCTCTACCGGTAATTCAGCAAAAAGCGAGCTGTTACAAATAGCAAAGTTTTGCGCATCAGGAGCCGCTATACTATTAAGAGTTACTGTTATTGAAGCTCTTGCTCCTTCACAGTTACCTAAAGTTTGTGAAACATAATATGTAGTACCCGTAATAACCGGAGTAGATGCCTCTAATGACGCTGTAGCTGTAGCACTAGCGTACCAGGTTAGAGTTGCTCCTTCTTCCGCTGTAACAGGAACATCAGCAAGTGTAGAACCAAAGCATATCAACTGTGGAGCCGTAACCGGAGCTGCAACAGCATCAAAAACAACTACAGCTACTGCATCTTTACTGCTCTCGCAGCCATTGATGCTTTGTGAAACATAATAAGTACCTGTTGCTAGTGCAGTTGTAGCTGTAAGCGCTGTAGCACTAGTCTCAGTTTCATACCATTTTATAGTATTCCCTGCAGCAGGTGTAGCCTGTAAATCTGCAACGGTAGCACCTGCACAAAACTCCTGATCCTCAACTACAGGAGAGGTTACAGTGTTAATTGAAACCTGAACTGTAGACTTGGCACTTTCACAAACAGCTATAGTTTGTGTAACATAATAAGTGCCTGTTGCTAATACCGTATCTGATGTTAGTGGTGTAGTACTTGTTTGTGTTGCATACCATTTATATGTAATTGAAACGTTAGGGTTAGTCGGAAGATTCGCAACCGTAGCACCTGAACATAATTGTTGTGTAGGGATTACAGGAGATACAACTGAAGCAATTGTAACCTGACAAGAAACTTTAATACTTTCACATCCACCCACTGTCTGAGAAACATAATAAGTACCTGTACCCAATACTGTAGTTGGAGCTAAAGTTACAGTAGCTGTTTCAGAAGCATACCATTTTATAGTTCCATTAGCATCACCAGTTGCAACCAAGTTAGCCACTGTAGCTCCTGAACCTGCACAAAAAGTTTGTGCTGCTACTGTAGGAGGTGCTATAGTAGTTACTGAAATAGCAACAGTAGCTCTTGCACTTTCACATCCTCCCACCGTTTGAGATACATAGTAATTACCTGTAACAAGAGGAGTAGTAGCTGCTAAAGCAGTACCACCTGTCTCGGCAGCATACCATTTGATATTTACACCTGATGTAGTCGCTAAATTTGCCACAGTAGAACCACCACAAAGTGTTTGTGGAGCTGCTGTTGGTAATGCTGTAGGAGCCAGTGTAACAGTAAATGCTGCAGATCTTGCACTTTCGCAAGTACCTATTGTCTGTGACACGTAAAATGTTCCGTTTGAAACTGCTGCAGTTGATGCAATTGCAGTGCCACCTGTCGGAGCTGTATAGAATTTATAAACAGCACCGGAAATACCCCCAACAGTAAGATCTCCCATTGTAGCCTGAGGACAGATATTTTGGTTTGCAGCTGTTGGAGTAGCCGGTGTAGTACATGTTGCATACGCAAGGTTTATGGTTACTTTCCATGTGTTGTTATCGATTTTACCATAAGTAACATTACATCCTGAACCACCCCATACTCTCCAAACTCTTAACTGGAACGCAACTGTTCCTTCAAGATCATTTGCTATAGATATACCTGTACGGTTGTAAATCGCTGTACCTCCATTACCAGTAGAAGTAGCTATACTGGCCTCTGTAGTATTGTTTGTTGTACACGCTAAGATAGATCGCTGCTCAGACATGAATAGCCCTGCCTGCGATGTATAGTTATAACTGGTTGCTACCGAAGCAATCTTAAATCCTGGAGGGATTGTAGCTGTAAGGTTAGCAGGACATGTTGGAACAGTAGTTAAAGCAGGAGAAGTGTTATATTCACTATTAAGATCACCTGCTGTATACGTCAAAACAATCTGCCCCGGTGTGAAAACAATTTGTTTCCAAAAACCTTTAGTAGCACCACAATTAGATCTTATCCAAAAATAATAAGACGATCCAATAGCAAAACCTGTAAGTGTTTTAGTTGTAACGCCTGCCGCAACACTACCAGTAGGTGTTGTAGATGCAGTTGGCGGAGTAGCAGATGAAGAAGTATAATACTCATAACCGCTTGAAGGTGCCGAAGCAGGTGCCGTCCAGTTTATAACAGCACCATCAGTAGTTGAAGCATAGGTTAAATTTGTTGGAGATGGACAGCTGGTATAAACATCTGCTGAAAAAGCAAAAACATTCACAACACCAGTCCCTGCTGTTTTGGTTATTGTAACACTTTGCACCAGTTTAGATTGATTCGCCGAAGATATTGCTAGCGGAAACTGATACATTCTTGGATTAGTACTATTGGGCTCAAGAACATTGGTAGTATATCCTACACGTCCAATACCTTGTATTGCCGCATTTGCACCATTAAACCAGTCAGGAACCAACAAATTGTTAAAGGGTTGGCTTGTTGCGTCTGAAAAATTAACAACAGCATTAATGGTTCCATCTCCACTTCCTGAATTAACAAGCATATACAGCGTATTTACGGGTATAGGAGTTGCAAAAGTAATAGTCCCGGGCGTATTAGCGGTAGTTATTCTTAATGAGTTATTGCCCGTTAACGGTGCCAACTGATAACTTAATCCTGAAGTTGCTGTGACTATAGAATTAATAAGTCCATTTGCAGGAACTCCATAACTAATAGGTGTGCTTGAACTATTCAGTTTCCAATCAGTTGCGACTAAACTGAATCCTGCACCATCAAAATCTATACTTGTTGTTGAAACGACTGTGCCCGTTCCATTAGCGATAACGTCGGCATTGAGACCGGAGGCAATCGGCATGGTTTGATACTCCTGTGCTGTTGTGGTCCCTACAGCAAAAAGCGCCATCAAACCCAAAATTAAATTAGGTAATTTTTTTGTCATTTAGCTAAATTTAGGTTAATGTAATTTTTAGAAAATTAAGAAATTAATACCTAAAATTTCAACGTTTTACGTTAATTACATTTTTATAACAAAAAAGCCTGAAACAAAACCCTAATAAAACTTTAACAAATATTAAACATTAAAATTTAACACAAAAAAAGCATAAGTAGTTAATAATCTTCAGATTAATTCTACGCACATTAATTCAGAGAGACCGGAATTTTGTACGAAATTAACTGCGGTTCTTTTATAATCTTCTTTTCATACCTTGGAGTGATTGAAAAATCCATAAATTTTTCATCTTTATACTTTGTATGTTCTACGATGGCAGAGACTTTAATGTTTACATCTATAGGCTGTACATAGTTGTCGTTTATCAGCACCAAAGAAAATGCACCCTGAAGCATTCCTCCATCCACAAAGCGTTTATAAGCTGCTATCCCTTTACCTTCATCAATTGCTTTATAGGCTTTATCCTGAAATAAAAGTTTATTATTAGATTCATTCAACAACACATACCCCACATCTTCACCATTAGAAGGCAATGCAAGATTAGTCAGTGCACCGGCAGCGATACCACCTAATGGTGTTGTAAAATAACTGGCCGCTCCCTGAACGGCTCCAACTATCATTTTACGGTTTTGGTTCCAGTATTCATTACTTTCCTTCCCTACTCCTACCCAATAAGCCCAAGCCACAACTTTTTTGGTTTCATCTTTACCAATTACATTTATCGGAAGAGAAAAAGGCACGCTAACCCTTGTTTCTCCAAAAGTAGTTTTAGCCTCCACCCTTTGGTTTTTATCCATTACTACTTCCTCATATTTTTTCTCGAAATAGGCTACCTTACGTGTCTTTTGAACCTTAAGGGTATCATATCCAACAACAACATCTTTTGTAACCGAATTCCAAACCGTATCCTGCTTTGTTATCCATTTTACAGATGTTACGTGATTTTCAGTTTGTTTTGATACCGGTATACGTACAATCTTAACCATACACAATCTTACATCTGTTGCGGTATTGCTAAATTTGAATTTATAGACTGTTTTATTACCAATAACAAATTCCCTGTTCTTTTCTTTCTTTACATCATGCCCTTTGTACTTATATGTTTCGGGGTATTCAAAAACCGAAACCTCATCAACAGCGTTCCCGTTAGCTTCCTCAACTGTCAGTAACACTTTGTCGCCCGCAGCAAAACTATAAAAAAGCTCTTCGGATGATGACGGATTGATACGCAACTGCAAATCGGCTACGGTTATTTTTTGCCCAAAACAAAGAGCTGTAAACAACAGCAGGGCCAGAAATTTGTTCATATAGTAAGTAAAAGTGATTTATAGTTTTTTTGCTTCATTCCAAAAAACATCCATCTCGGCAAGCGTCATATCAGCCAATGGCTTACCAAGCTCTGAAGCCTTGCTTTCAAGATAGATGAAACGCTTAATGAATTTTTTATTGGTACGTTCCAGAGCATCTTCAGGATTGATATTAAGAAAACGGGCATAGTTGATCATAGAGAACAATACATCTCCAAATTCAGACTCTATTTTGTCCTGATCTCCGTTTTTAACTTCCTCCTGGAATTCTTCAAGTTCTTCCTGAACCTTATCCCATACCTGATGCGGTTCTTCCCAATCAAAACCAACACCCTTTGCCTTATCCTGAATACGACTGGCCTTAACCAATGCCGGAAGACTCTTTGGCACGCCCTCCAAAACTGATTTTTTACCTTCTTTAAGTTTGAGTTTTTCCCAGTTTTGCTTCACCTGTTCCTCGTCTTCTACCACCACATCACCATAAATATGCGGGTGACGGTGAATTAGCTTATCACAAATTTCATTAGCAACATCAGCGATATCAAAATCGCCGGTTTCACTACCTATCTTTGAGTAGAAAACAATATGGAGCAATATATCGCCCAACTCCTTCTTTATTTCCTGAAGATTGTTATCTAGAATAGCATCACCTAATTCATAAGTTTCTTCTATAGTCAGGTGTCGCAGGCTTTGTAATGTCTGCTTTTTATCCCAGGGACATTTCTCACGAAGGTCATCCATGATGTCTAAAAGGCGATTGAAGGCATCAAGCTGTTGTTGGCGTGTATTCATTTGGTTATTTTTTATGTAAAAATAAAAAATCCTGCCTTCTGTTTTCAAAAGGCAGGATAGTATTATTAAGATAGTAATTAACTATTCTTCAGCTTTAACCTCTTCAGCAGCAGGAGCTGTAGCAGCTACCGGAGCATCTTTAGAAACTAGTCCTTTTGCCTGAAGCATGTTGTACCAGCTAAGTATTTTTTTGATATCAGAAGCATATACTCTGTCTTCATCAAACTCAGGAAGTACTTCTCTAAAGTATGATTCAAGCTTAGCGTTATCTTCTTTATGAGATAATGCAGGCCCATTATCCTCTTTAGTAGCTATAGCTCTAAATACTTCAGAAAGGCGAATTTCTCCTTCATAAGTATAAACAGAAATCTCAGAAAGTAAACTAACATTGCTTCTAAGTCCTACAGTTACTTTTTTACCATCAACAAGTGATTCTGCGACAAAGCCTGTACGTGTCTGTAATTTCAGTTCATATAATCCCGGTTTTCCGGAAATAGATAATATTTTCTCGATGCTCATTATATTATTTTTTTAAAGGAAGGCAAATATCTAATCTTTGGCCAAAAAAACAAAAATTATCTGCCTTTTTTGGCAATAAATTTCATTTTATAGTCAGGCCTTGTTTTCCCTTCCATAATGTTTTGCAATTTCTTTTTAATCAACGTTTTTTTAAGGGTAGATATTTTATCTGTAAATAAAATACCCTCAATATGATCATACTCGTGCTGTATTACCCTGGCAATTAAACCATCATATACATCAGTATGCTTATTGAATTCCTCATCATAATATTCAATAGTTATCTTTTCATGACGGTATACATCCTCGCGTACTTCCGGGATACTAAGACAACCTTCATTAAAGCCCCACTCTTCACCTTCTTCCTTAAGGATAGTTGCATTTATAAAGGTCTTTTTAAAACCCTTAAGCAGTTCCTGTTCTTCTTTAGAAAGATCTTCATCATCACTGAAAGGCTCAGTATCAACTATAAAAAGACGGATAGCAAGCCCTACCTGTGGTGCAGCAAGCCCTACACCATAAGCATTATACATTGTCTCATACATATCGGCAATGATTTTTTTAAGCTCAGGATGATCCTTGCTTATCTCCTCACCTTTTTTTCTTAGTACAGGATCACCATATCCTACAATAGGTAATATCATAATTAGCTCGCTTTTAAATTTTTAAGACAGGCAAAAAAACACCTGCGTTTTGAGACTGCAAAAGTAATAAATTAAAATGACTTGCCATAAGCTCTTCAAATGCTAAAATTTTGTGAGAATTCACGAGCCAAAACACAGTATGATTGACGCATTCCTTATCTTTACACTTAAGTTTTACTATATGCTCCAAAGGATACGCAATTTTACCGACAGCCATAATTTCACCAAGGCCATAATTGTTACGATTGCCGCCGCAGTTCCGGTAATTATCCTTTCTCAACTGGGCTTTTTCCAGCTTGGATTTGCTATCGCATTAGGAGCCTTCCTTACCTACCCTGCAGATATTCCCAGCAATCTATTACATCGCTCAAAAGGTTTGCTTACCGCGTCGTTTATTGTAGCAGGCTGCGTACTGATCGTAAATTTGCTACATCCTTTTAAACTGCTGTTTTATCCCTTACTTTTCATACTCGTTTTCTTCCTTTCCACGATATCGGTCTACGGACAACGCGCCACCATGGTATCATTCTCCGGATTGCTTGCCACGGTTTTAGCCACAGGCCACATTCATACCGGATGGGAAATCCTGCAATATACCGGACTGGTATTGTCAGGAGGGCTTATCTATACTGTTGTTTCGGTTTCATTTAATTACTTAAGCCCATATCGTTATACGGAACTCGAAATTGCCCAGTGTATGAAGCTAACAGCAAAATACATGAAATTGCGCGGTGACCTCTGGAATACCGATGCCAACAGAGCCGCCATTGTAGAAAAGCAGCTTAATCTTCAGGTCGAAATCAACCTTAATCATGAGAACCTCCGTGAGATACTAATGCGTAACCGCTATAATAGTGAAAACTCAAACAGGGGGCGCAAAATGCTTCTTGTTTTCATTTCATTAATGGAAATATTAGAGCTGGCACTATCAACATCTTTTGACCATAGCAAACTACAGGAAAAATTCAGCAATCACCCTAAGGTACTGAGCACTTATCAAAACCTTGCCTACAACCTTGCTTCTTCTTTAAAAAAGATCTCAAAAAGCATCGGAGAGAGATCTAAATACATACCTAAACATAAGCTGGTTGCCGATCTTGAAGCACTCGAACAGGCAATTATAGATTATGAAGCCGAATTAGGAAAAGAAGCTGCTGCCGAAGGTGTATGGATGTTATCGAACATGCTTCATTATGCCGAAAAACAAATAGAGAAAATCAAGATTATAGAGCGCGCCTTTACCGAAAAAATCAAGTTTAAAGAATTAGGCAGCGGAAGAGACAAAGACCTTGAGAAATTCCTGACACCGGAATACTATCCGCTACATACCCTCAAAGAAAATTTAGGCTTCTCGTCTACCATATTCAGGCATTCCTTACGGCTTACCATGTGCATAGCCATAGGCTGTATACTGTCTTTTATTTTCCCACTTCAAAATGTATACTGGATATTCCTTACCATAGTAGTAATAATGCGCCCGGGATATGGCCTAACCAAACAACGCTCTTACCAAAGGATTGTAGGCACGCTTGTGGGTGGATTAATTGCGTTTGCCATACTCAGCTTTATCACTAATTCGATTATTATTGGCACGCTGACAATTGTTTGTATGCTGTTAGGCTATGCTTTTACAGCAACTAACTACCGAATCGGAGCCACATTTGTAACCATTTATGTAGTATTTGTTTACGGAATGCTTACCCCTAATGTAACCGACGTTATCCAGTACCGCATACTTGATACCGCCATTGGTGTTGCCATAACTTTTGCTGCTAATTATTTCCTTTGGCCTTCATGGGAGTTTATGAACATGCCAGTCTTCATAAAAAAATCTATTGAAGCCAACAGAAACTACCTTATTGAGATTTCCAGCTTTTACAATAATAAAGGAAACGTACCTACCTCCTACAGACTGGCGCGTAAAAGTGCCTTTATCGAGTTGGGTAATCTGATGTCGTCTTACCAGCGCATGACACAAGAACCAAAATCAAAACAAAAACAACAAAGCCAGATATATAAACTTGCTGTGTTAAATCATACCCTTTTATCGTCATTAGCATCATTAGGCACCTACATACAGTCTCACAAAACCACCAATGCATCCGAAGCATTTAACGTCGTGGTAAATACCGTTGTAAAAAACCTCGACAATGCCATAGCGCTTTTAAATATGGATCTACAAGCCGAAGAAGCCCATCAGGCCAACAACGATGATCTGGCAATGCGTTTTACTGAACTTAAGAACATTCGCGCCCGCGAGCTTAAAGAAGTACAAATTACCGACGAAGAAGAATTCAGGCTTAAAATGGAAGAAGCCCACCTTGTAATTGAGCAATTAGTATGGCTTACCGGCTTATCAGAAAAAATACTGAAAGCAGCACGCCAATTACAACTAAAAGCATAAAAAAATCCCGTCAATTCTATGACAGGATTTGTGAGTAGTAGTAAGGTATTGAAAAATTTTAGTTGGACTCTTTACTTTAAAAACACCTCTTTAGGCGTCATTATTAAGAGATACAATAGTAAACAGAAATCTTAAAACCATTTTACGGAAAACCGTAAAACATCTTCTTTTTAACTAATTTTTAACAAGTGTAGCCATTACTCAGCTTTTTAAAATTTTGCCTCCAATTTTCTCAAATCGTGCAACATCATCATACGTTAGCTCTTTTTTACGCTCTAAGAAGAATTTAAATTGATCATATTCCTTTTGATCTATATTACCAATCTTAAACTCCTGTTTCATTAATTTTTTCACTTCTTTATCCGAATAACTATTATGTATTACAAAAATTAAAGGCGAATATGCTTTTCCATCTTTATACCTCTTTAATCTTTGTGTTGACAGATAACCATACTTTTTAGTCATATCGATAAATTCAACAAGATTCTTCTCATATACTGCTACGTAAAAATCTTTGCATTTGATTGGCTTAAATTCTTTAAAATCGAAACCAATAAATTCTCTCAGATCAAGAGTCGAAGGGTTATTCTTCACTATAGTATTCATAAAATAATATGGAAAGGTTTTATCTAGTTCAGTTTGCTTTTCCTTGGTCATAGTCAAACATTTTGTGGCTTCCTGATCAAGATAAAACATAAGTTCAAGCTTATCGAGAATCGCATCTTTATCAACTTTTACCAAAGAATCCTTTTCAGCCTGCGCAAACCCTGAAAAAGAAACAAGCACAAATAAGATGAATAAAACTTTTTTCATAATAGCTATAGTATGGATGGCATAAAATATTACGTATTTCTCTATAAATAAATGAATTGTGATTTAATTAAAAAAGCCACCCTTTTCAGGATGGCTTTATATTATATATAACTCAGAATTAAATAGTAACCGTAGCTTCTAATCCAAGCATTTTGTCAGAGTGTTTTCTAACTTCAGCAAGCAACTCAGGATTATTGTTTAGCGCTGTACCGTATGATGGTATCATGGTTTTCAGCTTTTGCTGCCATGCTTCAGTCTTAATCTGTTCAGGGAAACAACGCTCTATAAGGTCTAGCATAATAGAAACTGCTGTACTCGCACCCGGAGACGCTCCTAAAAGCACCCCTAGCGAGCCATCAGCACTGTTTATCACTTCAGTACCAAACTCAAGCTTACCGCCCTGCTTTTCATCTTTTTTGATAACCTGCACACGTTGTCCTGCTGTCTCCAACACCCAGTCTTCTTTTTTAGCGTCCGGAAGATATTCCCTTAGTGCTTCCATCCTGTCATCCTGCGACTGCGTTACCTGTTGGATAAGGTATTTTGTCAGCGACATATTGTGATAACCCGCCGCAAGCATTGGAGCAATATTGTTGGCACGTATTGAAGTTGGAAGATCAAAATATGACCCTTGTTTAAGGAACTTAGTACTGAATCCTGCATAAGGCCCAAACAACAACTCTTTTTTGCCATTAATCATACGGGTATCAACGTGGGGTACCGACATTGGCGGCGCACCTACAGATGCCTTTCCATATACTTTGGCATTGTGTTTTTGTATCACCTCTTCGTTAATACATTTTAGCCATTGTCCGCTTACAGGGAATCCACCAAAACCATCTCCTTCAGGTATACCGGCTTTTTCAAGCAGGTGAAGCGATCCACCTCCTGCACCTATAAATACAAACTTACCATACACACGTTTTTTCTCACCCGTTGTAAGGTCTTTTATCTTAAGCTTCCATTTAGGGCTTTTTGCCGAACGTCTGATTCCCGAAACATCCTGGTTAAAGAACATATTTACGCCAGGTTGTTTTTCAAGCCATCTGAACATATCACGGGTAAGTTCACCAAAGTTTACATCGGTACCAATTGGCATATTGGTAGCAGCAATAGGCTGATTAGCGTCACGACCTTCCATTACCAATGGCATCCATGACTCTAATGTGTTTCTGTCTTCGGTATATTCCATCCCTTTGAATAAAGGATGTTTAGAAAGCGCTTCAAAACGTTTCTTTAGGTAATCTACATTGTCAGCACCCCATACAAAGCTCATATGCGGTATGCTTCTCACAAAATCTTCCGGCTTAGAGATACGCTTTTGCTCAATTAGATAAGCCCAAAACTGCTTAGAAACTTCAAACCATTCCGCAATCTTAATTGCTTTTGAAATCTCTACAGTACCATTGGGCATTTCAGGCGTGTAGTTAAGCTCACAAAAAGCAGAGTGTCCTGTACCTGCATTATTCCATGCATCAGAACTCTCAGCTGCTGCAACATCAAGCCTTTCATAAATGTCAATTTTCACTTCAGGCATCAGCTCTTTTAAGAACATGCCAAGTGTAGCGCTCATGATTCCCGCGCCTATAAGAACCACATCTGGTTCCTGATTTATCGTTGTGGACATTGTGTAAATTTGAATACTGCAAATTTACTTTGAATAACTCAAAATTTTATCCTAAATCCGCAGGAATAGGCGCAATTTTTAATTTTTATGAAAACACAAATAAAACTCTTTATTTTTTTCGTGATAAATAATCCTGTAACATAATTGTTGCCGATATCTCATCAATCAAGCCTTTATCCTGACGTTGCTTCTTTTTTAGTCCGCTATCTATCATTGTCTGAAAAGCCATCTTGCTTGTAAAACGTTCATCAACCCTTTCAAGCTGCATATCAGGAAACTGCGAAACGAATTTTGTTATAAAAACCTCAATTAAAGGTGCACTTTGTGACGGAAGTCCGTTCATCTGCTTTGGTTCGCCAATTAACACCTTTTCTACCTTTTCTTTTGCAAAATAATCATGCAGAAAATCGATAGCTTTTTCCGAGTCAACAGTCGTCAGTCCCGATGCAATTATCTGCATCTCATCTGTCACTGCTATACCTGTTCTTTTAAGCCCGTAATCTATAGCGAGTACTCTCATATTTATTCAGATTTTTGATTTCAGATTTTTGATTTCAGATTCAGCAGCATCGTATTCAATCTGAAATCTACCTTCTGAAATCTGAAATGGTTCCAATCCTCAAAAGTAATGGAAAAGTAACTTTCTTATCGCCATTCTCCCAATATTCTTTTAGCTTATCACGTATAATATCTACCGGATTGGTACCATTCTGTTTTATATAGTGCTGTACCGCCGACCAGGTTTCAAGATATCCTGTAAGCTGTTCAAATGTCCAGGTAAATTCATTTACGAATTGCTTAACCTCAATTTCTTCAAAAGGAAAAGGAATCGTAGTATAATTTTCATCGAGGTATTTACGCTCAGCATCCCAATAAGGACCCGTTATATCATAATAAAAATGCTTCAGTAATGTATCAGCCTCACCATTTGCATTGAACAACCCATAACCCAAAACAACAAAAATCCCATCCGGCTTAAGTATCCTGTAAACCTCTTTATAAAAGGCATCAAAATCAAACCAGTGTATTGCCTGTGCTACCGTTATAAGATCAAACTGGCTATTTACAAAAGATGTCTTTTCAGCACTCTCCTTTATATAGGTGACATTATCTTTTTGTAAAGCATTGTTTAACTGTTTATCACTAATATCAGTACCAAATACCTTCTCAAAGTACTTACCTAACTCAACCGCCACTTGTCCGTTTCCTGTAGCGATATCAAGTGCAAATTGTTTGTTTTTAGCAAAGGAAACAACATAAGCTATCATTTCCTGAGGATAATATGGCCTGTATTTGGCATAGCCTTCTGCCTGTGTTGAAAAATTATCTTTCATAAACAAATTTTGTGATTTAGTAAAGATAATTCATTATGTTTGAAAAAGCATTGAAAGTGGCTTATGCCATCTTAAAAAACCGACTTATATTTGCCCAAACGACTATTTGAAATGCAAAATTTACAAAACCTTGTAGAACAGGCCTGGGAAAACAGAGACCTGTTAAAAGAAGAGGCAACAACAAATGCCATCCGTGAAGTTATTGAGCTATTAGATTCAGGTAAGCTACGTGTAGCTGAACCTATCGAAGGCGGCTGGCAGGTTAACGAATGGGTAAAGAAAGCGGTAGTAATGTATTTCCCAATTCAAAAAATGGAAACCCTGGAAGCAGGTATTTTTGAATATCACGACAAAATGTTACTTAAACGCAATTATGCCGAAAAAGGCATACGTGTAGTACCTAATGCCGTGGCACGTTATGGTGCATATATCTCATCGGGTGTTATCCTTATGCCAAGCTACGTAAACATTGGTGCTTATGTAGACGAAGGCACTATGGTTGACACATGGGCAACCGTAGGAAGCTGTGCACAAATAGGTAAAAACGTTCACCTTAGCGGTGGTGTAGGTATCGGTGGTGTACTTGAACCTTTACAAGCTGCACCGGTTATCATCGAAGACGGAGCTTTCATCGGTTCAAGATGTATCGTTGTAGAAGGTGTTCGTGTCGAGACTGAAGCGGTACTTGGCGCTAATGTTTGCCTTACTGCATCTACTAAGATCATCGATGTTACCGGAGATGAGCCGGTAGAAATGAAAGGTGTAGTTCCGGCACGCAGCGTAGTTATACCGGGCAGTTATACCAAAAAATTTGCTGCTGGCGAATATCAGGTTCCATGCGCACTTATTATTGGTAAACGCAAGCCATCAACAGACCTTAAAACTTCATTAAACAATGCCCTGCGCGAATATGACGTAGCGGTTTAACAGTTTTTTGATGGGCGAAAAGATTAGAATATCTGCACTAGCGATTGTTTTAAATGAAGAACACAACATCAGGCAATATCTTGACAATATGTCTTTTGCCGATGAAATTATTGTGGTCGACTCATTCAGTTCTGATAATACTACAAAAATTATCCAGAAAGAATATACGCACGTAAAGTTATACCAGCGTGCATTTGATGATTTTTCTTCTCAGCGAAACTATACACTCGAATTAGCAACGAATGACTGGGTAGTTTTTTTTGATGCTGATGAAAGGGTTACGCAAAAGGGTATAGATGAAATTATTACAACTGTAAACAGTAATCCTGAAGAAGCTGCTTTTTGGTTTAAGCGTATCTTTTATTACAAAGGTCGCCCAATGGTTAATAACAGCTTCAATAAAGACAGGGCAATACGCCTTTTCAGGAAGTCGAAATGTAAATATTCCGAAAAACTTGTTCACGAAACGTTATCAATAAAAGGTAAAACCGGCCACCTTAAAGAGTCTATCCATCACTATTCTTTCAAGAGCAAGGAAGACTTTTTAGAAAAAAGGCTGCAATACTCTAAACTTAAGGCAAAAGAGCTTTACCAAAAGGGAGTCACTACAAACTTATACCACCTTTCGGTAAGGCCTGCCTTTCGATTTTTTAAATACTATATTTTAGGTCTTGGTTTCCTTAACGGAAGCCGTGGTCTTGAAATTGCCGGAATTCTTGGCTATCACGTATACATGAGATATGTATACCTGAGAGAAATGGCCAACCATAAAGAAGACCCTAAAATCCTTGTTATTCAGCAAAAGATGATAGGTGATGTACTGGCAAGCAGTATCATTTGTGCAAATTTAAAAGCACTCTATCCTAAGTCAACACTGGATTACCTCATCTATCCGTTTACCAAGCCTGTGGTAGAAAACAATCCTGCTATAGACAACCTTGTTCTTTTTGACCAAAAGTACAGGGACAGCAAATGGAAATTCATAAAATTCGTATTTGACATACGTAAAAAAAACTATGACATTGTTGTTGATGCCTACGGCATTTTAGGAAGTAACATAATAGTAGGTTTCTCTAAGGCAAAAACAAGAATAGGCTTTTACAAATCATATTCAAGCTTTGTATACACCCATACTGTTGAAGAACTTAAAACACCTTTAACCAATGCCGGTTTAGCTCTTGACAACCGCATGCAGCTAGTAAGGGTGTTAAAACCTGTATTACCATTAGTAAACAGGCCTGAAATTCATCTTACACAAGAGGAAATAAGTTACGGAAGAGCTTTTTTAGACAGCAAAGGCATTCCTGCAGGAACAAAAGTATACATGATAAGCGTATTAGGGAGCCTGAATATCAAGACCTATCCTGCTGCTTACATGGCACAACTGCTTGATTTAATTACCCAAAACAGTGAAGCTGTTCTTATTTTTAATTACATCCCATCTCAGCAAAAAGAAGCTGAAGAACTTTATAATCTTTGCAGGAATGCTACCAAAGAAAGGATTAGAATGGATATCAGTCCGGGAACTATCCGTGAATTCCTTTCGGTATTATACCATTGTAATGCGTTGATAGGTAATGAAGGCGGTGCAGTAAACATGGCTAAAGCCCTTTATATACCAACCTTTACAATATTCTCTACATGGATTAAAAAAGAAGCCTGGAACTCATTTGAAGACGGCACCACTACAATATCAGTTCACTTAAAAGACTTTAAACCTGAACTGTATGGAGAAACTTCACCAAAAGAAATGAAACCAAAAGCAATGGAGCTATATAATGCTTTTACACCTGACCTTATAATTCCTGCACTCAAAAAGTATATAGAAATTAATTAGAAAAACTATAGCATAAGTTAAGTTGCCACAAACCAAATTAATTAACACAAGAGAATCGTGGATTAATTTAGTTTGTGGCAATAAATTTTATCTAATCCTAATATTTCTTTATTCGTTAGAATCGATACCTACAGGTGTTTTAATCACTTTGTTATCGCGGGTATTTTTACGAATAGCATAGTTTTTCTTCCATGTCTCTTCATTCACATAACCCCTTTTATGATCAAGATGAACACAAACAGCATTGTATCGTATTTGCTTTGATTTAAGCCCTTTATTAAAGAGCCTTTCGCCAAGTTCGCGATCCTGTCCACCATATTGCATTTCCTGATTAAAACCGTTAATAAAAACCAGATCGGTTTTCCAGCCTGAAGAATTATGCCCGTTCCAAGTAGCCTTAGTAGGAGTTACAAAGTTCAGGAAAGATGCCATAAAGCCTTTAGCAGAAAGCTTAAGCTTGTTTTTATCCGGCAGTCCCATACCTGTAAGCCATTTTACATCAAAACATCTTTGAGAAACGATATCATCTTTAGCAATAGCTATTGAAATATCCATAGGAAGTTTAAAATAACCACCTGACAGGAAATAACCAGGCTCGCGGAATTTGATGTGTGTAGCTACAAAATCTTGACGGGGAATACAGTCGCCATCAGTAAAAATAAGATAGTCGCTGTTAGAGGCCATAATTGCCTTATTAAGTATCTGTGATTTCTGAAAACCATTATCTTCCTGCCACACATGCACTAATGGCATATCAATCTCCTGACGAAGCCTGTCTAAAAGTTCTTTTGTTTTAGGCCCCGAACCATCATCGGCAATAATAATCTCAAAATCTTTTTCGGTTTGTACACTAAAGCCCCATATTACTTTTTCAAGCCATGCCTCGGCATTATAGGTACTCATTATAACAGATGCTTTCATTTTCTTTACGTTGCTTAGATACTTATGTGCTGAGTTACTTAGATTTTGCCTCAGTAACTAAGTCACTAAGAACCTAAGGCACTCTCGAAGCCCAAAGATATTATTTTTTTTTCAGGCCAAGTTTTTGCTTAAGGGCGCGTTTTCTGTGGAATCTATTGGCAAAATATTGTGTATGCTTTACCATTAGCTGCAACACCTCTTCATATGGCTTTCCATAAAGTTTGGCATATTCATCGCTCATTACTTCAACGAGAGCAATTTCAGGCGTTAACTTTGCCATATTGATAATCCTTTGTTCAAAAGACATCGAATTATGAAATTCCATCCTGTTCAGGTCTACCAAAAAGAATTCATATGTTCCTTCTGCCGTTTTTTTAATAAGCGTATTACCCGGAGTATGATCCAGAAACTCCACTCCTTTTTCATGAAGTTCAAAAGAGAAACGCGTAAACTGCCTTAATATATTATTGTGATCAGGATAATCAGGTATTTCAATCAGCTGTCTGAACGTAAGATCTGCTTCAAGCTGCTCACTCATATAATAACTATCCTGCAATGAAAACGTTGCAAGATTTTCAAAATACGCAATGGGTTGAGGAGTTCCTATCCCTTTTTCAAGCAATATATTGGCAAACTCATATGAGCGGCGTGCCTTTGACTTCCTGAAAAAACGATAAACGATCTTGTTGATGAAATTTGGAATTTTGAATGACTTTACATTAACGGTGCGATTCCCAAGCTCAAACAGTTTTATCTTATTTCGTTTTCCATCTACAAAAAGCTGTCCCGTAGCATCAAAATGTTCAATAATATTTGTTATTTCCTGAGTCTGCGAAAGAAATTCCGGATGTATGACTTTGTTCATTCAGCAATTGCAATTTTATACAAAAGTAACTATTTTGAATTTCTTAGTTCAAATAATTGGTTTATTTTTACCCTCCAAACAATAAGCCTGCACATGTTCAATCACTATCTCATTACCCGTTTTAACCTTAAAAACCCCAAGTGGGACGTTACTAAAAACAACGAAACACTGCTTACAGATGAATGGCTTGAACACAGGCTGTGGCTTTTTGAAAACTTTTGTTTTCCGTCGGTTGCAGCACAGACCAATAAAAATTTTACGTGGCTTATTTACTTTGACACTACAACACCTCAAACCTATAAAAATAAGATAGAAGCCATTATTGGTAAGCAATCCAATATTCGCGTTTTTTACATTGACGGTATGCCTGCCTTCTACCCGGAAATCAACAAAGTCATCACAGTAGAGGCGGCAGACAAACCTTATCTTATTACATCACGTATTGATAATGATGATTGTATAAGCAAGAACTTCATAGACGAAGTCCAAAAACAATTTGCCAGTCAGGATTATATGGCTATAGATATTATAAATGGTTATTCATTACAGATAAAACCAGTTATTATGCTGGGCAAAAAAGAGCATATCTTTAATCCTTTTATTAGCCTTATAGAGAGGAATGAAAACCCTAAAACTGTTTGGGCTAACGATCATAACCATTGGAAAAAAGAAACCCGTGTAAAACAAATTACCGGAAAAAGATTATGGATGTCTATCATACACGAAAAGAATAAAGTAAATGAATTTGATGGATATGGCAATATTCCATGGGAAAGCGTAAATGATGAATTTATCGTTTCAGATGACATGAAAGCTACTATTACAAACGAAATATTATCCCATAGCAAATGGGCATGGACAAGCTTTAAAAATGAGCTATATGTAAAATGGGTTCTGTTTAATAAATCATTTAAAAAAGCCCTGGGCATCTATAAATTAAAGCAATAACTAATGAAAAAAGCAATAGTTGTAGTACCCATCTACAAAACAAATCTTGACGATAATGAGATGCTGTCCCTAAAAAGGTCTGTTAAGATGTTACACCAGCATCCGTTTGCCATTGCCTGTCCTGAGCATTTAGACATTACACCGTTAAACAGCATTCTCGCTCCGGTACATTATACCATACATCGCTTTGAAGACAGTTATTTCAAAGGAATTGCAGGATACAATAAGCTTATGCTTTCAGAAGTGTTTTATAACAGCTTTAATGAGTATGAATATCTGTTAATTTGCCAGACAGATGTTTTCGTTTTTGATGACCAGCTGGAGTACTGGTGCAGTAAAGGATATGACTATATAGGTGCACCCTGGATCGCATCTAAGCAAACTGCCATAACTAAGTTATTATTAAATATAAATAACAGCTTTAAAAAGAAGAAAAAGAGAACAGAGCATTTCTTTAAGGTTGGCAATGGAGGTTTCTCGCTACGAAAAGTTTCAACCATGCAACGCATTGTTAATGAACAAAAAGATAATATTGAATATTGTTTGGCAAATCCTAACGATTTGAGCCATCATATTGAAGATGTATATTTCTCTCTGGTTGCACCTGCACTTACCGAAATGAAGATTCCAGCCTATACTGAAGCCGTGGGCTTCGCGATGGACAGGAAACCGGATATTGCCTATAAGCTTAACGGTAAAAAATTACCTTTTGCAAGCCATAGGTTTTACAATCGTAAAGTAAAAGAATTTTGGACACCAATAATTGATAAAATGCAAAAAGCGGGTTAAAACCCGCTTTTTTATCGCTTATAAAAATGTTCTGAGAACTTTTGCTGTACCTCTTCACGCTTAAGATACTCTGGTAAGCTTTCAATCGTAGGCATTACCTGAAATTCCATGTTTCTCCCCAATATATCTTTTCCACTACAAAGACAATCATTGATAAAGTTCTCATCCTTTATCCTGTCGAGATTATATTCAGTATGCGAAAAGGCTTCCAGTTTTTGCTTAATCTTGTTAAAGCCTCCCATAAATGTAAAATGCCAGCCTGCATTAGGAATAATATCATACACTTGTTTTCTACGGAGAGTACGCATTAGCGTTTTGCGAATCCTAACCGGTGTTTGTTTCAATAATTTGTAAGGCAGCATAGCAGTACCAAACCATATACCGTTTACAGACTCTTCTTTTGTCATACGGCTTTCTTTGTCATAGATAAGCTTATGATTAAAGAAGTACATGAACATATCCATCTTTAATCCATATATCCTGTCAATACCCTTTTCCAGATATTCTTTGATAACAGATGCTCTTGGGATCTCATCTATATCTGAAATTAGAACAACATCATCCGGTTTACAGCCTTTAAGACCTTTAAGTATGCTGTTTCGTTGATAAAACTCCAGTTTCCAAGGCGAAAAAGGATTAATTACAGGAATAAATAACGGATATTTTGTTAATTTCACATGAATGATTTTATGCAAAAATTTTGCATACCGCTCTTTATTTTGCTCGAAAATAAAAGGCTTGGCATCATTCTGAAACGTCCTGTCGGCTTCAACTATAACGAACTTATCCACTACTGAGTCCATTTCGTTGAGCCTTATTTCCAACAAGTCTAACTCGTTGAAAAAGATAAAGCAGTCGTATACCATTATGGTAAAAAGATTAAATTGTTTGGGCGGCGAAAATAATCTTTTTTAACATAATTACGTTTAAAAATAACTTTACTTTATTATAAAATAAATTATCCTGCCAATTTAATTCTACAAAAACATAACCAACTAGCTATCAAACACTAAACCATCAAAGCCTGTATTAACTAAAAGCCTTATTTTTACACTCAGAAAAAACGCCTTTAATGATAAAATTTCTAGATCTGCAAAAAATAAATCTTCTTCATCAGGAGGAAATAGAATCACGATTGCTCAAAGCCTTCAGAAGCGGCTGGTATCTACTGGGTGAAGAAGTAAAACAGTTTGAAAAAAATCTATCTCATTACATAGGCGCAAAGCATAGCATAGGCGTTGCAAATGGATTAGATGCACTACGCCTTATTTTTAAAGCGTATATTGAGATGGGCTTTATGCAGCCAGAAGATGAAGTGATTGTTCCGGCAAACACATACATAGCTTCTTTACTTGCCCTAACCGACAA
Organism: Flavobacterium sp. AG291; assembly: GCF_003350375.1. GTDB lineage: Bacteria > Bacteroidota > Bacteroidia > Flavobacteriales > Flavobacteriaceae > Flavobacterium > Flavobacterium suzhouense. Next base: position 29,552 of record NZ_QQAR01000015.1, on the reverse strand, counting down.
TAATCTTATACCCGTTCTGGTAGAACCTGATATTAAAACTTATAATATTGATATTGCCAAAATAGAAGAGAAAATCACTCCGAAAACAAAGGCAATAATGGTAGTGCACTTGTATGGCCTGGTGGTTTTTAGCGACGAACTTACAGCACTTGCTCAAAAGCATAAACTGAAAATTATTGAAGACAATGCACAGGCGATTGGTGCCGAATGGAATGGTATTATGACCGGAAATTTGGGTGATGCTGCGGGTTTTAGTTTTTATCCCGGAAAAAATCTTGGTGCATTAGGCGATGCAGGAGCTGTTACTACTAATGATGATGTTCTTGCCAAAACCATAAGAGCATTGGCCAATTATGGTTCTGAAGAGAAATATGTAAACAAGTATCAGGGACTTAACTCAAGGCTTGACGAGATGCAGGCAGCAGTGCTAGACGAAAAACTGAAGCATCTTGACACCGAAAACGACACACGAAAAGCCATAGCTAAATATTATATTGATAATATAAATAACCCTGCTATACTACTACCTGAGTTACCCCTAAACAGCAATGAACACGTTTGGCACTTATTCGTAGTCCGTACGGCCGACAGGGATAAACTACAACAGTATCTAAAAGAGAATGATATTCATACCCTGATCCACTATCCTATCCCGCCACACAAACAAGCGGCATATCCTCAACTAAATGGATTATCTTTGCCAATAACTGAGCAGATACACCGTGAAGTATTGAGTCTGCCTATAAGCCCAGTGCTTACAGCAGAAGAAGTACAAAAAGTTGTTGATGCAATGAATAATTACAAATAGATATGAAACTTGGACTGCTTTGCACTTTATTACTTTTATTTTCAATTAAAGTCGTTAGTCAAACAACAATGACTTACTATCGTCCGGAAAGCAAAGAATATGGCATTTACTATCCAAAACATTATATAGTAAAAGCCGATAAAAGCGAAACGGTAAGTTTTATGGATCCTGAAGGAAATATCGATATAACCTTAAGCAGCTATTTTTTTGAAAATAAGACTGAGACCGGGAAATTAATCCTTAAACTCTCTGAATTTACAGGAATAAAAAGAGAAGATTTTGCAAATTATAAATCTAAATTTGATGATTTATTTGAAGGGCGAATAAAAAAAGATGATGATTACTGGACGTGGTGGTGCATAATGAAAGATAACCACGCAATAGTAATATCTATAAATAAATCTACAGAAATAACCGATGGAGATATCAATATGGTAAGATATATGATTCAAAATCTTGATATGTAAAATAATATGAGCACTCCCGATATAAACACCGAAGTACACAACGCTTTTGAAGTAATTAAAAATGGCGGAATCATCCTTTACCCTACCGATACGGTTTGGGGAATAGGCTGTGATGCTACCAATCCAGAAGCAATCAAAAAAATATATGCTTTAAAACAGCGTGAAGAGACCAAAAGCATGATTGTGCTTATGAACTCTGATCGTATGATGCATACGGTTTTCAGCCAGATACCCGAAGTGGCATGGCAGATACTAGATCTTTCGGAAAAACCTACTACGCTTATACTGGATAACCCACGTAATGTGGCTCCTAATATTATTGCAGAAGACAAAACATTGGGCGTGCGTCTGGTAAAAGAACCTTTTTGCTACAAACTGATGGAACGCATGAAAAAACCATTGGTTTCTACTTCGGCAAACATCAGCGGCAGACCTACCCCTAATTCTTTTAAAGAAATTGATCATCATATTTTGGACGGCGTAGACTATATCGTAAATTTGCACCACGATAAAATTGCCGCTAAACCATCTACCATTATAAAACTTGGTAATGATTTACAGGTTAAAGTGATACGACCTTAATGGAAAACAAAACTTCATATAAAGAAGCGCTAAATAACAGGATATTTGACATTACCTCGCAGGCTGCCGGAGAACTTAACGTACACAGTTATGTTATTGGCGGTTTTGTAAGGGATTTTCTTTTACAAAGGGATTTCAAAAAAGACATTGATATTGTTGCTGTTGGCAGTGGTATCGACCTTGCCGAAAAAGTATCTTCCCTGCTTCCTAACAAACCTAAAGTTCAGGTATTTAAAAGTTATGGTACCGCCATGCTTCGTTTTGAAGACATTGACATCGAGTTTGTTGGCGCACGCAAAGAGTCATACAACAGAGACAGCCGAAACCCAATTGTGGAAACAGGAACTCTGGAAGACGACCAAAACCGTCGCGATTTTACCATCAATGCATTAGCATTGTCATTATCTCCTGATAATTTTGGTGAACTGGTTGACCCTTTTGGCGGTGTTGAAGACCTGAAGAATAAAATAATCCGTACTCCGCTTAATCCTGACATCACGTACAGTGACGACCCACTGCGAATGATGCGTGCCATACGTTTTGCATCGCAGCTAAACTTTACGATTGAGGAAGAGTCACTTAATGCAATTACCAGAAATAAAGAACGTATTAATATCATTTCCGGCGAACGCATTGTTGATGAACTGAATAAGATACTGATGTCTGATGTGCCATCCGTAGGATTCAAGTTGCTTCATCAAACTGGGCTATTGCATATAATATTACCGGAACTTACCGCACTTCAGGGTGTTGAGGAAGTAGAAGGTCAAACCCATAAAGATAACTTTTACCATACGCTTGAGGTAGTTGATAATATTGCACCAAATACACAGGATGTATGGTTGCGATGGTCGGCTTTATTGCATGACATTGGTAAGGCTCCAACAAAGAAATTCCACAAAAAAGTGGGATGGACATTCCACGGCCATGAGTTTTTGGGTGGAAAAATGGTAAAAAAGCTTTTCGAAAGATTACACATGCCGTTGAACCATAAAATGAAATATGTTTCTAAAATGGTAATGCTGAGTTCGCGACCTATCGTACTGGCTCAGGATATCGTAACCGATTCGGCTGTACGCAGGCTTATTTTTGATGCCGGTGAAGATGTAGAAGACCTTATGATTCTTTGTGAAGCAGACATTACTACTAAAAATGCTGCTAAATTCAAGAAATACCATAATAACTTTAAGATCGTACGCCAAAAGATAGTTGAAGTTGAAGAACGCGATCATGTACGTAATTTCCAGCCACCTATTACAGGAGAAGAAATTATGGAGATCTTTAACCTGAAACCATCAAGGGAGATTGGAGTACTAAAAGAAGCCATTAAAGAAGCCATACTGGAAGGAGAGATACATAACGATTATGAGTCGGCTTACGCTTTTATGATGGAGAGAGCAAAGAAGTTGGGGCTGGTAGTAGCAAAGTAGCTGAGTTGCTGTTTACTCGTCACTGCGAGGTAGGAAGCAATCTAAAAGAGATTGCCACGCTTCCATTTCATTTCGCTCGCAATGACGTACATTGTGTCATTCTGAGCGCAGCACAGCGGAGTCGAAGAATCTCATGACATTTCCTTCGTCAGGAGGGCAAAAGAACCTGATATATATCATAAAATAGATTACGGCTTTGCCCGTAATTCGCAATAAAAAAATAAAATGAAAATCAGTTTTCAGAAGATTACCAAAACAGCTTTAATTCTTGTCTATCTTGTAATCGTAGCCGGCGCATTAGTGCGTATGACAGGCTCAGGCATGGGTTGCCCGGATTGGCCAAGGTGTTTTGGCTATTACATCCCTCCAACTGATATAAAAGAGCTGATGTGGTCTCCAAACCATCAGTTCAACAAAGGACAGGTAATCATTAAAGACGAAAAACTTTGGGTCGCCAAAGAAACCTTTACCACGACCGATACTTATGAATCATCTAACTGGGAAGAGTATACCAAACACGACTATGCCGAATTTAATCCTGTACACACTTGGGTAGAATATGTAAACCGTCTTGTAGGCGCCCTTGCAGGCGTTGCTGTTTTTGCTATGGCCATCGCTTCATTTGGTTTTTGGCGAAGGAAAACAAGTATTATTCTGCTTTCATGGCTTACAGTTTTTATGATGGGGTTCCAGGCATGGCTTGGTGCAACGGTAGTATATTCAGTACTGAATCCAGTTAAGATTACCATACATATGGTAATGGCGCTTATTATTGTTGCGGTTATATTATACATCCTTGACAAATCAAAAGCTCTGAATTATGCTGCTATCAGCTTTAAGAAAGATAAACTCTTCAAATCGCTACTTGTTACTTCATTGATAATTACCCTTATTCAGGTGATATTAGGTACAGAGGTACGTCAGTTTGTAGATGAGCGTGTTAAAATGCTGGGCTACGAAAACATGCATTTAGTAATGGATAGTCCAATAGTGCAGTTTTACTTCCATCGCACTTTTTCTTTTGTAGTATTTGGAATCAACCTGTGGCTGTACTTACGCAACAGAAAACTGAACCTTGGCTATAAAAAAACCGCTTGGGTTATGTCCCTGCTGGGCATCGAAATCCTATCAGGAATTGCTATGTATTACCTTGATTTCCCTTTTGGTATGCAGACAACACACCTCGTATCAGCATCAGCTTTGTTTGGTATACAATTCTACATGCTGTTGGAAAGTTCAAGGAAAGAAGGGCAATATTTAGCATAGTTTTACATTTCCCTTACCACAAGTTTAAGAGAACACAAGGTACCTTTACATTGTAATCAAAAAACAATATAAGCCATGCCAAATTCAACTGAACTTAAAGGAAACTGGGACGAATTTAAAGGTAAATTAAAACAGAAATATGCCGAACTTACAGACGATGATCTGACATATGAGGAAGGCAAAGACGATGAAATGTGGGGAAAACTTGAACAGAAACTGGGCAAAGCGAAAAAAGAGATATTAGCTCTATTCCAATAGCCTCTTTTCCTTCAGGGTAACAACCGCATATTCCGAAACTGTTCCATAGGCAGCAATCTGCTTATCGAACAGTTTTTTTATTTCGATCAGCCACAAATTTCACCAATTGCATAATTTGTGACTGATTATGTAAACTGAATACTGCGACTGCTAACTAATGCTTTTCTTGCCAAATGTAGCTTTCCACGAACCACAGCACCATAATGACCAAATAACTAATAATGGATGCAGGAACAAACGGGTTAACCTTATACCGTCAGTATCCAGGCCGAAAGCCGGATCGTGATTAATGTACTGGTTATAATTACCCGGGAAGATACAGATGAAAAAAATTGCTGTTATCCATCCCACCTGTACTCGATAACTGGTAAGGAATAACAATGAAAGTCCGAGCAGTAGCTCTACAACACCTGAAAGCGTTACCACAAGGCTTGCATCGAGCGGCACCCAACCCGGCACCTGAGCTAAAAACGGTTCGTGCAAAAAAGAAAGATGCCCTGTTCCTGTAAAGCATAGAAGGCAGCCTAAAAGGATCCTGAAAATGTTTTGTGCTTTAGAATAATGTACTGGAGTTTCCATAGTAAGAGGTTTTTGGTTTAACCAAAGTTAACAATAAACCCTCACAAAAAGCATTAATCTATTGATTTAAAACAAAATACAACTAACCTAACCAATTCCTAAAGTCGTTTACACGTTCACGGCTTACAATAACCTCATCTTCCTTGTACGTTGGGAGAATTATCTTAAGCCTTGAATTGGTATAAACTACTATATCTTTTATTGCATTAATAGAAACAATAAACTTTCTGCTTACACGATAAAATTTCGACGGATCGAGCTCATTTTCCAGCTGTTCAAGTGTATTCTCTAACAGATAATCACGTCCATCTACCGTATGGATGTACGTCCCTTTGTTTTCACTGTAAAAACATTCTGCATCCTCAATATTTATCATTTTGAGGTGCTGTCCCATTTTTACGGTAAAACGTTTTTTATAACTCTTTTCAGAAGGATTGGTCAGCATTTGCCTTATCTGGTCAAAATCCAGCGAAAGGTTCTGGGTTTGTGGCTGCAGGTTCTTGTATTTGTTTACAGCAGCTTCAAGATCGTCTTCATCTATAGGCTTAAGAAGATAGTCGATACTGTTAAGTTTAAATGCGCGTAGTGCGTACTCATCGTAGGCCGTAGTGAATATTACAGCACTTTTAATAGGGATGTTCTCAAATATCTCAAACGAAAGCCCGTCTGAAAGCTGAATATCAAGAAAAATCAGCTCAGGATGCGGATTATTGTTAAACCATTCGAGGCTTTCCTCTACCGAATGCAGCATGGTTTGCGCCTCAATATTAAGTTTCTGCAACTTTCGCTGCAGGAGCCTTGCAGCGGGCTTCTCGTCTTCTATAATGATAACATTCATTGGTGATTTATTGTAATGATTTGATTGATTGTTTTTTGATTTACCCGTTATAACAGGCTGATGACTGAACTATTGCTGATACAGGATTATTCCCATCGTTTGGTGTCATTTTCACCATTCTGATTTCGCCCCATCATTTCTTTTATTTTTCGTTCTTCCCAATTTTTACCCAGTACTATGTCTGTACCAAAAACACCATACCAGTGAAAGAACAAACCTATGCCCCAACAGATTGCTGTTGAGAAAGTACCCCATTCAAAAAAGACATCATCCGATCCGGTATTGAATGCTTTAATTATCAACAAAAAAGTATTAATTGCAAGGTATACAATCAGGTGTTTGTAAAACCCCTGCATTGCCTTAACTTTCTTTCTTACCTTATCTTCTCTTATTTTATCTTCGAGTGAATTTTCCATTTTATTCGTATTTATTGTGTTGGTTTTGTTTATTGATTAGTTCTTTAAGCTTTTTTTCTTCCCAGCTTTTCGAAAGTATGTATTTTGCTCCAAATACAAACAACCCGTGGGCTAACACTGCTAAACCGGCAACCCCTGCCATCATTATAAAGGCAGGACGCCAAAACGTTTCGGGCATAGACGTTTCCAGAAAAAACCAAAACATTAGAAAAAGCAGGTTTACAGTACAATAAGTTATAAGGTGCGTATAAAAATCCCTTAATTGTTCAACCCTTTTCTGAGCCAGAATAAAGTGTGCTGTTTTTTTATTATCAGGCTTCATCTCATTCGTATTTATCCCGTTCCTTGTCTCTTCTCTCCATTTCATCCATAAGTTGTTTCAGCTTTCGCTCTTCCCATCCTTTTCCTAGAAACGGATAACAGTCAAATGCTCCCATACCGTGAAAAAGTACTCCTACCCCCCATCCGGCCAGAGAGAACCAAAACCATTGAAATTGTGGGCTAAACCTTAGATTTATGTAAACCAAGATTGGAATAACAATACAATAACAGGTAAGGTTGATATAAAAACCCTTTATTTCCTTTACTTTTCTTTTTGCCTTATCGTAGGCTATTTTATCAAAATCTTCCATAATAGTTTATTGCCATTTTTTAGATTTTTCTTTATCCATTAATTCTCTCATTTTACGCTCTTCCCAGTCGCTACTAAGGAAAGGCATATAGTTGAATACATTCACACCATGTATTACAACACCTATTCCCCATCCTAAAGCCGGATAAATAAACCATAAATGATCCGGTGAAGTTGCAAAGTTCAATATTGCCAATCCTATATTAATTACGATATAGGATGCCAGGTTACCATAAAAGCCTTTAATATCCTCAATCTTTTTTTGAGCTTTTAAATAATTACTCTCTTCTTTATTGTAATGAGTAGGCTCCATAATTCTAAGCTGTTTTGTTAGTATAGGCAGCTTAACGGTAAAATGTTCTGCCGTTTCCTGTACCAGTACGTTTCTTTCGGTAAGTATAGCATATCGGTTTACGATATTTTGCAATCCTACCCCTTTCCTGTCCTGTAAAACCTCTTTCTTTTGCAAATCATTCTGTACCACCAGATAACCATCTTTTTCAAATATCCTGATATGTAACGGGCGTTGCGGACTCACAACATTATGCTTGATGGTGTTTTCTAAAAGCAATTGTAAGGAAAGTGGTACTACCCTGGCATCAGGATTACTTATTTCCTGTACTTCATAAAAGATACTGTTTTCAAAACGCATCTTCAGCAGGTTCATATAGGTTTTAGCAAACGAAAGTTCTTCCTCTACACTTACCAGTTCCTTATCCTTTTGTTCAAGGACATAACGGTATATTTTTGACAAGGATGTTGTAAAGCGCTGTGCATTGTCGGGATTCTCTTCGATCAGAGAACTCAAAACATTAAGGCTATTGAAAAGGAAATGCGGGTCTATCTGATTTTTAAGCGATTCAAACTGAGCGGATGCAGCTCCTGCAATAAGCTTTTGTTCTTTAACCCTGCCTTCCTGATAACGTTTGTAAAAATAAAACGCATGTACTATAATAGTTACTATTAGCGTAACAATAAGGGCTACATAATAATTCGATATCTTTTCGGTAGCAATAAATTCAGCAAACGATTCTCCCTCTACAATTACATCTTCAAATATTCGCAACAGGAACATTATAAATACAGAAACAAAGAAAGAAGTAAAAAAGCCTAATGCAATCCTCTTTATATTAAGTATAGTCCTATTGAATGCCTTATCGAAATAGTAAAATACAAATGCATTGGCCATGTATAAAGAAACCGAATACAGCATCACAAAAATGAACTGAAGTAACAACTGACGATTCCACGTAAAACTTTGTCCACTAGCCATTGCAACAAATAATAGTACAATAAATATTATCGTACCTATAGCTATGGATTTAAAAAGTTCTTTATACAGATTCTTTTTCATTGTGTTTTGCTTCTAAATTAAGATCTATCTTGTCTTTAACCGCCTTTAGAACAGGCACTACAGCAGCCAATATCCAAAAAGCAAGTATAAACAACATCCATTGAACCGTTTCAGTGGTTCTAACTATAGCTTTATTTTGTCCCTGAAGTATCTCTAATATCTTTTCCTGCGAGTTTATATCTTCAACAGTTTCCGGATAACCAAAAGTACTCAGGCTGGGTGTTGAAGGAAGTAATAGGTACATCACCAAAAACATCGCACCTGAAACAAGCAACATAATCTGAAGGTTTTGAATACTGTCCCGCAACGGATGTCCTATTTTATGCCTTGCTATTTTTGTGTAAAAAACTCCTCCTATTATGAAAGGTATAATGATGAACGCTAAATTTAAATCCTCTAATAACATAAATATCTGCCTATATTGCCTTAATTACTTTTTACACTCCTTAAGTTTTTCCTGTGCCCTGTCTGCACCCCAGTTAGGATGAAAAGGCGTTTCTGGCTTAAAGGTAGCAAAAAGACCAACCGCACGCTCAATTTCATTGCACATAGGTGCCGTATCCTGTCCGAAATAAGCTGCTCCTCCAATTTCAAATTCAGCCTTAGAAAAAACCACTCTTGGATTATTAGGTGCTAATATTTTTGCCTTTGCATACAATTCGTTAGCCTTAGCCGAATATTTCATTCCATTGGTCATTGGGTCATAAACAATCCATGCAGTATAAATCAGGCATTGCATTACCATCAGTTCCGGATTGTCAGGCGAAATTAAAGTTGCCGCATCCTGAGCCTGCTGAGCTTTAGCAAGCAGTCCGCTAAGCTTCTCCTTATCTTTAGTCATAAAGGCATCTGTTGTATTAATAAGAGCAACATAATAATTAGGCAGCCAGTTATCTTTTTCAACTGCAGCTATTCTTTCAAACATAGCCGAAGCTTCAGCAGATTTATTTTCACCCCATAACACAAAAGCCTTTTGCATACCGGTTTCATATTTAGTTTGTGCGATTACAGCATTTGCAATAAGTAAAACGTAAAGTACAATTAGTCGTATCATAATAATTAATTTTAGGTTGTTGATTTTTGATGAGACAAAGATGGCTACAATACGACTTTTAATAAAAAGTGTTTTACCCAACTGTAGAATTTTGAGGATGAATTGTAAATTATATATAGTAAACCCAAAATTTAGATTGAATTTATATACTGCGAAAACATTTTCATAAAATAATCACAAAGTTTTTGCTTAATAACTTCACTTTTTTCTAGTATGTATCATTTTACTTTTTATATTTGTTAAAATTATTGCCAACTAACTGATTATACAATAATTAAAAAGTTACGAAAATGCGTACATCTTTACTTAAATCTTTAGCTCTTATTGGCTTTTTCGCTGCAACCAGCTGCGGAACGAGCGAAGATGGCAGTTCATCGATTGGCAATGGAAGTAACGGAAATGCATCTTCTAATCTGGGTGGATCGTACAATATCATTTCAATGGTCTCTAACATAAGCGTTGATCTTAATAACGACGGCGTTACCTCTAATGATTTGTTTACGGAAATTGATCCCGAAGTATTTAATACCCAAATACCTGAGCTGGAAATAAAACCTGTTGTAGTAAACAATCAGTTGGAAAACATGATGAGTTTTTATCTGCCTCATTCTAATGTTACCATTGAATCTCCTACTTCTACAGGAAGTGTAAGGTTTTCTAAAACCGGACTAGGATATGTTTATGAATTTGATAGCAATACGCAAACAATATCAATAGAGGATAGTACTACTCCCGGAAGTCAACCCGGCATTTATGGTCACATTGAAAGCATTGAAGTTTATGGGGCTAATGGCTTAAAAGCTATATTTACTAAATATTATTACGACTTTTCTGCACCTGCCGGATGGAAACTGTTAACAGTAACATGCATCTATCGCAGAACATAATCTATTAAAAAACTGTTGTTTTTTTATCATATCTGTAAAAATTGCACAATACTCTAGGGTAAACAGTTGTAATGCTGTTTGTCATATAAAAATGCCAAACAACATGAATCAGAAAGAATTTCCTCTATTAAACCCTGTGTCTCTTCCCCATCCCGGAAAGCTACTCATAATTGAGCCCCTAGACTATCCAAATCCTTATGACTTCCATCAGGCACACAGGCATGATTATTTTGAAATCATTCTTGTAAAGAGTGGAAATGGTTTCCAGCTAATCGATTTTTCTCCATATAATATAAAAGAAGGACAGCTTTTTACCATCTACCCGGGTCAGGTACATCTTATGGAGCGTAAAACTGCACAAGGTATGATCATTCAGTTCAAAAAAGATATTTTTGAGTTTATTCATCCTTTAAAACATTCTCACTTATATTTTGCTGAAGCTTCGTTTGACCTGGATAAAGAAACTTTTACCCATTTGTATGATATGACTGAAGGTATCTGGGACCTTCTCCAAAAAGAAGATCTTACTCCTCTGTCTATTCACAAAGCATACAGCTATCTCCAGATTATCCTTATTACCCTGATAGAAAAGCACTGTAATAATACGGTAGATATTCAGGGACATCAGGTAGTAACCCAGTTTCTTTCCCTTCTTCCTCAGAATATAAAGACAAAAAAGAAAGTTTCGGAATATTGTGATCTCATGAATTGCAGCTCTGATAAACTTAATCTTGCCTGTAAGAACAGACTGGGCAAAACCGCTTTAAAACTAATACACGAAGAACTGATACTCGAAATAAGACGTTTACTACTCTTAAACCAGCTTTCGCTAAAAGAAATTGCCTACGAACTTAATTTTGACAGCCCGGCTAACTTTAGTGGATTTATAAAAGCAAATACCGGACTCACACCCACTGAACTTCAGTTATCTATACTCAAAATTTATAACTAATTTCGGTTTTTTAATAACCATCGGTTTAGAGAAGCAAATTAATTTTATAGTCAACCAAAATAACAGTAGCTATGAAAAAAACTGTACTCTTAACAGCCTTACTTTTTAGTATTACACAAAGTATAAATGCACAATGCAATGATGCAGTGCCATTGCCCTACGTCGAAAATTTTGATACGTCTCTCCCACCAGACTTACCAGACTGCACTTACTCGTATAGGCAAACATTTGTAGGCAGTGAGTGGGATTGTGCTATTGCGCCAAACAGCAGCTTTACCGGAAATGTAGGACGCTATTCTACCTACTCAGACGTAGGATGGGGAATGACATGCGATTTTATTCTTAGACCTGTTCAGCTGGCAGCAGGTTCAACATACAATGTGTCATATAAATATGCTAACGAGGATAATCAGCCAGCGATTGACATATTAAGGGTTTCGTTATCTTCTGCTAATGCAGAGATTCAGATACCGCTAGAATCACATGAGTCAATATCAGGAGCTGCACCGGTAAATCATTCGGTTGAATTTACCATAACATCAACAGCCACCTATTACCTTAGGTTTAGCCTTGAAACTTCAGGGAATCAGGGAATACTGTATTTAGATGATATAAAAATTGAGGAAACAGGCATAACAGGAATTCCTGACCCCGCATTAGCAGGAATAATATACTATCCAAATCCGGTTAAAGACCGTTTAACAATAACAAACACTACCGGCTCTGAAAACCTAGAGCTATACAGCATTACCGGGCAATTGTTATATGCACAGCCATCTTCGGAAAATGCTACACTCATTGATTTTCAAAATTTCCCTGCCGGTATTTACCTTTTGAAGACCGGGCTTAAAAACAGTAACAAAACCATCAGTATAATAAAGGAATAAACTAAAAACGGAAGCTTCACTTCCGTTTTTTTTATTTAAGAGCAGGCAGATTATATCTATAAGCGTTTGCGTTTTTTTTATAACAACTACTACAAAATATGCATGTATTTTTACATTAAGTAACCTATTAAAATTGCTATGAAAGTTAGTAGGCTATCCATCTGAATAACTAAATTTAGGTTTTAGTAATTTTTTCGCCTGCAAGGGCACATGATTGATTTTAAAAGTTTATTCAGATGTATAACGGGACTCTATCGAGTCCCGTTTTTTATTAAGCACCTCATCTATGAATCTATAATTATTTACGGTTTTTTCATAACAATGTACCAGAAACACAAACATAACTTTATAACACTGTTAATTTAATAAACAATACTTATGAAAAAGAAAATTACCATTATGCTAATCTTGACAATGTCGGCACTGGCAAATGCACAGTTACAAAATGCTGATTTTGAGCAATGGCAAAATGATCCTTCAGATCCAAATTTCCCTAACAAACCCAATGGATGGATAATTACTGATGGTTTTAGCGAAGCGGCATACTGTATGTATCCCCCTGCAACTGATACTCAAAGTGGAGATTATGCCCTTACACTTGGTATATGGTATCATTATGTGAAAGATGCTGCAAAACAAACTGTTCCCATTGATTACAGGCCATCTGCACTGAAGGGGTATTATAAATATACTGATAATATAATACAAGGCAATTCAGGTCCTGTAAACGATGTTGCACAGGTAAACATCTACCTTACAAAATGGAATGTAGTATTAAGCCAAAATGACACTATTGGCAAGGGAACAATAAACCTTAACGAAAGCATTGACTATAGTAGTTTTACATGTCCGGTAACTTATACCAGTAACGAAACCCCTGATAATGTATCTGTTTATCTTGACTGTACAAGAATTAAACGTGCAGGAGAAACAGAAAACCTAATACGCATGGAAGGTAGTGGCAGCTATTTTACAGTAGACAATATCACCCTTGAGCAAAGCACAGCAGGCCTGGAAGATTTTGCGGTTAACAATATTGAAATCTACCCAAACCCGGCAAGAGACAAAGTAACTATATCCAATTTTACGGGTCAGGCAGAGCTATATGATATTACCGGCAAATTAGTGATATCAAAATCATTGACAGAAGACAAAACTATTACTACCGAACAGCTACAAAGAGGTATTTATACCATTAGGCTTACCGATAAAACAAATACCAGCTATTCGAAACTTATCAAAGATTAATTTTTCATGTATGAGCTGCCAACAAGCAGCATGGTTTTTAATTTAGGTTTAGGTAAAGAAAAAACAGGGCTGATGACCCTGTTTTTGTTTTTACAAATTATCCAACTGGTTCTTAGTCTTATCATCACTGATGGTCCAGAAGAAGCCTACAAAAAAGAATCTGTCAGCCGGCTGGGTAATAGCCTGTCTTGCATATATGCCATTAGTTCCAGGATTATTAGCATAAGTATACCCAAACACATTGTCTGCTCCCATAACATTTGAAACCGAAAAATATAATATTTTTTGTTGGCTTACGAGATATGCCCAGCTAAGGCTAAGATTATTATATGCTTTTGTTTTGCCGTTCATAAAAGCATTTTCATTTGGATTATCATAAGGCCTTCCACTATTAAAGCTATAAGTTACACCAAGTTGCGATCTTAGGTCCTCAATCCAGTATTTAGTAACTATCGATGCATTATGTGTAGCTATGTAATTTGGTGTTACTTCATATTCGTAATTCTTATAGTCTCTTTTACTGTCTATATATGAATACGAAACCCAGTATTCAAGATTTTTTATCAGTTTACTGTCCCTCCAGAAAAGGTCAATACCCTGAGCATAACCATAACCTGCATTGCTGTAGTTTGAATCGAAGGCTGCGGTTATGCCATCATATTTCACTAAATTATCATACTTTTTATAATAAGCCTCACCCCTAAACATTCTTCCATCTGTATTGTACAGATAATTAAAAATATAATGAGCTGTTTTTTGGTGTTCAAAATTCTTGTAATATTTCAGGTAATTCTGTCCCGGTGTCTGGTAAAAATCGCCATAAGCTAATGAAAACTGACTTTTAGGACTCACTTTATAAGCAAGTGCAGCACGAGGTTCAACTGTCCCCTCCTCCAGTACGCTGGCGTATGAAGAACGTAATCCTGCTTTAAAAGCGAGGTTTTTAGAGATAAAAACATCCGCTTCGGCATAGGCCGCTGCTATCGAATTATTATAACCGCTATTAAAATTAAAACCTGTAGGTTCAGTATAGTTTTCATTAAAATCAGTTATAAAATAATCACCCCCAAATGTAAGTTTAAACCTGTCGCTAAAACCTTTGCGCAGTTTTAGTTTCATGTGTGAAGAGTTCTCGGCATTCTTTAACCCATTTACATCAAAAGCCGTTTTATTGTGGCTGTACCCATATGAAATACCGGTCTGAATCGTCCATTGGGTTCCAAACATTCCTTTATAAGAAGTATTAAAATAAAGATTGTCATTTTTGGTATCTACCCTTATTGGTTCAGGCAGGTTAATATCCTCCTGGTTCAGGTCGAAGGTAGCGTGATCAAAAGCAGCATATACCTTAAGCATACCACTATTGAACTTATACCTGTACACTGCTTCGCCCGACATTGACTGATAAGGTTTATTCCAGTCTACATTTTGTGGTACTATCCATTGGTAAGGTTTTAAGTTAAGGTAGGAAAGGTTAACGCTTAGCGAACTCTTATCCCATTTTTGGGTATGCCCCAAACCTAAACCAACAGTCATAATTGCAATATCGCTTTGTTTTTGTTCCGGTTCTTCAATAGTATTAAGTAGCAGCACACTCGATAATGCTTCTCCATACTCTGCCGAATAACCACCTGTAGAAAATGTCATCCCACTAAACAGGAATGGAGAAAAGCGTCCACGGGCAGGCAAATTATTTGCAGTTGCACTATAAGGCTGTGCTACGCGAAGACCATCTACAAAAGTTTGTGTCTCATCCGATTCTCCACCTCTGACAAACAATCTTCCGCTCTCCCCTACGGTCTGTGTACCGGGAAGCGTTTGTAATGCTCCAATAATATCTCCGGCTGCTCCGGCTGTAGTAACAATATCAAGTGGTTTTAGCGCAGTTACTTTACTGTTATCCCCTGCCTGAAAAGAACCCGCTGAAATAACAACGGCATCGAGCGTGTTCACACTAGCTTTCATCGCAAACGTCTGTACTTTATATTCCTCTACAACAATATCCTGTCTGAAATCTTCAAAAAACATTCCTGTAATTACTAACACCTGATTTCCCTTCTCTGGGGTTTGAAAAGAAAAATGACCGGTTTCATCAGATGTAGCACCGTCATAAGTGCCATCTATATAAATATTAGCACCGGTAACAGGCTTTCCTTTTTTGTCGGTAACTGTTCCTTCAATAGTTGTTTGCCCGACAGAAAAGCTGGATACAAGAATAAATAAAAGCGTAATAATTGATTTCATGATTGGTGGTTGTATTGATTTGATGGGTCAAAATTGCAGCTACATTTTCAGATATAATAATAAAGTATCCCGAACTGTAGAATTTAAAGGATGAACTGTATAAAAAATAGTGAATCAATTTACATTCAGAAAAAACCGACTACTTTTGCCGCATCATATTAAACCATCCGATGAAAAAATTATTTTTAATGCTTTTTATAGCATTCCCATTGCTTTCTATTGCTCAAATAAAATTTGAACCTGGCTATTTTATTGAAAATGAATCAAAAACTGAATGCCTGATTAAAAACATCGCATGGAAAAATAACCCAACATCTTTTGAGTACAAGCTAAATGAAGCTGATGATATAAAAACAAAAAACATAAGCACTGTCAGCGAATTCAACATTAATGAGAGCTATAAGTTTATAAGGACAACCACTAATGTAGATCGGTCAGAAACAGCACTGGATCGTTTAGATAATTCTAAACAGCCTAAATGGAATACTGAAACCATTTTCCTAAAAGTTTTGGTAGAGGGAAAAATTACGCTTTACCAGTATGAGGACAGTAACTTTATAAAATATTTTTTTAGTACAGAAAATGATGCAAAAACAGAACAACTTGTTTATAAAGAGTATTTAGTTGATGGAGGGGTTGCCGAAAACAACTTTTTCAGGCAACAGCTGTATAACCTAATGAAAGATGAGAAGTTTACTATATCACGTTTTGAAAACCTCAAGTACAAAAAGAGCGATTTGGTAAAACTTTTTGCTGAATATAATGGGAATTCAGGAACAAAAATGAAAAACCTTTCCGAAAAACAGAATAATGGAAAACTGAATCTGCGTTTTACACCGGGGATAACATTCAATTCTTTGGATGTACTTAATGATGCTTCAAATTATAAGCTTGAATTTGGCAGTAAAATATCATTCAGAATAGGTGCAGAACTTGAATACATACTACCATTTAACAATAATAAATGGTCATTATTTATAGACCCAAACTATAAGTCATTTAAATTAGACAGAATGAAAGGTAATCAAAGTCTATCAGCCAGTTATAAAGCTTTGGAAGTACCTATGGGAGTAAGACATTATATGTATCTTTCTGATAAATCAAGGTTATTTATTGATGCAACCTATGCAGCCTCTTTAAAAATTGGAAATAATTATATAAGATATGGTTACACCGAATTAGAAGTCAGTAACATTTCATCTGTGGCTTTTGGGTTAGGCTATGGTTATGAGAGATATAGTGTTGAAGCGCGCTATACCATTAATTACAATGTACTTAATTATGTTTACTGGAGAAGTAATTTTGATACTTTTAGCATTATACTGGGATATAAGTTTCTTTAATTAACCCCATTTTGCAATAATCCAGTAACTACTTTTGCATAAAAATCAAAGATAGTTATGCCATTACAAAAAATAAAACGAAGCTACCGTAAAACACGCTATGTAGTTTACAAAGAAACTCTTGTAAACTTTAAGGAACATCTATGGGCATTTATAGGTGCTTTTGTAGGTATGGGCATTTTATCATGGTTGCAATATGAAGCATTCCCACAACAGGATTATGTGTTTCTTATCGGTTCTTTCGGAGCCTCATGTGTACTGATATATGGTGTAATACAAAGTCCGCTGGCACAGCCCCGCAATCTTATTGGGGGACATTTGCTATCAGCTGTCATTGGAGTAAGTTTACAAAAACTCATGCCCGAGATGGTATGGCTTTCGGCTCCACTTGCAGTAGCCTTATCAATTGTTGCGATGCAGATGACCAAAACCCTGCATCCTCCCGGAGGTGCAACGGCTCTTATTGCTGTTACCGGAAGCCCGCAAATAAAGACCCTTGGTTACGAATACGTACTAAATCCGGTATTGAGCGGTGCGATGATATTGCTTATCATAGCGCTTATTTTTAATAACATTCCTCATAACCGCCAGTATCCTTCGGCTCCTGCCGTAATAAAATTCAAAAAGTTCAGAAAAGCACTGAAAAAATCAGTCAAAGTATAAAACATACTATATATCAAATGCTCAAAATAAACAAGATACACCATATAGCAATAATCTGTTCGAACTACGAGAAATCAAAACATTTTTACACTCATGTTATGGGATTCACCGTGGTTGCCGAAAATTACCGGAAAGAGCGACAATCCTATAAACTTGATCTCGCGGTTAATGATAGTTATGCAATAGAACTGTTCTCGTTCCCTAACCCACCACAAAGGGTTTCCCGCCCTGAAGCGGCCGGATTACGCCATTTAGCATTTGAAATTGATAATATTGAGCAAGCTGTTGCATGGCTGAATGATAACAATATTGTATGTGAACCAATTCGTGTTGATGAATTTACCGGTAAAAAGTTCACTTTCTTTTCAGACCCCGATGGGCTTCCTTTAGAAGTTTATGAAAAGTAGATTGATGTATTTATAGCTTTTTAAAAAGTACTGTTTGTTTAGATATTCTAACTATCGAAAAATCAAAGTATCGAATTATCGATTAGTCCAACTGTTGAAAAATCTAAAAATCCAACAATTTCAAAACGTAAAAATAGATTACCTTTGGGGTTTACAAAATATTTAGAATCATGGTTTACAAATTCAGAGTTATACTTGATGCAGAAGAAGATATCTTTAGGGATATCGCGATAGAAGATACTGACACACTGGAAGATCTGCACAATGCCATAGTAAATGCCTTTGGCTTTGACGGCATGGAAGCAGCTTCTTTTTACAGAAGTGATGACGAGTGGTCGCAGGGAGAAGAGATACCATTGTTTGACACGGGGGATGTACCCGGAGAACAAAGAACAATGGCTGAATTTGTACTTGCCGACAACCTTGATCAAAGCGAGAATAAAATCATCTACGTTTATGATTTCCTGAATATGTGGACATTCTTTGTTGAGTTGGCTGCTATTGAAGAGCCTGAAAGCGGAGTGGCTTACCCTGAGCTTCTTTTTGCTCACGGAGAGATGCCTGCCACGGCACCTGATCACGCTTTTGGCGCAGACGATCTTGATAATGACCCGTATGGCGAATTTGATGATGATTATGATGAGGAAGACTTTGACATGTTTGATGACGACCAGAGCTTTGGCGAAATGGACGACCATAACTGGAATTAAAACGAAGTTACAAAGTAACTGAGCTTCAAAGTGGCAAAGTTTTAAAGCCACATCCGATTCTGATTAAAAAGTAATAACTTATATTCATAGTCAAAAACTTTGCTACTATGCAACTTTGTGACTATGCAACTCAAAATAGATGATCAACTTATTCAACACACACATAGAAAGCCTTTCTCTTCACAGAGTAGGTAATAAAAGCCGAAATGAGGCTTACTTTTTGTCTGAACAGCCTTATAGTCTTACTGATGAGATTGTTCCTTTACTAAAAGAATATTTCTTTAAGCCATTCAGAGACAAAGAGGAAAACTATTTTCAGTTTGCTCACGATGTGCATTTGGATTACCACGATATGTACAACTATGCTACAGAGATTTTTACAAATCCTGACAGCGTACATGAGGTATCTAAAAAGATAACAAAACACCTTTTTGAGCAATCAAACCATCCGCACATTAAAAATGGTGAGGTATATGTTACTTATCTTACCCACCTTACTATAGACAACAATCCTGTTGATGCCATTGGTATCTTTAAAAGTGAGATTAAAACCGATTTCCTTCAGCTTGAAGAAAAAGGAACCAACCTTGAGCTATTGTTACAACAGGGAATCAACCTAAACAAGCTTGACAAAGGCTGTATCATTTTTAACTACAAAAAAGAAGAGGGGTATAAAATACTTACTGTAGACAGCAACCGTTATGATGCGCGTTATTGGCTGGAGCACTTCCTGTCAGTTGATGCTTTCCAGGATGAGAACTTCATGACTAAAAAGTACATGAAATTTGTTCAGGAATTTGCTAAAGACGTTATCCTGCCGGCTGAAGATAAAAAACAGGAAGTTATGTTTATGAACAGGGCTGTAAACCACTTCGCTAAAAATGACGAGTTTGAAGAAACCAAATTTTTGAATGAAGTAATGGACAATCCGGATCTGATTCCTGAATTTAAAAACTACAAAGTAGAAAAAGCTCCGAAGTACAGCATTGAAGATGTGACTTCTTTCCCTATTGCTAACGCTGCTGTTAGTGATGTTAGGAAAACCATTAAAAATGTTATCAATCTTGATACCAACATCCAGATCAAAATGGACTTCATTAACCCTGAAAGTGCAGAGAAATTTGTAGAAAAAGGTTGGGATGAGGAAAAACAAATGTACTATTACCTTGTTTATTTCAACAAAGAACAAAAATCGTAATTATTTAAATTACAATATATAAAGAGGCTTTTGGCCTCTTTTTTGTTGTTAAAACATTCGTAAAAATGATATGCTAACATACTTTTATCTTTTTGTTACTGTATTATTTCCTAATTTTCCTTAATCATTTCAGGAGGAACACTATGATAACAAAGCTCAGACTGCTTGTACTTATGGTATTTTTTGCCAGTGCTTTGTCATGGGCTCAGGTAACCCCTCCGGTAAAAAAAGATACCATAAAACCACCCAAAGACCAGATGTATAAAAATCTGGAAGACTATTCTAAAAGAAAGAAATTCACAAAATTCATCCATAAGCTCATCTTTAAACCGGTAGAAAAGCAAAAACCGGCCCGCTCAAGAAAAAAAGAAAAAGAGCGAAGCCCGGAGATGACTACCAGCCTTAGCAGTGCTGAAGGTAAAATCGTTAGAAAGATTAACATTGAAACACTGGACCCTTTTGGTTATTCGATTAATGATACCACCAAAAAAGCCAAAGACTGGATTCAGCGGGCAGGTAACAGCGTTCATCTTAAAACGAAACAATTTACCATCAGAAACCTGTTATTAATCAAAAGAAACAGGCCACTCGATACCCTGTTGGTTAAAGAATCTGAACGTTTGATAAGAAGCCAGCGTTATGTAAGGCGGGTAGTAATAAAACCTGTAGCTATAGCTAACAGTCCTGATTCGGTTGATGTATATGTCAGAGTATTAGATTCCTGGAGCCTTATTCCAAATGGTTCTTTCTCAAGCTCAAGTACATCTATGGAAATTACTGAAAGGAATTTTTTAGGACTTGGCCATGAATTCCGTAATGATTTTAAAAAAGAGTTCAAGACGGGAGAAACAGAATATTATACCCGATATACGGTACCAAACATTATGAATACCTATATCAACGCATCCATAAACTATGAGATATGGAAAAATGACAGCTACCTTAAAAGCTTTGGACTGGAAAGACAATTCTTCTCTGCCTTTACTAAATGGGCAGGAGGCGCTTATGCCGAATCACGAGTGATGAAAGATTCGCTTCCGGATGTTAATAATGACTGGAAGCTTTTAAATTTCAAATCGGATGCTCAGGATTTTTGGGCAGGGTATGCATTTAAAATTTATGAAGGTGACTCAGAAGCAGAGAGAACAACAAGACTGGTAACCACCGGAAGATATTTTTCGCAACATTATAAAGAAAAGCCGTCCATAGCTTATGATTCTGTAGGCTACTATGGGAATGAGAAACTATATCTTGCCAGTATCGGTTTAACTTCACGTAAATTCGTGCAGGATAAGTTCCTTTTCAATTATGACATCGTGGAAGACATACCCATAGGAAAAGTATATTCGCTTACTTCCGGTATGCAATATAAAAACAATGAACACCGGATGTATCTGGGTGGGCGCTATGCTTTTGGAAACTATTATAACTGGGGATACTTTTCCATAAATGCCGAAGCGGGTACTTTTTACTATAAAAACAGAACCGACCAGACAACTCTGGCAATTGATATGCTTTACTTTAGTAATATCAAAGATTGGGGTCAATGGCGATTCAGGCATTTTATAAAACCGGAACTTGTTTTTGGTGACAACAGGATGGCTATTATAAAAGACCAGCTAAACATAAATGAAGCCAATGGTTTACAGGGCTTTAATACACAATCGGTATTAGGAACCAAAAAACTCGTGCTTACCTTACAAACACAGTCCTACTCTCCATGGAATATATTTGGTTTCAGGCTTAATCCTTTTGCAAATTTCAGTATGGCGATTATTGGCGATGAGCAAAATAAACTTTATGAAAGTAAAGTATATAGTAAGTTGGGATTTGGTATACTACTGTACAATGACTATCTGGTATTTAACAGTTTTCAGCTTTCTTTTGCTTATTACCCAAGTATACCGGGTCAGGGAGAGAATATCTTCAAAACCAATTCTTTTAAGAATAACGACATATTGCTTCCTGACTTCCAGGTTGGTAAACCTACAGTGGTCCCTTATCAATAATAATTCTATTTCTTTTAAAATATCGGTAACAAAACATTACAGTGGTCGTCTTACTTAAAGAACCATAAAACAATTATTTTGGAAACGATATTAACCATAAGCAACCTTGACAAAAAGTTTGGCAAGGTACATGCCGTAAAAAATGTTTCTTTTGAGATAAAAAAAGGAAATGTATACGGAATTTTGGGGCCTAACGGAAGCGGAAAATCAACCACACTTGGAATAGTACTAAATGTAGTAAACAAAACATCGGGCAACTACAGCTGGTTTGGCGGTACCTTAGAAACCCATGAAGCGCTTAAAAAAGTAGGAGCCATCATAGAACGTCCCAATTTTTACCCATATATGTCGGCCTACGACAATCTGAAACTGGTTTGCAAAATTAAAGGAGCTCCTGAGCATAAAATATATGAAAAGCTTGAATTAGTTGGACTTTTAGAACGAAAAGACAGCAAGTTCAGAACTTTCTCCCTGGGTATGAAACAACGTCTTGCCATTGCTTCTGCCCTGCTTAATGATCCCGAGATACTTATTCTTGATGAACCTACAAACGGTCTCGACCCTCAGGGAATCAGGCAGATTAGGGATATTATCAGACAAATAGCCGCATCAGGCACTACCATATTACTTGCTTCTCACCTGCTGGATGAAGTAGAAAAAGTATGCAGCCATGTTGTTGTATTACGAAAAGGCGAAATGCTGTATAGTGGCACTGTAAACGGCATGATTGCCAATGAAGGCTTTTTTGAGCTTCAGGCTAATGATAATACTGTTTTAGCTGGAATGCTTTCGCAGCATGAAGCTATCGATAAGATTGAAGAAATTGAAGGCAAACTCCTTGCCTATCCAAAAACAACATTGGATCCTTCAGAACTGAATCGCTACTTATTTGATAAAGGCATAAGTCTGAGTCACCTGTCATACCGAAAACACAGTCTTGAAGAGCAATTCCTTCAATTAACTTCTAACAAACCTTCAAACTAACAGCCATGAAACGTCTCTTATCAATAGAACTGGAAAAATTGTGGAAAAACAGGGCCAGCAAAGTACTTGTAATTACCTATTTCGTATTACTTACCTTAATAGCTCTTTTAGCTTCAGTTAATTTCAGCATCATAGGAATAGATTTCCGTTTAGCAGATTTAGGAATATTTAACTTTCCTTTTATTTGGCATGCCAATACATGGCTGGCATCTATATTGAAAATATTCCTTGCCATTGTTATCGTTTCAATGATGGCTAACGAATATACGTACGGAACACTAAAACAAAACCTTATTGATGGTCTGAGCAAAAAAGAATTTGTTTTATCAAAGGTGCTAACCGTGAGTCTTTTTGCTCTTGTGTCAACATTATTTATTTTTATAATGACACTGATACTCGGTTATTCTTTTTCATCTTACACAGAAACTTCAATTGTGTTTACTGACCTTCAGTACATTGTTGCATATTTTATCAAACTCATTGCATTCTTTTCTTTCTGTCTCTTCTTAGGGGTTTGGGTTAAACGTTCTGCTTTTGCCATTGGGTTTATACTGTTGTGGTTTATCGGCGAACAGGTTATTCAGGGACTATTGTATAAATTTGTATTTGAAACAAGGCAAGCTCTGAATCAGGTTGCTCAATTCTTTCCAATGGAATCTATGAGCAATCTAATAAAAGAACCCATATCACGATTCCAGCTTTATAAGACTATAGAAAACCAAATAGGTGGCCAGGCTAGCATAAAAGATTATGATGTACATTGGTATCAAATCGCAATCGTGATTTTCTGGACAGCTTTCTTTATTTACATGTCATACAGAATATTAAAGAAAAGAGACCTGTAAGTTTCAAAATATAATAAATAAAGGGGATTTTATACAAAATCCCCTTTATTTATTATTTAACTTAAAATCAGCTTAATGTAAATTTATATATTTACAGCAAGAAAAATTATTGCCCTTGCTATGAAAACTCAATTTACACTTATTATGCTGATTTTATTTGGCATAAGACCCCTGCTTGCCCAAAATGACTGCTCCGATGCCATTACTGTGTGCGGAAATACCGGTTTTACCGGACTTAATGCTACCGGTGGAGGAAACATAGATGAAATATTTAACGGTAATAATGACTGTAGTGTAACTTCTGAAGCTAACAGCTTGTGGTTAAGGCTCCCAATAAACACCAGTGGAACTTTAGGCTTTACCCTAACACCTCTTAACCCTGATATTGATATAGATTTCGACTTTTATATTTTTGGACCTAACGCAACCTGCGGAAATCTTGGTCATACTATTCGCTGTTCTACGACAAATCCGGCAGCAGCCGGTTCTTCCTCCAATCAAACCGGAATGAATGATGTTGAAACAGATACCTCTGAAGGACCTGGTGAGTTTGGAAACAATTTTTTACAATGGCTTACAGTTCAGGCAGGTGAAGTATATTACCTTGTAATAGACCGCCCTATAAACCCTAGTGGTGTTACCTTGGATAGTGATTTCTCTATAGAATGGACGGGTACTGCAACTTTTTATGCTTCTCCCGAATTTGTTAATCCTCAGCTACAGTCTACCGACATTGTAAAGTGTGACGATGATGCTATAGACGATCAGATGACTCTTTTTGATCTGACTACTAACGAAACGATGTTTCTTGCTGGTCAGCCAGATGTAGTGCTTACATATCACCACAATGTAAACGATGTTATTACAGGTGAAAATCCTATAGCAAATCCTTCAGCTTATACTAACACTAGTAATCCTGAAACCATTTACATTAGAATGAGCAGGACTACTACCGAATGCTTTGTGACCGATCAATTTGAAATTAAAGTAACAAATCCTGTAACAGCCGGGCAACCCGATAACCTTGAACTATGTGATTTTAACGAAACCGGTAAACAAAAATTCAACCTTACAACAAATGATGCGTTGATACGAAATGGAAATTCATCAACTTCGGTAACCTATTATGCTTCTCAAAGCAATGCGCAGCAAAAAGTAAATCCACTGCCGGGCCTGTATGAAAACGCTACTACGACCATTTGGGCAAGGCTTGAAAGTACAGGTTCTTGTCAGGGGCACGACATAGTATCATTTACAGTGACTGTGACTCCGTTACCGGATATCATTTATACGCTTGATGTTAAAGATTTGACCGAGGAAGACAACTCTATTGCAGTCGTTATGGATAACGAACAGGATTATGAATTTGCAATTGATAACGGTTCCTTTAGTGACAACCCTTTATTTACAAGACTTGAAACTGGACAGCATACGGTTTACATAAAAGCAAAAAGTGGCTGTAAAACTGTTAGTGAAGAAGTAATAATATTAAATTACCCTAAATTCTTTACGCCTAACGGGGATAATGAAAATGAAGTATGGAGAATTCCTTACCTTAACCTTCATCCTAACGCACAGGTCACCATTTTTGACCGTTACGGAAAGATTATTACCGCATTTACAGGAAGCGGCAGCTGGGATGGTACTTTTAACGACTACAAACTCCCATCAACGGATTATTGGTTTGTATTACAGCTTACTACGGGACGAATAATAAGAGGGCATTTTTCAATGATCAGATAATTTTTCATATTTTTATTGAAAAATTAACATTGCTATGCTGTGAGGATTACCTGCACACTTATATTGTTGCTTTTATGTTCCCTTACTGTAAAAGCTCAGAACGACTGTCCCGATGCTATTATAGTATGTGGGGATGCGAACTATTATGACCTTGACGCAACAGGTTGGGGTGATATTCAGGAAATAAGCCTAAGCAATGCATGCTGGAGTCAGGAAAACAATACCGTATGGCTTAAGATACTTATCAATCAGGGTGGTACTCTTGGCTTTTTGCTAACTCCTGAAAATAGTGATATAGTAACCGATTTTGATTTCTGGATGTTTGGTCCCGATGTGGAATGTAACGCTTTAGGTACCGCCATACGATGCTCTACTACAAACCCAGGTGCGGCAGGCCTTGATTATGTTACAACCGGGATGAATGGTACAGAAACTGATGTATCTGAAGGACCTAATGGTGACGGTAATGCCTTTGTACAATGGATTACTGTTCAGGATAACGAAACCTATTATCTGGTTGTAGACAGGCCACATGGTTCAGGAAATTTCTCAATGGAATGGACCGGAACTGCCACATTTCATACAGTTCCTGTCTTCCTGAATCCGAACAACATAAATACCGATATACACCTCTGTGATAAAGACGGTATAAATGACCAAAAAACAACATTTGACCTTACAGTACATGAGGCTATGTTTTTAGGTGCTCAAAGCCCGATGGTTGTGACTTACCATCAATCCCTTAACGATTCGACCAATGGTGTAAACCCTATAGCTAATCCTCAAACGTATGTAAATCTTTCGGTTCCTCAAATAATATACATGAGGATGACGAATGTTATAACGGGCTGTTTTACAACCGAAACACTTAATATAATTCTCGATCCTCCGATGATTTCAGGTATGCCATCTGATCTCACAATCTGTGTCCCCTACAGCAATAACGGAATTGGAGAATTTGACCTAACCCTAAATGATGACAATGTTAGGGGTAACAATCCGCCCTCTACAATAGTCACTTACTATGCTTCACAAGCTAATGCACAAACCGGAGTTAATCCTGTTGGGCCTTTATTTACCAACACCATACCCGATCAACAAACACTTTGGACCCGTTTGGAAGATGTTGACGGATGTTTTAGTTATAATTTTTATCCGTTTGATCTTATTGTAAATCCAATACCTGTTTTTAACAATCCCGGTAATATTCCACTGGATATTATACAATGTGATAACGATGGCATAAGTGACAATCCAAATCTTTTTGACCTGACTATTCACAAAGATATGCTAACCAATTCGCAGAGTGAGTTAGTGATTACCTATTATCTCAATGCTAATGATGCTGAAGAGGATATTAATGCAATAGCAGGCCCGCAGGTATACAATAACAATATTGATTCGCAAACCATTTACATGCGTATAACGAACATACTCACATTATGTTATGATACGCTGTCTTTTGAAATTATTACCAATCGTGTTTTAACCGGAACACCAAACAATCTTGCGCTTTGTGATATCGACCAGAATGGATTCAGGGAATTCGATTTATCTGAAAATATTCCGCTTATACAAGATGTTTACACCGATGCTACGGTAACTTTTCACACATCACAAGCTGATGCTACAAGTGGCACTAACCCAATTAGCTCTAACTATACCAATTTAGTAGCCTATGAAACGCAAACCATTTGGGCAAGACTTGAAAAAGACTTTGGAACGTGTATCGGATATGATATAACTTCGTTTACTATTTCGGTAATTCCACTCCCTGAAATTACCAATCCTGACAATATCTCCTTTGATCAGACAAAATGTGACCTTGACGGTATAGACGATGGTTCGACAGAATATGACCTTACTATCCATGAGGATACAATGATAGGAACACAAAACAACGTTGTGTTTAGCTACTATTTAACACAACAGGATGCTGAAGATGCTACAAACCCTGTTAGTACTCCTACTGCCTTTGCAAATACTGTTAATCCGCAAACTATTTACATAAGACTTTACGATTCTGCTACGCAGTGCCATCAAACCGGAAGTTTTCATATAAATACTTTGTCAATTCCTCACATTGCCCCGCAACCGCCATTACTGGTTTGTGATATAAACAATGATGGTCATGCCGTATTTAACCTTGATCCGGTAATTCAGCAAATCACTACTGATTTAGGAAATGTAGTCGTTACAATGCATACTACGTTTGACGATGCCTTTTTTGGTGTTAATAATATAACTAATACCGATGCTTACCCTAACATTAATGCAAATACCCAAACGATTTATATTCGTGCAGAATCAGCTCCCGGTTGTGTTGACATCCAAACACTGCAACTCATTGCCAGCCCTGTGCCTGTAGCAGCAACACCTGACGCCTACCCTCTTTGTGATGACGGAGCTAATGATACAGACGGAGAATCAATTTTTAACCTTACCAGTAAAAATACACAGATACTTAACGGGCTTGATCCTGCTCAATATTCAGTTAATTATTACATAAGTGAGCAGGATGCAATAGCAGCTACCAACCCTATCACTAACCCGATGAGCTATAGCTCAGGCAATGCAACTATCTGGGCCCGTGTAACCAACAATGTAACAGGCTGTTTTGACATAGTAAGCTTTGAACTTATCGTAAATCCTTTACCGGTTCTGATAACCAACCAAAGTACCTATACACTTTGTGACAGCACAGAACCTGTGGAAGTAGAGACTTTTGATCTTACCTCAAAAATTCCGGACTATATAGCCAGTGAGAATGGTATAGTTATAACTTTTCACCATACATTTAATGATGCAACGACAGATATAAACGCTATAACCGACCCATCAAATTACCAAAATAACGAACCCGGAGTAGAGACAATATTCATACGCTTTGCTATTGAAGCTACAGGATGTTACAGAATTGGTTTCCTGGATGTAAGAACCTATCCTTTACCCATAATTCTTGAACCAACTCAGAAAGATCTCACTGTGTGCGATACCAACGGATCGGGTATAGGAGAATTCAATCTTCAAGCATTAGTGTCAGATATGCAGAACGGTGAACCGGGGCTTATTATAACTTTCCACGAAACAGAATTAGATGCAAAAAATGGTATCAATGCCATTCCCAATACTACAAACTATATCAATGCTACTCCTACCCTGCATCTTATATGGGTTAGAGTTACCGAACCTGCTTTTGGATGTTTTAGAACCTACATGCTTACCCTGACGGTAGAGCCAGCACCACAGGCCCCTGCATTAGAGGATTTGGTATACTGTGATGATCAGGATAACAACGACCAGGATGGCAGAAGGCGTATAGACCTTACAGTTCAGAATACAGTGATCAGCGATGCCCTTGGTCTTATCATCCCTACGGATATCGTTGTGGAGTACTATACCAGCGAGGCCGCTGTCCGCGCGGGAGTAGGCAGGATCGTATCAGAGACTTCATACCTTGCCACCCACGGCGATCATATCTGGGTAAGGGTAGAGAGCGCCGTAGCAGGCTGTTTCAGTGTAACGGACTTCTTCATTATCGTGAACAAGCCACATGCCCTGACCACGCCAGGCCAACTGGTGAAGTGCGACGAGGAACTGCCTAACGATGCCATTGTGACCTTTGACCTTACCGAGAAAGAGAATGAGATCTTAGGCGCAGCCGGCCAGGGGCAGGGTTATACGGTAAACTACTATGAGACCAACCCTGAGCTACCGGGTGGAGCTACCCCTATAGCAGATCCTACATC
>NZ_QQAR01000014.1 GCF_003350375.1 Flavobacterium sp. AG291 | reverse complement strand
GTAACATGGTATGCTACTCTTGAGGATGCTCAGGCGGGTACTAATGCACTTGCTCCTGACACACAACTTGTTCAGGGAGCAACTTACTATGCGACTCAAACTATTGATACATGTACAAGTGTTGGTGTATTTGCAGTAACAGTTGACATCGTGCTTGACAGAGGAGGATTTGATGTGAAAGCATTCTCATACTATCCAAACCCTGTTAAAGATGTGCTTAACCTTACCTATTCATCTGAAATTACTTCGATAACGGTATTTAACCTATTAGGTCAAAAAGTTATCTCTCAGGTAGCTAATGCTACTGATGTAAGAGTTGATATGGCATCTCTTGCCGATGGAGCTTACATCGTTAATGTAACTTCAGGCAATACTGTGAAAACAGTTAAAGTGATTAAAAAGCAATAATTTGAGATAGCAGTAAACTTTCTACTATTAAAATCGAAAGGGGTTGTCACTAGTGACAACCCCTTTCTTATATAGGATATGTAATCCATCTCATAAAGCCTTCAGCAAACTATTTTCTTGCTGAAAAATAAACCCCCACAAGAATAATTGCCGCACCCAGGCCTTGTACCGGTGTTAGCGATTCACCGTCTAACAATCCCCATCCAAAAGCAACAATAGGAATAAGATAGGTTACCGAAGATGAAAAAATAGGCGATGACATCTGAATTAACCTGAAGAAAACAATATTTGCTATACCTGTCCCTAACACTGCCAGTATAGCGATATACATCATCGATCTGTGGGTCTGCGGTAGTGTGGCAATATCAAAAAAGCCGGAAAAGCATAATACAAGTATCGCCGGAACAAGCATCACGGCAAAATTACCCGTACTAATAGCCAGTGGTTTGAGATCAGACAGATACTTTTTTATAAGATTTACATTGGTAGCATAACATACAGAAGCCATAATTACAAAAATTGCATAATAGTAGTTTTGATTAGGATTGTTGATAGCTCCATTATAGATAAGCAATACGCACCCAATAAGCCCAATTACCACTCCTATGAGCTGTCTTCGCTGAAAACTCAGCCCAAAAACCGTTGCACCCAATATAAGCGTATTGAGTGGCGTAAGTGAATTTAAAATGGCACTAACCGAACTGTTAATCTGCATTTGTGCAATAGAGAACAGAAATGCCGGAAGAAAAGTTCCCATAAGGGCAGTAAGCGCAATATACTTCCATTGTCCCTGCGGAATAGTCTTTAAAGTTCTAAAGCCAATGATAAGCAAAAAAACAGCACAAAAAATAATTCGTAATGACCCGAGCTGAAACGGATTAAGGCCTTCGAGTCCACGTTTGATTAATATAAATGAGCTTCCCCATATAAGCGAAAGCAAACCCAACAGGTACCACTTAAGTTGTTTTTGTTGCATGGTTGTTATTTTGGGTCAAAAATCCAACATAATAATCAGCGTTGCAAACCGTTTTTGTATAAATTTGTAAACTCTTTTGAGAGAAGCTTTTAAAATTAAATAACAACATACTATGAAACTAGTTAAAACACTTTCATTTTTTGCTTTAGCAGCTTTACTTTTCACTAGCTGTAAAGACACTTCTAAAGATGGCAACATCGAAACTCCTGCTGAAGGAACAGCTACCGACACTACTCACGCTAAAGAAACTGCTGAGAACCTTGAAACTACAACTTTCAAGATTGATGGGATGACCTGTCCTGAAGGATGTGCAAAAGTAATCGAGAACAAACTTGCGGGCATGGAAGGCGTTCAGGAGGCAAAAGTAGATTTTGATGCTAAAACAGCTACTATTTCTTTTGATGCTGCGAAACAAACTCCTGAAAAATTTGTTGAAACTGTAGAGCATATCGCTGACGGTGCTTACAAAGTATCTGACGTTAAAAACTCAGGTGACAAAGCTTATTTCTCTTTAGATCAGGAGAAAGAAAAAAAGACAGAGAAAAAAGAAAAAACTACTGATAAAAAATCAAAAGAAGGTTCTTCTTGCTCAACAGACTCAAAACCATCATGTGGTTCTGAGAAAAAAGGAGGATGCTGCTCTGCCGGCAAAAAAGCTGAAAAAGGAACAATGTAATCTTACATTCTCTTATAAAACTAAAAACCTTCGCATCAGCGAAGGTTTTTTTATTTAGCTCCTGTTATGGTATTATAAAGCAACACCGCTTTACCATCAGTTAATGTAGACACAAAGTGACAGATATGAAGCAGCCTGTCATAAAGACTCATTTTTTCAGTTATAAATTTCTCAGGCATCAGTTTCAGTACTAATTTGTCATAATTACTATCTGAACCATCAAACTTATTATTGTAAGCAGTACAGAAGGTATCTAGCAACGTATTAATAATGCGATAACCAATAACCTCTTTCTCTACCACTTCCCTGCTCTGGTAAATGTTTTTTATGCTTATTTTAATGATATCATTCATCTGGGCAGTATATTTACCTTTCTCAGTAAGCGCATACGGATATTCACCCTTTAGTATTGCATCTTCATTTTCAATAAACACATCAACCGCATCATTGATAAGGCTCCCTATAGCCAAAGCACGCAGGTAACTTATACGGTCTTCTTTGGTTACTAGCGATTTGTACTTCTCAACATGAACGTTATCCTTAACCAGTTTGATAAGATATTCCAGTGCATAATCCTCCGAAATCACACCCAGATTTATACCATCTTCAAAATCGATAATAGTATAACAAATATCATCTGCAGCTTCTACCAAATATGCCAGCGGATGTCGTTCATAGCCGATATCATCACCTGTTTTATTAGGTATTAAACCCAAATCATTAGCCACTTCCTGAAAGAAAGCAGCATCGCTCTGAAAGAAACCATATTTTTTATCCGCAATATTAGGAGTCGGTTTTTTAGGCAGCGACTCTTTAGGATATTTCATAAAGGCTCCAAGCGTGGCATACGAAAGACGCAATCCTCCCTCAATACCCGGACGGTTTGCCGTAAGCAGACTAAATCCATTGGCATTACCCTCAAAATCGATAAGATCCTGCCATTCTTTATCAGTCAGCTGGTCTTTATACATCTGCCCTCTTCCGGTCTTAAAATATTCGCCTATAGCTTTCTCTCCCGAATGCCCAAAAGGCGGATTTCCTATATCGTGCGATAATGCCGCAGCGGCAACAATGGCACCAAAATCATTCATTTGGTAACCATGTACTTCCTGAAGATAAGGATGCTTTTCTAATATCTTTTTACCCACAAGCCTCCCTAACGAACGGCCTACCACCGAAACCTCAAGACTATGTGTGAGGCGGGTGTGCACAAAATCAGTTTTAGAAAGTGGAATAACCTGCGTTTTATCCTGTAGGCTCCTAAAAGCCGAGGAAAATATTATACGGTCGTAATCTACCTCAAAACCCAAACGGGTATCATCCTGTTCCTTTCGTAACCTTTTGCCTGTATCGCCCTGTCTTTTTAATGACAGTAACTGTTCCCATTGCATCATATCCTATTTCAGATTTATGATTTTAGATTTCAGGTTCCCTGAATCTTACTATTTTAATTTATTCCTGACTTGGCCAGTTCGGCCTGTATGATATTATTCTTTACCTGTGTAAACACTTCTGTCTTGGCTTCAGCAAAAGAGATATCGTATTTACGCTCTATAACCTGAAACTCTTCTGGGTATTTTACCAATAACCTGTCATAATAGTTATCAAGCACTTCTTTTGCAGGAGAAGTAAATTCAAGCCTTAATTCAAAACGACGAATGAGTGCTTCATCAATAGCTTCTATCTGGTTGGTTGCTGCAATCAGCACCGAGTTCGATGGAAAATTATCTATAAGCTGAAGAATAGCATTCACCACACGCCTCATTTCGCTGCTATCACGGCTATCTTGCTCACGCACCTGACCCAAAGTATCAAATTCGTCAAAAAACAGCACAGCGTCGTGATAACTCACTTCTTTGAACAGCGTAGCGACATTCTTTGCCGTCTCCCCGAGTTTAGACGAAACAATTTGTGCCAGATTTACCACGATGAGCTTTCTTTCAAGCACTTTGGCAATAGCTTTGGCTGTCATGGTCTTGCCGCAACCGGTTTTACCGTACAACAACATTTTATTGTTTACCGGCAACTCATATTTTTCAAGGATATCACGAAATTGATATTCTTTTAAAAACTGTTCGATTTGTACAGCCACTCCATCATTAAAGACAACGTCTTTAATATCAACCTCACTCCTGTCTGTAAAAAATAATCCGTTCAACTGTTTATTGTTTTAAATGCTTATTTCTTCAGATTGAACAAAAAGAAATCACGCGATTTCTGTGGATATTGCTCAACACTCTTATCACTAGGGTTATCAATTACCGATTTGATGGTAATCTTATCTCCTATCTTGAAATCCTTTTCTACCCTTTGGTAATCCAACAGATATTGACCGCAAAAATAATTACCATTTTCATCCTTTTCTATCAGTCCTGAATACACTCCTTTTTTATCCTTGCTCATCGTTACTATTTTGTTCGTTATTTTCTTTATTCGCTTGTTTTATTTGTGCTTCCCTGAAGGCCGTAATATCAACTACCAGTGTTTTAGAAAGTCCGTCGTGAAGACCAACCGGACGCCTGCCGAAGAAAGTAATGAATTCCAGCGGTATCAGCCTGCATAATGTCCTTAAGAAAATACGCATGCTATCAGGCCTCGTCCCATCGGCATTCACAACCATAGTATTCGTAATATATTTACCCAATGTACGCATATTTACAGTCTCAAATAAGCCATAATACACTATACTTATACCGAGAGCTAAGATTGTGTATTTGATATTACCTAACACAGGCGGACCTACCTGAAAACCCTTTATTCCATAAATTCCATAAAGCATATCTCCCCCTTTGGCAAATCCAATTTGCAGCAGAGTGGTAACAATACTGTCAATAATAAAATTCTGGAACCGTTTGTTTCCGGTTGCCAGCATGCCATAAGTTATTTCAAAAGGTTTTCGCATATTATATTTCTTGTATTCCTATATGGTCTATTGAATCTTTAACATTCAATACATCCATAATTTCCTTGTATTTTTTCACCTTTACAACATAAGTCCCTGATGCACTATCATGCCATCCCCTGGGATATGCTCTTAAAAAAGAAAGAGCCTCTATGGTAAAAATGCGACATAGCGAACGTCCAATTATTGATTTCGCCTCCGGTTTGGAACCATCTTCACTAATCACTATAGTGCCTGTAATTAATTTCCCTACTGTTCTCTGGGTAGTAATTTCCATTATCATATAATAGGCCATCATAAGTCCTACTCCTAACAAATTAAAATCGCGATCAGAAAGACCTTCCAGCCATAAACCCAGGCCATCAAGGCCTAAACCTGCGAGTATATAAATGAATATAAATAATACAAACGCAAGTATATAAATAGCCACAATATCTATCAAAACGTTTGCCAGGCGTATATACCAGTCAACACTCAAATCGTTATCAACTACAAATGATTTAGACATAATAATTAAAAATTAAGGTTGGTTAGAAAACAAAAATAAGGAGCAATTGCTCCTTATTCTATATTATGTGAGAAATATTTTTATTATGATCCGCACATTTCACAATC
Source organism: Flavobacterium sp. AG291 (assembly GCF_003350375.1). Taxonomy (GTDB): domain Bacteria; phylum Bacteroidota; class Bacteroidia; order Flavobacteriales; family Flavobacteriaceae; genus Flavobacterium; species Flavobacterium suzhouense. The sequence continues at coordinate 127,825 of NZ_QQAR01000014.1, read as the reverse complement.
TTCAGGATCAGCAGTTCTTGAACGCTCCAGCATAGCCTGGAATTCGCTTACTGCAATTGGCTGAACTTCTTCAACCGGCGCCGCAACCGCTTTTGGTGCTGCTGCCTGTGCAGGAGCTTCTTCCACTTTTTTATCGTTATTAAGCGTAAACTTAATAGCATCAACTGCACTCTTAGTCCTTAGATAGTACATACCTGTTTTCAGGCCGCTTTGCCATGCATAGAAGTGCATCGAAGTAAGCTTAGAGAAGGTAGCACCTTCCATAAACAGGTTAAGTGACTGTGACTGATCGATAAAGTAACCTCTTTGACGCGACATATCGATGATATCTTTCATGCTCATTTCCCAAACCGTTTTGTAAAGGTCTTTAATGTCCTGAGGAATAATATCTATATTTTGTATCGATCCGTTAGCTCTCATAACTTCTTGCTTAAGGCTTTCATTCCATATTCCAAGGTTTACAAGATCTTCAAGAAGATGTTTGTTCACTACGATAAACTCTCCTGAAAGCACCCTTCTTGTATAGATGTTAGAAGTATAAGGCTCAAACGCCTCATTGTTTCCTAATATCTGAGAAGTAGATGCTGTAGGCATTGGTGCCATCAACAGTGAGTTCCTTACCCCGTGCTCCATAACTTCTTTACGAAGCGAAGCCCAGTCCCAACGACCACTTAGGTCATTATCGTTAAGCCCCCATAGGTTGTACTGGAATTCACCCTGAGAAATTGGTGATCCCTGGAATGTTGAGTATGGCCCTTCTTCTTTTGCCATTTCCATTGAAGCAGTAACAGCAGCAAAGTAGATCGTTTCAAATATTTCCTGGTTCAGTGCTTTAGCCTCATCACTTGTAAACGGCATACGCATAAGGATAAAAGCATCCGCAAGACCCTGAACACCTAATCCAACAGGACGGTGACGCATATTAGAATTCTCAGCTTCTTTAACAGGATAGTAGTTTCTGTCAATAACTTTATTAAGATTACGCGTTATACGCTTAGTAACCTGGTATAGGAAATCGTGATTAAATTTACCATCCTCCACAAACATTGGCAATGAAATAGAAGCAAGGTTACATACCGCAACCTCGTCTGGAGAAGTATACTCCATAATCTCTGTACAAAGGTTTGACGAACGGATAGTACCAAGATTTTTCTGGTTCGATTTTCTGTTAGCTGCATCTTTATAAAGCATATACGGAAGACCTGTCTCAATTTGAGATTCAAGTACTTTTTCCCAAAGCTCACGTGCCTTAACTGTTTTTCTTCCTTTTCCTTCAGCTTCATATTTCAGGTAAAGCGCATCAAACTCATCACTATGAACATCATAAAGCCCAGGACACTCATTAGGACACATTAGGGTCCATGTACCGTCTTCCTGAACACGTTTCATAAACATATCCGGAATCCATAGTGCCAGGAACAGGTCACGTGTTCTCATTTCCTCTTTACCGTGGTTTTTTCTCAGGTCAAGAAAATCAAAGATATCCGCATGCCAAGGCTCAATATAAATCGCAAAGCTACCTTTACGCTTTCCTCCACCCTGATCTACATAACGTGCAGTATCATTAAACACGCGAAGCATCGGCACGATACCGTTAGATGTACCGTTAGTACCACGGATATAAGAACCTGTAGCCCTTACATTATGTATAGATAACCCGATACCACCTGCAGACTGCGATATTTTTGCAGTATTTCTAAGTGTATCATAAATACCATCAATGCTATCATCTTTCATTGTAAGAAGGAAACACGATGACATCTGCGGTTTAGGCGTACCTGCATTAAACAGGGTAGGCGTTGCGTGGGTAAAGAATTTTTTAGACATCAGCTCATAGGTCTCTATAGCTGCCGGGATATCGTTAAGGTGAATACCTACAGACACACGCATAAGCATATGCTGTGGCCTTTCCACAATCTGTCCGTTTATTCTCAACAGGTAAGAACGCTCAAGCGTTTTAAACCCAAAATAGTCATAATTAAAATCCCTGTTGTATATAATTGTTGAATCCAGTACTTCAGCATTTGCCATAATTGCTGCGTGCACCTCGTCAGACAAAAGTGGAGACTCCTGCCCTGTTCTTGGATTCACATAATGATACATGTCGTTCATCGTTTCAGAGAACGACTTTTTAGTGTTTTTATGAAGATTCGACACCGCAATACGCGCAGCAAGCTGAGCATAATCAGGGTGTGTAATTGTCATGGAAGCAGCAGTCTCTGCCGCAAGATTATCAAGCTCAGATGTGGAAACCCCATCATACAAGCCTTCAATTACACGCATTGCCACCTTAACCGGATCAACCAGTTCATTCAGTTCATAGCACAGTTTTCTTACACGATCGGTAATCTTATCAAACATTACCGGCTCTTTTCTTCCGTCTCTTTTAACTACATACATATGGCAATAAATTTTTGGTTAATAATCAGCCCGCCCCCGCGAACCTCACATTCGTATAGATGATTTTTGTACTTGTTTTTTTACTGATTAAAAATCAGCATCAAAACTAATTTTTTGTGAATCCCCCTCGTTTTTGATAACACCCGCTTTTTGGTATTCCGAAACCCTTTTCTCAAAGAAGTTCGTTTTACCCTGAAGCGAAATCATATCCATAAAGTCAAACGGATTTCCTACGTTATATTGTCTTTCGCAACCAAGCTCCACAAGAAGCCTGTCGGTTACAAACTCCAGATACTGTGTCATTAAAACAGCGTTCATTCCAATAAGACTCACCGGAAGCGACTCTGTAATAAACTCTCTCTCTATAGTTAATGCATCAACAATAATTTCTTTTATCCTTTCTTTTGGCACCTTATTTACCAGGTGGTGATTGTGCAGGTGTACCGCAAAGTCACAGTGAACACCCTCGTCACGGGAAATCAGCTCATTCGAGAAGGTAAGCCCCGGCATCAGGCCACGTTTCTTAAGCCAGAAAATTGAACAGAATGCTCCTGAAAAGAAGATACCCTCAACCGCTGCAAAAGCAATAAGCCTCTCGGCAAATGAGTCAGACTCTATCCATTTAAGTGCCCAATCCGCTTTTTTCTTAATAGCAGGAAACACCTCGATAGCATGAAAAAGCTCATTTTTCTCGTTCTCATCCTTAACATACGTATCAATAAGAAGAGAATATGTTTCGCTATGAATGTTTTCCATCATAATCTGGAAACCATAGAAGAATTTAGCCTCAGCATACTGAACCTCGTTTACAAAGTTTTCAGCAAGATTCTCATTAACTATACCGTCAGATGCCGCAAAGAACGCAAGGATGTGCTTAATAAAATATTTCTCATCTTCACTAAGCTTATTATTCCAGTCGTTAAGATCCTGGTGAAGATCGATTTCTTCAGCCGTCCAGAAACTCGCCTCCATTTTTTTGTACCAATCCCAAATATCATGGTGTTTAATGGGGAAAATCACAAAACGATTTTTATTTTCCTGTAATATAGGTTCAATTGCAGACATATTGTTTTGACTTTTATAGTATTATAAAATAGATGTTGTTGTCGAAAGGGGTAGTACAAAGATTGGCATTTGAAATAAAAAATGAAAGCCAAACTTATTCACAATTGGCTATAGTTTTTAACAACACTTAATTTTCCTACAACACAATAAACTTTTTACAACATATTGATAATTAACATGTTGTAAAATATAAATATACGTAAAATTATTTAGAAATATTCTAAAAAAGAGGTTTTACAGGGCTTAGCGGCGCTTTTGAACCGGATTTTCCTTCAACTCTTCAGCCACCTTTTCAAGTTCAGCATACCAGTCAGCACCAAAGCGGCGAACCAGTGCTTCTTTTACAAATTTGTATACCGGTACCTCGAGTTCCTTTCCAAGTGAACAGGCATCACTGCATATATCCCACTTATCGTAGTTTACCGCAGCAAATTCAGTAAAATCTTTTACCCTTATAGGATATAAATGACAGGAAACAGGCTTTTTCCAGTCTATAATTCCCTGATTATAGGCCTGCTCAATACCACAAAGCGCAGTTTTTCCATCAAAGATCACATAGGCGCAATCTTTATTATCAATTAGCGGCGTTTCAAGATCGCCATCAGTTCCGGTAATCCATGTTCCCTGAGCCTCTATCGCAGCAATACCCTCTTTTCTCAAAAACGGTTTTACTTTCGGATAAATAGCCTCCAGTATTTTGGTTTCCTCCTCATTAAGTGGTGCTCCGGCATCGCCATCTACACAACAAGCTCCTTTGCATGCCGAAAGATTGCACACAAACTCTTTTTCCAGTATGTCCTCAGACACTATTGTTTTTCCCAGTTGAAACATGCCGCAAAGGTAACTAAAAGTTAGGAAAACAACCAGTAGCCAAAATCCTCATAAATAGCTTGTAACTGTTAAATAATAAGAATAATTTTGCCGATTAAATAAATTCTGAACTTATGGGTTTCGACTGGAGAGAAATTTTTACCGTAAGCATGGTGCTTTTTGCAGTAATAGATATAGTAGGCAGTATTCCTATTATAGTAGATCTTCGCAATAAACTGGGACATATCCAATCGGAGAAAGCGTCAATAGTAGCCATGATCATCATGATCGTTTTCCTTTTTGTGGGAGAAGAGATCCTGAAACTAATAGGCATCGATGCAAGTTCATTTGCCGTAGCAGGATCTTTTGTACTTTTCTTCCTTGCGCTGGAAATGATCTTAGGCATACGCCTTTATAAAGAAGACAATCCAAGCACGGCATCTATAGTACCTATAGCCTTCCCTTTAATTGCCGGCGCCGGAACCATGACCACACTCTTATCCCTAAGAGCTGAATATGAAAAAATCAACATTATAATAGCAATAGTAATAAATGTAATCGTTGTTTACATAGTACTAAAGTCGTCATCCCGCATAGAACGTGCATTAGGCAATAACGGACTGGGAGTAATACGTAAAGTATTCGGTGTCATATTACTTGCGATAGCTGTTAAATTATTTGCTGCGAATGTTAAACAATTATTCGTATAGAATTATATTGTTTAATTTCACATGTTGAAAACCAATGATCACCTTACCAAAAGAAACTCACACTACAATGAAAATTCTTATTTACACATTAATGGGCCTTGCTGTTGCGCTCATCATTTTTAATGTAACTCTTCTTGATTTTAACAACCTGTTTGAAGGAAATAGTTTTGCAGCCGCAGTGGGCATAGTACTTTCGCTATGCGCAATATGTGCCCTGCTTATCCTGAAAATATCTAAAAACATCGAAGAAAAATCCAGGAACTAATGTTTGATGTTTTAATTATAGGAGGAGGCGTTTCAGGCGTTTCCTGTGCTCTTATTATAGGCTCAGCACTAAAAAGGCCTTATGCAGAGGGCAAAAAAGCAGGCATCTTTACTCATCAAAAATCAACTTCACTTCAGGACGCTGTCTTTAACAACGCGTATGGCATACCTGCAGGCACATTAGGCTCAAGCCTGATGGAAACAAGCCTGGAACAGTTAGCTACGCTTTATCCGGAAATGGAACAATTAGATAACGAAAAAGTGATGAGCATTGAAGGCGAAGCGGGTAATTTTACCGTAACCACTAACAAAGGCTCATACAAAACTAAAGCCGTAGTAGTAGGTATAGGCTCAGCCAATACATTTGCTATAGAAGGCCTTATGGATTATGTAATTCCTCACAAAAAAGCCATCCCTGAAAAAAACCGCATTCAGCTTAAGAATGAAGACCATCTGGTTGCTGAAGGAATTTATGCCATAGGAACTCTTGCCGGTCACCGCAGTCAGCTTGCAATTGCCGCAGGAAGCGGAGCAGCAGTAGGAACTGATATTCTGACGCTATGGAATGAAGGCAAACAGACACAATACCACGACAGTATAAGGAAATAGTTGACAGTTTACTGTCGCAGTAGGCAGTACTACACTCAATAAATAAATAAATAAATAAATAAAAAGCCCGGATTACAACAATCCGGGCTTCGCGTTATATAAGGTTCGAGAAGCTACTGCCAACTGAACACTGTAAACGATTACTTTTTCTCAGTTAGCACAGCCTTTACCATATTGTCTTCTTTAAGTACCATCTGGTAGTACGCTTTTTCACTCAACAGTTGTCGTGCAAATTCGGCAGCGAGATAATGCTTAACTCTTTCTTTGTGTTTATTAAGATAAAACACCAGTCCGTTTTTAGCAAGATATCCGCTAAAGGCATCAAAGTATTTATCTCCGGTCATAACTTTGTCGGTAATCATTTGTGAATTTTGCATTCCCTTAAAGCCATTCCTGTCTTTATCAAGCTGCTCAAATACAAAATAGCTCACAATACCGCTTTGCATTACCATTGTTACAGCCTCATCGCCATGTTTACCCTCCTGAGGTACAAACCTATCAGGAATGATCCCGCCGCCGCCATAAACAATACGCCCTTTAGCCGTTTTAAATTTCAGGGTATCTGCAATCTTTATACTATCTGCAGAGTATAGCTCTCCGCTTTCATAACGTTTCTCAAAATCATTAAAATATTCTTCTCCGCCGTGGTCATAACTACGCTGTATAGACCTGCCTGAAGGCGTATAATAACGTGCAACAGTAAGACGCACTGCGCTACCGTCGCCTAATGGCATTTCACGCTGCACAAGTCCTTTCCCAAATGAACGCCTGCCAACAATAACTCCCCGGTCATTATCCTGAATAGCCCCAGCTAATATCTCGCTTGCAGAGGCACTATTTTCATTAATCAGCACATAAAGCTTACCGCTCTCAAAGTCTCCTTTTTTAGTAGCATAGGTTCTGTCTTCACGGTTCTTTTTGTTTTTGGTCATTACAATAAGCTGGCCGTCTTTCAGGAATTCATCAGCAATCTCAACTGCCTTTTCAAGATATCCTCCACCATTATCACGCAAATCGACAATAAGCGAAGTTGCTCCCTGAGCCTTAAGGTTTATGAGTGATCTGTGAAATTCATCGGCTGTAGTCTCCGCAAATCGATTTACTTTTATGTAACCAGTATTACTACCTGCCATTACCGCAGCATCAACACTTTTTATAGGCACCACATCGCGGGTAACGTTGACTTTAAATTTTCGGTTCTCACTTTTCCTGAAAACCGTGAGCGTTACTTTAGAACCTTCTTCCCCTTTTAGTTTAGAGAAAAGAGTATCATTTGTCATTTTACGCCCAAAAAGTTTACTGTTATCAGCAAAAAGAATACGGTCTCCGGCTTTAATACCTGCCCTTTCAGACGGACCTCCCGGAATAGGTTTAATTACAGCCACCGAATCTTTGTACATATAAAAATTAACGCCTATCCCTACGAAGTCGCCTTTCATGCTCTGGCTAACTTCATCCATTTCATTCTTAGTAATATAAATGGAGTGAGGATCGAGTTTTTCGAGTATGCTGTTTACGGTAATATCTACAATTGAATCGGTATCAATATCATCTACATATTCCCTTTCAATAAAATCGATCAGCTTATTAAGCTTACTCTTGTTTGAACTTGAAATCATACCACGCTTCTCCACCGGAAAGTTTAAAAAACTTCCCATAAGCAGACCTATGGCAAGCGCCAGAGACAAAGCAATCGGTAAATATATTCTTTTAATTTTCATGTAAATCAGCTTCCAGATTAGGAATATGTACTACATCTACTCCGGCCTTAAGCAAAAAATCAATCCCTGAATTATCTTTGTAACCATCAAGGTAGACCACTCTGGTAATACCCGACTGATGTATTAATTTACTACAATCTTTACAGGGTGACATTGTAATATATAATGTTGCACCATCACACGACTGTGTTGAACGGGCTACTTTTAATATCGCATTTGCCTCGGCATGGAGCACATACCATTTTGTAGCGCCCTCATCATCTTCACAACAATTCTCAAAACCAGATGGTGTACCATTGTAACCATCAGATATTATCATCCTGTCTTTCACAATAATTGCGCCAACTTTTTTTCGTTTGCAGTATGAAAGTTGCCCCCATTCTCTTGCTATCCTGAGGTAAGCTTTATCGTACTTGTTTTGTTTTTTCTCTTTCATTCCAGGAAATACCCCTTGTTATCAAATATAAGCCTTCAGGGCTTTTATTACGTTAAAAAATTACCAAAATTTATTATGTATAATCATCGGCACGACAACTCCGGCCACAAAAGCAGATGTTACCAATACCCAGTCACGCCTGTTAAGCTTGAAAAATTCCGAAAGAATATACGCCAGTATCAATACACAAAGCACAATGATAAGCTGCGCTGCCTCAATACCTAATGCAAATTCTAACAAGGGTAAAAACTTATCGTCGGCATTCTTATCCAGTATCAGCTTAAAGTAGTTGGAAAAACCAAGGCCGTGTATAAGCCCGAAAAACAGCGTAACAATAGCTATAAAATTAAGACTGTTACTATTTTTCTGAGATTTTTTACCCGATTTTATGATGTTAAACAATGCCGTTATCAGTATGGTTATAGGTATCAGGAATTCTACCACTCCTGCGTTTACCCTGACTACTCCATAAACCGAAAGCATGAGCGAAAGTGTATGACCAATGGTAAATATAGATACGAGCAGCAACACATTTTTCCAGTCCTTAAAAGTGTAGGGAACGGTAAGCACAACTAAAAACAGTATATGATCATAGGCATTGATATCGAGCACATGACGCAAACCTGTTTCAAAATATAGCCAAAAATCTGACATAATTCAACTGATGATTATTTAAACTGTAAACTTACGGTATTTTTAATAAACTTTTCTTGTCACAATCTGTTATAAAAAGAACGCAGGAAAAGCTAAAATCTTTTAAAAAATTATTTCAGCACAAAATATAGAAGTATATTTGCTGTTCAATTTTAACAGAAAAAACATGTCCATTTCAGATTTATTTGATAGTGGTTTCAAGAACAGGAATAAAGGGCATTTCTCTGCAATCGTAAGAGTTGCAATGGAGAACGGTCACCTTAGTACAGAAGAGCGCCACTTCCTTGACAAACTGGCTAAAGAGCTTGAGATCTCTCCGGAAGAATACAAAGAAATACTTGATAACCCATTAAAATACCCTATTAATCCGCCGTACCTTCACGTACACAGGCTCGAGCGTCTTTTTGACTTATCGAGAATGGTATATGCTGACCACGTACTTGGACCAAAACAAAAAGAAATCCTTACCCGATTTGCACTTGCATTAGGTTTCACTCCGGGTAACGTTCATTATATTGTAGACAAAGCATTATCACTACTGGTTCTAAATGTAGATTTAGACACCTTCCTTTACGAAATGCAACACATGAATAAATAAGAAAGTTGCTTAGGTACTGAGACACTTAGTGTCTTAGTAAAGCATCCTGAAAATATAAAATCCCGCAAAAGCGGGATTTCTTATTTTATAACCTGATTTGCAAAATCTTAGAAACTTTAATATCTCAGAGACTCAGCTACACATACTTCGCCATAAACTCTTCAGCCTTTGTTACCATATTAGAACTTCCGCAGAAGAAAGGCACGCGCTGGTGCAGTTCAGTTGGTTGAATTTCCATGATCCTTCCAAAACCGTCTGATGCTTTACCCCCTGCCTGTTCAGCAATAAAAGCCATTGGATTACATTCATACAAAAGCCTCAGCTTTCCTTTAGGTGCTTTAGAGCTTGTTGGATAAATATAGATTCCACCCTTAATCATATTTCTGTGAATATCTGAAACAAGGCTACCAATATATCGTGAAGTATACGGTCTGTCGCCCTCTTCCAGCTGACAATATTTAATATAATCTTTTACGCCCTGCGGAAAATGAACATAATTACCCTCATTAATCGAATAAATGTTACCGTCTTTAGGGAACGTAAGATTAGGATGCGAAAGATAGAATGTACCTATTGCAGGGTTCAAAGTAAATCCGTTTACACCATTACCTGTTGTATATACAAGCATAGTTGACGTACCATAAATTACATAACCCGCCGCTACCTGATTAACTCCCGGCTGAAGAAAATCTTCAATAGTCACCGGAGTACCTACAGGGGTTATTCTCCTGAAAACAGAGAATATGGTTCCCACCGAAACATTCACATCAATGTTAGAAGAACCATCCAAAGGATCCATAAGAAGCACATATTTGTTATTATGAGCCCCATCATTACCCTGAATTGTGATAAAGTCGTCATTTTCTTCAGAGGCAATTCCACATACAATTTCACGGTTTATAAGTGTCTGCATGAAGATCTCATTCGCATAAACATCTAGTTTTTGCTGGTCTTCTCCCTGTACATTCTGCTCTCCAAACTTACCGATAATATCTACTAAACCAGCCTTATTCACCTTGTAATTCACTACTTTAGCAGCAAGCCTGATTGAGTTGATGAGTTTTGACAATTCTCCCGAAGAGTATTTAAAATCTTCTTGCCTTTCAATAATAAATTCACCTAATGTCCTGTTGCGTTCTTCCATTACTATAACGTTGTAGTTGTGTTGAGGGCACAAATATCGAAATTTTTGTGATATGAAAAGAATTTATTATTTCAATACCATTTTGCTTGTATTTTTGCGCAAATTTGGCAAATGATTGTACGAAAAGGACATAGAGAAGATATGCCTGCCGTTTTAGAGCTTATAAAAGAGTTGGCAGTATTTGAAAAAGAACCCGATGCAGTAGTAGTAACTGTAGAAGAACTGGAACGTGATGGCTTTGGTACTAACCCGCTCTTCAACACTTTTGTTGCGGAAGAAGATGGTGAAATTATAGGCATGGCATTATTTTATTATCGCTATTCGACATGGAAGGGCAAGACCATCCATCTTGAAGACCTTATCGTAAAAGAAGAAAAAAGAGGTACAGGTGCCGGCAGTGCACTATATAAAGAAGTGATAAAATTTGCCAGACAGGAAGGAGTACGCCGCGCCGAATGGGCTGTACTTAACTGGAATACCCATGCTATTGATTTTTACGAACGCTCGGGTGCTACAGTACTGAAAGACTGGTTTACCGTGCAAATGCACGAACAGGAAATTATTAAGTTTACGTTAGATTTATAAACAACCGGAAAAATGAAAATTTTCAAATTTGGAGGAGCATCTGTAAAAGATGCCGATGGTATTAAAAACGTGTTTAATGTTCTGGAACAAGTTGGCCACGAAGACGTGTTGCTGGTTATTTCTGCCATGGGTAAGACAACCAACGCCTTCGAAGTAGTTATAAAGAACTACTTTGATAAATCACCAGAGCTTCAGGCTTCTATACAGGAAGTTAAAAAATATCATAACCAGATTTTAATGGACCTGTTTGAGGACGAAAACGATGCTGTTTTTGGTGCAATCAACACTATTTTCAGCGACCTTGAAAGTTTCCTTCAGCATAATAAATCGCCTAACTACAACTTTGTATACGACCAGATTGTAAGCCTTGGCGAGGTGCTTTCTACAACAGTAGTGAGCCATTACTTCAATTCGCGCGGACTTAAAAACCAGTGGATCGATGTACGTGAGCTTATAAAAACAGACAACACTTACCGTGATGCTATTGTTGACTGGGATCTTACGCAGAAAAACATCAAAGGACTTAAGAAAAAGACCCTTAACATTACGCAGGGATTCTTAGGATCTGACGAGAACGGATTTACCACCACTCTTGGAAGAGAAGGATCTGACTATACTGCTGCCATCTTTGCTTATTGCTTAGGAGCAGAAAGCGTAACCATATGGAAAGACGTACCGGGTGTACTTAATGCCGACCCCCGTTATTTTGAAAATGCGATTTTGCTTAACCAGATTTCGTATCGCGAAGCCATCGAGCTTGCATTTTATGGCGCAACGGTTATTCACCCTAAAACGCTTCAGCCGCTACAGAAAAAAGAAATTCCGCTTTACGTAAAATCATTTGTAAACCCTTTATTACCGGGAACACGTGTAAGCAAAGGTGCTGATCTTGAGCCACAGGCTTCTTGTTTTATCGTAAAAAAGAACCAGCTGCTAATATCATTATCATCGCTAGACTTCTCTTTCATTATGGAAGAAAACATCAGCGAGATTTTTAGTTTGCTGCATAAATACAAGATCAAAGTAACGCTTATCCAGAATACAGCCATCAGCTTCTCGATTTGTGTTGAAGATAAATTTGGCAACTTCCCGGAACTGAAAAATGTACTGGCTAAGAAATTCCAGGTTACGTATAACGAAAATGTATCGTTATACACCATACGCCACTTTACCGAAGCCGCCGCAGAAACTGTTGCACAAGGCAAAGAGGTACTGGTAAAACAAATTAGCCGCGAAACAATGCAGATTGTTACTAAAGAAGCTTAATATAATTTTTCAGTCGCAGTCGCAGTTTTCAGTACACGTTTGTCATTTTGAGCAAAGCGCAGCGGAGTCGAAAAATCTCAATAAATTTATTAACTCCGGAGGAACCACTTATAATATGTCGCTCCCCCGGAGTTTTCTCTTCACAACATTATTATATAAACACACCTCCTTCCGGGGCTATTTATAATCTCTTAATTCTTCCCTTTAAATACACTACTTTTGCTTTTTTGGAGTTTATAGTGTACTATGCTGAAAAAAGGGCTTTTACTGTTGTTTTTATGTTGCTTTTCTGCACTTTACGGGCAGGAGATCACTACGCCCTATAAAAACCGCAAGATTGCCGTTGCACAGGATACCATAAAAATAGACAGCGTTAGTATCAACAAGGCCTTTTTTAAGCTTCAGGATGCTGCCGGAACTGACATTGACACATCTTTTTATAAAGTAGATTTTAAAAAAAGTACGCTGGTTTTCCGCAATGGTTTTACTTCTCAGGATAGCCTGACCCTGCGTTACCTGTCCTATCCTGAATACCTTACTAAAAAATACAGCATTTATGACAAGAACAGAGTTGTGAGCAACGATGCAGGTATTACAGATCTTTATAAAGTTACCCGTGACCCGCTTACCAGCTATAAGCCTTTTGACGGACTTACCACTTCCGGAAGCATTACCCGTGGCATTACTGTAGGAAACAACCAGAATGCGGTAGTGAACTCTAACCTTGATCTCCAGATTACAGGAAAGATATCCGATAAGGTAAGCCTTCGTGCTTCGATACAGGACACAAACATTCCGCTTCAGGAAGGGGGGTACTCACAAAAACTGGATGAATTCGATCAGATTTTCATAGAGATGTTCAGCGACAAATGGGCTGTGCGTGCCGGCGACCTTTTTCTTGAAAACCGTCAGTCCCGTTTTCTTAACTTCAATAAAAAAGTCCAGGGCTTGTCTACTACTTTCAATTTTGGGAAGGAAGGCAATAAAACATCTGTTTTCGCAGCTGCTGCGTTAGTCCGTGGCCAATATGCCAGAAGTACCTTTACCGGTCAGGAGGGCAATCAGGGACCCTATAAATTGCGCGGCCCTAATGATGAGCTTTATGTACTTGTAATATCGGGATCGGAAAGGGTTTTTGTAAACGGTATATTGCTGGAACGCGGTGAAAACAATGACTATATCATCGATTACAATGCCGGTGAGATCATTTTCACCTCACTGTTCCCCATCACATCGGAAATGCGTATCAACATAGAATACCAGTATTCCGAACGTAGTTATACCCGCTTTGTAACCTATGGAGGAGTAACGCACGAAGCTGAAGACTGGAGCATTGGAGGATTTGTGTATTCTGAGAATGACGTTAAAAATCAGCAACTGCAACAAAATCTTTCCGGTGAGCAGGTAGAAATACTAAAACAAGCCGGTGATGACCCTCAAAAAATGACGGCACCATCAGCCTATGTAGACAGTTACTCCGAGAATAAGATACTCTACAAAAAAGTAACTATTAATGGCGTAGAAGCCTTTGAATATTCAAACAATCAGGAAGATGAGCTATACAATGTGCGCTTTAGCCTTGTTGGCAATAATCTCGGAAATTATATTCTGGCTAATGCCGCGGCTGTTGGGCGCATCTATCAGTATGTTGAACCCATAAACGGCATACCTCAGGGAAATTACGAGCCTGTCATACGTCTTACCCCGCCTACAAAAATTCAGATAGCAACGGTTTTGGGTAAATACAACCCAAGCGAAAAAACACTTGTAGATTTTGAAGCAGGGATAAGCAATAATGACCTTAACCTTTTCTCTCCGTTAGATGATGACAACAACAACGGCGTAGCAGGAAAATTAAATGCAAAACAGCGGCTGTATACCGGAAACTGGGAGCTTGATGCTTTTGCCAATTACCAGCTTATCCAGAAAGATTTCAGGACCATTGAGCGCCTATTCAATATCGAATTCAGCCGCGACTGGAACCTTACCAACATTGTTACTACAGAAGGTAACCAAAGCTATCTGATTGCAGGAACTAACTTCAGGCTACCTAAAAAGGGAGAAGTAAATTATCAGATTGAAAAGCTTGATTTCTCCAGTGCATTTACCGGAACGCGCCATGTTGTTGACGGCAGGCTAACCTTTAATAAATTATTGATTCAGGACAGGGGAAGCATCCTAAACAGTAACAGTGACTATTCTAGCTCAACATTTGTGCGTAATGAGGCACTGGCAAAATATCATTTTGGTAAAAACTGGGTGGGTGGTACTTCCCGAATAGAAGACAATCAGGAAAAACTGAAACCCTCTAAAGAATTCACCTCACTAAGCCAGCGATTTAACGAATTCGGCGCTTTTGTTGGCCGTGGCGACAGCACCAAGGTTTATGTAGAGCTGGGTTACCTGCAACGAACTAACGACAGCCTTGTAAACGGACTGATAAAAAAAGTAAACACTTCGAGTTCATACTACATGAAATCCCGACTGCTGCAAACCGAAAAAAGTGACCTTACCCTGTTTGTAAATTACCGTAGGCTTAAATTTGAGGACCCCGCCTTTAAAGACGAACCTTCACTTAACTCAAGGTTATTATACAACGACCGTTACTGGGATCAGTTGGTGCAGGTTAACACTGCCTATGAAAATACTTCGGGTACCATTGCGCAGCAGGAGTTTACCTATCTTGAGGTTGAGCCGGGACAAGGTACCTATACCTGGAACGACTACAACGGAAACGGCATTCAGGAGTTGCAGGAGTTTGAGATAGCCCCATTTCCTGACAAGGCTACTTTTGTGAGGGTATTTTTGCCCAATCAGGTGTTCTTAAGAACGCATCAGAATAAATTCTCTCAGTCGGTAACGCTTAATCCTGTTCAGTGGCAAAACGCAACGGGCTTTAAAAAGCTGCTTTCTTACTTTTACGATCAGGCATCGTTTCTCATCGACAGGAAGATTGAGCGCGATACTGATAACTTTGACCTCAACCCATTCTCAAACAGTGAGAAAAACCTGCTGGGGCTAAGCTCTGCCATTCGAAACAGTTTATTTTACAACCGTGGCAAACAGGATCATTCGGTTACATATACCTATCTAAAAAACCGCGCAAGAACATTACTTACGGCAGGCTCCCAGGAAAACAGCAATAGCAGCCATCAGTTGCAATATGCCCATTTAGTGCAAAAAACATGGTTATTTGGCATTTTAGGACAAACTATTAACTCCGCATCGTCTTCGGAAAATTACGGCAGTAAGAACTTTAAAATTGAAGGTTTCGGACTTGCGCCAAAGGTGTCGTATATTTTTTCCCGCAATGCCAGCTGGGATATTTTTTATGAATACAGAAATAAAGAAAACCAGATCGGCGACATGGAAGCCCTGGATCAGCAGCGTTTGGGAACGTCTTTTAGTTATGCTTCCGAAAAACAGTTTACCGCCAACGGCGAATTCTCTTTTTACAACAATGCTTTTACAGGTAATGAGCTTTCCCCTGCAGCCTACCAGATGCTCGAAGGACTTCAGGCAGGACAAAACCTTACCTGGAGACTATTACTGCAAAAGAACCTAACACAGTTTCTCGATGTTAATGTAAGCTATCAGGGAAGAAAGAGTGAAACCAGTAAGGCAATACATACCGGCAGCGTTCAGTTAAGGGCTTATTTTTAACAACCTCTTTTATCAATAAAGTTTATCGGTTTACGGCTCATCGGATTAAACATTACGTTATTTACCTCCTCTGCCGATACAAAAACAATTTTAGGGGTAACTCTCAGCTTAGCCCTGAAATGATCTTTTATCTCTGTCAGTAACGCATCAGTAGGACTAGCTGCTACCGCTTTTATAAGTATTTCATCGGTACCAAGGTCGTTTGTGCTTATCTCAATGAGATGATTTTGTATTTCAGGGAAAGACCTCAGCAAATCGATCATTGCAGGAGGATATAATGTCGTACCCTTGTATTTTATCATTTGCTGTTTCCTGCCCACAACAGGCCCTATACGCATACTGTTTCTTCCGCATTGGCAGGGCTCCTGGTGCAGCTGAACAATATCACCGGTTTTAAAACGAACAAGTGGCATAGCTTCTATCCCTAGTGTAGTCACGACAAGCTCGCCGGCGCTGCCATCGGTAACCGGATTATCATTTTCATCAAGCACCTCAGCGATGATCAGATCCGGATGATGATGCCCACCACACGAATATTCACATTCGGCAAAGGCAGTACTCATCTCGGTAGAGGCATAGGTAGAAAATAATTTAATATCCCATTTATCCTTAATCTTTTTCGATAGGGTATTATTTGAAAAATCCTGATTTCTCAAAGGTTCACCAATACAAATGGCCCCTTTTATACCCAAATTCCTGTAATCTATATTATGAATTTCGGCATATTCTATAAGCTTAAGCAAAAAAGACGGTACCGTAATTAGGTAAGACGGATTATATTTAAGGATAGAATCCCATTGCAACTCAGGCACACCTGCCCCAACACGAATAACCCCGGCTTTTATTTTTCGAAGGCCTAAAAAATAAGCTAACCCAGCCATAAAACGCCTGTCTATCGTAGTCATAAGCTGTACGACGTCGCCTTCTTTAATTCCTGAACATATAAAAGATATTGCTTCATTATAAGCAAGCCTGTCGAGGTCTTTATCTGTCAACCCGAAAGTAACCGGTTTTCCCGATGTACCTGATGTTGTAGTGTAATCTATAATATGCGATTTGGGCACACATAAAAAATCGTCATTAAATTCCTGTAGCTGTTCCTTGGTGGTTACAGGAAGCTTTTGCAGGTCTTCAAGTGTGGTGATCCCTTTTATATCAATATTACCGCTATCAAAAAGCCTTTTATAATATGGCGAATTAGCTGCAACATATTGTAACGCTTCTATAAGCTTTTCTTCCTGATACGATTTGATTTCGGCCTTTGAAGCCATTTCTATAGAAGGGACGTTCATGCTAATTTAGTTTCTTACTTATTTTTTTAAGATATTCTTCCGTTTTCTCTTTATCCGGAAGGGTAGTAATTTCTTTTGTAAGGGCTTTTTCAAATTCCTTTTGGGCAGCGGTATAATAGCCTTTATTGTAAAAATATACCCCTGCTTTGTAATGCACCACCCAAAAATCAGGATTTAATGCCTGATATGCTCTCAATCGTGACGACTCAAGGTTAGTTTTATTCTTAATGGCTAAATCTACCTTATGGTCTTCTACCCTGTAAGCCTCATAATTTTTATATTCCTGCGAATTTACAAATTCATCCTGAGGTATTGCGAGGGAATCTATTCCAAGAGATATAATATTCCCGTTATGTTTTTGGCTAAATATTTCATCCAGATCATAAGCCACATACTCCCCTAACTGATAAGGATTAGCTGAAACCCACACCTGTCTTTCTTCCGGCCTGAATATAACAGAATGATGTGCCAGTAACTGATTTATCGCCTTTTCATTGCCATAACCCAAAATCATTTCGCTAAGCCCTTTTGTATTTCGCATAATTGCTGCAGCCTTTTCAGGGTTTATCTTATCCTGTTTCCCTAAAAGTTCAGTCATTCGTTCAAACCTGTATTCGGTATGGCTGTTTTTTATGGCATAATTATTTTTATGATCATCTTTATAAGCATCACTCTGAAAATGATTAGAACAAACCAGTTGCGATGTATTAGCTACTTCATAAACACCAAACTTATCGGGCGACACTTCTATCAAAGTGGTTTTATTATCATTGGCACTGCCTACCATAATGCTTTCCGAAACAAAAACTTCATGCTTTTTTGCAATAGCAATCGCTTCTTCAATGTTTTTAGCATACTGTAAAATCTGTCGGGTAAGCAATGATATGGGAGTTTTTGCCACCAAAGGCATATCAGACTTCCCGGAATTGATGGTAACCGTCAATCCCTCGGTATTCATCCCTGAGAGAACACCTATCATTCCTCCCCAACCTACCGACATAAAAGGATATCCCGTGGTTGGCTTTACAAACGACACCAACTTATTCTTTGCAAATTCGTCGCCTACATAAAAATCAAGATTACGGGCTATGAGCAGTGAACCATCTTCCGTTTTATCGCCCCATACTGCAAAAGATGTACATCCCACAAGCGATAAATCGGTTAAGGCATGCCCTATATCGTGAGCAGCATGCAAATAAAGTGATCTTAAATAGGCCGGAGCAACATAATCGTAGTCGTGGGACAGGTGTTGCGAAAGGCCGTATATTTCTGTTTTATACTCAGGCTCTACATGCAGGTACAGCTTTCGGTTATACCATTTTAAGAACTGACGCAGCATTTTTTGCTTAAACTTTGAAGGTACAATATCTTTAACCTTATTAAAAAAAGCCCCCTCCTGAAAATGGATAAGTTCCTCTGAAAGTGCTCCGGTTACCATACCTCGCTGTAGCGGATCCCCCTCTACATAAAGTTCCCAAAGCCCTTGTTTGTTTTTTAGCAAAAAGTTATTCCCGCTTTGTAAAGTACTGTCATTTTGCCTTTGCACAACCGGAACGGAAGCATCGTACCCCGTTGTTACCGGCTTATCATGAACAGAATTATATGTTCCGCACGAAACCAACAGCAAGGCTGTACTGACTAACGTAACAAAACACACAAGCTTTTTCATCTTATTGATTTAATTCGGCGTTAATTTTATTGATCAGATATTCTTTCCCTAAAATTTCGCTACAGGTAACAACAGCACCGATAGTAACCCCTAAAATTCCGTGCATATTAATACTCTGTCCTGTAAAATAAAAATTCTCAATTTTTGTTTTAGGCGATATAAAGGTCTTCATCGGATTATTGGCATCTTTAACATAACCATACATATTGCCATTGTGCACCCCTATATAATCCCTGTAAGACAACGGCGTTGAGGAATGAACCGATTTTATACATGCTCTTATTCCGGGAAACTTTTTCTCTATTTCTATAAGAAGCTGCTCTGTTTTATGTTCTTTAAAACGTGTGTAAGCCTCCCCCCTGTCAGATTCTTCAGCAGTAGTGTTGTGCGTGTCTGCCCAGGGTTGTACTTCTTTAAAATCCATGGCAGCGATAAGAGTCATGCTTTCGGCCCACTCATCCTGCTTTGCTGAAACGTTCATTGAAGCCATGTAGGATTCCGGCCAGGATTCCGGTGGTCCCTTTATGGCTTTCCACACTTTTGTACTATCCTTAAAATGATAGTAATTATAATTCCTGTATTTAAACGTTTCAGGCTTAAAGACTATATAAAGGCTAAAAGCAGAATATACACACTCTAGCTCCTGAATACGGTTGTAGTATAATTTCCTGAATCTGTCTTTGCCAATAAGGTTTAGCGTGGTTTTAGGTTCAATGTTAGAGATAAATATATCTCCAAAAACCTCTTCCCCCGTTTTGATCTTGGCTGAAACAGGTTTGTCGCCATCAAAACCAAATCCGTTTACTTCTTTATATTTATAGGTTTCTCCACCATATTTCTTTAGCTGTTTAATAAGCTGTTTGGTTATCTGGCTCCCCCCGTTTATGCATCGCCATGAGCTTTGCATATATGAGTTGATACACAGGGCATGTACATACAATGGCGATTTATCTTCAACGCCGGCATATAAAAAATTAGAACCTGCTAAAACAGCCCTGAGTTTTTCATTGGCGGTAACACTATCTATATATTGTTTGGCATTCTGCGAAATTACGGCCTCACTGTATCCTGCCTCTGCGTTCTTTAAATTATATAGTGGAAATGCATCACAGGTATCAATAAGCTTTTGACAGTACGCTTTCAGATTTTCTTCTTCTTCCGGAAAGAACTTTGCCAACTGCTTTACAAAGTTGTTATAACCCTGCGCATGGGGATATTCATTTTCATCATCATCAAACGAAATCATATCATAGGCATCCTCATCCATCTTTTTGAGCCTTAGCCCATCCATTATGCCTATATACTTAAAATAGCTATTCAGGTTTTCTCCTTCTCCCAAACCGCCAATATAGTGTACACCGGTATCAAAAATCGTCTTATCCCTTACAAAAGTCTGCAGATTTCCTCCAAACTGATTATTCTTTTCAAGTACGCACACGCTATAGCCTTCTTTAGCCAGTATGATTGCACATACCAGCCCTCCTAAGCCACTTCCTGTTATAACAACGTCATACTTTTTCTTCATCTGTCTATTCCTTCACCAAAATCACAAAACCTTCATCGGCCAACTCAAACCTGAAATTTTCAGGATACTCTTTATCAAAAGGCTTCATCAGCACCACTAACTCTGCCTTATCCAACAGAGCAAGAGGAACATTCATGTCACTGTCAATAATAACAACAGAGTAGTTTACATCCAAAACATCATCCAAAACATCAGGATATTTAATTTCCCGTTTCCTGTTAATGTAATTTGTTCGCGCAATATCCCGTTTTTCTTCCTCGGTTACATAAGCTGCAATTTTTCGTTGTGGCTCCTGTAATGCAAGCAACACTGCTGTTTCGCCATAATTGTCCGCTATATGCAAGATAGAACTTTTTGCTCCAATACAATTATCCAGCTGTTTATAGGCTTCCATCTTATCCATGAGATTTTGTTTTACCTCATTAACAATATCCGACTCCTTAAATGCGAAACTATGCATTAGCTTACTCATAAAATAACCCGCGGGCTCGCACTCATGGCGCATCAGTGAAAACTGTTCTTTAAAATAAGCGCTTATTTTTTTTGACCTTACGGCATATCCAGTACCAAACCTCACATCGTCCGGTGTAATTCTTTCCAGTATCTTCAGTGTCAGGCTGCCATCATAGATAATAAAATCGCCTTTAGGCAATACTTCAGAATTCCCATGTATCAGTATAGGTACTATATCCAGTTTAAATTCTTCCGCCAGATAAAATGCGCCTTTATGAAAACGCTGAATATGATTGCTCTTCGAGCGTGTACCCTCAGGAAATATAACCAACGAATAGCCTTCTTCTATCTTTTTACGCAGGTGTTCAACGCCACCTTCAATTCCCTGTGAAACCGGATAGAATCCGGCAAGCTTAACCCCAATTCCAAAGATTGGTGAATTATATACCCAATCACTAACCAGATAAATAATTTTAGGACTAAGCATACCTAAAGACAGTATATCCAGGAAAGAGGTATGGTTAGCAATAATGATGCAGGGCTTATCAAAAGTTTCGTTATACGGATTGAGTACTTTTTTCTTTACAAATGGATTAAGGTACAATACCGACTTCATGAACTTAGACATGGTATAGCGGAAAACCATGATCTTCCATTGTTTCTTCACAGGAAGAAGCCTGACAAATACCACACTGAATATTGAAAGTAAAAATGAGCCTATTCCGTAATACGCAAAAAGCAGGACAGACTGTAGTAACGTCCTCAGCTCAAAAGGAGCATTACCCTTATTTACCCTTTTGCTAAGTGCAAATCTGAAAAGTATAGGATAAAATATAAAAGTAATGATTAGCGCAGCAAATACCCCTATCAACGATACTGAAGAAATGGATTTTAAAGCCGGATGCCCCGCAAAAACAAGTGCACCTATACCAAGCACTGTTGTTAGCACTGCAAGCAGTATAGACGTCCTGTAAGTAGCCATTTCATTTTTCCCTGTACTGTATTCCTTCTGAAGCGCACTGGTCATGAAAATACTAAAGTCAACCCCATGCCCAAAAACCAGTGTGCAGACAATGGTACTGAATATATTAAGCTTTACATCAAATATTGCCATGATACCTGTAGTAACAATACCGGTAATAATTATTGGAATACAGCTTATGATAACAAGTTCAATCCTTCTAAAGAACACAAAAAGTATTAATACAACCGCAATAAACGAATAATTGATGAGTGCATTAAAATCGTCTTTTAAACCACCCAAAAAGGTTTCATTCATTTGCTGCCTGTCAATAACCATTACATTCTTTTTGCGCGAAAGCTCATTGACAATAGTTTCACGTTGCCCATCAGACATCTTAACAACCGAAGAAACCGTGTAAAAACCATCCTTTACCGTTATAAACTCATTAAGGAAAAGAGCCTTTACTTTTAGATATTCCTGCAGGGATATCGGTTTAAAATCGGCTGACAGCAGCCCATAAAAATCAGCATAGGCTTCCGGCTTGAATCCCAACTTATTCCCTTCGGCAACAAGCCCGGCCTGCACCTGTCTTTTACGTTCGGGAGTCCAGAAATCATTCCATCGTTTAATCTTTTCAAGTTGTTCTTTCTCAGAGAAAACAATACCTCCAACGGAGCTGTAACTTAATAACCTGTCCTTTTTCTTATCGCTCTCCAGTTGGGAATACAAGCTGTTATTATTCTGCAATACTTCCTCCACAGAATTGCCATAAGCCGCAACATACAATGATTTTGAAGTAACATTGGTAGATGCCTCAAGATGTTTTTCTGCCCGTTTTATATCATCAGGAACAAAGTTAAGCTGCGAAATGTCTTTATCATAAACTACCTTATTAAAGGTAAAAAAGCTTACAATGATAACAATTACACTTATAATGATGAGAGCTTTATTATTATGAAAAGAAAATTTAGCGATCTTATCTAAAACCGTAGTATGCTGTACATCTGCAGTCTCTTTAGGCTTATACAAATGCGGAATGATCAGTAATGAAAATAAGGCTGACACCATTACACTCACTGCTGCAAAAATGCCCAGATCCTGAAGTGCTCCCGAGTTTACAAACAACAGGCATAAAAAAGCCAAAGCTGTTGTTGTACTGCTCATAATTAGCGGTTTCGTTATATCCTTATACAGCACCTTTACATCACTATTGTGTTTGTAATGTGTCAGTATATGCAGCGCATAATCTATAGTCACCCCCAACAATATCGAACCGATACTTAACGATATTGCCGATATGGTTCCGCGTAAAAAGTATAGTAATGCCACCGCAAACAATACCCCAAACAGGGTAGGGATAATAATAATGAATGGTATAAGAATCTTACGGTAATACACCATCAGTATCAGCATAAGCAGGGAGATGGCAATCAGGGTTGTGGTTTGTATGTCGCTTTTAATCTGCTTCGCATTAGCTACCGCAATATTTGTGGCTCCAAAATATTCAACCGTTGCCGCCTTTTCAAATTTCCTGTTCAGCTCATTCTTTATAGCATCGAGCTTATCTACAAAAGCTGTGTTCTTTTTAGTCTCGTTACCCGGTAATTTCGGACTTATAAAAAGCAATAATTTTTGATTGTCCTTTGTGATCACATAGCCATCCTGTAGGTGGAATTCATCCCCCATACCCAACTGACGAAGCTTGTTAAGCCCAATGAACGAAATCCCAAAAGGGTCCTTAAGTATAAAATCTTTAGTAACTAAACCCGATGGTGAAATTATAGACCTGTAATTAGTGTTAACCGTTGCTGCTATACTGTCCGAACTAAGTTTCTGTTCAATTTTCCTGTAATCAGATTCATCAAGAAACAAAGAAACATTGTTGTAAACAAAATCAAAAGTCTCTATAATATTCTCATCTTCAACCTTACCCTGAATTCCATTTACATATTCATCATACTGCTTATATCCCTTAAGACTGTCTAAAAAGGCTGCCGCTACTTCAGTAAGTTCTTCCGGGGCAACTCCCTTTTTAGCATTGACAATAACAGTTATCTTATCGGAGAAATTAAGCTGTCCTAAAACCTTGGCTGCTTCATCTGATTTTTCGTTTTTAGGAATAAGCCTGGTTATGTCTTCCTCAAACGAAATTTTAGAAGCAAAATAGCCAAACAATAATAAAAAGGCGAAGGCTATAACAATGGATAAAATCCTGTTACGGGTCACAAAAAAATGTATGCCTATAAAGAATTTATGCATTGGTCTGAATTTTATTTTTGCTAAAAAAAGTAAGCACAATATATCCCGCCATACCGAAAAGGAAAGCCATTAGTGAAGCCAGCAAAATACTTCCAACTAGATATTGCGCTAAGTTTTGCTTAATGGCATCAAAAATGGTAGCTCCCTGGGCAACTACACTATTTGGAACAAACAACGATCCCATTTTTAAAGAAAAATAGATAATAACAGGGAATGCCGGCGGAATACTTACGTTTGAAAATGCAAACGCAATTAGTTTGTTCAGACGAAGCACATAAGCCAGAAAGAGTACTGTAACAGTCTGTAGCCCCCATAGCGGGGCAATACCTATAAAAACACCCAAGGCTATAGACAATGCCTTTTTTGCATTACTATCGCCACTTTCAAGTACATTTTCTAAAAAGAATTGCTTAAAACTTTTTTTTTTAAAGCTCATGAAAAAATCACGCGGCTTTATATACAAAAGACTGATAACCACCAATACCGTATTTAAAATACTGATACGTGTAAAGTCTGTAAACGGGCGAAAGTGTGTTACCCTTTCGTTCATGTCATAAAGTACTTTTACAGGAACATTTTTTACCATTATCCCTTTCCATGCAGATCGTACTATTACTTCTATCTCAAATTCGAATTTGGGCGTAAAAAATCGTTTTGGCATCCTGTCAAGCGGATACAGCCTGAATCCGGACTGTGTGTCTTCCAGCTTTATACCTGTTTCAAACCAAAACCAAAAATTAGAAAATTTGTTTCCAAAACTGCTTTTTTTAGGCACTCCATCCTGAGCCATATTACGGCTACCTATAAGAAGTACATCTCCTTCGGTCTGAACAGCATCAATAAAAACAGGTATATCGTCCGGAAAATGCTGTCCATCAGAGTCTATTGTTATAGCATATCTGTAACCGGCTATACGTGCAGCTGCAAAACCTGTACGCAAAGCCTTCCCTTTTCCCCTGTTTTTCGGAAGATGAATTTGGGTAATGTGAGTATATTCCTGAAGTATCGGTATGGTTGTGTCTGTAGACCCGTCATTAACAACAATAATATTTTCAGTATAGTTCAGTACACCGTCTAATACCCGTTTAAGGGTTTTGTGGTTATTATAGGTCGGAATAATAACACAACACTTTAGCTTGTCTATCGAACTATAATATTGTGGAGCTATGCTCATTGCAAATGATTGGTTTAAAATGGTAGGGCAAAGATACCTTTTTAATCTTTTTTGCCAAAAACCGCAATATTAATACTATGTTGCCTAATTGAACAGTGCTTTTTCTTCACTATTAAACGAAGTCGAAACTTTTACAAAGCCTTTAGTATATTCTTTAAGATCGGGCTTTTGAATTTTAAAATTCCTGACGAGAAAGGATTTATCTTCAGCAATTTTCTTATTGTATCCGGTAATCTTTGGTGCATTTTCCTGAATGCTCAGCCTGAGCAGTCTTGCTTCATAATTACTGGGATCCCTTTTAATTACGGCTTCCAAAAGTTTAGCCCCCTGTGTAAAAAGATCTTTCTTTTTAAGCAGTACTTTTTCGTGCTTAGCCATGAGTGTATATGCAGCAGCTTTATAGGCCACTAAAGTATTGTCAGAACTGTCATCTTTAACCGCTTTTACAGATTCGAAAAGTTCTTCAGTTACTTCCGGTGAGTTAGGAGCACCCAAATACTGTTTGCGAACCGTGGTTAGATCGGATAATAAAAACAATAAAGCCGTAAAGAAAACCGCCAGTAACTTCATGATATTCAGTTTAAAACTATAGTAAAATTGGTAAATATCTGTCCAAACAACTAATTTTTACGGTAAATACAACTTAATTTTAACGCTACCGTTTCATCAAAATAAGAGGTATTCTTCACTTTTATTGTGGCATCATCGGCGGTAACTATATCAAGCTCCAGCCTTAGCAAAGGATTTATCTCCGGATTGATAAGCGCCATAAATTTAATGTTACTGGCGCTTATCATTATCAACGGAGTATTTACTGCCTGCTGCGTAAGTTCTTTAATAATTTGCATCATGCATACTCCCGGTGTTACGGGATTACCAGGAAAATGACCTTTAAACACATCATGATCCTTATTGAGCATAATCGTTGCAACATATTTTTGGCCATCTGTACTTTCAAATGACTTTATGGTATAAAAATCTTTAAGCAGCATTGTATATATTAAAATGTATTCTGAAGTCTCGCCGCAAATATGCAGTTTATTTTTTATTTCGTTGTGCCTGTTACATCAAAACTATACGATACACCTACCGAAAAAACAAGGTTGTTAGCATAAAGATCATCGTTATAGTTGTAGTTGTCCTGAAAATAATAAGAATCTACAGGCTCAATAATACCTTTCTTAACGCGTGCTTCAATAGTAAGTCCCATTGGTAGTGTATAGCCTACACCTGCAGTAATGCCCAAATCAACATCATTATAAACATAGCGCCCTGAATTTGCTACAATGTCAAATGTAGGTCCTACATGGACATTGAACCTGTCATTAAATGTAAATTTACTTAAAGCGCTAAGTGAAATATATTGAATGCTTATATCAACATTTTGAGGAGAATAACTTCCATCAATATCATTATAAACAAGCGCATCACCTTTAGCCCCCTGTCGCGAATAGGTAATTTCAGGCTGAAGGGTATAAAACCTTGAAAGCTTTAGAGCTCCAAAACCACCTACATAGAAATCTGTTTTTCCATCAAGATTAGTATCGGTGATTCTTGAAAAGTTAACACCTGCCCTTAAGCCCGGCTTAAAAGTAACCTGAGCCTCTGCAGCAAACGCAGCAAAAACCAGCATAGAGAATAACAAAAGTTTTTTCATAGTAATTTTATTGTATATAGTTAAGTGAAATCTTAAGTCTGATATTTTTATGGTCAATTACAATTTTTTTGGCTAATATATTATTTTCTTCGCTGAATTTTATTACAATTTTTTCTTTTGATTTTGTGGCGTTTACGATTTTAAAAAGCCTGCCACTGGCTTTGTCTGTAAATAGGTAATTGTAGCGTCCTCTATCCCCCGATTTATACACAATATTATTTTCATTTTCATATTGTCCGCTTATATTGTGGTTTGCTTTTAGCAA
Organism: Flavobacterium sp. AG291; assembly: GCF_003350375.1. Taxonomy (GTDB): domain Bacteria; phylum Bacteroidota; class Bacteroidia; order Flavobacteriales; family Flavobacteriaceae; genus Flavobacterium; species Flavobacterium suzhouense. Next base: position 100,642 of record NZ_QQAR01000014.1, on the reverse strand, counting down.
TAACGTAAAATCGCGTTTTAGCGTATTTACAATTATTCCCTTATCTAGTTCTTCAAGTATGTAATTTACCTTAAAACTATTGTCAGTAATTTCAAAATCAAATAGCTTGTTACCAAACTCCGTGGTAAAGGCAGCCCTATAAAGAGTATCATTTATCTTTTTAGCAATAAATATCCCCCCAAAGTCTTTTCCGTAAACAGAAATGTGGGCTTTATAAACATAATCCGTTTCGGGATTGGAAAAATAGGTGGTAGTATACGTCGTGGCCTGAGGTGTTTTTTCCTCCAGCCCTTTTACCGTCTGTACAGCACAGGACGTAAGCAGGCAACTGCTAATTAGTAAAAACAGAATCAGAAACCTGCGCATTGGCAACTTTGTTTTTAAATACAATTGTAGTATAATCGCCCGAAGGTTCTATCATTTTTACCTGAGAAACCATATTCGCCTTTTTATCGAAATAAAGTTCCATTTGCTTTATGTACTTTTTTAAAGCGGCATCCTTTGGCAATAGTTTGGTAATGGTATGTTCTGCCGATTTAAAATAAGAAATCGTAAATTCATTCTCGTCAAACATATCGCCGCTAACACTGCCTACAATGAGTTTGTTAAGCTTTGCAAACATCTTACTGTTGCCCACATTCATTTCGCTTTTCTTTCCTGCATCGTTTATGGCAATCTTATTGTTTTTAAAAATCACACTATACTGATAAGGCTTTGTATATTGCCATAACAGCATACCGGGAGTCTTAAAAGCCATCCTGCCTGATGTTTCTATATCTTTCGAAAGAAAATCCATGTGTTTGTACTGAACAAAGTCCGTGGTCAGGCTTTTAGTATTTTTAGCAACAGTATTTACAGCATTTTTAAAAGCGGTTATTTCTGCTGTACTCATTTTTTGTTCCTGAGCCACCCCAAAGGCAGTAGAAATCAAAAACAAAAAATAAAAAACACTATTCTTCATAAGCAGGTATGTTTAGTAATTCATTTACGGCAACAGCCTTTAAATTTTGCTGCTTCAAAAGTATCAATAATTGTTCCAACACATTTACCGTTTTTTGCGAAGTATCATGAAGCAATATAATACTTCCCGGAGCTAAACGTGTTGTTATACGTTTAAGAATATGGTTCTCGTCGTTTATTACAGTATCAAGCGAGCGAATATTCCAGCCTACAACAGCATGTCCTGTTCGCTTTAGAGCTTTTGCCATATTAGGATTGGTAACTCCATATGGTGGCCTGAAAAGTTTTAGTTGCAAGCCATTTCTGCTTACAAGCTCATCTGTCTTAACAATCTCAGTAAGTATTTTGTCCGTTGAATAAAATCCCATTTCAGGCAAATGATTAAATGTATGATTGCCCACAGTATGGCCTCCATCCATTATTTGCTTAAAAATATCTGGGTGTTTCTCTATTTGTTTACCAATGCAAAAAAAAGTAGCCTTTACATCATATTTGCTCAGCAGTTCAAGAACTTTTATGGTTTCAGAAGTTGGCCCGTCATCAAATGTAATGGCAATTTTATTACCCGACTTTTCTCCTCTGTTTAATGTCTTAACATAATATCCCCACTGAACAAATGCAGATCCTAATCCTGTTATAATAAACCATAAAGCTAACGGGATTAAATAAACCCACCAGGATAGCGGATTAAAAACGGAATAAGCAACCAGAAAAGCAATTACAGCGAGAAAAAATCCTGTATTTACTTTATGGGTTAGCATTGAGACACTAATGTAAAACTATGATCTTTGCCCCTGTACTGATTGTAAAGCAATATATTCTTATATCCGGCAGCCTTGACATCGTTCACACTTAGGACCTCCGGAGCTTCTTGTAATTTTACAACATGCGAAGCCACCCAAAGCCCAAAAGCTGAAGCCGTATTAAATTCTCCGCTCAGATGTTTATAATACAGTTGTTGTGTGTTTTTTAAAACACCATCTGCCAGTATCGTATAATAGCCATCATACAAAGTATCACCGTTATACCCTAACACCACAGCATCGATATCATTTACTGAGAGCCCGTTACCTTTAAGAAACGATTCAAGTTTTGCCTCCACTTCCTCTTTTTCAAGGGTATTGTATATGGTCACATCATTAAGTTCGGCATAGGTAGTTTCCTTTTTGTCATCTTCAAGCACAAAAAACACTGCCCCCTCTGAAAATACTGCTCCAGTGGTATCAGAATCCAGAACACTATAAGATGACTGTTCTTTGGGTTTTATAATGCCTGTAAGCTGTAAAAAATTAGTTGTCGCCTCGGCATTCTCCTCTACTCCGCCAACTAATATCGTTGCGGCCTCTTCTTCATCAAGCTGCATTTTTGCATCAATAAGCGAAGATTCAAACGAAACTGCCCCATTTACATACGTAAAATTATATGCTTTGCATTCCAGCCCCAAAGCAATTTGTCCACCTACGGTATTGTGCGTTGACTGAATGAATGAAGTGGGAGTCAGAAACTCTTCTTTATTATCAATAAGTGCCTTTAAGAACTTCTCAGAATCTATACAGCATCCCATTCCTGTACCTGTAATGATTGCATCTAAATTATGGACACCGGCTTCTTTCATCGCCCAATGCGAAGCAACAATACCATTTTTCACACCTTTGGCCATTCTTCTTGCAGCCGCCGGCGGAATCACTTCTTTATAATCCGGTACTGATAATTCAAGTACGTTTTCATTCTCGTTTACAATGATATCCTGCAAAAAAGCCGTGTTAATGGTTTTTTGCGACGAAACGCATCCTGTACCGTTGATATAACACTTTTTCATTAGCTCTTTGAAAACAAAAGGGTTGAACAGTTACCACCAAATCCAAATGAATTTGACAGCACATGATTGATCTCTTTTTCTTTAAGCTCCGTTTGCGGAACAATATCAAATTCTTCCATCGGTGTCTTAAAATTAAGGTTAGGATATACTACACCATTTTGAAGCGCTAAAACACTATATACAGCTTCTATAGCCGCTGCCGCTGCAAGGGTATGACCCGTAAACGGCTTGGTAGAACTAAATTCCGGTACATTATTGCCAAAAGCCCTGATTATTGCCCTGCCCTCAGAAAGATCGTTATTAGGTGTAGCAGTACCATGAGCATTGATATAATCAATATCCGAAGGGGCTAATCCTGATATCTTAAATGCTTTTTCCATTGAAAGGAAAGCACCATCACCATTTTCCGAAGATGCTGTTTGGTGGTAAGCATCATTTGCATTACCATAACCCGAAAGGTAGGCCAGTACTTTTTTGTTCTGTTGCTTTACCACTGCATCACTTTCCAGCACTAAAAAAGCTGCCGCTTCACCTAAATTCAAACCTTTCCTGTCATTATCAAAAGGAGTATTATAGGTATCCGAAAGTATCATCAGGGTCTTAAAACCATTTATGGTAAATTTTGATAAGGCATCCGTTCCGCCAACAATAACTCGGTCCAGCTTACCATTTTTTATAAGCCTTGCGCCAAGCATAATAGCATTTGCTGCCGACGAACAGGCTGTACTAATTGTAGTAACCAAACCCTTAAGCCCTAATTGATCGGCAATTTTATGGGCTACATCACCGGCATCGTGAGACAGGATATACCTTCTGTGCTCATCACTTTCGGCATAATCATAAAAAAACCTTTCGGTCATGTCCATACCTCCTACACTGGTGGCAGAGATAAGTCCTGTATTAAATTCGTTAATATCTGTAATCCCGGCATTATTAACTGCCTGTTTTGCAGCAATAGCACCAAGCATTGCGGTTCGAGAATAGTTATTATCAGCAGCAAGGCCAAGCTCGGCAGCAAGTTGTCCGTTGGTCTTTTTTATTTCGCCAACCTTAATAACGTTCTTATGAACCGTTGTTATGTTTTCTATTACCGTAATACCCGGTTTGCTTTGAATCAGGGCATTAAAATTTTCTTCGACAGAATTACCTATCGAAGAAATAATTCCCATACCGGTTATGGCAACTCCCCTGCTCATTATTATTTTGTACGGTTTTCAGAGATATATTTTGCCATAGTCTCTATAGACTGGAATATAGCTTTACCTTCCTTAGGATCGGCAAGTTTAATTCCGTAATCTTTATCAAGCATTACTATAAGCTCAAGCGCATCGATAGAATCAAGTCCAAGACCATCGCCAAAAAGCGGATCATTATCATTCACATCCTCTACAGCAATGTCTTCAAGGTTAAGAACATCGATGATTTTTTCTTTTAATTCCTGTTTTAATGCTTCCATCTTAATTGTTATATAATGTTTGTATGTTTTCTTTTGTATGAGCTGTACCCTGTTCTTTAGACACCAGGTACATAAAAGCTTTATAATCGTCTTTCAAAAAATCTACCCATCCGCACAGCACCCTATCAGCTTTAGCCGTATCCAGTAAAGCTTGAGCATACGCCGCAAAAAATTCCGGATTGAAAGCCTCAAATATAAAGAAACTATTTTCAGTATAAAGCTTATGTTTTATACTTATCTCCCCCATGCAAATGTTAGGCAAAGTATATACAAATACCGCAGGGCTCGGAAAATAGTCGTCTTTGTCGGCAATAGAATCATTGTATTTAACATCCGTATCAAGGCTCGATGACGAGTTGGCAAATAATAATGCTGTATTGTTCGAACCGTCGGCAATATACTCCTTAAGCAGTATATCGGCTGCCAGAAAAGATAATTTGCTCAGATTATCCATCTTAAAGAATTTGGCATAATCTGTATTCAGGTGTTTATAGGCTTGTTTGGCAAAGTCAGGAAACGCTGCTTCAGGCATAGCAAAAACTTCCTGCCCGTTATGCAAAACCTTTCCCTTTTCTATGATACAGTGATCTGTTATAAAATAATTATTTGCCATTGTTTGCCTTTTCAAATATCACTGCCGTATTACAGCCTCCAAAACCTGAAGCCGTTTTAAGAAGGTAATTTATTTCCTTCTCTTCTGTTTTTTCAATCACATTTATAGCCTGAGATACCCCCGGTTCATCATAACCCATCGAAGCGAAGAGTTTGTTCTTATCCATTGCTTCGAGTGCGATAACTGTTTCCAGTAATCCCGAAGCGCCAAGTGTATGCCCGTAATATCCTTTTAAACTATTTACAGGAACTTCATTCAGCCCAAGCCTGTTAAAAGCTATAGCTTCCATCTCATCATTAAAAGGTGTCGCTGTTCCGTGAGCCGAAATATAATCGATCGCTCCGGCACTAATCCCCGATTCTTTCAGTGCACTTTCTATGCTTCTAACCAGTCCTTCTCCCGTACGCGACGGCCCGGATATATGGTTGGCATCGTTTATAGATCCGTCGCCAATCACTGTTGCTTTAGCATTAACCGACTCTTTTGTCACTAATACTGCCGCTGCTGCTTCACCCAGTGTAACTCCTGTCCTGTTGGCAGAATAAGGCTTGCATGGCTCTGCACTCATCGCCTGAAACGAATTGAATCCTGAAAGTACAAATTCAGAAACCTCATCTCCTGCAACCACAAAGGCATTATCATATATTCCTGCCTGTATAAGTCTTTTCGCTACCGATATTGCCATAATACCCGACACACAGGCGTTAGACACAACCACAGGTTCTGTAGTAAAGCCAAAGAAATTTGCAACATTGTTTGCCAATCCCTGAAGGTAAGCTTCGTCCGGTAAGTTATTGCCTTTTGAAAGCGAAGTAATATTTCCTTTAGTGGTTGAAAGCACTAAAGCCGTTTTGCTGTCCGGTTTTACTCCCGATTTCTGTAGTACCGGGTACAAAGCCAGTAATATCATTTTTTCCAATCGGGTATACGATTGATTATTACTTATTACAGCAAAAGCAGCCTCAAGCTTATCATTATTTACAACCCCTGCATAAAACGGTATGGGCAGCATACTGTTTTCCTGTTTGCTTATACCGGTAATACCATTAGCTATAGCCTCAATATTGCTATCTACATCAAAGCCAAGCGGGGTAATACAATTGGTATGGGTTATATATATATTCTTCAATTTCATTATTTATCCAGTCCCACTTTTTTTCTCCATTCTTCAAAAAAAGGAGGGTAATTTAACACCATCTGACCTTCATCGTTTACAAAAACCTGAATGGTTTCACCGGTACAGGCCAGATTTCCTTCACCGTTATATATTTTAAACCTGTAAATCATTTTTGCAGCCGGAGTATCAACAATAGTTGTTTCTATGGTAGCAACATCGCCATACTTTAATGGCAATTTATGCTCACAGCCTGATTTTACAATTGGCGTGGTATAACCATGTTCATGTACATCAAGATAGCCAATACCATGTTTGCGGCCAAATGCCTCACGCCCATCTTCAAAATAGGTAATATAATAGCCGTGCCATACAATACCAAGCGGATCGGTTTCGTTAAAACGAACCCTTATTTCCTGCTGAACTGTAAGCTCTGTAACTTCCCTATATTGCTCTTTTCTTCTCATCATAAATTATAGACAGGCCTATCATACCTATAAAAAACAAAAATAAAGCCAACAGTAGCGGCCATACTTCTGCTATTGAATTATTTCGTAAAAGCACATCATAAAAGGCTTCAAGCCCCCAGTTCATGGGTGATGCCTTAGCCACATACTGCATTATTTCGGGCATTGCAAAAACAGGTACCCATACTCCGCCTACAGCAGCAAGTATAACTACGGACGTCGCACCAAATGGCGCCGACTGCTCCTGCGTTTTAGCAACAGTTCCAAGCAATATCCCAAAACCTATCGCTGCCAAACCGCTAAACAATGCAACAAGGCTCATCATAAAAAAGGTACCGTTCAGCTCAAGGATCGGCAGTCCAATTTTAGGGAAGATAAACATTCCTGTAGCAAGCATCAGGAAAAACTGCAGCATACAAATAATCAGATAGGTTACCGTTTTTCCTCCAATAACTGTAGCATATGATACAGGGTTTGTCCTTAGCCTAACCTGAGTGCCCTGGTTTTTCTCTTTTACCAGGTTTATTGACAATGGCACTACAATAAAGAACATGGCAAACAATGTCCATGCAGGCACATTATGCTGTGTAGAGTTAGGCACCTGCTCTTTGTTATCGAACATGGGCACTATCTCTTTAAAGCTTATATAACTTTCCTGCTTAAATGCAGCGGTACTTTCTTCCCCTAACTGTTCACTGAAAGCATCATATATCGACTTTGTCTCAATCTGCGAGATCATTTTGTCTACCGTACTTTTCACAGCTGTTTTAAAAGCTGTTTGCGAGGCAGGATCAAAATATAAACGAACCTCTTTTGGCGTTATTTTTTGGGGTTTAGCTGCCGTAACAGAGTCCGTTGCACCCAATCCCTCCATTATCTTAGCCACATTCTCCTCCACTTTGGTTTTTAAGCCCGAACTTAATCCTTCAGGAATAATAATTGCCAATTGATAATCGCCATCAAACACTTTTTCTTTGGCGAATGCTTCATCTATATTCTTGCCGTTGCTTTGGGTAATAACACTAAAAGAATCATTTCCTGCAAGGTTTTTCTGCACCATCTTAGATACTTCACCCTTATCATTATCTACCAGTAATATGGGTATCTTGCTTTGGGTTGCAGTCTTAAAAGTACTGTCCTGAATAAGCGTTATGGTAATAACAAGACACAGCGGCATGATAAATAATATAACAAGCCCTCCCATGTCGCGTTTCAGCAGCAGCATTTCCTTGTATATAGATATTAGCAGCTTATTCATCTCTTAGTTCATTACCGGTTAATGATAAAAACACATCTTCGAGAGAATGTGCATTTTTTGTTACCTCTATAATCTCTTCAGGAGCACCTTTTATAATTACTTTACCGGTATCTATTATGGCAATTGTGCTGCATAAATCCTGTGCCTCGGCAAGGTGATGTGAGGTATAAATAATAGTAGTTCCTCTTTGGTTTATCTGCTTAAGGTATTCTATGATCACGTTTCGCGACTGTACATCTACACCCACAGTAGGCTCGTCCAGAAACAAAACTGCCGGCTCATGAAGCAATCCGGCAATAAGATTTACTCTTCGTTTCATACCCCCCGAAAAGGTTTCTATTTGTTTGTCAGCAAACTTAAGCAAACCGAGAAAATCAAGAGAATCATTAATTCTTTGTTTCAGGTCTTTGCCTTTAAGCCCATACATACTGCCAAAGTACATCAGATTCTCATAAGCTGTAAGCGTAGGATACAATGCATATTCCTGAGGCACGACCCCAATAATCTTCTTGATCGCTTTTGCATCGTTTTTATAGGACAGCCCATCAATTGTAAAACTTCCTGATGTGGGCTTTATCAAACCACATAACATCGAAATAAGTGTAGTCTTTCCTGCTCCGTTAGGACCAAGTAATCCAAATATTTCACCTTTCTTAACCGATAATGACAAATCATCCACCGAAAAGAAATCGGCGTCTTTGTATTTTTTAGAAAGCGATTGTATTTCAATGATGGTGCTGCTCATTTTTTATACCGCTTTTCTTAGTTTTTTAAAGAATTCTTCTTCCCTGCCTGCTATTTCGAGTAGCCTGTCGGCCAACAGGTTATACACATCCTGCTGAGCGCTTCTCTTTTTGTATACGCGCGATGCCTCAAGGGCAAAGTCACGCCACATATCACCAATTTCGGTCATTTCAAACGAAAGTGTTTTTAATGCTTCGCTCTCCATAATTACCGATGCTTCCTGTAAAAATGCCGCATATATAAATCGGAAACCTCCGCCACCGGTACCTATCTCTTCCTGCATACGCACTATTTGTGCGAGATAATGATTGGCTTTTCGAACTCCGTGTTTTGCGGGCCACTTGCGAATTTGTTTCGAAACATAACGCATTCCCGCAACACCAATAATTGGCATAGGAGCCAGCATATCGCGACAGGTAGCTTTAATAGCTTTGGTGATTGCTTTCTTAAAGTCTATCTCTTCAGGGATATAAACAGGATAATAAATTTGTCCTTTAGGAGCGAAAGCCCCTTTGGCAAAACGCACCCTGTCAAGCTCTTCAGCAGTAAGGGTTGTTACGGTCTCCATAACCGGATCACTAATCAGGTAATTGTTTTCTTCTTTACCATACACCACAAGATTGTGTGCATTAAAGTGAAAACGATAATCATCCGGAAAATAGGTAAGGTTATACACCCCTACCTGCAGTCCTGATGGTATGTTTTTTTTCAGGTTATCTTCAAGTGCCTTCTCTGCAGCCTGAGAGCCCGAAAATTTTTGCCTTTTTATCTTTATGCCAAGCCTTTTCGCCAGCCTGCTGAAGATTATTCCCGGCAATGGCCTGTAGCTAAAAGCCGGTGCATGATTTACCTTTATAAACGGAAGATATACAAAAAACAAACCTGAACCGATACCAAAAACCATTGGTTCGCTTATGTTTAGCCCATTATGCTTTAATAAGTTGGAAGCAACACCATTCTCGCAGTGCGCTGACTGGTGATGCGTAAAATCAGTCTTCATTATATCAGCCCTTAAAATTTCTTAATTCATTGACGGTAATCAAAAAAGCATCCGCATATTTTTGAAGTACCTTATCACTAAGTCCGGCAAACACTTTTGGTTTAAAATGCCTTTTTATACGCCATTGCCATAAACCGGTATATCCGGCAAGAATGCCCACATCCATTTTACTGAACTCCATAAAATACAGTATTGGGCTTGTCTCACCGTTTGCCACCTTTTGCCTTGCCTCTTCTGTTCGTTCCTTGATATCATCGATGGCATTGCTAAGGGCAATGGTTTTAGGCTCCCAGCCGGAACTTAAAGCTGTGGTATAGTTACCGTTCTCATCGGTCGCATAACATAGTTCGCGCATGTTTACCGACTCTATATTACTCTTGTCCTGTGGTACTTCACTCTTTTTCATCGCTCCTGTATAAATAGGTTAATCTCGCCTTCTAATAGCAGCTCATCGTTGCAATAGCTTTTACAGTTTACCATACAGGTAGTATAACCTCCTGTATCATATCTTGATATAAGATCTGCAACTGTAGTAATTGTACTCCCCAGCCTGGGCAGTGCATGTATCTTAACTGTTCGTATAGAACTTATAAACCCAATAACATCTACATTTGGGATATCTTTTGCCTGATCATCTACCAAATAGGATTTACCTACTATAGACGAACAGGTTTGTGCCGCATTCTCTATGAGTCCTGCTTCACAAAAGACCCCATTATCCACAAAAACATTATCCTCTTTAATTGTAAAAACGGTCTCTGCCTTTTGAGCAGTTATATCAACAATAAAATCAACCATAAGCATCGGTGCACGATGCGGCAGATAATTATGTATATCTATAGCCTTTTGCATATTGTTACTGTGCTAATACCGTTTTCATCTGCCCGGAAGCTATCTTTATATTATTTCTTTTTGTTACAATATCCACAAGGGTTACTCCCATAAACTCATGTAAAACATTTACTTCGGTAACAATATCTTCTCCAGGAAGCGGAAGCTCCAGTATAACAACATCTTTAACCGAGCCTATATAACCTGTAGGCGCAGGTTCATTCTTAAGGTAAAACTGGTATCCGGTATACAAAGCTACCGACTGAGCCATATGCTCTACAATACCCGACTCGTTAAACCTGCCATTTTCTACAAAAATATTATCCACAGCTACGGTAAGTCCTGCTGTTATGGTATTTTCTCCAAAAGCCAGCATCTTGTCTATCATTACAAAAGGTGCCTTTTGAGGAATCAGATCCTGAACGAGTTGTCCTGAAATTATCGGTTCCATTAGCATACCGTTAGATAAGCTATCGAATAGGTAAACCTGCCACTCTCCGGAACCACAAGCAGTAGCTTCTCCCCTTTTTTAAGCTTTCCTGAATTCATCAGTTCCTCTACCATAAGATAAATTGAAGCAGCTCCTACATTACCCACCCTGCTAAGGTTTAAAAACCATTTCTCCTCAGGAATATCAACACCATTAGCCAGTAAAGCCTGATATAACTTACCCCCAAAGAAATTAGAAGAAACGTGCGGTAATAAATAATCAACATCAGCCGGATTTACTCCGTGCTTATCCAGTGCATTTTTAGTACTTAAAGACCCCAGTCTCATTACATGCTCGTCAAGCAGCTTTACATCCTGCTTTACCGAGAATATAGATTGTTTTAACCACTCTTCCGCATCATAATCCTGCCACGGCTTTAATGATCCGTCTTCAAGCTTATCGCCACCTGCATACATACAGGCTTCATATTCATGTGCGTAAGAGTACGACTCCATCCACTCTATCTTAAGCGATATCTCTCCTCTTGGCTTATCTTCAAGAAGCAATGCGCCTGCACCATCCGAAAGCATCCATCTCAAAAACTCTTTTTTAAATGCAATTACAGGCTGCTCTTCCAGACTCTTAAGATTAATGATCTCGTTATTGAATTTATTGGCCAGCATCCAGGTAGCCGATCTTTCAGAACCTGTACATACTGCATTTTTAGTATTGCCCGAGCGCACACTTAAAAAACCGTATTTAAGAGCATTCATTCCCGCACAACAAACACCTGATGACGCATTAAGCTCAATGGGCCTGTTATCCATCAGTCCATGCACCATTGCGGCATGTGAAGGAAAAAGATTATCAGGAGATGCTGTACCGCATGAAAGCAGTTCTACATCATTTTTTGTAAAATCTTCATCATAAAGCTCTTTTATCGCATTATGAGTCAGCTGAGCATTATTGTGGGTTATATTACCTTGTTTATCAACAGCATAATAACGATTTGTAATACCATTATTGCGAAGAACAATCCTTCGGGCCTTTGATGTGGTTTCATTTATCAGCCCTAATATGCCTTCCATATCATCGTTGGAAACCGGTTCGTTAGGCAAATATTTTCCCGCTCTTGTTATATATACATCAAACATAGTATCCTAAACTCCTTTTATGCGCTTTCAACGCCTTTATAATATTGTACAGTTTTTTTGTGTGCCCTTATTTTAAAAGGATACGTAAGCATGTGCAAGATATACACAATTGGCGATATAACCCAAATTGCAAGCACCAAATAAATCACAAAAATCCTGAGTAACTTCTTACGTTTATCAGGTCTTTTAGTTATAATTTTCGTCCATTTGCTAAAAACATAATTCCCCTTTTTATCTACAGCAACGAGGTAAGGACTCACCTTAACAGCCTCCTGATCAAGCAATCTTAGCTGCAGGCTATCAAAATCGTTACTTTTTAAAGCTGTGTTTATTGTATTTCCAAATTTCACAGCATCATCAATATCATTTTGCGACACTCCCGGTAACGGAAATACCCCCAGATGTTTTTCCTTTTTTCCGCTAAACATCCACTCCACAATAGTAATAACGCTAATAAGGTTTCCTGCTCTGTCTACAAGAGCAATATTGCCTTTTAGCAAAGCTCCATTTTGCTTTAGCAATGCTTTTACTTTTTCCTGTGCCAAAAACCACATATTACGACTTCCACTAATAGTTACTACAGGCGTATTATTAAGCAGTTGTTTTGCTTCAGGACTTTTTAAAAATGAATTTACCGGAATAGAGGGAGATAAAAACCACACCTGATAATGAAACAGTATCAAATCATATTTAATATCAAGTACAGCCTGAGGAACAGGCTTTAACTTAGCAGGAATTTGCATGAATGATTCGGGAAAAGCATCAAAAAATGATTCTTTATTCCATGGAAAGGGAAATGGCGTTTCCATTTCAATGTTATAAAACACAACATTTACCTCAGGATCATCAATCAGGGGGTTCGCAATATTATCTGCAATTTCTTTCAATTGCCCCGATTGCGAAAAGTATATTACAAGAACATTTCTCATTTAAATCTTTTATCTAAAAAGTTTGTCTTTTTTCTTACAAACCCTGTTTTTCTCATCGCTCCAACAGGCGTTAAAGATAGAAAAGATGGTCTACATAACTATGAGACCTTTAAAGATTTATCTATTTTTTAAAGGATTGCCAAAAATCAAAGTAATTGAACCATTGCAAAGGATATTTTTTAAGCATCCCTTCAAGATTTTCAACATAAGCCGCAAGCAGTCCCTTTTCGTCACGATGCTTAACCACAGCTTCTCTGGCATATAAGTGATAATGAAGTTTCTTTTCTTTCATTACATACACAAAAACCACCGGTACCCTAAGGCGCGATGCAATTAGAAAAGGGCCTGAAGGAAAATTAGCTTCTTCACCTAAAAGCGGATAGGTAATATGTTTTACCCCCTCCATATAACGATCTCCTGTAAGGCATATGAGTTCATTATTGGCAAGGGCATTGTTTATTTCATAAATGTGCGAAAGATCATCCTTAATGATAATAAACTTAACCGAAGATTTAGATGCAATGCTTTCCAAATACTGTTTTATGGCGCGATGCTCCATATCGGTAGTCAATAAATTAATCTGGAATTTATCGTCAAGATCAGATAAAAAATATTCAGCAATCTCAAAGTTCCCGATATGGGCACTTATAAGCACTCCGCCCTTTTTATCAGCCAGAAGGCTTCTCAATCGTTCGATACCGTCAAACTCATAGGTAAAACTATTGCGCATTCCGGCAGAAATAGCTGTTTTATCTATTAGTGTTTGTCCAAATGTGTAGTAACTCATAAAAACCATTTTCCGGGCACGAACCCTAGAATAACCCAGGCGGTTATGAAAATAGTAAAAAGTTACCCTGTTGGTTTTTTTAAGAAAAAGAAAATAATAAGACGCAACAAAATATAAAACCGCATAAGACGGCCTTATCCCAAAGTTCCTGATACAAAATACAAATATTTTATACCCAAGGAGATTACCCTTGGACTTACCGTCCCATTCGCTCATACTATTGCAGTACTTTCAGCTTATTCTCTATAAGGTCGTAAAAATTCTGGAATGTAGCAATTCCAACAAAATCAGCCTCTCCCAACTTTACCCCAAAGTTAGCCTCTACAGCCACTACAAGATCTACATAATCAAGACTGTCAAGCCCTAAAGTATCTTTCAGGTTAGCATCAGGTGTTATTGTATCGGCATCAACCTCAAACTCATCAGCCAAAAAATCATTTATCTTACCTATAATAACGGCTTTGTCCATTTTAGTACTTTTTTACAATTAATGCTGAATTGGTTCCCCCGAATCCAAAAGAATTCGACAAAAATATATTAAATTCTTTATTTATTGTAGCAGTGGCTAAATTTAATTTAGCCGAATCTTCATCCGGTGTTTTAAGGTTAATGTTGGGTGCAATAAATGAGTTTTGCATCATGAGTATCGAATAGATAACTTCACTGGCACCTGCCATCCAGCACTCGTGGCCCGTCATCGATTTGGTAGAACTTACATAAGGCTTCTCTCCAAAAATTTCAAAAATTGCTTTTGCCTCATTGCTATCGCCCACTGGAGTAGAAGTAGCATGTGCATTTATATAATCAACATCGGCAGCAGTTATCCCTGCCTGATCTAAAGCTTTTTGCATGGCACTTGCCGGCCCTTCAACGTTTGGTGTAGATATGTGCCCTCCGTTAGACGAGAACCCGTAGCCTATAACTTCGGCCAGTATCGGCGCTCCTCTTTTAACAGCCGACTCATAACTTTCTAATATCAGTGTTGCTCCGCCACCACTTGGAACAAGACCGTTGCGGGAAACATCAAACGGACGGGATGCTTTGGCCGGTTCTGCTTCATCAGGAGAAAATACGCCAAGCCCGTCAAAACTTCCCATCGCATATTTATTGATTTCCTGAGCTCCACCACAAATTATGGTATCCTGAAGCCCACTCTTAATCAAATAATATCCCATCCCTAAAGAATGTGATCCGCTTGCACAAGCAGCACTTACCGTTAAATTGATACCTCTTAGCTTAAAGATAGTAGAAAGGTTCATGGTAACAGTAGAGTTCATCGATTTAAAGATCGCTCCGGAACCTATTAAGGCCGTATCTCTCTTTTCGCGTATAATATCGGTAGCATCAATAATAGCTTTAGAAACACTATCGTTTCCATACATGATACCTACTTCATTCTTTTCAAGAAAGTCTTCATCAATCCCGGCTTGCTTTAACGCCTGCACAGTAGCCATATAAGCATATTCGGTTTCTTCACCAATGCTCATACGCTGCCTCCTGTTTAGCATATCTTTCAGTTCCGGCCTGGGAACCATTCCGGTTAGAGACGATCTAAATCCAAAATCTCTTCTATCCTCATCAATCACTATCCCCGATTTCCCGTTGTATAATGACTCTTTAACTTCTTCAAGAGATGTGCCAATACAGGAATAGATTCCCATACCGGTAATTACCACTCTTCTTTCCATCTTTTCTACTTTTGGATTTGTTTATTTATGAATAAATCCCCCCGTTAATATTAATCACTTCTCCGGTAATGTATCCCGCTTTTTTTGAAGCCAGGAAACTCACCAAGTCTGCTACTTCTTCTGCCTCTCCAAATCGATTCGCGGGAACCATTTTTACAAGTTCCTTCTCGTCAAGATCGCCGGTCATATCTGTTTTTATAAAACCCGGAGCTACGGCATTTACAGTAATATTACGTTTTGCCACTTCCTGGGCTAATGCCTTGGTTGCAGCTACAACAGCACCCTTAGCCGCAGAATAGTTAGTTTGTCCCGGAGTACCTTTTACCCCCGAAACCGACACCATGTTTATTATCCTGCCATATTTGTTTCTAAGCAATTTCTGAATGAAGAAATTCGTAACATTATAGAACCCGTTAAGACTGGTGTTTATAACACTCGACCAGTCTTCCTGCGACATCCACATAAAAAGACCATCTCTTGTAATGCCCGCATTATTTACTATAACCTCAACTATTGCATCAGGATTGTTTTCCTGCCATTGCCCCAGTGCATCCTTAACCTCATCGGCATTAGCCACATCAAATTTGATAAGCTCGCCTGTGGCTCCGTTTTCAATAACTTTTTTCAGGGTTTCTTCCGCAGCGGCAGCATTCGACTGATAGTTAATCAATATGTGATAATTGC
Source organism: Flavobacterium sp. AG291 (assembly GCF_003350375.1). Lineage (GTDB taxonomy): Bacteria > Bacteroidota > Bacteroidia > Flavobacteriales > Flavobacteriaceae > Flavobacterium > Flavobacterium suzhouense. The sequence continues at coordinate 84,708 of NZ_QQAR01000014.1, read as the reverse complement.
TGTCTGCCGCAAGTTTTTGGCAAATTGCACTGCCAATTCCTCTCGATCCACCTGTTACTAATGCACACTTCATTCGTTACCTGTCTTAATTAAATAATTCTGCATTCTCATACCACTGATTCCCCAGCAGCATGCCTTTGGTATCCAGGAATCCCCATTTACCATTATTTTTCACTCTGGCTACACCTTTAACAAACCCTTTTGCATCAGAACTTAAAAAACTGAAAGCAATGCTAATGGAGTAATTTGTTGGTATTACCATTTTTCCTTTTACATCAATAAAACCCCAGTCTTTTTCTTTAACCGGAGCAAGGCCATCGTTACTAAAAACTTCAGCATCATTATAAACAGGCTCAATAACTGTTTTTCCCTGAATATTTACATATCCCCATTTGCTACCTATACATACAGGGGCAAGATCTTTATTAAAAGCTCTGGCCTTATCAAATTTAGGTTCAATAATCCAGTTGCCTTTAGTATCGATAAAACCTACCTTTCCGCCTTTACGGGCATACGTATTATCCTGATTTTCAAAATCCCATATTTTATCGACTCCTTCCACAACCTTAAACTGCCCTCCAATAATCAGTCCAAACTCTTTACCCCTTCTTGCCCAGGTAACCCCTTTAAAGTAATTACCTATCTCTTCATATAAAGGCTCTACAATTTGCTTTCCTGTTTTATCGATAATCCCCCAACGGTCATTATTCTTTACGCGGGCATAATTACCTTCAAACTCTTTTATAATATCATATTTAGGTTCCAGCACTACCTCTCCTTTCGGATTGATAAGTCCCACTTTTTTAGCCTGCCTGAAGAAAGCCACTCCTCCCTGAAAGCTAAAATACTTATCGGTTGCCGGCGATTTTACAGTTTCCCCTTTTTTATTGATATAAAAACGCTGCTTATCTTTTTGAACAACACAAAGTCCGCTGTTAAAGTCTTCCGCATCATCAAAGGTAGCAGGAATAACCCATTTTCCTTTAGCATCGATAAATCCCCATTTAGACTGGTCTTTTACCGCAGCAAGTCCATCCGAAAAGCTTCTTGCCGTGCCATAAGCAGGTTTGATAACCATAGTACCGGTCTTATCGATATAACCTATATTACCATTTTGTTTGACAAGCGCCAATTCCTGGGCAAATGATAACTGAATACATAAAATTAGAAAGAATAGAATTTTTTTCATGATTGTATTGGTTGATTGATTGATTACTTCATCAGGTAGTCTTTAATCTCCTGCACATAAGGATACATTGGTTTGTCTTCAGAGAAGACAGGTAATATTGCCCTTACCTCATCATATATTTTTCGGGTAGCAGGAGAAACTTCATTTTTATAATCAAGCGCATCTATCGCCTGAACAATGGCCATTATCTCTATAGCAAGAACTTCAAAGGCATTCTCAATAACCTTAGCCGTAAGGACGGCTGAATTAGTCCCCATACTTACTATGTCCTGATTATCGTTGTTGTTTGGAATACTATGTACATACATAGAGTTGGAAAGCATCTGATTTTCCGCTGTTGTAGAAACCGCTGTAAACTGAACACCCTGTAACCCAAAATTAAACCCAAGCTTACCCAAATTCGTAAAAGGAGGCAACAGCTCGTTAATTTTAGCATTCATCAGGTAGTTTAGCTGACGCTCGGCAAGCATTGATAGTTTAGTTACCACAAGACGAAGCTTATCCATTTCAAGTGAAATATAATCGCCATGGAAATTACCGCCATGATATACCTGCCTGTTCTTAACATCAACAATAGGATTATCGTTGGCAGAATTGATTTCGTTCTCCAGTACCTTAGCCGTTTCATTAATAGTATCCAGCACAGGCCCCAATATTTGAGGAACACAACGCAGCGAATAATACTCCTGAACCTTTTCCTTAAAAATGGTTTCCTGATTTTCTCCTGTGTATAAATGATCCGCTCTTTTACGGATAAGTTTGCTTCCCTCTACATGATTTCTCATGCGCTCTGCAATTTCCTGCTGACCTTTATGCAGTTTAGTACTATTCAGTTCTGCCGACAAGTGGTCGTCATATACTCTTACCACTTCATTTATGGCTGCCGAAAACTTCAGGGAAAGCTCCGTAAGCTTCTTAGCATTAACAAGATTAACTATACCAATACCCGTCATTACCGATGTACCGTTCATAAGAGCCAAACCTTCTCTTATCTCAACATTTATAGGGCTTAAGTTTTCTGCTTTAAAAACCTCTGCGGTCTTTTTTCGTTCGCCTTTATAAAACACCTCTCCTTCTCCTATAAGCACTAAAGCCAAATGTGCAAGCTGAACCAGGTCGCCACTCGCCCCTACACCTCCGTGCTCAAAAATCAGTGGTGTAATATCCCTGTTTATGAATTCTTTCATGAGGTGGATTACCGACTCATGAACTCCTGAATTACCAAGGGACAAGGTATTAAGCCTGGCAAGCATTGCCGACTTTACAAAAACAGGAGATAACGGCCTGCCTGTTCCAGACGCATGGCTTCTTATCAAATTATATTGCAGCTGATTTCTGTCTTTATCTTCAACCCGGTATTGTGCCATAGGCCCAAACCCGGTATTAACACCATAGATAATTTTGTTTTCGGAAAATAATTTCAAAAAATCAAAACTTTCCCTCACTCGCTTAAGCACATCATCACTAACCTCTACCTTACTGCCTCCAAATACAATAAATTCAAATTCTTTAAGGCTTAAATATTGGTTTATACTGCTCATTCTGTCATTAATTAGGTTACTTGGCTTTCTGTAAAAATATAATTTCCAAGATATGCAAAATTCTCATATTTTTACAGGGTTACAAATGTAGAGTTTTTTAAGAAAACATTATGACAAATCCAACCTGTAAATGTTAAAAGAGAACACAGAAGTACTAGTTATTGGAGCAGGGCCATCGGGATGTGTTGCCGCATCTTATCTCCATAACAATGGCGTAAAGGTAAAAATTGTTGAACGTTCTAAATTTCCACGATTTGTAATCGGCGAAAGCCTTATCCCAAGGGTGATGGACCATTTTGAGGAAGCCGGACTGCTTGACGCCCTTATCGCAAAAGATTTTGAGAAAAAATTTGGTGCACGCTTCATTAGAGGCGAAGAACTTTGTGTGTTTGATTTCAGCATAAAATTTGGTGACGGATGGGATTGGACCTGGCAGGTGCCTCGTGCCGATTTTGACAATACCCTTGCGGAAGAAGTTGTTAGAAAAGGTATCGATCTTGAATTTGAAACAGAAGTGCTTGATGTCGTCTTTAACGGAACTGACTCGGTTACAACAGTTAGAAACAAAGAAGGTGTTACCCGCGAAATACATGCTAAATTCATTATTGACTCCAGCGGTTACGGGCGTGTATTGCCACGAATATTAAAACTTGATACTCCATCGTCTATACCCGAAAACTCTTCGATGTTTACCCATGTAAAAGACATCAAAAGACCTGTAGGAGTTGAAGGCACCCAAATTACTTTTGACATTCTTGAAACAAAAGTATGGCTATGGGTCATTCCGTTTTCAAATGGCAACACCAGCATAGGCGTTGTAGGACCTACAAGTTATATAAATGCTATTGGCGGAGCCAATAACACAGAGGCTCTTAAAAAAATAATCGCGCAATCTGATTTTTATCGTGATCGCTTTGAAGGGGTCGACTTTTTATTTGAACCTCATAAAATAGAAAACTATTCCTGTTCGGTAACGCAACTATATGGGCCTGGCTATACGCTTACCGGAAACAGTTCAGAATTCCTTGATCCAGTATTTTCATCAGGCGTATGTTTTGCAACCGAGTCCGGAATGCTGTCGGCAAAACTATTCCTTAAAGAACGAAACGGCGAAAAGGTAGACTGGGAAACAGAATATTCAGATTATATGAGACGCGGGGTAAATGTGTTTGCCACCTACGTAAAAGAATGGTACACCGGAAACCTCCAGACATTATTCTTCCACCAACCTGAAAATCCTGATGTAAAACAAAAAATATGTTCGGTACTTGCAGGTTATGTTTGGGATGAAGAAAATCCTTTTGTAAAAAAACACGACCGGGTAATAAAATCCATGGCATATATGCTACAAAACGAAAAAAGCGCCGAATAAGGCGCTTTTTATTATTTCACAAACTGCTTATTTTAACTTTTTAACGATCATCTTACCAATTGTTTTGGCAGTTTTGGCAAAACCTTCACCAATTCTTGATTCGTTACTAAAGTTACTGCCCCATTGGTCGCCTGGAGCTTCTTCAGTTTCAATTTCCATTATAACATTGCTTTTATTTGATGTTTCAACAAAGCGAAGCACTGTCGAAACTTTTGCCGGCTGTTTCATTATAGCTGCGTCCCATCCCGGATAAATCCATACAGCATCTACAATAAGCGTGTATTTAGCAGTGGCAAGACCTTCTTCAATAGTAACATCTTTTTCTTTACCGTAGGTTTTAGTCAAAAGCTCTAAAAACTTCGGATTCCATATCATCTGAGGTGCAGCAACCCATTTCTTTTTCCAGATGTTGCCGTTACCTTTATCTTTTTCATTAAGGTCGTTTACCCTTTTCTCTACATATTGAGCCTCTGTAAGATTTTCCTTCATCAGCTTCAGGTGACTGTAATCAAATTCAACATTAAGCTCCTTTTGATCTTTTAAGAAACTGAAGTCACCTTTTTTAATCTTAACATCCTGAGCAAAGCCCGTTACCGAAGCAAATAACAATGCTGCAAATAAAAATTTTTTCATGGTTATAGTATGATTTAAGTGCGCCAAAAGTACATTTTTATTTGAGTATAAAGCAATAATGATTGTCAGCAAACTTTTGTGTTTTTTTAAATAAAAAAGCCTCTGCTTTCGCAGAGGCCTCTCGAATAAACCAATCAGATTCATTACTTAACTACTTTTATCGAAGCAATTCCCTGAGCTGTAGCGACCCTTAGGATATAACTTCCGTTTTGCAGTTTTTCTGTATTAAGTTCAACTTTATCAGTATTCACTTTTTTAGACATTACTACCTGTCCAAGCATATTTATAACTGAAATCTCAGTGATAGGCTCACTGTAAGATATTGTAAGCTTATCAACAACAGGGTTTGGATACACTACAAGATTTTTAAGGGTAAATGTAGGTGATCCAAGAACCTGTTCAACGGTAATAGCTAATGGCTCACTCTCACATCCTTCAATTGTTTGTGTCACATAGTAAGTAACACCATCCTGAAGTAAATGATCCGATCCTATTTCTTCAAGTTCATCTCCATCCATTACATACCATTGTATTTCTGCTCCTACAGCAACAGTAATTTCTAAATCGCTAACCGTAGCACCAGCTTCAAACTCCTGAACTGCATTACCTCCCGGAATACTCGGTGCCGGAAGAATAGTCACGTTTACCTCTTTAGCACCGCTTGTGCATCCGTTAAGTGTTTGTTTCACATAATATGTTCCAGCTTCTACAACAGCTTCTTCATCAAGAGCAGGACCATCAGGAGTTGTATGCCAAGTAAGCACTGCCCCCGCAAGACCTTCTGCCTCAATATCTTCAACTTCAGAACCTGCACATATTGACTGGTTTTCCTCAGCAACCGGAATAGGAAGCTCATCAATATTTATAATTACTTTTCGGCGTCCACTTACACACTCTCCAACAGTTTGGGTAACATAGTAATCTTCACCATCTACTAAAACAGTAGAAGTTGGAATAGCATTTCCTCCCGTTTCATTTTCATACCAGGTAAATGTAGCACCTGATAATCCTGTAACCGTAAGTGAAGTAATCGTCGAACCTGTACATGTAGTAGCTGTCTCGCTAGGCACACTTGGTGCATCCAGAGTTGTAAAACTAACTACAATATGCTTTCTTTCGCTCACACACGAGCCTACAGTTTGCGACACATAATAGTCTCCTGCTACCAGTAAAGTTGTACCTGCAAGAGGAGTACCGCCAGTAGCCACATCATACCAACTTATAGTAGAACCGGCTTGTCCGGTAGCCACAAGGTCTGACACATGACTCTCTGAGCAGAATGACTGAGACTCACTGGCTGTTGGCATTGGCACAGGAACAAACTGAGGCGTAATCATTAGCCTTGCACTTGTACATCCGTTTACTGTTTGCGATACATAATAATTTGTACCGCCTGCCAGTGCAGTAGTTGTTGGCAAAACTGTTCCGCCACTTGGCTCATTATACCATGTAAATGTAGCTCCAGCCTGACCTGTCACTGTTAGATTTGCAATAGTGGAAGCTGAACAAAAATCTGGCGTAGTATCTGCCGTCTGTGGCAAAGGCACTGTAGTTACAGTAACCGCAACAGCAGTTCTTGTACTTTCACACTCACCCACTGTTTGCGATACATAATAAGTAGTACCAGTAGTTAGTACAGCTGTTGAAGCTAATGCCGTACCTCCTGTGGCTGCTGCATACCATTTAAAAGTTGCACCGGCTTCGCCTGTAGCGACAAGGTTTGCTACCGTTGCACCGGCACAGAAAGTTTGTGCTGTTGCCGTTGGAGCCGATGGAGCAATACAGTTGTAAGCATTATTAAGGCTATATCCACGGCTTGTTCCGTGACTGATAAGTGTATTTGTTGCCGAACTACCTTTTGCCCAGGCAAAATCTACATTGATATCTGAATACACAAACGTAAAATCATCAGAACTACCGGTATTAAAGGCCCTTGTAGCAATAATGGTTCTGGTTGTACCCGATACTGAGTTCGTGCTTGTCCAGTCGTTTGTTGCATCGGCACTTGGAGCAGATCCAAGTCCGTTTTGATTTCCATCTACAAGAGTAGTTCCGTTCCAGTACACCACATCAGTTCCGTTTTGCATACCGCCACTATTAGTAAAAGAACCTATCTGAAGAGCGAACCATCGGTCTGACGGCCCTGTAAATGTAAGGGTTGCCGTGTTGGTAGTATTATTCAGCTCCAGTTTCGCAGTCATCCCCGAGGTGAGAGTAACCACATTAGTTGCCTTACTCTGAGCATATGCCCCTGCCGCCCCGGCGAGTAAAGCTGTAAGTAGTAATAGTTTTTTCATTGCTTAATTTTTATTTTATATTGGTTTTATGTTTCTATTTAAGCATATCTATGATTTCCTGATTCTTATTGAAAACAGCAAAATCCATAGCCGATTTACCGTCGTTGTTTGTAAGCTTTTTATCAGCCTTATATTTTAACAATAGCTGAATCATTTCTTTATTCTCAAACTGCGAAGCATATAAAAGTGCCGTCATACCTGTGCCATCGGCAACATCAGGGTTAGCTTTATTATCAAGCAATACCTTAACGATAGCGGTATTGCCCTTTACTGCAGAAGCAGCAAGGGCACTGCCGCTCGGACTATTGTAGTTTATGTCCTTTACGTTTTTAGCTAAATACTCTGCCACGGCATTATTCCCTCTGTAACAAGCGAGTATCAGCGGAGAAAAACCGCTTTGGTTAATCGCATTTATAGTGTCCTTCTTTATTTTTACCAACGCCTTCATTTCTTCAACACTACCCGAACGGGCAACATCAAATACATCTTTGGTTTTGGTCTGTGCACTGCAAAATGCAGATACAAGCAACAGTAAAAAAGCTAGTTTTTTCATAATTCTTTTATTTGGCTAAAGCCAGGTTATATGTTATTTCTACTTTATCAGAAATCTTACCGCTTACCAGTTTGGGTATTTCTATATTAAATTCCGCAGGCTTTACGGTAAAGGTCCCCACTATTACAATCTTGTCTCCATTCTTACTGATTTTCGCATTATCAGTAATCTTTTTTGTTTTGCCATGCAACGTAAGATCTCCCGAAATTGGATAGGTTTTAGGCTCTGATGTAAGTTTCGAAACATCCAGTCCTTCTACCTTTCCGGTAAAAGTAGCTTTAGGATATTTGTCAGACTCCACATAGTTTTCGTTAAAATGCTCTTCCATCAGAGCTACCTTAAAACGAAAGCCTTTCATTAGTGCTAATACAGCAAGATCACCCTTAGTAGGCTCTAAAACAGCCGATGCCGTTTTGTTCTCGGCTGCCACTTCTTCAAATGACGGCATAGATGCCTCAAACTTCAAATTACCGCTTCGGGTACTGTATTTTTGTCCGTAGATAACTGCCGAAAGAAGCAGGCAGGCGATACATATCATTATTTCTAAATATCTGTTCATAGCATTTTATATTTAGTTTTCAAGCAAACCATCCTGGTTCCACTGTAGTATTACATCTATTTTTGCCTGAGACATCCTGCCTGTTTGTGGCATAACACCCGGCTCGGCATCCTGCAACTGTATCCTCTCAAGCAGTCCACCGTTTTCTACCGCATTCTTTACCTCATTGTAATTAGTAAGCAGTCTGAAAGCAGCTACATTTCCGTTGCTATGGCAGCTTACACAGTTAGCATCTATTATCGATTTTACATTAGCATTGTAGGTAACATCCTCTTCAATCACTATCTCTTCGCTGATCTCTTCATACGTATGCGAATCGCAACTGAACAAAGCCATTGCTAAAAATGCCGTACTTAAAATTATTTTCGCTTTCATATTAAAAAACCCTGTATAAGTTAAACCCAAAGAAAAAATCACCTTTACCCCAATCTCCCGTACCATTGGTTACATAACCACTTTCGGTCATTGATTGCGAGTTTGTAAACAGTAACTGAAATACGTGTCCACCCGTTTCTATATCCAGTCCAACAGATAGCGGATTTACATAAAAATCAGGCTTATCAAAATTGTACATATACTCCATGTTTAGTGAAAGCCTCTTGGTTAGTTTCATTCGTCCGCCTGCACCCAGGGAAAACTGATTATCATTTTCCAGTTCCGGATTATATAGGTTTTTATGAATGTATGAAGGCACTATTTCAAGCGATAATCTGTCGGTCACTTTCCTTGACACCAAAAGCTGTGTTATATAAGACATCCTGTCGGCAAATTCCAGTTTCGGATAATCATCTTCTTCAAGAGCTGAATTGATATCGATGGTATTATACCCTACGATATCAACAGGAAAATCGGCACTTTGTCTTGCCAGCCTGTATTTTACACCTGTTTCATATACTTTTGAAAGTGTATGACGTGAAGCACTTACCGAAAGCCAGTCGGTAATACCATAAATACCTCCAATTTTTGTTGTTGCCTGGTCTAAACCAAAAAATTCAGAAATACCATCTTCAACGCTTCCAAAACGGTGAGAGACCACAAAATAAAATTCATTCTTAGCTGCCATCTTGGTGGTTTGCAGAGTTACAATCTGCAAAGCTTTAAATGGAGCCGTAGCATAGGTATCGGCTACCTGTGTAGAGTCAAGTTCAGACAGAAGGTCTTCCTGAGCATGGGCTGTTGCCATACCTAAAAAACAAACTGCAGTTACAAAAAATCGCTTCATGTGTTAGTTATTGTTTAATCGTGCACTGATCGAGTTTCACTTCGCCAAAAAGCTCGTCAAACCCAATACATCTTCCTTTTATGGTAATATCTTTATTTACATCGGCATTCATGGGCATTGCATCAAACCCACATACTATTTTATCATTAAGTATTATTAATGAATCTCTTACTTCGGTTATTTTTCCTTTAATTTCTATAGTCTGGTTAAGATAATTTCCATCTGCTTTGCCGCTGTCTGAGGTATATTCTACCGCTAGCCTGTGAGCTGGCATCACAAAAGCTGATTTTTCGGCTTCAATATTTCTTACCGGCTTATATAAAAACCCATAGTAGCCATATAGCAGGCCTGAAACCAGAACCAGCAAAATAACTACACCTATTCCTAATTTTCTCTTATTCATCTTTATTGAGAAATGTTAACTAAATAAAATACCATTTCCTTTTTAACAAAAAAAGAAAACAATAACTACATCGCACTTATTAATAACCCGAAATTAGTTATAAATCCTACCTGCTTTTTTAACAAATTAGAATTCGCAACATGTGACCGAGAATTAGGACATTATGACCGAGGATATACTTTTGGCTTTGCCATAAAACAAAAAACCCCCTTCTCAAATAAGAGAAGAGGATTTTTTTCCTAAACTAAACCTACTAAACTAACATATTATCTTTTGCCTGCATCAATAAGAGGCTGTATATCGTCCCAACTGTAATAGTGAAAAGTCATTCCGTTGCTCATGGCTACAAACATACCGTTACCAAATCGGCCACCCAGATTTAAGCTGGTAACATCGGCACCATCGCATTCAACTGTAGATACAGGAATTTCGGCTAACAATGTATGCTCATTCGGGTTACCACCTGAACCTTCTCTCGCATACACCATAAAAGTATTAGACTGCTGGTTAGACACCAGTATATAACCTGTTGTTGCTGTTTTTTTATAGATGGCAATACCTTCATGATCTGCCTTAAAATCTTTCATCCCAAAAAAGGCAAGCTGCGTATCGTCTTTTGCTGCCGGATCGGCAAGATATTTACGTATACCTGCCTGTTCATCGCAATAGTAAATATAACCAAGCTCGTTATCAACCGCTATAGCTTCTATCTCTTTCTTACCACTAAACTGGCCAAACTTACGAACCACATTTCCGGTTACATATCCACTTTTTCCGGAAAGCTCATATTGCCATAAGTAAGTTCCTGCAGGTCCTGTCTTTCTTCCAACGATGGCAAATATTGCTTTATCCGAAGGACGGGTATAAAGTGCCACCCCCATAGGGTCACGCAATTCCTCACCTGTAAAAACCTCTATACCTCCGTTGTCAATCGGCTCAAGATCAGGCAGGCTGAATATCCTTATTTTGTTTGTTAGTCTTTCCGTAGTAACCGCTACATCTGTTTTTTTACCATTTATCATAAGCCCATAAGCTATATCAACATTATTAGGCCTTAAAAGAGGTATCGATTTTTTTACGATCTTACCATTAAGATCAAACAGGTATAAACCTCCATCAGTATCTTTATCTGTACCTACTACAAGACTTTTTGTTGCATCCTGCGGATTGATCCAAATAGCAGGATCATCGGTATCGTGCAATGTTTGTTGGGTAACTACTGTGGGTTTTATAGCATCTTCCCTTACTGCTGCAAGCTTACTGCTGCATGAAAAGTAAAAGGCTGTGCATATAAAAAGTGCTATAATTTTTTTCATATTCAATATTTAGTCAAAAACTACAGGTCGAACTTAAGACCTAAATTAAATCTTGCCTGATAATATTCAAGCTGCATTACTCTTGCCGACACTCCCTGATAGTAGCGTAACGGCTGATTTGTAAGGTTCTTAGCCTCTGCAAAAATGCGCAGGTTTTTAGTAACCTTTAGTGACGCATTAATATCCAGGAACAATTGTTTGTCGTAATAGCTATCGTTAAACTCATCCGAACCTAACTCATCAAGGTAATCAGATGTAAAGTTAACCGATGTCCTTCCTGAAAAACGTCCATGCTCCCATGACAATGAACCATTAAACATGTGTGGTGCCGTTCTTGGAAGGCTCACATCTTTACGCTCGTTACCATCCTCATCGGCAATACCTTTAGCTTTAGAATCAGTATAAGTATAGTTAGCATAAATACCAAAGTATTTCATAAAGCCAGGAAGGAAGTCAAGCTGACGCTGAAAAGCCACCTCAAAACCGTAAACATCTACATTATCACCATTTCTTTGCTGAACAAGTGTCCACTGCTCACCGGCCGGAACCGGGTTTGACTGCCCAGGGAAATCAGTAGCAAAATCAGCAGCAGAATACTGATTGTTGCTGTAAGTATAGATAAAATCTTTAAGATTCTTGTAGAAAAACCCTCCCGAAACAAGACCTACAGATTTGAAATAGTTTTCAGCCATAAGGTCAAAGTTATATGCATACGTTGCTTTCAGGTTCGGGTTACCTGCGATAATCTCAGTATCTGAAGCGATATTGTTAATATATGGCGCAAGCGCATAATAATCAGGCCTTGCTAATGAGGTAGTAAATGCAGTTCTTAAAATAAAGTCCTGAGTAGAATTATATTTAAACGAAAGGCTTGGCAATACATTGGTATAAGTATTGGTGTTTTCTATAACTCCTTCAAGCTCTTCTTCGTCAAGTACCCTGTTACCTGTATAATCAATATGAGTAGTTTCAACACGTGCTCCTACTATCATCGATAGTTTATCGTTGAAATCCTGATCCCAACGCACATAACCGGCATAAATATTTTCTTTTGCCTTATAGTTTACGGCAAGATATTCAGACGGATCGGCTTCTTTATCATAAAGTGATGCATTGTTAAGATCTAAACCACCCAGGTATGTTGCTGTTGCAAAGTTACCGGGCACATACTTTTCTCCCGGATTGAAGTTTTTACCGCTGTAGTATACATTAGGAACATCGGCAAGCGTAAGATCTCCGGCAGTAGGCTCATAAGAGTAAAAACTGTTATTTCTTTGTTTATCTTTTATCCTTGCACGAAGACCTGTTCTTAAACGTCCTTTTTGCCCTTCGATAACCGATAATGGAAAACGGAAGTTAACTTTTGCTCCAAGTTCGCTCTCATCAGTATCATCAGTACTCTGAGTAAGCTCCGAAAGCGCAAATGAAGAAAGATCTTCACCTGTAGTTGTTACTAAGGGCTTACGATAATCGTTTAAATTTTGAGTCATTTCAAGATCTTCCTGTTCAAACTCTATATAACGCTCGTTCGGTTTATACTCGCTAGCCGTAGCATAATTAACCGACCAGTCCATATCTACTTTAGGGCTCAACAAGTGCTCTCCACGAAGTGAGTAATTTTGCACCTTTTGTTCCTCCAGCCTTCTGCTTTTGCCACGGTCGCTGTCTATACCACCTTTGTTCTCGCGTTTTACCTTACCTGTAAAACCTGCTATTGTCTCACCGTTATAAATCGGCTCCATGTCATCATAAGTAAGCGCATACCTGTTTTCGCGATCATCTCTCCAGTTATAGATGGCATTAGCATAAATTGTATTGTTTTCGTTAAATTTAAAATCTGCCGCAAGCGACACACTTCTCCTTATACGCTGAACATTATAGTAACGTATAGCCTGTTGCTCTACATAAGTATTCCCAAAATCATCCTGAACCCATGTTGCCTCGATGTTATCAGACCCAAAGTCGTTATCGTTGTATGATCCACTCGCAACAACTCCAAGTTTATTGTTCATAAAGCGGTTACCGTATACAAAGGCAGCAGTATAAATAGGTTTTTGTCTTATCGGGCTATATCCTCCGGCAAGAGTAGCCGAGATACGCTCACCGTTTGGAGTAGCGCGCGTAACAAGGTTAACCGAACCACCAATCGCATCAGCATCCATATCAGGAGTAAGGGTTTTATTTACCTGAATAGTTGAGATCATATCTGACGGAATAAGGTCCATCTGTACATTACGGTTATCTCCCTCTGCCGATGGTATCCTGTCACCATTAAGAGTAACAGAGTTTAATGATGGTGCAAGACCACGTATGATTATATTACGTGCCTCACCCTGGTCATTTTGCATTGTAATACCCGGTACACGCTTAAGCGCATCACCTACATTAGAATCCGGGAAACGGCCAACCTGATCAGAAGATATCACGTTAGTAATGTTACTGTTGTTTTTTTGTTGGTTAAGCGCCCTTGCCTGTCCTCGCAAAGCTTCTCCTACAACCACAACCTCATTAAGTGTTGATGAACCGCTCGCTAATACAAAGTTTATCACGGCGTGTTTTCCTTCTTCAACATTTACCTGTTGCGACTGTGTCTGATATCCAAGGTAAAGTACCTCAACCTGATAAGTTCCGGCAGGAATATTAAGAAATTCGAAATCGCCCGTTTGGTTAGAAACCGTATAGCGGTTGCTTTCCGCAATTCTTACTGTTGCTCCGGGCAGAGAGAAGTTTCCTTCTTTATCAGTAATTTTTCCGGAAATCACGCCGTTCTTCTGGGCAAAAACCGACAATCCTGTTACTAAAAAGAGTAATGCAAGTAGTTTTTTCATCTATAGTGATTTGCTTTTTGTGTTAATGCCGCGAAACTATAGCACACATGTAAAGCAAACATTAGCATGAGATTACCCTTACTTAATCTAAACAACAAGATTATGTTACCAAGCGAAGCAATCAGGCCGACAATTGTGGGTTTCCACTCCCCAGATTTTGTGGAAAATCAGATATATCATTATAGTCGATTGTGACAAGCTGAAAATTATCATCGGCATCAATAAGCAATTCGCTATTTCCTACTTTAATAATATCATCCGCTTTTTGAAGTATAAGCTCATGATTTTTAATATCCTGTTTTTCCATCATGAGATAAAAAACAAAATAACTAGAAAATTCTTTGTTGGTTACATAATCCCGCAATTCTTCCGCTCCGCCGGTATCTGTCCTCACGGAGACGATTTGAGCCTGTTTTTCGTTCAGCGCACGGGAAGTTTTTTCCCAAAAATGGTGGGGGCTTACGCCGTCTATAAATTTATGGCCACAATTATCCGGCAATCTGAGTATTACAAAATAAACCTCCATAACAATCTATTTTACTCAAAATTAAATACTTAATGTTTTTCAGCCGAATGTTTTAAAGGATGATTAACATTTTTAATCGACGAACTGCACCTACCAGACAGTTTTCTCGTATTTATTATAATTAATTTGTTTTTAAGTTTGCATTGTATTATTTTTAAATCAACTCCATTATCCTGAGATTTTTTTAATATGTCACACATACTCAAGGCCGAATTCCAAAATTTACTTAAAGAAAATCCCGAATTATTCAACTGGTTGGTTGAAGATTCGCATCATGGGCTTTGGTTTCTCGATCCCGAACAACCAAATGAAATCTGGATAAATGGTGCTTTCTGGAAAATTCTTGGTTACAACAGCGAGAATCCTACTGTACCCTTTGCCTTCTATCTAAGCAAATTTTCAGGATTGGTTGATGAACTTAAAAAATCTTTAGATACAAGTGAAGAAGATTTTAATAATGTCCTGAACTTTATAGATGATTCAGGGCAAACAATTATATTACATACTTCGGGCAAGTTTTTCGTGAATAACCACGGCGAACCACGAATGATTGTAAAATTCAGCAGTATAGAACGCGTTGAAACCGATTTTCTTCTCGATCAGATTAAAGAATTAAAGAATCAGAACGAAATTTACAATGCTACCAATCAACTGTCAAAGGTTGGCGGCTGGAAATATGATGTTATCAATGATGTATCGACGTGGACCAGTGTAATCTATGATATCCTGGAACTGGACTATACTTATAACCCAAGTAATCCGAACAGGAAACGATTTAGTTTTTATAAAGAAGGCTGGAGCAGGCAAACTATGGAAAAGCTTTTTAACGAGGCAGTGTTAGAAGGTAAACCATTTGATGCCGAAGTTAAGATTATTTCCGACAAGGGTAATGAAAAATGGGTCCGCGCTTTTGGAACCCCTCATATGGAAAACGGTATATGTGTAAAACTCCATGGCGCTTTACAGGATATTACAGATAAAAAAGAACAGGAATTTAAATACAAGTTAAGTAAAGAACGCTTTGAAACTATTTATCATAATTCTTCTATAGGAATTGTACTTATAGAGGCCGAAACCGGCACACTGCTCATGGCAAACCCTGCTGTACTTTCGATATTCGGATTTACAGATGAAGACCGAAAAATCATGAGTAACATGACTTACAGAGATCTTATTCACCCGGAAGATATTGAAAAGGCAGACAGCAATCGTGAACTGATGGTTTCGGGGCTGATGCCTCATTATACTATGGAGAGCCGTTTTTACACCAAACACGGTGCGCTTATATGGTGCAGGGTAAATACTTCAATGGTACGTGGTGCCGTGCCGTCAGAAGATCTTATCATTACGCAGATTGAAGACATTACGGTGAGCAAACGAATGGAAGAGATTTCATCTGAAAACTCAAGCCGTTTCATTAGTGCATTCGAATATTCACCAAACGGGATGGCTCTTGTGGGGCTTGATGGTTCGTGGCTAATGGTTAACCAGGCTCTTTCACAAATATTAGGTTATACACCAGAAGAACTTCCTTCGCTAACATTTCAGGATTTAACACATCCCGATGATCTTGATGCCGATCTACAATTACTACAACAAACCCTCGAAAATAAAATAAAAACATACAGTATCGAAAAACGATACATTCATAAAAAAGGTAATATTGTTTACGGGTTGCTTAATGTTTCCCTTATTAAGGATACTGAAGGCAATCCTTTATATTTTATCTCACAGATAAACGATATTACCGAAAGGGTATTGACTGAACAAGAGCTTCAAAAAAGCTTAAATGAAATGGAAACCTTTATGAAAGCTACAACACAGGTAGCTATCATACAGGTCGATACTACCGGAACAATTATTAAGTACAACAAAGGAGCCGAAAACCTTTTAGGCTATAAAGCCGAAGAGCTTATAGGCAAACATAATGTTGGGATATTTCACATTCATGAGGAAGTAGATAAAAGAGGCGCCGAACTTGAGGCTAAATATGGCAGACCGTTTAGCGGATTTGAAGTATTTACCTACAGGCCAAGGCAAGGTAAACATGAAGCCAGTGAATGGACCTATAAAAGAAAGGATGGAAGTCTTTTTCCGGTACACCTAGTAATTACGGCCGTACGTAATCAGGAAGGAGAAATTACAGGTTTCCTTGGTATGGCTACTGATATTACCAACCTTAAACAACTGGAAATATCATTGATGCAGGAACGCGATAAGGCAGAAGCGGCCAGCAGATCAAAATCGGAATTCCTTGCGAATATGAGCCACGAAATCAGAACTCCTCTAAATGGGGTAATAGGATTTTCCGATTTATTGATGAAATCAGAACTGAACGAAAGCCAGAAAAAATACATGCAAATGGTAAATACCTCGGCTCATTCGTTACTTGATATCATAAACGACATTCTGGATTTCTCTAAAATCGAAGCCGGTAAGCTTGAACTTAGCGAAGAAAAGACAGATATCATTAATCTTTGCAGCCAGTCAATTGATATTGTAAAACACCAGGCACACGCCAAAGCACTGGAAATACTTTTAGACATTGCCCCGGAAGTAAACAGGTTTGTATATGCCGACCCTGTAAGACTCAGACAGGTACTTGTAAATCTGTTAGGGAATGCTGTAAAATTCACAAACCATGGAGAGATAGAGCTAAAAGTACGCTCTACTCCGGAAAAAGATAGCGATCAGATGCTGTTCTCGTTCTCCATCAGGGATACGGGTATAGGCATCGCACCACAGAATATAGACAAGATATTTAATGCCTTCGATCAGGAAGATGCCTCTACAACCCGCAGATATGGAGGAACCGGCTTAGGAATAACCATAAGCAACAAGCTTCTTGCTCTTATGGGCAGTAACCTTGAGGTAAAGAGCGAAGTTGGAAAAGGAAGTACTTTTTCTTTCAGGGTGCGTTTTAAAACCGAAAAAGGTAACTCACCTATGAGTACTGCTAAGCTTAAGGTTAAAAATGTATTGCTTGTAGATGACAACGCTAACAATCTTCTTATCTTAAAGGAGATGCTTGCGGTTGCCAAAATAAAGACAACCCTGGCTTCTAATGGCATTGAAGCTTTAGAAATTCTGGAAAACAATACCGATTTTGATTTAGCAATTGTAGATTACAATATGCCTTATCTAACAGGTACCGACTTGGTTAAACAAATTAGGGAAACATTGCAGCTTGGCCCCGACAAATTGCCGGTAATGCTGCTGCATAGTTCTATTGATGACGAAAAACTGATCCAGGCGTGTATTGACCTTGAGATATTCTTTAATGTTACCAAGCCAATAGTTTCTGACGAGTTATTTAAACTTCTCGATAATATTCATGCCAACGACGATGCCATGAAAAGAGATATCCTTGACGAAGCTACAGCAGGTTTTGATGTACCGTACAATGTACTGATTGCTGAGGACAATCCGGTAAACCAAATGTTGGCTAAGACCATAATACAGAAGATTGTTCCTAATGCAAACATCATTCTTGCCGAAAATGGCCTCGAAGCTGTAAAAGCATACCAGGAAAATTCTGTAGACATGGTTTTTATGGACATACAAATGCCTGAGATGAGTGGGTTTGAAGCAACCGAAAAACTACGCTTAATAGAAAGTGAAACACCTGGACTGCACACTCCTATTGTAGCACTTACAGCAAGAGCACTACTGGGTGAAAGAGAAGAATGTTTAAAACTGGGTATGGACGATTATATTACTAAGCCTATTGACTATGAAGCTTTAAAAAATGTTGTAAAAAAGTATCTTATAAAGCCGTATATTGAAAAACAAGCCCAATAAATAATTACGACGATGAGCATGAACACTATATTACTGGTTGAAAGCAACCCCGCCGAAAGAGAAAACTTCATTAAGCTGGCTCAAAGAGAAAACCTGACAACTGAAGTAGTTGGAAGCAGCTATGAAGCTATACAATGGTTAAAAAAGAATGATCATGCACTTGCTATCGTAATCGCTGAAGATGCCACGCCACTTAATGCATATCAAACTTTTGATTATATAAGACAGGAACTTAAAAGTAACCTGCCTGTTGTAATAAGTAAATTGGGTGAAGGAAAACCAAAAGAAGGCAACCACAATTATATCGATAAGCCTTTTACATCTATAGCTTTAAAAGGCCTCAGCAACTCATTGGTGCCTAACACATCATCGGCATCAGGATTAAAAGTATATTCATTAGAATATCTTGAAACCATCACGGTAGGCAATCACGATTTTATGATTGACCTGCTTCAGACCTTTATGACATCGGTTAATGAAAAGATGAAAGAATTAAAAACCGCAGTAGAAGAATCTGACTATAAAACCGTAGGTGCCATCGCTCATAACATCAAGCCTTCGTTTGAAATGCTGGAAAATGAAAAAGCTAAGAACATTTGCAACAAACTAACCTATGAAGCAGAAACATCAGATGTTCCTGCATTAGCCAACGAGCTGAATGACGAATTCAGAGCGATTGAACAAGCCCTGAAAAACGACTTCGAAGAGTTAAAGTAAAAATCATATCAATATAAGCTGCCGGAAAGTAAAATCTCCGGCAGCTTTTTTATAGCTCGATGCTGTTGTTTAAATTGAGTATATTTAACAATCAACTATTTAAAACCCACCCAATGACAGCGCAAGCTACTGCTACAACAATAGAAGATGTACTTATACAGCTTGAAGAAATAATAACCACAGCTGAAAAAGAAAAGGAGAGTATAGGATATTTTGCTGCCCTATACCATCGCGTAACCCTAAAGGTAAAAGAAGATCTTGACGCCGGTTTATTTAAGAATGGTTCCCGACTGGCTAATCTCGATGTACTATTCGCTAACAGGTATATTTTTGCCGCCCGGGAATGGAAAAAAAACCCAAATAGCCTTCTAATTTCAAAATCCTGGAAGATTGCTTTTGAAAATCTTTCAGGCTCTTCAAACCTGGTACTGCACCACCTGCTTTTAGGAATGAATGCCCACATTAATTTTGACCTTGGCATTGCAGTTGTAGAAGCCGCAAAGAATGGCGGCAATATGAATGATTTTCGCAGGGATTACAATGCAATAAACAACATTCTGGCAGCACTTACATATAGTATATTCAATAAGCTTAACCTGATTTCTCCCTTTTTATCAGTTATCGGATTTACAGGAACCAAGTCAAATTCTATGCTGGTACAATTCAGCTTGGGAAATGCCCGTGACGGTGCCTGGGGATTTGCGACCGATCTGTACACCAAAAGCGGTGATGACTACCTTAACTTTATTACTGCAAGAGATAGCACCATTGAAGATTTGGGCAAACTAATCGTGCAACGTAAAGGTCTCATGAAGATAGGTATCTTTTTAATTCATCTTTTTGAATGGAAAAAACCGGACAGGATTATTGAGGTACTTTATGAGCACCGGAAGAAATATTATAAAAAAGAAGAATTGAATACGATTGCAGGCTAAGAACCTGCAATCGTATTTATAACATATTTATATTCTCTAATGTAAAATTAAAAGGCTGGGCATTTGGTCCCGAACCTCCTCCCGTCATTACAATATCTGCCGAAGCAATCCCGAAAAGATTTAATTCCGTATTAACCTGGGAAATAATTGCTGAATTCATAACTTCACCTTGGTTAACTTGTGAAACAACCCCTATCCAGATGGTAGGCTTAAATTCAAAAACCGCTCTCTGCTGTGGAGCCACATTTGTTTTTGTTGCTAAAAGTTTACCATTTTTATAAATATTAGCATTTATTGCTCCTTTAGAAAGATTATTCAGTAACTGTATTTCATGAATGCTTGTAGCTTGTCCTGCAAGTGATATTACATCACCCGATGCATTTAACGACATCTGAAACATCTGCCCCTGATTAGCCTGCAATTGCGGTGTAAAATTACCCCAGCTATCGGAAGCTCCAATCGTAGTTTGCATTGGATAAGTAAAAGGATGATTGTCTCCCTGCCCGCAATATTTTATTACCTGCCATGCAACTGCAAGTTCTTCAAAATCGCTGGCTACATTTTTTTGAAAAATAACCACAGAGCTGTTATTAGCATCGTTTGAGTTATTTATAAAGTTTAATTTAATATCCATTGAGTAAATAATTAATTGGTTACATCCCAAAATTAATTATCTATACCATTGAAAGTTCAGGTAAAAACACCCGATTTTTAAAAGCTGAATCCTAAAAACTATACTTTCAAAACAGCTCTGAACCCTCTTGCTGCATAGTAGGACTCTGCACCATTATGATACAGGAAAACGGTATTATACCTCCTGTCACAAAAAACGGCTCCTTTCAGTTTTCGTATTTCAGGCGGAGTCGCTACCCAGCTTGACGTTTTAGTATCAAATTCTCCTAAGGTCTGCAAAAAACGATATTCCGCTTCCGTAAGTATTTCGACACCCATATCGGCTGCCATATCCATCGCTGTATTTTCAGGTTTGTGTTCTTTTCGTGATTCCCATGCCGCACGGTCGTAACAAACGCTCCTGCGCCCCTTAGGACTCTCTGCTGAACAATCATAAAAAAGGTATTCTCCTGTTTTTTCATCCTGTCCTACTACATCAGGTTCACCTCCAGTTTCTTCCATAGCATCCAGCGCCATGAGTTTTACAGGATTCGTTTTTAACCTGCCGAATACATCTTCCCATTTAATTGTTTTATGGCGGGACATATTCTTTTCAAAACGGTTTTTAAGAACATTTATAAGTCCATCAGCCTGTTCGGCATATAACTCTTTTTTATTTATAACTGTCATAATATATCGTTTAAGAATTTAAAGAAATTTTTCTGTTGACAGGCCTGAAATACCACGACACGACAGTAAGCACCAATAGCAGTGCCGGACCAAAAAGCTCACCTGCGGGATCCTGTACTGCCAAATGCGAAACGATTGCCCCGCTCATGGCAAAGAAAAATCCGGCATAAGCCCATTCTTTTACTAAGGTAAATTTAGGGATTAATACAGCGATTACACCTAAAATCTTCCACACTCCTAACAAAGTCAGTACATAAGCAGGATAGCCAAGTCGTTCCATACTTTTAGTTTCTTCTTCTAATTGCATTAGCTGAACAATACCTGTAGCTGTCATTCCTAACGAGAGCCATAAAGTAGCGATCCAATAGATGATCTTATTTCTTTTTTCCATGATGTGTTATCTTAATTTACCAACAATTTCTTCCAGTCGGTCATGCGCCATATTAATACCCCAGGCAAATGGCAGTTTTAGGTTTGCATCCCTTAATTCTCCCGATTTATAGACCACATGCGTCACAAGTCTGCTACTATTCTCTGTTAACGCTTCGAATTCTAAAAACTCGATCTGTACACCAAAGCCCGCATTTTCCATTTCAAAAGTACGCACGATCCTTTCGTTTGGCACAACATCATGAAATGTTCCGTTAGCGCTGAACACTACATCTCCATTTGGACCTTTAGTTTGAAACTGGTAGCTCCCATGTTTTTGGGCATCATATTTAAGGGCTTTTGTTCCCATCCATTGCTCTACTATTTCGGGCTTCTCATAAGCCATAAACAGCAGTGCTACCGGGAGATCAAATTCCCGCATTATTATAAGGTCGCGTTTGCCTTCTTCGGCATTTACCTTCGTTTTACGTTCCATAATTATTATTTGTTGGTTGGTTTATAATTTTTCATGATTTCCTCAAGCTTATTGAACCTGTCTTCCCATATCATTCGGAAAGGCTCAATAAAATCGGCGATCTCTTTCATTTTCTGACCATTTAAACTGTAATGGACTTCCCTCCCATTTTGCTCCTGTTTCAACAGCTCGCATTCGGTAAGTATCTGAAGATGTTTAGAAACCGTAGGCCTTGCAGTATCAAAGTTGGCCGCTATAGCGCCTGCAGTCATAGATTGCGAAGCCAGCAGCAAAAGTATTGCTCTTCGGGTTGGATCGGCTATAGCCTGAAAAGGGTCACGTCTTAAATTCATTGCGTAGTCATTTGACGACAAATATATATGAAGCCATTTAACTACACAATAATTATACAGAATTTTTAACAAAAAAAAATAAGCCCCAGCTTTCGCTGAGGCTCATTTTAGAAGACCTAATTATTAAAAATAATTCTCCTTCATATCGTTTAACAGATCGATATGTTCAGGCTTCCATTCTAAAATTGCTTTGGTTTTTTCACTAGAGGCAGCGCAGTTAAACGTTGCAAAATGACTGAACCATGTAAAATGTTTATCCGCCTCATCAGCATTAAGACTAACAGTAGATAGATTCAGGCCATTGCCTATTGCTTCTGCAATAGTTTTAAACGGTATGCCTTCTTCGGCAACTGCGTTAAAAACCTGCTGTTCCGGTTTTTTCTCAACAATGAGCCTGTACAGTTTAGCAGCATCAAACCTGTGTACCGCCGACCAGCGATTATGCCCCTCACCGATGTAGGCCGATTTCCTATTGTTTTTGGCTAAGCCAATGATAATAGGAACAAAACCATGATCTCCGGCACCATGCACTGTAGGTGGCAGGCGCACTATATAGGCTTTTACTCCCTTACTTCTCGCAACGGCAGCAGCTTCTTCACTTGCAGCCCTCGGGATAACATCAGAACCAAAAGGCAAAACATCATCTTCGGTAATAAGATTTTCAGAGCGCAACAAACCTATACCTGAGGTAATAACCAATGGCTTTTCGGTTCCTGCCAAAACATCACCAAAGCATTCGATAACCTTTCTATCGTCTTCACAGTTTTCTTTATACTTTGAGAAATCATGATTAAAAGCTGTATGGATTATCGCATCACAACTTTGTGCACCCTGTTTCAGCATTTCCGGATCGTTTACATCTCCCAAAAGCCCTTCTGCACCTGATGCCAATAAGTTTTGAAGCGCACTTTCAGAACGCACCAATCCTAAAACCTGAATTCCTGATGCAATTAATTCCTTAACTATGGCTGAGCCTACAAAACCTGAGGCTCCGGTAACAAATACACGCATATCTAATAAATTTAAGTTGTACAAAGCAACCTAAAACTTACCTTAAAAACTTGGTCATTTGACCATAATTCAATTAGCGATTAAGTTGGGAATGGCGAATCCTTGTAAGTGTTTTAAGAGAAATACCCATATAGGCAGCAATCATATGTAGTGGCAAACGTGAGAGTAGATTGGGGTATCTGGTGACAAAATCTTCATACTTCTCTTCGGGAGTAGCACTAAGGGTTGTTGCGACACGATGGCGGTTTTGGTAAATGCTTCTTGAAATGAGAATTTCAGAAAACTGTTTGAGTATAGGGAAATCAATACGCAGCTTTTCAAAATCACTCTTTGTCCAGAGCAACACAACCGAAGGTTCAATTGCTGCAATATTGGTAGTGGCAGGAATTTGATTATCATAACTTTCCACATCAAGTGTCCAGCTATTCTCGGGGCAAAACTGCAATATATGTTCATTGCCATTACCTCCGGTAACATAACAACGCAGTAAGCCTTTAGCTATAAACACTTTGTAACGACATACATCGCCGGCCTGAAGCAACGATTCATTACGTTTAAGCGTTTTTACTATAGCCAAATCGTACATCGCTTTTATTACCTCTTCAGGAAAATCAGCATTCTTCTTAAGATATGATTCAAATTCAGGTAGCATACTGTAAAACAGCCTTTACTTATTTAAACCTGCTTTCCTTCCAGGCTTTCTGTTCCTCTCTGGAAAGGAAAGACCAGGCGACAATACGGGTAGATTTATTACCAGTACCCATATTGATGGTTTTTATCTGCTCAGCCCCTACTTTTTCAAGTGTTTTATAAATCCCTTTAAGGTTAGATTGTTTTGATACTAACGTAGAAAACCAGAAACAGCTTTTCCCAAATCTTCGGCTTTCAAAAACCATATCATTTATGAATTTAGATTCACCACCTTCGGTAATCAGTTCATTGCTAACTCCCGAAAAATTAAGTTCAGTAGCACCTTTTTTTCCGGAAAGGTTTTTATTTTTTCGTTCCGTTCCACTTCTTGCATCATCGGCAGAAGCATGAAACGGTGGATTACAGAACGTAAGATCAAACTTTTCATCTGTAACTATTACATCTTCAAAAAAATGCCTTGGATTATTCTGAAGCCAGCATTTAACCTTACCCGAAAGTTCAGGATTTTTGTCAACGATAGCTTTCGCCGATTCAACAGATTTTTTATCAATATCGACAGCTTTAAAATTCCATCCATATTCTACCACTCCCAATATCGGATAAATGCAGCTTGCCCCTACTCCAATATCAAGACAGTGTATCTTTTCCCCTGCAGGCAATCTCCCGAAATTACTTTCCTTTAGCAAATCGGCCATATAATGAATATAGTCTGCCCTGCCCGGTATTGGCGGAGACAGATTCTCATCAGGAAATTCCCAATTTGCGATGCCATAATAATGTTTCAGCAACGCTTTATTTAAAAGTTTAACCGCAACAGGATTAGCAAAATCTACAGAATCATCACCAAATTTATTAGGCTTAACATAGTTACCCAGTTCAGGAACAGCCACTATAAGTGAAGTTAGGTCATAACGTTCCCTGTTTTTATTACGGGAATGAAGTGTTGTTTTTTCCTGAGATTTATTTTCTGATGACATTGTAATGGATTTTCAGCAAATTTAAGCAAATAAAAAGGGACAAAGCAGTATTCTGTTTTGTCCTTTTTAGAGAAGGTATGATTCTGTCTTATACTATAAAATTAAACACATTCATTATAAACTAATATATAAATCATCCGATTAAAATAATATGTTGGTAAACAATCACGCTTCAATTCTAAAACCCGCAATAAACACACTCCCGGTCCCTATCTCACTACTCATCTTTAGATATCCACCCATAGCATTTATAAATTCTTTGCTAATGCTTAAACCTAATCCGGTACCCTCTTTTTCATTACCCGGAACCCTGAAATATTTTTCAAAAACTTTATCATGGTATTCTTCCGCTATACCAATACCACTATCCTGTACAGCAATCTCAACGTGAGTAGGGGTTAAGGAAACCTTTATTCCCACTTCCGAATTATCGTATGAATATCTTATGGCGTTTGACAGAAGATTTGACAATATCCATTCCGATTTTACTCTGTCTGCCATTACATTAGGCAATGCTCCCGGTTCAGATAAAACAAGTCGTATCTCCTTGCGCTCGGCAAGCTTTTCGTTCGAATGTAATGCTTTGTTAAGAATTGGTACAATATCAAAATCTTCTATCATGAACTGTGCTTTACCGGTTTCAACCTGGGTTATGTTCAACAACTCTCCTGTAGTACGCAATAATCTTTCCGTGTCGTCCCGAAGACCTTCTAATAGGCTAAGCTGCTCTTCATTAAGAGAACCTGTTTTTTCATTTTCTAAAAGCTGCAAGCTCATTTTCATAGAAGCAATTGGCGTCTTGAATTCATGAGAGACAGTTGCTATAAAGTTAGTTTTTGCTGTATCCAGTTCCTTATATGCTGTAATATTCCGCAGAATAAGAAAAGTCCCTATGCGCTTTTTATCAGATTCACCTGTTGGTATTATGTTAATGGGCACCATTAATTGCTCAAAATGACTTTCCTTATTATTAGCATAAATTTTTAGGTTTTCACTAATTGCATTTTCATCTAACATTTTTTGAAGCAGTGTGCGCAGAAGATCATTTTTTAAAGCCAAACTTTCGGCCTGTTGCCCAATAATATCCTGGTTACCGAGACCTGTGATTTGCAAAGCCTGTTCGTTTATAAAAAGCACCTTATTAGTATCATCAAGCCCAATTATAGGATCTGAGAGGTTATTAATTAATGTTTCTATACGCTTTTTTTCTATCATTAATTTTGCCAGATCGGAGCTGCTGTATTCTTCGAGTTTCTCAGCCATAGTATTGAATGATTTAGCAAGGGTAGAAAACTCATCATTGCCTTTGTTATGAACTCTCTGCGAATAATTTTTTGCCGCAATCTGTTTAATGCTTTCTGTTAATTCATGGATTGGATTTGCTATATAGCCCGGTAAATTAACCAATAATGTAAACCCTATTATAAGACAAAATGAACTCGCAAAAGAAAGCCACAATATTGAATGCTCAGCAGTAGCTTCAGCCCTTAAGCTTTTTCTTTTTATCGCATCCATGTTTAACTTCATAATGCTATTAAGATCACCTCTTATTTCAACCGCTTTTTGTGGTGTGGGTTCAAGGAGATAAGCCTCAAAATCCTCTTTTAATTCAATTGTAAATTCCTGTTCACCAACTTCAGTAAGGTTATTTAGTTGCTTATTAAGAAAACCTCTGAATTTTTCCTTATTAAAATCAGCTCCCCCTTCATCAAGTACCTTATACATATTACGGGAATAATCTAAAGAATTATAATTAGCCACCAATATATTACCCGTATCAGAAGCCATTTGCCTAAGCTGCCAGATCCCAAGCCCTGCCAGAGTAATGGTAAGCGCAAAAATTAAACTCAGGGATAAAATCAGTTTTGTTTTTATTTTCATTAGGAAAGTATAATTAGGTCAATTTCGCTCTTAGAAAGCTTGTTGAGCAGTGAATTGAATATGTTAGTAGATAAAATTATCTTTACAAGGTTTAGATGTGGTTTACCAATACATATTGTGGTTGCTTTGCGTTGCTCTGCCTGTTTTATTATGGCAGAGGCCACACTGTTGTCCTGCACTCTTATAACTTCTGCACCAAGTTCGGTAGCGAGTTTAAAATTATTAATCAGATGTCGTTGTCTGTCAAGCGGTATTTTATTGGCACTCTCACAAGGGAGTTCTACATAAAGAAGATACCATTTGCTATGATAATAATTAGCCAGCCTTGCCGTTTTACGGATTACCGTTTTAGCCGTATTATGATTACTGCTAATACAAGCCATAAACTTTTCCTGTTTAAAGTTGCGAAGACCTACCACTTCGGTCTCTACCTTTCGCTCAACCTGACTGGCAACTTCTTTGAGTGCCAGTTCTCTGAGCTGTAGTATATGTTCAGCTTTAAAAAAGTTATTTAATGCCGACGGAATTTTATCCGGCGTATAGATTTTACCCTCCTTAAGACGAGTAATTAGTTCATCAGCAGTAAGGTCTATATTTACAACTTCGTCAGCGGCTTTTAGTACGCTGTCAGGCACTCGTTCTTTAACCTCTATTCCTGTAATTTCTTTAATATCATCATTCAGGCTTTCGATATGCTGAATATTAACGGCACTGATAACATTAATCCCGGCATTTATAATATCCATTACATCCTGCCAGCGTTTTTCATTTTTACTGCCTTCAACATTCGTATGGGCCAGCTCGTCTACGATTACCACCTCAGGGCGCAAATTGATAATGCCCTGAACATCCATTTCTTCAAGGTACTTGCCCTTGTAAAATATTGAGCGTTGCGGTACAACAGGCAATCCTTCCAGCAATTCGTGGGTTTCTTTTCTCCGGTGAGTTTCAACAAAGCCTACTTTAACATCGATACCATTCCGCAAAAGGGTATGTGCTTCCTGTAGCATACGATAAGTTTTGCCTACACCGGCACTCATCCCGATGTAGACTTTAAACTTACCTTTTCTCGACTTTTGAATGAGGTCGAGAAAATGTTTTACATGATTTTCTTTCTCACTGTCCATTAAAAAGAAATTGCGAGTGCCGTTGTAACAAAAGTATTGTTTTTAGTAGAATTACCATCTTTTATAAAGATTTCATCCTTGCTATTAAGTGAGCGGGCTTCAATTCTCCATACAACATTGCTGTATAGGTTATAGTCAAAGTTTAAAGAATATCCAAAGGTTTTAAAACCATTTTGGGTACCTGTAGTAATAATTACCCCGTTTTCATCAACATAATACTCTCCTCTTGCAGTTAACGAAAATCTA
The DNA here is from genome assembly GCF_003350375.1 of Flavobacterium sp. AG291. Classification (GTDB taxonomy): domain Bacteria; phylum Bacteroidota; class Bacteroidia; order Flavobacteriales; family Flavobacteriaceae; genus Flavobacterium; species Flavobacterium suzhouense. The sequence goes on along the minus strand of NZ_QQAR01000014.1, from coordinate 56,424 downwards.
TCACTCAAAGAATATTTTGCGATAACTATAGGAGTATACCAACAGTTATAACTTTCGCTGCCTTTCGCTTTTTGTTCAGCGCCAATATCAAATCCAGCAATCAATCCTAAATTGTCTGATATCTGAAACTGTCCATAAAAATTATGGAAATAGCGCATACGCTTATCATCGGCGGGCTTATCGTTCCCTATAAAAGAACTACTGTTTAATGTTACCTTGCCATTAGGCTTATATGTCAGTTGGTGGCCAAATGCCAGACTTTTATTGCCATCAACCCTTTGAATGCGCTGCCACCCGTTAAGTACCAGACCACTCATAAACCATTTCCCTGAAGGTGAGGTATAGGATAGTTTTGCGCCACTCTCATAATACGGAGAATTGTCTGCCAAAATACTGCGGGTTAATGCCCAACAATCTTTGCCTACAGCACTTTCAAATCCCAAATGGGACGAAAATATTCCGGCATCAATCCATAAGTTGGCTGATTTAGATAATTTCACTCCTGCATTTGCTTCAAAAACATTTTTTAAAACTCCCTCTTCTGCAGAAAGGTTGGCGTTAGAATAGGTTCCCGCCATTAAGGCAAGGTTTCCACGCACGTTTCCGTTGTCATAAGCTGCTTTTATAAAGCCCAGGTTAAGAGCCACTTCATTATTTCTGTTGTACGAATAAAAAAATCCGGGACGAACATTACTGTCCGGCTTATTAAAATCGTAACTATAATAGGTTTCTATATATCCACTGAATTTAAGCGCAGGGATTTCACTCTGCGGTAAAATTTTAATTGTGTCATTTACTTGTTGTGCAGTTGCAGCAAAACCTATAAGGCTTACTACAATAACTGATAGTACTGCTTTCATTTATTTAAGTTTGTCTAACGCTAAGTTAAGTTTTAATACATTAATTTTCTCAGTTCCCAAAGCACCCAGCAATGGTGCTTCAGTATTTTCTTCAATAAGCTTTACTAGTTTAAGCTCATCTATTTTCCGTGCAGCCGCAATACGTTTTACCTGTACTTTAGCCCCCTGTATAGAGATATTGGGATCAAGTCCGCTACCGGAAGCCGTTACCAGCTCGCTTGGTATATCTTCAGCGTTAACAGCCGGATTTTGCAATAAAAAAGTATCAATTCTTTGTTGTATCATTTCCAGATATTGAGGGTTAGAAGGCCCTTTATTACTTCCTCCAGAACCCGCTGCATTATAATCTACAGCACTTGGCCGAGGCCAAAAATACTCCGGTTTAGTAAAACCCTGAGCAATATTAATATAGTGTTGTTTACCATCCTGTTCTACAACATCACCTTTACCTTTATTAGGTGTAAGCTGAGCCACGCCCCAAATAGCCATAGTGTAGATTCCGGAAAAAAAGACTGCACAAAACAAAGTGAGTCTTATTGCGGGCATTATATTCTGTTTCATTTTATTTTAATTTTAGAAGAATACTGAAACCAGCATATCTATAAGTTTTATTCCAATAAAAGGTACAATCACACCACCTAACCCATATATAAAAAGATTACGGCGAAGCAGTGCCGAAGCACCTATAGGCTTGTAAGCAACACCCTTCAATGCTAGCGGAATAAGGAAAGGTATAATAATAGCGTTAAATATTACAGCTGACAGGATTGCACTCTCAGGACTGTGTAATCTCATGATATTCAAACCTTGTAATGATGGGATTGCCATGATAAACAATGCAGGGATAATGGCAAAATATTTAGCGACATCATTAGCAATACTAAAAGTTGTAAGCGTACCACGCGTCATGAGCAATTGCTTACCTATTTCCACGATCTCAATCAATTTGGTAGGGTCATTATCCAAATCAACCATATTACCGGCTTCCTTGGCAGCCTGTGTACCACTATTCATTGCCACACCCACATCTGCCTGGGCAAGAGCCGGTGCATCATTTGTACCATCGCCCATCATTGCCACCAGTTTGCCCTGCTGCTGTTCTGCCTTAATATAATTCATTTTATCCTCAGGTTTCGCTTCGGCAATAAAATCATCCACACCGGCCTTCTCTGCTATGAATTTTGCCGTAAGAGGATTGTCTCCCGTTACCATAACTGTTTTTACGCCCATTTTGCGCAAACGCTCAAAACGTTCTGCAATACCCGTTTTAATTATGTCCTGAAGTTCGATAACTCCTAATACTTTTTCATTTTCTGAAACAACCAGAGGCGTTCCTCCATTTCCTGAGATTTCCTCGACTTTTTGGGTAATGGCCTTAGAGAAATTGTTTCCTGCTTTCTCCACAATGTTTTTAATAGCATCATAAGCCCCTTTGCGAATCCTGTTGCCTTCATAATCAATACCAGAACTTCTTGTTTCCGCCGTAAACTTTATAAAAGTTGCTCCCTTTACATTATAATCAGGATTAATTACTCCAGCCAGTTCCAAAATCGATTTCCCTTCTGGTGTTTCATCTGCTACTGAGCTTAACACCGATGCTTTAACAAACTCTTCTCTGGTTACTCCTTCAGCCGGCCAAAATTGTGTGGCTTTACGGTTACCTATCGTTATCGTACCTGTCTTATCCAAAAGGAGTACATCTATATCGCCTGCCGTTTCAACTGCTTTACCCGATTTTGTAATTACATTCGCGCGCAATGCCCTGTCCATTCCCGCAATACCAATCGCAGATAATAATCCACCAATAGTTGTTGGTATAAGACAGACAAAAAGTGAAATAAATGATGCAATGGTTATGGTAACATTAGCATAGGCCGCAAATGGCTGTAATGTTGTACACACAATAATAAAAACAAGCGTAAACCCTGCAAGCAATATAGTAAGTGCTATCTCGTTAGGTGTCTTTTGTCTTGATGCACCTTCAACAAGAGCGATCATCTTATCAAGAAAACTTTCGCCCGGTTCAGTCGACACACGTACTTTTATGTAATCCGAAAGCACTTTAGTACCACCCGTTACCGAGCTTTTATCGCCTCCTGCCTCACGTATTACCGGGGCGCTTTCACCTGTTATGGCACTTTCATCGATGGTAGCAAGCCCTTCTATGATTTCTCCATCCATGGGTATAATGTCGCCCGGTTCACAAATAAAAACATCACCCTTTTTAAGGGTTGAAGAAGGTACTACCTTTACTTCATCCTTGAAAATTTCACCTAACATCTCAATTTTCCTGGCGGGTGTTTCTTCGCGGGTTTTACGCAGGCTATCAGCCTGCGCCTTACCACGCGCTTCTGCAATAGCTTCTGCAAAATTGGCAAACAGAAGCGTAAAAAGAAGAATCAGAAAAATAGTAAAATTATAAGCAAAGCTCCCCTGGCTTGTTTCTCCGGCAAGAATCCAGGCACATACACATAACATGATTACGGTTCCTATCTCGACCGTAAACATAACCGGATTTTTTACTAAGGATGCAGGGTTTAGCTTTACAAAAGATTGTTTTAATGCCTGCTTAACCAAATCGGGCTGAAACAGCGTTGTATTTTGATTTTTCATTTCGTTCTAAAAAATTATTTGTAAAGTGAAAAATATTCGGCAATAGGCCCAAGCGTTAGTGCCGGAAAGAATGACAAAGCAGCAACTATAAAAATTACGGCAAATGCCATAAAACCAAATGTTGCAGTATCTGTTTTAAGTGTACCTGAACTTTCAGGCACATATTTTTTGGCTGCCAGTATACCCGCTATGGCAACAGGACCTATAATTGGCAGATAACGCGCCATAAGCATTACTATTCCGCATGCGATATTCCAAAAAGGAGTATTATCGCCAAGCCCTTCAAACCCACTACCATTATTAGCTGATGATGAAGTGAACTCATACAGCATTTCGCTAAAACCATGGTAACCCGGGTTTGCCAGCCAGCTGGCATATTCTTCAGGATTTCCTGTATAAACATGTGAAGCAATTGCGGTCCCTGCAAGAATTAGCAACGGATGTAACAACGCAATAATCATGGCGATTTTCATCTCTTTAGCTTCAATCTTCTTACCAAGAAATTCCGGTGTACGCCCTACCATAAGCCCACTAATAAATACAGCAAGTATCATGAAAATGTAAAAATTGAGGAAGCCTACTCCTACACCACCATAAAAGCAGTTCACCATCATTCCCAAAAGGGCTGCCATTCCTCCAATAGGAGTAAAGCTGTCATGCATGGCATTAACTGAACCATTACTGGTACAAGTGGTATATGTAGCCCAGTTGGCCGAAGCAGCTGCACCAAAGCGTACTTCTTTACCTTCCATACTACCCATTGATTGCGCAATACCCATCCTGTCAATTAAAGGGTTACCCCTCATTTCAGATGTAACAGATGTCATCAGAAGCATTAAAAACCCTGCTGTCATTACGCCATATATAGTAAGAGCAAGTTTCCTCCTTTTTAATAAATACCCAAATGCAAACACCATGGCTATTGGAATTATAAACAAGCTTATAGTCTCTACCATATTAGTTAGATAATTAGGATTTTCCATTGGATGGGCGGAGTTTGGTCCATAAAATCCACCACCATTGGTTCCCAACTGCTTGATAGCTACAAAGGCAGCTACCGGTCCGCGGCTAACGAGCTGTTCTTTGCCTTCAAGCGTTGTTATACTGTCTTTACCCTCAAAAGTCATAGGAGTTCCATTCACCACAAGTATAACAGCCACAATAGTAGATAGAGGCAAAAGTATTCTTGTACATGAGCGAACAAAATAGCTGTAGAAATTACCTAAAGAGGTGGCTGTTCTCTCTTTCATAGCATTAAACACCATAGCACATATAGCCATACCACAGCCGGCACTGATAAACTGCCATAGCATAAGTGTAAGCTGTCCGAGATAAGATAAGCCCGTCTCACCACTATAATGTTGCAGATTAGTGTTTGTTACAAAACTAACTGATGTATTAAATGCCAAATCACCACTCATAGAAGGGTTTTTATCCGGATTTAGTGGTAGCCATTCCATATTTGTAAGCACAAACATAGACAGCAGGAACCAAAACAAATTAATTACCAGTAGAGCCATTAAATGTTGCTTCCAGGTCATTTCCCTATCAGGATTGATACCTCCTATTTTGAAAAATAATCTGTCAAGGGGATTGAACACTTTGTCAAGCCAGGTGTTTTCATAATTAAATATCTTGCCTATATATCGGCCCAATGGTATTGCAAGAAGCAAGACGATGCCGTACATAGCAATAATTCCTAAAATTTCGCTGTTCATCGTTTAAAATTTTTCAGGTTTTACAAGTACGTAACAGATGTATCCGAACACCAGTAACGCCACAATAAATAATGCTGTCATAGTTTAGACTTTTTCGAAAAAATCGAGTGATTTGATAAATAAGATAAATAAGGCAATTCCGGTTACTACAAGTATAGTTGTCATAGCTTTTAGATTTTAGAATTTGATTTATACTCCCGAAGTATTAATCTGAGCGATATACTCCTTTCGTAAAGATTGTGGAAACATATTAGCTATATTACATTTACGCAGCTCCATAAAGGTGGACACCGAGAAAATATAAATATTCACAATAAGGTTTTTTGTCTCTGCATTACCTGTGGTCAGTAGGCGTTCTGCCACTTCAAGGCATTTTTTTGCCCTTGGTATATTACCCTTACGAATAAGGCTTTTAGTAATCTCTGCAAATTGCACCACCTTGGCGGAAGCAGGTTTGACTTGGTTTTTCATTTTAAAAAAATTACAGTTTGAACCATACTAGCCAAATAATATGCCCTTTGTAAAACAAAAAAACAACATGCTTAAAAACAGCAACTTACATCTTAACCGGAATTTTTAAATAAAAAAACCCTATCAAAATGATAGGGTCTGTTTCTCAAAATGATACTATTTTATGTACTCAGATTATACTCATCCATCTTGCGGTATAGCGTAGCAAGACCAATATTAAGCAATCGTGCTGTTTCGGCTTTATTACCACTGGTATAATTTAAAACTTTTTGTATGTGGATTTTTTCTGCAGAAGCCATAGAAAATGCAGATAAAGTATTATTATCCTCACCTGATGGATTAAGGGCATTTGACTGAAGCTCAATCGGAAGGCTTCTTAATGTAACGGAATCACTTCCTTCAAGAATGACGCTTCGCTCCATAACGTTTTTTAGTTCCCTTATATTTCCGGGCCAATTGTGAAGCTTCAAAACGTGCAGAGCTTCTTTGGTTATCGAATGAATTTTTTTATTTGTCTTATCACTAAACATTTTCAGGAAAAAGAGAGACAATTGCTCTATATCCTTCACCCGCTCCCTTAGCGGGGGCAGGTGAATTTCAAAAGCAGAAAGCCTATAGTATAGATCTTCCCTGAAATGCCCGGCAGCTATTTCTTTCTTAAAATCCCGGTTCGAAGCCGCTATAACTCTGACATCCGCCTTAGTTACCTTGCTACTCCCCACCTTCATAAATTCACCACTTTCTAATACACGAAGTAATTTAGCTTGTAAATCAATCGGCAGTTCTCCCAACTCATCAAGAAAAATTGTTCCTTGGTTAGCTTCTTCAAACAACCCCTTTTTATCTTTCAGCGCACCAGTAAAGGAACCTGCTAAATGGCCAAACATTTCGCTTTCTAAAAGATCATGGCTAAATGCTGAACAGTTTATAGCAACAAAGTTTTTGTTTTTGCGACTGCTATTTTGATGAATTGCATTAGCAAAAACTTCCTTACCTGTACCCGTTTCGCCTGTTAGCAAAACTGTAGCATCGGTAGGTGCCACCTTTTGCGCCAGATTAATAGCTTCGGTTATGCTTTTAGAATTACCCAATATACCTTCAAAGGAATATTTTTTCTCAAGTTGCGCTTCTAAAACGACAACGCGATTTTCCAGACTTCTTTTTTCGATAGCCCGGTGAATCAAAGGAATTATTTTATTATTGTCGTCTCCTTTGATGATATAATCGAATGCTCCATTTTTGATTGCCTGAACACCATCCTGAATATTGCCATAGGCTGTAAGCAGTATAACTTCAATACCCGGTAATTTTTGTTTTATCGTAAGGGTAAGATCTACACCATTACCATCCGGCAACTTTACATCGCACAGTACAACATCAACCGACTGTTGCTCGAGTATTTTTAAGGCAGAACGACAATCGGCAGCCTGATAAAGTTCAAAATTTTCAAGTTTTAAGATCCTTACCAGTAGGCTCCTTAATTTCTCTTCATCGTCTATAACAAGTATCTTGTTCAAAATTTTATATTTTTTGCTTGACTATAACAAAAGTAATCCATTTTCATATTGCCATCTTTTTATAAGCAATAAAGTTAACTTTATAAGCATTCACTAACTTGCAATCATCTTCATGATGCAACCGAATACCATGATGATAGCAAAAGCCAGCGTCAGGAGATGCGCCGACGTAAATCTTGATCCGGATGGTATAACTTTCTTAAGTTGCTGGATTCTTATATCCCATTGAACACCTTTCTTTAAAGTTTTCATATTTAGCTTTTTTGATTGAGGATATCCATCAAAGTATATACCTAAAACAAACAAAACTTATAATAAACTGATATACAAATAAATACCAGCATATTTGTTTAATTCGAAAATCATACACCTTATCATTATGATAAGGTGTATGTATCATATTGAGAATAATCAATAATTCAAAAACAGTTATTCTATGTATCGAAACCTATGATAAACCCTAAAATAATGATGCAGGTGTAGAGGTAAGAAAAATCACAACAGAGCATACAATACCCATATCAAATATTGTAAGAAAATTATCAAAAAAAATATTCATAATTTAATTTAAAATATATTCAAGATTATTATATTCGCATTTAAAAAAAAATCAGAAAATAATTACGAAAAAAGGTAATTTGCTGATTTTTAAAACAAACCACCAAATCAATACAATGAAAAAACTAATTACTTTATTATTAGCAAGTGTCGGCTTGCAAATGACAGCACAGCAGTGCTGGAAAAGTGTTTCAACCGGAGAGAACCATTCGCTTGCCATTGGCCAGAATGGAACATTATGGGTATGGGGAAGTAACACCTCAGGCCAATTGGGTGATGGAACTACTATAACTAAATTTACGCCTATACAGATAGGCAGTGCTACAAACTGGGAAATTGTTTCGGCCGGAGATGATTATTCGGTAGCCAAAAAATCTGACGGTACCATCTGGGCGTGGGGAGACAATTATTATGGCCAGATAGGTAACGGATCAACCAATTACCCAACCGTACCCACACAGATAGGTTCTGCAACAACATGGAAAACCATTTCTGCAGGATATTCTCATACTGCTGCTATTAGAAATAACGGTACATTATGGGCATGGGGAGATAATTACGACGGACAATTAGGAAATGGAAATACTACTGATAGTTCTTCACCAGTTCAGATTGGCACTGCTACAGACTGGAAAAGTGTCGTGGTAGGAAACAGCTTTACTGTTGCTTTAAAGACGAACGGTACACTTTGGGCATGGGGATCTAATTCTTATGGCAAACTAGGTGATGGAACCACAGTTTCTAAAACTACACCAACTCAAATTGGAACACTGACCACGTGGCAGGAAATTGAAGCGGGTTCAAGCCATGTTATTGCAAGAAAATCTGATGGCACCATCTGGAGCTGGGGTTACAATAACAACGGTCAGCTTGGAATAGGAAATACTACAAACAGCAATACCCCGACACAGATAGGCACAGCCACAAACTGGAAAACTATCGGTGCAGGTTATGCACACACAATTGCCATAAAAACAGATGGCAGTCTTTGGGCATGGGGAGACAACTATGATGGACAGCTGGGTGATGGTACAACGAATGATAAAACTACACCAACCCACATTGGAACTTCAACTGACTGGGAAGCTGTTTCTGCCGGAGATAATTTTACAATTGCTAAAAAAACAGACGGATCATTCTGGAGCTGGGGTGATTATAGCGGTGGAAGTTTAGGTCTTGACAACGATACAATTAATGATGTATTAGTCCCAATGGCAATGGACTGTCCTGCGAGCTTATTCATTCCTGAAATGTGTTGGAAAGAGGCTGTAAGCGGTCTAAATCATTCAATAGCAATTAAAGCTGACGGAACGCTGTGGGCTTGGGGTAAAAACAATTATGGTCAATTAGGTACAGGAACAAACACTGATACTACTGAACCAAAACAAATTGGAGGAGCTAGCAACTGGAAATCTATCGCGACAGGTGCTAACCACATCGTTGCCATTAAAACTAATGGAACGTTGTGGACATGGGGTTATAACAACTATGGGCAGTTAGGCGACGGCACAACCACAACTTTTAGAAACTCCCCCCTACAAATTGGAACCAGTACCGACTGGGTTAAAATTATTGCCGGAGAAGAATTTACCTTAGCCATCAAATCTAATGGAACGCTTTGGGGTTGGGGAAGAAACAACTACAACCAATTAGGAAACGGAACATATTACAATGAAAATGTTCCTGTACAAATAGGAACTGCTACCAATTGGCAAAGTCTTGCTGCCGGTCAGTACCATACATTAGCAATTAAAACCAATGGCACACTATGGGCATGGGGAAGAAATAATGTTGGACAATTGGGCGATGGCACATTAACAAACAGGGACGAACCTGTGCAAATTGGTTCAGCAACAAACTGGCAATTAGTTAGTGCAAGTGAACTGCACTCAGTTGCGAAAAAATCAAACGGAACACTGTGGTCTTGGGGAGATGGTTTTGATGGAAAACTAGGTCATAATTCATTTGACGATATGCTTGTTCCTACACAAATTGGTACAGCAACAAACTGGTTAATGGTCTCTGCCGGAGATATGCACACAATGGCTTTAAAGAGTGATGGCACGCTTTGGGGTTGGGGTAACAACACTTACGAGCAACTTGGTAACGGTTCAACTACATCAACACAAGCACCAATGCAAATTGGAACTGCTTCAGGCTGGAAGAGTGTTTCAGCAAGCAGATATAACGGAATTGCAGTAAAAACTGAGAATTCTTTATGGACATGGGGTTCAAATTATGATGGCCAGGCCGGAAACGGAACAACCGATTATCTATTATCTCCTGAAAGCGTAGGATGCTACGATTCAGTTATTCTTGGCATAGAAGATTTTGAAACTGCAGGCAATAAACTTATAGTTTATCCTAACCCGGTTAGAGAAACGCTTACTATTTCACTGGATAATGAAATATCTTCCGTTTCAATCTATAATATGTTAGGCCAGGAAGTTATTACAAAAACAATAAACGCAACCGAAGGCAATATAGATGTTTCTACTCTAAGTCATGGGACTTACATTGTAAAAGTACAAGCAGGAAAACAGGTTAAAAGCATAAAGGTTATAAAAGAGTAAATGACTATTGCTGCATCCGGTTTTAATAAATCGGGTACAATTTTCTAAGCCACACAACCTATCATTAATAACACCAAAATCACCAATGAAAAAAATAATATTATCCCTGCTTGTCATAGCAGGCATCAACAGCAATACTAATGCACAGGGGTTTACAAGCCCCGCACAGCAATGGAATATCCCTGCCGTTCTGGACGGTGACGAACATCACTTTGCAGACCTTTACCACGTAGTTGTCGATATGAACGGCGATGGAAAACCGGATTTGGTTCATACCGAAAACCCGGCTACTAATAATGTTTATGATCCGTTTTTAAACGGTCAGCAAAAATACTGGAAGGTATATTTTAATAACGGTACAGGTTTCAGCGCAACAGCAATACAATGGAATATCCCTGCCGTTCTGGACGGTGACGAACATCACTTTGCAGATGATTACCACGTAGTTGTCGACATGAACGGCGATGGAAAACCGGACCTGGTTCATACTGAAAATCCTGCAACCAATAATGATTATGATCCGTTTTTAAATGGCCAGCAACAATACTGGAAAGTATATCTTAATAACGGTACAGGATTCAGCGCAACAGCAACACAATGGAATATCCCGGCTATACTGGATGATTATGAGCATCGTTTTGCGTATGATTACCACAGTGTTGCCGATATGAATGGCGATGGAAAACCGGATTTGGTTCATACTGAAAACCCGGCAACTAATAATGATTATGACCCATTTTTAAATGGCCAGCAAAAATACTGGAAAGTATATCTTAATAACGGTACAGGATTCAGCGCAACAGCAACGCAGTGGAATATTCCGGTTGTACTGGATGACTATGAGCATCGTTTTGCGTATGATTACCACACGGTTGTGGATATGAACGGCGATTTAAAACCGGATTTGGTTCATACCGAAAATCCGGCTACCAATAATGATTATGACCCATTTTTAAACGGGCAGCAAAAATACTGGAAAGTATATCTTAATAACGGTTCAGGATTTAGCGCAACAGCAACACAATGGAATATACCGGCTGTACTGGATGACTATGAGCATCGCTTTGCGTATGATTACCACACTGTTGCCGACATGAACGGCGATGGAAAACCGGATTTAATTCATACTGAAAACCCGGCTACTAATAATGATTATGACCCATTTTTAAGCGGTCAGCAAAAATACTGGAAGGTGTACCTTAGCAATGGTTCAGGATTCAGCGCAACTGCAACACAATGGAATATTCCTATCGTACTCGACGATTATGAGCATCGCTTTGCATACGATTACCATGTTGTTGTTGATATGAATGGCGATTTAAAACCGGATCTGATCCATACTGAAAACCCGGCTACTAATAATGCTTATGATCCATTTTTAAACGGACAGCAAAAATACTGGAAGGTATACCTTAATGGCTCTTCGACTGTAGGGGTTGAGGATTTTGGAAGTACAGAAAACCAAATCTCAATATATCCAAATCCGTCGAAAGGTATATTTAAAGTAGAATTTAACAACAATAATGTAACTGATTACACACTGGAGATCTTCAATTTACAAGGTCAGAAAGTTTATATGGATGCAGTAACGAATATTCAGGAAATTGACCTGAGCAGTCAGGCCAGCGGAATCTATCTGATGAAATTTACTGATGGGCAATCAACATTTACAAAGAAAATTGTAAAAGAATAACTCTTACTTCCTATCCTAAAACTTAAAAAGCCATACTTAAATTAAGTATGGCTTTTTAATTAAAGTGGAGAAGATGGGGCTTGAGCGGTACAAAAATCGTACACACAAAAGAAACACTAAACTCTACAAAAAGTCCTTTATTTACAATGCTTTTGGCAGAGACAAATATATTACATTATTGTTTTTGTTTGCGATTTATTGTTCGAAATTGCGATTTACCGTACAATTATCGTACATCTTTTATGCTACTTTTGTCATATAAATTTATTATCATGGCAGCAGTAAATTTCCTATATCGTTCAAATAAAGAAAGTGCTCATTTAATCTTACGCCTTTTATACCGATATGACAATAAAGATTACGTTTTTGGGACATCGACCAAGTACGAAGTTTCAAAAGAATATTGGTCAAAGCAGCACAAAAAAAGGCTTAAAGATATTGACATGATTGAAAGGCAGGCTAATATAAAGGCAGACCTTAATAAAATAGAGAACCATATTCTCAAAGCATTTAATGAAAGTGACATTTCTTTAATAAATAAAGAATGGCTAGAAACGCAAATCAACACTTATTATAGCCCCTCTGCTGGCAAAGACATCTTACCCAAAGAACTAGTAAAATATATGGATACATATATTGATTTCAAGCGAAATGAGGTAACAGAGAGTACCCTTAGAAAATGTAGAGTAATAAAACAGGTGTTAATTCGGTTTGAAGCTGCAAGGAAAAAACCTATTCTTATATTAGATATTGACACTCATTTCAAAAGAGTTTGAAGATTATTGCACAGAAAACCATTATGCCCCAAACACAATTGCTCGAAATATACGATTCATTAAAACTGTTTGTCGACATGCTAAATTTAATGGAATTGAAACTAGTCATCAGCTAGACAACATAAAAACAAAATACCACAAAACTGATACTATTTATTTGACTAATGAGGAATTAGAAATTCTATCAAATTCTAATTTAGAAAAAGAATATTTAGAAAACGCGAAAGATTGGCTATTAATAAGTTGTTACATTGGACAAAGAGTTTCAGATTTTATGCGTTTCAAAAAGGACTGGATTCGTTATGAGAAAAATAAAATGGGTGAATTGAAACCTCTTATAGAATTTACACAGATAAAAACCAGTAAAAAAATGACAGTCCCATTATCTCCAAAAATTGTTGATATACTAAATAAACGTAATGGCGAATTTCCTAGAACAATTTCTGATCAAAAATATAATCGTTATATAAAAGAAGTATGTAGAATTGCAGGATTAACACAATTAATAGAAGGTAGCAAAAAAGCTGAAACAGTTCCAGGAAATAAAATTTACCGAAAAGGCAAAGGAACTTATGAGAAATGGGAATTGGTGAGTTCACACATTGGACGGCGATCTTTTGCCACTAACAACTATGGCAATATTCCAACTTCTTATTTAACTTATATTACAGGACACACTACTGAAGCTATGTTTCTTAACTATATTGGTAAGAGCAACAAAGACATTGCAATGGAATTAACTAGTTATTTTTAAGAAATCAGAACAATGCAAGACAACTATATAAGAACTGGCTTATCAATATTTTTCGAAACTAATTATGAGTTAGCCTTAAAAGAGTTTCTTATTGCCAATCCTTTGGCCAATGATGAGTTTTTTATTCGACAAGTATTTTCAAACCAAGATAAAGAAATCAAACACCTGCACAATAATGTTATTTTTTTTGATTATAATGACTCTGAATTTAAGCAGGTTTTAAAGGATGATATTCTCTTTAATGACTGGATAGAAAACAAAAAAAATCGTGACAAATTTTGGTTGTTGAGAGAGTATTTCAGTTTCCTCACTGAAAAGCTCAAGAAAATTGAGTCTGAAGAAAATCTAGAAGTATCTCCTATAAATGACATGGTAAATCTTACTTTAAAAGAAATTGCTTTACTACATTATTATAAACAGGAGCATATAACACTCATTAATGCTGATAGTGTTATTTTGAAATATGGTTTTATATCCGGAAAAAAACTATACCAACATTATGTAGAATATTGTCAAAAGGCTAATCGTATTGCTCCCGGAGAAAGCTCGACTAAACAGAAAAATAAAGTTCAAATTTTTGAAAAAGTAATTGAAATTTTGAGCCTACAAAACTATGATACACATAAAGCTAAAAACGATTTACAAGACTTAAAGAAAAATTTTGAAAATCAATAACCAGTTTTAACCAGTTACTACCAATGTACTTGAGTAAATATTTGCAATGAATTTAAAATTATTGCAAATGGAAACAGTTCAATTCATTCAAACAACCCCTGAAGCTTTAGCAGAGCTAATAAGTATAGGGTTAAAATCTCAATTAGAGAATTTTGGCAAAAATCTACAAATATCAGAAGAAGATGTTCTTTTGACACGAAAGGAAGCATGCGATTTTCTTAAAATTGACAGTAGCACTCTTTGGCACTGGACTAATAAAGGAAAAATAAAAGCGTACGGTATTGCCAATCGTAGATACTACAAAAAAAATGAGCTGATTGATTGCCTTAAACCATTAAATAAATAAAGATGATGGACGGCAAAATAGAGGGAATACTCCAACAGCTATTAGAAAACATTACCGAAATTGACTTCAGAAATTATTTTGAAACAGACGACAACAAAACTAAGTTGCAAAAAAAGCATTTTTTAATCCCAGTCATTGATAATCTTTTATTAAAAACAAATCAGAATGAATTTAGCCTATGCAGGAAAAATGGCATGATATATCTTTATAATGGGCAGTATTGGGAATATGTAGAAGCAGAAAAGTTTAAAGATTTTTTGGGGCAAGTTGCTCAAAAATCTGGAGTAGATAAATATGATGCAAGATATTATTTATTTAAAGACGATTTGACAAAACAATTTATGTCTGATGCAGGACTAAAGGAAATACCCACTAATTCAAAAACCCTAGTCAATTTAAAAAATGGAACTTTCGAAATAAGCACTAAAGAACAAATTTTAAGAAAATTTGAAAAAGCGGATTTTTTGACTTATCAATTACCTTTTGAATTTATTCCTAACTCGGATGCCCCAACATTTATGAGGTTTATAAATCGGGTGTTACCTGAAAAAGAACTTCAAAATGTTTTGGCTGAATATTTGGGCTACATTTTTATAAAAAATAGTGTTCTAAAACTTGAAAAAGTAATGATTTTATTTGGTTCAGGGGCTAATGGCAAAAGCGTATTATTCGAAATCATTAGTGCACTTTTAGGTGAGCAAAATATCACATCGTTTAGCCTAAGCTCACTAACTGATAAAAATGGATATTTTCGAGCCATGATATCTCATAAATTATTAAACTATGCATCTGAAATAAACGGAAAGCTTGAAACAAGTTTTTTTAAACAACTATGCTCAGGCGAACCCGTTGAGGCTAGATCTCCACACGAAAAACCAATTTTAATAAGAGATTATGCTAAACTCCTTTTTAATGCTAACGTTTTACCTAAAGAAATAGAAAACACCCATGCTTATTTCAGAAGATTTTTAATAATCCCTTTTAACATTACCATTCCACCTGAACAACAGGACAAAGAACTTGCTCAGAAAATCATTTCCAGTGAATTATCTGGAGTATTCAACTGGATATTGGATGGCTTAAAAAGATTATTGGAAAATAAAAACTTCAGTAGTAGTGAAATTGTTGAACAACAAGTAAAAATTTATGAAACCGAGAGCGATAGTGTTTTAATGTTTTTGGAGGATGAGCAATATTTCACTTCTACTACGCATAATATGAAGCTGAAGGAGCTCTTCCAAGAATACAAAAATAATTGCAGCATCAATAACTGCATTCCTTGCTCCGAAAAAGTGTTTTCACAAAAGCTCGAAAAAAGAGGATTTAAGAAAAAAAGATTAAGTGCAGGATATGTAATTTACTTAGAAAAAAGAAGTATTTAATCCTACATAATGTACACAACCTACATAATGTAGCTTATGCAGCTTATGTAAGTATAAAAACAATTTTATTATGGATATTAATATAAAAACTATGAAATATAAAGTGGTTCGAGATTGTAACTTAGACGATTTTGAAAAAGAAATCAACAAACTACTCCAAAAAGGTTGGCAATTATATGGAGGTATAAAAATAAAACAAGGGCTTTTACACCAAGCCCTTGTTTTATTAAGTACTAAATGAATAACAGATTAATTCAAATCTGCAAAAACACTTTCAAGTTCTGCATGTTTTAATGTCTCAAATTTCTCATTTGGTAAATACATTGTTCCATCAAGCTGATATAAATCTTTAAATGCGTTAGTCTTCAAGTATTTTTTTAAGACTTCCTGCGCTTTAGTTCGCGTAATGGTAATAGTCTGTTTTAAAACATCTTGCTTCTTTCCATCATACATTAAATTAGGATTAAAAGATGTCCTTACAATAGGTATAGAAGTAACAGTAAACTTATCTAACTTAGTTTCTGCAAACACTTGAAAAATCACATAAACAACATCTCGTTTAGCTTGTTGTTTTAAAAGCGATATGTCTTCATTAGGCAAAAATTCACTTGACACCCTTACGTGACTGTCATCACCTTTAGAAAGGTCTTCTAAACATTGATTTTGATAGTCATTATTTGCTTTAAGTACCTCCATAGCATTCTGATATTGCGGAAAAGGAGCAGCAGCTTTATTGTTTAGCTTGCCTGCTGCTATTTTCTCCCCCAAAATATCCATTTCAAAGCCAGGAGTAAAACTTGCTACAGCCCATGCACCATTGCCATCACTCTCCGGTAATAAATCTCGCAAGTAGAATGAAATCCAAAGCTTATCATAACCTTTTCTATCATCTCTTAATTCATTTGCTATTGCCTCTAACTGTTCTTCATTAATTTTTTGAGGTATTTTTATTTGCATTCTACAGATGTTTACGTTAACATCTTCTTTAATAACTTCATACTTTTTATCTGCACATGATGCTATCATAAAAAGTAACAATACACACACTAGTTTCTTCATTGTTGTTTGGTTGGTCTCTGAACATCCCAAAACAGAGGTTACTAAAAATAATCAGCGTGGGACATTTCCCATCTGTCAGCACGTCCGACCAAGAACGCATACGAAGAATAAGAAAGCCCACGCCTTTGCGTGTGCAATCCTTATATCCCTTCGTACTTGTTTAAAAATTTGGTCGATTCGCTGACAAGAAAAGGACGCCGATATGTTATTATAAATCTTTTTTATTTCATGGTCTAAATATATTATTTTATTATTTACAAACATCACTCAAATTAATTTAAAATCGTAAGCTTTTACTTTCATTTCATTAAAAAATATACTTACCATTTTGGTTCCACATGAAAAATTCTTAAACTATCTTAGCATATATAAAAAAAAATGGAAAAAAAAAGATAGATTCTAGAGCATCAATATTTTATGAGAGATTTTTCAATTGAGTTACAGTCTGAAAAAATATATTCAGCAAAAACTAGGGATTATTTTCAAGAAGTTATCAAATCATATTACAGTGAAAGCTATCGCTCAGCTGTAGTTATGCTATATTCAATTGCTGTGGCTGATTTACTTTATAAAATTGAAGAATTGCATGAAACTTATAGTGATCCGAATGCAACTAAGATTTTAGAAGAAATCAAAACACTACAGACTAAAAATTCAGTTTCAGCTGAATGGGAAACAAAATTAATTGATCTCATAAAAGATAAAACAAATCTTTTGGAGCCGTCAGATTATCTTCATATTAATACTCTTAGACAGCATAGACATTTATGCGCTCATCCAGTCCTCACTCAAAATTTTGAATTATATAGACCAAATAAAGAAACTACTAGGGCTCATATAAGAAACATTTTAGAAGGAGTATTAATTAAACCTCCCTTTTTATCTAGAAAAATATTTGAAGATCTATTAGAAAATTTATCCTCTATAAAAACTATCATATATGATGAAATTCAATTGGAAAGACATCTAAAGGCAAAATATTTAGACAAAATAAACCCAAAAGTAACACTTCATATCTTTAGATCTTTATGGAAAGTTACATTTAAAACTTCTAACCAATTGTGTGATGATAATAGAGAAATTAATTTAAGAGCTATACTAATTATCTTAAAAACTGATTATAAAAATTTAATTACAACAATTGCTACTGAACAGGATTATTACAGCGATTTAGATGAAAAGTATTTAATGAACTTAATTACTCTTTTTAATCAATTTCCAGAGATTTTCAAAGTATTGAATGACAGTGCTAAGATATTAATTCAAAATATTATTGAAAAGGACGCTGATCTAGATACATACGCAGTTTTTTTATCAGAAAACATTACAGCCCACATTAATAAAATTTCGTCTATAACATGGGAAAGTGGTTATGAGGAAACCCATATAACAACTGAAAGCATTCTATATGTTTTTAATTATGCAAATAGGGAAGGTAATAGAAATGTTGCATTCGACTTTTTAATTGAAATGTTTGGCAAAAGTCACCAGTATTCTATTGCTGATATGCGCTTTGATCACTTAATTAGGCCTTTTTTAAATGAATTTGATAAGGATGAGATAAGAAAAATTGTAAAAGTAGTAAATAGTAATTCTCAGATACATGACAGAAGAGAAGCAAGATCAAGCAATTACCACATTCGTAATAGGATAGAAGAATTATATGGAGCAACATTTGATTTCAAAATGTATTCCTATTTCAAATAAGTATTTAAATAATAAGTTAAGAGCAGAATAAATAAACTATGAGTACAACAACTATTATAAAATCCATTCGTGATATAATGCGTAAAGACACTGGCGTAGATGGTGATGCACAGCGTATATCCCAAATAGTTTGGATGTTATTCATGAAAATATTTTCAGATAAGGAAGAAGAGTGGAGAAGTAAAATCAAGGATTATTCAAGTCCAATACCTGAAGAATTTAGATGGAAGAAATGGGCTATTGATCAAACTTTAACAGGTGAAGAATTAATAGAATTTATTAACTCTAAATTATTTCCTGCACTAAAAAGTTTAGATAGAACTGGAAATGACCAATCTAAAATTGTCAAATCTGTCTTTGAAGACACTTACAATTTTATGAAAAACGGAACACTTTTCAGACAAGTTATTAATGAAATTAACAAAATTGATTTCGCTAATACAACTGATACTCATGTCTTTAATGATATTTACGAAAGTATCTTAAAAGAATTGCAGAGTGCAGGTTCATCGGGGGAATATTATACCCCTAGAGCGATAACTCAATTTATGGTTGAGATGGTTAATCCTAAAGAAGGAGAGTCTATTTTAGACCCTGCTTGTGGGACAGGGGGCTTCCTCACATGTAGTATCGATCATGTACGTAAATTTCATGACAAAGAAGAAAATATAATCCTACAAGAAAATATTAGGGGAATTGAAAAGAAACCCCTTCCACATTTATTATGTACAACAAACTTAATGTTGCATGGATTTAACATACCATCAATTAATAGAGATAATTTATTGAGTAAACCTTATGATAGCTGGAAGGGGGATAAATTAGTAGACATAATTTTATCAAATCCACCCTTTGGGGGTACTGAGGAAGATGGTACTGAAACAAACTTCCCACAAGAATTTAGAACAAAAGAAACAGCAGATCTTTTCCTTATTTTGATTGTAAAACTTTTGAAAAAAAACGGAAGAGCAGCAGTTGTGTTACCAGATGGATTTCTTTTTGGAGAAGGCGTTAGAACACGCATTAAAGAAGAATTATTAGCCAAATGTAACTTACACACTATCATTCGCCTCCCTAATGGTGTATTTAATCCCTACACTTCAATTAAAACTAATTTATTGTTTTTTGATAAAGGAATGCCAACCAAAGAAATTTGGTATTTTGAGCATCCATACCCTGACGGTCATAAAAGTTATACAAAATCGCGACCTATTAATCTTGAAGAATTTGACTTAGAAAAAAATTGGTGGCATAATCGACAAGAAAATGATTACGCTTGGAAAGTATCTATTAAAGACATTAAAAAAAGAAATTATAACTTAGATATCTCAAGCCCATATTTTGGTGAAACAGATGAGGAGCAATTGAGTAGAGAAGAAATATTACAGCAGTTAAATGAATCATTTGAATTAAGCAAACAGTTGCTTTCACAATTAGATCAAATTTTCAAATGAAAGATTGGAAAAAAGTTAAATTAGGCGAAATACTTACTTTATCAAAAGTAGTTTCTGAATCTCCTGACCCAAAGAAAAGAATTAGGGTCAAACTAAACAATGGCGGTGTTGAAAAAAGGCCTTATGCAAATGACAAAGAGGGAGCAACAAGATACTATATCCGTAAATCCGGGCAATTTATTTATGGAAGCCAAAACTTACATAAAGGAGCTTTCGGAATAGTCCCAACTGAATTAGATGGATATGAATCAAGTCAGGATATTCCAGCATTCGATGTTAGTGACTCCTGCTATGTAGAATGGATATATTATTTTTTTAGACAAGGTAATTTTTATTTAAAACTTGAGGGGCTGGCTAAAGGAGTTGGCTCGAAGAGGATAAATCCCAATCAACTATTGGAGATATCTGTTTATTTACCCCCAAAAATTGAACAAAAAAGAATTCTTGAATCTATTAATGATTTTGAGAAAAAAAGTATTATTGTTGAACATGAAATAAAACATCAGTTAGATTTAATTGATAAACTATATACTACTACTCTTCAAGATGCAATTACTGGCAAACTAACATCTGAATGGAGAGAAAATAACAATATCCAAGAAGACGGAAATTTTTTATTAAAAAAATTTATTCAGAAAAAGCAAGATTTAATTGAACAAAAAATAATAGTAAAACAATTACCATTACCTAAAATAAAAGACAGCGAAAGGCCATTCGTTCTGCCAAGCACCTGGACATGGGCAAGAATGGGAGATATATCCTTAAAATTAGGTGCAGGCAGCACCCCTACAGGTGGCAAATCAGTATATATTAATAAAGGAATAAAATTTTTCAGATCTCAAAACATATATAATGATGGTGTAAAAACTGATGATATCGCATATATAAGTCCAACTATTCATGAAAAGATGAAAGGTTCTCAAGTAAAACCCAAAGATATCTTATTAAATATAACTGGCGGTTCAATTGGGAGATGCGCTTTAATTGCCGACGATTTTGACGAAGGAAATGTAAGCCAGCACGTAGCTATTATAAGATTGCTAGACTTAAATATTAGAGAATATATACATTACTTAATTATATCTCATTATTTTCAAGAAACTATAATGAATGTTCAGGTCGGTGTATCTAGAGAAGGTTTAAGTATGGCAAGTTTAAAGATGATAAAAATACCTCTACCTCCACTAAAAGAAATTTTTAAGATCGTTAAATACTTAAATGATTTTGAGAATAGTTACATTAGACTTAAAGAAATAGGGAGTAAACGCAAAGAAGAGTTTGAAACTCTTAAACATACAGTATTAAGAGAGGCCTTTGGAAATATAAATATTGAAATTGATAATATGGCTAGAAAACCAAAACCTAGTAGTGGATCTTTTCATCCAAATTTAGTAAACACACTTGGTAATTATACTAGAAGCGAAAACTTAGTTGAAATTGAAGATCTTTTAAAAGAGTATGGTAAAATGTCTGCTTTAAGTTTATGGAAAATGTCAAAACATGAGAAAGATATTGATGAATTTTATGAAGATTTGAAGTTGAAAGTTGAAATTTCTAATATTATAAAAGAAAGTGATGAAAAAGGCTTTTTAGAATTAGTAAAATGAAAATTGATAAAGTAAAAATAAACGGGTTTAAAAATCTGAACAATTTCATAATTGATTTAGATGAGACTAAAATGCATACTATTTTGCTCGGAATAAATGCCGCTGGTAAATCTAATTTTCTTGAAGCCCTTGTAATAATCTTTAGAGACTTGGATTTAAATGAAAAAAAAACAATCACACCTGAATTTAATTTTGACATTCATTATAAATGCAAGAATAACAATATCAGAGTTATTGGTATAAAAAACAATTCACTAAAAGAAGGAGCTCCTGAATTTATCAAAGCAGACAAGGTAGGTTTTACATTTTTTGTAAATGATATAAAACTTACAAAGTCAGATTTCTATAAGCTTAAGGATGAACACTTGCCTAAATATGTTTTTTCATATTATTCGGGTATAAGTAATAGACTTGAAAAGCATTTCGACACACATCAGAGAAGATTTTTAAAAGACTTAATGGATGGATTAGATGACCCTATGCGACCATTATTTTATACACGACTAATTCATAGCCACTTTGTCTTATTAGCTTTCTATGGATTTCCAGAAGAGAAGATAAACGTATTCTTGAAAGAATACCTTAACATACTAGGTCTAGAATCTATTTTATTTGTTTTTAAAAACCCTTACTGGTATAAGGGAAAACAGAGAGAAGGAGGTGATTCAAAATTTTGGTATGCTAAAGGTGTAGTCAAAGATTTTCTTAATGATTTATGGGATGCTTCACTAGCACCTATACCTATTACTGAAAAGGTTAGAGAGGACTTTCATAAAAACCCTGAAGAAGAGCACATATATCTATATATTTCAAATCAGGAAAAGCTAGCAAATCTAGCTAAGAAATATGGAAACAACGCAGATTTTTTTAAGATGCTTGAAAGTACATATATATCCGATTTAATACATGAAGTTAAAGTAAAAGTCAGAAAACTAAATGTTGATGGTCATATTACATTTAAGGAACTAAGCGAGGGTGAACAACAATTACTTACAGTTTTAGGATTAATGAGATTCACTAAAGATGAAGACACTTTATTCTTATTAGATGAACCAGACACACATCTCAATCCTTTATGGAAGTGGAAATATATGAGTCTAATGGAGGAAGTTGTAGATAAAGATAAAAGTAGTCAAGTAATTATGACCACCCATGACCCATTAGTTATTGGTGGCCTAACTAAAGAAGAAATTAGAATATTTTATCCAGAAGGTGATAAGAAAACTATTAAGGCGATTGAGCCTTCTTTTGATCCAAAAGGTTTAGGTGTTGCGGGTATATTAACCAGCGAATTTTTTAATTTACCTTCTTCATTAGATTATGATACAGAACAAGAAGTCATTAAACAATATGAACTCCTAGCAAAGAAAAATCATGAAGGTTTATCAGTAGAAGAAGAAACGCTTTTATTGAACCTTAATCAATATTTGGATGAAATTGGCCTTAATCAAAAATCGATTGATCCATTATATGACAAATTTCTAGAGGCACTTATCAAGGAAAAAGATTTTAAGCCTCGCCCCAATAATCCTGAAGAGATAAAGAAGCAGGAAGAACTAGTTTTAAAAGTTCTTAAAGAAATATCAAGCAGCAAGTGAGATACGTTGACCCAAATAAGATAATAATTCCTAAGGAGTGGCTAGATAAAGCCGCAAAACTCCAATTAGAGTTAGAGGCTATTCCTTTATTGAGGGATAAATTAAAACATATCGACAAAAATCAAATATGGCAAGATAAAACCCTATTTAAAGCATTAAGCGATGTGATGGATGGAAAATGTTGGTATTCTGAGGCAAAAGATTTGATGTCGGATAGGGATGTAGATCATTTCAGACCAAAAAAATCGGCAAAAAATATTGATAATATTGAAAGAGATGGATATTGGTTTCTAGCATACGACTGGGAAAATTACAGATTCAGCAGCATTTACAGTAATAGACTAAGAAAAGATAAATATACTGATGAGGATATCGCATTTGGGAAAGGAATCTATTTCCCTTTAAAAGAAGGTTCCGTTGCTGCGATATCCAAAAGAGCTCTAGCTGATGAACGTCCATATTTACTCGATCCCACTATAAAAGAAGATGCTGCTCTTATTTCTTTTAATGGATTTGGAAAAGCAGTTCCTAATGCCCCTAAAACATTTACATGGGAAATCGAAAGAGTAAATACTTCAATAAAATATTATCATTTAAATCATAGTCCCTTAAAGGCGGCTAGAAAAACTAAATGGCAAGCTTGCCAAAGAAATATTAATCAAATTATAAATCTCTGTACTATTCCTGACAGAACCTTAACCGATGACAACATGATAACATTTTTAAAAAATCAATTGATAGAATGGGCTAACGAAAAGGAACTTTTATCGGGCGTTGTCATTGCTTGTCTTAACAAAAATAACTTGAGTGCTATTCTGACGATTTGACAAGGCAATTATATAAATTATATAACAAATTATAAAGTAATGTTTTTTTATAACCGCATGTTTAAGGCACTACCTTCACAAATTTGAATAACAGTAACAAAAAAAATAACATCTTTAAAATCTGTGCAAAGTATGTATGCAACGCTGTACACAACATATTGCATGTTATTAAAAGGAAAAATTACAGTACCTTACAAATCAAAAGTGAAAAAAAATATACTATAATAATTTATGATAATGAGACTGATGTCAAGGAGTTGTCTGAATTTTATAGCGCATTTTCAAGTGTCGTAACGAATAATCTTATTTTTGATTTTAATGGCTTAAAGGAGAAAATTGCACCTAAGTTTTTTGTAGTCAAAAAACATGATGAAATAATTGGTTTTGGTAGCGTATTTAAACTTAAAAATTATTATTTAGATTTAAGACGATTTATAAGCCCTCATTATAGACATAAAGGGATTGGGGAAAAATTACTGGATTTTATTATTGAGGATGCGAGAATAAATAATGTAAAAATTATAGATGGTCAATTAAATAATCCCGATAAAAGAACAATAGAGTTTTTTACTTCGAAAGGTTTCAGTTTAAACGATAAAAATACATTTATGAAACTCAATTTATAAGTACATTTGAAAGGCAACACTCCAAATCGTACAGAAATCGTACAATTTTACAAAACAAAAAACCGCAATTATTTAATTATAAACATATTGCGGTTTTTCTTTGTGGAGAAGATGGGAGTCGAACCCAATCCGTAAAACCTGCATAAATGCTAAGTTCCTTATATTTTCCGTTTACTTTGCCACGATTTCGCCACAACTTAAACCTTTATAACACCTTGATTTAAAGAACGATATAATTTTAAGCAAATATACGAAAGTTATATCCGACTCCTCTTATTTTCTATTATAAAAGGATTTAAAACTTTAGGAAGGGGGTTGAACTCTTCGCATAACCCCATATTAATGCTATGTTTACCATATTTTAAGAAGCATTGTGCCGCGAAAGCGGCCATAGTAACAAACTACTTATTTACTTTACAAACAATTTAATTCATAGTAAATATAATTAAAAAACTATTAAACAATGAGATACATAATCTCATATCGCTAAAAAGAGCTTGTTGCTTTAAACAATTCTATAACCGACAACAGCCCATCAACAGATCTCAAATACAACATTATAGCCAGCAAGTTTATGACTGACATCTCTAACCACCATAAACGAAATGCATCTACATCATTAATAACCACTTAAGATGGTGGTGCTCTGGTGCAACTTATTATAACTTTACAGGTTATTGTTGCGAGGCATACATTTGATCTGGAAACGGTTAAACTATCATCTATACATTTAAAATACTATGTTCATTTTAACAGTTTTATATGTTTTAATAACTTATATAATAAAATAATCTGAATTAATACTTTAATTCAGATTGTTGCTTAAAAGCTGTTCTCTATAAATGTTTTCTCAACAATTATGCAACAACCGATTGATATATTACCAATATAATTCTATCAACGATTACTTTCAAAACAATCTTTAGAATTAGGAATACCATTTGGGAATAGTTTGTTTAACTTTTGAACATTACCACGATTTCCTAATTCATATGATTTAATTAGATTATAGATGGCTAAATTTTGCATTGCCTTCTCTTTTGAAGCATTTAAAATTTGATAATTAGTTTCAAAAGCAGGCTCATAATTATATTTTTCCGCCATAATAGTTGAAAAATAAAGAAAATCAGCCGAATGCTCGCTAATCATAAAAATGTATTTGAGTTCTTTAAAAGCTATAGTATCGCCCTCAACTAATACACTTTTAAAAAGCTTATTAATTTTAACTTTATCATTATAAGAAGCAACAAAACTACTATTCATGGGCTTAGCATCTATTTTTTTGCTTTCATCATTCATATTTCTATCTTGTTTGCATGCAAACAAAAATAAAATACCTATCAAAAATATTTTTTTCATAATTTTTAATTTAATATAGCACTTACAGCAGCAGCAGCAGTATTAGAGGAAATCCTATAAGTTTCAACACCATTTTGATAATAAACCATTGTGCCTTTTCTATCATTAGGCATGTCACCGCTAAACCCTTCAGGCCTTTTATTATGGCTTAAACCTTCCAAAACCAACTTACCAGATTTCGCACTAAAATGTCCTCTCCCATCAAAACCAGATATAGTTGCCCAAGGATATAACAACGATACCTGTTTTGCTAACGAACCGTTTTCAGATAAAGAAGTAGCGGACCAACAAATCAATAAGGTAAGAGTAAATGGCTGTTTTTCTTCAACCGCTTTTTTAAAAGAGGGACTTTTTTGTTTCATATAGTAATCTAACTCCTGTGCCGAATCAATATAGTCATCATTACTTGCATTTGGCTCCATATTCCAAATCGCGCCAGTCAAATCAGATCCATGTCCTACCGCAAAAAAATTCAAGTCATGACCTGTTTTTTGAAATTTCTTCTCCAAAGCACTAACTATAGACATCGCAGCAGAACCACCTCCCTTTCCGAAAAAATGAACAGGAGGCTCATTATCATTTCGATTTAATGCTTGTGAAATATCTTCCAAATATCTAGAAAACCTTCCCGTTTGGTTTGGTTTGGTTTCACTCCCCGGCCTAAAATAAGAGCCATCAACAGCTGTATTAAGTTGTTCTGCCGTTCTCACCCTACCATATCCAATATCCACACCCTCATTTTCCGTAGCCATCATCCCGTCAGGGTCGATAAAGTAAACAGGATTATCAAGAGCATAAGTATAAGGAGAATACCTTCTTGATACTTCCGCCAATGGGTCAATATTAAACCATCTTCCTATTGAAGGGTCATAGTTACGTGCATGATAGTCGTACCAGCCAAGCCCCAGCTCGTATTGAAGCTCTTTTCCATTGTACTTAATTTTCTGTGCAGTCGTATTTCCTCCTGATAAAGTTACGTTATTTTCATGCTGTAAACCAAAAGGATAGTAGTCATTATTATCAACAACTTCGCTTGGCGCATTTGTTTTCTTTAGACTAACGTCATCAAACCAAACCTCACCATTACCAACTATATCTAACCTTACTATCAATTGTTTTGTTCTTGCTGGAACTAAGATAGTTCCAGAAATCTGTCGCCAATCTGATCCGGATTGAGTTGGTAATATTGTACTGTAATAATTACCATCAACTATTGGCAGCATCAATAAAGTAATCTGTCCCTTACCACTTCCTTTCACCCAGGCAGTAAAGGTATATTGTGTGGCAACAATATTATCAATATTAATTCTGTAATCACTTTCCCTGTAGGATGACACATTGTTATTACATACTAGCTTAGCTGAATAATTACCATTTCTTTTTACAGTATTATCAAATACTAGATTCTCTCCATAACCTCCGGTCCAGCTACTACTATCTTCAAAACCATCATAAAATAAAGATGTATCATTTATCCCACCATCCTTATCAAGGTCACTATAGCTTAACCTGACATTACCCAGGTGGTCTTTGTATTGATAAACATACGAAAAAGTCCCATCACTGTCTTTTTTCACATAACCCTCCGGATGTGAAAAATACTGAAGATTATTATTTTCATAAACAAACCCATACGAATAATTTGTAGTTGTTAAATTACCTGCTCCATTGGTAAATTTCTTCTGGACTTTTGAACCTGAAGCGTCATATAGATATTCGATCTTCTGATTCGCATCGTTGTTTTTAACTACTTCTTTAGGTAGATTTAGATGGTTATAGGCGATAGCTGTTATAGCCTTATTCTGGTCTTTAATTAAATTCCCTGCTGAGTCATAATCATAATCGTTACCCTGTGATGTGAAACTATCGCCAAAGCCTTTGCCTGACCCGGAGATATCAGTAACATTTAATAACTGATTGCTTAGAGGTTTATACGCATAATTAAGTATATCAATTGTATCAAATACGTTTGAATAGGCATTTCCTTTCCTTTGAAGTTTGGTTATGTTTCCATTTTTATCATATTCAATAGGCCCCTCAGTATAATTTTCTGTACTCAAGTCACCCGGATTATATGTTGCATGGGTTAACCTGTTTAAGCCATCATATTCATAACTATACGTTCTTAATGAAGTATTTAGTACCGTTTTCCATGCCGTCCCTGATATATTACCGTTAAAAAGCCCGGCATAATCAAGTTTGAAGGCGAAGAGATCATTTGTACTTGTACTATCATCCGTCACACCATTAATACCTGATAGCCAACCTCGTATATTTTGAGTATAATCAACTGTTTGTAATGCATTGAAAGGAGCATATGATGTTACTCCACCATTTATTTTTCCGCCTACTTTCTTTTGTTGCATTACCCCTAAAGCATCATATTTATTCCAGGAGATCATCTCATAAACTTTAGTGGGACTTTCTACGATCTCATCTAAACTTTGTAAATTTCCTCCCACAAACTGAGTATGTTTTAAAGGTCTGTCAGCATTGTCATAGGTAAAATAATCCAAAAGCATTATTATATCATTGTTGCCTGTCTTATTTCTGCTAACCGTTGCAATCATCTTCCCTATGAAGTCAATGTTGAAATCCAGGCTATTCCATGCGTTCAATTGCTCATTATAACTCCATTGCCACATTGGGCGGGCTCTTTTATCATAACGGGTAAAGCTGGTAATACATTTCTCTGTATCAAGTATCCTTACTACATTACCAGTCGCCAATCCTTTATTTTTAGTAGTAAATTCTCCATAAAAACTACTTGTAGGCATGTAGACACCACCGGCAAAACCTGCTTCATACATTTTGTAGTCAAAAGCATAATCGTCATAATAATTAACCGTTAGAACTGTGGGACCTTCATAACCAAAACCAGTATTGTTATAGAATACCTTCATCCCTTTGTTAATCACAGGCGTCTGACTTCTGGTTTCATTCACTATAGGTTGTGTAGCAAATCCTTCCCTGAGATTTTGAAATGGAGTCGCCGAATAATAACTACCTGTGAGAGCAATTCTATCCAATGCATCATATCCGGTAAAAAACCAATTGTGTTCAGGTGCCTGTTTAGCTCTCATGTTCTCATCCTGCGTCATTACAAGCCTATCAAGCTTATCATATACCATATAAGTCCAGCCATTATCCGGTATATGTTTTTTAATCAAACGGTTTCGGTAGTCATAGTGGTATTCATAACATAAGTTCAACACATCTGCATATGTGTAATTACCAATATTTGTAAATTTGTCTACAGCTAATGGAGGGATAACATACGTAAGATTTGAGTAGCGGTCATACACATAGTAAGTATCATGGGGTATATCTACCATAACAGAAGGATTATTCTTATCCGGCTCTCTGGTATAGTTTCGCTTTAGAATCAGTTTTCCTTCAAAATCTTTAAATTCCTCGGTCGTCTTGCTTTTCCCATCTTGTGTAGTCCAGTTCTCATCCTTTATAATATTCTTATACAGTTTATTAGGAGCATAGTAATCATCTATAATTAATTCCGGATTCTCAGTATCTACCGGGAAACTCACATTAAATTTCACTACTTCATTTATACTATTCGTCTGATAATCAAACCTTATGGTATGATCATTGTTATTGGATGGATTTCCTTTCCATAATTCACCCGGAGCTGCCGTTTTTGTAGGCCTGTTTAATGGTGATTTCTCAAAAAACTGTTGCGCGTAAGGGTTTGTAGTATTTTCATATTTAGGAGTATTATAAAACTGTTGTGTATGCAATAATGACTCCGGGTCGAACTGCAAGGCATTACCGGAGGCCTCGTATGGTAGGTATTCTTTTGCCTGCCTCCCATACTGGTCATATTCAATATGGGTAATAATGTCCTTACTGGCTGGAGAAGCTTTACCTGCTATCTGTTGTATTGGCCTTCCCAACCCATCAAAATAGGTAACACTCTCTCTTTTCTGAACACCATTTTCACTGGTGTAGGTTTCGGTTTTTACGTAGTTTAAATTATCGTTTTGGCTTAAAACCATCATAGGCATCAAAAACAGTATATAAAATATCTTCTTCATAATAATGATTCTTTAGTGCTGGATTAGTTTGAGTTTGGCCTAAAATTATATATGTTCCTGGAAATAAGGTTACCGACTTCATTGGCATTAGACTCATTAAATTCCTTCTCCCTAACTTCCTCCAGCCTTCCAAAGCCATCATAAGAATAAGTGGTCTTATTACCTCTGGAATCTATTTTCGCAATTGCTCCAACCAGTGGCTTATATGCAAAAGCTGTAACGGGTGAAACAGAAGGAAGCGCAGCTCTAAGATTATTAAGGCTTTGCAGCATCAATGTTGTCTTTTGCGAATACTGGGATTGCCCAGGCTTAAGGTTTGAATAACCAATCGCATTGTTGACATATCCAATCCATGACGTATTAGATACCAAAGTACTATAATCCATGTTTTCTATAATAGCAACAGGATAACTGGAGTCGTATCCCCATATATAACAAACGCTCTTACCATCTTCCTGTTTCGCCTCCACAGGATTACTGTATTTATCATATCTAAGAAACTGAATCTTTGGCTCCGGAGTAATATTTCCTTTACCTATTGAAATAGTTTTAGGCAGAAATGATATATTCTCAGATCCCCAGGCAGTATTGGAGAATGTTATCGATTTTTTATCTGTCAATATATTATCCCTATATGATTCGGTTCCTCTCAAAACACCTATACGGTTTCTATTAGCATGGTTGTTGTCATAAAAGTTTAATGTTTTAAGCACTTCATCTTTACTGGTAACAGTAGAAGATTCCGCTAGCTTTTTCAAATTAAAATTGTATTTGTACTCCTCGTATGACGATACAATTTGTGCTGATGAATTTGAGGTAGGATAAAAATAATTATTGGTTGTTTTTTTCTTAAGCACTGGCCAACCAAAGTGAGCCTCCATCTCTTGCCCCAGAGAATGAAATGCATACAAATCGTAACTTGTCCCCCAATCAGGATCATAACTGAGCGCTTCCTTGAAAAGATCATACGAACCATAAGACGAAGCCATCGGTGATGGGCTGGGTGGCATCTGATACCCTACATGAATTTTGCCTTCATATCCCGGGATACTGTCATTAATAATATGGTATTCATAGATACTCTCAGACACGGGTTTGTATTGTGTGATAAAAGATATATCCTGACTATACTGTTTTTCCTTTTGCAGTAGCCCTCGTTTATAGTCCTTATCTAACGGAAAGTAAAAGGGTGGTCTAACCGAAAAATCTATCTCGGGATAGTCTATTGGAGAAGTATATGTATATTCTGTTTTTCCGTTTCCAGTCTCATAAACAGTAACATTTTTATATCCTACATCCGATCCCTGGGTCCGAATATATTTAAGGTTATTCAGAAGCGTTTGATTACGATATACTACCATAAATGCCTGGCTTGAGGTCGCTACCGGTGGAATTGTAGAAGATAAATTCTGTAAAGGTTCTAAGTGAAAGGGATCTCTAATCGTTCCTCCCGGACCCGAACTTCCACTCGCTGCTACATAGGCTTCCTTTGCTTGATCATAATTGTAGAGCGGCAAAGGAGAAACCAAAGAACCACTGCTTCTCTGTGGGTCATCGAATTTTGTATATTTAAAACGCTTTTCCTTACTGGGTGTATTAGCCTGGTTAGCATCGGCATAATACGAAATTTTATTGATTCGCAGCCCTCCGCCTGTTAACCATAGACTATCAAGAGGATTTATGTTAGCTATGTCCCAATAGGCTCTTAATTTAATAGGTGTATAACCATCAGGAGATGTATAAGAGACATAATATTTAACATCACTTTTTAAGGAGTATGTAGCTGTCCTTGCCGTGCCGTCATTTCGATAATTATCACCTAATGTAGTAAGAGACTGTCCGAATCTATTAAATTCAGGCCTTATGTAAATTTCGCCCCCATCAACAGGAGAATCCGGAACAAAATAAATTTGATGAATATCTATTTGCGGGTCCAGTGGAAAAATCCCCACCTCGCCATCTGCAGGGATCTCCATCTCAAACAAGAATTGTTCAGAAGCATCATCAACTGTAAAATCTGTGATCTCCTTGTCTCCCTCGTATGAATAAGTGTTAGGGCCCCAGTCAAAAACAACACTGCCCCCTGTAGGATAAATGATACTTTCCAAAACATGCGTAGAACACCACTTCTCGTCGGTGCGTTTACTACCAAAGGGTCTCTGACTAAAATACCCCCAATAGTCCCTCTTTAATCCTAATTGAGAAGTGGCATATGGGAACCTGTAATTCATCACATGTGACAATTCTTTACCTTGCTCACTATTTAGACCATATCGACAATCTTTCTCCGTAATCTTTGAAAGTGCAAGCCTTGAAAGGCTACTTTGACCTGCCGCTATGGTAAGATAATCATACGTAAACTTGTATTGCTTGATTCTTTCACCATACCAGTTCTTCACAACTATCGAATCTAACTTTGGAGCCAATTCATTAGTATTTTTATTAAGGTTACTATCCTCTCTTCCCAAACCCGTGTAAAAGTTGATTCGGGCCTTATCTGTCACTTCAATTAATGATAACTTTTTTGTTGTAGTTTCGGTTCTTGTTTTCTGTGTGATCGATCGCGGTAAAAGACCGTATATCTGAAAACCTGCACTAGCTAAAGAATGATATGGCTCGGTAGTGATAGAACTCTGGGTTGAGTTTTCCATTTCCACTTCTTCTACCGCATCTGTATAAAAGAACTGAGCAATAATCTTATCATTATTGTCATATATTGCGGTTAGATTATACGCACTTATATAATTTAATGTTGAACTCGAAGCACCAGCAGATCCTCCACCAAAAGGTAATGAAGAATTATAAATACTTTCTTTTGTTATCTCTTTTGCATTAAATGAATACCTATAACCTTTATCATCAAAGAGGTCAAAACCATCAAAAGTATAATCATAAAAAAAACTGGCTCCGTATTGAGCTTGAGCTTGTGTATAATTGAAAACAATCTTCATATTATTATTGTTGTCAAGCTTTATGGGCTCCAGTCGTTGAGTCACAGGATTTCTTTTGATCATAAACCTGCCGGTATAACCCATAAAATTATATTGGTAAAGATCATACTCGGTGTCCATCCAGCCCTTTTGGCACACATTCCATCCAAAATTACCAATCATCCTTAATTGCTCCAGGCTTAAGGACTGGTTAGCACCCAATAGGCCAAGCACTTGTTCATACCTGTTAACCAAATAACTTTCTCCTGCATCGGCAATATTATCCTGAAAAATCCCGATTCGATAATTATTCGCACCAGTACCCTCAGCATCCACGCCCTCGTCCGGAGCGCCTTTAACGGTTCTTGAGATAGTTCCTCCGGCAAAAAGACTCCAGCCCAATCCTGTATAGGATGCTGTTTCCAAAACAGCTACTGAAGAGGGATGGTACTTTAAAGCTATGTCAAGCTTTACATCTTTGGAATGCGTATCAACACTATATAATGGAATACTTATATCAGGAATACCATTATAGTTATTAACCGGCACTTCTTCAAATTTCATTAAATTTGCCACCGTAGGTGAAGGAGGGGTTATTTCAGGCAACTGCCCCTCAATTGACCTTGGTGCGTTTGTAGGTAAAGTCTGTGCCCGAAGTAACGTAGGTGTAATGAGCGAAAGACAAAACACCAAGCCCAAGACTACCCTGGATTTTAAAATTAAATTCATTTTCAATTGGTTAAGATTTGTAAGTAAAATATTGTCAATAAAAATATTATAAATAAGGTAAACACTTTTACTGAAAACCTCATTATCACAAAATGAAATAAATTTTGTGTTTTTATAACAAGAAAATTGTAATATTAAAATAGCGTAATTTATTTTATATCAATATTTTTGCGTAAATCAATCAAGGATATGCAAAGATATTCAACTAAAAAACTACCCTCCTATAACCTGCAGGAAATACTTATAGTACTGGCAATTATAGGTATACTTTTATTGATAGCTTTACCTAATCTAATGCCTCTTATTTCAAAGGCTAAGAGTGTAGAAGCACAAACACAGCTCAAAGCAATTTCGAATGCTCAGAAACAATACTTCTATATGTATTCAAAGTACAGCATGGATTTCAATGAAATTGACTTTGAAGTACCAAAAACCGTTAAAGAGAACGGCACAGCTAATTATTCCTATGAAATTATACAGGCGACCAATAATGAATTTAAAGCCAGGGCTACAGCCATTACCGATTTTAATGGTGATGGCATTTTTAATGTTTGGGAAATAGACCATAACGGTAATCCTAAAGAGGTTACCAATGATTGATTTCATATTGAAGGCCGGTATTATTGCCGTATTTTTTATAATTTTTCTACAGGATTTTAGGGATAGACTAGTATACTGGTTCTTATATCCCCTAGTAGGAGTGATAGGATATATAGTACAGGCGAAGAATTTAGGATACGAGCTTTCGTTAGTTTATTCTTTAATAAATCTGAGCATTATAATTATCCTTTTACTGATTCTGTTTTTGTATTCAAGGTTAAAACTGAAGATGAATTTCATTAACGGCACTATGGGTATTGGAGACATCTTATTGTTGCTTTTTCTGAGTTTTATTTTTCCAACAACAACCTTTGTAGTGCTTTTTGTCTTTTCACTTTTTTTCTCTCTTCTCATCCATTATTTTTTAAAGAATACCGGTACACATAAAAATGTACCTTTAGCGGGATATATTGCTCTATTTTTTTTATTTATTTATGTAGCTTCATTTTTTCTGGAGCCTTATTATTTGTATTCATAGCCAATGGAGCATAATTTCAACATTCCTGTCGAGTTACAGCAACTCGTCAATGCGGAACAGGCTTACCATTATCGGATAGTGCCCGAATCCAAAACTACGGAAGTCACAACATTTAAAACAGACAACCCCAACATTGACCAGTTAAAATCGGAATTGTTCATATTATTAGGGTTACAGGTAGAGTTGGTAGCAGAAACCAGTGAAAACATCAGCCGTTATCTTTCGACTAATTACAGAAAATCGAACCATTCCCGCGTCTCTGAAATCCATTATTCAACGGATTTCCTTGAAAAAATATTACTTTCAGCAAAAGAAACAGGAAGCAGTGACATCCATCTGGAGCCTTATGAGGCAAAGGCAAGAGTTCGCTTTCGTCTTGATGGAAAACTTAAAGAGCAGTTCCATATAAGCCTGGAAGAGTATCCGATAATTGTCAATAAAGTTAAGATCCGTGCACAACTGGATATTTCTGAAAAAAGATTGCCACAAGATGGCCGTATAACCGTTACTACAGAATATGAGGATTTTGATGTGAGGGTTTCGGTACTTCCTACCCTGCACGGTGAGAAAATAGTGCTAAGGATTTTGAGTAAAGATACCGACCATATCGCACTGGAATCGATTGGCTTTACCCCTAAAGAACTAAGAACTTATCTGGAAGGTATAAGAAAGCCTAATGGAATTGTGCTGATTTCCGGACCTACGGGGTCGGGAAAAACTACCACATTATATGCGACTTTAAAAAAGCTAAATCTGCCGGATACAAATATACTTACTGTAGAAGACCCTATAGAATATACTCTCGAAGGTATCAATCAGGTTCAGTTAAAGGAAAACATAGGCCTCGATTTTGCCGCTACACTCCGAACTTTCCTAAGGCAGGATCCGGATATCATCATGGTTGGTGAGATTCGTGATGTCAACACAGCCAACATGGCAATCAGGGCAGCATTGACCGGCCACCTTGTACTTTCCACTATACATACTAACTCCGCCTGGGCAACTGTATCACGACTCATTGATATGGGAGTACCTCCTTTTCTGATTGCAAGTACTTTGAATATAAGTATCGCGCAAAGACTGGTTCGTAAACTATGTAATAGCTGTAAAACACAAAAGCCGATCCATCAGGATTTGTTCCCTACCGGTTTTAAAATTCCTGATACCTTAACATATCATTATGAAGCTACAGGATGTGAACAATGTTATCATACCGGCTATTCCGGACGTAAAGCAATTTATGAGATACTTCCGGTAAACAAAGAGCTGATGGCATTAATAAAATCAAACACGCTATCCATTGACCACTATTTGCAGGAAAACACTATACAGACCCTCCAAAAAAATGCAATTGACTTAATAAATGACGGCACAACTGCAATAGAGGAAGTTTTTTCTCTGTTAATGGAATGATTTAATATATTTGACGTGATTAGAAAGTTACTAGAAAAACCTTACATGAAATACCTACTCCCTGTTTTATTTTTTTTTGTTTCAACTTTTGTTTTTTCCCAGGAAAATCAACGAATCGATAATCTTCGCAATAACATTGAAGCAATTGCTGCGGATAGCCCGGGTTTAACCCAGAAAGTCAATATTAATATTAAGGAAAGTTCCCTTTCAGATTTTTTGCTTGCGGTAGCCGATATACATAAGGTTAATTTAAACGTTTCACCTGCCCTTAAACAAATTAATATAGTCAACAATTTTACCGATGTAGCAGTAGCCGATCTTTTAGTATATCTGTGCAAAGAATATAAGTTAACCATTGATTTTACAGGTAACATTCTTTCGATAAAACCTTATGAGGCGCCAAAACCCGTTCCTGTAGAAAAAAACATAGAGGCTAGCTATGATCCCACCAGCGATTTATTGACACTAAACTTAAAAGACGATAAACTTTATGATGCTTTTAGGAAAATAATGGACATATCAGGTAAAAATCTTGTATTTACACCTGGAATGGAAAACCTTAGCCTAACAGCATATATTAAAAGTATGCCTTTTGATGCAGCACTAAACAAACTGGCTTACGGCAACGACCTTTTTGTTACAAAATCAAGAGATAACTTCTATCTGTTTGATCGTGACGGCTCAACAGGAAATTCAGCGACCGGTAATGATTCTTCCACTGCTGCGATCAAACAGAGCAGACCAATGAAGTCCCGTAAATCCAATTTCTTTTTCACTATCATTGATAAAGACAAGCAGCTGCTTGAAGTTGATTTTGAAAATACCCCTATTGCCAGTATAGTATATGACATAGGCACAGAGCTTGGAATAGATATGTTTATTGCAAGCCCTCTTGAGAATGCAGGTAATGCAACTGTCAAGGCCAGACACATTACTTTTGATGAGCTTTTAAGCAAAATTTTTGCTTCAAATTCGCAAAATTCCGCACAACCAACTACTAATACAACTTCTCGAAATTCCGCGCAATCAGCCAATTCCCAATATATTGATGGAAATACCGCAGGTATGTCAATGCCAGCGGCAGGATCGGATACCTACAGCTTTCTAAAAAGTAATGGAATATATTATTTCGGTACAAAAACACAACTCACCATCCGAAATGTAAAATCTATTCCAATGA
This sequence comes from Flavobacterium sp. AG291, assembly GCF_003350375.1. Classification (GTDB taxonomy): domain Bacteria; phylum Bacteroidota; class Bacteroidia; order Flavobacteriales; family Flavobacteriaceae; genus Flavobacterium; species Flavobacterium suzhouense. The sequence goes on along the minus strand of NZ_QQAR01000014.1, from coordinate 18,869 downwards.
TGCACCGCTCTATTGAACTTATGGCAGACCCGGACATAGTGGAACGAAATGTAGGCAGAACATCTACACCAAATTATACCAATTATAATACTGGTGGCTTCAATACCACGGGAACCGGACAAACTCAAAACACGCAAAGCCAAAATACAAACCGTGATAGTAAGCCTGCTGAATCGATACTTACAATTATACCTGAGGAAGTAAAAAGGGATCTCGATATCAAAGTAGATAAGGAACTGAATAGTTTTATAGTGAATGGCCCTGCAGAAAACATCCAACGTTTTGAATCTTTTATTCAGTATATCGACAAGCCGGTTCCTGTTATATTAATAGAAGTGATGCTGCTTGAAGTAAGTCGAAGCGCCATAATAGAAACGGGCATACAGGCAGGAATTGGCGACAAGTCGGCCACTACTCAGGGATCTGTATTTCCTTCGGCAGATATAACCCTGGGAGCCAATACCATCAATAACATTATTAACCGTTTTGACGGCTTTGGTTCGCTTAATATCGGTAGTGTTGTCCCTAACTTTTACCTAAGCCTAAAAGCGATGGAATCAAATGGAGACCTAAAAATACGCTCCTCACCAAGACTATCCACACTAAATGGACATAAAGCACATCTATCTATTGGCGAGACTACTTATTATGTGGTAACCAACCAAAATTTTTATGGTTCGCAAATCCCTCAGGCATCAGAAATTAAGAATTACCAGCCTATAGATGCTGAGCTATCAGTTACCATACGTCCATTGGTTTCAGGTGATGGGCAGATAACACTGGATGTTAAAGTAATACAATCAAGCTTTAATGGAGACCGAATTGACAAAGATGCCCCTCCGGGTATTAATTCAAGGGAATTCACTTCACTGATCAGGGTACGCGATCAGGATCTTATTGTTTTGGGAGGACTTGAAGAAAAGGTAAAAAATGATTCGGGAACGGGTGTTCCTTTGCTGGCCAGGATACCGATCATAAAATGGCTATTTAGTTCGCGTAAAAGAGAAGATTCCAGAAAAAAACTGACAATACTTATAAAACCTACAGTCATATACTAATGGCAAAAACTCTGGACACATTATTGTTGGGAAAACACTATAACGGCATTGAGTTCTTTTCTGTCAACAATGAAGAAAAAATTGCCTTTCTTCAGGTTGAAAAGAAAAAGGACAATCTTGATATTTCTAAAAATGAAATATTTAATGACCGCGACACCTTGTTCAAAGCGAAAAATAAACTACCAACAGTTATTATATTGAACAATGGTAATGTATTACAGAAAGAAGTACAATTTTCCGATTCAAACGATAAGAAACTCGTAAACAAGGCATTTCCAAATTTGCAACTGGAAGACTTTTATTATGAAATCTGGCGCACTGGTAGTGGCGCACTAGTTGCAATATGCCGTAAAAGTTACGTCGATGGTCTTATTTCCTCTTTAAAGGAGCATTTTAAGATTGCACGAATAAGTCTGGGATTGTGTTCACTTGATAGCATGATGTCCTTTACAATTCCTGACACAATTACAACGAACACTCATACGATCACTCCGCAAGGAGATACTCTCATCCAGACAGGAGTTAATTCTCCTATAATTATGGAAATTAATGGATTATCCATCGAAAATAATTACATCCTGAGCTTTGGCGGTATCCTTGGGTTGTTCTTATTTAGAAATACCAACGGATCGATACAGCAAATAAACGACTTTCTTCTTGAAGATTTTAAGCAAGGTAGCTTTTATGAAATAGGCCTCAAATCAGGAATTGGACTGATGTTAGGAATTCTTCTTCTGAATTTCATTGCTTTCAGTTATTATTTTGACAAAGCCAATGCAGCTGATGAAGCCATAGCCTTAAATAAAGCTGGTATAGAAACTATTGTGAAGCTGAGAGAGAAGATCAAAAACAAAGAATTGGCATTGAATGGTATATCGGATCATTCTATATCCAGAAGGAGCTTATTACTCAACAGTATTGCCCAGGGTATACCCTCAACGGTTTCCCTTTCAGGATTAACTTATAATCCACTCGAGAAAAAAGTCAGAGAAGACGAGGCAATCCTATTTCAGGAAAAACAACTGATCATAGAAGGTACTACACTAAGCAATGAAGATTTTTCAAATTGGATTGCTGCTTTGGAAAAACTCCCTGATATTAAAAAAGTCACAATAGCTAACTTTGGAAAGAATGCCGAAGGGGAAACATATTTCTTGCTAAAAGCGATTGTAAAATGAAATTAAACAAGAAAAACAAAATACTACTGGCAGGACTGGTAGTGGGATTTTATATTTGTTATGCCTTTGCCATAAGCAAAACGTTACACTATTATAATCATTTTAAAGAGCAGGAACAACTTTTATCACAAGATTTCAACAATCCGCAAATGCTGCAAAAACTTGTGCAAAAGGACCGACAACTTAACACCGTTTTATCACAATATAATTTTAACAGTAATGATTCATTTCAAAACCAGTTATTAAAAATGCTCACCCGCTCCAGCAGGGACAATAACCTGAGAATAATAGACTTTCAGGAACCTCATACCATTACTCAAAATGAAGTAGTAACTACTAGCTATATTTTTTCTCTTGAAGGAAACTATAATAGTATGCTCTTGCTTTTAAACGACATTGAAAATAATCCTTCCTGGGGAATAATCAAACATACCGATTTTGTAAAAAAGAAAAATTATAAAACAAATAGCGATTATCTCACTCTAGAGGTCATCTTACAAAAAACAGAATCAAAAAATGCCGGTTAACCCGTTACATAAAAAAAAATTATGAGAATCTTATATTTTTTTGCGTTGCTTTTTACTGCAATGTCCTGTCAGACAACAAAAATTAAAAATAAAGAATACAAAATATCAGCAGCTACAGTAGAGATTGGAAGTGTCGGGACAGAAAGCTCATTCAGCAAACTCAATTATGATTTTGATACGCGGCTTTTTCCTTTATTTGAAAACAAGATCAGGCTGGATGTACAATTATTACCCTTTAACAAAGCAGTAAATAAAATATATACCGCTAAAAATAAAGTAAATCAGCTACCGAACAAAATTAACTATATTGATAGCTTACCCGATAAGCCAAGGTTTGTGACTGTTACTTTCCTTGATTATGCCGGAATCATTGACGAGCTTAATGCACCCCATAATAAAAAAGTGGTCAATTATCTTAAAGATATTAGTAAAGCATCTATTATTACCAGCGTAGCGCTAGTGCTTCCTAATGATCAGCTTTCCAAAATGGAACAAGCCGATTCGTATTACCTTATCAATGAAGACAAAACAAAATATGGGATACTTCTGTATAAAGATGGTAAAAAGATTGATACGGTTGACCTGCAATTCTCAACCGTTCTTGCATACACCACCGGTAAATTCTGTTGGGCAATAAATGAAAGGCACAACTGGTACATTGGAGACATCGTAAATGAAGGCACATCATGCCCCGGAGATACGTATAGCAAGATAAAAGAAAAAGAAGAAGTGAATCTTTTCAAACTCTAAATATGATGAAAAAAATATATAGTTTAATAATACTGTGCGCTTTATTTGGGGCTTGTGAAGAAATTGTGCTGGAGACAGATATATCAGATCAGGCGGTTTCTCTCATCGCTCCATACGATGGTGCACAATTTGCATCAACAGGCATTACCTTTACGTGGAATCCTATTGAAAATGGCACGCAATATCAAATACAGATCGCTAGACCTGACTTTAATAATCCATTGCAGATAATTACCGATACTACCATTGATACAACTTCTTTTACAACCCAACTGAACATCGGACAATACGAATGGCGTGTAAGAGCTGTAAACAGTGCTTATGCCACACCTTTTACTACAAGATCTTTTACAATTGTCAGTAATGAGGATTTTCAAAGCAACTCCGTAGCGTTGTTGTCCCCAGCGAATAATATTATTACAAATACCGCTGCACAAAGCCTTTCATGGTCATCAGTTATCGGTGCAACAGCCTATCATCTACAAATAGTTGATAATACCAGTACAGTCATTTTTGAGCAGGATGTCATACCTACAAGTTACAACTATACTTTTCCCGAAGGAAACTATCAATGGAAGATAAGAGCTACAAACGGTAGCCAAAACACTTTATATTCAGCGCGTTCTTTACTGGTAGATACTACTGCTCCAAACACACCTGTACTGACAACACCTGCGAATCTCAGCAGTTCTTCTGACAGTGAGGTTACTTTTCAGTGGACAAGAACTCCTGTTTCGGGAAGTAGCGAGAAGGACAGCCTTTATATTTACTCAAATCAAAACCTGACAAATCTGGTTTATAAAAATTTACAGGGTAGTCCATATACTACCTCTACACTAAACAACGGTACCTACTATTGGTTTGTAAAATCTTTTGATGAGGCCGGAAACACAAGCCAACAAAGCACCGTTTTCAGCTTTACCCTTAACTGATGAAGAAGAAAAAAAACACATATCTGCTACTGGTCCTTGTCCTTGGTATTTGGGGTATGGTGATTTATCGTTTCTTTTCCTATACTAATCCTGAACTACCACAGGACGCAACGCCCCAACTTACAGTTACACCGGTTAAATCGAAAAAAAGAGAAATAATAACCATCGATGTAAACTACAGGGATCCCTTTTTAGGAAAAATGTATGCCCCTGCAACAGCCAATAAACAAATACCAAAAAAAAACAGGATAGTCGAACCCATACCATGGCCGCAGCTCATATATAAAGGTACTGTATCGGATATAAAAGACAAAAAGAAAGTATTCCTGGTTATCATAAATGGAAAATCCTATATGATGAAAGAAAAAGAAACCATAGAGGATATAACACTTAAAACGGGAAACAGGCATTCAATAACAGTGAAGTATAGGGGTGAACTGACAACGATAGCGATACAGGAATGAAAATAAGGTGGAAAGAAAAGATAAAATCCGGGGCATTACAATTTACCCTGTTTATATCCGTGCTTATTGCTTTGCTGCTTGCCGCAATTGTACTTTTGGCATATACCCACCGTTATTTTATTGAACAGTCAAAAGCAATAGTCAATAATATCCAGTTATCAGAAACCGGTATCATCATGCTTCAAAAACACGAAACTTTGAGTAATGACACGCTCTTGCCTGTATTGAAAGATGTCAGGGAAGATCAGTCAATAAAAATCCATCTTTCACAATGGGGTATCTTCGAAAAAGGTTTTGTGCAGACTATCCACCGCAAAAAAGTTTTTACAAAATGTGTACTTCTGGGGAGTGGTATCAACAAGGAGGACAGACCCAGTATATATCTTACAGAGAATTACAATCCACTTGCTGTTGTAGGGAATACGGTTGTAAAAGGAAAAGCTTTTCTTCCGCAACAAGGTATCAGGCCGGGCAATATTTCAGGGAACAGTTATTACGGCTCCAGACTAATGTATGGGATAATGGATAAAAGTGATAATAAATTACCTGAACTAAAGTATGATTACAAAAGAAAACTAAGGCAACTTCTCAAAGAGTACGAGCCCTTGAACATGCAAGACTATATTCCGCTAGGAAAAAAAAGCATTCTTACAAATTCCTTTAAAGAAGCAACCAAAGGATATTATAGTACCTCAGAAGTAGTTCTTGAAAATACGACAATAAGGGGCAACATAATTATTCGTTCCTCACAAAAAATTATTGTCCGTGCTACAGCAAACCTTGGTGATATAATACTCCTAGCACCAGAAATAATAATCGACGATGGTGTTTCAGGCAATTTTCAGGCAATTGCAGACAAATCAATAAGAGTTGGGCAGCATTGCAGATTATCTTACCCAACTGCTTTGGTATTGCTTGAAAATGAAAATCAGGTCTCTCCTCCTTCCAGGCAGAACGACATCTACAGCAACACTATTTTTATCAATAAAGGTGCTCTTGTAAAAGGTACAATTTGTTATTTTGATGAAGTGCTCCAGCAAAGGGATTTTAAACCGAATATCTGTTTTTCAGAAAAATCAGAACTTACCGGCGAGATCTATTGTGACGGAAACCTTGAACTTAAAGACAGTAGTGTATTTGGTACTGTTTACACCAACTACTTTATAAGTAATGAGGGCGGGACTGTTTTTGTAAACCATCTTTATAATTGCGAGATTAACAGTGAAAAATTACCCGAAGCTTTTGGAGGCATCTTATTTGAAAGACAAAATAAAAACGTGATGCAATGGCTTTATTAAAAAAAATTAGATCTTCTACACTTATGGAAGCTCTTGTAGCCACAGTACTAATTGTTATCATATTCATGATAGCAAGCCTTGTGCTTAATAACGTGCTGCTAAATTCCTTTTCCAAAAACACTCATGCCGTAGAAACAAGAATCTCAGAATTAGAATACCAGATGCATTACGGCAACATACCTCTGCCCTATACAGAAGAATTCAAAAACTGGAATATCAGCATAGAAAAAAAAACTATAGGAAAATATTCCTGGATAACAGCCATAGGAGTTAACAAAACCAATAAAAAGGAAATTATCAAAACAAGGCTTAATGAAGCGGAATAAAGTCAAATCATTCACATTATCCGAAATGCTCGTAGTAATGGTTATTACCGTTATTGTGGTAGGACTAGCTTTTAGTGTGCTAAACCTTGTTCAAAAACAAATAAGGGGAATCGAGAAGAATTTTAGAAAAACAACTGAATTGAGCCTATTGGAACAACGCCTATGGCAGGATTTTAATGAGCATGATTTCATCAGTTACAATGATGGAAAGTTATTTATGAAGTCGGTATCGGATACCGTAAATTATGATTTTTCAGAAGGATATATTTTGCGAAACACTGACACTATACCGCTTACAATATCAGTAAGTAAAACCTATTATATGGGACATGAAACTACATCAGGTTCAATTGATGCTTTATCCCTGGCAGCAGATAAAGAAATACCTGATTATGCTATTTTTATCTCTGCTAAACATGATGCATCACATTTTATAAACAACAATGGCTTTTAATCTCAATAATTCCACGTCCCCTTCGGCTCCTAAAAATACAGCCAGCGAAATTGAACGTCTGCTAAAAACAGAGATAGTTCTATTCGGCAGCGGCTTTCCTAATAAAAAGAAACAGTCTTTCTATATGGAACTTGCTGTGTTATTAAAAGCCGGGATAACAATAAAGGAAGCTTTAACCCTTATAATTGAGTCGTTTAAAAAGAAAAATGATAAGGAAATGCTTGAGGGTATCCTGAATAAGATTGTTAACGGAAAGCCTCTCTCTGAAGCGCTAAAAGCGTCCAAATATTTTACTGAATATGAATATTATTCCATCAAAATTGGAGAGGAGACCGGAACAACCGCAAGGGTATGCCATGAACTTGGTGTTTTCTATCAACGCAAAAATGAACAGCAGCGTATTGTAATATCGGCCCTTACCTACCCTTCTATAGTTTTATCTACAGCTATACTTGTTGTGTTATTTATGCTTAGTTATGTAGTACCAATGTTTGAGGACATCTTTAAACAGAATGGTATGGAATTACCATTCCTTACACGGGTAATCATAAAAATGTCAGCTTTTACAAAATCGTATGGTCTACTGTTTATCTTCACCATTGTAGTTTTTGTTATTTCCGGAAAACTCATGAAAGATAATTCTAAATACAAAAGAACATTACATTATATACTCCTGAAAATACCTGTTTTTGGATCGTTTTTATCAAAAGTATATATAACACAATTTACACAGGCAGTGGCACTTTTAACCACTAGTAAAGTACCAATGCTAAACAGCATCCAGATGGTTAGTAAAATGATTCAGTTTGTGCCATTACAGGATGCTCTGGAAAAAGTTGAAACCGGTATCTTAAAAGGACAAAGCTTAAGTGAAAGTATGAAAGAAAATAAGCTATTTGACAGCAGGATCATATCCCTTGTTAAGGTCGCGGAAGAAACCAATCAGACCGAATATGTATTCAATCAGCTCAATGAGCAATACAATCAGGAAGTAGTGCAACAATCGAAAATAATGGCAACCATTCTCGAACCTTTTATTATAGTTTTTGTAGGTGTATTAGTGGCTGTATTATTGATTGCAATGTATTTACCTATGTTCCAACTAAGTAGTGCTATAGGATAAAAAATACCAGCTATATCTTTTACCATAGAAGAAAGCATCCTGATACAGGTTATGGTATCATTGTAAAGGTAAACACAACTCAAATACGACATAATAGACAGCAAGTTTATGACTGGCATCTCTAACCACCATAAACAAAATACACCTACATCATTAAGTAATGACTTAGGACTTATTAGTGCCGTGTTACAGCTAATTGTTGCCTTACTGGTTATTGTTGGGGCGGGACTGCATTGGCTTTGGAACGATTGTAGAAACAAAAAGGATGAACATTGTTCATCTCTTTTTCTATTATTCTAAATATTGTTTCAAAACCCGTGTCTCCATCTCTTCTGATGGCCATATTTCAATTCTATAATAATCATTATCTGTATCATGTGCTAAATCTGTCTCTTTAACACTTGATAAATTTGAGCTATATATTCGCACTCTATATTTACCTGGTATTACTTTTAACTCTAATTGTATCTGATTATCAGGGCAATTTAAAATTTGCAATTCACCTGAATTAATATCAATTCCTCCTTCTACAATATGGTTAAACAAGCCATTTTCTAAAATATTAGTAGATCTATCTAAAATAATTATTTCTCCTTTAATATTACCGTAACTTTGAGTACGGATGCCAATTATCCCATATTCTAAAGCTAATCTTTCCGAAAAAGCTTTATCAGTCCAAAATTTTGAAGAGTTTGTGTTTGCTGTACATTTTTTATCTTTAATATAAAACTGATTATACTCAGTATGAAAACTTAAACTATTTATAGGCATTATGTTCTTTTTATTGATTGAGCATGACATGCTCAATATTAATATTAAAAATATTTTTTTCATATAGATTTTAAGGGGTAACTAGAAGACCACAACCTCCACATTCAAACGTGGCCAATCCAACAATTGCTTTATAAATTATATAAGCTGCCGTTGCAGTTCCAACTGCTGTCGCCACACCCCTAGGTGTTAGAATGGGGTTATAGTTAATTTGGTCATCATTAACAGGTGCTGGTCTTTTATATGGAGCAGGAACCCTTCCTGGCTCTCTTTCTTTTTCAATAGGAACAGGAAAAACAAGAAAAGAGTCTCCAGATTCTAATGTACTATAAAGACGACTTAAACTTCCTCCCTGAGATAGATTTTCAGATGCAGGAACATAAGCTACATCAGCATTTGAACCTTCAATTGTAGATGCATACGGATATTCATCTCTATGAAAACCTGGTTTAGTAGTAAGTCCACTATTTTTAAAATTTTCTTTTCTTCTTTCATCTCTTGCCTTGGTATTAGAGTCATAATGTAAAACATTAGGTTTTCCTTTTCTAAAAGAATTTAATGTATGTCCATAAATAGAAGGAGTTCTAGACTCATATACAAAATGTATTCCTTTAAAGCCTTCTTTATTGTCAAGTTGAGTTTTTATTGAAGTAAAAGCTTTCTTAGCATCTTCACCAGTAAATCTAACACCTCCAGTAATATTCTCTATATCTCTTCCATCTGGGTCAATATGACTAAGTGGGTCATTTATAGCATAATTATATGGTGAAAACTGATAATATTTCTCCGCCAATGGGTCAATATTAAACCATCTACCAATTGCAGGGTCATAATTCCTTGCTCCATAATCATAAATTCCAAGTCCCAGCTCGTCTTGTAGCTCTTTACCGTTGTACTTAATCTTTTGCGCTACACTATTTCCCCCTGTATTTGTAAAATTATAACCTTTATGCGTAAGGCCAAAAGGATAATAATTGTTTTCTTCAATAATTTGGGTGGTAACGTTATAAACTTCAAAATTTAACAATTTAAAGTTTGTTGTAATATTTAATTGTGTACTTGTTTCTTCTTTATCCAAAGTTAGATTAATTATACTTTGTTCCTTTACAACATAATCAAAATTAAGCGTTTGTTGACCTGGTGCCAGACGAGCTATCAGGTATTCAGTCCACAAACCTGTTACAGGATTTGCCTCTGATATAAAAATTCGTACTGCATCAGTTGTTCCCCTGTCAGCGATTACGTTAAACCTAAAGCGTTGCCCCGGTACAGCCGTGTTGCTAATATTTTTCCTTACCCCTTGATAAGCCCCAGTTGCGCTTACCACCATAGCCCCAGACTGGAGGACAGATGTTGCTCCTCCTTTTACTATAAAGCCTCCTGCCGAGGAATCAAATGTGGTACTTGAGAGTAATTTAGTTGTAGCGGTATAACTCGTCCTTACATTTCCCAAATGATCTTTATACTGGTAAATATAGTCAAGTTTACCTTGACTATTCTTTATAGCATATCCTTCGTTATGTGGTATAAATTGAAGCTCTGCATATTGATCCGATGGTGTTTTTTGGTACACAAGTGTACCATGATACTGCGTAATAGTAGGTGTTCCACCAATAGTTTCAGTCACCCTTTTTTCAAGTTTTTTACCTGATGCGTCATAAACATAGTTTATAAAACTACCCTCACTAAATGTTATGGTAGTTGGAAGATTAAGATGATTATACATTATACCGTGTGTTGTCGCACTACCGATGCCTTTATTTAAATCTCTTGTCATGTTACCATTATCATCGTACCAATAATCCTTTACTCCGGTTACAGACGCAACATTCCCATCTATGAAACTCTCAGAGGCTGTACCAGTATCATTCACGTTGTCTAGCTTATTTCCAGTGTAAGTATATGAAAGTTGGTCAATAGTATTAGATGTTGTACCGTTTGAAAGCCACCCCCCCCGTGTAAGGTTTGTTATATTTCCATTTTTATCGTACTGTATTGTTTCATTATAAGGTTGGGAAGTTCTAGCCCTTGATAAGAGATAATTACTTGTACTGGTAAGCCTATTAAGGTCGTCATAAAAATAATCGTAGCCTCTACCTCTTGGACTACCATCGTTAGGTGTCATAGAAAGAAGATTACTTATATTTCCATTATAAAGTGCTGAAGCTCCGGTCTCATAGCTCAAATTTAATGTAAACAATGAAGTATAATAACCTGGGTAAGCTGTTTCAGGGGTATTTATGCTTTTGAGCCAACCTCTTATATTATAATCATAATCTACTACTTGTAAACCATTTACCTGATCATAAATATCATTTGGATTATAATAGCCTCCCACCTTTTTTTGAATTAACTGCCCTAATTCATTATATTTATTGAATGCTATTAATTCTAATGAGCTATTATTAGAACTTTTTTGGGTGTGTGTGAGTGCCCTACCGACATGGTCGTATGTATAGTAATCCGTAATTGTTAATGGATTCCAGTATGTTAAACTTGACGTAGTTATTTTTTGATTACTATTAAAGGAGGTTTCCAACACTAATCCCGTTATTGGCTCCAATCTTATTTTTGTGTTTGAATCATAATCTAAGTAGTTGTCTTTGGTATACTGATAGATGGGTTTTGCTTTTTTATCATATGCTGTAAAATTGGTAATCCATTTATCTGTATCTAATACCCTCACCACTGAACCCGTAGGAAGAGAGTTAACATTCGCAGTTACGTTATTGGTTCCATAAACAGATGTTGGTACTAAGGCTTGGTTAGCAAACCTATAGTCATCATAATAATTTACAGTAAGTAATTCCATACTCGTTGTTGGTACAGCATGTAATGTAGTTGGATAAGAACTATTTGTATAGTATACGCCCTGAGTATTCATAGTAAAACCTACTGCTGTTGTACTGGTAACATTTAATGTTGGCCATGCATTTACCGCCGTTTGTATTGTAGCACGGCTTACATTGTTGGAAAACTTGCCTGTTAAGGCAACTCGGTTAAATTTATCATATTTAGTAAAAAGCCACTTACCAAGATTCCTTAATTCTTTGTCCTGTGTAAGTACAACCCTGTCCAGGCTATCATATACCAGATATTCCCAGCCTTTTCCAGGTAATTTCTTTTCTACAAGACGGTTTTTATAGTCATATTTATATTGATAGCACAGATTGTCAAGGTCAGCTGCACTTATACTTGTTATACCGACAGAGCTATTGGCTAAGGGAGGTATTACATATGTGAGGTTACCATATTTGTCATAAACATAATAAGTGTCATGAGGAACTCCGGCATTAAATGACCTTTTTAAAATAATCCTGCCTTGTTTGTCTTTGAACTCCTGCGATGTCTTATTGTCTCCCGATGTGCTGGTCCAGTTTTCATTTTTGGTAATTGTCTTGAATAACTGATTGGCTTCATAATCTGTAGTTACAATAAGCGATGGAGCTTCTGTGTTTTCTATCCCATTTACTATTGGAAAATTTACACTAAATTTTCGCACTTCATTACTTAAATTACTTGAGTAAACTAATTTAATAGTATGGTCGGCATCACTGTTCGGATCGCCGAGCCATGCAAGACCTGGAGCTGTCTGCTCCATTATCTTATTCAGAGGTGAGGCTTCAAAAAATTTTTCACTATAAGGATTAGTTTCATTTATGCCATAAATACCTTGGTAATATGATACAGTTTTACTTTGAAGCCCATCTTCATAATTCAGATCATTTAACGATGATGGATAGGGTAAATAATTCCTGCTTTCACGACCTAAAGGGTCATACTCAAAATATTGTACAATATTTTTACCAGAAGGTGAAGCTTGGTAATTTATCTGGTGTGCAGGGCGCCCAAGCCCATCGTAAAAAATTTTGGTTATCTGTGCTTGCTGTACCGTAGGGTTAATTATTGTATTGGTTGTAGCGATCTTATATTTAGTCGACTTAATAAAAGTTCGATCCATTACCTGTGCAAAACTAAAAACAGGTAATAGTAACAGGAGTAAGAATTGTTTTTTCATGGTTTGGTTTTAGTTCATTTTGTATTGGTATTCAAACTCTTCTAAAATATTTCCGTCAATATCTTTAATACTTTTTACATAGAGTAAATTATTATACTCATAAAAAGTTGTATAATTTTTTTCGTCGGTTATACTAGTAACTCCTGCAATGTAATTGTGTGTATACGTTTTTATTTTCAGTGTTGGGTTGGATAAGAGTAATGCATCTCTCATACCATTTAACTGGACACGTAAGTTGTTTTCAGACGGCCCATTAGGTCCTGAATCGATATCTAAATCTGATATATTTTGTAAATTTGATACATAAGGCTCAATAGTACTATAAGGTGCTCCTTCAATTATAGCAATAGGTAATTGCTTATTATATCCCCATATTATACTTACTGGTATACCTTTCTCTTTATTATACTCCAAAAGTTTACCATTCGCATTACCGTTGCTATCAGTATCATATTTAACATAGGTTAACAATCTCTCCATTTGGCCTACCGGAGGAGATGTAACGCTTGGTAAGCTATTAGGATACTTGGCTGCATATTCATATTTTACTAGTGGAAGATTTCCTGTTGATACATCATTAGCATAAATGTTCTTCTTCGCTGTAAGTTTTTGTGTATTACGATAGGTTTCGGTAAGTATGACCGAATTTATCCTATTGGCAGTTATAAGTGTAGACATTTGTGGGTCGGTTGGGAGATCGTTAGGGTAGTAGTATCTAACAATCTCATTTTCATTACTTACAGATGTATTGGCAGTTTCACTTGCTAACTGGTTATAATTATTATATGTGAAAGTTTTAGTTTCAACTACAGGATTATTACCCGAAGAATCGTAAGTGGTAAGCTCAGTTTTTACAGGATAATAATTATACTTAAAGATCTTATTAGAAGCTACGAATTGAAGAGCACTACCGACATTGCATCCATAAGAGTTTGTAAAAATTATCTGTTTTACAAATTCATTAAACCTGCCTAAATCTGTCCTAAAGAAGATATTTTTTTTTCGCAACAAAATATTATTTGATTTATAATCAAACACAGCTGTTTCAAATCCTCTTTCCAATTCAAGTGATGAAAATGGCATATATGGATCATCTCCTGTAATCCATCCAATACTTCCTAATGGTGCTTGGTCAAAGTGACTGACTCCATTTATATCAACACCATAATTTGTAAAATAATGTTTGGTGTAAGAGCCGTCGGCATTTACTTCTGTCACTTCATTATAGCCTATATGTGAACCTCCACTGTAGCTGTAATTGGCTGCAGTGTAAAGACTTGTCTCTCCATACGTCACAGTAGTAGCGCCTGTATAGCTCACTCTATTAGGACTGTAAAAATTATACCTTGGTGTACCATTTAATACACCACTTGATGAAAGAGTTGAAGGATTAGTCGAGGAAGAATAGCCTGTCACATAATAATAATTTTTCTTATCTGACAATTGACCTGTCGCGCTATAATTTCTCACTTCTCTAATCCTGCCCCCACCAGCATAACCTGTAATTGATGCAAGCGAATTACGGGCATTTGAAACTACTTTTGAATAAGAGTTAGCCTCCCATGTAAATTCTGTATATCCTCCGGCAGGATACCTTATTTTATTGAGAAGTCCTTTAATAGTATATGTTGGATTGGGTTCTTTAAGATTATAAATTTGTGATGCTGATGCACCAGTAATGTCAATATTGTTGTAAAAACCCCAATGATCCGTATAATTACCATTAAAACCAGGCAGAGTTTCTAATGCGTCATAGCTAAATGTATAATGTTTAGAATTAGGTCCTCCTGTACTTTCTTGGAAGCTTCCAAGAGTAAGTCGTTGAATAGGTGAGCTTATATATCCGAAATTATAAGATCTTACATATGCGCCGCTAAGATTATTGTTATTCCTAACCACAAAATTATCAAGTTTTTTCCACTGCAGGTTAGCAATGTTTTTGTCAATTAAGGTTAAGTTAGGGTCCTGAGGATTCCAAGGATTGAGCTGCAGATCAGTATATCGGGTAATGTTTTGAGCTACAGAACTTAAAAACTGGATTGTTTCGGTACTAGAGGTTATTTTCTGCAAATACATTGGAAAAATATAACTACCAGATAGTTTCGTCATATTGACAGGCTGAAAACTAAATTCAGATCCGCTTTGGGATAACCCTCCATTAGTTACACAAGTGGCGTATTTGTTTATAAAAGTGCCGGAAAGCGCACAGTTAATATAATCTCGATTATATTGAAAGTTAACGGTATTGCCATAAACATCGGTTACCTTTTTAAGAAGCCATGAATCTGCCCTTACACCAGGAAATGGTGCTGCTCCGTAAGGGGAACTAAATTCTACTGCATCACTTCCTCCAAATGTATATTTGCTTCCGTCTTCCATGGTCAGTGTAAAACCAAGAAACATTCTAGGTTGTAAAGTAGCCTCATTGTACCCAAGTGTATAGCTGGGTGTATATTGATTTATTTCAGCGATAATCTGAGTTGGCTCCAGAAAGCCATCCATTTCAATTTTTATATTTTCGTTTGATATTACTACCCATCCCAAACTTGGGCCAGCATAATAAAATTTACCACTATGTCCAAAAAAATTAAATGTAAATTCATCCGCTTCTACATCTGTGTCTACAGCTTCTCCGGGTTGTAAAGTATAGTAATTATGAAGTGCTGATGACGAATACCAATCAGTAGTGTTATTTACTTTTTCACTTCCAGATATTTGCGAAGATGCATTCGGATAATATGGAACTATAGCTCCTTCACTTGTACTCCCCCCAAATTCGTCAAGTTTTCCTTTTAAAGTGCGTGAAATTATTCCATAGCATTCTATATTCCATCCTAGACCAACCCATCCAGGATGTTGATTAGGCTTTACAGATGCCGGATGATAATTTAAACTAATTGGTAATTTTATTGATCCAGACACAATGGTATGCAACGGTATAGAAATTCTGGGAGAACCCGTAAATAAATTTACAGGAACTTCTCCATACTTGTCAATAGCAGCAGCATTTGGGCTTTGAATTTTAGGTACGACATCCGATTGCGCAGAAATTGTATTAAAAAAAAACAGGCAAATAATTACACTAAAATATTTAAACATGGCAGATTGATTTTGATACAAAAATATAAAAATAATCTTACGAAATATGGATGGAGGGAATTTTACAGCTATTTCCACAACTACAATAAGGGAAAAAAAATAAAATGTAAAACTTATTCAAAACTGCAAGTTTACTGCAATCCTATAGTTTTCTAATATTTCTGTGGATTAAAATAATTATCTTTGACTTCTTTTCGTTCTTCGTCTTTTAAGCTCTTTGTACACATCATCAAAATTATTCTCCACCCTCATTAAAATGTCCAAAAAATTAGTCAGACCTTTTATCCCCATAGAGGCACTATGCTCATGCAAAACATCAGTTAATTCTTTTCGCGAATAATCGATTTCCTGTCCAACCTTTTCTTGTTTCATTACTAGCATATCCTGCAATCCTTTCGCACTATAATCCTTCCCTATGCTGCTCCCATTAAAAACAGATTTAGTCTTATGGTCAACAAATGTAACACCATACACCAACCCTTCGGCATTCTGACGCAAGACTGTATCAACACCCTCCTTTTGAAGTTGCCTCAAAAGTTGAGGCAGAATAATAATTTTACCATTTAGAAAAACTGAGTCAATCGAAGTTTTGATCCTGGCTTTATCCGGTTGCCGCTTTATCTCATTGACAATAAATTTCTTTTCCAGATTCTTCAATGTTGGCTTATCATAAAAACATGCTGGCCTTTATTGGAACGCCAATGCGGTTTCCTTTTTAATCAAGTGCATGGTACAGCAATCCATTATGCTTCGCAACCCTAGAATTTCCTGTTCCCTTGTCAGCTTCAATATTGTACAGTTTTAGCACTGCATTTAGTTCTGGCAGGCTTGTGTACTTATAATTGTTTACTACAAAGTTTAGTACATTATCAATTGCTTTTTTAGTTTCTGTTTTGCCATATTGGACTCTTGCTGAAACAGCCTCTGGTTTGTATTCCTTCTTTTTTTGGTTCTCCGCTTTTACAAGATTGAAGACCTCTTCAATTTCCTTGCGTGCCGGTTCCGATATGTCTTTGCCGATATTGTGCATGGCAATCCGCTTTCCATTTTCCATTACATTAGTGGTTGTAATATGTAAATGAGGATGCCCTGCATCGTGATGTTGATAGATTAAATATGGCTGATTTCCAAAACCAATCTTATCCATATAATTCCCTGCTACCTCCAATAATTTTTCTTTAGGCAGGCTTGCCTCACTTGGGGTCAAAGTTCAGTGAGATATGAACCGTGTTGCGCTTCACATTCTCATTGAGCTTGCATTGCTTGTCAAGTCGATTCAGCTTTATTGAATAGGTTAACTTCTCGGCATCCACAGGATAATTTCCCTGGCAAATGCATTCTGCTTTGCCTTCCTTAATCTTCTTTTCGTTGTAGTTAAGCATCGACCTGATAGAATGCCTAGTCTTGATTATTGCAACCATCTTTTAGAAAGCTTTTGAAGTTGTTCTTTTACCTCATTAATCTTAGAGAACATTGCTTTCTTTTGGCTGTCAAAAAGAAGCAAACCTTTAATTTCAGCTGCTTGTGACGCTGCATTTATCTTCCTGACCAGCTGGTTAAAGTTGTTACCAATAGCATTCAGCTCGCGGTTAAGGGGCTCATTTGCATGATGGCTTCATCAGCTGAAGCATCCCTTGTGAGGGTGGTGATTGGTTTGCTGAATAAGCAGTGCCTCACATAGTCGCTTACGCTGCGACAGGTAGTATTCTTGAAGTGATTTTCAAGGGTAGTAAATTCTTTGTCAGTAAGGCCCACATAGATACGCCTTTTACGGTTGTTGTCTTCAGCCTCCATAATATCCTTTCATTGATTCAACAGCTGTAAAGCATATCAGTGTCCCCCCCACGACTCCGGAGTATGGGGCAGCAAGATGCCGTTGTCCGACAACGGGGCATCTTGCCATTGCCGCGGACAAGGCAATCGACCACAGCCTTTTCTATGCTTCAAACTAATGTAATACGGTTCAGAGGATAAAAACAATTAAGGGTAAATTTTGACTAGGATATTGTAATTTGGTTAATCCATTTTCTATTTATAAAATTGCAGAATTGACCAATCACCTTATTACCATAGCAGAGTTCCTAACAACAAATGGCGCTTCTCACTATATCGAAAATATAATTATCGAAGCAAATATGAACTTGTTTTGGTATCTCCTTATCTACAGATTTCGAAAACATTTTTTGAGCGACTCAAAGATGCCTCTAACCGACGTGTACGAATCAAAATCATTTATGGCAAAGAAGATTTACACTCCAACGAAAAGGCTCTAATTGCAGAACTTAACGGTATAGAACTTTACTACTTTGAAAATCTACATGCGAAGTGTTACTATAATAAAAATAGTATGGTAATAACTTCAATGAATATGTACCAATTCTCCGAAAAGAATAACCGTGAAACGGACATACTGATAGATTCAGAAAGCGATTCAAGACTTTATCAAAAAGCCACTTCTGAAGTAAAATCAATTTTGCAATCTGCGGATTAAAAAATTTTTAATAACAGATTTACAAAACCTGAAAGGAATTTTGAAATCCAAAAATCACATCGGACTGCACGGGTTAAAACTGGTTTTTGTATTCGTTGTGAAACCTCAATCCCTTACGAACCCGCAGCACCATATTGTTACAATTGCTACTAGACATAGGCTAATTTTTAAAACCCATTTTACGAAGAGAACGTCTGCCACAAATGCGGAAATGAAGAGAGCACCATGATGGCACGCCCAAGGTGTTACAGCTACTATAATACATTAAACTTTTAATTATTACTTCCAAAAGAAATTCTCATGACTAAACACATTTTTAGAGTCACCAACAGGCATGAAAAAGGCATCGCATATCTCAGTACTTTAGTGAATCAAATATT
>NZ_QQAR01000013.1 GCF_003350375.1 Flavobacterium sp. AG291 | reverse complement strand
AAAAATATGCAGCAAAACCGGGTTTCTTAGCCCTGCCTACCCAGCAGGCAGACCCGATTGAAGCGGCAGGATGCCGGACCCGCCGCGGCGAGGGAGGCAGATAATCGAATAGCAGGAAATAACTCTTATATATAGATGCAAAAAATCCCGCCGGAGCGGGATACTCTAAACCTATTATATAGATTATATTTTACTAAACTCTTCAATACACCGTTTTGCATAGGCTTTAATAATTGCTAAAACCTTCTTTTTAGCATCTGCATCTTTCTCAAAACCGTGTTTTTGCAAAAAAGAAACTGCGATACTCTCATATTCTTTTTGCAGTTCTGTTATAAAAGCTTCAAGTTTAGCACCACCTGCAGATATATAGGTATCATTATTAAATCTGGTTAAGAAATCTTTATGTACATCACGGCATGCTGCCTCTAAAAGGTCTTTTAGTTCACTGAATTTTGAATTCATTATTGTTTACCCCTGTTTTGGTTAAATTGGAGGGCAAAATAAATTCACGATGTAAGAAAGAGAGTTATAAAATTCAACTTAATTTTAGCAAAATTCTTCACATAGCCCTTTCAACAATGGGAATTTTACTTAAATAGAAATCTTACCATACTCATCCAGACAATTTCTAGCATACCCTTTAGCGATAGCTTTTATTCGCTTTAGTGCTTCAGGATTTGCATGAAGCTCATTTTCCCTAACAAAAGTCGCTTCAACCTGATCAAACTGTAATTGTATCAATTCAAGGAAAGCACCAAGCTTTCCCGGACCTCCTTCGAGATAAACCGATTTGTATTGATTAGACAATTCATTAACCGCATTTTTACAAGCACAATCAAAACGCTTCTCTATATCTTCATAATCAAAAGCCATAATTCTAAATTTTACACACTAAAGATACTATTTTCAGTAAATGTTAAAATAGCTCGTTAAGACATATTTAACAGGAAGCCACAATGAATTCTTTTTTTATAAATTTATATAAACCAAATTAAGATGCTTGAACACTTCCCCTTCTACCTTATCATCATATTAATAATCGTACTAATCATAATGCTAGCAAATCGCATTAGGGTTGCCTACCCTGTATTATTAGTTATTACCGGCTTATTGATAAGTTTTGTACCAGGTATACCTGTATTAAAAATTGACCCGGAACTAATCTTTATTATTTTCCTTCCTCCTTTATTATACGAAGCCGCATGGGCAATATCATGGAAAGAACTATGGCGTTGGCGAAGGATAATATGCAGCTTTGCATTTGTAGTGGTGTTCCTGACCGCAATATCAGTCGCTGTAGTTGCCAACAGTTTCATACCGGGATTCTCACTAGCACTGGGATTCCTGCTTGGTGGTATCGTTTCGCCTCCCGATGCTGTCAGTGCCGGAGCTATACTTAAATTCATCAAAGGACCGAAAAGATTATCATCAATACTGGAAGGTGAAAGCCTGTTAAATGATGCTTCATCACTTATTATATTACGTTTTGCACTTATTGCTGTTGCTACTGGACAATTTATCTGGCAGGAAGCCGCGCTAAATTTTGTATGGATGGTAGTTGGGGGTACAGGAATTGGACTATTAACCGGACTAATCTTTAAAAAATTACATAAATACCTACCCACCGACGTAAACATGGATATCATATTAACGTTTGTTGCACCATATGCCATGTATATAGTTGCGGAAGAATTTCACTGTTCAGGAATTTTATCTGTCGTAAGCGGTGGATTGTTCCTCTCTTATTTCAGGCATCATTTCTTAACGGGATCGTCGAGGCTAAGCGCTGAAAATGTTTGGCAAAGCATAGTGTTTGTCTTAAACGGGCTGGTGTTTATGCTCATTGGACTTGACCTACCTGAAATAGTTAACGCCTTAAAAACCGAAGGCATTGGTCTGTACCAAGCTACAGGTTACGGGCTGCTTATAACAGCAGTGTTGATTATTGGACGAATAATCGCCGCCTATGGAGCAGTTATTACAACCATAATTGCCAGCCACTTTATTACGGTTGCCGACAGGAATCCCGGATGGAAAGGTCCATTTATATTAGGATGGACAGGGATGCGCGGGGTAGTTTCGCTGGCAGCAGCATTATCAATACCATTGACACTAAGTGACGGTTCGCCTTTTCCTCATCGTAATCTTATATTATACATAACCTTCGTAGTAATATTAGCAACCCTTTTAATACAAGGACTGACATTACCATATATCATAAAAAAACTTAGCCACACCGTTTACAACGACTATCGCCCGGAAGAAGAAACTGAAAATCATCTTCGCAAGGCCCTGGCAAAAATTTCTATGGAATATATAGAAGAACATTATAAAGAAAAGCTTAATGATAGCCCGCATCTAAAGCGTCTTAGCAGCCAGTGGGAAGCACAACTAAGCCTAAATGAAGAGGAATCTGCCATGCCGGAAGACATAAAAGCTATTTACACTAAAGTTCTCGACAAGCAACGTAAGCTGTTATTAGAAAAGAACAAGAAGAAACAAGATATTGATGAGGAATTAATTCGAAAATACCTGCACTACATTGATCTGGAAGAAGAGAAAATGAAGTATAAGTAAGATTAGGCTTGTGAAACCTTTTCAAAGAATTCAATTCTCAAATTATCATCTTCAGTAGAGATAAGTTTCGCTTTGATGATTCCTTTTTCAGCTTTTTTATAAAGCTTTTCGTTCCGCGACACTGCAAGTTTACCCGCTTGATCTTTATTCCCACGCACATAGACCTGTACTTCGAATCTGTTTTTAGGCAATATCAAATCGAGTTCATCACCTTCTTTTAAATTGAAGGTTTCAATTTGAGTTTGAAAATCTTTACTGTACTTGAGTTTAGACAAATCAGGCATTAAAACCCTCACAAGTATCAGAATCGCCAGTACGATTATTACAGGAAATATCACAATCATAAGATTTAAATATTTGAAGATTGTGAAAACAATCAAAAACAAAAAAGCCCTTCATTTCTGAAGGGCTCCTGACTTAGGGGTGAATGAGGGGTCTCGAACCCCCGACCTTCGGAACCACAATTATAAGTTGCTTTAAAGCGATATATTTATATATTGATTATTAATATTTTACAAACCCACAATTTCACCAAACGTATTCAGATTTGTATTCATAAAAGTCTAATATCTCTATTAATTACAAGTACACTTAACACTAAAGATACAATGAGCTAAATTCCACAAACATTCTAAAAAATTGCGAATATCAGTTCCAAATATTGAAATTATTATACTTGCAACAGCTAACCAAAATGTAATTCTGACTACATCATCAGGATGCTGCCATAAATATCTTAATTGTGAGTAAATATCGAATTTCCTTACAGGTTTAATTTCAGCTCTATATGTTTTACTTGTATCAATGTTAAGTCTCAGCCTGTAGTATTCATCGATTACAAGAGAATTTTCATCAAATTTTTTCTTTGATTCCTCTTTAGGTTTTCCGTTAATTTTTTCAGTAAATTCTCCAAAAAAAATCCTTTCAAAATTATCATCAATTCTTCTGTTAGAAACTATAATACTTTTGTGCTTAATTTTTATCTTGATAAGATTGCTACCAAGTCCTTCTGTATTCCAAACCTTTCCGGTTCTAATATCAGAATGTTTCGCTGCATAGATTTTATATTCCTGCACAATATTTAAAAACTATAACCAACTCTTAAACCACCTCGAAGTACCCATTCATCGGTGTTGTTGTTGTCTACATCTCCTTTTCCTTTAACTTCGATTTTCCACATACCTCCAATGTATGGATCAATAGAGATACCGCCTAGTTTGATTTTATAACCTATTTCCGGAGCAAAGAAAGAGAAGTAGCTATAAGTACCGTCGAAATTTCCAAAAGGAGTATCCTTATCAAATTTAATGTTTCCATAAGATAAATAGTTAGCACTATAAAGCCCTTTCTGTGATGTGTTAAAATATTTTCTACCTCCTAATTCAATTACAAAACCTGTTCCATCAACATCTACAATATCTGCATCATAATTCATAACGCCATATGAAAGATTTGCGATGAAGGCTTTATTTGTAGAACGGGAGTTATACTTATAGTATTCATAAGATAAGCCTATTTGTCCCGGTTCTGAATACATTCCATTTAATGAAATTGTATTCTTGTGAATTGTGTCATTTGTTTGCGCACAAACTAGACCTGATGCTGCTAGAGCAATAAGCGTAAAAATTTTTTTCATGTTTTAATAATTATTAATGGTTATTGGTTAATACTCGTTATATGTAGTAGTGTATTTCTTTCAAGGTGGTTCGGATTTGTAAACAGTCCAGTTAATCAGGAAGCTTGAGACAGTTTTTCTTCCAAGGTTTCAACCAGTTTTTCAAGGGTATTTATATGTTTTTTTTGAGTTTCAATTGTTTCAGCTTGCGCTTCTATAATTTTATCTTTATCGCCATATATACCCCCCGGTTGTGGCTCTACAAATGAATCTGATTTTGTTGTAGTCTCATTATTCGTGATCTTTGATAAATCTTCATTGATAAACGAATCTAGAGTAATAGCAAAGTGCTTACATATTTTTTGAATATTTTCCACACTGGGATTACTTCTCCCACTCGTGTATGTATTAATTCCAGCTTGAGTAATGCCAAATATTTCTCCAAAATCCTTTTGCGACAACAAATTCTTATCACATAAATATTTGATATTCAAACCTATAAAGTTATCCATACAACTTTTTGTTATTTTTTAAACAACAAATTGTAATTATTAAAACAATTTGTATTACATTTGTCTGTATAAATATAGACAATTATTATTTATGGCAAAGTTGAAAGAGAGTACTAAAGAAAAGAAAGCGCGTAGAAACGCAAAGGTTCTTGAACGCTACAATGAATTAAAGAAACTAATGACGTGTAGAGAAACCTATCCGCTTTTATCAGATGAGTTCAATCTATCTGAATCCACTATCAAAAGTATTCTCTTTATAAAGACATATTCCCTTTCTCCTCTTCCACAAAACGATGCGAATTCAGGAGAACTAAAAATCATGCCAGTTTAATTATTAATAAGAAAATTCTATGCTTCTCGCTGAAACTGCATACAATATTTTTCTTGCCCTCCCGGATGGAGAGAAAGAACGATTGTATGCTATGATGGAGAAAGCTAAAGAGCCAAAAACCATAAAATCAACCAAAAAAAATAAAGTATGGACTGTTGCAGAATGTACCGATATTATTTTACCGCTAATGAAGCAGCGAAGAAATCAACGATTAAAAAGTAATCTGAAGATAGTATAAAAAAAAAAAAGGTGTGGTACCACCCACACCTACCCTTTAACCATAAACCCTGCGGTAACAGGTGTTTATGAATTAAGAAACAAAAGTACTGTTTTTTTTGATGATAACCAATCGTTAACAGATATATAACAAAAACAACGCAACGAATGTTGCAACCCTTTAACCAAAACCACAATTTATGAATTTGATCAATTTCGTACCTAACGCTGGCCGTATGCCAGTGTTACACCACCTCCCTACCCTTATTCAACAATCAGTTACTAAACTGGAAAAACTGCCTTGCGTTGCCGGTGTAATATCCGGCACTCCGCAAGGTTCATTTACAACCCTGCTAATAGACTTTAAAGACAATACCAACATGGAGGCAAACAGAAATGCAATACTCCAGTGCTTCGCTGCACCCGGTATTTCTGTAAAGGGAATGTTTTCTGAAATGGCTTTATCTCAACTGAAGATAACGCTTTCTACACCTAAAATTTTATTGAATTAACGATACCGGGAGCAATTAAGCTCTAATGTCCCTTGATGTTGCGGACGGCTTGGGGGCTGTCCGCTTCGGATAGGTTAAAATTTTAAAGAAAACATTAAAACAAAAACTCATGCAGACATTTAAGAACCCTGATGATGTTACCCTGCATAAATACCCTCTTACTCCGCAGGAATGGGTAACAAACCCAACTATTCAATTTACCGTTGCAAAGGACAGGATCGTGCATAAAGGCGATAGAATTCATTGTTGTACAACGATGAAAAAGACTGGCCCTGATAGTGGCAGCGTAATAGATATCTATTACTACATAAACGAAATAACCGACTTCAGACCAAGTATGGTGCATCCATCAATGCTAACAGTAGTAACGGCTAAAGCCAAACGTTTAGAATTATGAGAAATAAAGAAACAAGGACTATTGCGGAACTGGATCTGACAGCTGCTATACCTGGCTACCAACCTGAGCAGCTGTCAAAACAGAACGCTAATATAACCCAAAATGATAATGTCGTTAAAGCCTTTCTACCATCTGTAAAAGATGAAGCTTTCGCAATGACAATGGACAATTATCGTCGCGCAGTATCTATATACAATAAGAAAGTAGCTGAAGCTAACCACCTGATTGATAAGCATAACGCAAGTGTTCAAATATACAAAGAAAAAAATAAACTTGCTGAGTATCAGCAGCAAATTTTAATAAATTTTGTCTTACGCTTTGCCGATAAAAACAACTGGGAATTTAACGAAGAAGTAGACAAGGCCGGTGACCTTTACAGCCGTTTTATAGCGAAACGTCGCATCCAAAAAATTAAGCCTTTTACAGAGCAGGTTTTCCAACATATCCTATACTTATACAACAGGCAGCTTATGCGTAGAAATAAGCAGCGAGAGCATTTCGCACAGCAGGAACTTCGCCCCATTCAGCCATTGGAAATTAATGCATGGCAGGTTACTACTATCAAGCGTGACAACGATATTATGAGCCTACCCATTTGTAACAAGACTGTACGCAATCACAGAGCGCGTCTGCAAGAAGCAGGGATTTTAATAGATAAGGTCTACTGTGGGCCGAAAAGAGGCGTTAAAACGCACATATCGCCCTCTATTTTAGTGATTTTCGACCTCCATACTGATGAATTTGCTTGCGCTGAAAATCAACTCCTTAGCCTTTCTAAGAGGAAAGTTTTACCGAATTCCAAAGAGAGTACTGGAACATCTTTATCAGAATATAAGAAAAGGGAATCGGCTACGCCTGATTCTGATAGAAAGGTGTTGCCGTTGGCAACGGCCTTATGTGACAAGAACGTTTTAGACAAGAACACCGGGGGCAATGAAGAAAATCAAACTGAGGGGGCCGCGGCCGAAAATGTTAAAGTTTCAGAAACTATGAGCGATAAGCTCCGCGCGCTCATAATGCATCCGCAGGATCTTGCTATAAAACTTGCTTCCGGGCATTTCATTGACTATATCCCCATCGATAAACGCCTGTTATTCCAAGAAGCCTATAACGGCACACTTACCCGCCATGAATACAGGGAACTGATATTGCAGGATTTCTTTAAATCAGCAGCAAAACTTTACCGCTTCAGCAATGCTTACATAGGCAGTTGGAAAAATGCAATAAACCTGTATCAAAATTACAAGTGGCTTACTAAAGACAACATCCCTTTCAACAAATATGTTGTTTACGAAGATATTACACAATTACGTTGGAGGCTCGAAGATGCCCGAAAATGGTTTGCAAGGCCAAACGTGAAAGTTTCAGTTTCATTCCCATCTGTATACTTCGATTTTACCCGTAAAAACAAAAAAGAAATTGGCTTTGAATATACCTCAAAGCGTTGGGAACGCCATTCTAAGTACATGGCTGAAATGCCACTTAAAAAACGTAAGACAGAGCGCAAAGCAGCTGAACGATTGGAAAAAATCAATAATTCAAAAAAGTATGAAAATGCCATAGGCCTGTTTATGAAAAACAAAAAGGACTTCCACTGGCTAGTTGACTACGTAGAGAACAATCTACCAATCCAGTACTACAATTCATTGCGTGGTACTCTTGAAAGCCTCAGAAACCTTAAACCAAATTACAATTTATAGCTATGCCAATATTCGATAAGAACACCGCTCGTATCAAAATGGTTGCACTGACCAAAGGAGAACAGAAAAATATAACCTGGTATAGCCTTGCAAAATTTGATGAACCCGGAAACGGTGTGAGTGATACGACAATAATAAAAAAGATGCTCTCCCGGATAAAAGGTAAGCCGGAAATGTCGCAAGTAATGTGCATTCAGTTTTACGATAACCAAACCAAACAACTAATTGAAGAGTACAAATGAAAACTATACAGCTAAAGAAAATCAGGCGTGCAGATTTAGAAGTGTTGCAACAAGAGTTGGAACAGTACGCAGAAATACAACGCTTAGGATATCACTTTTGGACTATTGATGAATTTTTAAATGCAATCATAGCTGTAGATATCGCTCATGCACTTTGGATCAAGCTACGGAACAAACTTGAAAACGACAATGCATTTTTCACAATGACTTTCAAGCTAAACGAAGCCTCTGTTTTAATGAAATGCTGCTACTGGCAACGAGCGGAACGAACTCAATACCAAAAAAATGTTGCCGAAAAATATAAAAACATTATCGACCAAAAACTTAAAAGCATTATCCCTGTAGCACACTAAAATATTATCAACCGATCATCCCCTTACTATATGGACACTCGCGAAATCACTCTAAAACCACTACCGCAATGTGCAACTAAAGCGGAATTAATGAACTGGTATCTGAAAAGCAATTATACAGCTGATATGATACGCAAAAGCATTAATCAAATTATTGCTGATACGCGAGGTTTACCCATCGATAAGGCAAAATTCGTCAAGAACATCAGGGCAAAAGAACTGACACTTTTTGTAAAGGAATTTGATGTACCGGTAGGTTACAAACTCTAATTATTTATTAGACAATTCTAATTAATCATTAATAAAACCCTTTAACCATGACTATGCTAAATTTTATGAAACTCATTGTTACCGTTGCAATGGTAGCGGTTACTGTTTATGCAAGCTATTTGCTTTGCGACAATCCCTATATGGCCTTTTGGGCTACGGTCTGCCTCATTATCGGTTTTTCTCTCTGTGCAATGTGGAAACTTAGATAATGCCTGCCGTTAAATCTGACAACCCACTGCACGCAGAAATCAATAAATATTTCAATGTACACATATCGGAATACGTCAGTACTGAAATCATTGACGGAAAGAAGATCAACAAGTACAAGCGTGCCGGAATATGTTCCGCAAATGAAGTTTCTCAATACATCGGAGATGAAGAACTTAAAATAAAGCTTTTTAATAAAGTTTTGGAGTGTGGAATGGATAGATACACCACTTTGGTGAGAAACCGTCTTAAAATAGATTTTTACTCAAAATAACTAACGAAAACACTAATAATTATGAATACATCTAGTTTAAAAATTACCACAATAATCATTATAGCAGCTACTGCAATTTTCATATTCCTTGACCGCTTTGCCGGATCGCCTGAGATAGTAACCGGATATGTTGTAGAAAAGCAACATGAAGCAGAAATGAACCCGACTATGAGTAGACAGGCTGCAAAGGATATCAAAAAGGATGATAGCTATTTACTTGTTGTTTTTGGCAATGGCCATACAACGACAATAGAATGTGAACCGCATTACTTCTATGCTGCTTCTCTAGGCCAAGAGGTAAAATACATTTCTCAACGAGGTTATATAACCGGGTGGCACTGGACGAAAGAACTAATTCAATGAGTATGAAAACATATTTTATTATCATCTTAGTAATTATTGCAGCCTGTTCAAGTACAGATACTGATCCAGTTGCAACACCCCTACCGGAGCCAGTTACTGCCGAACCTGAGGATATAATCCCGGATTGGCTTATAGGAAATTATCAATCCCGATGGTTTCCCACATCGACAAATATCAGCATCATTACTGAAGCATCAATCGTGCTTAACCTTAATGATTTTTCTAACATCAATCAACCTTACCCTCTTACCTACAATCTACTAATTGAAAACGTTGCAACGGAAGTTGACGAAAGACACTTAACCTTGATTTTAGATAACGGCATCAACATCACATTCAGGAAAAATGATGATCCCAGTGTAAGCGATATCACGATTGAAATTAATGAACGCCACTTCGGATGGTTTAAAAAACTCGACTAATGAAAACGTTAACACACATATCTCTTTTTACTGGCATAGGTGGATTTGACCTGGCAGCACAAAGAGCTGGCATAAAAAATTTAGCTCATTGCGAAGCTGAAGATTATAAACGTGAATTACTAAAATTAAGATTCCCAAACTCCAAAAGTTTTGGGCTTATTGAAAATTTTGATGGAAAACAATATGCAGGAAAAGTTAATATTATTTCAGGAGGATTCCCATGTCAAGACATCTCCATTGCACAAACCAGTAAAAAGTATGGAGGGGCACAAGGGATCAAAGGCGAACGATCGGGGCTATGGAAACACTACGCCCGTTTGGTTGGGGAAATTGGACCTGATGCAATCATCTTTGAAAACAGCTCAATGCTCCTTAGTAGAGGATTCGAACACGTCTTATGCGATCTTTCCGAGCTCAGGTATGACTGTGAATGGAGATTGTTTTATGCTACCCAATTCGGATTTCCGCACTTACGAGAAAGAGTTTATGGTGTGGCCTACTCCCAGTGCGGCAGATGGAAAGATAATCTTAAAAAAGGTGGAATCTTACAAAAGATATTTCCAAAAGAAGCATCAGGACAAATCCCTGTATCAATTCCACTTAAACGGTTTAACAGCCAATCAGACTATTCAAATGTACGAATGGATGATGGGTTTTCCTTTGAATTGGACAAACAAAGAATACACGGACTTGGGAACTCTATAGTACCAGAGATCGCCTTTCAAATATTCAATCAACTGAAAGTAATTTTATGATTACCCTCACTTACATCAGATATAACATACTACTGTTAGCCACTATGGCATCAGTAGCGCAATTAAATCAGAAATGGTTTGATAGTATATACGAAGTACATAGTACACCTCTTAGACGGGGCGACAAGTACGTAACAAAGGAAAACGATACCATTGAATTATTGAAGCCGGTAAAGATTGTTTATTTCAAAGTCAGAAAGTCAGGTAAAAAGATGGGGTTCCGTAGAGATACAATTTTCACTTTTCGTAGAGTAAAACCTAATACAATACTTAAAAAATCGACTTTTCAAGGACATGATAAAGAATAGTGCATATATCCGGCTGTTTACTCCCGGTCAACTGAAAGCGTTACAAGCCATTGCAGCGGAGTATAAAATTAAGACTGCTAAAAAAGTATTACTGTTCACGCTCACAAGCTTTATTGAGCACAAACAGGAAATTGCTAGGCTTAAAAGAATCATTGAATACAAAAAGAAACAAATAGAAAAGATTCATACTATTGAACTTTAATTATTTCACGTAAAGCCTTTTCAAATTCCAAAAAATTAGTTGTCTTAAAAAGATAACCGTTCACTTGACCTATCAGATCGCTTTCCATCAATTTAATTATAAAGGAAGTTGAATAGACGTAAATAGGGATATTTTTTAATTTTTGATTTTTTTTTATATCATTTAAGAATCCTATATTGTTTAATAAGGGTGTGCCCAAGTCATAAAAAATAATTCTTGGAAGTGTTTCAGTGTTTTCTAGGTAAAACAAAGCATCTGCTACTTTTGAAAATTGCTTACAATCGGTTTCAGGAGATATTTCCTTTACTGTACTGTGAAATAAATCCCTATCATCGATATCATCGTCTATTAATAATAGAGAATTAGTATGCATAATTTTATAATATTTAGGTGTGATTTTGTAAACTCTAGTCAAAAATAACTAATCTAACTTTGTAAAAACATAATGTTTTATTAAATTTCTTACATATATTTGATCACTTTTAAGTTAAGATGATAAATTGGTGGTTGATTTGGTTATTTTTCTACTTAGCTTAATTTACAAAAGCCCCTCTGATAACCAGAGGGGCTTTTTTTTTCAGTTTAAGTATTGGTTTATGATTAAATACTTGATTAAATGTAATTTTTATAAAATCTCGATAACCGTATATTTTTCTTTCACTTGAGCCAACAATTGCTCTACCATTCTACCAATTACATCAATAGCTATCGATTACCTCTCTTATATGGTCGGCTGTAGACCTTGATCTCCATTTTCCCGCAACGGTAATAACTAAACAATAATCTTTTTTTTGCACCAATTCTACAATATATACCGGATTTAGGTAGTGCTTATTTCCTTTAGTGTCAATATCCACAATATAATTTTCAGTCATATTTCTACTATTTATGCAACGTCTATTGCAATGATTGTTGCAACGAAAGTTAACCAATCCTTACACAAGTTTACGAAAGTTAACGAATCTTTAGTAATCCTCACAAAACTTAAATCACACAATTGCAACGCTATAACCTTTGTATCCTGATTAGGAAACAATGAGCGATATAGATGCACTTCTTTGGCGAAAAATAAAAGACGGTAAACAGTACGATAAGCTGATACCACCAAGTAACTGCACCAGTAAAGATGTCGGAAAAGGCATGACAGACCTCTCTGTAAAGGAAATGGCAGAAATGGTAAAGATTAGCCTTATTGATACAGCTGCTATTGCTCCTTTGTTTTTAAAAAGTTCATTAAAAGAAACGTGTGCCGCTATTTACGGTTTTGTATATGATCATTTCCAGTATAAAGCCGATAAGGCTATCCAGTATCTGCGTAGTCCTTCCTGCTCTTGGAAAGTCAGATATGATGGTATAGACTGCAAAAGTTATTCCATCATTGCCAGTAGTATCTTAACGAACCTGGGTTTGACACATTACATCAGGCAGATCAAACAGCCCGGCTTTATGCCTGAAATGTGGACACACGTCTATATCGTTGTCCCGGTTGACCAAAAAACGGGAAGCCTATCTAAAGGCCATTACACCATTGATGGAACCGTTGCAACGATGAATGAACCAATGTATATCCAAAAAAGCGATTTAAAAATGAGTTTACAACATTACGCACTTAGAGGGGCTGTTCATGCAGGTTCAGGACAGGGATTAGGTATATCACTTTCCACGGTTAAAAGTATGTTCTCAAACGGATGGGCTCCAAGCTGCATCGGTGGTGTACACGACATGACCGACTTCGATAAAACACTTGCTGCCATTGCACCGTACTTTGATGATGCACTTTATAGCGTTAACGATGCTATAAGGAATAATAATTCAAATTTGTTTGCCCTTATCAATGATCTGCTTAAAAACACGCAGCAGATACAAGCGCATTCCTTAGCGTATTCAAAACACAGTTGGAATTCTAAATGCTCTAAAGACTCAACAGCAGCGTATAGAGATTTAGGGCAATGGTATTACAATATAATAATGGTTGCTTTCATTCAGTGGCTGGAGCAATATTTTGATGTTACCTATACAACACTTGGCAATGTTCAGCAAGGACAATTTAAGCCGGACAGTTGGTTTACAAAAACAAGCTTTGCCGGGGTAATAACGGTAAAACAGTTGGCTACTATCAAAATGAAGTCAACCACAACTGAAATAAAAAGGTTTGAGATCACGCCATACGTACAGGATAAAAAGAACCAAACTTCTTTCAACATATTCCAGTTTTTAGGAGGTCTATCACAGACACTTGCAAGTTTTAATAACCCTACTCCTACTCAAACTACAACACCGACAGCAACAACAGTAAAAACACCGATAAGCACAATTAAGTTTACGGGTGATGCCGTGAAACTTGAAGCCCAAAGTATGATCACAAAAGCTGATTTGTTTACAAAAAAAGATAATAACGTTTCACAAAACGCATTGGGAACGGTTGGCAAAGTACTGATAGCCTCTGCGGTAGGTTATGGCATCTATAAAGTTGCAACTGCATCAAAATCTAAAGCAAAAGTAAAATCAAAGTAGTATGAATTTAGAAGTAAGCAAAAATAGCGGGCTGGCAGCGTATAGCCCTCAACAGGGTTTAGGTGGCTTTTGGGGTAAAATAGGTAAGTGGGCATCCAAAGCTGTTGGTTATATAGGAACAAAGATAGCTAAAAAGGTGGATGCTGGATTTTTAGGGGATTTATTTCCAGAACTTAAAGGATATATAATACAGGGCACACAATATGTACAAAATCAAATTGAACAGTGGACGTCTGGAATGAATGGATTACGTGGTGTTGAAGATGGCAATATTACAGCCTTGGAAGAAGCAATTCTGAATAATTGGCTGCCTTATTTTACTCTTTATGCTGAAAGCTTATTAGATGATGTCGGTAATGCGTTAAACCTTCCTACACTTAATAGCAAATTAATTGCACTTAATGCAGTCTTAAATAAAATCAACGCACTAAACGCATATTATTTAGTCGATGATGTAGAAGGTCTGTCTCAGTTGGCCCGTGAACAAAGAAGTTATGTTGTTTACACTTCGCTTGATCCAATTGTAAAAGCGGTTCAGATGAGCATAGGAACACTTGGGTTTGATGTAGAAATAGTGCCGATAGAATTCAATATAAACATTTATGATTTTTCTGTATTATTTACGAGTACTATCGTAACTACAGTAAAAAGTGAGAATTACAGGAAAAAAGGAATCAGGATTGCCGCACCCATAACATCTACTGCGCAAATTGATTTCGCAAATGTTAAGCTACCTGTAAAGACAATTGTTACTAACCCTGTATCAACACCGGCAACAACAACCGTTGCAACGCCTGTTGCAGTTCCTACCTCAAACTTACCTGTGTTTACGATACCTACAAACAGTAGTACAACTGTAACAACACCAGTTGCAACAACTACACAAGTAACAACGCCTGTTGCTACTACTCCGGTTGTAGAAACTCCGACTACAACACCTCCAACGTCTACAACAACTACCACGAACAATAATTCTAATACAGTAAGAGAAGTAGCAGACGATTCAACACCTGAACCAAAAAACAACAAAGGGTTAATAATCGGAGGGCTTTTATTACTCGGTGCAGCTGCTATCGCACTTAGAAAGAAAAAGGTAGCAAAAAAGGCTACAACGCCTACCAAAAAAAAGTAAATAATTAAATTTTTATACAACGATGAAATTCAAAAAACCATCAGAACAAAAAGTGAAAGACACCATCGCATTGACTGGTGGTGTTGTAGCAGGTGGCATGGTCTCAAAAGCTGCATTTGGTTTCCTACACGAGCCGACAACAGCAACAGACACAGCAAGCCTTAAAAAAGATGAGAATACCGCTCTTATGAAACGCGGTGCGCTTGTATTAGCAGGTGCAGCCGGTGCAATGTTCCTTGACGGAACTGATTCTCTTTCAACTTTGGCAAAGGGAACTTTCGTAGGTGTAGCAGTAGCGCAAAGTCTTGAAATTATTGCAGTACTGGCAAAACGTTCAGGTGTAGAATCTGAAAGTACAGCAAGTACTTCAGGTAAAAAAGCCGTTGCCCGTGCTTTGGGCTTAGGTTGTCCGTGTACTGAAACCCCTGCACTAAATGCAACGGTTGATTTTGCACCACGATATGACCTTTCTAATATGGATTTTCACCCGTCAGGTGACGGTCTGAATGGTTGGGGTGGTAGCGACGAATCTGGGCTATTAGGTTGGGGATCACTTGAACTGAAAAGTGCATAAATAATTCAGTAAAAAAGCTAATAGAAAAATTCACGTACTCTTTAAAAAGTAAATAGAAAATAAACATGAAACAGTTAACTCTTCAGGAAGCTATGAACTTCCTACCACTTGTAACCAATGGAAACGGTGTTGCCCTTAATGGCAGCTTTAAGGCAAAATCAAAAGTTCTTTATATCGCAGGCCTTGGTGCTGATCTTGCTGCCAACAACAACAATATCATTATTCAGGACACTAAAAAGAAAATTGGTCTTACCAACTTCGATGGTGGCAATAAACTTAACAAAGGGCGTAGCATCCTTATAACAGGGATGCGTATCCTTTGGGACACTACAGTTGATGTAACACCTTTGACAGCCCTTTGGAAAGGCGAAGCCCCGGCAGCCTTTAAAAATGGTGAATTCAAAGTAGGTACACTGGCAGCAGGAGACCTTTTTGAAAGCCCAATCAACCCTTTTGCAAAGTACAACGCTGCAACTTCTGTTGAAGATGAGATCAAACCAGTTGTGCCGTTTATGATACCGGAAGATGTTGAATTTTATATTCAGCTTATTCCGGCAGCAGCAGCAGCCGTAGATCAGGCATACCGCATTGAATTCGATTGTATTGAATTCACAGCAGCTAATAAAGCATAAAGTTTAGGTTAAATATTTGGTTAGTTAGTTTGAAGCCCCGGGCTTGCTCGGGGCTTTTTTTAACCCTTAAACCCCAACATTATGAAAGTATTAGAATACGCTGTAAACGTTGAAATACCGGCTGGAACGTCCGGAAAAACTGTCACTTTTACCCCTCCTGCGGGTGTAGTGATTGGTTGTGCCATCTTTAAAGTTGGTGGAGAAAATTCAGGCTTTGTATCTGCAAAGATTACAACCGACTCAAACGAGGATGTATCTCCTTTAACTCATATAGACAACTATCGTGACAGGGAGGCAGGTTATATAGCAGGTAAAAAACCACTGCTATTAGACACACAAGGTAAAAGTTACATGGTAACGATTACTTCAAACGCAAACTTTGACACCGACCTTAAGGCGCAATTAGTCTTGGTCTACGAGAACGACAATACTAAATCCCAGTGCTAAAATGCAAAAATCCGGCTTCGCTTCAATTCAAATTAACTCTGATACAACGCAATTTCTCGACGGAATTACGAGCCTATCTATTTCAAATTACGGTGCTACTGCATTAACAGTAACTGTA
The DNA here is from genome assembly GCF_003350375.1 of Flavobacterium sp. AG291. Classification (GTDB taxonomy): domain Bacteria; phylum Bacteroidota; class Bacteroidia; order Flavobacteriales; family Flavobacteriaceae; genus Flavobacterium; species Flavobacterium suzhouense. The sequence goes on along the minus strand of NZ_QQAR01000013.1, from coordinate 127,888 downwards.
AATGATGTTGCGCGTGTTGTTCCTGCTTTTAATCCTGCTATTGGCGTTCCTTTTGGTTCATTCAATATACCAGGAGACGGAACCGCTTGCGAGATAAATCTTGAACTGAAGTTTGAAGGTGGTAGCGGAAAAGCAATTTTAGATTTCAGGAAAATAAAGAAATGTTAGAGATGAAGCAACAACTCGACAATATCATAAACCGTCTTGCTTCCGATCCTTATTTCGCTATCAGGCTTGTGAACGCTGATAACCTTAAAGTTATCGGTGTGAACCTGACAGGCGAAAAAATGCTCGAAGAAGCCGGTAGCATTGAGGGCTTTTTTAATGAGGTGGTAGAATCAGGAACGACAAGTTTTGTGATACAGCCACGCAGAAAAAACGGTTCATCGTGGAAAGATGATGGTACTGTAGTCCGCATTGATACGAAATTGCCGGATTCTGCAACCGCAGAAACTGCAACACCTACCCTCCTACCAACCCCTCCCCTTGCTCATATCCCGGAAATTCTTCCGGGATTAGCTGGAGGACTAAATGCCCAAATGATCTACCAACACATGGACTATCCTCGTGTTATGGCAGATAACAGGGAACTGACAGCTGAAAACAAAAGGCTGAAAGAAAAAATTGAAGAAATGAAAGAAGCTGCTTTGGAAAGCAGATTTTCTGAAACGAAAGCACAAGGCCAAAAAGATATGCTTAATGGCTTTATAGAACAAATGCCTGCAATACTTACGGCTGTGGGATCACTTAAAGGCGGTAATAGCGCTGCAGTTCAAACAGCAGGGTTAGCGCAGCCAGTACCTGAAAGCAGCGAAGTAAAGCAAAACCTTATTGACGGTATCAGGAATACCAGTGATTCAGTAGCGAGTTACATTCTTCTTACCCTACGAGGTGCGCTTACTGTTGATGGATTCGGCAGCGACCTTGAACAACTATTAATCAAACACAAACTAATACCTAACGAAAATGCCTAAAAAAACAATTGAAATAGAAGCAGAAAACAGTATTGAACTGGATGCTAAAGAAAGAATATTAAAAAATTGTGCCACTATCCCAATGGAAGATTTGGAGCGTGTAGGCCAATTAGTAACAAACCCAAACGCATTAGCCGGGCTTAAAAAACACTGGATAATGCTTAGAACAATGTTTCGCTAACCTATGACAGGAACGACCAAAAATAAAAAAGGCCTTGGAAATCCCGCCGTTCTCGCCGTTGCTTCGTCTCCGGCGGGACAACAGGCCATTTCCAATATATCAGAAACCCAACGTAAGGTTACCGATGCAGGTATTCAGATACTCCCTTTCGTTTTTAAAACCCTGTTTGTTGCAGGTTGTGGTTATGTGGCCTATAGATTATGGACGGATCGTTTTATAAAATTAGGTACAAATCCTAACTGGCCTGCTTCAAATATCAATGATGCGCAAGCCGATGCACGAGCAGAAGCAATCTATCAGGCAATGGTTGGTTTTGGGGCTGATAAAGATGCCGTTGCAATGAACATTGCAGGGCTTAACTACAACGGTTGGGTAAAGGTATACAACGCCTTTGGTAATAGAGAAGGTATACTCCCATTTAGCAAAGAAATGAATCTTGTGGAGTGGATCAACGATCAGTTTAGTGGTGATGATCTTTTAGAATTGAGAGTTATTCTACCCGGTGTATTTTAAATCAAAGAACCATGACAGATAAGGAAAAGAAAATCGCATTATACGCTGGTGTAGGTTTGGTAGCTGTTCTCTTGATTAGCAGAATCTTACCTAAAACCGATAAATCGGGCGGTATAGATGATCCAACAGGTAACGGTACAAATACCAATATTCCAGGTACCACATTTAACCCCTCGAGCGTAGCAGAAACCCTCTACGATGCAATGAAAGAAATGGGTACGGATGAAGCAAAAATTATGAATGCTCTCCAGTACGTAAATGCTTCACAATTCGCACAGGTAGCAGCCAAATTTGGAAAAAGAAGCTATAACAAAACATTAGGCAATCAGATCAACCCTTGGCCTTTGACTCCTTTACCGCTTCTACCGCTTCAGGTGTGGCTTGAAAATGAGCTATCATCATCACAATACAACACGCTAAGACTAAAATACCAACCACTTCTATAAATCTATAGATATGCCTTACAAGATAACAGGAAAGATATTGGATGAAAGCGGCCTACCGCTTTACCAAATAGCACAGATATCGGAAGTAGCTACAGCAGTCGGTCAGACTGTTAGCGGTAACGTATGGACTGATGAAGAGACCGGCGCATTCACATTTTTAGCTTTAGACCCTAACAGCACTATAAAAGTAGAATCTCACGGCTATGGAGTAGTAAGCTTTAAAGCAAGTGAATTCCCATCAGTGGTAAAGTTGCAACCGGCTTTGGTAATCAATGGAACTACCAAAAAGAAAAAGGATAATACTCTTGCGTGGGTGTTGGGCGGTGTTGCAGTAGCCATTGCATTAGCGGTTACAACGAAAAGCAAAAAGCCACAAACTGTAAACAATTCGACACCATCAAAGAAGACTACTAAACCTGTAACAGTACGAATATAATGGCTAAAAATTATTTGAATAAACCCGGTTATCCGCGAGGCATCAGGAACAACAACCCCGGAAATCTTATACAGACCTCAATTTCATGGGTGGGTAAAGTGCCATTAAGTCAAAACACTGATGGCAAATTCGAGCAATTTATAGAATTACGTTACGGCCTCCGTGCAATGATGCGTGATCTTATTTCAGATATCAAGGGAGGTAAAAACACAATTCAGGCATTAATTACAGAGTATGCACCATCTTTTGAAAACAATACGGTTTCATATATAAATACGGTTGCTGCAAGTGTTGGAATTACAGCGTTAGATTTAATCGAACTAAGCCAGGAAACAATTATCGCAATTTGTAAGATCATGGTCAGGATTGAGAACGGACCTACCGTGAACCAATACATTACCGACAGTGACTATACTGAAGCAATGGCAATAATAGGACTTGATCTAAAAAAAAAAGTAACACTGCCCGAACAATTATAACAATAGTCGCTTTAGGCGGTATTACCTACGGTGCGTGGGCAATTTATAACCTCTATAAACAAAATAAGGATGAGCAGCATAGGAACAAGCGTAGAATGGTTTCCGGGTAGTTCTGGAGGCGGTGGATCAGATACCGCACAAGATGTTTTTGAGCGTGGTTCCGAAGTAAGTGTTGGGGAAAATATATCTCTTTCCAATATCGCAGAATGGGCTTTTGCACTAATGGGTGCATATAATACTAATCAAACAAAATTTGCTGAAATATATGTCAGTGCTTTTGATGATACTTACACGAATCCAGCGATAGCTGCGCTTTACGCACGAAATGATTTAGAATCAAGAGAAAGTTCAGTATATGTTTCAGATGGTAGTGTAGTTATAAATTCAGACGGTGACATAATAGTCAACTCACAAAACCAAAAAGGTATACAATACTTACAAGACTATTCTGCTGACTACACGGAAAGATCATTAGTAGATAAAGAGTTTGTAGAACGACAGTTAAATTTTATTAATGGTTATGTAGGCGTTTACGCTCCCAATTTCAACATATACACCGAAGACATTCAATTCTATAAAAGAACCTTTTTTGAAGATAATAACGCTATTGGTTCTGACTGGTATCTCCCTGATCCTGCTGAAAATATTTCAAAAGAAATAGTAGTGGTTTCACAAGGACAAAGTATAAAACTACATGGAGTAATTAAAAAGGGGGCTTTGCTTACGGAATTAGACGTAACAGTTTCAGCAACGCTAAGAGCATTCAATAATAATGGTTCTGCCGTTTGGAATGTAATCTGTGAGGTAAAACCATAAAATTAATCTCAAAGCATTAAAAAATCGAAATCCAATAAAGAATTACTATGAAAAATCCTGCCGAAATAATTACCCAAATATTTAAACCATTAGCTGAATTTTTCTCTTTTGCGATGTTCGTTATTGCAGGATCAGTTTACAAAATGCGTAAACTCCATGAAAAAGGAACAAAAATCACTTTTAAAAGGTTTTTAATTGAGGCCTTTATGTCGCTTTTTATTGCAGGTATAGCTTATGCTTTTATTGATCAGTTTCTACATTTCAATAAACTTTTCTCTTACGCTTTTTGCAGCCTTGCAGGATCAATGAGTGACCTTATTTACTCAAAGTTGGAAGAACTGGCTATCACTGCCTTTGATACAGTAAGAAAACAAATCAAAAAGATAAACTAATGAAAACACTAAAAAACACCTGGCTTTTAATATTCATAGGACTAATACTGATCGCATCATGTGGAAAGCCTCCATTACCTACTGTCAAAGAAACAGACAATACAACTCAAAATACTACTGTCAACACCATTGCAACGAAAGAAATCGACAGGAATAAAGCTATTGCCGATAGCCTTCAGGTTGTTATAGGTAAGATCAGAACCAGTAAGAAAGAATGTGATTCTGTTTGTCAGGAAGCTATCGATAAAATACTTGAGCAAGTAAACACTAACAAGGTATCAGGAGACAATAAATATGGTGTGTACTATGACAAATACCGCAATTTACTTATTGCATACCAAAACCTCGCGGAAACCAAAAGCGAAAAAAACTATGTCAGCAGAGATAGCATTGTTTATATCGACAAGCTTAAAACAAAAGAAATTCCTGTTGTTGTAAAGTTTACCCCTTGGTACTATAAATATCCTGCTTATTTCGGATGGGCTTGCCTCCTATTCTTTTGCGGATATCTAATTAGCAAAGTAAGAACATGGATACGAAAAAAATCACTTTTGTAATTGCCGGTGTGGCACTAATTTATTTACTGATGAAATCTAATACAATTTTTGCAGCCCCGACACGAAGTAAAACATTAAGGGGATGTGATCCGCTTGGATGTGGTAATTATGGCGCATCACGTTCCGGTGGTACACGTAAACATGGTGGTATTGACTTTAGGGCAATCCCGGGCGAAGCAATTTATTCTCCAATATCAGGTACGATTACCCGTATACTTTTAGCTTACGCCAATGATCCAAAATATACTGGTATTGAAATAAAAAATGCGACTCATACTGTGCAAATGTTCTATCTCACACCTACTGTAAAAGTTGGTGCAAAAGTGATATCGGGACAAAAAGTAGGTGTTGCTCAGGATATTTCCGCAAAGCATGGTGCAACAATGGTTAACCATGTTCATTTTGAAGTTTACGACAAAAAAGGCGTACTCATCAATCCCACTGACCTTATTGATACAACAGTCATTAATACAAATTTAGTATTGAAATATGGTATGTATGATAGTACAGAAGTGGCAGAACTGCAAAGGCGTTTAGGCATTACTATCGATGGCGATTTTGGTCAGCAGACACAAGCTGCTTTGTTTAAGGCCAAAGGAGTTAAAGAAATTGCATTAAAATCTTATTAGTAAGCATTAAAATTTAAACTATGAAAGCAGGAACTATAGTAATTGTCGGTGGACTGGCTATTTTAGGTATTGCAGTCCTTACCGCAAAAAAAGTGTTGGTTTTGAAAGCCGTTTTCGACAGGATGAAAATTTGGCCGAGCGATATCAGTAATGTAAAGCTTAAAAACTTTACAGAACTAAGTTTCAACCTAAACTTTATGCTGCAAAATCCTACTAACGAAAGCTTTTCAGTTAGTGGCGCAAATATAGTTACACTTAAGAGAGTAAGTATTTACAAAAACGGTACTTACTTCGGGCAGGCTGATGTAAATCTTACCGAATTGGAAATCCCTGCAAATTCAACAACGGAACTGAAAAACCTCCCTTTTAAAGTCTCGCTTACTTCTTTACTTGATAACCTGGCTAATATGACTGAATTTGATGTAACGTCAATTACTACAGGCTTAAGCGTTGAGGCGGTAGTAGAGGTTTTGGGTAGTGAATATGTAATTGAGGGGTAATTATGAGTATAGTCGAAAAATTTAATGCTTTAAACCGAAAAACGGTAACTCGCAAGGAACTTCAGCAGTTCATTACTGAAGGCAAAATACAAGAGCAGCCTGCACTTATTGATCGTGTTCAGGCTGTTCTTGCTGCATATCCGGATGCAAAAGAATTCAGGCTCTTAATATCAAAACCATCTGTAGAGGTTGTTCCAGAAAGTCTTATTAGCTGCCTTGATTGCGAAGATGATAAAGACGATATCATTACTGGCCTTGGCAAAGCAGTAAGCCCTAACGAAATTTATCAGATGATGACTGATAAAATGATCCAGTTGATTAAACAAGCGAACTCAAACGACTGGAAAAAACCTTGGGAAGCACAATTTTACGGCAATGGTTATACCTTGCCTTTCAACTTTGTTACAAAGAAAATGTACCGGGGTATCAACAGAATTTTACTTACCGGGTTCAGACCACTTGAAAATCCTTTTTTCCTGACATTCAAACAGGTTGAAGAATTGAAAGGGAAAATAAAAAAAGGCACTAAAGGTCACGAGGTAGTCTATTTTACAAAACTTTACTTATATCAGGATGCAGCAAAAAAAATAGATCTTTCGAGTTATGACCGTGAGAAGTTTATTGCGCTGCTAAAATCTAAAAACCTGCCTACTGATAATGTAGAACAGTTTGTTTTACCGATCCTGAAGTATTACAAGGTATTCAATGGTAAAGATATTGAGGGCATCGATTTTAACCTGGAAAATTTTAAGCATGGTTTTATTGATAAGCCGTTGCCGGCTATGGATGAACATCGTATGCCTATAGCTGAAGCGATCATTAAAAAGTATCCTGATCCTGCTCCATCATTAAAATTGGGCGGTAATACTGCCTCATATAATAGTGGCTCGGATATCCTTAGAATGCCATACATACAAGATTTTGAAACTGTACAGGGATATTATACAACTTACTTTCATGAGTTAAGTCATAGTACAGGCCACAAGAATAGATTATCACGTAAGCTTGGTAACAAATTTGGATCAAAGGACTATGCTTTTGAAGAATTGATTGCAGAATTTGGGGCTACTTTTTTAAGTGCTGAATCCGGTATTATTTTTCACACCGCAAAAAATTCAGCTGCATACCTGAAGGGCTGGAACTCTGCATTAACTTTTTTACAGGAAGATAACCGTTTTCTAATGCGTGCAGCTACACAGGCACAGGCCATAGCTGATTATATTTTGCAATACGATAGTAAAGGCGATCCAAAATACTTTTTAGATATCCGTAAAAAGGACACACCTAAAAAAACAAAGTCAAAAGCGAAAAAGAAGCCTGTTGAAAAGGAATCTGTTATAGAGAAGAAAAAAGATATCGACGCTCATAAAAAACACCTTGAAGCTGTAAACCCCATATCATTCAGTCGTAAACCAAAAAGCGCAAGTGTAACCACCGCAATCAATGAAGTTTTAGCCTCCGGTAAATACAAAGTAAAACCGATGCAAGCAAATGTACTGTATACGGTTTTAAAAGATGTTGATGATATTACTGCTGAAGATATCGAAATAAAGCCATCAAAGTTTCAAAAAGCGATTATACAGGGGATACCTGATTATATGCTTTGGTACTACGATATAGATGATAATTCAAATTACTATGTTATAACACTTTCTGACAGAGGTGTAGAGTTTGTAAATGCTATCAGAGGGCGTGTAGAAAGTCTGAAAAACCAAAAGTATAACTACTCCATGTTTGACGGGCTAAAAGGTGCAGAAACTCAACAAAATGAGCCTGAACAAAATCAAATAACTGAAGTGAGAAAAGATCCAGTTCAGTCTGAACAAGAATTTAAAGAAAACACTCTTACTGCTGTAACAACGACAAGAAAGAAAAACCCTTTGGTAATGGGCATAAATGAAAGCTCAAATGCAGCCCCGGCAGATTTCTTTATAATCAATGGTGAAACTGGAAAATTTTTTCAGCGTGTAGAGCGTAAACCTGTAGGCAGCGTAGTTATTACGTTAGATGGTGAACAAGGGGCAGGTAAGACAACAGCACTTTATAAGTTTATGAATGATTTTGCTACACCTGGCAATAGCTGTTTATTTATTTCAGGAGAAGAGCATCCGTTAAGTTCACTTGCAACAGATAAAAGAGATAAATATTTGTCTGCTGCTGCACAACAAAATATTGATACAGTTGCGGAGGTTGAAAATACCGCACAGCTATACGAGTTGATTGCTGATTACGATATCATCTTTATAGACAGTTGGCAAAAACTGTTGCGTATGGTTGGCCCTTTGAAACTTGATGAAGATTTACGTAAAAAATTCAACGGAAAGGTGTTCGTTATCATTTTCCAACAAACGACAACCGGGCGAACTAAAGGAGGTGCTGAAGTAGTGTTTGATGGTGACATCATAACTAAGATGGTTAAGGAAAGTTCTTTTGCTGATAACTACGCCTATTTTGATAAGAACCGCTACACTCTTGTTCCTCTTGAAACCATTGCATATAACATTGCTACGGGAACTGTATATAATCCTGAACAAGGAAATAATACAGATATCCCCATTCAAGAAAATGAACCCCAAAAAGAAAAAGTACAATTAAAGTTTGATGTTTTATGTTAGGAAAAATACTCTTTACAACTGGACTTTATTTGGTAGGTAAACACGTGTATGGCCTTGTTGAAATTACTGAAGCAGAAAGGGAATGGTCTAAAAAAGAAATCGCTTTTGCTTTTGCTCGTAAAAATGTAGGCAACGTTATTAAAAGTGCTAAGGGCTCAATACTCTATCTTTTATATGGTAATGGGTTACGTGTTGAATATGAAAACCAACAGGCCTATATAAATGATGGTTCAAAAGAGATAATGATTATCGATGATGAACTACTTAATAATATAGGCATTATCACAAATGCAAAAATTTACGAATCCGGCTTTAAATGGGATAAATTAATCTATTAATACATATATTATGGCAACAGCAAAAAGGAAAGCTCCAGCTAAAAGGAAAACTGCAACAACAGCAAAAAAACTATGCAGTAAAGTAATTAAACGTGAGGGTGTAAAATCAAACGGCCAGTTAAAAAAAGGCTACAAGTATGCTAAAGGTGGCAGAGTAGTTAAAGTAAAACATTAATTAAAAGCGCTCCAAAAAGGAGCGCTTTTAATTAGGTAACAAACGTTTCTGAATCAAATTTCATTTGTTTCTTATCTATTACACATAACATATATAGCGGAGAAAAATAAGTAAAATATGGCATCCCTTCAGAAAAGAACACCTTTTGTCTCACTAATTGATTTTCTTCAATATCCGGTAGATGTTCATCAGCTTTTATATAATTAAAAGGAAATAAAGCATGGTCTCTCTGCCTATTAAATTTAAAAAACTCTATCCATTGACCTAATTTCCATGAAGCTGATTCTGGTCTTTTAGAAGTAAATGTATCCTGTAAGTTTTTGAAATATTCTAATTGACGCCTATCCGTTAAATCTAAAAACTCACCATCATTTATTTCTAAATCTTTATATTCAACAATACTATAGATATTATTGTAATGCTTTTGCCCCCATCTGTGAGCAGCTGCCATGTTCTCTTCCCATAAATAATAACCTTCTCCTAAAAAAGGTATTTTTTTCTTTCCTTTTACTATACGTACTGGAGCTTTAAAAGGAGCATTTTTAAGGATATAAGCTTGATGCCCTTTATTACACGTATGTTGGTAAGTATATACATAAAGATTATTGCTCATCGTTTAAAGAATCTAAATCAATTAAAGTTTCAATTAATTTTTCTTTCTGTCCTGCGAAGTTTAATGTAGGTAAAGTAATTGTATCAAAACCCGATAAAGCAGTATAAGAAGATATAAAACTTCTTACATACGGAAAAACTATAGCTGGCCCATTAAGAGACATAAAATCTAAAAGCGTTTTTTCCTCTGTGGTTTCATAGGTAAAAATACCGATACATAGCATTTTTAAATTAAAATTGTGTTCAACATCTAAAATTTCAACATCGATATTGATATGAAACTGATTGTCTGATCTACTAATTACTACTTGGGGTTCAATAGAAAAAGTACTATCTTTTTCTTCAACTGCTGTCTTTTCGAAAATAAATTTTGGAACAACAAAATTTACAAATTTTAAATCTGATTTCATTAGTGTGTGGTTGGTTAAGTAAATTAGTTATAAAAAGAGAGGACCTTATTAAGGTCCTCTTCATTATCTTTTAAATTTACAGATTTTCGTTTTTCTTTATTAAAAAGCTTTGCAACTTTATATAAATATTCGTGTACAGAATCATGACTGTAAAATCCGGAATTGCATCTTTCGATTTCATAATCATCGAACTCCTTCATTAAATCATTTAGTTCTGCAGCCGTTAAACTTTCGACAAATCCTTTGTTTAACTCCAAAGACTTATCTGTTACATTGGCATTCATAGTTTCCTTTTTTTAAATTTTAGAATTCTTATTAACTCTAATTTATTATCAAATATAGTACTAAAATTCATTTTTCAAATTTTTTTTAGCACTATTTTAGTACGTTCCGAAATCGGGCGCAAAAGTACAATTTATTTTTACAATTAAAAATTGTATCTGCTTAGTTGTATTATTTAAACGATGAACAATATTATTTGTTACAAACATATTATTTTATTTTAAAAAATAAATAGGTGTATTTACTTGTTTTGATACGGAAAAACAACTAACAATTACAATATGATCGATCAACATATTCTTTATTCCCACTGGAATTAATATAATAACATCCACCCTGAGGTCCCTCATAAACACTTTTACCATTATAAGTTCCGCAAGTTGAATCATCGGAATTTGAACAAGCTATAATAATGAGCGCGAGCAAAAAAAATAGAATTTTCTTCATACTTTTTAATTTTGATAATGCTGCAAATTTAAACAAGTAAAACTTTACAAAAATCCCCATCAATGGGTATTTTTAATGAGCCTATATTATAAATAAGCTATTGTTAAAAAAACAGAATATAAAAAACAAAAGTCTAAACGTAAGAAAAGTAACAACATTTTAATACATTTGCGCCATTAAAAACTTTAACAAGTTTGTAATAATTGGTTGGTTATAGCCTCTTCGTGGTTGAAGAGGCTTTTTTATTATATTTACGTAAATATATTCCCTTCATATATTGATTTATTGTATCCCCTTCGCCCACCAAAGGGGATTTTTTTATTTTTCAAAATACTCTGACCAGTCTTTCGGCTTAAATGAATCTGTTTTACGTAAATACTTTTTCAATGCTGCCTGTGTAGCATGGCCTGTTATTGTCATTAAGTGACTCATAGCATCGTCCGGGGTGAGTTTCTTAATCAGCGCATTGTAAAGCTTGGTTATGAAAGTATGCCTGAAGCTATATATTCCGTATTCTTCGTCAAGCCCAAATTTATCTTTTACAAGCTTGAACCTTTTACTGAAGTGATCGCGCCTTGACCTGTCGTTGGCATCCCACTTACCAACACCGGTAGGAGTGAAAATAAAATCGTCGGGTTCTCCCAATGGTAAATTATAAAGTTCCTTATATAGTATGGATGGGAGGTATTTTGTTTTAATAGGTTTATTTTTTTCCTTGAAAATAATTGTCTTATCTTTTAGATCAAGGTCTTTAACCCTTAAGCGGTTTACTTCTACTGGCCTTAAAAAATTATAACATACAAATTTCACATATAGCAAAAGTAGCGGATCATTTTCTAAAAGGTAGTTATACAGATCGTTTTCCTGTGTTGTTGTATATGATCTGTGCCTTTCTGGAGTAGATTTCAATTGCTTGATATCCTTTATAAAGTTTGCCGGAATGATCTCATTATCCGTAAGGATGCCAAACGCAGCCGAAAGGGTATTCTTAGTATTATTCCGGTTTGATGCACTGGAACGCTCTAAAATAGTGTTTAAATACCGGATCACTGTCTTTTTGGTAACTGCTGTAATGTATCTTTCTTTATGACCGTTATTATTCAACCATACTTTGAACTGTGTTACCCGGCTTTTAAGATCAGGATAGGAAGTTTCGCTCCAGGTATTTTTACCAATCCTAAGAGCATAGTCCAGAGCATCACTCACGGTCATTTTTTCCAGTCTCTCTTCGTCGGTCTCGTTTTCCACGTATGGATTGAAGCCTCCCTCAAGAATATTTTTTACCGTTTTTCGCAAGACTTCTGCTGCTGCCCTCCTATCTGTTATTGTCTTATGCTGTGATAACCCGGTATAAATGGGAGTTTGGCGTTGAAGCTTTCCTGTATCAGGGTTGCGGAAAGAATAATAAACATACCAACGTTGCGAAAGATCCCCTCCGCAATCTTCTATTTTAGGTTCGCTATATTGTTTTTTATATGAGTTCAAATCGTATGCAGTTTCGTATGCAGTTTTGACTAAACGTAAAATTGTTGGCATAAAAAAAGCGGCTTTAAATCTCTCTAAAGCCGCTTATAGCGTGGTTTTCCACTTAGGGGTGAATGAGGGGTCTCGAACCCCCGACCTTCGGAACCACAATCCGACGCTCTAACCAACTGAGCTACAATCACCATCTGTTTTGCGAGTGCAAATATAGTACAGTCCTACGTTTTCAGCAAATTTATTTGCTACTTTTTTTAAGATTTTTATATCAAATCTGCTAAACTGTTCACTGCCAAATACCTTTCAACCGTAAAACCTTCCGCATATTCTGTATTTATTAGCCTTCCAAGGTCGGCCGCACGGTAAAGAATGCTCTCTTTAAAGTTTTTTGTCGCTATCGGCGTAACCGGTTCGGTACTGTTTGGATCATAAAACTGGGACTTATATGCCATAAGCGATTCCACCTTTTTATCCATGAATCCGGTAACATCTACTACAAAATCGGGCGTAATGTTTTTCCACTGTATATAATGGTACACCAGCTTCGGTCTCCATTGCTCCTGCTTGTCCCCTTCAAGTTCGGTTTCAATTTTCCTCAATCCCGAAAGAAAACATGAATCACTTACAAGTTTACTGCCTTTACCATGATCAATATGACGATCATCAATCGCGTTGCATATCACAATTTCGGGGCGGTATTTACGTATCATCTTTATCACTTCAAGCTGATGCTTTTCATCATTAACGAAAAAGCCATCGCGCATACGAAGATTTTCCCTTATTGCAACACCCAAAATTTCTGCGGCATCAGCGGCTTCTTCATCCCTTAGTTCCGCTGAACCTCGCGTTCCAAGTTCGCCTCGGGTTAAATCCACAATCCCTATCTTTTTGCCCAGGGATATTTCTTTGGCAATAGTGGCACCACAGCTTAACTCAACGTCGTCAGGATGTGCGCCAAATACAAGTATATCTAATTTCATTAATTTTGGTTTAAAGTTTAAGGTTTAAAGTTGCCTACTCTAACCTTAAAAAAATCATTTTAACTGCAAAGTTACGAAGAATGTTTATGCGGTTTTGCGTTTTGATTATTTGTGGCTTCTAATAAACAGATAACCGAATCACCAAATCAGCCTAAAGGGCTCTTCGCATTGTCATGCTCTTATTTACAGTCTCCATAAATTCTTTTTCAGGGTCGCTGTCTTTCGTTAAACCGCAACCTACGAATAAATGAGCGGTATCGCCAACAACTTTCATACTACGAAGATTTACGAACAGATCTGTTTTATGTTGTCCCGAATCAATATCTATATTTAATTCGCCCAGGTACCCTGAGTAATACTGCCTGTCATAACCTTCGTTCTCCAAAAGAAACGCTTTAGCCTCCTGTTTTGGTAGTCCGCATACAGCAGGCGTAGGATGCAGTGCTGAAATAATTCCCTGCAGGCTACCTGAGTCTTTTAGCTCGGCTGTAATATCAGTCTTAATGTGGACTATATTCCCTGCCCTGAAAGTATAGGGTTCGGTTTTGCGGATGTCACTGGTATAAGGCTGTACCGATTCCACTATATAGCCGGTAACAAACTGCTGTTCTTCCTTCTCCTTATTTTCCCATACAGCCTGTTCAGCTTCTTTGTAAAGCTGTGTTCCGGCAAGGGCAACTGTATGAAGCGTCTTGTTTTCTACTTTTAACAATTGCTCGGGAGTTGCCCCCATCCATAATCCGCTTTCAGGATGAAAAAAACAATAGCGATATCCCATAGGGTACGCAGCTAACAGTTTTGAATAGACTGTGATTATAGTATCTGTCATACCAACAGTTTCTGTTCTCGAAAGCACGAGCTTTTCAAAACTACCTGATTTGATTGCATCAACACTTTTGCTAACCAAAGCTTCAAAAGCAGCTTTAGCATTAGTATCGATTTCTGGTTGTTGAATTTCGCAAAGAACAAAACCTTCGGTTTTCAATTCAACTGAAAGCATATCAGATTCTGCCTCAGGAACAAAACATATTTTATCACCATCAAATGGTGCAAAAACAAATCCCTTCTGCGAATAATCGGTCAGGAAATGTGCTTTTGTATTATTCTGGAAAATTCCGGTTACGCTATTGCTACCGGGTTTGCAAAAAACAGCAAATGGATACCCTAATTCTAACTGGGACTTTATTTTTTGGAATAGATCGGTCATTAAAAGTGGATTTGTTATTTGTCAATTTGGTTATTCGAAACACAAATAACCAAATAACCGAATGAAACAAATTATCGCCTTCTCGGCATTATCATATTGGTCAGTTTACATAACGAAATCAGTCTTCCTTGTTCATCCGTTACTTTAATTTCCCATAAGTGTAGGCTTCTACCCTGATGTATTATTCTTGCAGTACCGGTAACGATTCCATCACGTTTGGCGCGAAGGTGATTGGCAGATATCTCGATTCCCCTCACCTCTGTCACTTCAGGATTTACAAACAATAGTGATGCGGCACTACCCACACTCTCTGCTAAGGCTACGGTAGCACCACCATGAAGCAATCCCATCGGTTGGTGTACTCTTGAGTTTACAGGCATTTTAGCTTCAAGAAATCCTTCACCTGCATCAGTGAAAGTAATTTCAAGCGTTTCCATTAAGGTATTTTTACAGAAATCATTGCACATTTTAAGTGCTTTTTCTTTATCGAATGACATAGTGTAGATTTAGATGCGTAAAATTACGAAAAGCCCCCTAACCCCCAAAGGGGGAATAATAAACAATTATAAACTAAAATTAAAATTACTGCGTTTACCAAATAGATTGCTTTTTAATATTTCAAATTAATGGCTACTTTTACCAAAAATTGTTAACGCTATGCGCTATTATTTACTTTTACTTTTTATTGGTTTTGGATTGTGTTTCACCTCTTGCCGTGAAGACTTCGAGTTTGAGCGAAGCAGTAACGCAAGTCTGGAATTTTCAAGAGATACAGTATATCTTGATACTGTGTTTACCAATATAGGGTCGAGCACCTATACCCTGAAAGTATATAACCGCAGCGATAAGGATATTAAGATACCTTCAATACACCTTGGTCAGAATAATGATTCTGAATACCGCCTAATGGTAGACGGTGTTCCCGGAAAAGTCTTTAACGATGTCGAACTGCTTGCTAAAGACAGTATGTTCATTTTTGTAGAAACTACTATTGATTACAGTAAATATACCAATAGCGAAACTACTTTCCTTTACACTGATAACATTCAGTTTGAACACACTAACGGCACACAAAAAGTAGAACTTGTAACCTTAGTACAGGATGCGGTATTCATTAAACCGAACAGATCATTGCCCGATAATATAAAAGAAAAACTTAATCTTAGCGGATACTCAACCAACCTTGAAGGACATGAACTGACAACAGCAGATGAACTGCACTGGACAAATGAAAAACCTTATGTGGTATATGGTTATGCGCTTGTACCTAATGGAAAGACCCTAACCGTAGACCCCGGAGCCAGAGTGCATTTTCACGCCGGTTCAGGACTTGTTGTAGACACTTCAGGAACCTTAAACATTAATGGGGGACTTTCTTCAACAGAAGCATTGGAAAATGAAGTAATCTTTGAAGGAGACAGACTGGAACCTGAGTTCTCAGACGTCGCCGGACAATGGAATACACTTTGGATTTTTTCAGGAGAGAACAACTCCATTAACCATCTTACTCTTAAAAACGCTGCTGTAGGCATATTAATGGATGTACTGGATGATGTTCGTCCAAGGCTAACGATAAATAACTCCCAAATTTACAATTGTACGGATTTTGGTATATTAGCCAGACATGCCTATATCAATGGAGACAATCTTGTGGCAAACAATGCCGGACAGGCATCTGTAGCTTTAACACAAGGGGGAGATTATAATTTCAGGCAATGTACCTTTGCTAATTACTTTAGTGCTTTTAACCAGGTTCCGCTTCTTATTAATGATTATACTGAGACTGAAGATGCAGTACTGGTAAGTAATCTTGTTGCTAATTTTGACAATTGCATTCTTTATGGTTCTTCTAATCTTGGGCTATCTTTAGAAAATAAATTCCCTCAGGATGTTACTTTTAAAACAAAATTCAATCACTGTTTGATTAAGGTAATAGATACGTCCAATCAACTTAGAAGCAATCCACTATACCCTTCTGATGCCAATGATCCGGAAAAAGCTTTATATACAGAATGTATTATTGCTAAAAGTTCAATCAACGATAAACCCGATTTCTTAGACCCTCAAAATAACATTCTTTTTATCGGTGAAGATTCGGCAGCCAATGGCACAGCTGATGCAGCAGTTGCAACAGTTGTAGGTACCGATATACTTGGGGTTTCAAGACAATCTCCTTATGACATAGGTGCTTACGAAAGTATTGTTTTCACAGAAGAATAATTTCGTATACTTTTTTTTCATATTTTTATGGTAACAAACAAAATACCAAACAATTATGAAAAAAATCTTACTCTCAATGTCAGTAATGGCATTATGCTTTACATCATGTAAAAAAGAAGTAAAAGTAGAAACCGAAATTACTACTGCTGATACTGCAAAAGTAGTTACAGAAGAAGCTCCGGAAGCAGAAAAACCTATGGATTCGGTTGCAGAAATGGAAGCATGGCAAAAATACATGACTCCGGGTGAAGCTCATAAATTCCTTGCTGCAGATAACGGTTCATGGACTAACGAAATGACCTTTTGGCACGACGAAAACAGTAAACCCGAAAAAGCTACTTCAACATCAGAAACTAAAATGATTTTAGGAGGCAGGTATCAGGAATCTAATTACAAAGGGATGATGATGGGAATGCCTTTTGAAGGCAAAGGTACTGTAGCCTACGATAATTCCACTAAAGAGTTTATCTCAACCTGGATCGACAACATGGGAACGGGTATGATGGTGATGAAAGGCGAAATGAGCCCTGACGGTAAATCATTAGACTTTAAAGGAGAAATGGTAGACCCAACAAAAGAAAAAGCGGTTTGGTGCCGTGAACTGTTTACCGTTGTTGATGCCAACACTCGCAAGATGGAGATGTTCTGCATGAAAAATGGTAAACAACATAAGAACATGGAAATCATAATGAAGAGAAAATAATCTTCATCCATATAGTAAAAAAAAATCCCGCGATTGCGGGATTTTTTTTTTAGCCTTATGTTCAAAACCATACTACTTAAACAGAAATAATCAAAATATTTAGACATTAAATTCAAAAAATGAACAATACAACCTTATTGTTACAAAATCAATATAAAACACATCATAATGTTATTTTTTTATAAAAATAGTTACCAATCAAATATATTATTTAAATACTGAATATCAGATATTTAACTAAAATTTAACAAAATATATCGTACTAAATTAAGCCCTTTTATTATACTTTTAAAGTAAACTAAATCTACTAAATTTATGAAAAAAAGACTTTTGCTTTTCATTATGCTACTAAGCATAGCAACATCAGCCTATAGCGCTGTTAATGCCGTAAATGACACCTTTACCGGAAACTTCTCATCTTTCGGATATTCATTTGCAACCACCGTAACTGCTAATGACATCTATAGTGGTACTGTAACAGTTACGCAGATATCTACTACACATCGGGGAATAAATCTTAGTGGTACTAATGTTACCGTAGCTGCCAACGTACCACCGGGTACCTACACGATTGTTTACCAACTTTGTGATAATGCTACCCCACAAAGTTGTGATACAGCAACAATAACAATAATTATAGAGCCAACTGTGGAGGCAGTGAATGATGAGACTGTAATAGCTTACAGCGTCTCATCTACCATTTTAGGAAATATTCATAGTAATGATATGCTTAATGGTTTACCTGCAACAACTTCAAATACTGACTTCACAGTATTAACCGCATTACCTGCAGGAATGACTTATAACGCTTCGGGAGTCTTTACATCAACAGGTGTTGCTCCGGGGAAATATGTGATCCAATATCAATTATGTGAAGCCGTAACGTTTCCGAATACTGCTATTAATTGTGATACTGCAACATTTACAATATATGTAACAACTCAGAACGGGCCATTAACAGCTACGAGAGCTAATAATACGGTAAAGTCTATAACAGTGCTAAATGATAACAGAATTGTGATTGCCGGTGATTTTACTTCATATGGAGGAACTGCAAAAAATAAAATTGCCGCACTAAATCATGCCGATTTATCACTTAATACTTCTTTTTCATCTACAGGTCCGGATTCTTCAACCGATAACATTCAGAGTATGGTAACCTTACCTTCAGGAGAGATTATAGTTGTAGGTAAATTTGCCGGATTTGGAGGTGTTACCTATGCAAGAGGAATTGCCCGAATAATGCCTAATGGCGCAACAGGATCTATTATAGGAGTTGGTGTCGAAGCAGGTGCTACGATTTATGATATTGCATTACAATCTACCGGCCATATGATAATCGTAGGAGACTTCAACTTTTATGATGGCTTCCCGGCAAAAAACATCGCCAGGCTAAATCCTGATGGATCAATTGACACTAGTTTCTACGCGGGTTCTGTGAGTTTCAATGGCACTCCATATTCAGTAGCCGTACAAACCAGCACCAATAACATAATTGTTGGAGGAAGCTTTACAACTTACCAGGGTAATTCTGCTCCCGGCATTATCAGGCTGCTAGCAGGTGCCGTACAAGACCCTTCATTTACTACCGGTCCGGGTATAGCCCCGGCTGGAAGTTACATAGATGAAGTTCTTGTAAGTGGTAATGATATTTTTATTGGAGGATCATTTGCCAGCTATGCCTCAATGCCTCGCAAAAACCTGGCTAAACTAACTTTTAATGGCGCTCCGGTAAGTTCCTTCGGATTTGCAACTGGTTTTTCAGCCCCAGTGAGAGCCTTGGCAATACAACAGGTTCCTTCATCATTTAGTGGTAACATTGGAAGTTATAATCTTTATGTAGGTGGTGAATTTACTTCATATAATGGTGTACCTGTTAATTACCTTACTTGCCTTAATGCCGTAAACGGACAGACAAATACCCAATTCGACGGCGGATCTGAATTTAATAACTTTGTATATGCAATACAACCTGAAAAAAATGATTTAAAAATCCTTATCGGCGGTAGCTTTACAACCTACAATGGAACTTCTGCACAGCGTATTACAAGGATTTTCCCTGGCTATGGTGCTGGCAATACCGGTCAAAACCAAATGCGCCAGGCTTTGACCGATGAGCCCCTAACTACTAGCTCAATCACCATCTACCCTAACCCATCCGAAGGTTTATTTAATATTGACTTCAAAGGGTATGATGAGCAAAAATTTGATATAACCATCCATAATACTTTAGGTCAGTTGATATATCAGGGAACCGTAACTCCTGAAAACACAAACCAGATTGATCTTACACGTTTTGAAAGCGGTAGTTATTTCATAACACTTCTTAATGCGAAAGAAACAATCAATAAGATTGTTATTAAGAAATAATAATTACTCTTTAAAATTCAAAAATCCCGCAATTGCGGGATTTTTTTTACCCTATTCAGAATACAATTCCACTATCAAATAAGCAAATCCACAAATCACCAAATCAACCGTCATAAAGTTGCCTGTTTTAGAAAATTAGATTAATTTTGCACTCTCAACACGTAACTACAATTGTAATGATTCATTTCTTCGGAAACCAGACGAATACGGTTTTTGCAGTACAATCGCAAAACGAGCTTTCAACAGAAGACATTTCAAAACTAAACTGGCTTTTTGGCAACGCACATAAGATAGAAAAATCCGCCCTGACGGATTTTTTTGTTGGACCACGCGCTACCATGATTACGCCATGGAGTACCAATGCCGTAGAGATTACCCAGAACATGGGAATCGCAGGTATTATCAGAATTGAGGAGTTCATCAAATCAAGCGAAGAAGCTACTGATTTTGACCCGATGCTGTTCCAGAAATACAACGGTCTTAACCAGGATATTTATACTATCAACATACAGCCGGAGCCTATCATCGAGGTTACCGATATCGCTGCCTACAACGAAAAAGAAGGTTTGGCGCTTAGCCCTGAAGAGGTAGAGTACCTTAACAACCTGTCTGCTAAACTAGGTAGAAAACTTACTGACTCTGAAGTATTCGGTTTCTCTCAGGTTAACTCTGAGCACTGCCGTCACAAAATATTCAACGGTACGTTTGTAATTGATGGCGAAGAAAAACCATCTTCACTTTTCAAACTTATCAAAAAGACATCACAGGAAAATCCTAACGATATAGTTTCTGCTTACAAAGACAACGTAGCTTTCATCAAAGGACCGCGTGTTAAGCAGTTCGCACCAAAATCGGCTGATAAGCCTGATTTTTACGAAGTAAAAGAATATGACTCAGTTATCTCTATCAAAGCTGAGACACACAACTTCCCTACTACTGTTGAACCTTTCAATGGTGCAGCAACAGGTTCGGGTGGTGAGATCCGTGACAGGCTGGCCGGTGGACAGGGTTCTCTTCCACTTGCAGGTACTGCGGTGTACATGACATCATACTCAAGACTTGAAGAAAACCGTCCTTGGGAAAAAGGTATGGACGAGCGTAAATGGCTTTACCAAACCCCAATGGACATCCTAATAAAAGCATCAAACGGAGCGTCAGACTTTGGTAACAAATTCGGACAGCCGCTAATTACAGGTTCGGTACTTACTTTCGAACACGAAGAAGATGCACGCAAACTTGGTTTCGACAAAGTGATCATGCTTGCCGGTGGTATCGGTTACGGTAAAGAGAGCCAGTCGAAAAAACAAAAACCAAGCGTAGGCGACAAAGTTGTTATCCTTGGTGGTGAGAACTACCGTATTGGTATGGGTGGTGCAGCAGTATCATCTGCCGATACAGGAGCTTTCAGTTCAGGTATCGAGCTTAATGCAATTCAGCGTTCTAACCCTGAGATGCAAAAACGTGCTGCCAATGCCGTTCGCGGACTGGTAGAGAGCGACAACAACCCTATCGTTTCTATCCACGATCATGGTGCAGGAGGACACTTGAACTGTCTTTCTGAACTTGTAGAAGAAACAGGAGGAAAAATTGATTTAGATAAACTGCCGGTGGGTGACCCTACCCTTTCGGCTAAAGAAATAATTGGTAATGAGTCGCAGGAACGTATGGGACTTGTGATTGGCCAGAAAGACATCGATACCCTTCAGCGTATTGCCGACCGTGAGCGTTCGCCAATGTATGCTGTAGGTGATGTTACAGGTGACCACAGGTTTACATTTGAATCGGCTACTACAGGTGCCAAACCAATGGATTTCGCCCTTGAGGATATGTTTGGCTCTTCGCCAAAAACCATCATGGCAGATAAAACCATTGCAGCAAACTATGCAGATGCAGATTACTCTCAGCAAAACATTCACCAATACCTAAACCAGGTTCTTCAGCTTGAAGCTGTTGCCTGTAAAGACTGGTTAACGAATAAAGTTGACCGTTGCGTGGGCGGACGTGTTGCTAAACAGCAAACTGCCGGACCTATCCAATTACCGTTAAACAATGTAGGTGTTATGGCGCTTGACTTTGAAGGTAAAGAAGGTATCGCAACTACAATAGGCCACTCGCCTGTTGCTGCCCTTGTTGATCCTGCTGCAGGTAGCCGTACCGCTATCGCAGAATCGTTAAGCAACATTATCTGGGCTCCGCTTAAAGATGGTCTGAAAAGCGTATCGCTTTCAGCTAACTGGATGTGGGCTTGTAAAAATGAAGGCGAAGACGCAAGGCTTTACGAAGCTGTTGAGGCTTGTTCTGATTTTGCTATCGAGTTGGGTATTAACATCCCAACAGGTAAAGATTCACTATCAATGAAACAGAAATACCCTAACGGCGATGTTATCGCTCCGGGTACTGTAATCATATCGGCTGCAGGTAACTGTAACGACATTACTAAAGTAGTTGAGCCTGTTCTTAAAAAGAACGGAGGAAACATTTACCACATCAACCTTTCGGGTGATGCGTACAAACTTGGTGGATCTTCTTTCAACCAGGTATTGAACAAAGTTGGTAATGATGTTCCGACAATTAAAGATGCAGCTTCATTCAAAAATACATTCAACGTTATCCAGGATCTTATCAAAGCGGGTAAAATTGCTGCCGGTCACGATATAGGAAGTGGTGGTCTTATCACTACCCTGCTTGAGATGAGCTTCCCTAACGTTAACCTTGGTGCAGAATACGACCTGACAGGTCTTAACGAAGCTGATACGGTTAAAGCATTATTCGCTGAGAACATTGCTATCGTTATTCAGGCGGATGCTTCTGTAGAAGCTGAGCTTACTAAAAACAATGTAGCATTCACTAAAATCGGTCAACCGAAAGAAGGTGCAGTTATCACTATCAAAAATGGTGATGCCAACCTTACTTTTGATGTTACCGAAACACGTGACACATGGTTCAGGACTTCATACCTTCTTGACCAGAAACAATCAGGCAAACAAAAAGCGCAGGAGCGTTACGACAACTATAAGAACCAACCGCTTCAGTACACTTTCCCAACTCATTTTGATGGTAAGAAAGTAGCAATTGACAGCAGCAAGCCAAGGCCAAAAGCAGCTATCATCCGTGAGAAAGGTTCTAACTCTGAGCGTGAGATGGCAAACGCTATGTACCTTGCAGGTTTTGACGTAAAAGACGTTCACATGACCGACCTTATCTCAGGTCGTGAAACGCTTGAAGATATCCAGTTCATCGGTGCTGTTGGTGGTTTCTCTAACTCTGACGTACTTGGTTCGGCTAAAGGATGGGCTGGTGCTTTCCTTTACAACGAAAAAGCTAAGGCTGCACTTGAGAACTTCTTTAAGCGTGAGGATACACTTTCAGTAGGTATCTGTAACGGATGTCAGCTGTTTGTTGAGCTTGAGCTTATCAACCCTGACCACGAAGTGAAACCTAAAATGCTTCACAACGACAGCCACAAACACGAGAGCGGATTTACTTCAGTAACCGTACAGGAGAACAACTCGGTAATGCTTTCTACATTAGCAGGCAGCACACTGGGTGTATGGATCTCTCACGGTGAAGGTAAATTCAACCTGCCATACAGCGAAGACAAATACAACGTAGTAGCTAAATACGGCTACACGGGCTATCCTGCTAACCCTAACGGTTCAAGCTTTGACATCGCCATGATGGCAAGCAACGACGGACGTCACCTGGTTATGATGCCACACATTGAGCGTTCTATGTTCCAGTGGAACTGGGCTTACTACCCGGAAGGTCGTAAAGACGAGGTTACACCTTGGCATGAAGCCTTCGTTAATGCACGTAAGTGGATTGAACAACGATAATTTGTTGATTTGGTTATTTGTTGATTCGATAACCGATAACTTAGATATAAACGCCCCGCAGAGATGTGGGGCGTTTTTTTGTTATATTTGAACAACATTAACCATCCAATCCGACATTAAATGAAGTATTTAATCAAAACTACCAATAGTATTTGGAATAATCCTTTAGGAGTATACGATTTAAAAAGAGACTTATTATTATATGACAAAGTGGGCATGCTTAACTATAATACTTTATTACAAAGTCTACATGAGTATAAACAATATCCATATCCATTAAATGCATTAAACGAATTAGAGTTTTTAATTGACAGAGGCTTTTTTGTTGAACTAAAGGATTTAGCCATTCCTTTAGCCTCCAAAGGTACTATTGAAATACTTGAAGATGATTTAGAAATAGCCGATCACACTATGAAATTGGTAACTCAAATAAATGAAGAGAAAAATATTGAGAAAAGAAATAAATTATGGTATATGCATGATGAGTTAAATACTAGACTGTGGTGCAGCATTGTAAACTCCAACAATGAAGATGTATTTACAGTACCTTCCTTAAAAGATTATTCAAGTTTTGAGATTCAAAGTAGCACTAAACAAAAAGCTTATAATATAATTCATCGATTAATACCTCTCCCTGATAATGAAACACCTTGGGAAAAAATTTTCGAGTTTAAGGAAGACTCACAAAGTGTATTAAAATTATTAGCCTTAAAAAATTGGATAAATGATTTACCGGATAATATAAAGAAAAATGAGCTAGCAGATAAAATTCACTATTTAGTCAGTGAATATACTGAAAGTTTAAAAAGACATAAAATTCATACTCGATTATCAACGTTCAAAACAATTGTCAATAGTGTTCCAACAGCACTTACAGAAATAGTTCGTTTAAAATTTGACAAAGCAGTAGAGGCTTTTTTTAGTATTGCTGAACAACAAGTAAATTTTAACGATTATAAGGAAAGATCTGAATTAAAGGGAAATGAATTGGCATATATCTCTCATGTAAATATACGATTTAAAAAAAACAGCAAGAAGAAAAAATAACCCTGCCAGCATTAGTAAACGCACGTTACCCAGATGGCACGGATTTGCAATCCGTGACCACATAACACATACACTCCGCATCAATACAAGATACTTTTGTAAGATAATTTGTTATATTTGAAAACAAATAAACTTAACCATGAAGCTAGTATCGAGTATAGCGATCCTTCTATTTACTTTTATATCATCTGCCCAGAGCAAAACATTTCTTGATTACAGAAATGAATCATCGCCCACTTATCCCGGCTGCGAAAATTCAGAAAACAAATCTGAGTGTTACACTTTAAAGATAAGCGAAGTAATTGTTGGAAAAATAAACGAATACAATAAAACACATTCTATAGCATCTGACAAAATTCAAATAAATATTACCATAGGCAGCAAGGAAGATGGAAGTTCAGTATTAACCAGTTTAAAGACTGTAGACACCACCATTGAAAATTTGGTTAGGGAAGCAATTAAAGGTCTTCCAAATATTGCACCGATAACTACACCTAATGGAACACCTGCGAGTTCTTCAGCAGGATTTGTGATCACTCTACAAAAGAACAAAGACAATAATTTTGTCTTGGTAATACCTCCAAGCAATACTAACAAATGGAAAAGCGAACCACACCCATTTCCAATGAAGATTGAGAATGCTCATTTTAAGGAATGTCCAATGGAAGACAAATTTGTGACCGTATGTTTTCAGGAGCATTTCATAAAATGGCTTATTGATGAAATGGGAGATAAATTTGATGACTTTAAAGGCATAAAAGCCAAAATAAGAATCGCGGTTGATGAAAAAGGAAAAGTTACGACCAAAAAAATAGATACTGATTCAAACGAGCTTAAAACTGCAATTGAAAATGCATTCAAAAATTTCCCTCAAATGGAGCCAGGTGCCGTAAATGGAAAAATTTCAGGAATGATTTATGATATCATGCCGATTACTTTTTAGATATAGTAAAGGTAGTTTTCTAATCTGTGCTATAAAAAATCCTATAGAGATACGGGGCGTTTTTGTTTTATATTTGTCTCCTGTTAAAATTATTCAATGGTCCGTTTTACCGATATCCTTATTCATCTCCTTTGTATTTTTATACTATTCGCAGGTACCATAATTATAATCGTTCTTGACACTCCTTATCTTTTCTTTATACCATTTATTATAGTTATTGCGCTCAAAATATATTTTGAAAGAAAAAAGAAGATACTACCTTACGTAAAAGATGATTTTGCTGAATTAGGTTATGAGTTGCTTTCGGAAAGACCTTTAAAATTTTCAGAAACTAAAACGACTATGCGGTTATATACCGGTGTAAAAATTAACGACATACCTATTGAAAGATATGGCTATCTAAAAAAGATTACGCGTGTGTTTACAGCCAAAGATAAAGATGGCATTATACATGAACTGCAGGCTACTGTTACTAAAGAATGGAACGGATCAAATTCGATAGAAATCAAAACCGATAAGATTATATCAAATGAAAACTCTTAAACATATAGCATTAATCCTGTTTAATCTTATAATACCCTGTTTACTACCTATACTATTGGTAATCGTTTGCTTTTTTGTTTATGGCTCCGGAGCATCAGGATCTGATAAATTAGAAGAAGAAATATACATCTGGACAGGCGCATATGTTATTGTTGGTTTGTTACATTTATTTCTTGTATATAAATTCTTGAGATTCATTTCTAAAAAGCAGAAAATTCTGTTTACTGCAGTTTTGTCTTTACTGTATTTTTATTTCGCTTTTAATTACATGAAGTAAAACCTATGAAAATAGCCATTACAGGAGCACACGGAGTAGGAAAAACAACTTTGGCTGAAAAACTACTGGAACATCTTCCTGTGTATGATTTAAGGCCTGAACCCTATTATGAGTTGCAAGAATTAGGCTATGAATTCTCCGAAACTCCAAACACTGATGACTTTGCCGAGCAACTCAACTATTCTATAAAGCAGATTACAGCTAGTAGTGATAATGTGATTTTTGACCGATGCCCTGTTGATATTATGGCCTACTTAGAAGCCCTAAACGGGATTCACTACATCAATACTATGTATGATAAGGCTGAAAGTGCTATGGAAGATATTGATCTTATCATATTTGTCCCGATAGAGGAACCGGATATTATCACATATCAAAAATCAGATTACCCTGAACTGAGGGATGCAGTAAATGAAATCCTCAAAGAGTCCGTTTATGATTTTGGTATTGAAGTCATAGAAGTCAAAGGAAGTCTGGATCAAAGGGTCCGTCAAGTACGGGCTAAAATATCGTAGCATATTTTTAATTATCAATTCCAATAAAATTTCACTCTTAAAATTTTAATTCCGTAAAAAATTACAATCTATTTAAAAACTTTCTTATTTTTGAAACTTATAGTCATTTTAACCATAAGTAAATATGAGTTTCAAAATCTTTCAATTATCTCTTAAATCAATACTTTACTATTTAATGTTAGGCGTTTCGCTGAATGCTGTAGGGCAAACCCGCGAAATAAAAATAAACGTGAATGAAACGTCGGGAAACCTGAACACCATGTACAAAGAGTGTATAGGTGCCGGACGTGCTAACGAAGGCCTTCGTGCCGACTGGCAGCAACAGCTGGCTTACGTAAAAAAGGAATGTGATTTCAAATATATCCGTATGCACGGCCTGTTGACAGACGACATGGCGGTGTACAAAGAAGATAAAAACGGTAAGCCGGAATATAACTATATGTATATCGATGCGCTGTTTGATTATTTACTGAGCATTGATGTTAAGCCATTTGTCGAACTGGGTTTCATGCCTTCGCAACTTGCCAGTGGTTCTAAAACAATATTTTGGTGGAGAGGTAATGTTACACCTCCTAAAGATTATGATAAATGGCAAGCCCTGATATACAATCTTACCAAACACTGGACGGAACGTTATGGTAACGAAGAAGTTAAGTCATGGTATTTTGAAGTGTGGAACGAACCTAACCTTGACGGATTTTGGGCAGGCACTCAGGAAGAATATTTTAAGCTTTACAACTATGCTGTAAAAGGGATTAAAGCCGTAAACAAAGATTATAAAGTTGGCGGACCCGCAACTGCCGGAGCTGCCTGGATTCCCGAAATGATTGCTTATTGCAGTACAAACAATGTGCCTATCGATTTTGCAAGTACACATTCTTATGGTGTGAAACAGGGCTTTCTTGATGAATTTGGAAATTCAGGTACTGTTTTAAGCAAAGATGAAATGGCAGTGAGCGGTGACATCATTAATTCGCGAAAGCAGATTGCTACAAGTTCACACCCTAACCTCGAACTACATTATACAGAATGGAGTGCTTCTTACACTCCTTCTGACCCAATTCATGACAGCTATCATGAAGCTGCCTACATACTCGAAAAAATAAAACAGGTAGGCAAAGATGCTAACTCAATGTCTTACTGGGTATTTACAGATATTTTTGAAGAAGCCGGGCCGCGTTTTAC
Organism: Flavobacterium sp. AG291; assembly: GCF_003350375.1. Lineage (GTDB taxonomy): Bacteria > Bacteroidota > Bacteroidia > Flavobacteriales > Flavobacteriaceae > Flavobacterium > Flavobacterium suzhouense. The sequence goes on along the minus strand of NZ_QQAR01000013.1, from coordinate 99,781 downwards.
TCCTTTCCACGGCGGATTTGGTTTGGTTACGATTCAGGGTATAAATAAGCCAGCGTTCTACTCGTATCAGTTTATGAATAAACTTGGTAAAACTGAACTGAAGAACAACGACAACAGATCCTGGGCTTCTACTGATGGTAAAGGCAATGTTCAGTTACTATTTTGGGATTTTACCAATACCCATCCCGGAGATTCGGTGAATAACCAGAACTATTATATTAAAGATCTACCTGCAAAACCTAAGGGAAAAACAAACGTTTCTGTAAACGGATTGGCTAAAGGCAACTACAAAATGAATGTTTATAAAGTAGGTTATAAAGTTAATGATGCACACACCGACTATATAGCTATGGGCAGGCCTGATGAGCTGACAAAGGCTCAGGTTAAAGAACTAAAAGATAAGAATAATGGTGCTCCAATACTTACTGAAAATATTACTATCAAGAAAGATGGCACTTTTACCAAAGTTTTCGACCTAAGAGAAAACGACGTCTACTTTGTTGAACTTGTAAAGATCTAAAAACAAAACGCCCCGTTGTAATGCGGGGCGTTCTGTTTTGGATATTAGGATAAAAGCCTTCTGTTGTTTGGCAACCAATACATAATAAGAAATATAATGTAAACAAAGGTTACTATAACCGCACTGATCATCATTATTGACGATCCCGATATCATACCATTGTCAGGCATTAATGCATTCATATAACCTGACATTAATACTGCAGTATATATCTGAATAGCAATTAATGCTATTTGTGCCAATGTGTACAGATAAAGCCCCTTCAGTTTCTTTCTTAGCATTAGTATTCCGGCTGTCAGCTTTGCTATAGCTACAGCTAAACCTGAATATCCAATGACTTTCATTCCGTCAATTGGTAAACGTGAATCTTTAATAAGTGAAACAGTACCTGATATTATACTGAACACAGCCACTACTATAGTTATACCACACAATACCTTAAGGAAGGTGTCATTATACTTTGGCTTTGAATCAAATTCTTCAAAACCTACTGTTTGAGGTGTATTACAGGCATAGCAGTAAGTCGCATCATTGGCCAGCATATTACCACAGTGTTTACATTGTTTCATTATAATTGTTTTTAGTTAGTATGGTAAAAATAGAATTTCCCTTTTAATAACGAAAATATTCTTACAGGCAAATATTCTTATACAATTAACCTAAACATATTTAGTGTAAATTCGCCATCGAAATTTACTAACCCAAAAAAAATGAAACTAAAAACACTACCAGGAATTATTATGCTTATAGCCTTATCCCTTACAATGGCTAATTGCAAAACTACTGTTCACACGCACAAGACGACTCAAAAAACAAAAGTACCACCGGGAAAAGCTAAAAAAGCTGCCGGAGCAAAAAGCGCAAAAGCATATACTCCCGGACACAATAAACATTAAGATCAAAAGCCTGCAAATGCAGGCTTTTCTAGTTTTGTTTTTCCCTGATATATTTTGCTACATCTACCATTGTAGCTACCCATATTTCTTTTTCTCTTTTCTTAAGGTATTCTAGTAATTTAGTGTGTTCTTCTTCGCTAACATTCAGCGGATGCTCTCCTCCTACTCCGTGAAACAGGAATACAATAAAGGATCCCTTTCTTTCGGCTTCTTCAATCTCAGTAATCATTTGTGCTACCGTAGTATCTGACTGTCCAAATGCAGTTATATCATTCAGGTTTACATCCTGTAACTTGACATAGTTAGAATTTACACCACGAGCCCCTGCAAAATCATCTTTAACCAAATCATAGAAATAGGTATCACCGATATTCATATCCCCACAGGGAAAAGCAAAAGTGCGTTCTTTTTTTCCGTCTATGGCATACAATAGCGCATTGGTAGCTTTAATCTCATTTACGGCTCTGTTTACTGTATATGTAGACAGGTCAGCCTCAGCCGGCACCCATTCCCTGCCGGTCATTGAACCATCACAAGGATGATTAAAGGTGTGATTGCCCAGTTCGTGTCCCTTTTTAGCTGCTTTTCGCCAATCATCTATCCTGTTTACTACATTTGGAGAACTACCAATCAGGTAAAACGTACCTTTCAGATTGTATTTATCAAGCATAGGAATAACTTTATCAAGATGAATATTAAGTGCATCATCATAAGTTAAAACAACGGCACATTTCTTTCCATTCCAATTTTTTGTTTGTTGGGCATTTACTGCACAAAAAAGAAATAGAGCTATACTAGCGAATAAATGTTTAAAATTTTTAAAAAGCATATAACAGTATTAGATTTTAAAAGTAAATAATTTAAAAAATTAATGCTGATATTATTTGCTCAAAGTCAAATTGTAAATATCAAACAAACCACCAAATATCTATTATTTAGTAAAATTCATACGACAGAAATTTAAAATTTAAGTATCTGTTATTAAGAGAAATCCTTAAATTTGCAACGTTATTACTCTAATGCCGACAACTCCCTTATTGAATAATTTTTCTGCAAATTATTTGATAGTCAGCTTGCCCCATATTCATTTCTGTAATGACAGAAAATAATTTTTTAATACATCAATCAAAATCGTGAAACAACCGCTTTTAATGGTTGTACTATCTTTTTGTATTTTTTCACAGTACACCTTTGCCCAGGAAGTGGCAACAGAACCTGAAAAATACACCGCACACAACAAAGGGAAGTTCTTCTTTTACTGGGGAGGAAACCGCGAAACTTACACAAAATCCGACCTGCATTTTAAAGGCGATGGCTACAACTTTACTGTTCAGGATGCCGTTGCTGATGACAAACCCAAAGGATGGCATATTGATTACATCAATCCCGGGAAAATGACCATCCCACAAACAAACCTTAAAGTAGGCTATTTTATTTCAGACCATTACAATATTTCAATAGGTGTAGACCACATGAAATATGTAATGAGAACCGGACAGACAGCCAATATAAATGGTACTATCAATTTACCCGAAAGTCATCCCGGACACGTGTATAACGGAACTTACAACAATAATCCCACTGAACTTGCCGAAGATTTCCTTGATTTTGAGCATACTGACGGTCTAAACTACATCAATGCAGAATTTGCACGTGTTGACGATATTTCTAAACTATTTCGAATAGGAAATACTGACAAATTTCAGGTAAATATTACCGAAGGCGTAGGTGGTGGTATATTGTATCCAAGAACAAACGCAAAAGTACTGGGAATGCCGCGAAATGATGAATTTCATGTTGCGGGTTATGGTTTCTCTGCCAAAGCCGGATTAAATCTTACTTTCTTCAAACACTTCTTTGTAACAGGTGAACTTAAAGGTGGGTATATTGATATGTATGATGTTCGTACTACTCATGACGGACCGGACAGAGCGCATCATCATTTTGGTTTTCTTCAAAGAATAATTGCTGTTGGTGGTATCTTTAGAGTATAACAAAACATATTATAAACAAAACGCCCCGCATTACCGCGAGGCGTTTTGTTATTATGCCATTTTTAATTATAGTTCTTGATCGCTTCAACCGGCGCCAGAATATTGTAATCTTTCCATATTGCCGGATCATATTTTGAAATGTAATTAATGTCGTATTTTTCAGTTTCGGTCACGGTTCCAAACTGAGCACCGCTTAAAGACTCATTATTAATTATAAATAACTCCTCGGTAGACTGTTGATCAATCTCGGCTAAAATATCAATCTTAAGCATCTTATCTTCCTCATTCTTATCCACTTTGTTTTTAGTAAGCTTCATAGGACGATTCATGTACATATAATTGTTCTTTTGCTCTTTAACAAAGTTTACAGCATACTGACCCTTTTCATTTTTAGCAAAAGTTGTGTTTACCTTTAAACGGTCCTCTACTATTTTTACCCCTAAAATCAATTTTAAATTTAACTTATTGGAAGTCTTTCCATCAACAAGGTTGTATTGCATTTTTACCACAGCAAAATCCTCTGCATTTACATAAATTTTTCCATAGTAACGCGCAGAACTTTTTAGAGGTTTAAAGTCTATGATATAAACCGTTGCATCGTCAATAGGTGCATAACCCTCAATTGTATAGGTATAACGCTTAAATTCAGTTAGAAAATCAAGTTCATCATTTTCATAAAATCTATTAAGCGTATTAGCCAGCGATTTAACCCTGTTTTTAAGAGATGAAGTCTTGACGTCTTCCTTTTTATCTTTTGAAAGATCGCTAACCTTCATTGAATCATCAACTGTAAACCAACCGCTGACAACTTTATAAGTAGCACTTGGATCAATATGTTTTTTTAGAACCTCCATTATTTTTTTGGTCTGCCCTCCTGAAACATCCTTTTCCTTATTCTTCAATTCTACAGCTTTTTCAACTACAAGTTTTGAGGATTTATCCTGTTGGTATAAATAGCCATATGATTCTGAAAAATCCTGAGAACGTTTCCCTTTTGATTTTTCCATTGCTGTTTGAATATCTTTATTCAGGTCTTTTAAAGTTGACTTATTAATCAATGATGATTTAACCAGTTCAAACTCACTATTGATTAGCTTATTATCGTTAGAAGATCTAAGAAAGAAGGTTTGCTTTGTAGGTCCTGATGCATAATTTTTTGGTGCATTTTTTATGACTTCCGTAAGTATCTGGGTTGCAGATATTTTTTTCACTACCACCTCGTCAAGTTCATTTATCTGGATAGGCATAGTATAAGTACCTCCCGTAAAATCAGATACGGCTACGGCAATGGTTTTATACCCTATGGAAGAAAATACTACCTTATCAGCAGTACCTTTTTTAGATAAGTCAATAGTAAAGGCCCCTTCGGCATTACTCACTACGCCATATTCCGGCCCAAGCTGGATCGAAACATACTCAATGGGCTGCTGTTGTTCATCAACAACCTTAGCGGTAACAATTTGTGCTGTTCCATTAAGGGTAAATAGCAACAGGGTTAAAAAGGGATAGATTATTGTTTTCATAAAAATGGTTTGTATTGGTGATTTTATAGTAAAACGATTGGGTTTGCTTTTTGTAACAGCTTATTTAAAAACAATGCACGCATAGCATTATCATACACAAATTTGGATGCTTAAAAATACATCTTATCCCGACATTTTAACACAGTTATGGATAAATTCGCATTAAAAAAGATGATTATGAGAGTATTATAATTTTATTAATTTATTTTTCAATAATTTGTAACTTTAGCTGTAGATATATATTTTTTTCATAATTTGCAGGAACAAACATCAAATAACGTATGACTACTATAACACGCCTGTTCGATTTTCCTTACTATCAACTGGAGAAATACAACCTGCCGGATGCGCTGGTTACCAAGTATGGCAATGAGTGGGTAAAAACCTCAACTCAGGAATATATCGATAAAGCAAATGCCTTTTCTCGTGGATTGCTTCGCCTTGGCGTAAAAAAAAATGATAAAATAGCTGTTATTTCGTCTAATAACAGAACCGAATGGCATGTAGCCGATATTGGCATTCTACAGACGGGTGCGCAAAATGTACCTATCTATCCTACTATCAGTGAAGAAGACATTGAGTATATCCTTAACCATTCAGAATCGATTTACTGTATCGTATCGGATGAGGAGCTTTACAAAAAAATAACTTCGGTAAAAAATAATGTTCCTAATCTAAAAGAGATTTATTCTTTTAATGATGTAAAAGGTTGTAAAAGCTGGAACGAAATACTTGACCTTGGTAAAGATGAATCTAACCAAAACGAAGTAAATACTATTAAAGACGCTATTACAGAAGACGAACTTGCTACGGTTATATATACCTCCGGTACTACAGGCCGACCTAAAGGCGTAATGCTTTCACACAAGAACATCGTTTCTGACGTACTGATGAGCGGGGAAAGAGTTCCGTTTGAAGCGGGGAAAAGCAGGGCTTTAAGTTTTCTCCCTATTTGTCACATCTATGAGCGTATGATATTGTATCTATACCAATACTATGGTGTATCTACTTATTTCGCTGAATCGATAGAAAAGGTAAGCGACAACATTAAAGAAGCCCAGCCTTATGTAATTACTGCTGTACCAAGGCTTCTTGAAAAAGTATACGACAAGATCATTGCGAAAGGAACAGAATTAACAGGCATTAAACGTAAACTATTCTTTTGGGCTGTTGAAGTTGGCCTCCAATATGAGCCCTATGGTGTGAATGGTGCATGGTACGGCTTCAAGTTATGGCTTGCCCGTAAACTGATTTTCTCTAAATGGAAAGCAGGACTTGGAGGCAATCTGTCGCTTATGGTATCAGGAAGTGCTGCTATTCAGCCAAGGCTTGCCAGGGTATTTGCTGCTGCAGAAATCCCGGTTATGGAGGGATACGGACTTACCGAGACTTCTCCAGTTATTGCAGTAAACGATCAACGTAACAACGGATTCAAAATAGGCACTGTGGGTAAACCCCTTAAAGGCGTTGAAGTTAAAATAGCTGAAGATGGCGAGATACTTTGTAAAGGACCTAACGTAATGATGGGTTACCTTAACGCGCCGGATAAAACTGCCGAAGTAATGACCGACGGTTATTTCCACACGGGTGACATTGGTATTATTGATGCAGATGGCTTCCTGAAGATTACAGACAGAAAAAAAGAGATGTTCAAAACATCGGGCGGAAAATACATTGCACCTCAGCTTTTAGAGAATGCCATGAAACAATCGCGCTTTATTGAGCAAATCATGGTTGTAGGTGATGGCGAGAAAATGCCGGGTGCATTCATTCAGCCTGACTTTGAATTTGTAAAGCAATGGGCTTCCCGTAAAGGCCTTTCCCTTGGCAGCAACGAAGATATTGCCAACAACAAAGAAGTCCATGACAGGATACAGGAAGAGGTAAACGAAATCAATAAGAAATTCGGACACTGGGAACAGATCAAGAAATTTGAGATCACCCCGGAAATATGGAGCGTTGATGGTGGCGAACTTACCCCTACCCTAAAATTGAAACGTAAAGCCGTTAAAGAAAAATACCAAAAACTGTACGATAAAATATATGACGGTTCATCTAAATAATATGAAACTCCTCAGTAAAACGGGGAGTTTTTTATTTTAATTTTACCTCATGATTAATGCCATACTGGCCTCAGACCGTTATAAGCACTTCCTCCAAACCATCATAAGAAACAATGAACTTTGGACGCTTATAGATAATGAGGGTAATTTTGCCTTGTTTGAAGTAAATAATGCTATCGTCTTTTCACTATGGCCGGATGATGCATCCATTGAAAGCAATCTTACTCCCGACTGGGCAGATTATATTCCTTTTAAAATTGACTTCAATGCTCTTGAAGAAACTGTATTACCAATAATAAGGCTGAATAATTACATTATCAATATTTATCCTGTTGAAGGCAGGATTGGATATGTAGTATCACTTAATGATTTTATTACCGACCTTAACACCAATTTAAAAGACAATGCTATCTGATAAAGAAACAACACACATCAGCAAATTCCTTAGTCTTGTATTGAGACATAAGCCTGAAACCATTGGCATCACATTAAATGAGAACGGCTGGACTTCTGTAGCTCTCCTTTTAGAAAAAATGAATCATGAAGGAAAAGTCATTGATTTGGATATACTCAAATTCATTGTTGAAACTAATACCAAAAAACGTTTTGCTTTTAATGAAGATTTTTCTCAAATCAGAGCCAGCCAGGGACATTCATTAAATATCGAATTAGGTTATGAACCCAAACAACCGCCGGCATTATTATTTCACGGCACTGCTGTTCAAAATGTAGCAGCAATTCTGGAACATGGACTTATAAAAGGAAAACGCCATCATGTACATTTAAGCACAAGCACAGACACGGCAAAAAATGTTGGTAGCCGCTATGGTAAACCGGTATTACTTGATATACAGGCTGGACAAATGCATAAAGACGGATATAAGTTTTTTATATCTGAAAACAATGTATGGCTTACCGACAATGTACCTGCTCATTATATTACAGTTATTGAAGATTAGTAACGAAATGCATAAACTCATTCCGAACTCTCCGCTGTGGAGAGTTTTTTATTGCCATATTCTTCAAAATAAATTCATATATTTACTAGTATCACATAAAAAAGACTGACGTTTTTAATTAACTATAAAAATTTATAAATTTAATATGCGTGCATAATAAATTTTTTGTACATTTGAAAAACAATAACCTATGAAAGACAAAACAATAGACTACGTACTGAGGGCAACATGGCAGGCAGTTTCAAGAATGTATAACGAAGAAGCCTCAAAATATGGCGCCAGCATGTCGGTCGGGTTTGCGTTGCTTTCCATAGATAAAGAGAACGGAATTCCATCTACAGCCTTAGGACCGCAGATGGGAATGGAGCCTACAAGCCTTACCCGAACTCTTAAATCAATGGAAGATAAAGGCCTAATAGTACGAAAGAAAAATCCGGTAGATGGTCGCGGTGTACTGATACACCTAACCAAACTGGGTAAAGAAAAAAGAGAGCTTTCGCGCGATAGGGTACTTAAATTCAATGAAGTGATCAAGCAGCACGTATCTCAGGAGAAACTGGACAACTTTATGGAAGTAGCGGAAATTATAAATGAGCTGATATCAGAGAAACTGATATTTACTCCTGAAAATGAACCAACTGAATAACAAATAAACGTGGACGTTTGGACTATAGCCGGGCATCCGCCTTAAAAACTATAAAAAGACAAAATAAATGAAACGCACTATTAAAAAGGCGGCCGTAATAGGCTCCGGCGTAATGGGATCGGCAATTGCCTGTCATTTCGCAAATATAGGTGTTGAAGTGCTTTTGCTGGATATTCCGCCAAGAGAACTTACCGAAGCTGAACAAAAAAAGGGGCTTACGCTGGAAAGCAAAGCCGTAAGAAACAGGATAGTTAACGATCACCTTGCTAACTCCCTGAAATCAAAACCCTCTCCTATTTACCACCAAAAGTTTGCCGACAGGATCAAAACAGGTAATACAGAGGATGACATGGCAAAAATTGCCGAAGCCGACTGGATTATTGAAGTTGTTGTAGAACGACTTGACATTAAACAAAAAGTGTTTGAACAGGTAGAAAAATACCGCAAGCCGGGAACACTTATTACATCGAATACTTCGGGTATTCCAATCCAGTTTATGAGCGAGGGCCGCAGTGAAGATTTTCAGAAACACTTCTGCGGAACACACTTCTTTAACCCTCCTCGTTACCTAAAACTTTTCGAAATCATACCGGGTCCGCAAACTTCTCAGGAAGTACTGGATTTCTTAAATAATTATGGCGAGCAATTCCTTGGTAAGACATCGGTTGTAGCCAAAGATACTCCTGCGTTCATTGGTAACCGTATTGGTATCTATGGTATCATGAGCCTTTTCCATCAGGTAAAGGAAATGGGCCTTACCGTTGAAGAAGTTGATAAACTTACTGGTCCGGTTATCGGCCGACCTAAGTCCGCTACCTTCCGTACGGTTGATGTAGTAGGTCTTGATACGCTGGTACACGTTGCCAACGGTATCTATGAGAACTGCCCTAATGATGAAGTTCACGAATTGTTTAAGCTTCCTGCTTTCATCGACACCATGATGAACAACAAATGGCTGGGAAGTAAAACAGGACAGGGCTTCTATAAAAAAGTAGATAAAGATATCCTTACCCTTGATCTTGATACTTTAGAGTACCGCTCAGGCAAAAAAGCGTCTTTTGCGACCCTTGAACTTACTAAAACTATAGAAAAGCCTATAGACCGCTTTAAAGTGCTTATTAAAGCTACTGACAAAGCTGGCGAATTCTACCGTAAGAACTTTGCAGGTACATTCTCTTATGTATCAAACCGTGTTCCGGAAATTACAGACGATCTATACAAAATAGATGATGCCATGAAAGCCGGTTTTGGCTGGGAAAATGGTCCGTTTGAGATTTGGGATGCAGTAGGTGTTGAAAAAGGACTTAAGCTTATTCAGGCTGAAGGGCTTACTGTTGCTCCTTGGGTTAACGAAATGCTGGCAAGCGGAAACACAAGTTTCTATACTATCAAAGACGGAGCTACTTATTACTATGATATAGCTTCTAAATCACAGAAAAAAGTGCCGGGTCAGGATGCGTTCATTATTTTGAATAACATTCGCGAAAGCAAAAAAATATGGAGCAACAGCGAATCTATCATCCAGGATCTGGGCGATGGAATCATCAATCTGGAGTTCCGCTCTAAAATGAATACTATTGGTGGAGGTGTGCTTCAGGGCATTAACAAAGCCATAGACCTTGCCGAAAAAGAATATGACGGACTTGTTATAGGCAACCAGGCGGCCAACTTCTCTGTTGGTGCTAACATCGGAATGATCTTTATGATGGCCGTTGAGCAGGAATATGATGAGCTTAACATGGCTATCAAAATGTTCCAGGACACCATGATGCGTGTACGCTACTCTTCTACTCCGGTAGTTGTAGCCCCTCATGGCATGACCCTTGGTGGTGGCTGCGAAATGAGCATGCATGCCGATAAGGTTGTTGCTGCGGCTGAAACCTACATCGGACTTGTGGAATTCGGTGTTGGGGTTATCCCTGGCGGTGGAGGTTCTAAAGAGATGGCGCTAAGAGCATCTGACCTTTTCCGTAAGAATGATGTGGAACTGAATACCCTTCAGGAGCACTTCCTTACGGTAGCTATGGCTAAAGTATCTACCTCAGCTTATGAAGCGTTTGACCTTGGTATCCTTCAAAAAGGTAAAGATATAGTTGTAGTAAACAAAGACAGGCAGATTGCTGAAGCTAAAAAGCACGCTAAGCTTTTAGCTGAAGCAGGTTATACTGCCCCTATTCGCAGAAAAGATGTAAAAGTACTGGGTAAACAGGCACTGGGTATGTTCTTAGTAGGAACTGACAGTATGGAAGCCGGGCATTACATCTCTGAACACGACAAGAAAATTGCCAACAAACTGGCTTATGTAATGGCAGGTGGTGACCTTTCTGAACCTACACTGGTTACTGAGCAATATCTTCTTGATCTTGAAAGAGAAGCATTCCTTTCTCTATGTGGCGAAAGGAAAACTCTTGAAAGAATTCAGTTTATGTTAACCAAAGGTAAGCCTTTAAGAAACTAAGAGAAATGAAAACAGCATATATAGTTAAGGCCTATCGTACTGCGGTAGGAAAAGCTCCAAAGGGAGTATTTAGGTTCAAGCGACCTGACGAACTGGCCGCTGAAACCATACAGTTCATGATGAATGAGCTGCCTGATTTCGACAAAACCCGTATTGATGACGTAATGGTAGGTAATGCAATGCCCGAAGCTGAACAGGGACTTAACGTAGCCCGTCTTATTTCCCTAATGGGACTTAAGGTAAATGATGTTCCGGGAGTTACTGTAAACCGTTATTGTGCATCAGGACTGGAGACTATTGCTATGGCAACTGCCAAAATACAGTCAGGCATGGCCGATTGTATCATTGCTGGTGGTGCAGAAAGCATGAGTTATATACCAATGGGTGGTTACAAGCCGGTTCCGGATTATAAAGCTGCCAAAGACGGCCACGAAGATTACTACTGGGGAATGGGACTTACAGCTGAAGCTGTTGCAAAACAGTTTAATGTAAGCCGTGAAGACCAGGATCAATTTGGTTTTAATTCGCACCAAAAAGCGATTAAAGCCCAGGCAGAAGGTAAATTCGACAAACAGATCGTGCCTATCACTGTTGAGCAAACATACATTGATGAGAACGGCAAAAAAGCCACAAAATCATATACCGTAACGAAAGACGAAGGTCCAAGAGCTGATACTTCAGTAGAAGCATTATCCAAACTACGACCAGTATTTGCTGCCGACGGTAGCGTTACCGCAGGTACCTCATCGCAAATGAGTGATGGTGCTGCCTTTGTAATGGTGATGTCTGAAGAAATGGTAAAAGAACTTAACCTTGAGCCAATAGCACGCATGGTAAGCTATGCTGCAGCCGGAGTTGAGCCAAGAATCATGGGTATCGGTCCGGTAAAAGCTATTCCGAAAGCCCTTCAAATGGCAGGACTTCAATTAAACGATATAGAGCTTTTCGAACTTAATGAGGCTTTCGCTTCACAGTCATTAGCTGTCATCCGTGAATTAGGCATTAACCCTGACATCGTAAATGTAAACGGTGGTGCTATTGCCCTTGGTCACCCACTGGGATGTACCGGAGCAAAACTTTCGGTTCAGCTATTTGATGAAATGAAACGCAGAGGCAACAAATATGGTGTAGTAACCATGTGTGTGGGTACCGGACAGGGAGCTGCGGGTGTATACGAGATTCTATAGCCCCCTAACCCCCAAAAGGGGAATTAGAGAGCTTTAAATATATATATAACTATTAACAACTAAAACCCTGTTACCCCTACAGGAGTTCCCCCTTTGGGGGTTAGGGGGCTGATTATGGCAGATGTAGCAAATTTAGCACGTGGAGGTCAGTTTTTGGTTACTGAAACCAAAAGCGAAGACATCTTCACACCGGAAGATTTTTCGGAAGAGCAGATAATGATGCGTGACACGGTTAAGGAATTTGTTGACCGTGAGATATGGCCTAATAAAGACCGTTTTGAGAAAAAAGATTATGCGCTAACTGAAGAAAGCATGCGTAAAGCCGGCGAGCTTGGTTTCCTTGGTGTAGCTGTACCTGAAGAGTATGGCGGACTTGGGATGGGCTTCGTATCTACCATGCTGGTATGTGATTACATCTCAGGTGCTACAGGATCGTTCTCTACAGCTTTCGGAGCACATACAGGTATCGGTACTATGCCTATTACCCTTTATGGTACTGAAGAACAAAAACTTAAATACGTTCCAAAATTGGCTTCTGGAGAATGGTTTGGAGCTTACTGTCTTACTGAACCGGGTGCAGGATCTGATGCTAATTCAGGTAAGACTAAAGCCGTGCTTTCTGAAGATGGTACGCACTATAAAATCACAGGACAAAAAATGTGGATATCAAATGCAGGCTTCTGCAGCGTATTCGTAGTATTTGCCAGAATTGAAGACGATAAGAATATTACAGGTTTCATCGTAGAGAATGATCCGTCAAACGGAATCTCTCTTGGTGAAGAAGAACATAAACTTGGTATTCGCGCTTCTTCTACCCGCCAGGTTTTCTTTAACGAGACCAAAGTACCGGTAGAGAACATGCTATCAGAAAGAGGTAATGGATTCAAGATTGCCATGAATGCGCTTAACGTAGGCCGTATTAAACTTGCTGCCGCCTGTCTTGATGCACAAAGAAGAACTATATCTGGTGCAGCAAAATATGCAAACGAGCGTATTCAATTTAACACTCCTATTGCAAGTTTTGGCGCTATCCGCTCAAAACTGGCTGAAATGGCTACCAGTGTATACGCAGGAGAAAGTGCTTCTTACAGGGCAGCTAAAAACATCCAGGATCGTATTGAGGCACGTGTTGCCAATGGCGAATCGCATCAGGATGCTGAACTTAAAGGTGTAGAGGAATTTGCAATTGAATGTTCTATCCTTAAGGTGGCTGTTTCTGAAGACGTGCAAAACTGTACGGATGAAGGTATCCAGATTTTTGGTGGTATGGGCTTCTCTGAAGACACCCCAATGGAAAGCGCATGGAGAGATGCTAGGATTGCACGTATCTATGAAGGTACCAATGAGATCAACCGTATGTTATCAGTAGGTATGCTCGTTAAGAAAGCAATGAAAGGCCATGTTGACCTATTAGGACCTGCTATGAAGGTAGCTGAGGAACTTATGGGAATACCATCATTTGAAACTCCTGATTACTCAGAACTATTTGCTGAAGAAAAAGAAATGATTGCTAAGCTGAAAAAAGCATTCCTTATGGTTGCAGGTTCAGCTGTTCAGAAATATGGACCTGCCCTTGATGAACATCAGCAATTGCTAATGGCAGCCTCAGATATCCTTATCGAGATATACATGGCTGAATCTGTTATCCTCCGTACTGAGAAACTTGCTAAAAAACAAGGAGCAGACAATGTAAAAGAACAAATAGCTATGGCTCAGCTATATCTTTACAAAGCTGTTGACATCGTAAACATTAAAGGCAAAGAAGGTATTGCTTCTTTCTCTGAAGGTGACGAGCAACGCATGATGATGATGGGACTTAAGCGTTATACAAAATACAACAATATGCCTAATGTAGTGGCTTTAAGAGAAACCATTGCGGCAAAAATTGTAAGCGAAGGTGCTTACCCTTATTAACAATTTCAGTTTTTAGTTTGTTTAACCCTGCTCCGGCAGGGTTTTGTTTTAAACCGATTTTATAAAATCACTGCACGATTTCGTATCGCATTATTCAATAAGACAGGCTATTTTTGATTAAATGGGTTATATATTCATTTACTACAAGCCTTTCTTTTTAACAGCAAGTATTAATGGGGGCATGATACTTGTTGAAAAGCCTGCTTAATATGAGCAGGCTTTTTTACAAATAAAAAACCCGCAATACTTTTTTGCATTACGGGTTACATCCTGGCGTATAAATTAGTCTAATGGTGGTCTGCTTCTTATCAGATTGATTGCAATCATTACTATTGCCACTACAAGTAACAGGTGTATGAGAGCACTTGCGGTATGATAAGCAAAGCTTCCCAATGCCCAAACAATGATCAATACAACGGCGATTATATACAATAGATTTTTCATAGCATTATATTTTAAGGCTATTTAATAGCATCAACTTTCTCTTTCGTTAATTTGGCATGTTCCAAATGTGTCCTTAATGCAGGAAGCAAATTAGCGGCCCACATTCTCACACTGGCTTCTTTTGCCTTTTCTGAGGCTTTCTCCATCTTCTCGATCATTTTTTCATGACCTTCTACCATTTTGTCGGCATAAGCTTTATCAAAATCATGACCGTTCTTATCATTTAGCTCTTTATAAGCCTCCTGCCCTTTTTCAGTTAAAGATGCCGGTAATGATACATTCATTTTTGTCGCAGCAGCTTTCAGTTCTTCTAAAGACTTAGTATGTGCATCAACCATCATTTTACCCAATGCTTTTACATCATTGTTGGTACTTTTAGTCAACGCCAGCTTACCAAGCTCAATTTCTTTCATGTCTACTTCAGCAGCAGCTACAAGATAATCAGAATCTTCCTCTTTTGCCTCATTCACGTCATCAAATTTTGCCTCGTTTTCATCTTCGGCAACTTCTTTAGTATCTTCTTGTTTTGATTCATTCTTACACGATTGTACTCCAAGAGATAATAGTAAAACAGCAGCTCCCAGAGCCGTTTTTGCAAATAACGATGTCTTTTTCATAATAGGTTAGTTTTGTATTATTAAATGTTTCTATTACGAAAGTAGTACTTATAAAAAAGCCTTGCTGTTAGCGTTATCACAATAAGTGTTAGCGAAATACTAAAACATAACTAACGGTCAAAGTTAAATAGCTCAAGGTCTTTATTGGGTTTACCAAGAATTAAGTCGGTTATTATTTCAGCAGCAATAAGACTGAAAGTAATACCATTTCCGCCAAATCCCAGAGCAAAATAGCTGTTTGGCAATTTGTCATAGGGGCCAATATAGGGTAATCCATCTTTCGTTGTACCAAAAGTACCGGCCCACGAAAATTCCGGCTTAAATTTCAGATGCGGAAAAAGCTTATTCACATCAGCGGCCAGCTGTTTTGTTTTCTTATTGATGAGTTTATCCCTTTTGGCAGGATTGCTAAAATTTTCATCCCTACCCCCTACCAGTACGCGATTATCCGGTGTAGTACGCAGGTATAGATACGGATTTGCTGTATTCCAAATCAAGACATCATCTTTCCAAAAGTCACGTTCGTTATATTGTTCGCTCACTACAGCATAAGTAGATAACAAATCGACTATTTTCTTGTCGATAAAATCAACAACCTCATATCCTGTTGCATATACAAGTTTCTTAGCTTTTAGTGTATATCCTGATTCTGTTTTAAGGACAACGCCCTGTTTTGAATGTTTAATATCTGTTATCTCGGTGCGGTCATAAATATCATTATCATATTTATGCTGAAGAAGACAATGTGTCAACATATAAGCATTAGTTTGTGCTGCCTGATCAGATAAAATTGCACCATAGCCCTTAAAACCAAATTCTTTTTCCAGTTCATCGGCTTCGAGATAACGTACTTTAAATCCGGCATCCTTTCGGGTTTCATATTCTTTCTTAAGCCATGAAACATCTTTTTTAAATGTAGCGTAATAAAGACTTTTCTTCTTCTCAAAATATTTCACCCCTCTGTTTTTAGTTATCTTACCTAGCTTATCAATAGCCTCTCCGCATAATTTATAAGCCCTTTCAGCTTTTTCCTTTCCTATCATTTCTGTAAGTCTATACAAAGGAACGTCAATTTCATATTGGAGCAATGACGTACTGGCACTGGTACTGCCAAGCCCAATAGTCCGTGCATCCACGGTAACACAATTTATTCCGGCATTAATAAGATGGTAACGGACCAACGCGCCTGATATACCTGCACCAATAATTACAACTTCGGTTTCAATATCATGATCAAGCTTTGGAAAAGTAAATGGAAGTCCATCTTTAATGAGCCAAAAAGGGTAACCTGCTTTTAATGTCATAGTTAAAGTGTTTTATTATAAAGTTATCGCTTTTAGTCAATGTTAATTTAACCGGAAATAAAATATAGGATTTATTTAACTGTTGCCAAGTGAGTTAAAAATTGCATAGTTTTGCAGTATAATTTTTTAAAATGATAAACCCCTCTGCAAGTGGCTGGATTGACAAGTTTTTTGCACAGCTAAAGAACAAGCTTCCTGTTTATGCTAACTCCCACGATTTTTACAGATCGGTAAGGGATTCCGGGTTTATATACGGCCATGTCGTGTCTTTCAGCAATATTGATTCTAAAGAAACTAAAGGCTGGATTACAGAAGAACTTACCAAAGTTGCCCTTCTGAATACTCTTTACGACGTTTACAGACTGGTTGAAAAAAATGATGACCATAAAAGCTTCATCGAAAAAGCTATCCCTTTCTACAAAGAAATGACTCCTGAAGGTTTTGATTTCTTTAAAAAAGTGTTACCTGCTTCTTCTCAAAGCCACCAATTGGAAGAGATATTGGATGAGCGCATCAAGACCAACGATAATATTATCAGCCGTAACTTTTCGCATATCCTTACCAATGCGCTTCTCTTTATGGATGTACTGGCTTTTCGCCAATATCTTATCAACGAAGAGATACCACAAAAGTATCTGAGAAAGCTGGAAGAAACTGTAATGAGCATTGTTGCTCTTGCTCTAAAAACTAAAGACAAGAGATCGGAATATGATGAGCTTTTAATAAAATTATTTGAGTCCTCTGTTCGCTATACCAAGTTCTCAAAAATAAATACCGAAGAGCTTGATAAACTAGAGCTTGATTATTTCGCATCGAAACCGGAAAAGAATTATCTGCTCGATATGGCCGGCATGGCGATATGGAGTGATGGTAAAGCCCAGGAAACCGAAATTGATTTTCTTTTCAAACTTGCAGCCCAAATGGGCATGAGTGAAAATATTGCTACCGAAAGTATCGCCGCATTTGACATATTCATTAAAAATAACCGAAAAGAGATACCTTTCTTCAGGTATTCTAATCCTGTCAAACATTTTTATGATCATGCATCACAATCAGTAATATTGCTGATAAACCGCAATAAAAACCGACTTATCAAAGAGCTTTCAAACAATGGTGAACTGATGCTGTTACTTACGCATTCCACACATCGTAGCCTTGACGAAAGGGAAAAGAAAAAAATTAAGAAGCAGTTATTAGAAATATGTAAAACAGTACCGTCCCTTACAATATTCTTACTGCCGGGAGGAAGTTTACTGTTGCCCTTACTTATTAAATTCATACCCCAGTTACTGCCAACGGTTTTCAATGAAAATCTTGAAAATGATACCGAATAAAAAAAGCCATCGCTAACGCAGATGGCTTTTTGCTATGAACAAAGGGAATTAGAATTTAAGCTGACTCACCTTATCTAACTCTGTATTATCACAGAAGTTAACATCAAGATCTTTTACAACACCGGTATCAAGTCCATAAACCCATCCGTGAAGACAAAGCTCCTGTCCGTTTCTCCAGGCATTCTGAACAATTGAAGTTTTAGCCAAATCTAAAACCTGTTCTTTTACATTGATTTCAACAAAAGTGTTGAACCTTGATGTTTCATCAATAATTGAGTCCAGATATTGACGGTGGTGTCTGTATACATCTTTAATATGCCTGATCCAGTTATCAATAAGCCCGATAGAATCGTTACCCATTGCTGCCTTTACACCGCCACATCCGTAATGACCACATACAATAACATGTTTAACCTTAAGTACGTTTACAGCATAATCAAGCACGCTAAGCATATTCATGTCTGTATGAACTACCATGTTAGCTATATTCCTGTGAACGAATACCTCTCCCGGTTGTGCTCCAATAACCTCATTAGCAGGAACACGGCTGTCTGAACACCCAATCCATAACAATGGTGGGGATTGTCCTTTAGCCAGCTTAGCAAAATATTCCGGGTCGTCTTTTAATTTGGTCTCAGACCATATTTTATTATTATCTAAAATCTTCTTGTAAAAATCTGAATGCGAATGTGACATGATTAATCTTATATTATTTGAGCCTTATCAGGCATTTATTTTATAGTTTCTAATTTTTTAACCTTGTGTTCTACAAACACGTTTTGTTTACCCCAATCGGTATTCTCTAATTCATAAGCCTCTTTAAAACCAACAAGCTTAACCTTTATATTTTTTTCTTTAGATTTAACATCTCTGAATTCTTGTATAAGATCCAGAACATCATGTGCTATATATACAGTGTCAGATGCATCAATCACCACTTTGGAACACTCAGGAATTTCATTAAGAGTCGTTTTTATCGCTGCCTTATTAAGGAATGAAACTTCCTGTGCCAGGTCGATATGAATTATATCACCTTCTGTATAATCATCTTTTCTAAAGTTATATGCCCTTTTAAGATTACCTCTAAGTACAAATATTATACTTATAATCATACCAAGTGCTACACCTTTGAGTAAATCTGTAAATACTACTGCTAAAAGCGTTGCAATAAAAGGTACAAATTGGTATTTACCCTTGTGCCAAAAATGCATTATTGTTGCAGGCTTCGCCAATCTGTACCCCACAACTAAAAGTACAGCAGCCAATGTAGCTAAAGGAATTTTGTTAAGTATTACCGGAATGGAAAGCACACAAATCAATAACAAGATACCATGAATTATGGTGGAAGTTTTTGATTTTGCTCCTGCATTGGCGTTTGCAGAAGAACGCACCACTACAGAGGTCATCGGCAAACCGCCTATTAATGCGCTCATCATATTTCCGATTCCCTGAGCCTTAAGTTCAACATTGGTATCTGTATAACGCTTTTGTACATCCATCCTGTCAGAAGCCTCAATACATAAAAGTGTTTCAATTGATGCAACAACAGTGATTGTAGCAGCTGTTATCCATACCTGAGGATTGCTGATACCGGTAAAATCAGGTGTAACAATTATATTCTTGAGATCTTCAAATGACTGCGGAACAGGAAGCTTTACCAAATGTGCTTCCGCAATAGCCAATTTGCTGCCTGTTCTCATAAATATCTCATTCAGAATAATACCCACTATTACGGCAACCAGCGCTCCGGGAACAAGCTTAAGCTTTTTGAGGAAAGGAAACTTATCCCATGATATTAAGATAATCAGTGAAACAATAGTAATTATTATTGCTCCTAAATGAAAGTAATCCAGTGCCCCTAAAATTGCAGAAAAGGTATTGTTCCCATCAGGCTCTAAAAAGGCTTCATCACCTTCAAAATCAGCATCAAATCCTACTGCATGAGGCAGCTGCTTCAGGATAATGATGACACCAATACCTGCAAGCATACCTTCTATAACATTTGATGGAAAATAATTTGAAATGCTCCCTGCCCGTATAAATCCTAAAATTAACTGGAAAACACCTGCAAGAAAAACACTTAGTAGAAACACTTCGAATGAGCCAAGTGTAGAAATCGCTGTCAATACAATGGCAGTTAGCCCGGCAGCCGGACCCGAAACACTAATATGGGATTTACTAATAACTCCCACAACAATACCTCCGATGATACCCGCAATAATACCTGATAATGGCGGCGCACCCGAAGCCAGAGCAATACCCAAACATAATGGTAATGCTACTAAAAACACCACAAGACCCGATGGAAAATCGGCCTTAAGGCTCCCAAAAAAATCTTTATTTTTTGTCATAACCGATAAATATATAATTCAATTACATGCTCATTGGCATACACAGCCGAGCAGACCCTACAAAAGGGATATAAAAATTGGATTATACTAAATCGGGAGGTGGTGAGTGAACTTCTCGTGATACATTATCAAGTTCCTCATCATTTTTGGTTTTTATAATAACAGCCTTTTTGAAAGCTGTAAAAAAAGTAAGCCGCAACTCCATACAGTAGGGTGCGGCTATAACTTCTTTTATTTCTTTTTGTATTTCTTCTTCATTCAAACTGTAAACCATAGAAATGTCAGCATCATCCTTTAGCATACTCACAATAGTAGGAATTGCCAAAAATGACAAAAAGAGAAAAAGTACTATGTTTACAACAAATTTCATTCTGAGCAAAGATATACTTTTTAACAGCAAAATCCACGCCAGATATAACATAACTTTTAAATTTGTTCCTCACTCCACGCTTTCATCATCCACATGGTTTTTTCCTGTTCTTTAATGAAGTCGCTCATCATAGAATTGGTACCTTCATCATTAATCTTTCCGGACTCCTCAAGAATAACTCTTTCAATTTTTAAAAGGTCAGCTATTGACTCCATAATAAGATTTACAGCCTCACTATCTAACGAAATATTTTTACCTACTGTCAGCTTATTATTCTTGATGTAATCTTCAAAAGTATGCAATGGTACTCCTCCCAGAGTAAGAACACGCTCGGCAATCATATCAATTTTAAGCTGTGCATCATTATAAAGCTCTTCAAACTTAACATGAAGGTCAAAAAATCTCTTTCCGCGGATGTTCCAGTGAATCCCTCTCAGGTTTTGATAGTATACCTGAAAATTAGAAAGCAGTATATTAAGTTCTGCAGCAATTACTTCAGTTTCCTTAACCGGTAGCCCCAGAATATTTGTCTCTTTGGTTTGTTTCTTAGTCGCCATAATTATATTGTTTCTGTTAGTTAGTGTAAGTTTTGTACGATAAAAGTAGAGTAAATTTAGCCATTTAAAAGATAGGAAATATCAATAGTTTTTATAATTTTATCATAAAAATCTATACTATGACAATTACCCAACTCTACTATGTGCTTGCCGTTGCCGAACATAAAAATTTTACGCTTGCAGCAGAAAAATGCTTTGTAACGCAGCCAACACTTAGTATGCAGATACAAAAACTAGAAGAAGAACTTGACATCCAAATATTTGACCGTAGCAAAAAACCGATTCAGCTAACTGATGTAGGTGAAAAAATAGTACAGCAGGCAAAGAATATTGTAAATGAGTCAGGGCGCATTAAAGATATTGTAGACCAGCAGAAAGGTTACATTGGTGGCGACTTTAAAATTGGTATTATACCTACAGTTATGCCAACACTTTTACCAATGTTTATGACTAATTTCATTAACAAATACCCAAAGGTTAACCTTATAATTGAAGAGCATAATACTAACGAGATAATAAAAAGGCTAAAAAACGGTCAGCTTGATGCGGCTATTGCAGCTACTCCCCTTGATGAAGAATCTCTTAAAGAGATAGTATTATACTACGAACCATTTGTAGCCTATGTACCGCAAAACAATCCGGCATACAATAAAAAAGAATTTGATGTGGAAGACCTTGAAGCTAACCTCAATAATTTATTATTGCTACAGGACGGACATTGTTTCCGTAACAATATCCTGAATATCTGTAAAGCGACAACATTAAACCATGATAATCACTTCCAGATTGAAAGCGGTAGTTTTGAAACTATGGTTAAACTTGCCGATGAAGGACTGGGAATGACACTGCTTCCTTATCTTCACACTCTAGATATGGATGAGAAGCACCAGGAAAAACTGCGTCAGTTCAAAGATCCAAGGCCTTCACGTGAAGTAAGCCTTATTTACTCTAAAAAAGAACTTAAACTGCATATCATAGAAGCACTGCGCACCACAATAGCAGGTGTTGTAAAAGGAGCCATTACGTTCCAGAATGTAGAAATAAGCAGTCCTCTGCAAAAAAAGCTAAACTAATACAGACAGACATAAAAAAAAGGAGCCTCTAAGGGCTCCTTTATATTTTATTGCTGTACATGAATCAGACAGGCTTTTAATTCAGGTTTTTCTGTTGTGAATGTATTAAGCCATTCAATCAATTGCTCTATTTCGTAAGGTAAAAGTACTTTTATAGCTTTTTCAACTTCCTTACAAAAAAGTATAGGATCAAAGCTTACGCTTTCCAGGATCTTTTGTGTATAGCTAAACATAGGTCTAGTCATAGTGCTGAAATTCTTTTAATTTTAGTTAGCTGTGGTAAGAACGATTATGTAAAAGTAATAAAATATTTTCATCGAAAACGAAATAGTTTTCAACAATTCAGCTTTTAACTTTTAGATACTTCAATTTATTAACACTTTTTTAACCTTTAAAGGCAATCAGCATTTCTCTTTTACCAGGTGGTCCCTGAACTTTTTTCACGCTAAATCCTGCTGACTGCATAGCCTTTTTAATAACTGTTCTGCATGCATAAGTTACTAGTATGCCTTTGTCTTTTAATGCGGTATACATTTTAGCAAAAATTTCTTCACTCCACAGTTCCGGCTGGGTAGGATACCCAAAAGCATCAAAATAGATCAGGTCAAAAACACTTTTGTCATTTATATCCTCAAAACGCTGCTGCCTTTTTGTTAATGTAAACTTTTCAGAAAGTTTAACAGGCACACCCCAATCTGCCGAATGCAAAGTATTAAATATTTCCTGACTGCCATTAGCGTTAAGCTGGCTTACATAATTAAGCTGAAGAGCTTCCTGCTGTAAAACAGGATAAGCCTCAACTCCTGTATAATCTGCCTCCTGTCCTGTCTTAAGTGTTTCGAGGTAAGTTATAAAGCAGTTTAACCCCGTTCCGAAGCCTATTTCTAAAATAGAAACAGGCTTGCCTTCTGTTAAAGCAAGCCCGTTTTTTATGAATACATGATACGCCTCCTGAATAGCACCATACCTTGAATGATAATTCTCATCCATATCCGGTACATATATGGTAACCGATCCGTCGTTCGTAATTACAATTTCTCTTTTCAATTATTTGATATAAAGTTTTTTGATGCGGGGTATTGGCCCTTCACATTTCTGCTCATGGCAGGCAACACATGATGACACCGCATCATTAAAATGTTTTTTAGCATTTAGCGAATCTTTATAGATAAGCTCCTGCGCCTTCAGGAATTTGCCGGCCTGCTCCTTAAAAAAAGCATCGTTGTCTTTTTCGTCGGTCATTACCGATGCATGTATCTTTAAAAAGTGCTTAGGGAAATTACCAATGGTATCACCATTTACAATACGTTCTTTAAGCCTTTGGTTGTCAACATACATCTGCTCCATCAAAGCTGCCATTTCAGACATCTCATACATTTTGAACTCCTTTTCTTTTTTGGCAGGAGCGCATTTCTCATCATCGGTCTTTACAGCTTCAGCTTTCTTTTGGCACGTCGCAAAAATAATCGATGCGGCAACAACAATCAATAATACTTTTTTCATTATTTACTAATTAGCACACCATCGGCCATAAATTTATATTCAATCTTTGGCTCAGTGATTTTAGCAATAGCCTCATCAGACTCTCCTCCATCTTTAGCATAATGCCTAAGCTGAGCTACCGAAGTTTCGCTCACGAATGCTTTACCACTCACTATAGCTTCCTGATCGGTAGCATTAAGAGGTACGAAAAATGCATAATCCTTAAACTTAACGAATGATTCTTTACCGCCCGGAAGCGCCATCGACATCCAACAGCCTTTTTTCTGGCATACGGCATTAATCTTCGATTTGAATTTTACATTAACCGTATCACCAGGTTTAAGTGACCTATATTTTTTAATCATCTCTTCTTTAGAAATGGCTTTATCCGCAAGTATTTTATCACCAAAAGAAGCATACTCAACTTTAACTGCCGTTTCAGATTTAACCGCTTTTATTTCCTCAGCCGCTTCTGCATTCGCACTTTGAGCCGCTTCTGAATTTTCTTCGGTAGTTGCTGGTGCAGCCTCAACCGGATCGGTAACCGTTGTGATGGTATCATTTGCTGCTGATTCGATAGCTGCTTCCGATTCTTTATTCTTTTGGCAGGCTGCCAATACAAGGACCGCTGCGGCCATGAAAAGTGATTTCTTCATTATTTAACGAAAATTTGGTTTTATGTTACAAAATTATACAGATTCTTTAACCTTGCAAGTGCATACTTATAATTTCGTTATTTTATTACACTTTCTTTCAACGATTTAATTATTCGTATCTCAAAATTATTCAAAACGAAACCTTCAACTTGTTTTTTTAGTAAATTTGCAATTAATGCGACCTAAACATTTAAACCAACACGAAAACGAATTTTAATGAGTAATAACGCTACTGACAGCATTATAATCAACAAAGCAGAGACATCAAAAATTGGTTCTGTAGATTTTGAAAATTTATCTTTTGGCAACACATTTACAGACCATATGCTAGTATGTGATTTTAGGAATGGCCAATGGGAAACTCCTGAAATTAAACCTTACGCACCTTTTCTTATAGATCCTTCTGCTAAAGTTTTTCATTACGGACAGGCAATCTTTGAAGGTATGAAAGCCTACAAGGATGAGCATGATGACGTATGGCTTTTCAGACCTGATCAAAACTTTGACCGTTTCAACAAATCTGCTGTAAGGCTTGCCATGCCGGAAGTACCTGAAGAGGTTTTTATTGGCGGACTTAAAAAAATACTGGAAATAGAGAAAGAATGGGTTAAAAAAGGTAAAGGTAACTCTCTTTATATCCGTCCGTTTATGATTGCGATAGGACCGGGAGTAATTGCTGCACCTTCTACTCAATACCGTTTCATGATTATACTTTCACCTGCTAAATCATACTACTCAGGTGAAGTAAAAGTTATCATCGCCGAACATTACAGCCGTGCCGCCAATGGTGGTATTGGTGCTGCTAAAGCTGCCGGTAACTATTCGGCACAGTTCTACCCCACTAAACTGGCGAACGAAGCAGGCTTCCAGCAAATTATCTGGACAGACGACGCTACACATACCAAACTTGAAGAAGCTGGTACTATGAACGTATTCTTCAGGATAAACGATACATTATATACAGCACCAACAAGCGAAAGGATCCTTGATGGGGTAACCCGTAAGAGCCTTATAGAGCTTGCGGCTCGTGAGAACATTAAGGTAGAAGTACGTTCGGTACTGGTAGCTGAACTTATCGAAGCTGCTGAAAATGGTACTTTAAAAGAAATATTTGGAGCGGGAACAGCCGCGGTAGTAAACCCTATCGTTGGCTTTAGCTATCAGGATAAATATTATGAGCTACCAAAACAGGAAAATTCAATAGCATTAGACCTTAAAGAAAAACTGAATAACATTCAATACAAACTTGCCAAAGATACCTTTGGGTGGACGGTGAAAGTTTAGTTTACGGTTTACAGTTATAAGTTTACAGTAGCCGATAGCAATGAATTGTTATCGGCTATTTTTTTAGTATTAACACACCCCTAACCCCTCTCAAGAGGGGAACACTCGAACCCGCTCACTCTTTTGTAGAGTATGAGTGAAGCTACTCCCCTCTTAAGAGGGGTTAGGGGTGTGTCCTGTTAACTGAACACTGACCACTGCCAACTACTTCAGTATTTCCTCAAAATTCGGTTTAAAATAGTTAGGCCCCTTCATTACCTTACCGTCTTCGCGGTATATAGGCTTTCCGTCAGTACCAAGCTTACTCATGTTACTGCGTTGTATCTCATCAAATACCTCTTCTATTTTGTGTTGAAGGCCATGCTCAATAATAGTTCCGCAAAGTATATATAGCATATCGCCAAGGGCATCGGCAATCTCAACGATATCATCATTCTGAACAGCCTCCAGATACTCCTCGTTCTCTTCTTTCATAAGGTTAAAACGAAGCATATTCACTGCCTCACCAAGTGTACCTCTTGGCGATTCGCTGCTACCAAGCCCAAAAGCATCATGGAATTGCTTTACCGCATCTAATTGTTTTTTCATTTTTTCTAAAATTTGTGATCTAAAAATAGCTAAAAATACTCCCCTGATGTTGTACCTTTGCGAAAAAGATTTCAACATGTTTACAACCGGCCAGTTGGTTTTTGCAGTACTGTTTTTTATCGCATTTGTTATCACCATGGTAGTTATGTACCGTAAAGACCTAATAACACATAAAAAATACTATAAGGGTACCTATAAGATACTTTTAGGCTTTCTTAGTTTTATTGCAATATTATTTATACTAAAGATTTTTCTTAAAAAATAATGTTAATTTTATAACTTCAAAAATCCCCACTAATGGGGATTTTTTTTTACTTTCCGTTTAGCATATTTGCATTTAATAACAATCAATAAATACACACACCATGGAGAATGAAAACTTAACAAAAGACAAAACGTACACATTAAACTCGTTTAGCAGTTATTTTAATGATAATGAACTTTATTTAAAAATCTTATTGCCGCAAAACGATGAATCCAATCCATATATTTTCAGGTCGTTTGATGTTTCACAAATAATAAACGGAAAGCAATGCAACGCAATTTTTGTGTACATGAGAAAAACAAATGACAATGGGGATGATCTTTCACCTAGTGATGATGACATATGTGAATGCAATTGCATCTGCGAATACGGTCAGCTGACACAACTAAACGCACTACCAAATTTTTCTGCTTTTGACCCATCATCAAAAGATGGACTTGTAATTGTTTATCACGACACAAATTCAAATACCGCTTATCAGGAAACATGCGCTGAAAAAGCATTTGAAATGGTACCTTCATTACGTACAGAAATAATGGCAAGTGGTAATCACCAAACTGAACTGAACTTAATGGGAATAGAACCCAGAAGAACTGGAATGAGTACTTTCCCTAGAAAATAAATTATGACAAAACCTTATCCAAAATTATTATTAACCCTGCTTATAAGCTTATTGTTTATAAGCAGGAGTTATTGTCAGTCTAATTCTAAAAAACTTATCGATATAAAACACAAATTGGAGTTATATCAATATAAAAAAGTTTGTCCCGAAATAGAAACAATAAAAGAAGCATCACTTTCAAAAGCGGATAAGGCTCTTTATTATTATTTAAAAGCTGAATGCTTCCTTTCTAACTCAAGAATCAATCAAGCTTATCAGTACTATTTAAAATCAAAAAACATATATATCTCGCTTGACAGTATTGATAAGGCAATGGACATTAATCTTGATATATATAATCTGATAACTGCTCAGGAAAACTATAGTTCAATATACAAAAAATATTTAGATGAATATATTGCACATGCACACAAAACTAATGATACAGTAAGATTAGCGAGAAGTATTAAAGCTTTGGGTGAAATTGCTTATGACAACGGAAAACCTAAAGAAAGCTTAGCCTATTTTAAGAAAGCATTAGATTTATTTCAAAAAGCAAATGAACGGGAAAAAGCTTCTGCTGTATATTTCAATATCGCCACTATATACAATGAGCAATTGCATAAGTACGATTCAGCTCTGTATTACCTAAACAAACAGCTTCCAGAAATTAAAACATATGGTGTTGTAGATGATTTGTGGTATAATTATGTTGATCAGGCTGCATCTTATTATTACTTAAAAAATCACAGAAAAGCCATAGAATACCTCAAATTGGCAGATAACCTGCCTTTAAATACTTCTGAAAGTAAAACAAGTCAATATGTAAATGAATTTCTTTATAAAAATTACGATGCACTAGGCGATTATACTAATGCTTACAAATATCTACATCTTAGTAAAAAATACTCAGATAGCATTAACATTGTAGAGCAAAATATCGCAATAAATGATATACATACTAAATATCAGACTAAAGAAAAAGAACTGGAAAACACTTTGCTTAAGAGTGAAGTAAAAACCAGTAAAATTTTAATCTATTCTATTATCATATTGCTTATTGCCATAATTGCAATTGCTGCCCTGATAATAAAGAATTCCCGAAGAAGAGAAAAAATATCAAAACAGGAAAAGCTTATCGAACAGCAGAAGTTTGAAAAAGCCATGAAAGAATACGAGCTTAACAGTATTGACATGATACTTGAAGGCCAGGACAAAGAACGTCAGCGCATCGCGAATGACCTTCATGACAATCTTGGTAGTATGCTCGCTACATTAAAACTAAACTTTGAAAACCTAAGGCTTCGGAAAAAGGAGCTTCGTGAAGAAGAAAACAAACTTTACGAACGTACCGATGAACTTATTGAAGAAGCCTACCAAAAAGTCCGCCGTATTGCTCATGCTAAAAATGCAGGGGTTTTTGCCAGCGAAGGTCTTATTCCGGCTATACAGAAACTAGCTGAAAAAATATCCATCCCAGGGAAAATCCAGCTTCAGGTAATTCCGTTTGGTTTTGCTGACAGACTGGAAAATTCATTGGAAATTGCTATCTTTAGAACAGTTCAGGAGCTTTCTACTAATATAATAAAGCACTCTCAGGCAACTGAGGCCACCATTCACCTTACCGATCATGGCGACAGCATAAACATCATGATAGAAGACAATGGTGTAGGCTTTGACAGCTCTAAAATAAACCTTGATGATGCCGACGGTATGGGACTGGCAAACATCACGAAAAAGATTAACCAATTAGGTGGTAGTGTAGAAATTGATTCTACTCCGGGCAAAGGAACAACAATAATAATAGATATACCTGTAGACAATGATTAACGTAGTAATAGCAGAAGACCATCAGTCACTTATAGACGGTATCAAGCTTTTTCTTGAATATGAAGAAGACATACAGGTTGTTGGCGAAGCTAACGATGGCGAAAAGCTTATTGAAATAGTAAGGCTAAGAAAACCCGATGTGGTGCTAACAGACATCCGTATGCCTAAAATGGATGGAATTAACGCAACCATTCAGATAAAAAAAGATTTTCCAAACATGAGGGTTATTGCCTTTAGCATGTTTGAACAGGATGAAGCGGTTACTAAAATGCAGGAAGCGGGCGCATCTGGTTATATTATGAAAAACTCATCGCTTAAAACGGTTGTCACTGCCATTAGGACAGTGATGGATGGCGAAGAGTATTTTGACGCCACACTCAAGAATACCAATATCAAAAAGACAGAACAGGACGTACCGTTAAGCAAACGCGAAATGGAAATTGTTAAGCTTATCGGCGAAGGCAAAACCTCACAAGATATTGCGGATATTCTTTTTATAGGCAAAACAACCGTAGACACTCACAGAAAGAACATTCTAAAGAAACTCAGCCTACAGGGAAAAAGCGAACTCCTTCGCTATTCGATGGAGAAAAAATATGATTTTTAGTAAGTAATTTTTTAAAAATACCCTCTTATGGGTATTTTTTCGTTTTAGGTTTATCCTCAAATTTGTAGTGTTACCATATACAACACATAAATTATAGGGGGCTATGGAAAAACCAAATAAAATAATCGCACTTTTTTACCGCATCTTTCGCCGCAAAAAAAGCGCTTTCGCAAAACAGCGTCGCCTGTTAAGAGGAGATTATAATATCTTTTAATTTTATTCTGAAGAATATCAATTAAATTTTTACAATCATCTGCTCTAGTCTTGTAAAAACATATCGAAACTCATAAAAAAATACCTATTTATTGGTATTTTTTTATTTTACACTATACCCTAAATTTGATTTTTGACACACTAATTCAGACACTAAGAGCTAAATAAGGTTCTTTAGCAGCATTAAGGTTCAAAAAAAGCGCACACCTAAAACCAATTTATATTTATTAACAACCAAAACAATTTAAACCATGAAAAGAAAAAACTTTTTCTTAAATCCTGACACCAGAATGGCAGTAGCTTTACTGGCTTTCTTCTGTCTCTTTCTATCATGCAACAGCAATGATGACAACAACAATCAGGTTACTGAAGAGCCTGAACTTGTAGGACAACCGGGAAATCCACGTTTTAACCTAAAGTTTACCAATGAAGAAAACGTAGACCTTGATTTGCACGTAATAACTCCGGACGGAACAGAGATTTCTTACCTGAATCCTTTTGGACAGGGCGGCGAACTGGATGTAGACTGCTTATGCGAAGACTGCCCACAGGGACCTAATGAAAATATTTTCTGGGAAGCAGGTACAGCTCCAACAGGAACTTATAAATACTGGATTGAGTACTACGATACTTGTGGCAATGGAGGCAGTACATCTTCAGATTACACATTAAGAGTTGTAAGGAATGGCGAAGTTCTGGAAACCAAAACTGGAACTTTATCATCAGGCATGACACAACAATGGACACATAATCAGCAATAAAACTCAGATTACAGATTATGACAAAACGGTTTAAAACGTAAGAATTTTTCATAATCCTAAGATAAAATCTTAACTTAGAAACACTCGTACGCGAGTGTTTTCTGTTTATAAGAGATTTGCAAAAAAATGGCACATTGTTTGTTTAAGACAATATTAACACACATTTTTTTATTAAATTACAAATCATTTAATCAATAAAACACATGAAAAAATTTACCTACAAATTCATCTTAGCTGCCGCATTAGGACTGACACTATCAAATTGCGGAAGCCAACAGGTAACACGCGTAGATGAACAAAGCGTAACCGACCTTAGCGGACGTTGGAACGAAACCGATTCAAGACTTACTGCCGAGGCCATTACTGCCGATCTTATGGCACATTCATGGTACAGCACTTATGCTTCGGAAAACGGAGGAAAAAAACCGGTTATCATCGTTGGCCTTATTACAAATAAATCACACGAACATATCGAATCGGAAACTTTCTCTAAAGACATCGAAAAAGCGATCATCAATTCAGGAAGAATGAAACTGGTTCAGGCCGGAGCTAAACGTGAGGAGATTCGTGCTGAAAGAGCTGATCAGCAAAACTTTGCTTCACAATCTACCATGAAAAAATTCGGCCTTGAGAACGGTGCTGATTTCATGCTACAGGGAACTATCAACTCTATTGTTGACTCTAACAAAAAAGAAAAAACAGTTTATTATCAGATTGACCTTGAACTTACCAACATTCAGACTAACGAAAAAGTTTGGATAGGTGACAAAAAGATCAAAAAGTACATCAAGTAATTCCTGAGTAATTTTTATGCTACTTAAGAATACTGTTTCTGCTATTTCTAAAACAGCTGCTGTGCTCCTATTGACCGGCCTGTATTCCTGTGGCACTTACAATACGAAGACTACGTTAGAATCTGACCTTTATAACGGACAATTTAAAAAAGCCGTTAATGAGATTGAAACCAATAAATTCCTGAATAAAGACAGGAACAGGTTGCTGTATCTTATGGAAAAAGGAAAGATGGAACATCTGCTCGGCAATTACAGGGCAAGCAACCTCCTCTTTGAGAAGGCTTACATCATGATTGATGATAAGATACGCTCGAATGCCGGACAAGTTGTTGCTGCCAAGCTCACAAACCCAATGGCAGAGCCTTATAAAGGTGAAGATTTTGAAAAGGTGACCATTCATTATTATATGGCACTCAATTATTTTCATCTTGGACTGCCTAACGAAGCTCTTGTTGAAGCCAAGAGGATCGACATTAAACTGCTTGAACTTAATGAGAAATACAAAGACAATAAGAACAAATATAGCCGTGATGCCTTTTCTCAGATTTTGCAGGGACTCATATATGAAAGTACGGGAGACATAAACAATGCGTTTATAGCCTACAGGAATGCTGCCGAAATATATGATACGGATGGCGGAAATTTCTTTGGTATTGCCATGCCTCAGCAATTGAAGTATGATTTGGCACGCACAGCAAAGCAAATGGGGTTCATTGATGACTATAACCGTTATCTTAAAAAATACAACCTTCAGCCAATTGAACTGCCAAAAACAGGTGCTAACGGCCCATTAGTACAGCCGGATGCTGCGATGCCTTCGGGAGAAGCTATTATCTTTTGGGAGAATGGCCTTGCTCCTGCCAAAGACCAGATAATACTAACCTACTCGGCTGCAAATTATTGGTTTTATGCCTCCTATATGGAAGATGGTAAGCTGGTAGATTTCTTTTTGCCAATCCCCACGGGCTTTAATGTAGGTACTGTAAATGCAGTTGCTATCCCAAAATACAGGAAAAGGGAGAGTTTTTACAGCAGGGCATCAATACTTGTAAACGACAGGGAATTACCGCTAGAAACCGGACAGGACTTTTATCCTATTGCCAAACAATGCCTGAAAGACAGGATGCTACGTGAAGTGGTAGACATAGTAGCCCGTTTTGCTGCCAAGAAAGCAGCAAGTGCAGGTTTGGCCGCTTTAGGTAAAAGTATGCTAGGCGATGATGGTGAAGATATTTTCAGGCTTGGTGGTGATATAGCAGGAGCTGCAACCGAAAAAGCAGACACCAGAAACTGGCAATCACTACCTGGTACTATTGGTTATGCACGTGTACCTTTACAAGAAGGCGAAAATAAATTTACGATAAAAAAATATGGCCCTAGCGGTGTGGTAGATACAGACGTAATTACCATACCGTATAAAAAAGGACTCCAGATTGTAAACTATTTTGACCTTGGAAGGACTCAGGTTAATCCTGATAAGCCTGCCGAGCAGCCTGTTACAACAGAATCAGCTGAAAAGACAGGCGCTACAATAAATACAGAAACACCCATAAAACCATAAAGTATGAAAAAGCTATTGCCTATACTTTTACTGTTTACCTGCATTTCGATTTTTGCTCAGGATAATACCGGATGGGACGAGTGGCAAAAAACCAGTTGCTACTCTAAAATATCCTACAGACTGAAAACTGAAGAGAAACGAGGTGAACAATACCACTGGAAATTACAGTTCAGAAGCGATTATCGCGAAGTAATCTCTTTTAATTACCATGTCACTGACAAATTACAGGAATATAATATCACTACACACAGGAAAACTATGAATTCCGGAAAAATAAGTGAAGAAATAGACATCTACACCCGAGAAAGTGACATCTTTCTTTTAGTAGACAAAGTAAGTCTCTCTCCTTATCCTAACGATTACTTAGAATGCGATCATTAATATAAAAGCCTCCGTTTCAGGAGGCTTTTTTTGTATTTCGTCGTGTTTTTCCGAACTTTAAAAGATAATTGGTTTGTTAAAATAAATTGTCATAATTTTACAACAAACTTAAAGTTTTCTGTACATGAAAATTGTTAAATATGTGTTTCTCCTACTGCTTCTGTCAGTAGTTGCGGTTACCGTTTTTATAGCAACCCAGGATGGAAAATATGACATCAAAAAAGAAGGCGTAATAAAAGTACCTAAAATGGTGCTTTACAACTATATAAACGAATACAAAAACTGGGAAAACCTGGGAATTCTAACCGGCAGTGATACCACTGCTGTATATACCTATTCTGAAAACTCATCAGGTAATGGTGCTACGATGTCATGGAAAAAAGACAGAAGCACCGGAAAAGTACAAACCGTTAAACTGGTAGAAAATGATTCTATCATTCAGAAGGCTGTAATTGATGGCCTGAATTCTGATATCGCCTGGAATTTTAAAGATACCCTTAAAAACACCAAAGTAACCATTCGTATGCGTGGAGACCTTAGTTTTATGGAAAAGGCAAATGCTTTCCTTCGTGGTGGCGGAAATGTAAATAAGGTTATGGAAACCTCTCTGGATAACGGCCTTAAAAACCTAAACTCATTCCTTGTAAATGAACTTGCTAAAAATGAAGTAGAAGTTAAAGGACTAGTTAATAAAACAGGAGCATTCTACATTGGACATGCAGTTACTTCTAAAATAGAAGATATTAATAAAAAATCGGCTGAAACGTTTCCTAAGCTCCTTAACTTCATGAAAAAGAACAAAATAGTGAAGAAAGGTTCTCCGTTCATCCTTTACAGGAATTACAACAAAACAGAGGGTACAGCATCATATGTAATTTGTATCCCTATCAAAGAAGAGATGTTCACATCACCGGGTAGCGAGTATGAAGGCGGAAAATATATTGAATTCAAAGCCCTGAAGACAACCCTTAAAGGGGATTACTCTCATTTACCCAAAGTTTGGGATGCAGCGCATAAATACATTACCGAAAAAACACTTGAAGAAAACACAACAGGTACATACATTGAGCTTTACAGCAAAGGCGTACTAAAATCAAAACGCCCTTCGGAATGGATAACGGATCTTTATGTTCCAATTGGGCCTCCTACTATCCTTCCTGTAACAGATTCGATTCAGGCACCTGCCGTAAAACCGGCAACCGTTGCTCCTCTAACAACAGGAGTACGCTCACCAAGAGCTGCAACGGGAACTTTTGCTAAACCGGCTACAGGTGCGAAACCGGCGGGAACAACAGGAAAGCCAGCCTCGACACCGGGAACAGGAACAACTACCAAACCGGCACCGAAACCTGCTGCTACAAAACCAGCTTCGTCAGCGCAGAAGCCGGCAACCCAAACAACGACTACACCATAAAAAATATCGCTATAAAAAAATGCCCTTCTTTTCGAAGGGCATTTTTTATTTATTACCGTGACCTATAAGGTACTTGACTACTGTTTCAGCGGAATGCAGTCCGAAGACTGCGGGAATCCAGCTGTTGGTTCCAAAGAATGATTTTTTGAAATTAGAGCCGTCCGTCATTTTAAGGCTTGTCTGGTCAGGATATTCAATAGAGTAAACTACTTTTACCCCTTTTGATATTCCTTCCTTCTTAAGGCGTTTACGTACTGTTTTAGCTAAAGGGCAGTATTCTGTCTTGCTGATATCCGCCACACGCACCTTACCGGCTTCATATTTGCCTCCTGCGCCCATATTACTGATAATCTTAACCTTTTGACGTCTCGCAGAGATTAACAGGTTTAATTTAGGCGTAATACTGTCGATACAGTCAAGAACATAATCATACTCGGGCGTAACCAGTTCATAAGCACGCTCCGGAGAAAGGAATTCCTGTACACGTATCAGGTTCAGTTCGGGATTGATATCCATAAGACGGTCACCAACAATTTTTACCTTTGGTTGCCCAACTGTAGAATGCAATGCCGGCAACTGTCGATTGATATTTGTGATATCTACCACGTCACCATCCACAATAGTCATATTACCCACTCCTGCCCTTGCAAGGAACTCAGCCGCAAAGGAACCAACGCCTCCAAGGCCAACCACCATTACGTGTGCATTCTTTAATCTTTCCAGTCCTTCTTTTTTAAAAAGGAGCTCTGCCCTTTCTCTCCAATCAGCCATTCTTAAAAACGGTTTTAAAATTAGTGCTTACTATATCTTTTAAATCTTCGATATCAATATTTCTTGCTGCCGCAGCTTTAGCATATACTTCAGTAATGCTCTCTTCTACCATATCTGTCTCCAGAAAGAACCTGTCAGCAGGGACTTCTGCAAACACAGCCGACAATTCAGGATTACGCAACAGGTACTTGCCAAACGACAAATAAAACCCATTATCCAGCAATTGCTTCGCAACCTGAATGTTCTTAGAGAACCCGTGAACAATCATCGGCACGCCAGGTTTAATACGGTTGTGTACTTCTATCAGTTCCTGAAACGCAGCAACAAGGTGCAAAATTACGGGTTTTTGGTGTTTTTTCGCTAACAGTAAGTGTTTTTCAAACACTTCTATCTGTAAATCGAGTGGTTTTTCGATGCGTTTATCCAATCCGCATTCGCCAATGGCAAGGCAACCGGGTAATGAAAGTCGGTTTTCAATGATACTCAAATGCTCCTCGATCTTCTCCTCATCAATATGCCATGGATGGATACCCGTAGAAAAAAACGGTACATCAATATCTTCGTAAGGATAACGGTTTACGATATCGAAGATGTTGGTATCGTTTGATGATTTGTGGGTATGGAGGTTGTAGAGCATTTTTATTTTTTTAAAACTTTACCTGTCATTTTATCAAGAATAAAATCAATCCATCCTTCCGGAGGATCATGTTCACCCTTTCCGTAAATCTTGTCTTTAGTGAATTTATCAATTATAACTCCGTCAATTGCCAAATCATCCGTTTCCCAAATAATATCGCCGCTTTTCATTATGGAGAATAGATGACAAGCATCAGCTACATAAAAGAGGTTTTCATGGTAATGTAATTTACCAAAATAAAACTCCATTTTTAATTTTAATAGCAACTCATTAGTAATGGTATCAAACAAATAAAAGAATTCTTCGAAACCAACAGCTAATATACCATCTACCAATAAAATTTCTTTAAAAGGCCCTGTGTGGAATTCATATCTTATTTCGAATACTTGTTGCTTTTCATCTTCATTGACAACAAGATATTCCACACCTCCATATTTCAATGAGTCTTTTCCGGAAATTAAAACAGATTGTCCATTATAATCTGTGGGGAGTGATGGCTGAAAGGTATACTGCATTTAGCAAAAATAACATTTTACTTAAAACAAAACACCCTACACTTTTCAGTATAGGGCGTTATATATTTAGATTGCTTCGTCGTACCTCCTCGCAATGACAAGAGGACACGTCAGCAATGACAAAGCATTATGAAATCACTCCTGAACCAATAAGCTCATCGCCTATATGCCACGCGGCAAATTGTCCTTCGGTAATGGCAGATTGCGGCTCTTCAAACGAAATGTACATTCCGTTATCAAACTTGTGCAACGTAGCTTTCTGTAATGGCTGGCGGTAGCGTATACGTACCATCACATCCATTGTCTCGCCATCTTTAAGGGCAAGGTCTTCGCGTACCCAGTGTATCTCATCTTCCTGAATGAACAATGCCTTACGGAAAAGTCCGGGGTGGTTGTGCCCCTGTCCGGTATAAATAGCATTTGCTTCGATATCCGTAGCAATAATGAAAAGTGCTTCTTTAGTACCACCTACGTTAAGGCCTTTACGTTGTCCTATAGTAAAGTAATGCGCACCCTGGTGCTTACCAACCACTTTACCCATTTCGGGTTTGTAATCAATGTTTTTAGCTTCGTAGGCAAGTTGCTCTTTAACCGATGTGAACTCAGGCGTAGCTTCATTATAAGTTGGCACATCTGCATTCACCTCATAAATAAGTCCTTCTTTAGGCTGAAGCTGTTGCTGAAGAAATTCCGGCAGTCTCACTTTACCTATAAAGCAAAGTCCCTGCGAATCTTTTTTCTCAGCAGTAACCAATTCCATTTTGGCAGCGATCTCACGCACCTGCGGCTTTGTAAGCTCACCTATTGGGAACAACGCTTTAGAAAGCTGTTCCTGTGAAAGCTGGCAAAGGAAGTACGACTGGTCTTTGTTTCCATCAACACCGGCAAGAAGCTGGTATGTTTCTTTACCATCTTTTTCAATCGTTCCTTTACGGCAATAGTGACCTGTAGCCACATAATCTGCACCAAGGCTAAGGGCAATCTTCATAAACACGTCAAACTTAATTTCGCGGTTACAAAGCACATCAGGATTTGGCGTCCTGCCCTTTTCATATTCGTTGAACATATAATCAACTATACGTTCTTTATATTGTTCGCTAAGGTCTACCGTCTGGAATGGTATTCCCAGCTTTTCGGCAACCAGTAATGCGTCGTTGCTGTCTTCCAGCCACGGGCATTCGTTAGATATCGTTACGCTGTCATCATGCCAGTTCTTCATGAAGAGGCCTATGACTTCGTAGCCCTGCTCCATAAGCAGGTAGGCTGCAACGCTCGAATCTACACCTCCTGAAAGCCCTACTACTACACGTTTCATTTTAATTCCTTTCTTAAAAAATTTCTGCAAAAGTACGACAAAAATTAGTTTTTGCGCTCTTTGCGTGCCAACTGTACTTTTTTGTTGGTCATATCTTCTTCCCTAGCCTTCTTACCTTTTTCAAAAAACTCCCACTTACCGGTCTTGATATTATTCGCAAACTGTCCTTTGCTTACAACCTCACCATGAGCATTCCTAAAGGTTGCGGGGCCATCCATTTTATCATTTTTATAGGTCGATTCTTCAAGTACAATACCTTTTTCGGTATATTGTTTATAAGCCCCCTGCTTTACTCCATTTGCATAGGCAGCTTCTTCAGCCACGGCACCGTTAGCAAAATATACTTTTCGCACTCCGTTTATCTTTCCGTTTAAATAAGGCTCAGTTGAAAGTAATTTCTCCGTTTTGGCATCATAGAACTTCCATTCGCCTTCGCGTAATTTATTCACTTCTTTACCCTCGCTCACCTTTTTACCCTTTTCATCAAAAAAAGTAGTTATACACGAACCATCCGCTGCAAACACTCTTGTTGCTGCAAGTGTTGAAGTCTTATTATCCTCAAAGAATTTGAAAGTTCCTGTTTCTTTACCATGATCAAAAGTACCTTCATAACGGGCACGTTTTGATTTTTCGTAAGTTCCTTTCCAAAGGCCGTGACGTTTACCGGCAGCATCCGTCTGGTTTAGACTCTGTGCAAATGAAACTGCACTAATAAGCAATAAGGCTACTAAAGCTGAAACCCTGTTTATCATATAATGATTGTTGTTTTTTTATTAATCGAAATTAAACTCTTTTTATTATATCTAAAAGTGAGCCAAAGAAAAAAAGCATCTGCCGCGGCAGATGCTTTTGTATTATTTTTTATTTCTCTGCTGAAGCTTTTGTTGCTCTTGCGCCTGCTCCATCATTTCCTGCATTTTTTTCTGGAAACGACCTTGTTTCTTAGGCTTGGTCTTGTTTTCCTGAATCTGAGCGTGAATCTTATCATCTTTCACAATGTAGTTCTTGATTACAAGCATGATACCGATTGTGATAAGGTTAGAGATAAAGTAGTACAAACTCAATCCTGATGCATAGTTATTAAAGAATATAAGCATCATTACCGGAGAGATGTAAATCATTATTTTCATCAGTTTGCTCATATCCGGCATACCTTCCTGAGGAGGTGCAGCCATAGACTGGTCGCCTGTTGTCATCTTCATGTAGAAGAAGATCGCTACCGATGCTAATATAGGGAACAAGCTCACGTGGTCACCATAGAATGGAATGTAAAATGGCAGGTGATAAACTGAATCGTATGATGAAAGGTCGGTTGCCCAAAGGAAACTTTGCTGTCTAAGATCAAAGAACGACGGGAAGAACTGGAATAGCGCATAGAATACCGGAATCTGCATCAGTGCCGGCAAACATCCTGCCATTGGGTTTACACCCGCACTATTGTACAGCTTCATAGTTTCCTGCTGTTTCTTCATCGGATCTTTTTTATACTTCTCGTTAAGTTCGGCTAATTCAGGACGAAGTACTTTCATCTTAGCCTGAGAAAGGTACGACTTATAAGTAACCGGAGACATAGCGATTCTTACCAGTATTGTAAAGACGATGATTGCCATACCATAAGGAAGGAAACCACTCAACAATGTAAATACAGGTATGAATATATAACGGTTGATCCACCCGAAGATACCCCAACCTAAAGGAATGATCTCGTCAAGGTTTTTATTATATTCGTCAAGGGTTTTATAATCCGCAGGACCATAATACATATTCATGTTATAGCTTAGCTCCCCACCTTTAAACTCAAGAGGCATTTTAGCCGTGAATTTTTTAGTGAACAGCGTATCAACTTTCTCATCCTTAACAAGGTTTTCAGAAGTCATCTGAGCCTTTTTGAAAGGAGTATCCGTTAAAAGAACAGAAGTGAAGAAGTGCTGTTTAAAAGCGATATAAGACACATCTTCAGCTGTCGCATCATCAAGTTTAGAACCTTCACTTAAAGAGTTATCCTTACCTCCTTCATATTCATAAACCACTTTAGTGTAACGGTTCTCATAGCTAACACTTTTCTCGTTACGGTACGTTTTCATCATCCACTCTAAATCCATCGGCTTAGAAGTGTCAACAATCTGAGCAAGTCCCTGAGAACGGATTGAGAAATCCATCATGTAATCGTTAGGCTTAAGCACATAACGATACTCTAAAAACTGATTAGCACCAGCCTTAAGACGCATTGTAAGCACATCGGCATCACCTTCTTTAGAAAGTGAAGGCTCAAAATACATATCTTTAGTATTCAGTATGCGGTTATCCTGAGTTTTAAATTGCAGGTTCAGGTTAGCATTATTGTTTTTAATAAGCTCTACCTGTTGTCCTGAACTTTTAGTCAGTCTTGTAAAATCGTTTACGATTGCTTCCTGAATATAACCACCTTTATTAGCTATTTTAAGCGTAAGCAGTTTACTTTTAAGCTCCGTAACTGTATTTTTAGCTGACGGAAGCGAAGCACTGTAAGCGAATGCACCTAATGAACCGTTAAGCTTAGCAATCTTAACAGAGTCAGTTGCTGTTGAATCATTAATAATGGAAGCTGTTTTAGCTTCTTCAGCTGCTTTTTTTGCCTGAGCTTTTTGTACCTGCTCTTTTTTAGCTTTTTCCTGAAATTCTTTTTCTTTTTCAGCAGTATTGTTATAGATCATCCATAACATCAGCGCTGCTATCAAACCAAAACCGACTATCGTTTTTAAGTCTAATCTTTTTTCTTCCATTATAAAATAATATTTCGCTTTTACCGGTTTACCGGATCTTTATATTGAATACCTTATGGTATTACTTAGTTGCTTTTTTTCTTAACCGCTGCCTTAACAAAGTTTACAAAAAGAGGGTGCGGATTTGCTACGGTACTCTTATACTCAGGGTGGTATTGCACCCCGATAAAGAATGGGTGGTTATCCAGCTCGATAATCTCAACAAGTCCGGTATCAGGGTTAACACCCGATGTTTTAAGACCTGCCTTTTGAAGATCGCTCTTATATGCACTGTTAAACTCATAACGGTGACGGTGACGCTCCTGAATTTCAGCAACTCCATCATATATTTTGCTTGCAAGTGTTCCTTCTTCAAGGGAACATTTCCATGCTCCAAGACGCATTGTACCTCCTTTATCGGTAATGGTCTTTTGCTCTTCCATGATATTGATAACCGGGTGTGGCGTGTTCTCATTCATTTCTGTTGAGTTAGCATCTTTCCATCCCAACACATTCCTTGAATACTCAATAACAGCCATTTGCATACCCAGACAAATTCCGAAGAAAGGAATATTGTTTTCCCTTGCATAACGCACGGTCTCTACTTTACCTTCAATACCTCGTCCTCCAAAGCCCGGAGCAACAAGAATACCATCAAGTCCGCTTAGTTTCTCTGAAGCATTATCCCTGTCAATGTATTCAGAGTGGATGCTGATTACGTTAACTTTAGTTTCATTTGCAGAACCCGCATGTACAAACGCCTCAATGATTGATTTGTATGAATCCTGAAGCTCTACGTATTTTCCAACAAGACCAATATTTACAGTATGTTTAGGGTTTTTAAGTCTGAAAAGGAACTGGTTCCAGTTCTTAAGATCCGGAGTATTTTTCTCAGGTAAGTCAAGTTTTTTAAGCGTTACCCTGTCAAGACCTTCCTCTAACATAAGGTTTGGAACCTCATAAATGGTAGAAGCATCGATTGACTGAATAACAGCCTCTCTCTTCACATTACAGAACAATGCCAGTTTCTGGCGAAGATCTGAAGAAAGTTCATGTTCTGTACGGCAAACAAGGATATCAGCTTTAATACCGCTTTCCATCAATGTCTTAACAGAGTGCTGTGTTGGTTTTGTTTTAAGTTCACCGGCAGCAGCAAGGTAAGGCACAAGCGTAAGGTGGATAACAATACCGTTGTTTTCACCAAGCTCCCATACCAACTGCCTTACTGATTCGATGTAAGGAAGCGACTCAATGTCACCCACAGTACCACCAATCTCGGTAATAACAATATCATAGTCACCTGTATTGCCCAGGTGCTGCATACGTTCTTTAATTTCGTTTGTGATGTGAGGTACAACCTGAACGGTTTTACCCAGGAACTCTCCTCTTCTCTCTTTTTCGATAACCGAAAGGTAAACCCTTCCTGTAGTAACGTTATTCGACTGAGAAGTAGGTACATTTAAGAATCTTTCATAGTGCCCAAGGTCAAGATCTGTTTCCGCGCCATCATCTGTAACATAACATTCTCCGTGCTCATACGGGTTAAGTGTACCCGGGTCTACATTAATGTAGGGATCAAATTTCTGGATTGTAGTCCTGTAACCTCTTGCCTGCAGTAGTTTTGCCAGTGATGCTGCTATAATTCCTTTTCCTAAAGAAGAAGACACACCGCCTGTAACAAAAATATACTTTGTCTGATTCATTTGTAAAATATGTGTTGTGTTGCTGTTGTAAAAAACGTGGCAAAAGTACAAAAATTAATTGATGTTTAATCTATCAATTATTTAATGTACCAATGTTATCATTACTACAACATCAACAGGTTTATTTTTTTAACCAAAAATAGTGCTATGAATATAAAACCTGCCAAACTGTCCTATATAATGTAACAATGTATTAATTCTTTAATGCAGTAATTAATCATATGCCTTGAAATTGGTAAATTGTTTCATTAAGCAATTTGCACATTACTTTGGATACTGACGCTGTATATTCCTGATTAGATTCTCAAGCCCGTTAAGCTTGAGTTCGTAAACTAATTGCAGCATTTGCCCCAGTTGCCCCGCCGGAAAACCTTTGTTATGATACCACACAACATAATGCTCCGGCAAATCAATCAGGTATCTGCCTTCATATTTACCAAAAGGCATTTTAGTATGTGCGAGTTTTATCAGGAATTCTTTCTGTTGATCCAAAAGCGAAGATTTAAAATAAAAATGCCCTACGACAGGCAGGGCAAAAGTAGTGTAATTAATCATAACAATACTTTAGTATTACAGCATAAAATTATTATTACTGCTTTACATATGTATCCCTGTATTGGGTATCATCTATATCTCCTGCACTATGCGTAAGCACCATTTTAGCAGCTGTAAGTTCCTCTATATTGCTCTCAAACTCGTCCTGAAAGCCATCATAGGTATACACTACTTTTGTGCCATTGGCCCTTAGCTCCCATGAACCATTGATTACATTAGCACTGCCACAGGTAACAGTTCCCGGATACAATGCCCAATCTCCATCTGACACATATTCCTCGGTATCATCAAGATCACAATCTTCTGTAACGTCTTCCCAGGCTTCAGAACCCTGTCTGGTCTCTTCTTTTGTTTTCTGCCACACGCCTACAATTTTAGAATTGTCTGATGAGTTATCATCTTCATCGCTGTCATCACTACAAGAAACAAAAAGAATGGTAGTCAGTAAAAAGCACATCATGCAGGTAAATTTTAAAAATCGGGTAATTGTTTTCATCTTAATAATTTGGTTTATGAATTTGTTACATCAAAATTACTAACGGCACCAAAAAACAAAACCTCCCTAAAGGGAGGTTTTTACCTATATCATATTGAGTTTTTCAACTATATCCTGCTACTCTCTTGCAAAACGATCCTTCTTTTCTTTTAATGTCTGTAAATACACAAACGCTTTGTACAACATTTCTGCCTGCGAATCCACAACTTTTATACTTACTCCCTCTTCCTTTTTTACCCAAAAAGTAATTGTATCATTATAGAGCGTAATACCGCATTTACATTTACCCAAATCATTATAAAACTCTTCTTTGTTAAGATTGAAAATATTAAATTGATAGGGATCCTTAACATCCTTACCTTTTTTCTTATTGTAGTTAAGCGTAATCTCTCCCGTTTCGGATATCAAAACAGAATCAACTTTTAGATCCGTATCTTCATTAAACCTTAATGAGTATTTCTTTACCTTACCCACAATATATTCCGAAGTTTCTTTAAAATC
Source organism: Flavobacterium sp. AG291 (assembly GCF_003350375.1). Taxonomy (GTDB): domain Bacteria; phylum Bacteroidota; class Bacteroidia; order Flavobacteriales; family Flavobacteriaceae; genus Flavobacterium; species Flavobacterium suzhouense. The sequence goes on along the minus strand of NZ_QQAR01000013.1, from coordinate 55,900 downwards.
TTTATCCTGTGCTGAAATATGCAGCGTTGCCAATAAAGCCAAAATTGATATTATAGTTTTCATCTCTATTAAATTATAAGTTAAGTCCTGATTTGTACCCCACCTGAAACTGAAAAAAGTTATTAGAATCTCCAAATACACTTGTGTAATTAAATCTCAAAAACAGAGCATCCATTTTTTTTCCTCCGTAAAAAAACACTTCAGCACTTGTATTAAAATAATTAAAAGGATCTATTTTTTCCGTTAAGTGCTTACTATTATACAAATGCCTTAACCTGTTTACATAACCTCCAATATTAACTCCAAAATTTTTACTCCTGTTCACCTTTAGCTCAACCCCAGATCCATAAGACACCGCGGTCACATTTTCTTTTATCCCCGGAATTACTTCTGCAAGATAAAAGTGAGTAGTAAAAGGAATATTAAACTCTAGCACAGAATGTTTGGGATTCCAGTTTAAAACACTCAAAGAAAATCCTGCCTCCAGATACGATTTCTGAATCAGCTCTATCTTATTTTTCATATCATATAATGGCAAAGCACTTGAATCTATTGCTACAACTCTATCTTCGGCATCCAGCCTGCTATACCTAACCTGAGGGCAAATAGATTTAAAAAGATAAAAATTAGTATCTGAAAAATTTGAAGGATTTATTGGAATACCAACCTTAGCTTCAAAATTTACAATGCCATTTGTAGTCGATTCGATCAACCCTAAAAAATCAGAATAAATCCTATAGTCAACAAGATTTGTTATACCATCATCAAAACTAATTTCCTGAGAGTAAACAAGTGTATCCTTAAAAGCTTTAAGGCCAGAAATATCTTCCTCTTTAACCTTTTGTCGGCCATCTCCAGTGTCAACAATCATATTTCGTTTAGTTAACATGATTTGTTTTTTTTCAGGAAGACTAACAGTAATATTATCGGGAGTAAAATTATTTCCAATCACAAAATTATAATCCAAAGCATCACCTAATCTTATATAACGGCTACTCTTATTAGGATTCAAGCAAAACAATCTGTCATTAAAACGCGACTTAAAATTGATCAGAGATATCGATACTGAATTAGTAAACTTATCTCCAGTTTCAGTTTCAACAATAATATCTTTGATAAAGCCATTATCAATCTCAAAATTTATACTCTTTATTTTGGTTTGAACTGATGTAACTGTATCATTCTCTCTAATCCATACACTCCCTTTACGCATTTCAAAAGTTCCAATCTTTTTTTTATTCTCTACAGAATTTTCTTTAACTATAGTAAATATCTTTTCTTTATCTGTTTTCTCTTCTTCCTGAGCATACGTCATCATGCTAAGGAAAAGGCATAATAATAAATACTTTTTTTTCATAACCGGTAATTTTTAGTTGGATAATCTTCAAAATTACTGCGGGCAAGAAAAAAGAAAACCTCCCTAAAGGGAGGTTTTTACCTATATAACCATAAGTGTTTTTACCAGTTAAACACCACTTCCTGAATAATATCAGGATGCAGGCTATGATGTACCGGGCAATGTAGCGCTACCCTCTCCAAAAGCTTTTGAGCTTTTTCATCAGCATTTGATTTCATATAAAAAACCACTTTTATCCCTGCAATCCTTCTGGGCTCTGCTGCCATGGTTTTGGTAACCTCGGCTGTTGAACCTTCAAGATTAATTTCCATATCACGTGCTTTTATACCCATAATACTAAACATACAGCTCGCAAGAGCATTTGCTACTGTATCTGTTGGCGAAAAAGCCTCTCCTTTTCCATGGTTATCTTTTGGTGCATCAGAAAGAATCTCTGCTCCTGATTGTATATGAATTGAAGAGGTTCTTAAATCTCCAAGGTATGTTACTTTAGATGTCATAATTATTCGGCTATTTTAGTACTTAAATCCTGGTCATAATACAATATATAAACCCCTGTATTATGATTACCTCCTTTTGCTGCTGTATAAGCAAATTTATTTTCTACCTGCTCTGATGCCTTCTCAGCCGAAACCTCCTTAAAACTTTCCGGTTGGAAAATGCGAAGAATCGTATCAAATGTCAAGTCAAAACCTCTTGTTGCATATTGATTAGGCACTACATTATTTTTCTCTCTGAAAACTTTGGCAAACAAAAGGCTTCTGGCAGAATCACTGTCATTGGTTACTGACGGATACAACATTTTAAGCGAAACAAGCCTTGAAAGCGGCAATTCATCATTATCAAAAGTATCGTAACGCTCTAACACGACAAGCTGAATCTGATAATCAGAAAGCGACTCTACAAGAGCCTTGGTTGTACCTAATATCATTCCTATCCTTTCAGTTTCAAGTATCACATAGTTCAACCTGTCTTTTACAAGCATACCTTTAAGAGCATCAACCATAAGTGTTCCATCTGTATTAAGTGAAGCAAATTTGGCTACAGGCAAATTCGTAGCTATAAATTGTCTTGAACTATTTTTCTTAGCATCAACCACTGCTATGATATTACCATTTTTTGTTTTCAGATAATCCAACATTGCCCCTCGCACCGTTTCCGAAGTTGGCACCGACTGATATAAATTACTAAACGATTTAGCTTCTTCTTTTGAAAGCGGCGAAATAACAGGAACTCCTTTATTAGCCAATAAAGATGCTAAGGTTTCAACGTTATTTGGAAAGAAAGGGCCAATAATTGCATCCATACCTGCAAGACCACCCGCAAGTGCAGAAACATCTGAAGAAGATTTGCTTTCTTTAGAATCTAATATCTTAACTTTTAAAGGCAATCCAAGGGTTTTAGCCGAATCTATAGCCATCATTGCTCCTGCATAAAAATCAAGCGTCATATTAAGAAACTTATCAGAACGCAGAAGTTTAGCGCGAATAGTATCCGATTCAATTCTTGCAATATGGAAAGGCAACACTAACGCTAATTCTTTAGTTGCAGACTTTTTAAGGGTCGCAGCAAGACCTGTAACCGGTTTATTAGATGCATCTGCCACAAATTCGGTATTTACACCTTTAGGCAATTTCAGTACCATGCCATCTTTCAGGCCATCTTTTACCTCAGGATTTAAGGCAACAATCTGTTCTTCGGTCAGGCCGGTTCTTTTGGTTAAACTATATAACGTTTCTTTAGGCTGTACCTGGTAATCGACATATTCTTTTACGGGTTGAGCAGGTTGAACCATACCCTCTTTCTTGATAATAGCATTTTTATCTAGTTTAAGTTTATAACCCAGGGGAAGTGTATCTTTCACTTCCGGATTCAATTCATCCAATAACTGAATTGTCATACCATATTCTTTAGCAATAGAATATTTGGTCTCACCTTTTTCAACCACATGATACATGTATGAAGACTGGTTAGGTTTTGTCTCAGCTTTCTTTTCAGCTTTTACCTGAGCAGCAACACCGCTACCTTTTATTGGAATAATGATTTTCTGTCCTACCTGTAAGCCATTTTCAAGCGTCACAGTATTAGCTTTTTTAATATCATCTACAGAAACATCATATTTTTTTGACAAACTGAAAAGCGTTTCTTTTGGCTGTACTTCATGAATCGTGTTAGCAACTTTTGTAGTTTTTTCTTTTACCGGTTCGGTTTGCGGGGCCTTAGAAGCGGAAGGAATCAACAAGGTGGTATTCTCTTTAAGCCCGTTCTTAGCATCCGGATTAAGGCGGTATATATCGTAAGGTGTAATTTTATATGCTTTTGCAATGCTTGCTATAGTTTCCCCTTTTGCAACTTTATGCTTTTTATAATCCTGTGCATAAGACGGTGTTGACAGCAATGCCAATGAAAAAATAAAAATTACGAAATACTTCATGGTGTGGGTTATTTTAGAACAATTTAACAAATGCAAATTTATAGTTTACAAACAGCATTAGATAGTTTTATCTTATAAATTTCAGTTAAAAATACAAAAGCCATACCAAAAGGCAATTACAAAAAAAGAGGACTATTCGTCCTCTTCTTCCTCTTCTTCTTTTTTCTTTATTGGAGGTACAGCAGGCACCTGTATAGGGTTACCTCCGTTCTTTTTAATAAGCTCTGCTTTAAATTTATCCAAATCCTGTTTGTGGGATTCGTGCAGGGGAATCTTCAATATTTGCCCGGGTACCAAACCATTCTTATCGCTTTGAACTTCATTATACTTATAAATCTCATCGGGATCGACCATATATTTTTTAGATATCATGATCATCCTTTCACCCATAGTGGTTTTATGATCTATAAAATAAGTATCATAATCTATAAGTTCCGGCTGAGTTTCTTCACCGGCAGATTGATTATCTCTATCGTCCTGAGCAGCAACATTCTGAAAAACCATGAATGCAGCAAGTAATAGCAGTATTTTTTTCATAACAGTAATCGTGGTTATTTGGATGCCTAAAAGTAATGATTTTAGAGGAATGGCAAAATTAACAATGGAAATTATAGATAATAGGATGAAATTGAGGAATGACTGACCCTCACCCCCAGCCCCTCCCCAAAGGAGAGGGGAGCAAGACACACATTAAAAATTCACTAAAGTATCGTGAAGCTAACCCTCTCCTTTGGAGAGGGCAGGGTGAGGAAAACAAAAAAAGCCGTACAAAATGCACGGCTTTCTTATATCTAAATCTTTAAAAGATTATTCCCACTCAATTGTGGCCGGTGGTTTAGAGCTGATGTCATAAACAACACGGTTAACACCTTTTACTTTATTGATGATCTCATTAGAAACTTTCATCAGGAACTCATACGGAAGGTGAACCCAGTCAGCAGTCATACCGTCGGTAGATTCTACAGCACGAAGCGCAACTACTTTTTCGTAAGTACGCTCATCACCCATAACACCTACACTGTTTACCGGAAGAAGGATTGCTCCTGCCTGCCATACTTTATCATATAGTCCGTGCTCTTTAAGCCCGTTGATGAATACCGCGTCAACTTCCTGAAGGATACGTACTTTCTCAGGAGTGATATCTCCAAGAATCCTGATAGAAAGACCAGGACCCGGGAATGGGTGACGACCAAGAAGCTCAGGATCGATACCTAAAGTAGCACCTACTCTTCTCACTTCGTCTTTGAAAAGCATTCTTAGAGGCTCAACCACCTGAAGTTTCATAAAGTCAGGTAATCCACCAACATTGTGGTGTGATTTGATTGTAGCCGACGGACCTTTTACAGAAACAGACTCGATTACGTCAGGATAGATCGTACCCTGAGCAAGCCATTTCACATCTGTAAGAAGGTGTGCCTCATCATCAAATACCTCGATGAATACACGTCCGATAGTTTTACGTTTTGTTTCAGGATCTTCGATACCTGCAAGCTGGGAAAGGAAACGGTCAGATGCATCAACACCTTTTACGTTAAGTCCCATATCTTTATATTGGTGAAGAACGCTTTCAAACTCGTTCTTTCTTAGTAATCCGTTGTTAACGAAGATACAGTACAGGTTAGCACCAATAGCTTTATTTAAAAGTACTGCCGCAACCGTTGAATCTACACCTCCTGAAAGGCCAAGAACTACTTTATCATCACCAATCTTAGCTTTAAGTTCTGCTACGATATCCTCTACAAAAGAGTTAGGTGTAAAACTCTGAGGCACTTCAGCAATTTTCACAAGGAAGTTTTCAAGCATCTTCTTACCATCTGTAGAGTGGTATACTTCAGGATGGTACTGGATAGCGTAAGTAGTTTCGCCTTCAATTTTGTAAGCTGCGTTTTCCACATCTTTAGTACTTGCAAGTACTACACCACCTGCAGGTAGTTTTTTGATAGTATCACTGTGGCTCATCCATACCTGGCTGTTTTCAGAAACACCTTCAAGGAAAGGCTCTCCTTCTTTTACAAAAGAAAGATTAGCACGGCCATACTCACGGATGTTAGATGGCGCTACTTCACCTCCGTTAAAATGCGCAAGGTACTGAGCACCATAACAAACAGCCAATAGAGGCAGTTTGCCGCGAATTTGAGAAAGGTCAGGATGCGGAGCATCTTCAGCCCTTACAGAGAATGGACTACCTGATAAAATTACCGCTTTGTAAGATGATAAATCAACCGGTGGGTTGTTGTAAGGGAAAATTTCGCAGAAGATATTTAACTCGCGAACCCTTCTCGCAATAAGCTGAGTGTATTGCGATCCGAAATCTAGAATAAGTACATTGTGTTGCATGCGCAAAAGTAATACTTATATATGAAATGAAAAAATGAGATTTACGGATTTTTAGATTGTTTGATTTTTAGCAGATTAACCACAAAGTTCACAAGGTTTTACGCTAAGAGCACAAAGCTTTTTTGAGTTTGGACATAAAAAATCATAAAAAATAAACCCTACTGACACACAGTTGTCATTCCACCAAAATAATTTTGCTTCATTAATCACAAAATGATACAGAATTATGAACTTACGATCGTTACGGATAATTACCGAAGACATTAACCAACTGGTAAGCTTTTACGAAAAAGTTACCGGCCTGAGTGCTACATGGCATACCCCTGATTTCGCTGAAATAGGCACTCCCTCATGCAACCTGGCTATTGGCAGTACAAAAACACTGGCCCTGTTTGGAGAAAACATAGCCCAGCCATCTGCCAACAAAAGCGTGATAATAGAATTTATGGTTAACGATGTAGACAACAGCTACGAACTGGTTAAGAACACAACAAACGACATCCTTCAGCAGCCGGTAACCATGCCGTGGGGTAATCGTTCCATATTGTTCCGTGATCCTGATGGAAACCTGATCAACTTTTTTGCACCGGTTACCACAGAAGCAATGGAGCGTTTGCGTTAAAAAATTATGACAAAAGAGTTTTTTAATTACCTTTAGGTTTCCTAATTCAACATAAATGAAACCTCTTTTTTCATTCTTTTTCCTGCTATTTACTGCAGGTGCTTTCTGCCAGACAGAAGAATTTTCTAAACCTGATTTTAAACTTATTGAGAAAAATGTAAGCGACAAGAAATCGCCTCTCTATTACAATACCCTTTTTGAACGTTACAAAAAAGCGGACAGCACCATGACCATCGAGGAAAAAAGGCATCTGTATTATGGTTATTCATTTCAGAAGGATTATTCTCCTTACAGCATATCCGACTCTCAGGAAGACCTTAACAGAGTACTCCAAAAACAGGAAGCCGACAAAAAGACTTTTGAAAAACTTATTAAGGTATCAGACAAAGTACTGAAAGATTTCCCTTTTAGCATCCGTATAAAAGAATACCGCATATATGCTTTTAAACAACTGGGTAAATATAAAGAAGCACGTGCTGAAGAAACTCAGGCAAGCATAATCATTGATGCTATATTGAGTACCGGGGATGGAGTAACACAGGAAAACAGCTTTTATGTTATCAATACTACCAATGAATATGAAATCCTTGATATACTTGGTTTCCGTTTTGGTGGAGAACAGCAGCTTATAGAACATAAATATGATTATCTGACCCTTGCGGAGAACTCCTACCAATACAAAGGCTTTTACTTTGACGTTACAAGGCTATTCGAGAGCTTTAATCTTGATTAATGTAATAATGTAGCAATTCCTCAATGTAGCAATTACACTCAATTTCAATAATCCGACATCAAACTTAAAACGCTTAACAACAAACAAATAAACAATTATGCCACAAATTAATCCCTACATTACCTTTAAGGGTACCTGCGAAGATGCATTTAATTTTTACAAATCGGTTTTCGGAGGTGAATTCCAGTATATAGGCCGTTTTGGCGAAATGCCTGATGGCGATAAAATGCCGGAAGAAGCAAAAAACCTTATCATGCACGTATCGTTACCTATTAGCAAAGAAACCATCCTGATGGGCAGTGACTCATCAGAAGCTTTTGGACAGGTTACAACCGTAGGCAACAACATCTCCGTTTCTATTAATACTGAAAGTAAAGAAGAAGCCACACGTATTTTTAATGGACTTTCAGCAGGCGGAAAAGTCACTATGCCTCTTGAGCTTACATTCTGGGGTGCTTTCTTTGGTATGTTTACAGACAAATTTGGCATTAACTGGATGGTTAACCACGATACTAAGCCACAGGAATAATTTAGTTATCAGCTTCAGTATACAACATAAAAAAAACTCCGTAACGCATTATGCTTTACGGAGTTTTTTTATTAACCCGTTTATGGTTTAACTATTAGGAGAAAAAATGTAAATTCGCATCATGATGAATCCCAAAGATATTGATGGAGTGAAGCAACTGTTGGCTTCACCAAAAAAGATTGTAATAATCCCTCATAGAAACCCTGATGGCGACGCTATGGGTTCTACATTAGGATTATACCATTTCCTGAAACAAAAAGGCCACGACCCGTTAGTAATGATACCTAATGAAGCACCTGATTTTCTGGCATGGCTACCTTCATTTGATACAGTAAAAGTTTTTGAAAAAGAATCCGAAGCTGCCACAAAAATGCTTGAGGCTGCTGAATTAGTATTTACACTCGACTTTAACGTACTAAGCCGTACCGGAGACCAGATGGAAGCTGTACTTCAAAATCTGAAAGTGCCTTTCATTATGATAGACCACCATCAGAAACCGGGAGATTATGCCCTACATACTTTCTCTGACACTTCTTTTGGCTCTACCTGCGAAATGATTTATCATTTTATTGTGGCAATGGGAGAGAAATCACTTATCGACAAAACCATTGCTACCTGCCTTTACACAGGTATTGTAACTGACTCAGGTTCTTTTAGATATCCACTAACAACAGGTACTACACACAGGGTTGTAGCTGATTTTATTGACCTCGGAATTGACAATACTGCAATACACAGCCTGTTGTTTGATAATCATTCACACAACAGGATATTAATTTTGGCAAGGGCTTTGCAGAACATGAAAGTATTGCCTGCATATAAAACCTCATATACTTCTTTAAGCCAGGAAGAGCTTAACAGCTTTGGACACGCTAAAGGAGATACAGAGGGTATCGTTAATTATGGCCTAAGTATGAAAGACATTGCCTTTACTGCATTCTTTACCGAAAATAAGGATGAAGGCATTATAAAAATATCTTTCCGTTCTAAAGGAAATTTCGACGTAAATCAGTATGCACGTGAGCATTTTAGCGGTGGCGGGCACATAAATGCAGCCGGTGGAAAATCTACCGAAAGTTTAGAAGCTACCATACAAAAATTTATTGCTACTTTAGCACACACGAAAATTGATTGATACAATGAAAAAGCTATTTATATTACCGGTTTTCCTTTTGGGAATCATGATCACTTCCTGCTCGCAGCAGCAGGCAAGAAGACCTGTTTCCCACTCGTCAGGCACTTTTATGAAAGAGTCTGTAGAAAGGAATAAAAAGCTTATTGCCAATGAAGAATCGGAGATAGACTCGATAATAAAGAGTAATCCTGCTATTAAATATATCGCGTCAGATAAAGGCTACTGGTACCATTATGAAATGGAAAACACTACCGACAGTATCAGGCCAAAACGCGGCGATGTTGCCTATTTTGACTATGAGATAAAAGACATGAAAGGAAACATTATATACAGTCAGGCTGAACTGAAGCCACAGGTATATTATGTAGACAAGCAAAATATAATGATGGGTCTGCGTGATGGCATCAAGCTTATGAATGAAGGTGAGAAAATAACTTTCCTTTTCCCTTCTCACATGGGCTACGGCTATCATGGCGATAACAACAAAATTGGCACTAACCAACCGCTAATGTGTACCGTTACTCTTAACGACATTAGACCGGAGAGCCAGGTAAAAGAGAATTAATCTAATATAAATGAAACCAATGACAAGTTTTTTTGTAAGCCTTGTGGCTTTGTTCTTTTCATGTAACACCGCCCCGGAGCAAAAACCGGTAAAACTGGGCGATGGCCTTTATGCCGAAATCGAAACAAACAAAGGTAAGATTGTTTTACAACTGGAATTCCAGAAAACACCTCTTACTGTTGCTAACTTTGTGGCTCTTGCTGAAGGAAAGCAGGATTTTGTAAGTGCCGAATACAAAGGCAAAAAATATTATGACGGGCTTAAATGGCACCGTGTTATTAAAGATTTCATGATTCAGGGTGGCGACCCTAAGGGAGATGGTTCAGGTGGTCCGGGCTACAAATTTGCCGATGAGATCACAGACCTTAAACACGATAAACCGGGTATCCTTTCTATGGCTAATGCCGGAAAAGCTACTAACGGTTCTCAGTTCTTCATCACTCACGTTCCTACTCCTCACCTTGACGGTATACACACTGTTTTTGGACACGTAGTAGAAGGACAGGATGTTGTAAATGCTATTGAGCAAAACGATGAAATTAAAACAGTAAAAATAGTACGCATAGGTAAAGATGCTAAAAACTTTGATGCTCCTAAAGTATTTAAAGAGTACTTCGAGAAAATAGCAGCTCAGCAAAAGAAAGAAGCTGAAGCTCTTGCTAAAACTAAAGCTGATAAAGTAGCTTACTTTGCAGACATTAAAAAAGGCGCTCCTAAAACTAATTCAGGACTTCAGTACATGATCGTTAAAAAAGGTTCTGGTAAAAAACCGGTAGCAGGTACTCAGGTATACCTTGCTTACTCTGGTTTCCTTGATAACGGAACTGCTACTATGTTCGACTCAAGCGATGCAACTGTAGCTAAAGCTTTTGGTAACTATATTCCTCAAAAGGATGCAGCTGGTGCTTATACACCAATACCTTTTACAGCAGGTACTAAAACAGGTATGATACCAGGATTTATCGAAGGTATTGAGCAAATGTCTCTTGGTGATAAAGCTATTATCTTTATCCCTGGCCACCTTGGCTACGGAGAAAGAGGTGCTCCACGTGCTGGTATTGGGCCAAATGCTAACCTGATATTCGAACTTGAAATGACAGAAACTCCTCCTGCAGGAAAATAATTCTGCTTCAGCATAAAACACAAAAGGGATTCCAAATTGGAATCCCTTTTGTATATAATCAAACTGATTCTTATATTAATTCCCTACGGGAAATGCTACTACAATATATTATCACTACCAATATTAAATCGTTACGCGATAACATTCATCCAGGAAAAATTTCCCATAGGAAATCAATAAATTACAAATCCGAATTCATTAAAATTTCCAGTCGAACTCATCATCTTTATTGATGGTTGCGCCAAGTTCTATTTTAATTACTGAATCAAACTCTGTCTGGAAGATAACCCAGTTATTTTCGTTAAAGTGATTATCAATAGTATCAAATGATTCTTTTTCAAAATCTTTAAGTCCGTTGGCTTTAGCCGAAGCCTCAATAACACTCCATGACTCCCCTATGACTTTAGCTCCAAATATCTCAGCAGAAGGATGCGAAACTATTGCATATCCAAACCTGTAATCTTCGTCAGCATAAAACGTAAGCCTTAGCTTTTTGTCGTTATACAGATAGATCATATTGCCATCATCGTCTTTAAACTGTCGTGAAGGATTTCCGTAAAGTTCTTTTACGTCACTCTCATGCATACCAAAAAGCAATTTATCTACACCCGATTTTAAGTTTATTTTCATGTTTCTGAATGATAATTTTTGTTTGGGCAAAGGTAGAAAATTTAAAATTTATTAAATAGCACTTATTTAATGCTGTACTTAACGTAATAGGAAAATTTGATTTTTATCTTTTGAAAATCCACTTCTTCAACCGGGGCAGCTGTCTCATACCTGTTTACAGCTAATTAACGAAAAAAGGAATCTTTCGTTTAAATAGAGCTAAATATAAGATTGGTGCTTTTATGTTACACATTCCTTTGAGGCTTATTTCAACGATTTAAATAATAAAATTTTGTTAATATAAAAACATTACTTTCTTCGTAAAGCCCTTGTTTTACTATGTATTCAAGATTTTAATAATTTGATTAAGTTTTATTTAACCATTTCATTAAAAAACCATTAAGACAATTACATCGTAGCTTTATTATATCTATAACACCAATTATATATCTTATGAAAAAAACATTTACTAATTTAAAATTGATGACGGGATTGTGCTTGCTGTTTATTTTTTCGGCAAATGCGCAAATCACAGTAACTAACGCTAACAATGCCGGAGTGGGTTCGTTCAGGCAGGCAGTACTGGACGTCTCAGCGGGCGGAGCAATCCTTTTTGACGCATCACTTGATGGAACTACAATTACACTTCTAAGCGAAGTGACAATTGACAAAGACATTGTTATTAATGGCAATGGTAATGAAAACACAATAATTAGCGGAAATGGAATGACAAGAGTATTCCTTATTACCGCAGGTAACGTTGTTATAAACAACATTAAAGCTACTAATGGCTCAGCTTTGGATAATGGCGGAGCCATTTCTGTTTCCGGTGGTACTACATTAATGAACAATTGTATCGTTTCTGATAGTAATGCCATGGGAGCTTTAGCTACTAACGGTGGCGGTGGTATTTATGTGAGCAATGGTTCGCTTACCCTTAATGTTTCAACGGTTACTAATAATACCGCTTCAGGAGTATCAGGCAGTGGTGGAGGTATTTTAGTAGGTACCGATGGCTCGCTAACAGTAAACGGATCTGTGATTTCTGACAACATGGCCAACAGAGCCGGTGGAGGTATCGAAGTAAACTCAGCTACTGCAGTAAGTATATCTCTAAACGATACTACATTAAGCGGTAATACAGCCGGATCTAATCCGGGCAATGGTGGTGGACTTCACATTACCGGAGCCAGCAATGCTACAATTTCAGGCGGAGTGGTAACCGACAACACAGCAACATCTGAAGGTGGTGGCCTTTGGAACGGATCGGGTACTATGACTATTACAGGTACTGTTATTAGCGAAAACACTGCAAGCGGAGCAGCTTCCGATCAGGGAGGTGGTGGAATTTACAACCTAAGCGGTATGCTAAACATCAATGCTGAAACACAAATTACCGGCAATGTTGCTGATGGCGCTGCAGGTAGCGGTGGTGGAATTCTGAATGATGTAGGCGGAAAAGTTACAATTAATGATGCCGAAATAACCTTAAACGTTTCTAACAGAGCTGGTGGAGGTATTGAAGACAATTCAGGATCGGCAGGTTTTGTAAACATGACAAATGTTACCCTAAACAACAATACTACTAATATGTCTCCCGGCAACGGTGGAGGACTTCATGTAACGGGTGCAGGTATGGTTACTATTACCGGTGGTACAGTAAGTGATAATGAAGCCGGCGCCGAAGGTGGTGGACTATGGAACGGAACCGGAACAATGACAATTGAAGGTACTGTAATAGCTAACAATACTGCAAGTGGTGCGGGTGCCGATCAGGGAGGCGGAGGAATCTACAACCTAAGCGGTATGCTGAATATTAGCGGAGATACAATGATATCCGGCAATATGGCTACTGGTGCTGCAGGTAGTGGCGGAGGAATCCTTAATGATGTAAATGGTAAAGTTACCATTGAAGATACTGAGATAACTGCGAATATTGCCATGCGTGCAGGTGGTGGTATTGAAGATAATGGTCTTGCTGCCGGTTTTGTAACAATGAACAATGTTACTATAACTTTAAATAATGCAGGAGTGTCTCCAGGTAATGGTGGAGGTGTTCACATGACAGGAATGGGTAATGTAACAATTACCAATAGTATTGTTAGCGGTAATACAGCCGTTGAAGGTGGTGGATTATGGAACGGAACCGGAACAATGACAGTATCTGGTGTAAACATAATGGGTAATACAGCAACCGGAGTAACTGTTACTGAAGGTGGGGGTGGTATCTTTAACAACGGAGGTACGCTTAATGTAAGTGCTTCAACCCTTTCTGCTAATGCAGCAACAGGCCTGTTAGGCCAGGGAGGCGGAATTCATGTTAATGGTGGTACTGCAGTTGTAACGACTACTACACTATCAGGGAATACATCTGTCACAAATGGTGGTGGTATATATAATAACGGTATGCTAACGCTAAATGCCGATACATTTTCTCTAAATGCTGCTTTGGTAAATGGAGGAGGAATTGCAAACGAAGGCACTAACACTGTTAGCATTAAAAACACACTTGTTGCCGGAAATACAGCAATCATTGGTGCTGATCTTTTCGGTGCAGACAACACTATTGTTTCAGGCGGATATAATCTGGTAGCTGTAGTAGATGGTGAGGTTTTCGTAGACACTGAAAACGATATTATGGGAAGCATTTCACTACCTATCGAGATAACTCTTTCAGCATTAACAGAAGTTGAAGATGGTACACCGGTACATAAACTAAGTTGTCCTAGCCCGGCTGCTGATATGGGTGATCCAATGGATACTTTTGCAGACCAAAATGGTTTTGCTGTATTTAACGGAACTCGCGATATTGGAGCGTATGAAGCTCAGGAAGAATGTACTACAGCCGGCATTGAAGAGTTTGCCGCAAACAGAAGTATAGTATATCCTAACCCATCAAATGGTGTATTCAATATAATGCTGGCCTCTAACTATAACAGCGATGTGAATATATCAATATATGAAATTGCCACCGGTAAACTGGTTAAAACAATGAAAACCGATGCTATGAACATAGAAATAGGTATGACAGGTATCAGTACAGGTGCTTATGTTATGCAAATCGTTTCAGATAATGCATCCGAAACCCATAAGCTGATTGTAAATTAGTACAATAGGTTTTATTAGTTGGTTTGATAAGCTCTCCCTTATGGGAGAGCTTTTTTTATAATACCTGAAAAACTATATTTTACCTAATTTTTCAAGTACTAACTTTATCTTTTCAGGTTCCTTAGTGCCTATCATCTGACTGAAACGACCATCATTAAAAGTTAATAACAATCCCATATTCCCGGAAACATTATAGGCTCCTGCACGCAATCCCCAGCCACCATATTCCGAAACAGGATTGTATTTTTTTACTTCACAAGAAGAAATATTCTCCCAACGGTATAATTTCCATTGCATATGATAAGGCCAAAACCTCACATGTACTCCTTCCTCATCAATTTTTACCGACAGTCGCTGCAGGAGTATAAATAATGTAAAAGCTGTTTGTAAAATTGCAACAAAAACAAGACCTGTATTACTCATAGGCTTGTCTCCAAATACCTGTCCCAAGAAAACCTGGGAAACGAGTCCAAATAATATAAATCCGTTAAGCCCTAAAACCAGCCCCAAGAGCCACCATTGACGGAAATACTGTGTTTCAGAAAATAAAATTCTGCTCATATAGCAATGTGTTTCTTACAAATCTACATAAAAAAAGGCTGCATAATTGCAGCCTCATTTTATAATTTACAACTAATCGCTTAGTCGAATCTTTCAATTTTTGCACCGATAGCACGAAGTCTTTCGTCAATTCTTTCGTAACCACGATCAATCTGGTCGCTGTTCTGAATGGTACTTGTACCTTTAGCAGAAAGTGCAGCGATAAGAAGCGATATACCGGCACGGATATCAGGTGATGACATAAGGATACCTTTAAGGGTAGATTTAAAGTCAAGACCAATAACGGTAGCTCTGTGCGGATCGCAAAGAATGATCTTAGCCCCCATATCAATAAGCCTGTCCACAAAGAATAAACGGCTTTCAAACATTTTTTGGTGGATAAGTACCTCTCCCCTTGCCTGAGTAGCCACCACAAGGATGATACTTAAAAGGTCTGGTGTAAAGCCCGGCCACGGAGCATCGGCAATGGTAAGGATAGAGCCATCTATATAATTTTGAATCTCATAACCATCGGTGTGAGCAGGAATATAAATATCATCTCCCCTGCGCTCTAAAGTAATACCTAACTTTCTAAACGTACCCGGAATTACCCCAAGGTTATCCCAACTTACATTTTTAATGGTAATTTCACTTCTTGTCATGGCAGCAAGACCAATCCAGCTACCTATCTCTATCATATCCGGAAGGATACGGTGCTCACATCCGCCAAGTTTCTCAACACCTTCAATTTCAAGAAGGTTAGAACCCACTCCTGTAATTTTTGCACCCATGCTGTTAAGCATGTTACATAGCTGCTGAAGATATGGCTCACACGCAGCGTTGTATATAGTAGTTTTGCCCTCAGCAAGTACAGCAGCCATCACAATGTTTGCAGTACCGGTTACTGAAGCCTCATCTAATAGCATATAAGCACCTTTTAGCTTAGTAGCCTCCACACCATAAAAATGATCTTCTTTATTGTAGCGGAAGGTTGCTCCAAGATTGATAAATCCTTCAAAGTGTGTATCAAGTCTTCTGCGACCAATTTTATCGCCGCCCGGTTTAGGAATATATCCTTTTCCGAAACGCGCCAACAGCGGACCTACAATCATGATTGATCCTCTAAGCGCTGCACCTTCTTTCTTAAAAGCTTCGCTTTCAAGATAAGCAAGATTTACCTCATCGGCCTGGAAAGAGTAAGAGCCGTGAGCCAGTTTTTCTATCTTAACCCCAAGGCTACGCAATAAGTTGATAAGCTTATTTACGTCGATAATATCGGGGATGTTGTTAATGGTTACTTTTTCGGGTGTAAGAAGCACCGTGCACAGCACCTGTAACGCTTCGTTTTTAGCTCCCTGAGGCGTAATTTCACCTTTTAGCGGTGCGCCTCCCTCAATTTTAAATGTTCCCATGCAGTGAAAATAGAAATTTTATGTTTTTCGGTTTTTGTTCTGGTTGTTCTTGCCATTATTAGGCTTGTGCTGCCCTTTTTGTTTCGGGTTATTAAACTGAGTCTTATTGCTCAGTTTTTTATTTACCCTCATCAGATCGGTAGAGTTAGAAAGTTCTTCCTCTGTAGCCTGAAGATTAATTTTGCCTCCTGAAAGTTCATACAGATGCTCAAAAATCACATCGTCTTTCACGGTATCTTTATTCCAGCTCAGGTACGACTTTTTCATATGGTTGGCAATAACCATGATAAGCGCATTCTTCATTTCGCCATCTTCCCATTTATTAGCAACATCAATCATATATTTGATGTTATTGCCATAAAAGCGGTACTTAGGAAAGTTTTGCGGATATTCCAGCCTGTCCGGCTTTTGCGCCAGCAATTCTTTAGAAGGTATTGGGTAAGGTGAATCAACATCCAGCTTAAAATCAGACATTATGAATATCTGATCCCACAGCTTATGCTGAAAATCGGGTACATCGCGCAAATGCGGATTAAGGCTACCCATTACCGAAATGATATATTTAGCAGCTTTATTACGTTCTTCCCTGTCTTCAAGCTCCACCGCCTGCTCAATTAGCTTTTGCAGGTGTCTTCCATATTCAGGAATGATGAGATGAGGCCTTTCGGCATTATATTCAAGAAATGTAACTGCTTCTGCCGGATTATGTCTCGTCATTTGTTTTTGAGGTCTTTATAATGATATGATTCCTTCGATACCCGAAAGCTCAATATATTTGTCTATTACCGATTGTGCGCTTACCATTCTTACATTAACGGATACCGCAGTATATTTTCCAGTTTTAGACTGTGTAGTTTCTATTACCGCACCCATGTTGTCGAATGATTTTTCAACCTTTTCAACATTCGCCGGAAGCGAAGGCACTATAAATTTAAATAAATATTCCGAAGGCCACAGGGTGGAATCCGTAAGTTCCTGTTTTAGCCTTGCATAAAATTCTTCGCTTTTCTTATCCATTCGTCATAAAATAAACGCAAATATACGCATTACGAACCAAGTATCTATAAAAAATATCAGCTCAGAATGCTTAATTACAACATTCATAATTTTTTACCGACACTGGCTTTTAACTATTGCCAATACTGCATTTTTAATGCAAAATACCCTTTCATTTTTTATCTAAAATATAAAAAATTTATACCACTATACGCAACCTTTCGTTTTTTATGCATCTATAGTATATAGGTTTAGGTTATGAATTGGTTATTTTGAAACCCCGCTGACTTCATGCAGCGGGGTTTTGTTTTATTTTTAATTTCCTATCAACATTACAACTATAACAGCAGCGATTATCTCCAGTATAAAAGAAACAAGAATTATCTTATCGAGGAGCGTGCGGTTTCTGAATAACCGTATAGAAATATAAAGCGCAGACCCCATTAAAAGATTAAGATAGATCCACTGCACAAATACATTTGTCAGGTAAGGATTAGGCATCTCACCATAAGTATTTGTAAGCGCCATACCCATCAATACACTAAAAACTATAATCCATATAAAATAGAGCGCTACAAGCACATGAAATGCAATATGTTTACTGTCAATTCTTCTCATTTCAAAAAAGTGTTATCTGTATATAACGCAGTATTATGTATATTTATTGATGCATATCTCCCTAAAAGTTGACAAGAATCGGGTTGTCCCCGGCAAAGGCAGCCTGTACTTTTGTACTGTAACTATAAGGTATATACATCATGAAAGAGCAAAGTAATATAAATTTTGAAAGGATAACACAGGCTATAGATTATCTTAAAGATAATTTTAAAGAGCAGCCAAACCTTGAGGAGTTGGCAGAAAAAGTACACCTGAGTCAGTTTCACTTTCAAAAGCTGTTTACAGACTGGGCCGGTGTTAGCCCTAAAAAGTTTTTGCAATACCTGAGTATAGAGCATGCCAAGAAACTACTTGCAAACACATCGTCTACCCTCTTTGACACTGCTTTACAAACCGGATTATCGGGTACAGGCAGGTTGCATGACCTTTTCATAAACATAGAAGGTATGACACCGGGAGAGTATAAAAATGGAGGTGAAAACCTCAGTATCAACTATAGCTATGCTGCAACGCCGTTCGGAACTATACTTGCTGCATCTACAGTAAAAGGAATTTGCCATTTAGCCTTCGCCGACGACCAAGCAAACGCATTTTCGGTATTGAAAAATAAATTCCCAAATGCTCATTTTTCCCAAACAACAGATAATTTTCAGGCTGAAGCGCTTAATGTTTTTATAAATGGTACTTCTGCCGACGCTATAAAACTACATCTTAAAGGCACTCCATTTCAGCTAAAGGTATGGGAAGCATTACTTAACATCCCTACCGGCAACCTGATAACTTATGGAAGTATAGCACAAATAATTGGTTCGCCTAAAGCTTCAAGAGCTGTGGGTTCGGCTGTTGGTGACAACCCGGTAGCCTATATTATTCCGTGCCACAGGGTAATTCAATCCAGCGGGGTTATGGGCAACTACCATTGGGGCAGTAACCGCAAGGCTGCTATGATAGGATGGGAATCAGCAAAAGCAGACATATAACATGAATAGTAAACAAAAAACGGCTACGTTGCAATGGAGCTGCATTGCCGAAAGCCTTAACAATAAAGGTTATGCCATAATCCCAGAATTTTTCTCTGCTGAAGAATGTGATTCACTGGCCAATTTATATAACAACCCAACCCTGTACCGAAAAACGGTCGTGATGGAGCGTCATCGCTTTGGGTTGGGCGAATACAAATATTTCACTTACCCTTTGCCGGAAGTGATTGCCAGTGTAAGGCAGGAAATTTATCCTTATCTCTCGGCAATTGCCAACACCTGGATGAAAGCACTGAACATTAATACCATGTTCCCAAAACAACTGGAACAACTTCATGAACAATGCCGTACTAATAATCAGCTGAAGCCAACTGTTCTAATCCTTAAATATGGTAAGGGAGGTTTTAACACCCTGCATCAGGATTTATATGGCGATGTGTATTTCCCTTTACAGACAGTTGTTATGTTAACTCAGCCTGAGACAGATTATACCGGAGGCGAATTTGTACTGACAGAACAGGTACCCAAAGCACAATCTAAAGCTATAGTATTAAAACCTAACAAAGGTGATATGCTTATATTTACCACAAACTTCAGGCCTGCAAAAAGCAGTAAAGGGTATTACCGTGCCGCTATGAGACACGGCGTTAGTGAGGTACAAAGCGGCAAACGCATGGCTATGGGAATTATATTTCACGATGCTGTAACATGATTGCCCACAAACAATTATTACCGGAAGAGCTTAGAGCATTAATTAAAGTCCGAGTACTTATCTTTGGAGGAAATAAAAAGCTAAAAATATTCGGAAAATTAAACTGCGTATCTGGCAAAAGGATGAAAACAGATAACCGGGTATTTTTTACTACATCAGAAGAAGCTAAGTTTTTTGGTTATCGTCCCTGCGGACATTGCATGAAAGAAGAATATAAAATCTGGAAAAAGGAAAATGGATTTGTTTAACAACAATAATGAAACTAACCTTCTCCCCTATGATGGTGAGGTAATATACTATGGCCATATACTTAGCGAAAGCGAAGCCTGGCATTATTATGATATTTTACTGAACGAGATCGCCTGGCAAAATGACGAAGCTATAATTTTTGGCAAAAGGATAATAACCAAACGAAAAGTGGCGTGGTATGGTAATGAAAATTACAGCTACACCTATTCAGGCACTACAAAGACAGCATTACCCTGGACAAAAGCTCTGATGGAACTTAAAGATTTAACTGAAAAAACATGTGGTAGCAAGTTCAATTCCTGCCTTTTAAACCTGTACCATGATGGCGACGAAGGTATGGCCTGGCATAGCGATGATGAAAAAAGTTTAGGGAAGAATACGGTAATTGGCTCTTTAAGTTTTGGCGCTGTAAGAAAATTCAGTTTCAAGCATAAGGAAACCAGTCAGAAAATAGACACAATTTTAGATAACGGAAGTCTTTTAGTTATGAAGGGCGAAACCCAGACAAATTGGTTGCACAGATTGCCTCCTTCCACTAAAATCAAGCATCCGCGAATAAACCTGACATTCAGAACCATAGTTACAAATACACCATAAGCTTCCAAATTTTAATTAATAACACGGATATTTAAACAGGATTACAAATAATGCATATATTTACCCTGTTAATTCTTTGTTATTAAAGAGTTAAGGTCCCCCCAACCGCCCCAAATATACTGTTCAATTAATTTACGTGCAACCTATGAAGCTAAAAGAACTGAAACTATGGCTTAACAAGTTGTCTGACGAAGAACTTGAAAAAGAATTATTGTATAATTCTATGGATTATGGGATTTCAGGGACTGTATCTGAAATTAACAAATCTGACGACAACCTGTACTACGTTGGAGATGAGCCCGTGCTGCTGCACACCAAAGACGAACTGAAACAACGCGGCTATAGCGACAACCAGATATCGGATCTGGATGTTGAGATACCCAAAGGATGCTATTACATTGAATTAAGCAATGAATACAGTATCCTTGAGCGTTTTATGGATTAAATCTCCCGGATTTAACATTAACACAATGCTATGGCAATAATTAGGCAAAATTTGGTAAATTAGCTTTTACCAACACCTTTATTATTGCCATGGCAAAAACTATTCTTTCCATAACACTTAATCCGGCCGTAGACAAAAGCAGTACGGCAAACCATATACAACCCGAAAAAAAGATACGCTGCTCACAACCTGTTTACGAACCCGGTGGCGGAGGTATAAACGTTTCACGCGCACTTTTACGTCTTGGAATAACTTCTACCGCGCTTTTTTCTAAAGGAGGACGCACTGGCGAACTGCTTGAAAATCTTTTAAAAAAGGAAGGTGTAACAACTCTTCCTGTAGAAACATCGGCCGAAACACGTGAAAATTTTATTGTTGTTGACACGGCTAATAATAATCAGTTCCGTTTTGGAATGCCGGGCGAAAAGATAACAACTGCCGATGCTGATGCTTTACGCAAAGCAATACTAAATGCTTCTCCCTCTCCTGATATAGCGGTAATAAGCGGAAGCCTGCCGGATGGCATATCTACCGGATGGCTTACGGAAATAGTTCGCGAGCTCAAATCGAAAAATGTAAAGATCATTGCCGATACTTCGGGTGATGCACTTACCGAAATACTAAACGAAGGCGTACACCTTATAAAACCAAACCTTGGCGAACTCAGCCGCCTGTCCGGTATGGAAGAACTGGATAATGATTCAGCCGATGAAGCAGCTAAAAAGCTCATAAATGAGGGTAAAGCCGAAATTGTAGCTGTCTCGATGGGACCCCAGGGAGCCTACCTTGTAAGCAAGGAAGAATGTGTGCACGTACCGGCACCTTCAGTAAAAAAACTTAGTACTGTAGGTGCAGGAGACAGTATGGTGGCAGGAATGGTATCGGTAATTGCCAAAGGTGGCAGCCTTACCGAAATAGCACGCATGGGCGTTGCCTGCGGTACCGCTGCTACCATGAGCAAAGGAACAGGACTATTTACAAAAGAGAATGCTGAAAAGCTATACCAGTGGCTTTCGAAATAATTGTGCGTTTTGGGTTATGAGTTCAGCGTTATGTGTTGCTGAACACCAAACCCCGAACTCTAAACCCTAAACATTGAAATTATGAAATACCTAGACGCCAAAGATGTTTTTGAAGAACTTAAAAGCTTTGAAGGCAAAGCCACCTTTAAGGGAGAAGAAACCGTTATAGACTATTTTGTACTACTACCCAAAACCGAGTTAGAAAACCTGGATGCAAAAAACTTTCTTGAAACCTATGAAGCCAGCACTAGTTTTGAGATTGAAGGTTATCATGAAAAAGAGCCCTACACACTTATAGGTATAAATATAGAGGAAGAACGCTATAGCAATGATGTTGACTATTTCATGAAGATGATTGTATGGTAAAATGGATAGCTGGACTTTTAGATTGTTGGATTGTTCGACTCTTAGCCCCATCAAACTGCCAACTATCAAATTATCGATCACTCTAAAGATCCAACTATCAAACCTATTGATAGTTAATATTTTATTAACCTCAACATAACCCTGTATTCATCTCACTATCCGTATTTTACAGAAAAATAAGGATATGATTTTTTTTCTGTTTAAATATCTGATTTCTTTCAGGGAGTGGCTTTTTCTAAAAGCTATGCAGTCTACATTTCTGCATTAATATCTGCTCAAAAAACAATTTTAGATCTCTGCTTTTTGAATGGATATAAATAATGCTTTTACACCTGATAAATCCCTTTTTGGAGATGATTTCCTATGGGGTGTATCAACCGCCGCCTTTCAGATAGAAGGCTCTCACGACGCCGATGGCAAAGGATTGTCTATCTGGGATGTTTTTACTGCTAAAAAAGGCAGGATAAAAAGTAATCATCACGCCAGGACTGCTTGTAACTTTTACGCTTCTTATCAAACCGACATTAACCTTATCAGTGAGCTGAATATACCTAATTTCAGGTTTTCCATCAGTTGGTCACGATTGTTTCCTAATGGCACAGGGGAGGTTAACCAGGCGGGAATAGATTATTACAACAACCTAATCGATTACATGACATCTCAGGGTATTGAACCCTGGGTTACCTTATACCACTGGGACCTGCCCCATGCCCTTGAACTAAAAGGCGGATGGACCAATCGGGAAAGTATCAGTTGGTTTACCGAATTTACCGAACTGTGCGCGCGCCACTTTGGCGACAGGGTGAAAAACTGGATGGTAATGAATGAACCATCGGTGTTTACCGGTGCCGGTTATTTTTTGGGCATACACGCTCCGGGAAAAAGAGGCATAAGCAATTATGCAAAAGCAGTACACCATGTAACAATGGCTACAGCAGCCGGAGGGAGGATCTTGCGTAATCTTTTACCTGAAGCAAATATCGGAACTACATTCTCCTGTACTTATATAGAACCGGCATCGGATAAACGCAAAGACATCGCAGCAGCAAAACGTGTTGACACGTTACTGAACCGCACTTTTATAGAGCCCATTTTAGGTATGGGATATCCGCAGGAAGACCTGCCCGTATTAAACAAACTCAACAAATACATGCTGCCGGGCGACAGGGAAAATATGGCTTTTGATTTTGATTTCATCGGCCTGCAATGTTATACCCGCGAGGTTGTACGTTCGTCTATGCTTACGCCTTATATAGGTGCATCACTGGTTACCGCCCAAAAACGTAAGGTACCACTATTAACCGAAATGAAATGGGAAGTATACCCCCCTGCTATCAGCAATATGCTAAAACAGTTTAGCAAGTATGAAAACATCAAAAAAATAATTGTTACCGAAAACGGAGCTGCTTTTCCCGATACTCTAATAAATGGTGAAGTAAATGACACGGAACGCACACAATACATTCAGGATCATCTGACCGAGATATTGAGGGCAAAAAATGAAGGTGCAAAAGTAGACGGCTATTTTGTATGGAGCCTGACCGACAATTTTGAATGGGCCGAGGGTTACCATGCCCGTTTTGGACTTATCCACATCGATTTTGACACACAACAAAGAACTATTAAACAATCAGGGCATTGGTACCGTCAATTTTTAGCAGATGAAAAATAGGCCTTCCATATCCCTAAATCCCCTAATACTATGAAAATTCTTTATGCAGTACAGGGAACCGGTAACGGACACCTGAGCCGCGCAATGGACATTATACCATGCCTTCAAAAGCATGGCGAGGTAGATATACTCGTGAGCGGCATACAGGGAGACCTGAAACTGCCTTTTCCTGTAAAATATGAATTAAGAGGCCTTAGCTTTATCTTCGGAAAAAAAGGCGGTGTAGATCTATGGAAAACATTTGCTAAAACCAATACCCGAAAACTGGTTAGAAGCATTAAAGATCTTCCTGTTGAGAATTACGATCTTGTAATAAATGATTTTGAACCCGTATCGGCATGGGCATGTAATATGAAAAACAAACCATGTATCGCCCTGAGCCATCAGGCAGCCGTACTGGATAAACGCTACCCACAACCGGAAGACAAAGACAGGACCGGAAGGCTTATCCTGAAACATTATGCCCCTTCTGATTATAGGTATGGCTTTCATTTTAATGGTGATAACGAAACTATATTCACGCCTGTAATTCGACAGCAGGTTCGCAACCATGAAGTTACCAATGGCGGACACTATACGGTTTACCTTCCATCATACGACGATAAGACCTTATTAAAAAGACTATCTGAGTTTAAAGACGTAAAATGGGATGTATTCTCTAAACATAACAAAAAAGAGATTGTACAGGGTAATATCATTATTCAGCCTATAAATAACGAACAGTTTACTGCTAGCATGGCGGCGTCGGCAGGTGTACTTTGCGGTGCTGGTTTTGAAACTCCGGCAGAGGCATTATACCTTGGCAAAAAGTTGTTGGTTATACCTATGAAAAACCAATATGAACAACAGCTTAACGCTGCTGCCCTTGAGCAAATGGGAGTAACGGTGATTAAGAGCCTGAAACCAAAATATGATGGCGTTATTCAGGACTGGATTGAAAATGGCGAGGTGATTCCGGTAAATTATCCCGATATGACCCAAAAGATTGTAGACAGGGTGGTAATGAGACACATGAAAACAAAACTGGTTTAACAAACTACTTAACTGTGCCATAACAGGTTAAGTTTTTTCTTAAAAATAATTAATGTTTTATTGGCTTTATTTTACCAAAACTTTAAAGGTATATGGTTCATCTTTGTACCACAATCAACCCTAAAACTGTAGTTATGAAAAAGAACATTGACCTTGCCACAATCAAAAATTTTATCCTGACAAACGCCCTGAATGAAAATGTTATGCTTATGCTGCATCCTTCTAATTTTGACAAACTTGTTACCAATGGGAAAGAAAAAGCAAAAGCACTTTGCATAGCAGGAATTAATGTAATACCTGACGATAATAACGAAATAAGCGAGGGCGAAATTGACGTCCTTGAAATAAAATTCAATTAAGAAACATCATGAGAATAGCCATTAGCTACGATACCATCCAGGAATATATATTAGAGAATGACCTGAACGAAAGCGACAGCATTATACTGCACCCTGCAGATTATGATAACCTTGCTGCCGAATATGCTGAAGAAAACAATATTATGATATTCCGGTCTTTCGAAATCCTGGGCATTCAGGTTATAGAAGACACCGAAGATGAAGTAAAAAAGAACCAGATAATGGTTGTACAAATGGATGCATTCTAACCTATATTTATAAGTAAAGCCACCGTTATGGTGGCTTTACTATTTCTTGTATAGAGTGTAGAGTTAATTTGCCGTCATGGCAACATTAGTCATTGTTCCGCTAAACACACCGGTAAGAAAATTATCGATACAGCCTATATCTTTTTGCGAACGAGGGTCTTTCCTGATTTTTAAGGAAGAATCGACCAGATATTTTTCGCAGCGGTTTACAACAGTTCTGGCCTGCATAGGTCCCATTACTTCTATTATTTTAATATCAGTAACGGTAACCACATAATTACCACCTTCGTTTTTTACAGTAAAACTAAACTTGTAATCATTCCGAATTGCAGGACTGCCTTCCGAACACGAATTCTTTATTTTTTCGGCAAATCCCATTTGACTATCATTAGTTGCTATTTCAACTTTTAAATCGGGCTGAGTTTCTACGTTTGCAATTATGTTTGCAGTTGCCGGATAAGTATGCTGCCATATGAGATTGCCGTTTTCGTTCCTGAAACCATCCTGTGCCATAGCAGGCAGTGTAAACAGCAATGATAAAAGTAATTTTTTCATAGCATAAAGTTTTTAAGTTTAAACACTGTTTGAGTATATAGCAAGGTTTACTAAAATTACAACTAAAACAGGCTGAAGTACCAAACCACTACCCTTTTACCATTTTTTTATGATTACACCCCAATAAACAGTTAAAGTCAGCCTGAAAAAAACTGTAAAATCTTAGGTTTTTTATTACAATCAGTAAAAAAATACTGTTAATAAAATAATCTATTCCATGAATCAGGACATAAACCATCATTTTTTCTGATAAATAATATCTAATTATTTTTAATTAATCTAAATAAATACATTTGCTCTGTAACATAAACTACTCCAAACAGCATGAAAAAAATTATATTCTTAATTGTAGCATTGGCAATGGGCAAAATACAGGCGCAAACCTGTGAAGGAAACGACCCGGGTGAAACAGCCGGAGCCACAAGCTGCATAACTTTTACTTATGATGGCTCGTCAGCTCAATATACCACTGTACGCGCAGCAGACGGCAATGTATGGATGCAACAAAACTTGGGAAGCTCACAGGTAGCTACATCGGCAACAGATGCTGCTTCTTATGGCGATTACTTTCAATGGGGACGTTGGCAGGATGGCCACGAAAAAAGTAACTCGGCAATAGGAACAGACGTTAACCCAAATAACCCAATGGGACTTGGCACAGCCAACAACACTTTTATACCCACCTGGTGGAATGCAGGAAACACTACTGACACCTGGGAGGCTGCAACACCGGCTGCGGTAAGCGAAACCAACGGTTGCGACCCTTGTAAAGCAGCTCTTGGCAACGGCTGGAGAATTCCGACCGAAGCAGAATGGACAGCTGTTATAGAAGCTGAAAACATAACCAATGTAGAATCAGGATTTACAAGTAACCTTAAGCTTGCCGTTGCAGGCTACAGAGGATCTTCCGGGAATTTTTCATTTGTAGGCCAGAGAGGTTATTACTGGAACAGTAACGTAAGCGCTACGTTAAATAATTACGGAAGAAATCTTTACTATAGTAATGCCGTGATGAATCCTAATGCGGGTGCACCAAGATTACAGGCACATCCAATACGCTGTATTAAAGGACAGTCTACGGTACAACCACTGCCTTCAAATCTTACTATCGCTGTTTTGGGTGGTGCTCCAACAGTAATTATTACTAACGGAGGTACTTTACAGTTACTTGCCACAATTACACCTTCAAATGCAAGTCAGCAGGTAACATGGAGTATAACGTCTGGCAGTGAATTAGCTACTATAAATAACACAGGACTAGTAACAGCAACCGCGAATGGAACAATTACTGTTCAGGCTGTGAGCACAGAAGCTCCTGCTGTATTTAACTCAATTACCATCACAATTGCAAATCAGGTAGTAACGCCTACTGCCGTTGAGATTTCAACCGAAAATAATGCTGATGCTATAATAAATACCAATGAAGGAACTTTACAGTTAAACGCAGCAGTACTGCCATCGGGAGCTAACCAAAACGTAACCTGGAGCATAACTTCGGGCAACGAACTGGCATCTTTAGACGGTAACGGACTGGTTACGGCGATTGCTAATGGTACAATTACTGTACAAGCCGTAAGCACAGTTGATACATCACTTACTGACACTATCGAAATTATTATTACAGGGCAATATGTAGCACCAACGAGTATTGAAGTGACCGTTCAAGATGATCTTTCACCATTCATCATCACGGCTGGCGGAACATTACAATTAGAGTCTGCTATACTACCTGCAGAGGCCAATCAGGCGGTGACATGGAGTATTTCTGCAGGAAACGGACTGGCAACTATAGATGAAAACGGACTTGTTACGGCAATTGCAGACGGCCTAGTTATATTACAGGCAACAAGTAATGACGATGTTACATTACTGGATACTATCGAAGTTACGATAATTAATCAAGATGTCGCTTCGGCCGCACCTTACTGTCAGGCAGTAGTTGATTATGATGTAGAGCCTATATCGTTGGTACAGTTTGCCGGCATAAGCAATGCTACAAACCCTGAAGTGAATGCAACACCATCATACGAGAACTTTACAAGCATAACAGGAAGCGTAGAAAAAGGACAGACTTACCCTCTTACTGTTCAAGGAAATACTTCAGGATTGTTTACCCACGACATAAGGGTATTTATAGACTGGAACCATGATAACAGCTTTGATATGATTACTGAGTACTACCTGACTTCATTGGAAAACACAACAGGTACAGATGGCGTTCAGGCGACACTTAACATAACAGTTCCCGAAAATGCCCTTACAGGCACAACAAGGCTAAGGGTAACCAAAGATATGTGGAATGTTTATGAAGAAGGCGAGTTTGATGCCTGTACTAATGCTTACTACGGACAGATAGAAGATTATTCACTAAACGTATCTGAACCTGTGGCCGGACTGAATGACAATAGCACCATCGTTTTTACGGTATTTCCTAACCCTAGTAACGGAATCGTAAATATAAAATCTGCCGCAGAAGTGGTTTTAGCAGAAGTTTACAACCTTACCGGACAACGTGTTGCCATAAGCAGTCAGGCATCGATTGATCTTTCATCAGTAGTAGCAGGAATGTATATTATTAAATTAGAGTTTGCAGGTGGTAGCACGGCTACCCATAAAATATTGAAAAGTAATTAATTAGTAGTGTAGTTAATTTTGCAAATCAAAAAAAATACTTGTGTAAATAGTTAGTAGTTAAAGTTAGTTTTTGTTTTATTCATATTTTTTTTGAGGGCCGCTGTGTAAAACAGCGGCTCTTTTTTTTATGTAATCTAAGCCTTTAAATGTTTATGACTCCCTTAAGAATACTTTACCATATCCTTATCATAGTAACCTCCTTATAATGAGTAATTTTAGTACATACAGAAACTATTAAAGCAAATCATTATGGAAACCAGCAAAATATTTAAAACAACGGAACCCAAAAGGAATTTTTCAAAATATGATGAATCGGGTACCGACCCAAACCGTTATGCATCAGTTTCCAATGCAACAGAAGCTGATTCATACCTGCACAAAGGCAAAAAAAGCATTGTTCCGGGACTTAGGGTAAACGTAAGCAAAACCGAACGTATTGTTATGGTGGCAGCCGGTGCCTATATGCTTTACCGTGCCCTGAAAAAAGAAAAAAGTACCCCAAAAAAGTTAATTGAGGGAATCACAGCCGGTACTATGCTTTTTAGAGGCATTAGTGGCTACTGCCCTGCTTATGACCTGATAGATAAAAAAGGACTTTTAAAAGGCAGCAATGTTGCAATTACGGCATCTCTGAATATCAATAAACCGGTTGTTGACGTTTATAATGCATGGAGAAAACTTGAAAACCTGCCGCAGTTTATGAAACATCTTCATAGTGTAGAAGAAATTGGCGGGCAAACATCACACTGGAAAGCTAAACTTCCGGGAGGTATTGGTACTATTGGCTGGAAAGCCCAGATACTTACCGATAAGCCTAACGAAGTTTTAAGCTGGCAATCGGTTGCCGATTCTACATTGCATAATGCAGGAAGGGTAACTTTTAAGAGAAACAGCGACGGTAACGGTACCGATATCGAAGTAAGTATCGCGTATCATGCGCCATTTGGAAAAGCAGGTGCAGGTGCAGCAAAACTGCTAACTCCTGTATTTGAAAGAATGCTACAAAAAGACATTGAAAGTTTTAAAACATATATAGAAAGCGGTATTACACAAGCATCATAGTATTTTAGTGAATTTCATTTGTTAAGAAGAGCCATGCATTGCGTGGCTTTTTTATTTAAAGAAGTGACCGAATTATTTGTTTTATATCTGTTATCCACAAAAAAAGCCCTTCGCTTAACGAAGGGCTAACCCAAATAAAATTAACTCAAATTAATTGAAATAGCCTAAGAATCCCGCCCCCATAATGAAGGCAATGGCACAGACTGCTATTATTTCTATATATCGTATAATTGAATTTTTTTTCTGAAACGCCAAATGGTAAACATTTTTACTTTTTCCTGCGGTCACTAACTGTACGCGGCGTACACCTTTCTTAAATGTGTTTTTCATGGCTTTGCTGTTTTTTTGATTAATAACTCTACGTAAATATAATTAACGAATTTCTGATAAAAAAAGTGTTTAACACAGTATTAATTATACCATAGTTAAACTAGCAGTAAACAACTGAGAACTTACTTATAAAGCTCTTGTATACTATAAGTTTTAAATCAAAAAAAGTGCCAAATGTTTAGTAACTTCGTATAACTTTTAAAACTACTATGCAGCAGGCGCTCGATATCCTAAAACAATACTGGAATCATGATACTTTTAGAGAACCGCAGGATAAAATCATCCAATCGGTGCTCGAAGGAAAAGACACTTTTGCACTTATGCCTACAGGGGGAGGTAAGTCGGTTTGCTTCCAGATACCGGCAATGATGAAAGAAGGCCTGTGCCTTGTTATCTCTCCGCTTATCGCCCTGATGAAAGATCAGGTGGACAATCTGGAAAAGCGGAACATAAAAGCCATTGCCCTTACAGGAGGAATTGGTACCGATGAACTTAGTGACCTGTTAGACAATTGCAAGTTTGGAAATTATAAGTTCCTGTACCTTTCACCGGAGCGACTTCAGGCCGACTGGGTAATAGAACGTATTAAAGACCTGCCCATAAACCTTGTTGCCATTGATGAAGCCCACTGTGTATCGCAATGGGGACATGATTTCCGCCCGGCTTATCTTCAGTTGTCGGCATTAAAAAAGCATTTGCCTCATGTTCCTTTTTTGGCACTTACGGCATCAGCTACAGAAAGGGTTCAGAAAGATATCATTACACAACTCGGACTTGACAATCCTGCTATTTTTAAAAAGTCGTTTACCCGAGAGAACCTTGCCTATATGGTATTTGAAACAGAGGACAAACTACATCGCATCCAGCAGATTCTCACCAAAAATCCGGAACCGTCTATTATATATGTACGTAACCGTAAATCCTGTCACGATGTTTCGTCGCAGTTGCAGTCGCTTGGTTTTAAAGCGACCTTTTACCACGGAGGGCTAAAGGAAAAAGAGAAAGAAGCCAACATGCAGTTATGGCTTACCGAAAAAGCACAGGTTATAGTAGCCACCAATGCTTTTGGAATGGGTATTGACAAAGCCAATGTAAAAACGGTTGTACACATACAGCTACCCGATAACCTTGAAAGCTATTATCAGGAAGCAGGACGTGCCGGAAGAAGCGGGCAAAAATCGTTTGGGTTGCTACTGGTAAACCAATCGGATATAGCCATAGGAAGGCAACAATTCTTAGAAGTACTTCCTGACAAGAAGTTCCTGAAAGAAGTATACAGCAGGCTCAACAGCTTTTTACAGATTGCCTATGGCGAAGGCATGGGAACCACCTACCCTTTTAACTTTAATAATTTCTGCCAGCAGTATAAGCTACCGGCAGCTAAAACCTATAATGCCCTTCAGTTTCTGGACAGGCAGGGTATACTTACACTCTCACAGCAATTTACCGAAAAGGTAACGATACAGTTCATCATTCCAAGTAAGGAGGTAATGCGCTACATCAGCCTTAATCCTGCCGATGAAGAAATGTTGCTTGCTATACTAAGAAACTATTCAGGTATATTCGATATAGAAACTGCAATGAATATGAGCCTGATCACCAATAAATCGAAAGCAACGGAAGAACAGGTAATGAACCTTTTGGAACGACTAGCCCAAAAAGAGATAATAACCTTGCGAAGCAGTGGAAATGACAGCAGCATTACTTTTAACGAAGTGCGCGAGGATGAGCACACCATAAACCGTGTTTCTAAATTCCTTGAGAATCAAAATGATATTAAGGTGCATCAATTTGAAAAGGTTGTTGATTATGTAACCAATACCGATACCTGCAAAAGCCGACTCATACTCGAATACTTTGATGAAAAGTCTACAACTGATTGCGGCATTTGCTCCTACTGTATCAGCAAAAACCGTAAACCTGTAAGCCCTATAGAATCGGCAAATGCCATATTAGAGGTACTGAAAAATGGCTCCTCCAATTCGAAAGAACTTGAAAGTAAACTTGACCTCACCGCCGAAGAGACTATCTTTGCACTTCAGCTACTGCTGGAAAACGACAGGATAACAATGAATACAAACAATCAATACACACTGAAATAAAATGGAACGCCTGAGAATTGTTTTTATGGGTACGCCCGAATTTGCCGTAGGCATACTTGATACTATATACCAGCACAACTACGATATAGTTGGCGTTATTACTGCTGCCGACAAACCAGCAGGACGCGGACAACAGCTAAAATATTCTGCAGTAAAAGAATATGCCCTTGAAAAAGGACTACGTTTGCTGCAGCCTACCAACCTGAAAGACGAAACTTTTTTGGAAGAACTTCGCAGCCTGAATGCCAACCTTAATGTAGTAGTAGCCTTCAGGATGTTACCGGAAGCGGTTTGGCGTATGCCAAAGTTTGGTACGTTTAACCTGCACGCATCTCTGTTACCTCAGTATCGTGGTGCAGCTCCTATCAACTGGGCTATCATCAATGGTGAAGCCGAAACAGGTGTTACTACATTTTTTATAGATGATAAGATTGATACCGGTGCCATGATATTAAAAGCGTCTACACCTATTGGCGATAACGAGACTGCCGGTGAGCTTCACGACCGCCTTATGGATCTTGGTAAAGACACCGTAATTAAAACCCTTACCCTGATTGAAAACGGAAATGCAGAGACTACCATACAGGTAGAAGATGCTGATATTAAAACAGCTTATAAACTAAACCGTGACAACTGCAAGATAGACTGGACAAAACCGGGTGCCGAAATTCATAACCTGGTTCGCGGGCTTAGCCCCTATCCTGCAGCATGGTGTTTCTTTAACGATAATGGCCAGGAATGGAACGTAAAGATTTACGAAACTGAGTTTATTGAAGGAGCTAATAAAACCGAAGTTGGAACTATAACTGCTGATAAAAAAGAAATTAATGTAGCAGTTAAAGACGGAACCATAAAAATAAAGAGTCTACAGCTTCCGGGTAAGAAACGTATTACAGCAAAAGAATTATTGAACGGAATGACGTTTTCGGAGGTAGCAAAGGCGCTGTAACCCCCTGAATATCGGACTTTCACAAAATTTTAAGAAAAACAAGCATCATTGTCAACATTAACATAAAAGTTATCAACAATTGGTTGCAAATTTAGAGAAAACGCTTGCGTAGTATGTATTTCCTTTTAAATTTGTAAGACAGGAATTGTAAAAGCAATTATTTAACCAAACAATTAATAACAATTATTATGAACAAATCAGAATTAATCGACGCAATGGCTGCTGACGCAGGAATCTCTAAAGGTGCAGCAAAAAAAGCATTAGAATCTTTTGTAAGCAACGTAAGCGGCGCGCTTAACAAAGGCGGAAGAGTATCGCTTGTTGGTTTCGGATCTTGGTCAGTTACAAACAGAGCTGCAAGAGAAGGAAGAAACCCTCAAACTGGTAAATCTATCAAAATTGCTGCTAAAAACGTAGTGAAATTCAAACCGGGAGCAGAACTTGACGGATCTGTAAACAAGTAATTTTATTACTGTAAAATATTAAGGAAGCCTTTCAGCAATGAGAGGCTTTTTTTATACCTTGTTTTAACTTATTACGACAATAAACTTATCTCACAAATAATCAGCGAGATATACGAAAATCGTTAAATTTTAAGAGGCTTTTTCCTTAAAAAAATGTAATTTTTTTGGCTGTCTGCTTTTTTTCCATTAAATTTATTACAAATTGTAAGAAGATGATTTCACTAAGACCCAAAAAAGGCCATCTGCTGATTGCAGAACCTTCCACAATCGGAGATCTTTCTTTCAACAGGTCGGTAATCCTTCTCGCCGATCATAATGACGAAGGGTCGGTAGGCTTTATCCTAAACAAACCTTTAGGATATACTATTCACGACCTTATCCCTGAAATTAAAGGAAGTTTTAAAATTTACAATGGTGGCCCTGTAGAACAAGACAATCTTTATTTTATTCACAATGTTCCGGAGCTTATTCCCGGAAGCATTGAAATCTCCAACGGTATTTATTGGGGAGGTGATTTTGAATCTACTAAAGAACTTATCAATAAAGGCCTCATAAAAAAGAATAACATCCGTTTCTTTTTAGGCTATTCAGGATGGGAAGCCCATCAACTGGAAGACGAACTGGAAGAAAACTCATGGATCGTAACCGAAAACAGCTATGAAAACAAAATCATAGGCAAATCCAGCACTTCTTTCTGGAAAGAAAAGATAATGGAGCTTGGCGGCGAATACCTTATATGGTCTAATGCGCCCGAAAATCCTACACTAAATTAACAGACTTAGCCACGGAGCATCAATTAATTAATCTGTACCGATTAACTAAACCTGATCTTTGCATTTAGTCTTTTTACAAGTTCAGCAGCAGTAGTACTTACAAATTCCTTTTTACGGTATTTGGTAATAGGCTGTACACCCTGAATTACATTGGTAACAAATAGTTCATCGGCTTTTTGTAAATCGAACGGAGAAATAGAAGCTTCAGTAACTTCAAGTCCTTCAATTTTTTTAGCCAGCTCAAGAATCTGTTTACGCATTACCCCATTCAGACAGCCATCGGCTACCGGAGGTGTTACAAGCTTGTTGCCTGTCAGCATAAAAAGATTACCCTGCAGCGCTTCTACCACATTCTTCTCATCGTTAACCAAAAGGCAGTTTTGCAGTCCGTTTTCGTGTGCATAAATGCTTCCTGTTATCTGCACCATTTTGTTAGTACTCTTCAGTGTCGACAGAAGCTGTTTTGTGACATAAAAGTCCTTGAACAGGTCTACCTCATAATCACCTTCATTAATTGAATACAGCGGCTCTGTGAGCGCCGAAGCAGTAACAATGAATTCCACTTCCCTGTCTGTAGGCAGGTAGAAACCTCCCGGCTTACGAAAAACCGACATACGCACCCTATAAGCCGGAGCTACAGGAAGGCTATTTACAAGCAACTGCACCTGCTCTTCCATATATTCCATAGTGAAATTCATAGGTATTTCCATACGCACAATGCGTAGAGAAGCCATAAGACGGAAGTAATGGTCTTCAAGAAACAGCACCTTACCATCTAGTACCCTAAGTGTTTCAAAAATGGAATCTCCGTATAGAAAAGCCCTGTTTTCGTGGAGTGTAATATCAGAAGAGGCAACCAGGCTGCCATTGTAATTGATCATAAAAAAAGCCCTGAAAATTCAGGGCAAATATAGCTTTAAATAAAAAGATTTCCTAAACAGAGCCTAAAACATGCTTCAGGTCGGATATTTGGTTTTCCCAAAGTTGCTTCGATTCAGGAATATCGTTCTCCTGAGCAAAGTCAACAACCATCAGCGAAACATCTTTAGTAATCTCATCTACAAGTATACGAAGCTCAAAATAGTATTCACCATCTTTATTATCTTCATCTACCCAACGAAATTTTACTTTCTCTCCCGTCTTTTTAGAAGACATTCTGGCTTTCTCTTCGGTATCATCCCAAATAAAGGTAAAGAACTCCCCCCTGGAATTCACATTGTCAGCAAACCACTCAGAAAGCCCTGAAGGCGTAGATATGTACTGGTATAAAAGCTGAGGTGAAGAAGTTATTGGAAACTCCAGTTCATATTTAATTTTTTCATCCATATGGCGTACTATTTTGGAAATGATAGTTTTAAAATTTTTGGAAATATATAATTTTTAACATTCTAAAAAAAGCCTTTTGAAAAATAATTTTTTTCTTCACTTTTTGTTTGGAACATTTAAATAAAGTCCTATATTTGCACCCGCATTCAAGGATGTAAATAACCGCAAAAATGGCGAGGTAGCTCAGTCGGTTAGAGCGCAGGATTCATAACCCTGAGGTCACGGGTTCAACTCCCGTCTTCGCTACGAAATGTAACCCTTTTGATTATCAAATCAAAAGGGTTTTTTCTTTTATAAAATTACAATAAACCACACTACCTAACTCCCTGAATTCCTGCAACAGTTTTATTATTTCTCAGCGATGGTTCGCTGCTAAAGGTTGCAAAAACAAAAGATATTTTTAAGCTTTTGTAAACCAGTCCGGCTGTAAGCTGGCCAAAAAGAAACTTACTGTCGTTAATTCCTAAGTTTTTCTGATATACATCCGTTCCAATAATATAACTTGTGTTACTGTCAAAAAATATCTTAATCGCATCCTTGTCGGCACTGCTTAACGGAATCGTTTCCGCATCTATATAAAAATTCATTCCTACAGAACCACTGCCTGCCCAATCATCCGTGGTAGACCCCATAGCCGGTAAATCTGCCGTTCCTTTTAAAAAGAA
Source organism: Flavobacterium sp. AG291 (assembly GCF_003350375.1). Taxonomy (GTDB): domain Bacteria; phylum Bacteroidota; class Bacteroidia; order Flavobacteriales; family Flavobacteriaceae; genus Flavobacterium; species Flavobacterium suzhouense. The sequence goes on along the minus strand of NZ_QQAR01000013.1, from coordinate 19,240 downwards.
TCGCGACAGCAGGTTAAAATTATAATTATCATTTTTATAGAAAAGCCACGGGTATTCTATATTCAGTACGGTATTACCACCATAAGACACTAATTTTTGATATGCTTCGGTAACTTGTTCTTCTTCTGTAGTATCGGCATTAGTATTACTTACCATCACCCCTAAGCTGAGTCGGAATAACTTTAGAAAACTCCCTCCTCCTAATTCGGTGTAAACCGCACCGCTGTTGCTCCCTAGCGTAACACCTGCCTGCCCCAGAAAGTTGTTCTGACTTCCATACAAAAATTTCAAGAGGTTCAGGGAATTATTGGCATTGGGAAAAATCACAAAATTTGGAGACTGCCCATTTCCACTGATTTTTGCCAAATCAGTAGTATCCTTATCAACTCTAAATCCGGAAAATCCCTGCCCGAAAAACTGAACCGTAAATAATAGCGTACCAACAATAAGTAATCTTGTTTTCATTGTAATTGGTTTAATTGGTTAAAATGTTAAAATTAACCACTCTCTTACTCTGACACATCAGTACTTTTACCTGTTTTTAAAATAACGCATTCGTTAAAAGTTTTCTACCACATAAATTTAAACCAAGTTGAAGGTAATTACAATCTGAGCTTATGCGTTTTTAGCAATGATATAAACGTTAAAATCTTTTGAGTTAAATAATCGTAAACTACACTGCAACAATAATTATGAGGATTATCACCTTAAAAACTAGGCTTTAACCTAATTTGCCTTAAAAGTTTTTACTTAAATTTGATAATCAACTAATTGCCTCCAGATATTAGGATGAAAATTAAATCTAATACTTATGAAAAAAAAACTACTCCTACTCTTTCAGATGCTCTTTATATCGGGTATCCTAATCTTTAACAGCTGCTCGAAATCTGACAACGAAACTACTGAGCAACAAACAACTCAGCTGTCTGCTTTAAAGAATAAATATGCTCCTTATGAGATCGTAATGCTTACGGCATCAGAAAACATATTTAGCTCTTCTTCTTTCAATGCCACTATCAACAATCAGCAGGTTGAAATAAACGCCCAGGAAAATAATGCCTCGTTTATATTACCAGATCTTAGCAACGGAAGTTATGAGTTAAGCTTTAGTCTTGATAATAAAAACTATACTGTCGCTATAAATGTAGTTGCTGCTACAAATATTGCTGCTCCCCAAGAATATATGTCACAGATGCAAACTGACATAAATTCGCATATTGTGAACCTAAACAACCAGATAACAATACTGGAACAAAATTCAGATACCCCGTCAGAATATCAGTCTTTAAAAAATGATGTTGTAAAATACACCAACCTCCTTAATGAATATACTACTGCATATAACAATTTATCAGACGCTGATAAACAGGAATTCGCAAAAGTTATTGCTGCTAACCAAGACCTGATAACAGAATTTAATAACCTTAATAGTGATCTTTCAGCTAGTTTTACTAACCTGAGAACACCAAATAGCGTTCAGGATTATGAAGCAGATGTTGAAGCAAGCATGGGTAAATTTGTGTTTAGTGTTGCTTATACCGTAGGACATATTCCATTGATTCTGACAGGTGGAAAACTCCTTGCCGCAAGCTTTAACCCCGGGGTACTTGCTGCTCTTGGAGTAGTGACCACAAGTTTTCTTATAAATGTAGCAGACACCGTTACAGCAGCAGTAACATTAACAAGTAAATCAATAAAACCTTTTGAATTTATTACCGAAACATCTCTGGTGGTATATGAGTCAGGAGTAGAAAAGATAACCGATATTAAGGCCAGATATCGCTCTCTAATCAATAACGACGCTGATGATCCGGATAACGGATCTGTTATTACAACCATTGCCGGCAAATACAACAACTTAAAAGACAACTATAATAGTTTTATAAGCAACCTTCCTTCTTTTATTCGTCCAAGTTATGTAATGCAGTCGCTTAAAAACTCTTATAAAACCATCGCAAGGTCGGTTTCAAACAGCTATATTACCATAAACAACAATAATAATCCTAATGTAAACCTTCAGCAACTTAACCAGCCAGACGGAACGATAAACATAAGCGCCACAACAGATGCCGAAACCGATCAAAACTTTACGTATACTGTAAATTATACCAACACTAAATTTACAGGCAGCTTAACTAAAACAGTAAATGCTAAAGTAACCGGAACAGATATTTGTAGTCAGGGTATTATGACGGCACCTGTGATTACCAATGTAACTGTAGAATGTAATAACGAGAGCAAAATTGCTATACTGATTTCATTTACTGCAAATGGAACAGGCGTATTAGTAGGTGACGGTTTTGGTTCTGCCGATCCTTCGTCTACCGAATATCCTACCAGATTGTATTTTTTGAATCCCGGTGCTGCCGAGTTTTCAATTGCATATAATGGGTATGATGTACAGCTTATATCCGGAGACGTTAATTCCGGGGTTATAGAAATAACTTTATCAGGTAGCGGTAATTGTATAGATGGTCAATCAGCAATGCAGTCGCTTAACTCAAATTATCCAAACTATATATGGAAAGTTGAACTCATGAACCAATGTAATCAGCGTTCGGCTCAGGTAACACTGTAATCAACTGTTTTAAAGATACTTATTAAAACCATATAAAACTATTTGTAAAGAAGTATGTTAACCTTCTTTACAATCTTCCTAATAAAAAACGCTTTAAGGATTCCTCAAAGCGTTTTTTATTTTTATGATATCGCTACCCAACGATTAACCTTCACAAAACAATATCAAAACCATTTATTTACAATTTTCAGGTACTTATACCTGTATGAAATTCAGGCAAATATACTCTTTACAGAAATGATTAATAGAGTTTATTTAGTTGCCGCATATTATAGCACAGATTAGCTATGGTAGCCAAAAAGTTTACTTTTTATAAACATTACCTTACACATTATGAAAAAAATTACTTTTTTAATTTTTCTCACTACTGCTTTTACAGTGCCTGACCTTGCTGCACAACAGGCCGTAACTGCATCAGGGGGAGAAATTTCGGGAAGTGGCGGAACCGCTTCCCTATCCACCGGTCAGATAGTCTATACCGTAATTTCTGGGAGCGGAGGCACCGCAACCCAAGGCGTTCAACAGCCTTTTGAAATTTCAGTAATAGGAAAAGACGAGCAAAAATCTATTTCACTTAAAACAACTGTTCCTGTCAATGCAATTGTTTCTCCTAATCCTACGGTAGCTACAATATCGCTTTTCATAGAACATGAGGATCTGTCGAATTTCAGATACGAACTTTACGACCTTAACGGAAGAATAATCTCTAACAACAGGATAAGAGAAAAGGAAACCATAATAACAATGGAAAAATACCCTTCCGGAATGTATATATTAAAAATATACGATGGGATGCATCAGATAAAAAATTTTAAAATCATTAAGAAAGACATATGAAAAAAATAATTACGCTATTATTAATAGTGATACCATCTATTCTTTTTGCCCAGGCCCCGGGCAAAATGAGCTACCAGTCGGTAGTACGTGATTCTCTGGGAGAGATACTAACCTCATCTCCCGTAGGTGTTCAAATTAGCATTTTACAAGGCTCACCTACCGGAACAGCTGTTTTTGAGGAAACACATGAAACCAGTACGAATGCCAATGGGCTGCTAAGCCTTGAAGTTGGAAATGGTACTGCAGTTACAGGTTCATTTGACGGAATAGACTGGTCTGCCGGTCCATACTTCATAAAAACCGAGATTGATCCTACCGGAGGAACTAATTATACCATAACAGGTGCTAATGAATTAATGAGTGTTCCTTATGCTCTTTATGCTGCAAACGGTCCTGAGGGGCCGCAAGGGCCAACCGGACCAATGGGACCTACAGGACCTTCAGGACCTCAGGGACCTACAGGGCCTACAGGAGCGACGGGACCTACAGGAGCAACAGGGCCTACAGGACCTGCAGGGGCTACCGGACCTGCCGGTCCTAAAGGAGCTACCGGTGCTACCGGAGCCACAGGCCCAAAAGGTGCAACGGGTACTCAGGGGATACAGGGTGCTACCGGAGCTACTGGTCCTCAGGGCGCTACCGGACCTCAGGGTGCCACAGGAGCTACCGGACCTCAGGGCGCTACCGGAGCTACTGGCGCGACAGGTATAGGATTTTCTAATGGTACAGCTGCGGGACAAATTTATCTTACGGGTGCATCTTTTGCACCACAGGCACCTGTAACAGTATCGGGCGATGTGACCATAACAGCTGCCGGTGTAACAACTATTGCAAATGGAGCCGTAACCCCTGCAAAAATCAATGCAGGTGGAACAGCTTCCTCTACAACTTTTTTAAGAGGAGACGGACAGTGGGGCATACCTCCATCCGGACCAATGGCTGTGACAACAATCAGTGCTAACGGCATAACGCTAAACACCACAAATCAGATGGTGTATTTTACAGGCAACTATACGGTAACTCTTCCTGCTAATCCGGTAACAGGTCAGACATTATATATTGCTACAGAAAATATAGCTGCCTCGCTTAATCCTAATGGTAAGTTCTTTAGAGATGCAGGCAATAATTACGGCACTTCATCTATTTCCGATTTTGCCGGAACAACTTCAAAAGGATTTATACTTGTATATAGCGGAACATATTGGTTTACATTCTAAACCAACAGAAGCCTAAAAACATTCAGAAACCCTCCCAAAAAATAAGGGAGGGTTTTTATTTAAAGGTATTTTTGGTCCGGCAACTCCTGAGTTTTCATTTTTCAGATCTTTTAAAACAAGAACAGGTTTTGGTAAATACTTAAGTTCATTACAAAACCATCTAAATCAGCACCTAACAATTATATGCCGATAAACATTAGTCACAGGGGATGCCAGAGTATTTATTATAGCTTTCAACTGAGATAACATTGTAATTTTTAAAAGCTTTTAATTCTATAGATGGCCGAATACTTTTGAAGTATATACAATACTCTAAAACGCCTCTCCTATCCTGAAATAAACACCCCAGTCGTCTTTACCCACAGCACCGTCTAAACCAACATTAAATTTCATCCCTTTAAACACGCGGTAGCGGTAACCTGCTCCTATGCCGGGATACATTTTCCAATTGAAGCTATCGGTATCAGAGCCATAAATGGTAGCCAGTCCGGCAAAGCCCACTACACCCATTTTTTTTACCAAAGTTATAGCGGTATTCACCCTGAAGCGCAATCTTTCCATCTCCGCGGTATTTCCCTTCAGAATATCCCCTGATGTCTTTTCCGCTTATGGTTACCTGCTGTTGAAAAGCTATATTACCTAACCCAAACTGCCCGAAATAGCGGGCTGCAATAACATCTTTACCTCCTCTTACATTAAAATACCGGTTATATTCCGTTAACACCTTATTGGCATCAACATCATTACCAAACCAGGTAGGAAAGGCAATGTAACGAATCTGAGTCTTTGTTCCGTTCATTGGATAATACACCTCATCACGCGAATCATATAGTGCGTTTAGTTCGAGACCATTAGTCTGGGTGATACTTTCAGGCTGTATCTCATCTTCATATTTTGTGTCATAATGCGCATAGGTATAGGTTAAGCCGCCATATAAATGTTTAACAATCATGCGTTGCACTCCTACACTTGCCATAGTCAGCTTTGTTCCATAATCATAAAAAGCGGCTTCATCGGCATCGCTCACAAAAAACTGGGAGTTGTAATCGCCCGTTACTGCAAAAAATTTAGCCCTCCAGCGGTCTTCATCATAATACCAACGATTGAATACCGATACGAAATAAGAACCGTTGGTAGTATATACCCCTGAAATTCCCGACAATGATTGCGGCGAAACTTTATCTTCAGAGTCAAGCTTGTACATAACCATGGGAATAGCACCAAACATAAATTTTAAACTTCGGTTATAACTTATAAAAGGCATAACATTAAATTCAAACTTTTTGTGTTTTAAAGTGTCCGAAGACACTTCACTTTTGGTTTGCTCCTGCGAATGCGCGCTAAACAGGCAGAATAAAAGAAGTAGAACAGTTGTAATTTTTTTCATGGTTGGTTAATTTATACTGTTATGATAATTCTTTCACTATCCCTCAAATTTAACCGATACGGTATGTTTTTCGCTTTCGGTATGTGTAAACAATTCATATCCCTCCTGCCACCATTCTTTCATTTCTTTAGCATTAAAAATAAATGATCGCGTAGTGAGCAGTCTGTTAATAAAATAAAACGCCAACGTAACATTCTGGCTTGCAGCCTGCAAGTTAGCTATAAGCAAATCGTCGATAGCTATTTGATTCAGCATAAAATCATAGGTACGCGAAAAGGCATCAAGGGCATTGTTAAGGGGTGGGTTGCTATACACGCCATTTTTGAGCCTCAATACTATAACATCTACATATGATGCTCCCTTAAAAATAGCATGCTGTACAGGAATCAGGTTACCAAAACCGCCATCGGCATACTCCGAGCCATTTTTTTTCAGCAGGCTCATTAGCGGAACCATGTTGGCAGATGCCCATATCCAGTCGCAAAAATCTTTATATTCATAATCATTAGACGACTTATATTCTATGGCCTGAGTGGTAAGATTAGAAACGGTCACGACAACCTCTTTTCCGGATTGCCTGATTTTTTCAAAGTCTTTTTTGGTAAAGCTTTTACGAATCAGCTTGCGTAGTGCAGTGCTGTCGCCTAATGTTTTTTCGCCTTTTACAAATTGTTTAAGAATCCCTAAGTGATTAATGCGGGTTGCCACCTCTCCGTTTTTAAGTTTTACTTTAAACGGACAGACCGTAAATATATCTTCCTGCCTGATGTTGGTATATATTTTCTTGATGCGCTCTATATCGCCCAGGGCTAAAAAAGGAACCAGAAGGCTCCCCGTTGAAGTACCTACGAATAACTGGTATTCTCTATGTTGTATCTTTAAGAGATACTCTGCGATACCTCCTGCAAAAGCACCTTTGCTTCCGCCACCGGATATAACCAATGCGTTCATGTATGGTTAAGTGTTTTATAAGTAATTACTTAAAGATACAGTTTTTTTATCTAAAACACAGCAAAGGAACGCATTACATTTTGTATAAAATAAAAATGCCTCCGCAAAGCGGAGGCATTTTAACTTAACCTTGAAAGGTTATATCTTAGTGAGCAACTTCAGTTGAAGTAGCAGCCTCAACTTCAGTAGCAGAAGCAGCTTCTGGAGTAGCTACAGTATCAACTACAGTTTCTTCAACAACTACAGCAGTAGTATCAGCAGCAGCAGCATCAGCGTTAGCATCTTCTTTTTTTCCACAGCTAGCAAGTGTAAGAACTACAGCAGCTGAAAGTGCGATCATTTTTTTCATAATAGAGTTATTTATAAGATTAAATAAATTTTCGATTTTATTTCTGAGACAAAAGTACAACGTTTATAAACTGCTCTTGAGCAGAAATGGTAAAATGCGTTTTTGACTTGGTAAAACCATATTATCTGTTTATAATCTAAAAATGCTATAAACGAAAAAACGCTTTGAGAATCCTCAAAGCGTTTCAATTAACCTTTAAAGGTTATATCTTAGTGAGCAGCTTCAGTTGAAGTAGCAGCCTCAACTTCAGTTGCAGAAGCAGCTTCCGGAGTAGCTACAGTATCAACAACAGTAGTTTCAGTTACAACAGCTGTAGTATCTACAGTCTCTTCAGTTGCAGCCTCTTCTCCTTTTTTTCCACAGCTAGCAAGTGTAAGAACTACAGCAGCTGAAAGTGCGATCATTTTTTTCATGATAGAATTATTTATAAGATTAATTAAATTTCAGATTTTATATCTGTGACAAAAGTACAGCGTTTATACAGTCCTTTGATGCAAAAGTGGTAAAACTGGGTTTTGACTTGGTGAAAGTAATAGGAAAAGCATGTAAATTTGATTTACTTTACATTATTAAACCTATCTGAATGCGTTTTACAACCATTTTACCCCTGTTATTTATACTCTTTTTAGTTCCTAAAGACCTGAAAGCACAAGACTCTGTTCCTAAAAAACAACAAACTTCACCCGAGATAAAAAAAGCGGTAAACAATCTCGAAAAGTCACTTAAAGAAAATGACAACCTTAAAATCGCTTTCAACTACGAAATACTGGCAAAAGGCTTTAGTGATAAAGATGATTTGGCGAAAGCGGAGGAATTTTTACTAAAAGCACTTGATATATATAATGCCGCTAATAACAGTATAGGTAAGGCAAGATCGGTAAGAAGCATTGCCAAAGTACAGGAACTGCAAAACAAGCTGAATGCAGCCACTAAAAACTTTAAGCTTGCTTTTGATCTTTCGGTAGATGACATCACTAAAAACCTGAATAAAAACGACTATAATCGTCTAAAAAACAGAGGCAATACTAAACTGGAAAACAACTACCTGAATGCGAATATAGCACTACTGGAAGAAAAAAACATTAAAAGTGAAATAGCCGACACCTATATCCTTCTTGCAAAATTAAATCTTAGAAAGCAAGACAGTACACAGGCATTAGGCTTTTATGAAAAAGCAGGAAGTTATTCTAAAAAGAATTCAGCAAAGACCATTAAGATTTATGGCGAAATGGCAAAGCTGCTAAAAGGCGGAAAACGTTATGAAGAAGCTATTACCGTTGTAGAAAAATTATTAGAGGAGGCTAAGGAAATTAAAGACTACGACACCCAGATAATACAGCTTCAGTTTCTGGCTTCGGTATATTTTAAATATGACAATCCCGAAAAAGCTGTTGAAGCCCTTAAAGAATCCTATAGCATTGCAGCTACTAACGGGCGTACTTTTGAAGCCCGGGAAAGTGTGCAGCAACTGGTAGACTATTATAAATCTGTAAAAGACGATAAGGCAAGCATGGAAACGTATGAGAACTTTATCAAAAACCTGGACAGGATTATTCTATCTGACCACTCTCTTACTGATGCCAAGACCTTTAGGGTTACCGAAGAGCGCATTCGCCGACTGGAAAGTGAAAAATCATTTAAAGATGAGCTTATCAGCCGAAAAAACACTTTTACCTATTTCCTTTTAGGTTCGGTAGCGTTACTATTGCTTATTTCGAGTTTTATCATAAAAACGCTTTATTCAATTAAAACAAAAAACAAAGAGATTGCATTACAAACGCTTCGCCTTGAAATGAATCCGCACTTTCTGTTCAACAGCCTTAACAGTGTGAATCAGTTTATTGCACAAAACAATGAGCTTGCTGCCAATAAGTATCTTACCTCCTACTCGAACCTGATGCGCAATACGATGGAAAATTCCAATAAGGATTTTGTAACTTTGGGGAATGAAATAGAGAACCTCACAAAATACCTTGAGCTGGAACACCTGCGCTTTAAAGACAAGTTTGATTACCAGATTAATGTAGACCCAAAACTCGATCCCGATAATATATGGGTGCCCAACATGATTGCCCAGCCTCACCTGGAAAATGCCATTTGGCACGGGCTCCGCTACAAAGAGGAAAAAGGGCTACTCAAAATGGATTATACCCTTAGCGGTAAAAACATCATTATTACCATAGATGATAACGGTATTGGCCCTACAAAAAGTAACGAACTTAAAACGCATAACCAAAAAGCCCACGAATCGAGAGGACTCACCAACACTAAAGAGCGTATGGCGCTCCTTAACCAGTTGTACAAAACAAAAATGGACTTTACAATGACAGAAAAGCAAAGTCCTGAAACCGGAACTATTATTAAAATTACTGTCCCAATAATACAAAAACCATGATGAGCCTTGCTAAAATAAGGAGTGTAATTGTAGAAGATGAAACCGCAGCGAGAGAAGCACTAAGAAGTTACCTTACCAAATACTGCCCACAGGTAGAGATTGTAGGAGAGGCTCATAACAGCCGTGAAGCAATACCTTTGCTTCATGAATTACAACCTCATCTTGTTTTTCTTGATGTGGAAATGCCCTTTGGTAACGCTTTTGACGTACTTGAAGCCTGTGGCGATCTTACCTTTGAAACTATATTTGTAACCGCATTTTCAGAATATTCGTTAAAAGCGCTAAACATGAGCGCCGCTTACTACCTGCTAAAACCCATTAGTATTGAAGAACTGATTGTTGCTGTAAACAAAGTGCATCAGCAAATAATAAACAAAGAAGTCTTTAACCGAAATAAAGTTATAGTAGAGAACTTCCGCGAGCCAAAGCAGGAAAAACAACAGGTGATACTACCTACCATGGAAGGCTTTGAAGTCGTAAAAATGGAAGATATAATACGACTAAAAGGTAATGGTAACTTTACCGACCTGTATCTTACCAATGGTGACAAAAAAATGGCCTGCCGTTTCCTGAAGTACTTTGGTGAAATGCTGCCTTTGCCTTTTATCAGGGTGCATAAATCGCATATTGTAAACCTCAACTTTGTAAAACTATATAACAAAGGTGGTTATATTACACTCGTAGATGGTGCCGAAGTAGAGATATCACCTACCTACAAAGAAGAATTCATGAAGAATTTTAAATAAATCCCATAAAAAAAGAGCTCCCATTTGTGGAGCTCTTTTCCTGAATTAATAATCAATAACGTATTATTAGGCACTAATCGCAATTTGCGGATAAATTTCTCTTAGTCTTTTTTTAAAGTTTACCATTTCCTGCTCATTGTCAGAAAGTATTTTGTAACGAGAACCCGCCTCATAGGCTGTTCTTTCAAATGTAAGGTTGTTTCTTTTAAGCATACGCTCAATAAGATCATGATCGATAACATGTTTGTACAGTGTTCTGAAAATAGTGATGTGCATGGCTATAAAATTTTAGGTTAGTCAATTTTTTATTTCTCTAAACTTTCTTTCTCACAAGCTGTAAACCCTATGGCTTTCAGCTCTTTCATAAAGTTACTCAAAATTGTTTTATGAAGATAAACCTTAATAAAAATTTAGGATTTATATGCACGAATACCACTTATAAAGCGTATAAGCCACACAGCCTCAAAATATTTAATATATGCATAACATTCAACAGTCTTATTTTGTAAGTATTTTTAGCAGAAAAGCAATCATATTAACGGGTCGCAATTCATAAAAAAGTCTAAACCTTATTACAAGCTCTATTTTTTTATTCAAATACTGATTACAGACCAACTACTTATTTTTTATACTTACAACATAACTCCTTATTTATTAAGGAATAAACTTATTTTTACCTACAAAATTTTCGTTAATTCTTTTCGGTAAGAACCCTACATAGTATATTTTTGCGCTCAATTTGACCCCCCACTCCAGCCACACCTTACAATCCATTCGCTGGAGCTATTATAACATCGCCCCCATTGTTATGATTTGCTTTCATAGAAGCCCCTTAACAGGGGCTTTTTCTTTAAAAAAATCCCCATCAGCATCGCTAACGGGGACGTTTATATAGAGTGGCTGCAAAAACAGCTCGTTACAGTAATAGGATTAAACAATCTTATCTTGGCTGATAGTACAATTCTTCTTCATTAGTCTCTACAACCTTAAACATCGACCTGATAATAAGGCCAACAAACACTACACACATAATAAGCACCGAAAAATGCAGCACGGTTACCGCAAGGTTGTTGTTCAATCTGCCGGTATTGAGTTCATTATACAGATTAATGCCCGATACGGCAATAAGCACTAAGTTGGGCAAAATAAGCAGTAGTTTCATGGTGGAAGCGGTTTATATTTTACATACTGCAAGTTCCGTAATGCAAATCACAAAATTTGCTAACCAAATACTAATAAACCCTTAATTTTTAAAACGTTATATTTGCAGTACTGCCTTCCCCCGCAAATGTGTATAATATAACGCAACTTACCGGCGTTGCTATTAGTATAGAAAATGATGTATGACGAAGAAACCATTTGGGAATATGAAATTATACGAATATAAACAACTGAACGACAACGAACAATACCGTATACTATGGAATGATGGCGTGCTTATCGATGCCTGTATTGATGGAAAAGTACGAAAGCTGCTTTATGCTATTCATAATTTTTATGTAGAACTATGGTATGATGTCGCTACCAATAAAATTCTCTGGAAATTAAGTTTTAAACAAGGGCTGTTATTAGAAAAATATTTAGCTAAATACCCTGTTATCTTCGATTTAAAGCACTAAAGGTCACTTTTACAATAAAATACCTACTAATAGGTATTTACATCTCACAGGATTGTTGTATTTTTACACCATTCAAAATTATTTTGGAAACAGGCCAATTGTGGTCGTCTTATCTGGAGTTGGGGGACGAAAGATAAATCACGATGATCATAAAAGGGGGCGGGCTCACAAGGCCCGCTTTTACTTTTTATAGCTATCTTTATATTAAAATACTGATATCCAAAATCATATATCCCACATCTCAATTCTAAAATTTCAATTAAATATGGATCTGCACCAGCTCATAGTAAAGGTTATGCCCCACTTTCACGAGATACATACCGAAGTGCGTAAGCTGCGGTTTGCTAATCCCGGAAAAACACCTCATGAGCTTTCCAGATTATATATTAAAAAGACACGTAATAAATATGCCTCGGTTGGTGCGGTAACGGCCCTGCCCGGAGCCATTCCCGGCTTGGGAACACTATCCCAGATAGCAATCGAAACAGGAGCAATTTCAGCCGACATTGTGCTGATGTTGCGCTGGATGGCTTCTACTGCCTATGCCATCGGCTTGATTTATGATAAAGATATTCAACATGATTTTGAAGATGAGTTTACTGTAGTACTGGGCATTTGGGCAGGTGTGGTAGTTCCCGAAAAGGCGGCACACAGCAAAGGCGACAAACTTACTGCAGGGCATTTTGACAGGCATATTACCGAACGAATCCAAAACAAAATGCGTCAGAGAGTAGCCCGAAAAATTGCTGCTAAATATGGCTCTAAACGTGGCGGTGCCGCACTGGGAAGGCTCATTCCATTTGGTGTAGGTGCCGTGGTAGGCGGTATATTTAATTATACCACCATGCAAAACTTTGGCAAGGCTGCCGACGATTACTTTAAACCGGGAAATAAGGATTTTGTGTTGACGGAGGAATAAATCAGTTGGCAGTGATCAGTGGTCAGTAAGCATTTTTGAACACTGAAAACTGAAAACTGAAAACTGAACACTACTTCTTATTCAGCATTTTTGTCAAAAAGTAGAATACAGGCAACTGTATCAGTAAAAAGATACCTAAAAAAAACCACTTCATATCTACCTTATCATCCTGCATAGCGGCTGCACCGGTAGTATACTCTATTATAATAAAGAGTATCGCTATGCATGTTTTTAGTACTCTTATCATACGCACACCAATAGCATACTGGCGTTCGGCATTCTCAAGGGTAATCTCCTCCATATAATTGAACTTATAAGGATACCGCTGCAATATACTCATACCTATAACCAGTACCGTAGCAATAGCAGGCCCAAAAAACACCGAATCTTTACTGCCCCATGCATCGGCTTTGCCTCCAATACCAAAATGGGTAGGCACAATTTCGGGCAGGTTTGGATACTGCATAGTGACATAGACCCATAAAAGGGCAAGTGCCGTCCAGGCAAAAACCTCAACTGCAATATCAAAACGGGTGGGTTGTATCTTAATTCTCGGGCGGTCTTTACTATTCATGGTTAGCGCTGGCGATACGATTTAATTATAAAATAACTCATAGGCACTACCATTATGCCCAACAACAATGGAGTAAGCAAATAATTACTGAAGTCCAGCCCGATATACTCTTTATCGGAATATATCTCTATTACAAGAAACAATACTACGAGCATTACTCTTAGCGCACGTATCATCCTTACTGCATTGGCATATTGCCTTTCGGCATTTTCGGGCGTTATAGTTACCGTATAATTAAACTGCTCCGGATTTTGCTGAATTGCGCTCAATACCAAAAACTGAACCGTTGCAATAATAGGTAAAAAGAAACTTGTTTTTTTATTACCAAAACCATCAGCCTCTCCGGCAAGGTTAAAGTGCGTAGGAACTACATCAGGAAGTTTGTAATACATCACTATTACAAATATCCATAAAGCAGCAAGGCCAATATAACCTATAGCTTCAAGAATCGTATCGGTACGGGTGGGCTTTATCTTAATTTCAGGGCGGGTATTCATGGTGTTGATTTGCTATACAAATATACGTAATCTAACGTTTCGGGTAAACTTTAAAAGATTGACCAAACGTAATGTTTAAGATATAAATCACTTTTACCCCAGTTTCGGGATTTATTATACCTACCTTTAGCGTAAATACTTAAAAATGAAAAAGTTTAGCATTAACGACGAGGTATACCGCGCAGGACAGTTTGGTAACAAAATAGCTTTGTTTGTATGGAAAATAAACCACGAGACAGGCGGCAAAACTACCTATACCTGCTCTCATGACAAAGGACGAAATGAAGAGATTTATACCGAAAAACAAATCTATTATCTCTCAGAACTGTATCAGATATAATTTTTATATCCTACTAACACTCATCTGCACGTGTATACAACCTTAACCAACTAACCCCTGCACTAAAGGCAAGAACACCACTATTCAGAAACAGAATAATATATAGTATAGACATTATTTCTCGATGTCCTGCAAACATCATCAAAAAAGGAACTATATAAATTAACGAACATAGAAAAACACACCCACATAAAATTATTGTCAGTATATAGGATATGTTCTTTAAAATCCTGTTTGGACTTAAGCCTGTAAATACTTCAACTGCAATAACAAAAGATAAAAACACATTGATCAAAAATGGTTCTTTAAAGAGAAAGCCATATATTGAAAAGTGCAGATAATTGATAATACACAGCGACAATAACGCCGTAATTATCAATATTAATGACCATTTTGAATAGATTGTGTTAATCCTCATACCCACAAATAGTTTTACCTTTCTCTTTGGCTTCGGTAAGGGTTACTTTAATTATTTCGCCCTGGCAGTTGCGCAGTCCCTGGCAATCTTTGGTAAAATGGTATTTCTTACCTCCTTTGGTATTGCACAGGTACACATCGGTTTCGGTATAAAACGAAGTAAGGGAAACAAAACAGGCTAAAAGGAGTAGTTTTTTCATTGTAAGGTAAGTTGGTGTTATACAAATATAGTTTTTTATGCAAGTATACCTACAAGGTTTTAAAAACCTTGCAGGAAGCTAACCAACAGCCAAAACTTTATCACTTTACAACTTTATCACTTTCTAACTTTGTTCTTATCTTTACGGTATCAACATAATTTACATGAAAACACTATATATCCTTCCTATCCTGTTACTTATTATAGGATGCAAATCGGGAACGGCTGATAAGCCTGCCGAAGCTTTCTCTTCAACATCAGAAAACGGACTTGCAGTGGGTACCATTACTTTTGAGGGCGACGTACCCCGAAATGATATTTACCGCTTTTTGTATAAGCCTGCATCTGACGATAAAAAGTTCGTTAAAAAGAATGAGGGCAAGATTGAGGTAAAAGCCCGTAATGAAAAAAATGACCGTGCCTTTACAGGCGATTTTGCCGATGGCAAAACCTACCTGTTCGTTATTGAGCGCGCTCCGGGTAAATACAGCTTTAACCAGCATACGGTACTTAGTGGCCTGGGCTCTATGGGTAATGTAAACTTCAGCAAGACGTACGGTATTCCGTTTGAGATAAAAAAAGGTGAGATTACCTATCTGGGCGAACTCTCTTATAACGACTTTGCCCAGCCGGGTGACCCCCGAATTGTAGTATATGACCGTTATGATCGCGACCTTGCCGAACTGAAAAAGAAATACCCAAATATTGACTGGAAACTTGCCTCCGACAAAACGCCAAAATCTGGTGATAAGGGCGAGGGCAATATCATCGACTTCAGATAAAAATACCTGAAAATAGGGATTTTACAGGAGGTTTACATGTGGTAATTTTACAATTATTACACGTAAACCTTTTTTATTATGAAAGCATTTTTACTATCTGCCGCCTGTTTTATGCTGTTTGCCTGCTCGGGTTCAGACGAAGACAATGTAAATAACGGCAATAACCCCGGCAACGGAGAAGTGAGCAATACGCTGCACATGAGTTTTAAAACACCCGACTGGGAACAATTCATAAATTGTGAACAACTCGACCTTTATGGCTTTGCCGTTAGCGAATCCGCAAATGCAGTGTCGGCAACCTCAGCATCGACCAAAGAAACATTTTACTTCTCTATACCTGTAGACAGTTCGGCTATGGTAGCCCCCGGAAACCTGAAAAAGTACGCTATAACGGGCTATGGCGACAATGTGAACCCATTTGAGTTTTCTCAGAAATTGCCGATAACACAAGGATCGGCTACTTACCTGATAAGTTCACTGGGATTTGGCGCCGACGACTACAACGAAGTGGTAGCTATTCAATATATTGGAAGTGAACCAAATAATGCTGTTTTTAAGGTAAAATGCCGCTATGCAATGCATGCATACGAATTAGGGAATTCGCAAAATATAAAGCCAATTACGGGAACTTTTCATTTTAAAGTCAGAACAAGCAAAAATTAATAACACAGATTATTTGCTTTTAACATATTTGTAACATTTAGTCAGATTTAGTGTATAAATACCTGTCGTTGCAATCTTACAATTGTTAAAGTTAATTTTTTTAACATTTCATATAGCTTTAGTTTTGATGAAATAATTATTTTTATCAAACCTAAACACTATAACATGGAGAAAATTACTTTTGACGCTATGCGTAATTACATTTTGGAAAACGAGCTTACCGACAGTGTAGCAATTTCGCTTCACCCGGATAGCTTTGATGAACTGGTAATGGATTACCTGGACTTCAATGGCAATCAGATTGAGCGCCCATTCGAGATCCTTGGTGTAGAGATCCGTCAGGACAACACCGGAAACGTAGTGAGAAGCTACATCCATACTGACAGTACGCTGCAGTAACAGTCATCACCTTTACTTTAAAAAACTGAAACCCCGCCATCGCAACTGGCGGGGTTTGTTTTTTATTAAGTCATCTTTGCCATTCCATTTGTAGTTTTCCGTCATTTCGAGCCTGCCTGCCGGCATAGGCAGGGAGGCATTACGAAGCAATCTCTTTAAATTTTAGATTGCCGCGCTCCACTGCGTTACGCTCGCAATGACGATGTGGTGCATATATTCAACATTTTCCGTCATTGCGAGCCTGCCTGCCGGCAAAGGCAGGGAGGTACGACGAAGCAATCTAAAAGATATCTAAACTTTCAAAATACAGATCTTTCCACTCAGAATTAATACTCTCAATTAATTCTATTTTCTTTTTCCTTGAACCCGCTTTTAATTGTTTTTCCCGCCCGATAGCATCTCCAATCATTTGATATTGTTCAAAATATACTAGCTTATGCAGATTATATTTAGCGGTAAAACATTTTGGATAAAATTTTTGTTTATGTTGTTTTACTCGTTCATATAATTCAGAAGTTACACCAACATATAATGTTGTATTGGTATTGTTGGTAAGTATATAGACAAATCCCGATTTCACAATAACATATAATTTTTTAGATTGCCGCACTCCACTGCGTTACGCTCGCAATGACGATATGGTTCATATATATTCAACGTTTTACGTAATTGCGAGCCTGCCTGCCGGCAAAGGCAGGGAGGTACGACGAAGCTATCTATCTCATTGGTGAAGAGAGGGTGAGCCCCTTAGCCCAACCTTGTAATCAGTTCATCAAGGTCAACAGTTTGTTGTTCACCTGAAGCAAGGTTCTTAATCTTATAAGTAGCAGTATCTACCTCTTCGCCTCCGCATAAAACGGCAAACGGGATTCCCCTTCTGTCGGCGTGGGTAAATTGTTTATTCAGTTTTGCGGCATCAGGATATAACTCGGCTTTAATACCAGCCGACCTAAGTGCTGCAATGGCTCTCATAGAATACAATGCCTCTTTATCACCAAAGTTAATGAACAGTACCTTAGTAGCCTCGGTAACCGTATCAGGGAACAGGTTAAGTTCCTCAAGCACCAGGTAAATACGGTCAAGTCCAAAAGAGATACCTACACCACTCATGTTCTTAAGTCCGAAGATACCCGTAAGGTCGTCATAACGGCCACCACCACCTATAGAACCCATAGCCACCTCTTTAGGTGCTGTAACTTCAAATATGGCACCGGTGTAGTAATTCAGTCCGCGGGCAAGGGTAACATCAAGGTCAAGCTCCGATTTATTCATACCGATAGCCATAACGTTATCGCAGATAAAACGTAGCTCCTCTACCCCTTTCAGGCCTTCTGCCGAAGTAGCCAGAAGTTCTTCCAGCTTGGCAAGCTTCTCACTGATGCTTCCTGTAAAGTTAAACAGCGGCTGCACTTTGGCAATAGCCTCTTCGGTAATGCCTTTCTCCAGCATTTCCTTTTTCACGCCATCCTCACCTATTTTGTCGAGCTTGTCTAAGGCAACGGTAAAGTCAATAAGTTTGTCTTTAGCACCTATAACTTCAGCAATACCGCTTAGTACCTTGCGGTTATTTATCTTAATCACGGCACCGTTAAGCCCCAGTGATGAGAATACATTATCATAAAGCTGCACCAGCTCTACCTCCTGCCATAACGATGTAGAACCTACCACATCGGCATCGCACTGGTAAAACTCTCTGAAACGTCCTTTTTGAGGTCGGTCTGCTCTCCATACCGGCTGGATCTGGTAACGCTTAAACGGAAACTCAATATCGTTTTGGTGCTGAACCACATAACGTGCAAACGGAACGGTAAGGTCGTAGCGTAGTGCTTTTTCAGAGATGCGGGCGGTAAACTTGTTCAGCTCTATAAGCTGCTCTTTATTAATGGTCTCCGATGAATTTACAAGCAGTTCATCTAATGATTCAGGCAGTTCCAGCTTCTTTTTATCGAAGAAAAAGTTACCCGAATTTAATATCTTAAAAATAAGCCTGTCGCCTTCTTCACCATATTTTCCCATAAGGGTATCAGAATTCTCGAATGAAGGTGTTTCGATAGGCTGGAAACCAAAAGTCTCAAAATGATGCTTTATCGCCCCTATAATATATTGACGCTTAGCTACCTCTGAGGGTGAAAAATCTCTTGTACCTTTTGGAATTCCCGGTTTTGTTGCCATTTTTAAAATTATTTAGAATGCAAAGATAACAAAGTTTACAGTTGACAGTGTACAGTTCACAGTTTTGAGAGCGAATTGACAGCTGACTAAGTGGGTCTGAGTGTCATTTCGATTTCTATGATATAACCAAATCTTTTTGATAAAAGGTTTGGTTTTTTATTACCGCAAAAACCCGATGGATTATTTTATTTCTAACAGC
>NZ_QQAR01000012.1 GCF_003350375.1 Flavobacterium sp. AG291 | reverse complement strand
ATCACGTTCATGTTGTACATGTACTGTGTGTAGTGCGGATCCTGCTGGGCTGTAGCGTCTGCAAGGCCGCCAAGAGCTAATAATGCTGCCAGGTAAAGTTTCTTCATGTAATGTGTGTTTAGCTTTAGTTTTGGTAAAAATATAAAAAAAAACAAACCCCCGCCTAAAAGACGGAGGTTTGTACCATTTTTTTTAATTTTTTAAGAAAATTATTCTTGTCTATTGATATAAACCCATCCGGTTATTGTTTCTCCGGTTGAACGTTCTACCATATAGAAGTATGTACCTGTTGGCAAATCTTCACCTTTATTAGTTTGACCATGCCATTCTTTAGTATAACTAGTTTTGCTGTATACTTCCTGACCGTAACGGTTAAAGATGCTTAGTTTTCTAACACTAAGAGATGTTAAATCGAACTCATCATTATAACCATCACCATTAGGAGAGATACCACGTGGTATTTCACAAGCAGTACTTGTTACTTCAAACGTATCTATGCTTATACATCCATCAGCTGTAGTAACAGTTACCATATACTCACCAATTGGTCCAGGAACTATTTTACGGCTAGTAGAAGTGAATCCTTCAGGACCTGTCCACACGTAAGATGCAGTATCAGGATTGAAAGAATCTTCAAGATCAGACACTTCAAGAGTATAAACATTCTCTTCACAAATATCAGTAAATACAAGATCTATTACTCTGGTATCAGCAACAACTTCTATAGATTCGGTATGTGTACAAGTTCCAACAGTTACAGTAACCTGATAAGTACCAAACTCAGTTCCTTCGATGCTAGCCTGATTACCTCCTGCAGGAGCACTGTTAACAGTCCATACATAAGTTGCAGCATTAAGATCGAAGTTAGCATTGCTTACAGAAACTGTTACATTGGTTGGAAGACATGCAACATACGGACCACCAAGACTGAATTGAGGTGTAGGTGTTACATTCACCATGAAACTGTTTTCGCTGTAACAATTAGGGTTATCAAGTGATGCCGCATGAACAAAGATAAGCTGTGTAGAAGTAACCGTATCACCAGCACTTAAAGCTTCACCTGTTGCATTTGCACCTGTAAAGTAATTACCCACAGTTAGCACCGGAAGCACATAGCTATCACAAACTGTTACATCAGCAGGAGCATCAGCAACCGGAGTTTGCGAAACTGTCACCTCAAAACTTACCTCAGAAGAACAATTTGGTGTAGTACCAGTTTCCTGATATACATAAATCGTCTGTGTAGAAGAAATAAGCTCACCGGCATTTAGCATTGTACCTGTTCCACCAGGACCGGTATAGTAATTTGCAGCTGTATTATTTCCAGTCAGATTCGGAAGCGCATAGCTGTCACAAGCCTGAACATCGTCGATAAGATCTAATGATGGAGAAGCATTTACAGTTATAACAAACGTATTCTCATCTGTACACGCTGCAAGTGTAGGAGAAACTACATACACATAAATTGTATGAGATCCGGCACCTAACAGAACGCCTACATCTTCACCAGCACTTAACATTGTACCAGTACCTCCGGCACCTGTATAATAGTTGTTACCTGCACTTAGTGCTGGAAGCACATAGCTATCACAAACCGTTACATCAGCAGGAGCATCAGCAACCGGCGTAGGAACAATTGTTACAACTGATGTAGCTGTACCCACACATCCGTTTTTGTTAACTGTTACTTCATAAGAACCTCCTACAGTTACTGTAATAGAACTAGTAGTATCTGGAAGCGGATTTCCGTCAACAGTCCAGGTATATGTAGCAGCAGAAAGATCTTCTGAAGCATCTGGTATTACCGAGATTGTAGTTGAAGTACCATCGCATATAGAAACATCCGGAGTTACAGTAAATACCGGAGGAACATTGTTAATTATAACATCAAACGATTTTGTAATAAAACATGGCAGATTGTTTTTCATTACCCTCACCCAAATAGTAGTAGTAACATTAGTTACAAATGCCGCAGGATTTGCAATAACATTTGTCTCGTCAATAGCATCCTGCTCAGTAGGATAGTAAGCGAATGTATAACCTGTAGGATCTGCAAACACATCAGCAACAGCAGTAGTAAGATCAAATGTAACATCTTCACCATTACCACATTTAGTGATATCTACCGGATCGTTAGCAAGGATAATTTGCTCTTCAACCCTAATTGTAAAGTCACTTTGTCTAGTAACGATTGATCCATTACAAAGGCTATATGAAGCACGTGCTGTCATTACAGTAGTTCCTGCAGTAGCACAAACTTCAACCTCCTGGTCATTACTATAGAAATCACCATTTTGAAGCCACTCAAAGTCTACCGAGGTATCTCCGTCCGGAGTAAATCTCCAAGCTTCAAGGTTAGCACTCCAAGAACCTGTATTTCTTCCAGGAGCAGCAATAGCTACAGAACCATCGGCGTTTTGTACACCAATAACACCCGCGCCATTTTGCCATCCAGTACATGGAACCCGTCTCTTAACATATACTTCGATAATGTTAGTGATCTCATAGATAACAATCTGTGAGCTTTGAGGACCAACAGCTTGATCAGCAGCAGAATCTGAACTACAGTTAAACTGTGCCAACTCATTAAAGCTAACAACAAACGCACGACAAGGATAGTTACCTACAACCTGGTAGTTGATGTTAGGGTTATCCCAACTGTTGTTTGTCGGGTTAGGGTTAGTATCCTGATAAACACCATAAATAGCATTTCTTATCGGGAATGTGGCATTAGGTATAGTCTGGTTGAATGACCAAGCGCTAAATGCCCCTGTGGCCTGATCTGCATTAAAGCTCACAACACCATTAGATCCTACCTGTGCACCGTTATAAACGTTACCCATAAAACAGAATTCAAACGGAAGAGTAACTTTTGGACCCCAGATATCATCTACATCAATAGGCATTGGAGTACCTCCTAAAGTAGGGAATGGCGGAACATAAGGAATACCTTCTACAGTATATGATGTAGTTTGTGCAGCTGCTGCATAGAAGCTAGCAGAGAAATCAACGCAAAGTTGTTCACCCGGACATATTACATATTCCGTATCAGGCGCAATAATTTCAAGGTCAGCATCTATTACCGTTACGTCTGCACAAGCAGGTGGTGTAAAGATTGAGAACCTAAGCGCTCCTGACCAGAAACTTTTATCATTAGTGTCCATATCACAAATAGCTCTTACATAATACTCGTAAGGCACACCAGGAGTAACGTTCGCCAACACATAATGAGGCTCATCTACAAGCACACTCGTAGTTGGAGCAGTCGATGGGAATGCACCACCCTGAGGCTGTATAACAACTTCCCATTGTGTTTCTGTACCACCAGGTGTCCAGCTAAGCTGCGTAGTGTTAGGAGCATTTACAACGCTCTCACTCACAAGGTTAGTAGGCTGAGGACAAGTAATATCTGAACAATAAGGAATACCTGTATAAATAAGTGTATTCTGATCTGATGCAGTACTTCCTGCAACCCTTTGGAATACTGTTTGGTTGTTAAATGGATTTACAATTTGTAATCCCGCCTGATTTGGATTTGTTCCTCCAGGATTAAAGAATACTTCGTAAGGCAGACCTTTACACAGAGGTAATGTAACTGTTACAGGACCTCCACCAGTTGCTAGTTGCGGACCAAGTGTTCCAACAACAATACCGCTTTGACGAACTGTCATTGATACCGTACCCCATCCATTGTTACCTGAATCTGTAAGGATAAAGTTAACAGGACACTGATCTATAATCTCACATACATTAGTATTAAAGTTATATGGTCCACTCCATTGGCTATTGTCGCCTGTGCCACATATAGCTCTTACATAATATTTATATAATGTCCCCGGAGTCATTCCTTCATATAAGTAAGGATTTGAATCAGCAGTGTTTCCAGCCTGGTTTTGACCAGGTGCTGCAGCACTTTGAGGCACTACATAAACTTCCCACTGAGTAGCAGTACCATTTTCTGTCCAACCAAGTAAAGCTGACGTCATACCAATATTAGTAGCCGTAAGGTTTGTAGGCTTAGGACAAGTTAATGCTTTAATGCTAATGTTATCAATAGCAGCCGGAGACGCTCCTGCTGTAAAGGCGTTATTTACCCATTCGAACACAAAACGCTGTGTTGTACCTGCAGGAACAGTAGGTGCATAACTTGCCGTTGTCCATGCAGAACCATTATAAAGGTTTGCAGTCGTTACAAGCTCTCTTTGACCAGCAACAGCTGTAATAGCAGTACCGGCTACAGGGTTGTAGTTTAGAGGAACTCTCCAAACTCTAACGTAGTCATTAACTTCACCAACATTCTTCCAGTCGAATGCAAAATCAAGAGTAGTAACACCCGCAGGTATCACAACATCTCTATAAGCATGTACTGTCGAAGAAGTTGTACTTGTATAATTATTAGTTACACCATTATCGTTAGAGATATATAGTGAAGTTGAAGGGCTGTTAAATGTAGCACCTCCTACAAACCACTTGTTAGGCTGCGTACCCGTTGTATATGTAAATCCTGGGTTACCGGCAGTATCAAAGCCCTGAGTGTAAGGAAGAGTTGCCGGGATTTGAGGTGTATTAAAGTTTAGACCTCCTATCCAGAAACTTGTTCCGTCTGCAGCTCCACAATTACTTCTTATCCATAGATAGTAGTTTGTAGAATCTGGTAAACCAGTAAGTGTTAATGATGTACCTGTTACGTTACCTGTAGGTATAGTACCAGCTGTTGGTGCTACAGGGCTTGTAGTCAGGTAATAGTCATAACTTGCTGCCGGTGGCGTAGATGCTGTCCATGTAAATGTAGCATTTACAGCATCGATAGATGTAAGCGTAAGACCTGAAGGAGCAGAACATGTAATAACTGACATGTTGATGTTATCAATAGCAGCTCCCGGTGATGGACCAACACTACCGTCATTTCTCCACTCAAATATTATCCTGCGGATAGAACCACCCCAACCTGTTGCATTAACAACGTTATTTACAGTTGTCCAGGTGTTGTTATTATTCATGTTACCGCCTATCTGTATACCTCCTGAAGCAGCTGCAGTAATCTGAGTACCCGGAGTTGGTGTAAATGTTACCGGAACAACCCATACCCTTAGGTAGTCACAACATGACTCTCCCGCAGCTTTCCAGTCAAACTGAAGAAGCACCTGGTTAGTTGGAATTGATGCAGGCATCTGTATATCCCTGTAAGCCTGAACTACAGATAAAGATGTATCAGTATAATTGTTAGTAGCACCATTATCATTAGAGATATATAATGAATTAGCCGGGCTGTTGAATACAGCTCCACCCACTACCCATTTATT
The DNA here is from genome assembly GCF_003350375.1 of Flavobacterium sp. AG291. Taxonomy (GTDB): domain Bacteria; phylum Bacteroidota; class Bacteroidia; order Flavobacteriales; family Flavobacteriaceae; genus Flavobacterium; species Flavobacterium suzhouense. Next base: position 139,676 of record NZ_QQAR01000012.1, on the reverse strand, counting down.
GGTTTGTGTACCATTGTTTAGTGTATAATTACTAGCTCCCGCATCAAAATTCTGAGAATATGGCATCGGAGCCGGAATCTGTGGTGTATTGAAGTTAAGCGGACCAATCCAGAAACTTGTTCCGGCTGCGCCACCACAATTACTTCTTACCCATACATTATAATTCGTAGAATCTGTTAACGGCGTAAGTGTTGCCGTTGTAACATTACCTGCTACAGAACCACTTGGTGTAGTTGCATCTGTAGGCGGAGTATTTGTTGTAGAGTAGTAATAGTCATAATTTGCAGGTGCAGTAGGTGCCGCTGTCCAGTTAACAACTGCCGAGTTAGTTGTAAGTGGCGTACCAAGTACTAAAGCAGAAGGTGCAGTACAAGTAATAACTTTAAAGTTAATATTGTCTATAGCAGCCGGCGGCTGAGTACCGGTAAATCCGTTATTGAACCATTCGAAAATAATTCTTCTTGTAGTTCCTAACTGAGCTGCAGGAATAGTAACAACATTGTTAGATGTTGCCCATGCTGCACTACCTGTAAAGTTACCGCCTATCTGAGTTCCCCCACTTGCAGCAGCTGTTATCTGCGTACCCGGTGTTGGAGTATACGTAATAGGCACATTCCATACTCTGAAGTAATCTCCTGTTTCAGCAACACATTTCCAGTTGAACTGAAGCAATGCCTGACCTGAAGCTACTGTTCCCGGAATAGTAATATCCCTGTATGCATGAACTACCGATTGTAGTGCAATGTCATATGCGTTAGACACTCCATTATCGTTAGAGATATATAGTGAATTAGCAGCACTTTGGAAAGTTGCTCCACCCACTACCCATTTATTGGTTTGAGTACCATTTGACAAGGTAAAGTTATGAGCACCTGCATCAAAGTTTTGAGTATAATCCATTGCTGCAGGAACCTGAGGCGTACTGAAGCTTACAGGACCTGTCCAGAAACTCTGATCTGTTGCGCTACAATGCGCCCTTACCCATACATAATAGAATGTATCCGGTGTAAGCGGAGTTATTGTAGCCGTTGTACCAGGCACGTTTTGTGTAGGTACGGTAGCCGCAGTAGGAGCCGGTGTAGCTGTATTAGATACAAATACATCATATCCCTGAGCAGGAACAATTGCCGGTGCAGTCCAGCTAACTACACCTTGTGTAGTGTTTAGTGAACTTACAGTAAGAGCTGTAGGCTGAGGACAAGTAACAAGAGAAAGGTTAACATTGTCAACAGCAGCAGCAGGCATAGAACCAACACTTCCATCATTTCTCCATTCAAATACAAGTCGCATTACCTGGTTGTTCCAGGATGCAGGAGCATTTATAATGGTAAGTGAATTTTGCCAGTTGGCTTGAACATTAAGGTTACCACCTATCTGCATACGGTCAGTTCCGGCAGCAATCTGAGTACCCGGTGTTGGGGTAAACGATGCAGGAACAATCCATACTCTCAGGTAGTCACAACAAGACTCTCCAAATCCTTTCCAGTCGAAAGAAAGAGACATCTGTCCGATTGAAGCAGGCATCTGAATATCTCTATATGCCTGAACAACACTGGTTGCACCAATGTTAAAAGCATTCGTAACACCATTATCGTTAGAGATATATAGTGAATTAGGAGCACTGTTAAATGTTGCTCCACCTACTCTCCACTGATTAATTTGTGTTCCGTTATTTAGTGTAAATCCATGAGCTCCCGAATCGAAATTCTGGATAAAGTTTAAAGTTGCAGGAACCTGTGTTGTTGTAAACACATAAGGACCTGCCCATATACTGTAATTACCACCGCCACAGCTTTCTCTTACATAAAACTCATAAGAAGTTGCCGGTTGGAATGCTGCTATTGCAGGAGCAGTTACGTTACCAACTGTATTACCTGTATTTGATGTAAAAGTAACAGCATTAGCAGGAGAAGGCAATCCAGATCCTGCAAGCTGAGTTACTACTTGCCATGAAGTAGACCCTACAGTTCCTGGTGTCCAGCCAAGAGTAGCCGTAGTTCCCGTTACAGCGGTTACTGTGCCAGCTGTAGGCTGAGGACAAAATACCTGTTGAATAGTAAGCGTATATGCTGTTGTTTGAGGAGTACCGTTTGTAGAAATTACAAAATAATAAGTTGTACCCGCAGTCATTGCAAAAGAAGCATTGTTATATGCTGTTGTTGCAGATGCAAGACCTCCTGTTAAACATGAAATTCCAATATTGGCACAGCCACTATATACAAATACTCCGGCAGGACCTCCGGTACCACCTAAATTAATGTTGTAGTTTCCGGTTGCAGCAGGAGTATAAGAATATACCACGTCATTACCGGCCAAGTAGTTTCCTGTACTACCACAACCTGTCCCGGAGACACCTTCATAAAAGTCACTGTTTGCAGATGTATTACCGGTTACGCTCACGTTACCGGTACCTAAAACAATAGGAGCCTCACAGGTATCTCCCAAACATCTTGTTTTAAACAGTATCGGCCCTACCCAGGCACTAATACCACCATCTGAACAAAGTGTACGAACATAAAACTTGTAATTGGTACATGCTGTCAGTCCACTCTTAACATAAGGAAGTGTACCGTTGTAAACCTCTCCAGCCCCAGTAGGCGCTAAAGCGTCTTGTACAACTTCTATTTCCCAAGATGTAGCTGATCCTGGGTTCCAGCTTAAAGAAGCTGAGGTAGGAGTAGTAGCAGCAACTACAGGTGTAGTAGGAGGAGTACATAAAGCACTAACCTTCACGTCGTCAATAAACCAACGGTCTTTGTCGTCTCCCTGCATAAGGAATGCTACACGAACCATTGTTCCTGCTGGCCATAAAGTAGCATTGGCAGGAATTGAAATAGTTTTTTCCGTCCACTCCGTCTGAACCGGGTTAAGTGTTAGCTCAGTGTAGGTTGTTAACAGAAAAGCAGCATTACTGTTAAAATCAGCAGCTGTTGGTGTTGCACCTGTATCAGGCATGATATATACTTTGTATATACCACCATTGTCTCCCGCAATTGTAAGCCTTGACTGAAACTTCAGTTCGGCATTTGCAACCATTGGGAAAGCTTTAGTAACAAGCCAGTCCGAAGGAATGGCATCTGTTGGTGCTACGTTCTCCTTTTGAAGGTACGCAGAATGTCCTGAACCACCAAAAGGAGGTTGCTGTGTGTTGCCCGGGATCGTTTGGATCCACGTTTGCAATGGCCCGAATTCGTTGATTACTACCCAGTTTGGTGGTGCGGCAGGCATTCCAGGAACCTGGACTGTCCATGGATCATCGAAATGCTCCACTGGCAGCTGCGCATACGCAAAAAAGGACATCAACAATCCGAAGATCATTAAAGTAATTTTTTTCATAATTTATGGTTTAGCTAAATTTAATCTCCAAATTTAAAAAAATATAACATATACATAACAATTTAGTGAAATTTAACATATTTTCTATAAAAAGGTGTTTTTGCAAACAATTTGAAAATCTGATCTCTTATTTTTCGTAATTTTACATCTTTTATCACAAAGATATGCTTGAAAAAGAGACCATTAAATTTGAAAGGACAGTCGTAGCGGGAGTGATTACACAATCCCAAAGTGAAGAAAAGCTTAACGAGTACCTTGACGAATTAGATTTCTTAACATTTACCGCCGGGGGTGAGGTTATTAAACGATTTTCGCAGAAAGTGGATCGTCCTAACCCAAAGACCTTTCTTGGAACCGGTAAAATTGAAGAAATAAACACTTATATTAAGGAGAACAATATATCTACCATAATATTTGACGACGAACTTTCGCCCGCACAGCAAAAAAACCTGCAACGTGTTTTCGAAATTAAGGTGTTAGACAGAACCAACCTTATCCTTGACATTTTTGCGCAAAGAGCACAAACTTCTTATGCCCGTACTCAGGTAGAGCTGGCTCAGTATCAATATCTGTTACCAAGACTATCGGGTATGTGGACTCACCTTGAACGTCAGCGAGGTGGTATTGGTATGCGTGGTCCCGGAGAAACTGAGATCGAGACCGACAGACGTATCGTACGCGACCGTATCGCTTTACTTAAGGAGAAGATCCGTACCATAGACAGGCAGATGGCCGTACAGCGCAGCAACCGTGGTGCCATGGTAAGAGTAGCCCTTGTAGGATATACTAACGTAGGTAAGTCTACACTTATGAATGTTATCAGCAAGAGCGAGGTGTTTGTAGAAAACAAACTTTTTGCAACACTTGATACTACTGTACGTAAAGTAGTTATCAAAAATCTTCCGTTCCTGTTATCAGATACGGTAGGGTTTATCAGAAAGCTACCTACACAGCTTATCGAATCATTTAAGAGTACACTTGACGAGGTTCGTGAAGCCGACCTGTTATTGCACGTTGTTGATATTTCGCATCCTGAATTTGAAGACCATATCGCATCGGTAAACCAAATCCTTCAGGACATCAAGAGTATTGATAAGCCTACAATCATGGTGTTTAATAAAATAGATGCTTACAAGCCGCTTACTATAGATCCGGATGACCTGATGACTGAAAGAACGTCACGTCACTATTCAATTGACGAATGGAAAGCCACCTGGATGAGCAACGTTGGTGAAAAGAATGCCCTGTTTATCTCTGCCACCAATAAAGAGAATTTTGAAGAATTCAGAGAAAAGGTTTATGAAGCCGTTAGAGAAATACACATAACACGTTTCCCTTATAACAAATTCCTTTATCCTGATTATAAAGAGAATTTTGCTGAAGAAAAAGAATAAAAAAATGCCCTCTACACATTGTGAGGGCATTTTTTTATTCTTATATAAGTTCTTACTATTAGAATCCATAGTTAGCGGCTACACCAAACACCTGCCTAACCTGTAATCCCTGATAGGCATTATCGTCATAAATAGTCTGGAACGAAAGATTGGTAGTAAGGTAACGGTTAATGCGTAATACGATATTCAACTGATAATTAATATCCACATTCTGCGGATCTTCCAGATAGTTGGAATATAAGCCTAAAATGTTTTCGAAGGTTACATTAGCAATTACATCAAGCTTATAATACATCCCGGCGCTAAAACCCAGCTCGTATCGCATTGATTCACCTTCCTTAACACCAAAATAAGCCTCATCCGGCAATGTATATTTAGAATCTACAAAAGTGAACTTTGATGTTGCCGGCGAAAGGTTGATATAAAAATTATCATCTCTTTTATACAGCATACCTGGCCCAAGCATTAAATATCCCGGTGACATTAGGTTAGTATATTCTTCCCTTATTTCTGCCCCAAACTCATCTTTGCCATAGTTGTATCCTTTGGTAAATTGTGTCCTGAAATTCATTAGAAATGAATATGACCAACGCTCAGTTGCCTTTTTACCTAAAATAGAATTCAGTTCAAAGCGGTCATCGGTTTTCTTGGCAAATGAAGAGTTTCTTGTCTTAACAATACCGTAAGATGCAATTACTTTGTTATCCCAGGTCCAGTCTTCTTTCTTATAATTAAAATCATAGTTAATACCAAGTGTACCCGAGATATTGTTTTCACCTCCGGCAACCCAGTTATCAAAAGTAGACTGATTAAAAAGTAATGATGCGGTACCATTAGTATACCATGGGCCAATGGTATCTTTCGGGATAAGTTTTTCGGCCTCGCTTTGTTGTGCATTAGCGCTTAAAACACCTATAAGGCATAGCACTAAAAGTAGATTTCTCCTCATAATTTGTTGCTATTTACACAAATATAACCAATTATGAGGAGCTCTCTAAAAATGAAATTATAAAAAAACTATCTTTTTTTAAACAAAGGTACTGAGGAGCATGCCTCACCAAACATAATGCTTTTTGCTACAGGCATCAGTTTTTGAGTAGCCATAACATAAGCTTCCTGAGGTACAGGTTTACGAGAGCAACCTTTTATAATAACGGGCTTACCTTCATATTCGGTAACATCAAGGCTATTGATAATATCCTGATATAACTGAATATTGATTTCTTCCACCCTGCCCTGTACTATTTTTTTTGCCACAGGCTGCAAATAAGTAGATATAAGCATATAAGCCCATGCCGGTACTATAGCGTCGGTACTGCAAAATAAGGCAATATATTTACCACTATATTGTTCCCAGTTGTGGTTCTTAAGTGCATCACGAAATTCTTTCTCACGTAATACAAATCCTTCCCATAACCAGCCGGATATATCTACGCCCATACGTTCTCCTTCAGGATAATAATTTTCAAGATCAAATACCTGGAGCACACTATTCGCAACGCGGTTTATTATTTCTTCTTCCATCTTTAAGTTCCGGTGTTAAACTGTCAACCGTTAACTGATAACTTTAAATTAAAGCATTCCAAGCTCCAGCTTAGCCTCTTCGCTCATAAGGTCGCGGCTCCATGGTGGGTCGAAAGTAATCTCAACCTCGGCAGCGCTAACACCCTCAATCTTTTTGATCTTCTCCTCTACTTCCATAGGAAGGCTTTCTGCCACAGGACAGTTAGGCGATGTAAGTGTCATAAGAATCTTTACTTCGTTATCCGTATTTACCATAACATCGTAAATAAGACCCAGTTCGTAGATATCCACAGGAATCTCAGGGTCGTATATTGTTTTAAGCACTTTAACGATATCTTCGCCCAGTTGTGCAGTGTCTATTTCTTGTTCCATAATTATATTTAGCTTTTGGCACTAAAAGCCAGTGCATACATTTTTATTTGTTTAATCATCGATACCAATCCGTTGGCTCGTGTAGGTGAAAGATGTTCTTTTAATCCTATCTCATCTATAAAATCAGTATCGGCCTCAAGGATGTCCGCAGGCTTCTGGTTTGAAAAAACACGGATAAGGATAGCAATGATACCTTTAGTTAAAATGGCATCACTGTCGGCTGTAAAAACCACATTGCCGTCATTCTGCTCACCATGTAGCCAAACCTTACTCTGGCATCCTTTAATAATGTTTTCGTCCGTTTTATATTGATCCTCTACGAGCGGAAGCGAATTGCCAAGGTCTATAACATATTGGTAACGCTCCTCCCAATCATCAAACATTGAGAATTCGTCAATAATCTCTTCCTGTATTTCTTTAATGCTCATTATATTACTTCTTGTTCAAATCAGATATTGAAACTATTTTATTTACTAATGACGCAATTTCAGCCGGAGGATTTCCGTGGTCAAAAGTAGTACTGCGGTATTCTTTACCCTCTTTAATAACTTTTACATTAGCAGCAAGTGCAGCATCGGCATGGTTTTTATTTGATGGTGCTTTAAGACTGTTAAGTCCGTCAAGGTTAACATTAGCGGCTGCAGCTGTAAGTTTATCCCAATCACCTTTAGACGTAGGCTTGCTCACAACATTTTTCATATCGCGATCTTTAATAGTAACAATACTATCCTTAGTTACAACCACTTTATTGTAAGCTCCGCGAGTTATTGCTTCATATTCAAATGATAGTGCTGAAGCTGATTTTTCATCGTTTGCCACAGCTGTTTTCTTTGAAGAACATCCCGCTGCAAGCATGATGGTAAACAGTACTAATACAATCTTTTTCATAGTTGATTTTGTTTGGTTTATGTTTTATTTATCCCAGCATTCGTTGGGCTTTAAGCACTGCCTGAACCAGTGCGTCTATTTCTTCTTTTGTATTGTAAAATGCAAAGGATGCTCTTACTGTACCCGGAATATCAAAAAAGTTCATTACCGGCTGTGTACAGTGGTGGCCTGTTCGTACTGCAATACCCATTTTATCTACAATTGCGCCAATATCGTACGGATGTATATTACCAATATTAAACGATATTACCGATGTTTTGTTAGCTGCTGTACCAATGATCTTCAGCCCTTCGATTTCAAGAAGCTTTTCGGTTCCGTAATGCAGCAGTTCAGTTTCGTAAGCTGCAATGTTATCAAGCCCTATCGTGTTAAGATAATCAATTGCTGTGCCAAGCACGATACCCCCTTCTATATGAGGTGTTCCTGCTTCAAATTTATGCGGCAGCCCGGCATAGGTTGTTTTCTCAAAGGTAACCTCTTTAATCATCTCACCCCCTCCCTGATAAGGCGGCAGTTTTTCTAACCATTCTTCTTTACCATAAAGAATTCCAGAACCCGTAGGCCCACACGCTTTGTGCCCTGAGAAAGCATAAAAATCGCAATCAAGCGCCTGAACGTCTATCTTTAAATGCGGTGCTGCCTGAGCTCCGTCTATAAAAACAGCTGCACCTGCGGTATGTGCCTTTTTAATAATATGCTCAATAGGGTTAATGGTTCCTAATGAGTTTGAAATATGGTTAACAGAAACTATTTTAGTTTTTTCGGTAAGCAGGCGTTCAAACTCCTCCATGACAAGCTCACCATGCTGATTCATTGGTATCACAACCAGTTTAGCACCGGTACGTTCGCATAACATTTGCCAAGGCACAATATTGCTGTGGTGCTCCATTGCCGATATCATAACCTCATCACCTGTTTTTATTAAAGCCGAGAAGCCATTAGCCACCAGGTTTACACCATGAGTAGTACCCGCGGTAAACAATACCTCATGAGCATGTTTAGCATTAATATGCTTTTGGATGGTTTGGCGCGAAACCTCGTAAGCATCAGTTGCCAACTGGCTCAGGGTATGAACTCCACGGTGAATATTGGCATTGATAGTACTGTAATAGTTGCTTATTGCATCTATCACGATCTGGGGTTTTTGTGATGTGGCGGCATTATCAAAGTAAACCAACGGTTTGCCGTTTACCGTTTGGTTAAGTACCGGGAAGTCGTTCCTGACGTTTTGTATATCTAGCATTTCAGTATCTCCTGTATTAGCGCCCTTCAGGCATCGTATAACAAAATTCCATGCAAATTTACGGCTTGTTTTTGTAATAACCGTTTTTTGCCATAACATTTAAGAATGTGGTTATTAATTCCATTTATCTCCACTCCGAAATTTGCTCTCTTGTTAATGTTATGGGATTAAACATAACGTTTACATAGATAATTTAATTTTTAATCAGTCTAAATTTAATGTTTTTTGTCTTTGCAGATAATGATTTATGAAGTATGTTTGCGTTTTATTTAGATTAATTAAAAACAATATATTCTAACCAATGAGAAAAATTAAACACATTGTGATGCTTGCCTTAGTACTATCGGCAGCGATATCGTGTAAAAAAGAAGAAAAAACAACTGAAGCAACTACAGTAACAACTGATTCGGTAGCTCCTGTAAAAAAGGAGAAAATAGTTTCGCTTAATGGTGCTGTTACTGAGATTGTTGCTGCATTGGGCCATGAAAAAGAAATTGTAGGCCGAGATGTAACAAGTACTTACCCGGAAAGCATAAAAACCTCAGCTAAAGACCTTGGACATATGCGTTCAATTTCAATTGAGGCCATAATGGCATTACAGCCTACGATTATCCTTGCAACGGATAAGGACATGAGTCCTGAACTACTTGAAAAAATAAAAAAATCAGGTATTAAGGCTGAAGTATTCAAGCAAGACTTCACAACAGAAGGCAGCAAAAAACTTATCGCTGAAGTAGCAAAAGCGCTGAACCATGCCGATTACAAAGCTCTTGAAGAAAAAATAGATGCAGACCTAAAAAATGTAAAACCTATTGCTAACGCCCCTAAAGTGCTTTTCATCTACGCACGTGGTGCTAATATGTTAATGGTTAGCGGAACAGGGACACCTGTAGAAAAAGCGATTGAACTTGCAGGCGGTAAAAATGCTGTAACTGATTTTGCTGACTTTAAACCACTAACTCCGGAAGCACTTATAAAAGGTAATCCTGATGTGATACTTATGTTCGATTCCGGGCTTGGAAGTCTTGGCGGACCTCAGGGTGTGCTTAAAATACCCGGAGTTGACAAAACCAATGCAGGAAAGAATAAAAAAATAATATCTATGGACGGAGCACTACTTTCAGGCTTCGGACCACGTTTAGGCGAAGGAGTTGCACAAATGAACGGCCTGCTGCTTAACAATGCAAAATAAACTTTCCATATACCTTCTATTCAGTTTACTACTGTTGGCTTTGCTGGCAGTAGTTTCACTCTATACGGGGGTTTATGTTTTTGAAAAACACACTATTGCCGAGACTATAAGCGGCATATTCAATAACGACGGATCGGTATCGGACAGCGACCGTTTTGTAATTATGGATCTCAGGCTGCCACGCATTGTTATGGGCATACTCATAGGCAGTGCGCTGTCGGTATCCGGAACCTGTCTTCAGGGTATGTTCCGAAACCCTCTTGCCACCCCCGATTTATTGGGTATTACAGCAGGAGCATCGCTTTTTGCCGCTATCACCATTGTTTTAGGCGCCTATATAAAGCCTTACATACCTGAAGTATTCCATTTTTCGCTATTGAGCATAATGGCATTTATTGGTGCACTGATTACCATGATGCTGGTATACCGCATGAGCACCATTGACGGAAAAACCAACATTGTTGTAATGCTGCTCACAGGCGTTGCTATTACAGCACTTGGTTTTGCGGTTATGGGGCTGCTTATTTACCTTTCAAAGGAAGAAGAGCTGCGCGATCTTACCTTTTGGAACCTTGGCAGCCTTGGCGGAGCCACCTGGACAAAAAACGGTATACTGGCAGTAGTAATAATAGTTTGTTACAGTTTTCTCATAAACAAAGGCAAAGCGCTTAACGCCATGATGCTGGGCGAAAAAGATGCCGAACACCTTGGCATTCCTGTAGAACACATTAAAAAACAAATTGTAATACTAACAGCTCTTATGATAGGTTGCTGCGTAGCCTTTGCCGGAACCATAAGTTTCGTGGGGCTAATCGTGCCATACATATTACGTTTAATATTCCGCTCCAACTACCATATTATTTTGCCGTTATCAGCAGTTTGGGGAAGCCTGCTGCTGCTTACGGCTGATACAATTAGCAGAACGATAGCACCACCAAGCGAGATTCCGATAGGTATACTCACAGCTTTTATGGGGGCGCCCATTTTTATAATAATACTGATAAGAAGCAGGAAAACAATGTAAATCATGTTAGAAGCTCAGAACATATCCTATTCACACCGAAAGTTCTCTATTCTTGAGGGCATTGATGTGGCCGTAAACCACAGCGAACTGCTAGTGATCGTTGGTCCTAACGGTGCCGGTAAATCAACACTGCTTAGTTTGCTGGCTAACGAGTTAGGAAGCGGTAAAGAGACTGTTTTCTTTAAAAAGAAAACCTTCCGCGAATGGGACGATAAAGAGCTTGCTCACAGTAAGGCCAAGTTTTCGCAAAATAACAGCCATGACATCCCGCTTACGGTTCAAAATGTAGTAATGATGGGGCGTTACCCCTATTTCGGTTCCATACCACGTAAAACCGACGAAGAAGCTGTTTTAAAAGCAATGCAGGAAACCGATGTAAGCCATCTGGCACAAAGGGACTACAACTCGCTTTCGGGCGGAGAAAAGCAGCGTGTACATCTCGCAAGGGTGCTTACTCAGCTGGACAACGAAGTAGAAAATACACTTATCTTTTTAGACGAGCCATTAAACAATCTTGATGTGCTGCACCAGCACCGCATCATGCATACTATTAAAAAATTTACACAGGCGGGACATACCGCTGTAATGGTGCTTCACGACCTAAACCTTGCAGCGCAGTTTGCCGACAGGGTAATGCTGTTGAAAAAAGGAAAGATCGTTAGCCACGATATTCCGCAAAAGGTATTTACCCGTGAAACCATCAGTACGGTATATAATTTTCCATGTACCATCTGCCCTAATCCAGTAAACAATAACCCATTAATAATTTTTGGAACTTAATATATTAATTATGAGTACAACAACAAATTCACTGAAATCGCAGTGGGAGGCAATGAAAGCCGAAAACCCACACTTAAGAATAAGAAACGCAGCCGAGCAGCTTGGTGTTAGCGAAGCAGAACTTGTCGCGACAAGCATAGGCGACACCGTAACGCGTCTTCGCCCTGAATTTGCAGCAATACTTACCGAAGTTGAGAAGCTTGGTAAAGTAATGGCGCTTACACGCAATGACGAATGTGTTCATGAGCGCAAGGGTGTTTATCTTAATCCTGATTTCAGTTCTCCTTTCGCAAGTGTTTTTGTAGGTGAGGACATCGACCTTCGCCTTTTCCTTACTCATTGGGATAAAGCATATGCAGTAGCAGAAAAAAGTGAGCATGGCGACAGAAAAAGCCTTCAGTTCTTCGGAAAAGACGGCCTTGCCATCCACAAGATATATTTAACAAAAGACAGCAACGAAGGGGCATTTGATACTCTGGTTGCACAATTCAAATCGGATAACCAAAGTACAGAAGAAACAACGGTTGAAGTTCCGCTAATCATTGACGAGAAACCGGATTCAGAAATTGACGTTCCTGCTTTCCACGAGGCTTGGTTAAACCTGCCTGATACCCACGCATTCTTTGGTATGCTTAAGAAATTTGGCGTTACAAGAACACAGGCACTTCGCCTGGCTCCAAACGATCACCTGGCAAAACAAACAACTAAAGAAGCTGTTGTAAAAATGCTTGAAGGTGCTGCCGAGCGAAAACTACCTATCATGGCATTTGTAGGTAACAGAGGTAACATCCAGATCCACACAGGGCTTGTTCGTAAAACAATGTGGCACAACCAGTGGTTCAATGTAATGGATCCAGATTTTAACCTGCATCTTGATACTGACAAGATCGCTCAGGTATGGATCGTGCGCAAGCCAACTGCCGACGGTGAAGTAACAGCGCTTGAGGTGTACAACGAAATGGGTGAGATCATCGTTCAGTTCTTCGGAAAAAGAAAACCGGGCAATCCTGAACTTACAGAGTGGAGAGAACTTGTAGCTTCGCTATAATCCAATCAGGTTATATAGATTCAAATTACAAAGCAAGAAAGCCGCTCAATGAGCGGCTTTCTTATTATAAACTTGACTAAGTAATGATTAAATCCCTGTAATAACCAGCTCAACACGGCGGTCATATTCGGTTCCCTTACCTAATGGAACTGTATTTCCGTAACCTTTATGTGTCATTCTGCTTGCCGGGATCTTTTTAGAAATAAGGTACTTGTAAACTGCAAAGGCTCTGTTCTTAGAAAGTTCGCGCTTACGCGTATCCTTGTCTATTGCTTCCTTCTGGAACGTTGGCGTACAGCAAATGTGCCCCTGTATCTCAAACTTTATGTTTTTGTATTTTATTAAAAACCTGGCCATCTTATCAAGTTCAGCCTTTGATTTGGTAGTAAGCTTACTGCTGCCACGCTCAAAAAGGATATTATCAAGATAAATATGGTCGCCCACAATTACATCCTTTTTAAGGGCATTATAAGTACCCGGCTCTAACTTGGGTGGTGGAAGCGGTTTAAAATTCACTGTAACGTCTACACGGCGGTTTTTAGAGCGTGCTTCCGATACATTGTCTATATCTTCTTCAAGCAATATACGTCCCTTTCCCTCTATCGTTACAATAATCTTGTTTCTAATACCACGCCCTAACAGCGTATCGCGTATGGTATTAGCCCTGTTGGTAGACAATTTAAAATTATACTCATCTTTACCCCGGTCGTCGCAGTAGCCAAATATTTGTATCGACTCAATTCGGGCAGTGTCAATAGCTTTAATAAAAGCGACTACATTGTTGCCCTGCTTATCGTCAAGGTTGTACTTATTAACATCAAAGTACACCGAATAAACGGTTTCTTCTTGTGAAAGTGCAATATTTGAAACTAAAAATGCGAGTAGTATGTAAAGTGATTTTCTCATTCTAATGATGTGGTTCTTTTGAGGGACAATCGTCTATCCTGACCATATTAAGATCTTCCGGGGGATGGATTACGATAGGGAACTTCTCAACCTTTACCGAACTGCTGTCAAGCCCAAAGGCACGCCCTTCCGAAAGGCTGATTTTTTTAAGTACAAAGTAAATATCAAGTATGATTCTTTCATACCACGGCAAATCGTTGTCGTATGAAAGGAATTTTTCTATAATCACAAACTTAAAGTCTCCTATCACGTTATTTCTGTTAAGTGAGGCATAACGGCTGAAAATATCTACCTCGCTGCGCTTAACCATGTCACGCACCACCTGCTTAAACATCAGGTTTATTCTTGGCGCCACACGGAAGCCAAGGTAAAAGTCTACCCTAATAACGTCATCTTTCATGATTTCGCGTACGCGATACTCCATTTTGTAAGGCTCATCTACCACATTTACGTGAACAAACCAGTAAATATCGGCACGCTTAGGCCTTTTTTGTAAGATGGAATATATAATTTTCGACTCGATCTCATCACCCAGCTGGGCATTGGTCATGTATACCAGGTGCGTTGCATATTTAGGGATAGATAAATCGTTACTAAGTTCTGAAAGTACGGTTTTATAATTGGCAATCTTAGTAAACTCAGTATATTCACTACGAATACGTTTAGCTGTAAACCACACAGCCATGATCATAGCCAGCAAACCGGCAATACCCAGCGACACATAGCCTCCATGGTGGAACTTACTGATATTAGCGATAAGGAACGATATCTCTATTGCAAAATAAACCGAGATAACGGCAATGATAAGAAACTTGTTATAACGCTTCATTACCATATAATAGCCCAGTAGCGTAGTGGTCATGAGCATACACAACACTATCGCAAGACCATAAGCCGCTTCCATGTTTCCTGATTCCCTGAAGTGAAGCACAATAAACACACAGCCAAGGAACAACAACCAGTTGATTGACGGAATATATAACTGCCCTCGCAGGTCTGTTGGGAATTTAACCGAAACCTTAGGCCAGAAGTTAAGACGCATGGCCTCAGAAATCAATGTAAACGAACCGCTTATCAATGCCTGAGATGCAATTACCGCCGCCGATGTAGCAATAGCGATACCAAACGGAAGAAACCAGTCCGGCATTAGCAAATAGAAAGGGTTACCCGGATTAGACGGGTTTCCGCTTAATGTTGTAAGTGTCTGTCCTGCATGAGAAATAAGATATGCGCCCTGTCCGAAATAATTCAGTACAAGCATCGTTTTTACAAATCCCCAGCTCACGCGAATGTTTTGTCTTCCGCAGTGGCCCATATCGCTATACAACGCCTCTGCACCTGTAGTACACAGGAACACAAAACCTAATACATAAAAACCTTCGTGATGTATGCTTAGCAAATGGAATGCATAGTAAGGATTAAGGGCTTTAAGCACCGATATGTTTCCTAATAACGGAATGATACCTAAAACACCCAGCATACCAAACCATAACAACATCATTGGTCCGAAAAACTTCCCTATGAATTTACTTCCGAAACGCTGAATAAAGAAGAGTACGAATAGAATGCTTATTACAATAGGCACAGTATCAAGACCCGGCTGATAGGTTCTTAAACCCTCAATAGCAGATGAAACCGAGATGGGCGGTGTAATAATACCATCGGCCAAAAGTGCACTACCACCAATGATAGCCGGCACGATAAGCCCTTTCTTCTTAAGTCGCTTAACAAGTGTGTAAAGAGAGAAAATACCACCTTCACCTTTGTTATCGGCCTTTAAGGTAAGATAGACATACTTGATTGTTGTTTGTAATGTCAAAGTCCAGAAAATACAGGACAAAGCGCCCAGGACAACCTGTTCTTCAATAGGCTGTTCGCCTATAATTGCTTTCATTACATAGAGAGGGGAAGTTCCTATATCTCCGTAGATGATACCCAAAGTAACCAGCAAACCGCCAAGCGTTACCTTGTTGAGTTGTATGTGATTGGTGCTCACGATATTTTTATATTAAATAACAAAGGTAGTACTTTTATAAAAAATGAATGTGAAGAAGCCGATTATTTCACTTACAAAATACTACAATGCTTTTTTTGACTTAAATAAATAATTGTTTTTCAATATATTACTCACCTACAGCAACAGTTTTGCCTCTTCCTGACCACTCGCTCCATGACCCTACATAAAGCCTGGGCAAAGGCAAGCCCGCATAATCTATTGCCAGCAGGGCATGACAAGCTGTAACCCCGGATCCGCAATGCACTATAACATCTTTGGTGTTTGTATCTCCCAATACTTCCAAATATTTTTTGGCCAGTATTTCCGGCTCTAAAAAAAAGCCATCAGCATCAAGATTTGTTTCATAAGGAACATTGATAGCTCCGGGAATATGCCCGGCAATGGCATCCAGCGGTTCTGTTTCGCCCCTAAAGCGTGCGGCTGCCCTTACGTCAATAATTTTCATGGAATTATCGGCAGCTTTTTCAACATCATCTATATAAGCCTGAGGCAATTGCCATTGGGTAAAAACATAAGGCGCTGCCGGTTCCGAAAGCTCTACCAGATCGCTTAGTGGAAATCCTGCTTTTGCCGCTGCAGTCACTCCTCCGTTTAAAACCTGGACATTTTTATGGCCCGCCGCTTTTAGCATCCACCAAAAGCGCGCCGCCGACAATGCCCCATTCTTATCGTCATATACCACAACGTGGCTGTGAGGTTTTATACCAAGCCTTCCCAGCACAGCTCCAAAAGAAACAGGATCAGGAAGCGGATGCCTCCCCCCTTTTGCGGCATTATCCGGAACATTCGCCATATCGGTATTCAGGTCTATATGTTTAGCTCCTTTTAAATGCTGCATGCCATAGCTTACAACATTACCGGCATCTATAATAACAACATCATTGGCCTTTACCAGTTCGATCAGGTCTAAAGGCTGAATTATAGGCTTTACCATGACTATTATAAATTATAAAGCCCTCATGCCTGTGGCAGAGGGCTTTGGTTATTATTTAGAAAGTATCTTGTTATACTCTGCCGTATTACTAAGTAATGCCACCGATTTTTTAATTTCAGGATTGCTTGTTACATAGTACTTATACAGTCCTTCTTTATACTGGTAACGCTTAATAAGTTCATCAAGCAGCAGGTCTTTGATTTCCTGCTTGTGCAAATTCAGTTCCTTTTCTTCACTTTTTTGCAGCGCGGCCAGCAATTGCTGGTATTCTGCCGAAATACTTGCATCTATCTTCTCTTTTTTGGCAACTTCCATCATTGCTTTAAGTGATTTTTCAGTTTCAGTATCAAACTGGAAGTTATCTTTTTTGAGCGATTGCTTAAAGGCTTCAAAGTCGGCATCCGTTATCGTTGGTATGGTAGTGCCTAAGTTTGGATTTTTATAGTAATAAGTTGTCGCATAGTTAAAAATGCCATCGTTTTTAACCAATGCGTCTGATATCGGACTTTGTTTTGCCTCTTCCAGTTCTACATCGGGCAAAATTCCTCCTCCGTCATAAACCGTTCTTCCTTTTTTAGTCTTAAAGGCGTTATAGTCTTTTTTGTCGATGCGTATTGCCTTACCGTCGGCATCTTTGTGAGCATAATCAAGAGCCTGTATACCTCTGCCCGACGGCGTATAATAACGTGATATGGTAACTTTTACCTGAGTTCCGTAAGTAAGGTCAAGCGGTCGCTGAACCAATCCTTTACCAAAACTTCTGCTACCCACAATTACGGCACGGTCAAGGTCCTGAAGCGCACCCGAAACAATCTCTGATGCCGAAGCACTGCTTCCATTTACCAGCACCACTAACGGAATTTCAAGGTCTACTGGTGGTTTTTGGGTTTTATAGGTATTGTTGTAGTTTTCGTTTTTCGATTTTGTTGTAACGATAATTTCCCCCTGGGGCACAAAAAGGTTACATACGTTCACGGCTTCATTTAGCAAACCTCCCGGATTACCTCTCAGGTCAAGAATTATGCTTTTTGCCCCATCAGCCTTAAGCTGCAGCAAAGCAGCCTTCGTTTCAGATGATGCCTTACCGTTAAACTGCGAAAGCACAATATAGCCTGTATCTTTTCCTACCATACCAAAAAACGGTACGGCTTTTATATCCACCTCGTTAAGTACTATCTGCGTAGTATAGGTCTTGCCCTGGCGAACATATTTAATATCTACTTTGGTATTTTTGGTTCCTTTAAGCAGTTCACCTGCATCTTCCTTAAAATCAACAAGGTTTACATCGCCTATCTGAATAATTTCGTCGCCGGCTTTTAGCCCTGCCTTATCGGCAGGATAATCTTTATAAGGTTCTTTTACGATAAGTTTTCCTTCTTTACGGGTAATAAGCGCACCTATTCCGGTGTATTCTCCGGTATTGTTTATCTTAAATTTGGCTACATCCTGTTCGTTAAAGTATACCGTATATGGGTCAAGGTCAGTAAGCATGCTCTTGATGGCCTTATCCATCAACTGCCCCGGGTTTACCTCATCTACATAGTTATTGTTTACCGTTTTAAACAGGGTTGTAAATATCTCTATCTGCTTGGCGATCTCAAAGAAATCATTCTTAAAGCTCACCCCAACAAATAAAAACGCCGATGCCGCTGCAGGCACCACATATCTTCTTTTAAGAATTCCCAACATATTTCTTTCTCTTTAGTTTTTTCCTCACAATAAGGAAAGCAATCACGAAAATAAGGATAAAAGGCCAAAAGTAAAGCAAACCGATAAAGAAACTTGAAAGGCTGTTAAATCCGGATACAATGGCGTTCCACATTTTAGAACCAAAAGACACTGTTGCATCAGGCTGTTCAGCCGTTTCCTTATAAAATTCAATATTGATGGTGCTAAGTGCAATCCGGCTTTTCATATAACGCAACTGCCCTTCTTTAGCTTCAATTTCTTCACGTATTGCAGACAGCTCCTTCTCAATCTCCAAAATCTCCGATACTTTTTTTGCTTTCCCAATAAGCTCCAGATAGCGCTGTTCTAAAATTTTCTTGGCTTTAATGCGCGCATCAGTATCAATATATTCTTCGGTAACATCAAGAGATGATATTTCCTTGGTGTCAAAGTACTTTACCCCTTTGCTTATATCTGCCATAAATGCATCAAAATACTTAGCCGGTATGCGAACGGTCATGGTGCGGGTTAACTCATAGCGTGTTTTGCCTTCAGTGTCATTCTGTACGTGGGCCTGATATTTTTTTACGCTCTTGGCTATAGCTTCTGCCGTTGCGGGCAGGTCGTCCGTTTCAAAACGCAGGTTAGCATTCTTAATGATCTTTTGTTCAGGATATGCTACTCCGCCGTCAGGAATTGCCTTATCGGCATTCTCCATCGGTGCCATGCTTACAGCCGCCGCTGGTGCTTCTTCTACGGCTGCAATAGCCGAATCTTCTTTGTAATGGTTGGCATCCTCTTTACAGCCGCTCAGTACAAGCAAAAAAATAAATACAATGATTGTTCTCATAGGGTTGGTGATTTACCCTTGTAACGCAAAAGCCATTACTCTTAGTGTGAGCAAACTAAAAGTAAATACTACAGCTGTTCCTGAGCAGCGAATTTTTCGAAAAGCTGAATGGTTTTAGTATTTATTTCCTCAAACGAAAGACGGTCTTTGGTCTGATAAAAAAACATAAAAGCATATGGGCGGTCAAGCCTGTCTGTAATAATATGCTTATGATGACGATAAGTCTCACGCAACAGGCGCTTAAAATAATTGCGGTCATGCGCCCTTTTAAAATGTTTTTTCGACACCGAAACACCCATTTTAAGTGGAGCACCATCAGTATAAGCTTCATCAATAGGAACATATACCAAACGCAACGGATATTTAGAAACCGATTTCCCTTCGGTAAACATGAGGTCTATCGTGGTACGGCTTTTCAGTTTTTCCTGTTTTGGATATGTATATTGCCCTTTTTGCATGCCGCAAAGGTAATTCAATTGATTGATTATTTCTTACTACCCAATTTGCATTGAAATTCAGCTATACATAAATCGCTGTTTTCCACAGAAATTTCTACAGAATCTCTACATTTTCTACAATTTATTCAGTTTCAGTATTTAATCACTATGTAGCTGCTAAACATATTTTTAAATATAAAAAACACTGATTATCAATATCTTACATTTAAAAATACACAATCCATTGCTATAGGTTCAGGTTCGTCGGCATTATAGTTGCACTAATCTAAACACGGAAATAAATCAAAAAAAATAAAAACCACATGAAAAAAGTATTTTTAAGCGCCCTAATGCTAACAGGTGTTATGGCAATGGCACAGGAAAAACCGGCTCAGACTCCTACACAACCAGCTACACCGGCTCAGACAACACAAACGGCAGCTCCCGCTGCTAAAGAAGTAAAACCAGCTACACAGGCACAGCCTGCAACTGCGCAACCGGCTAAAAAAGCAGAGGCAACCGTAAAGGAAGAAAAAGCTGAAGTTAAAAAGGCTGACCCAGCTAAAAAATCTAAATAATTTTTTAGCGCCATTATATATAAATGCAGGTTTACTATTTTGCCTGCTGAAGAACCCCTTGACGGAACAGTCAGGGGGTTTTTGTTTATTGTTAGGGTAAAATAGCGCTTCTGGGGGATTTTTTTTCTCGCTAAAGAAGTATTTATGAGTTTCGAAACCAAAAAGCTGTTAAACCTCCTTAAAAATCGAAAATCCCGACAGGAATGTACTACCCGCCGGGATTCAAAATAAAACAAAAACTAACTCATTATATTATTTAAGCAACTGGTATTCGAAAACAGGGAAACCTCTTTCGCCTTCAGTGCTTACCATAGAGATAAATCTGATTTTATAAATATTACCTTCTGCGTCTTTCACAACAAAGAAAACATTATTAAATACCGCTCTGGTAAATACATCTCTCCAGTCAGCACCAATAGTTCTTTGGTCAGCACTATAGTCATGTTCCTCAACATTCGCCAGTGTAAATGCTGTATATGCAGCAGCATCACCTTCAACTTTAAAAGCTTTTACGCCTGCTTTGTTGTTAAGAACAATAAAGTCTGAATAGAAATATGCGCCCGCTGAAACACCATTTTGAAACACTTCATTGGTAAATGTTGTAAAGTTAAGATCCCATTGTGCTTTCACAGGCTCCGCTTTTACCTCAACACCATTTACAAGGCTAAAGAAAACATGATTATAAGCGGCATCTTTTGTTATGGAAACAGTTGTAGGCGTTGTAGCATCAAGGTTAGCATACTGCAGTTTATAACCTGATCCATCCTTCCATACTTTTACTTTTTTCCATCCTCTTTGTGCACCTGCAACATTTGTAGATCCCGCAGCCGGTTTTTCTGTAGGCACACTGTTACCAAGATTTACAAGATATACGCTTGCAGCAGCCTCACTTTCTGCAATGCTACCAAAGGCAGTACTGTTGATATCTCCCGTAGGATTATCAACATAGGCCATGTTTTCTGCCTGGAAAGTACCAACAGCCACTGTAGCATCAGATTGCTGAACAGTAGTAATATCGGTAGTTTCCAGTTTTTTTACTGCCATACCTATCGATCCGTTTATCACCACATGTGCTTCAGACCCTGAATAGAAACCAAGTTCCCATGCATCGCGTGGTGTCGCAGCGGCGGCTTCGCCGCTAAGGTCTACATATACCTGATTACCTTGTGTAGCACCGCCTATGTTAAGTGGGTGTTCTGCGCTTCCAAAAACCGTTCCGTCTGAAACAGGAATTATTGGGTCTATTTTACTGTTATCATCACCACTGCAGGCAGCCAGTGTCATGAATGCAAATGATAAAAGAGCTATTTTTTTCATATATAAAATATTAAATATTGAGGTTGTACGTAAGTTTCAGGAAATAAGACCTGCCATATCCCATAAGCAGGCTGGTAGATCCGGCAGAGTGAGCTCCGGCATTAGAAGCTACACTCGAACGTATATTCACTACATCAAAGATATTTCTTGCGCCAAATGTAACGTCGAACTTTTTTTCAAAGAAGGTCTTTCTTACCGATGCATCCATAAGGCTGAATCCTTCAATATCCTGTAGTATATATTCAGGCGTTGAAAGTGATCCATTTTCTACATACTGCTGAGTTTTTCCATTCAGCTTGTAGTATAGTGTAAATATTGTATTCCATTTCGGAACCGTATAAGCCACGTTTGTATTAAACTGGACATTATACAGGAATTTATCATCTGCCTTTACAACCCCGTTACTAAGATCTCTTGAGATACCCACAACGATAAGACCCGCTTTAGCCTGCCAGTTTTTATAGTTAAGCTGATGCGTGGTTGAGAAATTCCACATTTGGTATTTATCAATATTGATAAACTTGTATTGAAGGTTAGGATTAAAACCAACTATTACCTGCTCAATACGGTCATCAATAGTTATATAGCTCGCTGCAGCAGTATTTACAAGCTGAAGTCCTGATTCGTAAAAAGTTGTTTTCTTTCCACTTAACTCAAAAGAATTTGCAGTTTCTGGCTTAAGGTCTTCGTTTCCTCGTATGTCATGATTTGCATCTACCATGTAGGTATAAAGCTCATCGTAGGTAGGGGTTCTGTACGATCTTCCGTATGAAGCTCTAACTTCATGCCCGTTAGTGTATAATTGTCTTAATCCCAAAGAAGCAGCCCACTGGTCTTCAAACCTTGACTGAAAAGAATAGCGAACTCCCGGACGGATAGAGAATCGCTCTGTAACTGCAATTTCAGCAGCACTAAATAAATCATAGTTCTCTAATCTTTTATTGAGATTTACACCCTGTTGATCCGGGTTATTAAAAACACCACCTAAAGACGATGTATAACCATTAGTGTTTACCGCCTCATAGCCAACCTGAACATCTATTTTTTTGTTATTTAGTATATTACTGATGTTACCTGTAGAATATAGCACTTCTGTATCCTGGTAAGTTTCGCTTTTATTGTTGGCCTCTTCGCCCGTCTGTATGTAATATTTAAAGGTTTCTACATCCCTTTTCTGTCGTTGATGCGACACAGACACATTATAATTGCGACCCAAAACCTTACCCACAACATTTAAGTGATGGTAAAATTTATTAGTATCATAACGCCTGTCATTTGAGACACGATACGTACCCACACCTGTCACAAATTCGTCAGTAACCACAGGATCGTAATAATCAAGGTGCTCATCAAAATAATCGAATTTGTAAAAAATCCTGAAATTCCCTTTTTGATACCGCACCAGTGCATTGGTAAAATATTGCTCTTTTGGCAGCCAGCTATATCCCCTGTCGTGCTCAGGATCCGGATTTGCAGGATCATAAGCCGTATAGTCACGCCCTCCCCTTTCATCAATATAGCCTTTAAAATCATTCCTGTTGCCTCCTACAGATGCATACCAATTGTCGTTAATGGTATGTGCTACCCTTAAAGCCTGAATATGGCGCCCTTTGTCTCCAAAAGGAACATATTCGTCGCCTATGGTTTCTTCCTGAACCGTAGCGCTCAGTTCCCATTTATTTTTACTATTCTTTTTAGTAATAATGTTAATGATACCACTAACTGCATTTGCTCCATGGGTTACACCCATTGCCCCTTCTATAATCTCAATTTGCTGAACATCATCAAGATTTATCTGCGTAAGGTCTACATTATTACCCAGTCCTGTATCGCTTACTAACGGAACGTTATCTACCAGCACTTTAAGATAATTACTATCCAGACCAAACATAGAAACTGTAGACCGGCCCGACTCATTATTTGGTCTAACAGTTATATTCAGGTATTGGTTAAGAACATCTGCGAGGTTGTTTCCCGCCTGGCGTTTTATATCTTCAGCAGATATAACACGGACATTAAAAACCGATTTTTTTATGGATTGAGGCTCTATCTGTCCGGTTACCACCACTTCTTCCAATTGTGTATTTGTAGCGGGTTTAAGAGTATCTGTAGCGGTTTCCTGAGCTAATGTAGAGAAGCTTATAAAGGATACTATAGATAAAAACGCTTGTGCTTGCTTGTACATTACTAACTTTAGTTAGATTAATTCTAAATAGAATGCAAAACTAACTCTAGCGATTTATATATCCAAATTATTTTTATTAATTCTAAATAAAGATTTGTAAGAAAGCGAATAGATGGAATAAAAAAAGCCCCCAAATGGAGGCTTATATATTGTTTCAGTGATACTATATTAAAGGTCAAAACCCATACTTACACCCAATTTAGAGGCAATAAGCTTAGTAATCCTGTTTTTAAGTTCCGGAATTCTGATGCTCTCGATAACCTCATTGCTAAATGCATACATAAGTAATGCTTTAGCCTCTCTTTGAGGTATACCACGGCTTTGCATATAGAACATGGCATTGTCATCCAGCTGGCCTATTGTACAACCGTGAGAACATTTTACGTCATCAGCAAAAATCTCAAGCTGTGGCTTAGCATTTATAGTGGCTTTATCGCTTAAAAGTATGTTGTTATTCTGTTGGAAAGCATCTGTTTTCTGAGCTTCTTTCTCAACATAAATCTTACCGTTGAAAACACCCGTAGCGTTATCATCAAAAATACCTTTGTAATTCTGGTGGCTTTCACAATTAGGTTCAGCATGCTGCACAAGCGTGTAATGGTCTACAAGCTGTTTATCGCCAATGATGGTAATTCCTTTAAGCGTACTTTCGACGCGCTCACCCTGATGGTAAAAATTCAGGTTATTACGGGTAATATTACCTCCAAAAGAGAAAGTGTGTACCGATGCATTACTGTTTGCTTTTTGAGCGATATAAGTGTTATCCACTAAATTAGCGCTTTGCAGGTCGTTCTGAATCTTGTAATAATCAACAACTGCTCTTTCCTGTACAAATATCTCGGTTACAGCATTTGTAAGCACCGGATTCCCGTTAAGGCTCTGGTGTCTTTCAATAATTTGTACCTGAGCATTCTCACCCACAATTACAAGGTTACGTGGCTGAACCATAAGCGCAGCCTCATTTCCTGTAGAGAAACACATGATCTCGATAGGCTTATCTACAATCTTTCCTTTAGGAATGTTGATGTAAGCGCCTTCGCTTGCAAATGCTGTATTTAACGAAGTAAGGCTGTCTTCAGTATTTGCGATCTTGTTGAAGTAAGTATCAACAATCTCTTTATATTTTGGTTTGGTAAGTGCCGATGACATAAGGCAGATATCAACCCCTTCATGCGTCGTAGACGACAGGAACGAACTGAAAACACCATCAATAAGCACCACTTTGTAAGTGTCGATTTCGTGGATGAAATACTTCTTCACATCAGCATATTCTACTACGTTTTCCTTTTTAGGGAAAACGCTGAAATCGTTCTTTAGCACCGCATTAAGCGATGTATATTTCCATGCTTCCTCCTTTTTGGTAGGAAAGCCTTTGGTTTCAAAATTCTTTATGGCTTCAGTACGTACTTCGTGTAAATCGGAATCCACATCAACACGCTCCTCAAAAGCCATGAAAGAAGATAATAGCTTTTCTTTCAAATCCATCTTAGTTCTCCGATTTAATCCAGTCGTAACCTTTTTCTTCAAGTTCAAGGGCAAGTTCTTTACCTCCCGATTTCACGATCTTACCGTTGTAAAGTACATGTACAAAATCAGGAACAATATAGTCAAGAAGCCTTTGGTAGTGCGTGATTACGATAACCGCGTTGTCTTCGCTGCGAAGCTTGTTCACACCGTTTGCAACAATACGAAGTGCATCGATATCAAGACCGGAATCTGTTTCGTCAAGAATAGCAACTTTTGGTTCAAGCATTGCCATCTGGAAGATTTCGTTACGTTTCTTCTCACCGCCTGAAAATCCTTCGTTAAGCGAACGGGAAAGGAATTTACGGTCTATCTCCAGCATTTCGCTTTTCTCACGGATAAGCTTAAGCATTTCGTTAGCAGGCATTTCATCCTGTCCTTTTGCTTTACGGCTCTCGTTGATAGCAGTTTTCATGAAGTTAGTAACCGATACTCCCGGAATTTCTACAGGGTACTGGAACGAAAGGAAAACACCTTTGTGCGCTCTTTCTTCAGGAGCCAGTTCGCCAATGTCTTCACCTTCAAGGATGATCTCACCATCAGTTACTTCATAATCCTCTTTACCGGCAATTACTGATGAAAGCGTACTCTTTCCTGATCCGTTAGGACCCATGATAGCGTGTACTTCACCAGCTTTTACTTCAAGGTTAATCCCTTTCAGGATTTCTTTATCTTCAACACGAGCGTGTAAATTCTTAATACTTAACATTACTATTTGTTTCGGGTTCAGGGTTTTGGGTTCTGGGTTCTACTCAAACCCAATTCCTCATTCCCTTATTTATTATTGTTTGTATATTCTAAATTCTTATTGTCGGGCGCAGTTCAACACTAAACTCAAAACCCGAAACTCTTTATCCCACTGATCCTTCTAACGAAATCTCAAGTAGTTTTTGCGCTTCAACGGCAAATTCCATCGGCAGTTTGTTCAGTACATCTTTACTGAAACCGTTTACGATAAGCGCAATCGCTTTCTCAGTAGGGATACCCCTCTGGTTACAGTAGAATACCTGATCTTCACCAATTTTACTGGTAGTAGCCTCATGTTCTATCTTAGCCGTAGTATTTTTAGACTCGATGTACGGGAAAGTATGCGCACCACAGTTGTTACCCATCAATAATGAGTCACACTGCGAGAAGTTACGTGCGTTTTCTGCCCTCGACCCTATCTGTACAAGACCACGGTAGCTGTTTTGCGATTTACCTGCCGATATACCTTTAGAAATGATCGTACTCTTAGTGTTTTTACCAAGGTGAATCATTTTTGTTCCTGTATCTGCCTGCTGAAAGTTATTAGTTACCGCAATAGAATAAAACTCTCCAATAGAGTTATCTCCTTTAAGCACACAGCTTGGATATTTCCATGTCACAGCAGAACCTGTTTCTACCTGTGTCCATGAAATTTTAGCGTTCTTTTCGCAAAGACCACGTTTTGTTACAAAGTTGAATACACCACCTTTACCCTCTTTATTACCAGGGAACCAGTTTTGTACTGTGCTGTATTTAATTTCTGCATCATCCATTGCAATAAGTTCCACGACTGCAGCATGCAGCTGGTTCTCATCACGCGATGGTGCAGTACAACCTTCAAGGTAACTCACATAACTGCCTTCATCGGCAATTACAAGCGTACGTTCAAACTGTCCTGTACCCGCCTGGTTAATACGGAAATAGGTTGAAAGCTCCATTGGGCAACGTACTCCCTTAGGGATATAACAGAAAGAACCATCAGAGAATACCGCCGAGTTAAGCGCTGCATAAAAGTTATCTTTTTGCGGCACTACCGAACCTATGTATTTCTTAACCAACTCCGGGTGTTCTTTTATAGCCTCAGAAATCGGGCAGAATATGATGCCTTTTTCAGCAAGTGTTTTCTTGAATGTTGTAGCCACTGATACCGAGTCTACCACAATATCCATTGCTATGTTATTCATTTTTTTCTGCTCATCAAGAGATATTCCAAGCTTTTTGTACATCGCCAATAGCTCTGGATCTACATCGTCAAGCGTTTTATTAGGATCAACCGTTTTTGGCGCAGAATAGTATGATATTGCCTGAAAATCAGGCTTCTCATAATGTACGTTAGCCCATTCCGGCTCAATCATTTCCTGCCAGGCACGAAAAGCCTCAAGCCTCCACTCCGTCATCCATTCAGGCTCTTCTTTCTTTTTAGAAAGTGCCCTTACGACGTCTTCGTTAAGCCCAATAGGAAATGTTTCAGATTCAATGTCAGTATAAAAACCGTACTCGTATTCTTTGTTCTCAAGTTCGATCTTTAATTCCTCTTCAGTGTACTTACTCATTATTAGTTTATTAAAAGATTTAAAATTTAATAATTTAAAGATTGCTCCTTAAACCCTCGATTTTAAATACTCTATAAATTTTGATAGATTCTTAGAAATTTCAATACTTAATTCAATTGCCTTTTTAGTCTCTTCTTCATTACAAAACTCGAGCTCCTTACACAAAATCAACATACTTCTCACTTCAGCACAGCTCCCTTTGGAATGCCTCAAAAACCTAATGAATTGCTTGTTGTTATTATATTCAGAGCCTTCGGCAATATTATTACTTATAGAAACTACCGCTCTTTTAATCTGATCCTTAAAGCCATATTCCTTTTCAAAACTCTGTGTATCCTAATCTGAAAATTTCTTTTGCAAGAACTATCGATTTCTGATATACTTCAAATTCCGTAAAGGTTTTTGTCACGCCTTTTAAATCTTTAAATTTTTAATTCTTCAATCTTTAAATTATTAAAGAGAGAAACTTTCCCCGCATCCGCAGGTTCTTTGCGCATTTGGATTGTTGAATACAAAACCTTTACCGTTAAGCCCGCCTGAATATTCCAGGATTGTACCTGCTAAATACAGGAAGCTTTTTTTATCTACGGCAATTTTTATATCGTTATCTTCAAATACTTTGTCATTTTCGCCCAGTTCCTTGTCAAATTTAAGATCATAAGACAAACCTGAACATCCGCCGCTTTTCACACCTACCCTTACATAGTCGGTAGCAGCATCAAAACCATCATCCTCCATAAGAGAAATTACCCTCTTTCTTGCTGTGTCAGATACTTTTATCATGATTTATAAACGTATAATTAGTCTAAATTTAGTGCAAAGATACCACATTTTTAGATAATGCAATAATAGCGCTGATTTTTATAACAATAGTGCTATAACGAAAGCTTATGGCTAATCTTTGCAGCAAAATTGTTAATTTGGCACCACTAAATTTACTCTGATGAAATTATACCCTATAGAAAGCGGTAACTTTAAGCTTGATGGCGGTGCCATGTTTGGAGTGGTTCCTAAAACCATCTGGAACAAAACTAATCCTGCCGACAATAATAACCTGATTGATCTTGCCGCGCGCTGCCTGCTTGTTGAAGATGGTAACCGCCTGATATTGATTGATACAGGAATGGGCAACAAGCAAAGCGAAAAGTTCTTTGGTTTTTACTCGATGTGGGGAGACCATAGCCTTGATAAGTCATTGGCAAAACATGGCTTTAGTCGTGATGATGTTACCGATGTATTTATGACACATCTTCATTTTGACCATTGTGGCGGAAGCGTTCAGTGGAACAAAGACAAAACCGGATATGAGCCGGCGTTTAAAAATGCACATTTCTGGACTAATGAGAACCACTGGGAATGGGCTACAAAACCAAATGCGAGAGAAAAGGCATCTTTTCTTAGCGAAAACATATTGCCAATGCAGGAAAGCGGTCAGCTAAAATTCATACAAAGGCCGGAAGCCGGTTTTCTGGAACAAAGCGAACTTGGCTTTGGGATACTGTTTGCAGACGGCCATACCGAAAAGCAAATGATACCTCATATCAATCACAATGGCAAAACCATTGTTTTCATGGCCGATTTACTTCCAACTGTAGGGCATATTCCGCTTCCTTATGTTATGGGTTATGATACACGCCCTCTTTTGACGATTGACGAAAAAGCAACATTTTTAAATGAGGCTGCCGATAAAGGGTATTACCTTTTCCTTGAACACGATGCACATAACCAGATTATTACTGTTGAGCATACCGAAAAAGGTGTACGCCTGAAAGAACTTCATTCTTTTGAAGACATCCTCTAATTATCAGAATAATTCGAGGAATAAATAATAATTTAATTTTTTAATAATTTTCTGTAACGTTTTCGGTTTTTGCGAGTCTATTAATGACCCGCGGGAGCTATTGAAACAGATTGAGTTAGTAGACAATCCGCCAAATACTATACTGCGGGTTCCTTTTTTTACCATCAGTCCTTCCGGTTGTAAAATCCTACATCTTCATTTCAGAATACGTTTATACATCTTAATTTAATGTTAAGTGTTACGATTTGTGTAACAAAACGCGTTTAAATTAGACCTATCTTAAAATATTGTAATTTAGAAAATATGAAATTCAAAGCAATTTACCTTTCGGCAGCACTGGCACTGGCCCTTGCAAGCTGTGGTACAGCAAAAATAACGGCTGAGCCAATTACCATTACGGCGCCGATAACCGCTAAAAAAGCACCGCTGACAGAAACTCAGGAAAAAAGATGGAGCGACCTTGACCTTGTTAAAGACACGATTCCGGGAATGAGTGTAGACAGAGCGTATGAGCTTCTTAAAGGTAGAAAAAGCAAAAAAGTAATTGTTGGTGTAGTAGATTCCGGTGTAGATGTTAAACACCCGGACCTTGCACCGGTAATCTGGAATAACCCAAAAGAGATTGCTAATAACGGTAAAGATGACGACAACAACGGTTATATTGACGACGTAAACGGCTGGAACTTTTTAGGTGATGCAGAAAACGAAAACCTTGAGTTTGTTCGTATCATGAAAAAAGGTGACGATGGTTCGGCCCTTTACAAAAGAGCTAAAGCTGAGTATGATAAAGAAAGTAAAGAAGCTAAAACTGAACTTCAAAAAATTGATTATATCATCAATGCTAATAACAAGATCAAAGCTGAGCTGAAAAAAGACACTTATACCGCTCAGGATCTTCAAAACCTGAAATCGTCTGATCCGCTTATTAACGAGCTAAAACCTCAGTTAAGTTACATTCTTACACAGGTTCCCATGAGCGAACTGGAAAAAGAGCTTAAAGAAGCTAAAGACCATTTTGAAGATCAGCTTGAATACAACCTGAATCCTAAATTTGACGGACGTAAGATTGTT
Source organism: Flavobacterium sp. AG291 (assembly GCF_003350375.1). Classification (GTDB taxonomy): domain Bacteria; phylum Bacteroidota; class Bacteroidia; order Flavobacteriales; family Flavobacteriaceae; genus Flavobacterium; species Flavobacterium suzhouense. The sequence continues at coordinate 109,287 of NZ_QQAR01000012.1, read as the reverse complement.
GGTGACAATCCTAACGACATCAACGATAAAAAATATGGTAACAACAACGTTATTGGTCCTGTTGCCGATGGCGCTAAACACGGTACTCACGTAGCGGGTATTATCGCTCAGACAAGAGGTAACAACCTTGGTGGTGACGGAGTTGCAAGCAATGTGGTTGAAATTATGGCTGTAAGAGCTGTGCCAAATGGTGATGAGTACGATAAAGACGTTGCCCTTGCTATACGTTATGCTGTTGACAACGGTGCTAAAGTAATTAACGGAAGCTTTGGTAAATACTTCTCTACACACAGCGACTGGGTTTATGATGCTATTAAATATGCTGCAGACAAAGACGTTCTTATCGTTTGTGCTGCCGGTAATGAAGGTATGGACCTGAACAAAGATGGAAAAACAGCCGAGCGTTATCCTAACGACTCAAAAGTGGGTGGTCCTGAAATTGCTGATAACTTCCTGACTATTGGTGCTATCAGCTACAACTATGGCCCTGAACTATTGGCAGATTTTTCTAACTATGGTAAACAAGAAGTAGATATTTTTAGCCCGGGTGTTAGAATTTATGCTACAACGCCAAACAATAACTATGAATTCCTTCAGGGTACTTCTATGGCTTCGCCTAATGCAGCAGGTGTAGCGGCACTAATCCGTGCTTACTATCCTAAGCTTACTGCTCCTCAGATTAAGAAAATCATCATGGATTCTGGTATTCCTGTGGGCATAAAAGTAAACCTTGGCGGTGACCCAAGAGATACAAGATCGTTTAGCGAACTGTCAAGAACCGGAAAAATAATAAATGCTTATAACGCTATTATCCTTGCGGATAAGGTTTCGAGAGGCAAATAATCATTTTTAAATTTTATAAAGATGGAAGGGCCCAATCCCTTCCATTTTTTTTATTTTTAACCCATGAAAAAATTCGCACTACTGGCATTACTATGGGCTTCCGCCCTTTTTGCCCAAAACAATCCTAATCCGGGGTACTGGCAACAGCACGTAGATTACAAAATGGATGTGTCTATGGATGTAAAAACGTATCGCTATACCGGTAAGCAACAATTGGTTTATACCAATAACTCGAAAGATACGCTTAACCGCGTGTTTTACCACCTTTACAACAATGCTTTTCAGCCGGGAAGTGAGATGGATGCACGACTTCAGGCTATCTCCGATCCGGACAAAAGGATGGTAAAAACTTTTAAAACACCCGAAAAAACAACTTACGAAAGCCGAATCAGCCAGCTTAAGCCGGACGAAATTGGTTATCTTAAAATAAACAACCTGAAACAGGATGGTGTTGCTGCCAATAATGTAGTGAAAGGAACTGTTCTTGAAGTTACGTTGCCAAAAGCTATCCTTCCGGGGCAATCAACAACATTTACACTTGATTTTGAAGGGCAGGTACCTGTGCAGATTCGCCGTAGCGGAAGAAACAGCGCCGAAGGTGTAGCCCTTTCCATGACACAATGGTATCCTAAAATGGCCGAGTACGATTTTGAAGGCTGGCATGCTAATCCATACATTGCCCGTGAATTCCATGGCGTATGGGGTAATTTTGACGTGAACATTACCATCGATAAAGATTATACTATTGGTGGTACAGGGTACCTTCAAAACAAAAATGAAATAGGCAAAGGCTATCAGGATTCAGGCGTAGAGGTAAAATATCCTAAAAAAGCCAAAACCCTTACTTGGCATTTTGTAGCGCCAAACGTGCATGACTTTGCATGGGCCGCTGACCCGAATTTTGCTCATGACATGATTATGGGCGAAAACAATACAGAACTTCACTTCTTCTACAAAAACACACCTGAAAACCAGGACGGATGGAAAAGGCTTCAGCCTAAAACAGCCGAGATACTTGCCTACTACAACAAGATTGTAGGTAAATATCCATACAAGCAATACTCTGTAATTCAGGGTGGCGATGGTGGTATGGAATATGCCATGTGTACCCTTATTACAGGTCGTAACTATGAAGGGCTTGTAGGAGTAACTGCTCACGAATTTGGTCACTCTTGGTTTCAGCATATACTGGCATCTAACGAAAGCAAACACGGATGGATGGATGAAGGTTTTACTACTTACATCGAAGATCTGGCAATGCATACACTAATGCCTCCAAAAGATAAAAAAGAAGAACAGGCAAATCCTTTTGCAAGTTCCTACAGCAACTATTTTTACATGGTAAAAACAGGTAAAGAGCAGCCTTTAAGCACACAGGCAGACCGCTTTGACCTAAACATGCTATACAGCATAGCATCATACAGTAAGGGTTCAATATTCCTCTCGCAACTGGGTTACCTGATTGGTGAAGAGAAACTGGCCGAAACACTAAAGCGTTACTATGCCGATTATAAGTTTACTCACCCTACACCAAACGATATTACACGTACTGCAGAAAAAGTGAGTGGCGCCGAACTTGGATGGTATCTTACAGACTGGACACTTACTACAAACACTATTGATTACAGCCTGAAAGTAGGCGAAGATGGCAACAACACCAAAGTTACGCTGGAGCGTATTGGCCGTATGCCAATGTCTATCGATATTATTGCCGTATATGAAGATGGTACACAGGAAACATTCTATATTCCGTTAAGGATGATGTATTATACCAAAGACAATCCGTACCCGAATCTGAAAAGAACCGTATTACCGGAATGGGACTGGGCACATAAAACCTATAATTTCAATATCAGTAAGCCTAAAAAAGCAATTAAGGTTCTTATGATAGATCCTGCAGATCTTATGGCTGATGTAAACAGGGATAACAATGTTTATACCGGTGAAGCTGTTAAACAGTAGGCAGTGTTCAGTATTCAGTTCGCAATAGCTGAAGCCATTATAAAAGTAAAAAAGCAGAACTATATAGTTCTGCTTTTTTTATTTCTAACTTTATGAATTCACTTTACTGAACACTGAACACTGAACACTGAACACTATAAACGATGCATCCTGATATGCGGTATGTCATCTTCCAAATATTGTTCACCATCCTGTACAAAGCCGTGGCCCTCATAGAATTTTTTGAGGTATAGTTGCGCCGATATGGTTATGGCTGGTGTATTGTAATGTTCCTGAATTACGGCAATTGAAGCAATCATAAGGTCATGACCCCATTTACGGTCGCGGAACTTTGGGTTTACTACTACCCTTCCTATCGAAGCATTATCAAAATAATCGCCCGGTGAAAAAATACGGCTATATGCCGCGATTTCACCTTCTAAAAGGCCAAGTACATGTAATGCCTTCTCATCTTTACCATCTATATCCTGATAAACGCAGTTTTGTTCCACTACAAACACTTCAGAGCGCACTTGCAGAACTTTGTATAGCTCAGAAAGAGAAAGCTCGTTAAATCGCTTTATTTTGAATTCCGGCTTCATGTAAATTTTACAGACTTAATAATTGATTCGAGTTCTACAATCAAATCACGTTTAGGAGATGAAGGGCTATAAATAAAACCCTCGATAACCAGATAACAGTTGTGCTTATTATCCCTAATGACATAATTCAGGAAAGGACCGTTCATAAAGTCGTTTTTCATTTCCCAGTTACCTCGGGTTTCAAAAGCACTCTTATCGTTAAAGCTCGTCATAAAAAAATAGGGTGAGTAAGCTTCTTCAGTTACCATATAAGTACCGGCTTCCTTGCCATGTATATATCGGCTTCCAACAGAATCACGCATTTTTATAATATCAGTCGCGATGGTCTTATTGCGTTCAATAACTTCAAATGGTACTTTGTAAAGCAGAATGTTGGTGTTACCACTCGTAATTTCTTTCTTCAGCCATATAAAATCCTTATTTTTTACAGCATAACGATAGGTAGAAGGAACTTTAATATCAATATTATACTGGTTCAGGATTATCTTTTGATCCAAAAGCCCGTTCTTGATATTACGTTGTTGGTTTTCGGCAATTTCGGTCTGCCTGATGGTACGTATTATTTCATCTGAATGCATATCGATAAGTTCGAGTATTTCGTCTATCGATTTGCCTTTGATTGTAAATACGTTTTGCGGAGCACAGTAATTATTGCGGACAAAACTGAACCCTTTTTTGGCATCATTGTCCTTGTCGATCATGATAATGTTACGGCCCTTTTTTAAAGAGCCGTCAAACGATTTATCATGCAATTGATTTAGTGTAAAAAGCGGTTCCTCCTGGGTAAGCCCGTCTACCGGAGCGGCAAGTCTTTTACGCAGGCTGTCGCCCACTTCACCGTTCCAGAGCACATCGCTTATCACAATCGATATTTCATTGATATTGCCTTTTGAGGCATCGGCATCGTCATGCTTATCCTTTTTGCAGGCAATACAGCAAAGAACAAAAACCAAAACAAGGGTTTGTTTAAGCCTTATCATCAAAATACGATTTTCAAAAGAAATTAGTTCACCTGGCCTTCGCCAACTTTAAGTTTCATGCCGGGCTGTATGCTTTCACCTTTTATCTTATTCCAGCTTTTAAGGTTCTCAACCGTTACACCAGGGTGTTTTCTTGCAATACTGAACAACGAATCACCTTTTTGTACAATATAATCACGTTGCTGCTCGTAGTTATATTCTTTTGCTTTTTTTGCAGATGCCGGTGTAGTAGCGGCAACGGCCGTTTTTGGTTCAGAAACAACTGCTTCTGTAGTTTCCTCTTCAGTATCCTGTGTTTCAGTATTAGAAGCCACAGCCGTTTTTGCATTGGCAACAGCAGCATTAGCTTTATTATTTACAGAATCTTTAGTGTTCTTCGCGGCAATAGCCTCTTCTTTTACAGGTGTAGTAACCATTATTGTTTTCTGTATCTTTAACGTTTGACCTGCCTGAATGTTATTGCCTTTTATTTTATTCCATTTTCTTAAGTCAGTGATGCTAACATCATATTTGGATGCGATTTCACCAAGGTTATCACCCCTTTTCACTCTGTAAGTTTTAGTACTGATAGTCTTTTCTTTTTTGAAAGACCCGTTAGAAGCTAATGCTTTAGATGAAGTACTGTCTTTTCTAACCGAAGCAATTGCTGTTTCCGGTTTGTCTAAGAAATATGGTTTTTCTCTTTTATTATCTTCATAATCAATGTAAGCATAGATTCCTTTTTCGTTAGATGCAAACAACGCTATCTTATCTTTAGGAAGCCTCAGGTAATGAGCTTTTTCAGTTGTAAAAGGAATAACATCCAGTTTGTAAATAGGGTTTAGCAACTGCAGTTGAGAAACCGGAACATCCAGCAACTGGGCAATTTGTTTGAAAGACATCTGACGTTTTACCATCACAGTATCAGTCTCAAAATAAGTGAGAGGTGCTTTTTTAGCTTTAATTCCGTGTTCTTTAGCATGCTCATAAATGTACATCGTAGCTAAGAAAGTAGGTACATACGCCTGAGTTTCTTTAGGAAGGTTCTTACGTATATTCCAGTAATTGCTATATGACCCTGAACGACGTATAGCTTTGGTTACGTTACCCGGACCGGCATTGTATGACGCTAGTACCAAGTCCCAGTCTCCAAAAATGTTGTAAAGGCTTGAAAGGTATTGACAAGCAGCTTCAGTAGCTTTAAGAGGATCGCTTCTTTCGTCTACATAGCTGTTAACTTCAAGGTTGTATTGTTTACCTGTAGGATACATAAACTGCCAAAGTCCTGTAGCGCCTACATGGGATTTAGCGCGTGGATTAAGTGCCGACTCAATAACAGCAAGATATTTAATTTCGATAGGCACATTGTATTTAGCAAGGTACTCTTCGAACATTGGGAAATAATATTCAGAAATAGCCATTAGTCTTTCGTATGACCTTGGCCTGTTTTTAAGATACGATTTAATGATGTTCTCAAGGCCTTTGCTATATTCAATATTAAATGGAGATTTAGCATCCATTTTAGCAAGCCTTTCTTTAAGAACCTCACTGGAAAGATTGAAATCTACATCAATGTCAGGGTTAACCCTTAACAGGTCTTCCTGCATGTTGTTAAACAGCTCCTGGTTCGTAAGTTCCTGTATCCAAAGGCTGTCAACACAAGCCATTTCGCTATGGCGGATGAAAGTAGATTTAATAGAATCTAAGAACGAAATTTTAGCAATTGGGGCAACCGGTGTAATGTCAGCCTGAGCACTCTCCTGGGCAAATGCCGCAAACGAGAAAAGTGCAAAGACCAGTGACAATGTTTTCTTTTTACTCATCTAATTTACTTTTTTTAATCAGTTAAATTACAATGCATTACAAAGTAACAAAGTATGATAACTTTAATTTTGGATTTCTATTATAAACTTTAACACTACTACCCTTGTATCGCTGCGATACCAGGAAGTGTGCGTCCTTCAAGCATTTCAAGCATGGCACCTCCTCCGGTAGACACATAACTCATTTTTGGCTCCAGGCCAAACTGCTTAACGGCTGCTACAGAGTCACCTCCTCCTACAAGAGAGAAAGCGCCGTTTTTAGTAGCTTCTGCAATAAAATTACCAAGCTCTATAGTGCCCTTGGCAAAGTTTTCCATCTCAAATACGCCCAGCGGACCATTCCACAGAATGGTTTTGGACTCAAGGATAACTTTCTTAAAGTTTTCCAACGATTTTGGCCCTGCGTCAAGCCCCTGCCAACCGTCAGGAATCGCAGTTACATCAACAACCTGTGTTTGGGCATCGTTCTTGAAGCCATCAGCAGCAATAACATCTACCGGCAGGTGAATCTGTACGTTCTTCTCTTTGGCTTTTGCCAAAATATCAAGGGCAAGTTGTTGCTTGTCGTCCTCACATATTGAGTCGCCAATTTTTCCGCCCTGAGCCTTGATAAATGTGAAGGTCATGCCTCCTCCAATTATCAGGTGGTCTACCTTGTCAAGTATATTTTCAATAACCGTGATCTTAGACGAAACTTTAGATCCGCCCAATACTGCCGTTACCGGCTTTTCACTGTTTCTTAATACTTTGTCAAGGCTTTCGATCTCCTTAGCAAGAAGCTCGCCAAAAACTTTATTTTCAGGAAAATAATTTGCAATTATTGTTGTAGAAGCGTGAGCACGGTGAGCCGTACCAAAAGCATCATTCACATAAACATCTCCTAAGCCTGCAAGTTTTTTTGCAAAGCCTTCATCACCAGCTTCTTCTTCTTTGTAAAAACGAAGGTTTTCCAAAAGCAGCACTTCTCCGGGTTTTAAATCCTTTGCAGCCTGCTCTACTTCAGCACCTATACTGTCGTTTACAAATTTTACTTTAACACCCAATATTTCAGATGTCTTATCTACAATATGTTTCAGCGAATATTTCTCTTCAACACCTTTCGGCCTGCCTAAGTGCGACATAAGGATAACACTGCCACCGTCTTTAAGAATCTTATCAATTGTTGGCTTAGCAGCTTCAATACGGGTAGTGTCAGTTACTTTAAAGTTCTCATCCAGAGGTACATTAAAATCTACACGGATTACGGCTTTTTTATTCGCAAAATTGATATCGGCAAGAGTTTTCATTAATGGGCTTTTAGTTTTTATTAGATATTGTAGAAAGGCAAATATATGCCTTTCTGTTAATAAATAGCCAATAAGTTGTTCAAAAAGATTTTTAAACTTATTTTATAGTATTGAATTCCAGTGATTTACACAGGTGTTAAAATTGAATTTATTACATGAAATGGAAGTTTTATGTAATGAAAATTCGAATTAATCTTTCACGAAAACGTATTCGTGTGCATTTCGTAACAGGATTTATCTTATATTAGATTTCATTAAATGCTTGATATGAAAAAAATAGGCCTATAGTTGCCGAAAGAAATGCATCCATTACTATTAAATTACCGGAATAAACTAATAATGTAATTTCACCCTTTTTGTTTAACATAAATACCCCCTAATTATGAAAACAATTGCATTACTTCTGGTTCCCGTTTTCTGGCTTACAGCTAAAGCTCAGGAAATACCAACGCCCACGCAGGCGAAAGACTATATTGAAAGCCACATAAATCCTACAATTGACATCAGCGAACTGGATAAAAAATTCGATTTGCTGAAAAACCATAAACCCGGAGATGTCGTGGTAGATGGTAAGAATATTTATAAATTTATTGAAACAACATCGGCCACTGCATATAACGCTGGCTATATTTATCTGGACGGTAAAAAATTAGCTCAGGAGGAAATAAGCAGGCTAACCAATGAAATATTTGCCGAATATAACAGCGGTACTTCCTTTGCCGACCTGATAAAAAAATATTCGATGGATAAGAATCCCAATGCTGCCGAGATGAAATTTACGGACGGGCAAATGGTGGGTACTTTTGAAAAAGCGGTTAAAGAACATACTGCCGGTGAAGTATTTACCGTTATTACAGCCGAAAAGGGATGGTACCACATCGTTAAAAAAAATGCCGAGAACCAAACCATAAAAGCTATTCGTGTAGAATATGCCGCTTATAAAAGTTCCTAACCAATACTAACAACATGAAATATTATCTCTTGCTTCTTTCTGTGTTTGTTTCATCCGTTGGAATTGCCCAAAAACAACCACCTACCGAACAGGAAGCAAGAGACTATTTTGACAAAAACAAAGAAATTACATCTTCATTTACTTATTACGAAGATGACGGGGAGATCTTTAAAATGTATTCTCTAAAAAAACCGGGGGATATAATTATAAACGGTCATGATTTACACAAAGTTATTGGTTCCAGCCATGAGGTGATATATAACTGCTCCATGATTTTTTTTGACAACCGCAAACAACCCGAAGCCGAAATAGAATCCGCACAAAAAACAATACTGGCAAATTATGAATCTGGTTTTACTTTTCAGGAACTTGCCGAACGGTACTCCGACCCTGTTCATTTTACGAATGAAGCCGAAATAAATACAGAAGATATGCCCGATTGTCCTCTCAAATCAGGACTGGAACAACATAAACCCAAAGAAATGTTTTTGGTAAAAGCTTCTGAATACATCAGTTACCTGATAATTTTAAACGATTTCCCGGCAAAACGAAATGGCGTGAAAGTACAGCACGCCGTTTATGAATAAAAAGCTGTAATTTCTTAACTCAGCGACTTAGCAAGTTTATGTTATATTTGCCCCATGCTTTTCTCAGAAATTTTAGGACAGGAACATATTAAAAGCCACCTTACTACGAGTGCTTCATCATCGCGTATTCCACACGCGCAACTTTTCATAGGACCCGAAGGTTCAGGTACTTTACCTATGGCTATTGCCTATGCGCAATATATTTTGTGTGCTAACTCCGGCGGCGAGAACACCAATGGCAATGAAGCCTGTAATCTGAAATTCCGTAATCTGTCGCACCCCGATCTGCATTTTGTTTTTCCGGTGTCAACAAACAGCGATGTGAAAAGCCACCCTGTGAGTGCCAATTTTTTAAAGGCCTGGCGTGAGTTCGTAGAGGAAACTCCCTACGGCAGTCTTTTCGACTGGTATAAAAAGATTGATATAGCGAATAAACAGGGACAGATTGGTGTTGACGAAGCTACCGAGATCGTAAAATCTCTTTCGCTAAAAGCCTATGAAGGCGGCTATAAGGTGATGATCATCTGGATGGCCGACAAAATGAATACGGCCACAGCCAACAAACTGCTTAAACTGCTGGAAGAGCCACCCGAAAAAACGGTTTTCCTTCTCATTGCCGAAAGCCAGGACGATATATTGCAAACCATACTGTCACGCTGCCAGGTGCTTAACTTTGGCCCGCTCGGAGAAAAAGCCATTGTAGAGGCGCTTGTTTCACGTGAAAATATCGAACAGCGTGCTGCCTTAAAAATTGCCCATCAGGCGCAGGGCAACTATAACAAAGCGTTACACCTGCTGAATAAAACCGATGACGACAATCCGTTTGAAGAATGGTTTGTTATGTGGGTGCGTGCCGCTTTCCGTGCTAAGGGTAATGCCGCTGCCATTCAGGATCTTATTGCCTGGAGCGAGGCTATTGCAGGTATTGGCCGTGAGGCTCAAAAACAATTCCTGAATTTCTGCATCGATATGTTCCGTCAGGCATTATTGCTGAATTATAATGCTAAGGAACTTGTTTTCATGGAACCGACCGTAGATAAATTCAAGCTTGAAAATTTTGCGCCTTTTGTAAACGGCAACAACATAAACGACATATTCAAAGAGCTTAGCGACGCACTGTATCACATTGAGCGTAACGGGAATGCTAAAATTATTTTAACCGACTTATCCATAAAACTTACACGATTAATCCATAAAAAATAACATTATGTACACACACATCGCAACCATTATCACCTTGATTTTTTTGGGTATAACTTTCATACAATCAGGCTATGATAAAGTAGCTGACTGGAAAGGAAACGTTGAATGGCTTAAAGGCCACTTTGCACAAACACCAATCAAAAACATGGTACCGCAATCATTGTTCCTTATCCTTGTGCTTGAAGTTTTTGCAGGAGCCTTTTCGGTTATCGGTGCTATCCAGATGATCATGAACGGGGAAACCGAATTCGCTTTCTGGGGAAGCCTTGTTTCATGCGTAACATTGTTGTTCCTTCTTTTAGGCCAGCGTATGGCTAAAGAATATGACGGTGCCAGAACGATTGTTATTTATTTTATCCCTGCAGTTCTTGTTCTTACATGGTTATAATCACAGATTATTCGATTGTTGGATTTTTAGACTGTTAGACAATTCGATTTTAGAAATCATACTTCATAAAAAAGCGAACCGTTTGGTTCGCTTTTTTTATTCCCTAAGGCTGGCTTTGTAAAGCTTTAATTCGCTCCACGAGAACTCATCGCCAAACTTTTCCTTAAGAGTTCCCAGACCTTCACCTTCAAATCCTTTAAAAGCTTCGCTCAGGGCGATTATTTTATCTTTCGAGAGCATTTCCTCTACTTTTACTTTTCCGCCCTGTATTAGGCCTGCAAAATGGCTTAAAACCGTTGTTTCGGTTAATTTCCTGACGCGCGCTATATCTTCAACTGACATTTTTTGCAGCCAAAGCTCATGCGTTTCTTCCAGCGTAGTTTTTTTAGGCTCTGTAGATTTCTTCTTTTTCGGGGCATAACGTTCTGTTACGTAATCGTCTTCCGGTTCTTCAAGCAGCGAAGCATTATGCTGTTTCATTGTTCCACGAATAACATCCAGTTTTTTCGTTTTGTATGAAAGTATTTCCGGCGATACCAGATTCTCACGACTGATTGGCTGTCCATCATTTACGACCTCCATCAGTAGTTTCGATTTCATCAGCCGTATTACCGCTGCAGTCTGGTTTTCTTCAAGTTCTGCCAGTTCTTCATAAAATCCTTTAGCCTTGCGAATGCGTTTTACTTCTTCCATTTTTTCAAAAAGACCGGTCGCAATGGCATCCATCACCGGGAAAAAATAGTTTACTGCCGCCGTTACGCGCTCACCCACAAACTTCATGTCAATTTGCGGCTGACTGAAAAGCCTGTTGAGCTGCATCCTGAATTTTTGTGCAGCATCCAGCAAACCGTGGATATTATTATCCTGACGATTTGCCCATTCACGATATCCGGCTTTAAGCGATTTAGGCCCTTCACTCAGGTAACTCATCTTGTGGCGTTGCCATTCAGTAGCCAGATCGCTCCATTCAAAACTGTTTATCAGGAAGTTGGCAATAAACCGTTCCGTTTCCTGTTTAAGGGAATTTTCAAGTTCACCCTCTTCTGCCCTGCCCGCTGCGTAATCTATTACATCGGCATCGCTCGAGATACCGTTCATTCTTATCGGAGAAAGCAAAATAAGCCCTTCTAACGAACGCAAACGCGAAAGAGCCACATAGGCCTGTCCGGGCATAAAAACCTGCGAGACATCGAGCACGGCTTTGTCAAAAGTAAGTCCCTGACTCTTGTGAACTGTGATTGCCCAAGCTAATTTTAGCGGATAGTGCACAAACGTGCCCAAAACATCTTCTTTAATCTCTTTTGTAACCTCGTCAACATAATAGCGAACGTTTTGCCATTCGTACTTTGTAGCCTCAATGGTTTCATCTTCTTCCGGAAAATGCACGAGTATCTCTTCATCTGATAATGATTTGATTACGCCTATTTTCCCGTTGAAATATTTCTTTTCCGGAGACAGGTCGTTCTTAATGAACATTACCTGTGCCCCTACTTTAAGTTTCAGTTCCTGCTCCACCGGATAAATTTTATCTGGAAAATCACCCACAATTTCAGCATCAAAAATAAACTGTTTCTCATCCAACTCTTCCAGCGATGTCGCGTTCATCGCATCAGCCTTTGCATTGTGTGTGGTAAGGGTTATGTAACCCAAGTGTTTTGTAGAATCAAAATCAGGCTGTACAAATGTATTCAGTACTTTGAGGTCATTAGCCGTTATTACATTGTTCCTCAGATTATTAAGTACATCAATAAAGGTACTATCGGTTTGCCTGTAGATTTTGTCAAGCTCGATATACAACGGCGGATCCTGCTGAACTACATGCGAATGGAAAAAGAATTTGCCTCTGTAATAATTCCTCAATACTTCCCACTCCTCATTTTTTACTACCGGAGGCAGCTGTAAAAGATCGCCAATGTATAATACCTGAACACCTCCAAACGGAAGATTTTTCTTACGAACAGAACGAAGCATAAAGTCCATTGCATCCAAAAGATCTGCACGGAGCATACTCACTTCATCAATAACCAATAGCTCAAGATTATTGATAACCGACTGTTTATCAGCACGCATACGGAAATGACGGCGAAGGGTATCCTTGTTTTCAAACCGCGCAGTATCAGAAACTTGCGGTGGCTGATTCATGTCCGGAATAAATCCTGCGAAAGGCAACTGAAACATTGAATGTATCGTAACACCTCCTGCATTCAGCGCCGCAATGCCTGTAGGCGCCACAACCACTACATTTTTATGTGTGGTACGAATGATTTCCCTAAGCAGCGTTGTCTTACCCGTACCCGCTTTCCCGGTAAGAAAAACAGACCTATTTGTCTGATTTATAAAGCGTAAGGCATATGATGCAGCTGTTGAGATGTTTTCCATGAGGCGTGTAAATTGAAGCGCGAAAATTACGCATTTTTAAGCAGAATTAATTCCAAAAAAAATGCCCCCGGAATTTCGGAGGCATTTTTATATCGTTTAGAAAAGATTATTTTTTCTCTTCTTTCTTTTCTTCAGTTTTCGGAGCTTCTTCTTTTTTAGCACCGCCTTTAAATTTGTCGTTCAGCTCTTTAGTGATTTTATCCGTGATATCGAAACCTTCTTTAGCATACATAATGCTTACAACATCACCTGTACCGTAGATATAATCATAACCGTTTTTCTTACCATAATCAGCCACAAATTTCTTGATTTTGCTGATTAAACTGTCATTTTTAGGTCCAAATTCATCCTGAAGCTGCTTAAGCATCGCTTCCTGAGAAATTTGAAGTTCCTGGCCTCTTTTCTGAAGCTCTTGTTGCTTTAATTGAGCCCATTGCATTCCTTTAGCTCTTGCTTCTTCTGCAAAACTAGCACGATCAAGGTCAAACTGATGCGCCTTAGACTGTAGTTCCTGAGCCATCACTTCTCTTTTGGTATTGCTTTGCGACTCCAGCTCTTTAAATTCTTCAAGATCCTGAACAATTTTGTTGGTATCTACATAAGCCGTTTTTAAACCTGTACTTGCCGTACCTGCATCTTTGTTACATGAAATTACCGCAAGGGCAAAACCGAATATCAAAAGTGATTTTTTCATTTTATGATTTAAGTGTTATTTTAAAAATTTTCGTAAAAGTAATAATTAGTTGCCAAGTTCCAAAAAAAGAGGATTTTTAGCATTTTTTTAATGTATAAGAAGAATTTATAGATTTAAACGGAGCCTATAAGAATCTTCAATCAAAACCGGCTTTAAATAAAGCCTTCTCCCGAACGTTTGAAAATTGCTAACCCAAAGCCATATTAAGCCTGTAAATCGTCAAATCTGACGCTTTATTTTAATTTTTAATCGTTTTTAGAACGTAAATATGCGAAGAATACTCAAAATTTTGTTTCGCTTTCAAATTTGAGCGTAATCCGATCCAAAAACCTTTGACAAAACTCATTTTTCCGGTTTTGTATTTTTCCGACAAAAGGCTCACATAAAAACTGTCAAATTTCATCGGTAAAATTTTTACCAGTTCCATCCCCTGTTTTCTAAAAAGTAATTTAATAGATTTTTTTGAAAAATGCCAGAGGTGTCTCGGCACATCATAAGCAGCCCAAAATTGTCCGTAATATTTCGCATCAAACGAATTAAAATTTGGAACGGCAATTATCAAAACACCGTCAGGTTTAAGAATTCTCTTTAACTCTGAAATTTGTGCTTCAACATCGGGCACGTGTTCTAACACATGCCACATGGTAACTGCATCAACTGAATGATCCGGAATATCAGCAAGTACATTAGCAAACTTTACTCCTTTAGCCTCGGCAATGGCCTTTGCTTTACTACTGGGTTCTAAACCGGTTACATCCCATCCGTTTTTAGAACCTACAACCAAAAAATCTCCGGTCCCTGCTCCAATATCAAGTAATTTTCCTTTTTTTGGCTGAAATTGTTCCAATAAACTGATTTTATCGCGTAAAGCTTTCTGTTTTACGGTGTGGTAAAGTTTTTCGAACAAGGTACGCTTTCCATCCGTATGCGAGATATAATCATCACTTTCATAATAGCTCCCTAATTTTTCAGGAGCGGGTTGCGGGTATGTTTTGAGCAATTGGTATTCCTCATCCAGTAAAAGCTCAAATTTTTCTCCTGAAACAGAATAATCCTGAACGGTAATGTAAACGTTGTGTTTTGAAAAATCCATTAATAATTGTAGTATTGGTATTTTAACTCTCTCAGGTAATTTATAACAATCTTTTGGTAAAGCGAATTATCTGCAAGGCAATCCTGATTATTCTTGTCAATAACCGACATTCCTAAAAAATTAGTACTGGAACCAATTCGGTTAGGCTCAGTTTCGATATTACTCACCATAAATTGTGTCAGATCGTAATATTTAACCAATTCGTCGTCTGTATACAAAAACACTTTAAATCGTGTCCCTTCGATATCTACATTATACGAAATGTCTTCAGTATAGCCTAAACCATATTTTATCACCAAAAATTCCCGAAAAGGCATTTTTTTCTGATCATTTTCAAAAAAGAAGCAAGTAAGCCCCTTTTCTTGACCTAAAATTTGCTTTCCATTTTCTAAAAGCAAATAATCACCTACTTCTACGGTATGTCTTGGTGTAATACATCCAGTTGCAAGGGCAAAAACCAAAAACAAGAAAAACCCTTTCATTAAAAAGGGTTTTTTATATCGTTCCACGTGAAACATTCTCATTATCGTCCCATATGTATTAAAAGCACCGAAATATCACTCGGAGACACACCGCTAATGCGAGATGCCTGCGAAATAGTAACGGGCCTGATTTTTTTCATTTTTTCTTTCGCTTCATACGAAAGTGATTTGATCTTGTCGTAATCAAAATTATCGGGTATTCTTAAATCTTCAAGTCGGTTAAGCTTATCAGCATTATTTTTTTCTTTTTCGATATACCCGGAATATTTAACCTGAATTTCGGCTTGTTCAACAACTTCCCTGTCCAGATTATTCTCTTTGATGTATTCCTGAACTTTTTCAAACTTTAGAATATCTTCAAGCTCTAGTTGCGGACGCGAGAAGACCTTAAACATCTTATCCGGCTGCACCATCGGAGAAGAACCTTTTGCTTCAAGGATAGGATTTGCTTCTCCAACAGAGACACTGGTCTCTTTAAAGAAATTCACAAACGCTTCCGACTCGTCACGTTTCTTCTCCATTCTTCGCAAACGGTCTTCTTTAGCTAAGCCTATTTCATACGACAAAGGCGTAAGCCTGAAATCAGCATTATCCTGACGAAGTAACGTTCTGTATTCCGCACGCGATGTAAACATACGGTATGGTTCTTCCGTTCCCTTAGTGATAAGGTCATCAACAAGCACCCCAATATAAGCTTCATTACGCTTTAATATAAAAGGATCTTTTTCCTGCACTTTAAGCGCAGCATTAATACCGGCCATCAATCCCTGGGCAGCTGCCTCTTCATAGCCTGTAGTTCCGTTAATCTGTCCTGCAAAAAACAATCCTTCAACCAGCTTTGTTTCCAACGTATGTTTTAACTGTGTTGGCGGGAAATAATCATATTCGATAGCATATCCCGGACGGAAGAATTTGACATTCTCAAAACCGGCAACAGAACGCAAAGCTTTAAACTGAACATCCTCCGGAAGCGAAGTTGAAAATCCGTTTACATACACTTCAACAGTATCCCATCCCTCAGGCTCAACAAAAAGCTGGTGACGATCTTTATCCGCGAAACGGTTAATTTTATCTTCAATAGAAGGGCAATATCTTGGCCCCAAACTTTGAATACGTCCATTGAACATTGGCGAACGGTCAAAACCTTCACGAAGTAAATCATGAACAAGTTCTGAGGTGTACGTCATATGGCAAGAACGCTGATGTACCAGTGGCCTGGTTACATCAGAATAAGAAAACTTATCAGGATTTTCATCTCCGGGTTGTTCTATCATTTTTGAATAATCCAGTGAGCGACCATCCACACGTGGTGGCGTTCCTGTCTTCATTCTACCAGAGTCAAAACCGGCACGAACTAAATCCTCCGTAATACCGTAAGCAGCACTCTCACCTGCCCTACCTCCACCAAACTGTTTCTCCCCAATATGAATCAATCCGTTCAGGAAAGTTCCGTTTGTCAGCACAACCGTTTTAGCTTTGATTTCGATCCCAAGTGATGTTCTGATTCCTTTTATCTTCCCATCTTCAATTACTACACCGGAAACCATTTCCTGATAAAAATCAAGATTCGGAGTACGCTCCAGCATCAGTCTCCATTCTTCAGCAAAGCGCATTCTGTCGCTTTGCACACGCGGACTCCACATTGCAGGACCCTTTGATTTGTTCAGCATCCTGAACTGAATTGCCGTCTTATCAGAGACAATTCCTGAATACCCCCCAAGGGCATCAATCTCACGCACAATCTGTCCTTTGGCAATTCCACCCATGGCAGGATTGCACGACATCTGCGCTATGTTTTGCAGACTCATTGTTACAAGGAGAGTTTTGCTACCCATGTTTGCAGCAGCAGCAGCGGCTTCAGAACCGGCGTGCCCTGCGCCCACAACAATTACATCATATACTTCGTTAAACATTTTATTCTCCTTTGTTCCACGTGGAACGCTAAAAATTGCTGAAAAAAAATTTCGCCAAGCAGTACGTTCCACGTGGAACGTTCAAAACTTTCGGCTTTAAAGTCGAAACGTTCCACGTGGAACGTAACGAAAAATTAATGTTTAATCTACTGTTCCACGTGGAACAGCTTCATTTTCTCATCTTCCTTAGAGCGCATAACCTTAGAATCTTGATCCGATTTATCTTTGTAACCACAATAATGAAGAACACCATGAGCCATAACCCTACGCAATTCATCATCAAAAGAAACATTAAAATCAGCGGCATTATCCTTAACACGTTCTACAGAAATAAATATATCCCCGCTTATAAGATTACCCATTGTATAGTCAAAACTGATAATATCAGTAAGCGTATCGTGATCCAAGAACTCTATGTTTTTTTGTAAAAGGTATTCATCATCACAGAATATGTAATTGATTTCACCTTCAGTTTTATCTTCTGATTCTATAACCTCAGAAATCCACTCTTCATATCTGGCTTCGTCCTGAAGCTCAAAATCGGTCTCGTAATTAAAACTAATCATCTTTTCTAAAATAGGTTTGAACCTTTTGATTAAAATTTGGGCGCAAAGGTAAGCTTTGTCTGTTTAATATCTCTACACTATTCAGATAATCTTTTAGAGCAGCCGGAATAGCAGTAGCATTATTGTTATATTCTTTTTTATTGGTTTGCGACTGACGTTTGTTCTCTTCGCCCTGTTGCTGAACAGCCTTATCAAGTTTTAAAAGCTCATGTTTTAAACGTTGCATTCTTTCAGCAGCATCACCTTTAAAGCCTTTGCTCAACAATTGTTTTTCTATCTCTTTCATTTCACGAAGCGCATTCTGACCGTTACCTCCCATGCCTTGTTTGTCTAAAGCTTTTTGCAACGACTCACGCAACTGCTGTTGTTCTTTATATATCTCTAAAAGCTTCTCTGCATCGCCTTCCTGATCGCCATTTTTACCTTCACCCTGACCCTGGCCTTGTCCTTTTTTCTGACCTCCGGGTTGAGGCTGCCCGTCTTTTCCTTCACCCTTTTTGCCGTCTTTACCCTCCTTGCCATCTTTCATTTTCTTGGATAGGCCTTCCTGTTTCTGGATAATATCAGGAAGTTGCATATCGCCTTTACCCGATTTACCCGGTTTGGATTTACCCATGCCTGAGCCCTGCATTTCCATCTGCATATTGTTAAGTGCATCACTTAAAAAATCTGCTAATTTGTTGGCAGAAGTTACAGCATATTGCTGGCTAGATACACCACGCGGAACCATATTATCGGCAAGATCAGCAATAGCTTTGTCAATGTAATAATGAACATTCCCTACCTCTGCAGTAATCTTTTCGGTAATCTTAGGATTGCGTAATGACATAGCAAAGATACTATCGTCAACATGTCTGAACTGTTGCTTAAGATCCTGTTGTTTCTTCAGGTTTTTGCTGAACGAAGACGAATGCGTAGTACTGCCTTTAAACTTACCCATAACATCCTCCTGAGAGAATGAATAAGCTAATAGATTATCGAGAATCTGACGAAGCATTTTTACATCTTCTTCCAGTTGTTCCTGCTCTCCACCTGCCATCATCTGCATCATCTGACCACCCATTTGTTTCATCTTTTGAGCAGCGGATTTTTGTTTTGGTTTTGCTTTTTGCTTACTGTCCTTCTGATCTTTTTTCAATTCATCAGATGCCTTCTGCATATCCTCTTCAACATTCTTTTCCTCATTTTTATCAGTAGGTATATCCATAGGTTTTTTTAGTTCTTCGTTTTGTTTTTCAAGTTCACGAAGTTCCTCCTGAATCTGGTCGAATTCTTTTTGAATTTCTTCCTGTTTATCCGCAGAATTCTTATCGCTGTCTGCAAGTTTTTCCTGTTTATCACCAAGCTCTTTTAACTTATCAGCAAGTTGTTCGGCTTTCTTTTCTACATAAAAACGCTTGGTAAGTTCTACCAATTGCTCAAGATTTTTAGTCTGATCTTTGCTGTTTTTCTTAAGTTGATCTACCTTGTCAAACAGTTCTTCTTTTTGTAATTTATTGGTAAGTTCCTTTAACTGTTCTAAAAGTTTCTGATTTTTTTCTGCTTCTTTTTCATTCTTTTCAAGACGTTTCATCAGTTCTTCTTTAAACTCATCCTTTTTGTCCGGATTGAATTTTTCTAAATTCTGCTCAAGCTTTTTAGAAAATTCTTTCATCATTTCATCCTGCTGTTGCTGGCGGTTGATGAAATCCTGAATCTTCTTCTGGTCTTTGAAATCCATGTTGTCTTTCTCCTTACCCATCTTCTGAAGCTTGTCGAGTTCGCTCAATTGTTTGTCCTGATTTTTGATTGATTTTTCAAGACTGTTGATGTTGCTGTTTTGTTCCTGAAGAGCTTCCTCACGTTTCTCTTCCTGCGTAAGTTCTTTGTGAGAGAAAACAGAAGACTTCGCCGACTTGTAATTATTGACAGCGTCATTATCAAAAACCTCAAAGTAGTATTCATAACGCACACCTTCTTTAAGCGTAAGTCCGTTAGGGAATGTATATACAAAACGATCGTAAACATCCTTCTTAACAGGTAGTGTTCCACGTTTGGCAGCATCAGGATTATCCTGTGGGTAATAAACAATCTGAAGTTTTGTCAAACCATAATCATCAGATACCTGACCTAAAACCACTTCTCTGTCCAGCTTTAAACTGTCCGGTGCAGCACCAACAGTGATGGTTGGATACTGATCTTTGATGGTTGTAATCTGATATTGCAGTTTTTCGTGGTTTTTTACCTTATTATTTGAAGTAAGTATCTGATATTCTGTATTATGCATTATAATTTTAGATAATGCAAAGGTGTTTTCACTATTTACAAAGGCAGAAGACTGTCCCTGGCTTTTCCATTCGATATTGTTAGTAGCCAAAGCCTGTACTTTCCATGTAACTTTAGTTCCTTCCGGAACTACAGCATTACCGGTTCCCTGAACAGTTTCAGACTTTTTACCAAGATAAGATGGGAAGTTAAGTACCATTTCAAAATTAGCAATGGTAGGAACTGCTACAACATTCAGCTCATAAGGCTGTGAAATAACATCATTGGCTTTAAGTTCAAATTCAATATTTTTTGAAGGCCTCTCAAAACGATATTGAAATACTCCCGGCTTAACATTTTCAAGATAATAACTTTCTTCGCCAATAGAAATCATGGCGTTTTCTGGAACAACATTTCCCCGAGTTTTTACCTGTAGCAAAAAGTCAGTATCCTGTTGCGCAGTCAGTGCATTATTAACAATCACAAATTCAAAAGGAGCCGGAGGTGCAAAATGTTTTCCGTAATGCATTACCCTGTCAAAACTTTGAGTAATAACTTTTGAGTTTCCACTGATCATGAAAAATAAAATCAGTAACAACGGAATTGCAGCATACGGAATGTACTTTACATTCTTTCTGAAATTGATTGCATTTCCAAAAGGAACCGGCTGCAGGTTATTTGCTTTTTGCTCAATAGATGCAATCAGCAATTCTGATTGTTCCTGTTGAGAAGACAACTGAAGGAAATTGGTAAGCTTGTCATTTATTTCAGAAAAATGTTTCCCAATGATATCTGATGCCTGAGTATAATCAATACCCTTTTGTAATTTGAAAAGTTTAAAAGTTGGAAAAAGGATAAACCTGAACAACAGGAAAATCTCTACCACTACAAACATCCAGAACAAAACAGTACGTCCACCCTGTGGCAACCATAAAAAATATTCTACCAGCAGCGTGAAAATAAAATACAGCAGCCCCAGCCCTACAAAAAGTATTGTTCCACGTAAAAGTTCGTTGGTATAATACTTCCTGATGAAGGCTTCCAGCTTGGAATAAATAACATTTTTTGCTTCCAAAATACAGTCGATTGTTAATAACTGATAAAAATACAAATTCCGCGGAACTATTAAACGTAAAAAATCCAATAATATGACGGGTTATCAGCATTAGTACGGCGGTTATTGTTAATAACTTCAAATTCGATGTTCAAATTAGCTATTACGGAAATTTGATAATTGTATCTTTGCACCACTAAATTTAAGTAACAATGTCTAAGCAAGTTCGCGTGCGTTTTGCACCAAGCCCAACAGGACCTTTACACATTGGAGGTGTAAGGACAGCCCTTTTTAATTATTTATTTGCCAAAAAACATGGTGGTGTTTTCTACCTTAGGATAGAAGATACTGACCAAAACCGTTATGTTGAAGGTGCAGAAGAATACATTATCGAAGCGCTAAACTGGTGCGGCATTCCTTTTGACGAAGGTGTTGGGAAAGAAGGAAAATTTGGCCCATACCGCCAAAGCGAAAGAAAAGAAATATACAAACAATATGCTCTGAACCTTATTGAAAATGGTTGGGCATACTATGCTTTTGATACTCCTGAAGCACTTGATGCCCTTAGAGCAACGGCTGAAGCTGAAGGAAAAACATTCATCTACAATCACGCCATTCGTGAAACAATGGAGACTTCTCTAAAGCTTAGTGCCGAAGAAACGCAGCAAAGAATAGAGAATGGAGAACATTATGTTATCCGTTTTAAGACTCCGGTTAATGAGACATTACACCTGAAAGACATCATTCGTGGTGATATTAAGTTTGAAACTAATCTGCTTGACGACAAAGTATTGTTTAAGAGCGATGGTATGCCTACCTATCACCTGGCTAATATTGTTGACGACCACCTAATGGAAACAAGCCACGTTATCCGTGGTGAAGAGTGGTTACCTTCCCTACCCCTTCATGAACTTTTATACAGGGCATTTGGTTGGGAAGCTCCACAGTTTGCTCACCTTCCGCTTATCCTTAAACCGGTTGGCAATGGTAAACTTTCTAAAAGGGATGGTGATAAATTAGGTTTCCCGGTATTCCCGTTAGAATGGAAAAATACTGATGGAACAGTTTCATCAGGTTACAGGGAGAAAGGTTTCCTTCCGGAAGCGGTTATCAACTTCCTTGCTTTATTGGGATGGAATTCCGGTACCGACCAGGAATTGTTTACACTTGATGAGCTTGTACAACTATTCGATTTGGAGAGAGTACATAAGGCAGGTGCTAAATTTGACCCGGAGAAAAATAAATGGTTCAACCACCAGTATTTTACACGACAGCCAAATGATGTAGTGGCACAACAGTTCAATCATACACTTGTTGAAAGAGGCATAAACAAGCCTATTGATTATGTAACCGATGCTGTAGCACTTGTAAAAGAACGCGCATCTTTTGCATCTGAACTTTGGGATCTTGCAGACTTTTTCTTTGTAGCACCAACAGCTTATGACGAGAAAGCAGCTAAGAACTGGAAACCGGAAACAGCAGAAGTTATGGGCAAATTAATTGGCGTGTTAGAAAACATTACTGATTTCTCATCGCAAAATGTAGAAAGCATTGTAAAAGCCTGGATGGAAGAAAATGAGATAGGAATGGGCAAAGTGATGCAACCGCTACGTTTGAGCCTTGTAGGGGCTGTAAAAGGGCCACATTTGTTTGATATCATTGCTCTGATAGGTAAAGCTGAAACAATCAGCAGGATACAAAAAGCAATAGCAACTCTATAGTAACCAAACCTTCCCTAACCGGAAGGTTTTTTATTTTAGAGAAAATCGTAACTTACCAGCAATCAACAAAACCTTTATTATGGGAAATATTTTTATCTATGTATTACTGTTCTTTGCAGTACTAATTTTTTTATCCTCTTTCTTTACCGTTAAGCAGCAAACTGCGGTAATTGTGGAACGTTTTGGTAAATTCCTGAGCATTCGTCATGCAGGTCTGCAACTTAAAATTCCAATCATCGATAAGATAGCAGGAAGAATAAATCTTAAGATACAGCAGCTTGATGTTATCATTGAAACCAAAACCAAAGAGAACGTGTTCGTGAAAATGAAAGTTTCGGTTCAGTTTGTGGTGATACAGGAAAAGGTATATGAAGCTTTTTATAAACTGCAATACCCACACGATCAGATTACTTCATATGTGTTTGATGTGGTTCGTGCCGAGGTACCAAAACTGAAACTGGATGATGTTTTTGAACGTAAGGACGATATTGCAATTGCTGTAAAACGTGAACTTAATGAGGCTATGGCCACTTATGGATATGACATTATCAATACGCTAATCACGGACATCGATCCTGATATCCAGGTAAAAAATGCCATGAACCGTATCAATGCTGCCGACAGGGAAAAATCGGCTGCTGAATATGAGGCAGAAGCACAAAGAATCAGGATTGTAGCAAAAGCAAAAGCTGAGGCAGAAAGCAAAAGATTACAGGGTCAGGGTATTGCCGATCAGCGTCGTGAAATTGCAAGAGGACTTGTAGAAAGCGTAAATGTACTAAATGAAGTAGGCATCAATTCACAGGAAGCATCAGCCTTAATTGTTGTTACACAGCACTATGATACACTTCAGGCTATTGGTTCTGATACTAATTCAAACCTGATATTATTACCAAACTCACCTCAGGCCGGCAGCGATATGCTGAATAATATGGTAGCTTCATTTAGTGCATCTAACCAGGTAGGTGAATCTATTAAACAAGGTAACCTGAAAAAAGCAACTAAAAAGAAAAATGAAGATGATCATCATACTCATGAAAGCCATGAACATGAAAATCCTGAAACAGAATAAAAACAAAAAATCCCGCCATTGAGCGGGATTTCTTTTTTAAAATATCTTTTTAAAGAGCCAGCTTAATGCTACACTCTTAATTGGTCCTGAAAATTTACCTAAAACCCCCAGTATCTTCTTAGGGGTCTTCCCTATCATGTTCATGGGTTTAAGGCTTTCCTGAGTATCATCAAGGCTTCTTTTAAATTTAGCATACGCTAAATCTTTTTCTACTTTAAATATCTCAAGATCTTTGTTTATTTCGTCAAAATTGCGGTATATCTTAGTATTCATGCCTAGTCGTATTTCTTAAAAAATATCTTTGAAAAAGTTGATAACATAGGTCCTTCAACAATCTTATCCTGAACCTTATATACAACTATAGCCGTTACAAGATAGATAAGCCCCACAATAAGGAAACCATAAGCAAAATTATCAAGCCAATAGCCTATACCCAATGCTGCAGCAATTGAAAAAAATACAGTAACTATAATCAGCATAACTCCCAAAAGAAAAACCTTAAGGATAGCCGATGTTGATTTCATGAGTATCTTAAACCCCCAAAGCTTGTAATATTTCAGATTTGCATCTAAAAGATTTTTTACTTCGTGTTTAAGCTCTTCAGCGTTTTCTTTTATTTCTTCAAATGCCATACAGTGAATTATTTAGAAGCTGTAGCCTTAGCGTCTTTTTTAAGTTCTTCAAGTTTTTTCTCCAACATAGCAATCACATCTTCAGTTTTGTGTTCTACGTCGGCAACCAAATGATCTATAGTACCTTCAAGATCGTGTTTAGCAGCACCAAACTTACTTTTTACAGTTTCAGTAAGGTCACTAAGCTTATTGGCAAGCTCATCTTTTTTAGCTAAAGCACCATCTTTTATTTTTTTTCTTGTTTTCGATCCTTCATCCGGAGCAAATAAAATTCCTAATGCTGCTCCTACTGCTGCACCTGCAAGTACAGCTACAATTGTTCCTGTTTTACCAGCCATGATATAATTTTTTTTGATTAATAATTATAAAGATACCCGTTTTAACATTTGAGGGGTGTTAATAGGGCGTTAATTGAAAGCCAAACAATGTAAAATCAAAATAAAGCCATTTAATAAGATTTCTCTTCTATAAATATACAAATACCTTATACAAAATTATAATTGAGTAGCGATAATTTATAGAGGTCACTTTTTTAATAATTCATCTATTAAAAATATAATATAAATAGAAACTATCAATAATAGAAATAATAAAGTAGTTTTTAAAATTAAAATAACTTAAATCTATAAAAGATATAATCAATTAAAAAATTAAATACTATAGATAGATTTAATAATAGTAAAATACAATCAATTAATATAAATGAATCATATATTACTATAAAAAATAAAATTTATATAAAAACATAAATTGATAGTTTATACAAATGATATATAAAATCTTTTAAAATAAAATTATAAATAGTAGCAGACTATAATTTATCAATAAAAAAGGTAAAAATTAAAATAAAGCGTTTTAATAAACGTTTGCGTATACACATATCCAAATACATTACCGTTTTTTAAAAATGGATTATATCAAATTATATAAAGTCACTTTTTTAAGTATTTATCTATATAAATTATAAATTCAATCAATTTTATAAATAATAAAAAAGCCCCTCAAAATTCAGGAGCTTCTATAAGTAAAATTTATTTTTACTATTCTTTGCTTTCTAATTTGGCCCAGGTATCACGAAGACCAACAGTTTTATTGAAAACTATCTTTTCAGCATTCGTATCCGGATCAACACAGAAATAACCTAACCTCTGGAACTGGTAACGTTCCCCTGCTTCTGCACTTTTCAGGCTTGGCTCAAGGTAACCTTTAATAACTTCCAGTGAGTTCGGGTTAATATATTCTTTAAAATCTACATCTTTATCAGCATCCGGAGCTTCGTGTGTAAACAAACGGTCGTAGATTCTAACTTCCGCTTCTACAGCATGTTGAATAGAAACCCAGTGAATAGTACCTTTAATTTTTCGTAAGCTGGCTTCAGTTCCGCTACCGCTACGGCTGTCTGTATCATAGGTACAGTGAATCTCTGTAATGTTACCGTCAGCATCTTTTACAACGCTCTCACCCTTAATGATATAGGCATTTTTTAAACGTACTTCTTTACCAAGAGTCAGACGGAAATATTTACTGTTAGCATTTTCCATAAAGTCTTCTCTTTCAATGTAAAGCTCTCTTGAGAAAGGAACTTCCCTAAATCCAGCAGACTCATCTTCAGGATTGTTTTCAGCTTCTAACCACTCCTCTTTTCCTTCAGGATAGTTAGTAATTACAAGCTTAACAGGATCAAGTACAGCCATTACACGAGGAGCGATCTTGTTAAGATCTTCTCTTACGCAAAACTCTAATAATGAAACATCTATAAGGTTTGTACGTTTCGCAATACCAATAGTGTCAGCAAAATTACGAATAGAAGCAGGCGTATATCCTCTTCTTCTCATTCCTGAAATTGTCGACATCCTTGGGTCGTCCCAACCGTTTACATGACCTTCCTGTACAAGTTGCAAAAGTTTTCTTTTACTCACTACAGTATGGCTCAGGTTACGTCTTGCAAACTCACGTTGTTTTGGTCTTACTTTACCTTCAGTATATATTTGGTCAAGGAACCAATCGTATAATTCCCTGTGCATCAGGAACTCAAGTGTACAAAGTGAATGCGAAATTTCTTCTACATAATCACTTTCTCCATGAGCCCAGTCATACATTGGATAAATCTTCCAGGCATCACCTGTACGGTGGTGGTGCTTGTGTAATATACGGTACATAATAGGATCACGCATAAGCATATTGCTTGATGTCATGTCTATTTTTGCCCTTAAAACGTGAGTTCCTTCAGGGAATTCACCGTTTTTCATTCTTTCAAAAAGGTCAAGGTTCTCCTCTACCGAACGGTTTCTGAAAGGACTTTCAGTACCCGGTTGTGATGGAGTTCCTTTTTGTTTAGCCATGTCTTCACTGCTCTGGCTGTCTATATAAGCTTTTCCGTTCTTAATGAACTGAACTGCCCAGTCATACAGCTCCTGAAAGTAATCTGAAGCATAACGTTCTTCAGCCCATTGGTAACCTAACCACTCTACATCTTTCTTGATGGCATCTACATATTCCTGCTCTTCTTTTGCAGGGTTAGTGTCATCAAAACGCAGGTTTACAGGCGCATTATACCTTAGTCCAAGCCCAAAATTAAGGCATATAGAACTGGCATGGCCTACGTGCAGGTAACCGTTAGGTTCTGGTGGGAAACGGAAACGTAATTTGTCTTTAGCAAATCCGTTTGCCATATCCTCTTCAATAATCTGCTCAATAAAATTAAGTGATCTTTCTTCAGTCGACATAGCTTTAAATAATAAGAATGCAAATGTAGTCAATTAGTGGCAAAGTTACAGAGTCACAAAGTGGCAAAGTTTTTTAAAAGATACACATTATAAGACTTTGTAACTCTCCAACTTTGTAACTTTGCAACTGCAAAAACAAAACTATGGATACCATAAAACTTAAAAACATACGTACATTCTCATATCATGGCTGCCTTGTTGAAGAAAGCAAAATAGGCTCTGATTACTCGGTAGACCTTGAAATAAAAGCTGATCTTGAAAAGTCAATGCAGAGTGATGAACTCGCAGATACTGTTGATTATGTACATCTTAATAAGATAGTTACCGAAGAAATGGCAATACGCTCCAAACTGTTAGAACACGTTGCTAAACGTATTGTTGACAGGGTTTTTAAAGAAATACCAATGGTTATGAAAGTGATTGTCGGAGTATCAAAAATCAATCCTCCAATAGGTGGCGATGTACAGGCCGTAACTATTGAAATTGAAGAAAACAGGAAATAAAAGACATAAAAAAAACCGGGTTAATTCCCGGTTTTTTTATTCTTCTTAGTAGTATACTTCCGTTGTGAGTAAAGATCTGATGCGGCAGTAACATGACCTAATGCATCTTTTGCAAGTTCTTTATCCAGAGGTACAGCTTCGAGCACTGTATCATTCTTTATCTTAAACTGTAATGGTTCTTTTTTAGGCTGCATGATAACAACCTGATCCCCTACCCTAAAGGCATTAATATCATGGAATTGCATGATAGACCTTCCTACAACATCATCCTTAAGTTTCTTAAGATTACGTCCTGGCATAGGAGTTTCAACGTTCATTCCTATCATATCCAGGATAGTTGGAGCAAGATCAATCTGACTGCAAAGCTTATCATATTTTGAACCTTTTGCCACACCAGGAGCTATGATAAGTGCCGGAATATGAAACTTATGAATTGGTACCAAATGTTTACCGTAAGTTCTGGTATTGTGATCGGCAACAACAATAAATAATGTGTTTTTAAAATAGTCCTCTTTTTTAGCCATTTCAAAGAATTTACCAATAGCAAAATCGGCATATTTCATAGCATTGTTTACTGTATTCTTTTGTTTATCATACAGTTCAATTCTTCCGTCAGGGAACTCAAAAGGCTCATGGTTAGAGGTAGAGAACATTAATGAAAAGAATGGTTTTCCTTTCTGACTTTTAAAGTATTCGTTGGCTTTTACTACAAGATCTTCATCACTGTAACCCCATGTACCTTTAAGCGCATATTTTTTTCCATCTTTATCAAAATCTTCTTCATCAACGATGTTTTCAAAACCATTACCGTTAAAAAAAGATGCCATATTATCAAAGTTAGCCATACCTCCATAGATAAAACTTGTATCATAACCTTTAGATTTAAACAAGTCGGCAAGCGTAAAAAATCCTGATTGTGAATTGCTTAATTTTACAACACTTTCAGATGGTGAAGGAAGGAATCCTGTAACAACTGCCTCAATTCCCCTAACGCTTCGGGTACCTGTACAATAAAGGTTTGTAAACAATAAACCTTCTTTAGTAAGCGCATCAAAATTAGGGGTTAATGGTTTTCCACCAAGGCTTCCTACATACTCTGCACCAAGGCTTTCCTGAAGGAAAATAACAACATTCATCGGTTGCGGATTTAACGAATCCGGTGTTTGGGTATGAAGCAATGGCAATTCTGCATCTGTAAAATCAGAAGCTTCAGCAGTCATGTATTTCTTAACTCTCGAATAAGCTTCATTCGCTTCCATCTTACCATACATTTTAGCAGGGTTATCTTCATTCTTTAACGAATAAGCAGCAAAAGCTACTGTATAAAGCGAGTTCAATCCCATACAATTGGTAAGCTGATCAAAAGAGAAAACTGCATTACTTGCGTTTATAGGTCTTTTTGAAGTTAAACTACCCCTAGCACCAAAAAACAATAAAAAAGCTACAGGAACGAATAAAATCAGTTTCATTTTGTATGGTGCATCCGGTGTACTAAACAATGTTTTTCTTTTTTTAATCAAAAGGAAAATAAAACCACCCATCACAACAAAGGTAAGAGCAATAGATCCAAGGTAACTTTTAAGTAAAGTACCCATTACTTCTTTAGGATAGATAAGATAATCCAGGAAAAGTCTGTTAGGCCTTGTGTCATACTGTTTGATAAAATCAGAACTTGATAGTTCCATTATCAATAACAAACACAGGAAAAATATATAGTATATATTTAAAAATCTGTTGATATAATAAAGATGCTTTGATGGAATGAACGTAATGAGCACTATTGGTAAAAACGATAAATAACATAAAAGTATCAGGTCAAAACGCAAGCCTATCGGAAAAATATACCAGTAATCCGGAGTATCATCTATCCTTTCTTTAAATATAAAAAAGAGGATAATCCTGCTTAATGTTGTAATAGCCAATCCAATAAGCATAAAATTAGCAATAGATTTCAGGTAATGAAGCTTCTTCATAAAATGATGTTAAAATTTTTTTACGAAATTATTAACTAATTATGAATCAAAGCAGAATTAAGTAAAATTTAAGCAATTAATAAGTTATATAAAAAATGGTGTAATTTTTCTTGCGTTAGAGCAAAATATATGTAAATTTGCCAACCATATAACGAATGGCATCTTGGCCGAGCGGCTAGGCTCAGGTCTGCAAAACCTGCTACAGCGGTTCGAATCCGCTAGATGCCTCAACAAAAAAGCTTCAGTTTTCACTGAAGCTTTTTTTATTTTTTATCCTTTTCTTATTGATTTTCTTTGTGTTCTATCTTCTCTATGGTTTGTTGCATCTCATTCGGAAATGCTCCCTGTACAACCAGTGCCAGTCCAAACACTACGAGAATAATACTTATAGATTGTTTTATCTTTTTAATATTCCTAACTGTAAGCCTGCTTCTTAACTGTTTTGCCAATGATATTTTTCCCAGGTCGATAACAAGATAAGTAGCAATTACAGAAAGAAAAAATACAAACATTCTTGAAGGGACAAGATCAAGCTTTGGACCCCATGAAATAATAATTGCCAACCAGAATCCGAGAACGCCAATATTGATGAAATTCAGTAAAAACCCTTTTATATAAAGGCTCATGTAGTTTTTCTTGATAATTTCCTTTTCATCTTCACCCAGTAGTTCTTCCTGTGAAGTCTTGCTTACTTTAAAAAAAGAAATAATACCATAGGTAAGCATTACAATGCCTCCAAAAATAAATAATGCCGGCTCGTCCTTTATTTTTTCAAGTAATTTATAACTGCTGAAATAAGCAATGAGTATAAAAACAATATCGGAAGTAATAGCACCAAGATCAAAAGCAAGGGCCGCTTTAAATCCTTTTAAAACACTGGTTTCCAGTAATACAAAAAATACCGCACCCGGCATTATGCTTAAAACGAAACCAACGGGAATAGCGCTTAAGATATCCTGTAACATGTATATAGATTAGGTCTTGCAAGTTACTATTTTAATTTTTAAAGAAACATAAGCTTTACCATCCAAAAAATAAAAATCCCCAACAGAAAGCCTTCTGTTGGGGAAATTATAACTTTTATGCTACTGATTATTTCACAACAACAATTTGTGCATCGCTACTTTTAACTTCATTTACTTTCTTAGGATTTCCATAAATGGTTAGTGATCCGTCGGAAGCAACTGTAGCATCAACAGTACCTTTAGCAGTTATGCTTGCCTGTGCATCTGAAGCTAAAACAATTTCTACATTATTAGCCTTAAGTTCTTTTACATCATATTGCGCATCAGAAGCTACAGCTGCCACCATAACATCAGCCTTACCTTCTATTTTTACCTGAGAATCAGCAGCAGCGGCAACATTTAGATTCTTTACATTAAGTACAAGTTTTACTTTACTATCGGCAGCTGCAGCAAGGTTAAACTCTTTCGTGCTAATCTCATCATTGCCTATTAGTTCAGTATCAGGACCGGCAGAAATATTCTCAATGGCAGCAGTATAATATACTACAACCGAACCATCTCCATTAATGGCAAGTGCTCCTTTTTCGTTCTGAATCTGAAGCTCTTCTTCACCATTTTTAATAACGGCTTTGTTTTCAGATGATTTTATTAATGTAACATCAACATCGCCTGAAATTACAAGTGATTTGAATTCTTTAAGATTTTCAGTTTTTTGTGCAGTAACCAGATTTATTGCTGCAATAGCTGCAAGTGTAAAAAGTGTTTTCATGGGTTTTATTTTTAATTGATTGATTATAACCTTTTATACAAAGACAGCCTTATTTTTAGATTGTTACAGTTTAAATAAAAAAAATAACCCTTAAAAGAATTCTTTTCAGCGTTACTGTATTTTTTAGCAATCTGCTTAAGCTTTTTTAATATTTCCTCCTCCAAATGTATTTTCATTAATTTGCTGAGGGTTGCCATATACTCTGATATCGCCTCCTATCCGTGTTTTGGCATCAACGAGTTCGCTGGCATAAACATCTGCCTCACCACCGGCATTGATACTTACAGTTGTTTGCTCTGTAACAAGCTCTTTACCTTTAAAGATACCTCCAGAAGTAATAACAAGATCGTGGGTTTTAGCAGTTCCGTTAATGTTTAATATACCTCCTGAACTGGCTTTAGAATTTAATTTCTTTACCTCAAGATTAAGTTTAATCTCTGCGCCTTCTTTAGCATTAAGTATAAAAGCTGTAGCCTTAAAAACATCCTGAGACGCTACTCGAGCACCTTCACTTGCTTCTACCTGATCAATATTTCCTTTGTAGTACAATGTAACGCTTACATCATCTCCTTTAAGGAATTTAGTGGTTTTCATCCTGATCTTAAGCTCATTGTTTTTGTTTACAACCTCTACGTCATCTTTACCCTGCCCTTTAATAACTATTTTGTTTTCAGTTCCTTTAACCATTAAAACATCAATTTGGTCAAAGGCTCTTACAGTAGTAAAATCACCAAGGTTTTTTGATACATCCTGTGCTGATACCATTTGGAACAGCATGATTGCAGCTAATGCAAACACTTTCTTCATTTTCATTTTATTTATTGGTTCTTCTTCTTAAGACTTTACAATAGCCATATTTGTTACACTTGTGCCTTCTTTCCTAAAAACTGGAAATCAAGCTGTTTTTTAACAAGATCAGCATTCTTAACTTTTACATATACCTCGTCACCCAGCTGCAGTATGTTATGGCTAACCTCGCCAACTAACGCATATTGCTTTTCGTCGAAAGTATAGTAATCATCTTTTATTTCACGGATGCGGCACATGCCTTCACATTTGTTAGAAACAATTTCCACATATATTCCCCACTCTGTAACACCGGAGATGACACCTAAGAACTCTTCATCCTTATGGTCGAGCATATACTTCACCTGCATGTATTTAATGCTGTCACGCTCTGCATTTGCAGCCAGGTTCTCCATATTGGATGAATGTACACACTGTTCTTCTAGCGGATCTTCTTCCGCCGATTTTCCACCATCCAGGTAATACTGAAGCAAACGATGTGCCATAACATCAGGATATCTTCGGATAGGCGATGTAAAATGCGAGTAATAATCAAATGCAAGTCCGTAATGGCCTATATTATGCGTAGAATATTTTGCCTTGCTCATCGACCTGATAGCCAGTGTATCTACAAGGTTTTGCTCTTTTTTTCCCTGTACTTCTTCTAACAGGTTGTTAAGCGATTTAGATACCGAAGCCTTGCTTTTAAAATTGATGCTGTAACCAAATTTAGCGATTACCGTTTGCAGGTTAATCAGCTTATCTTCATCCGGTTCATCGTGAATACGATATACAAAAGTTTTGTTTTGCTTACCAATAAATTCAGCTACTTTTCTGTTAGCCAGTAGCATGAATTCTTCAATAAGATGATTGGCATCTTTAGCTACTTTAAAATAAACACCGGTAGGTTCTGCATTTTCATTCAGGTGGAATT
Source organism: Flavobacterium sp. AG291 (assembly GCF_003350375.1). Taxonomy (GTDB): domain Bacteria; phylum Bacteroidota; class Bacteroidia; order Flavobacteriales; family Flavobacteriaceae; genus Flavobacterium; species Flavobacterium suzhouense. The sequence continues at coordinate 76,197 of NZ_QQAR01000012.1, read as the reverse complement.
TCACTTCTACCTTATCAAATGAAATTGCACCATTAGCCATTCTTTTTCTTCTCAATATCTTGGCAAGCTCATCCATTTTAAGGGTAGCCTGCTGTATTTCAGGGCTAATGGTATACTCCTCCCCTGTTAGTGATATTTCTGCAGGAATGGTATTTCCTTTGGTTTCAATAATATGCTGTGCTTCCTCATAAGCAAAACGCTGATCGGAATAAATAACAGTACGTCCAAACCATTGGTTAACAACATCTCCTTTATCTGTTAGTTCAAAAATCGCAGAAAAGGTATATTTCTCTTCATGCGGACGTAACGAACAGGCAAAGTTTGACAATACTTCAGGAAGCATAGGTACTACCCGGTCTACCAGATATACCGAAGTAGCTCTTTGGTAGGCTTCATCGTCCAGTATGGTTCCGGGCTGTAAGTAATGCGATACATCGGCGATATGGATACCTATCTCATAATTGCCATTATCCAGTTTTTCAAACGATAAGGCATCATCAAAATCTTTTGCATCACGAGGGTCAATGGTAAAGGTCAGTATATTACGCATATCTCTTCTCTTGGCAATCTCTTCCGGATGGATTTCAGTATCTATTTTTTGTGCATAAGCCTCAACATCAATAGGGAAATCATAAGGCAATCCGTATTCTGCAAGAATAGCGTGGATTTCTGTATTATGTTCTCCCGGTCTACCCAGTACTCTTGTTACTTCACCAAAAGGGCTATCAGCTTTAGCCGGCCAGTCGTCAAGTTTTACAAGTACAACATCTCCGTTCTGGGCATTGCCTTCTTTACCTTTAGGGATAAAGATATCGGTATACATCTTAGGGTTTGCAGTAGATACAAAAGAGAAATTCTTTTGTATATCAATAACACCAACAAACTCTGTTTTGGCTCTTTCTAATATTTCAACAACCTCACCTTCAGGTTTTCTTCCTCTCCTCCTGTTGTATATATATACCTTAACCTTGTCTTTATCAAGGGCTTTGTTAAGGTTATTAGTAGGGATAAAAACATCTTCTTCCAGCTCCGGAGAAATAAAATAGGCAGTCTTTCTGCTGGTCATATCAATAGTACCTTCAATGTAATCAGCTTTACTGATAACCCTGTACTTACCTCTTTCTATTTCTTCTATCTTTTCCTGTGAAGCTAAAATCTTTAGTTCCTTAATAATCTCATTCCTGCTCTTGGTATCGTTCAGCTCTAATACTGCCGATATTTGCTTATAGTTGAATGATTTATTAGGGTCTTTGGCGAGTATCTTATAGATTTTCCTCGAAAAATCTTTCTCTTTCTTTGGGGACGGTCGTCCGTTCTTCTTACTCATATATCATAAAATAATGCTGAAAATTACAAATAACTGACAGAATTATAAGGCTTTTAATGAAATAATAACTTTTAACTCTTTAAATTTATATACAAATACTACCCAAACTATCTTATATGAAAGACTTTATAACTGCTGCAGTATTTAACTATCCTCACGAAATAGCCATCTTAAAACACCTGCTTAAGGAAGAAGAGATACAACATTACTTCGAAAACGAAACTATTGCCGATCTCATGCCGATGTACTCGTACGCCAACGGTGGCATTAAACTCAAAGTTCATCCTGACGATCTCAACATTGTAAAAGAGATCATCAGCAAACTGGATACAGGAACAAATTTAAAAATCGTCTGAATCCACAAAAAGGTTTTCAACAGTTATTAAATAAAAGAAAAAAAGAAGATTTTAAAATTTTAAATTTTTGATTGTTATTATTGCTTGTTGATATGTGGAATAACTTTTTTGGGTGAAGTGAACTTTTGGAGTTATACAATTTTATACAAAGCTATCAACAACGTTAAGAGAATGTAAATTTTTAAAAATCAGCACTAATACGATTTTTTGGTATAGGTTATTAACAATGGTTAATACTAAATTTTAAGGGTGTTTTATTAATAAGTTTCACTGTTAATAGCTGTTAATAACTCCTGTTAATGTTTTGATAACATTACAGAAAAAAGTAAAAAATAAATTTGGTCATTTCGTTTCGATTTTTGATTAGTAAAAATTTCTTTCACTTCTAAAAAATCTTCTCTTTTTTCATTTTTAGTTATCAACAAATACTGTTAAAATTCAACATCCTTTAAACACAGTACTTTACGAAAATTATCAACATTATTGCATTTTAACATTTTAATCGATATATTATCTGTGCGAAGAAATGCTAAATATTTGATTTTTAAGGAGAAAAAGAAATATACCCTCAAAAAAAATTTCGCGGTGCTAACGCACCCTTATTTATTCACAACGCCGGGCAAAAATAGGCGCTAATCTTATAAAAACGTTATTTTCAGCAAATCTGAGCTGTACACCGCAATTATTTATAATTTTGCAGTCTAAACTAATATGTACATGAAAATATCTATCGGCAACGACCATGCAGGGCCTGATTATAAACTAGCTATTGTAAAACACCTTGAAAGTAAAGGTATAGAAGTGATAAACCACGGAACAGACACTTTTGACAGTGTTGACTATCCTGACTTTGTTCACCCGGTAGCGAATGACGTAGAGAACGGTGTGGTAGATTTTGGTATCATCATCTGCGGAAGCGGAAACGGTGTGGCTATGTCTGTTAACAAACATCAAAAAATAAGAGCAGCACTTTGCTGGATAAAAGAGATCGCGGTACTGGCACGTCAGCATAACGATGCTAACATCATCAGCCTTCCGGCGCGCTACACGTCGATACAGCAGTGCATAGAAATGGTTGACGCTTTCCTTAACACGGCTTTTGAAGGCGGGCGCCACCAGAACCGAGTTAACAAAATAGCTTGTAAATAGTATACATTAAGAAATATGAGCGGCCATTCCCATCCACATAAACACAAAGTAGAGGGGAAGAACCTGCTCTTCTCTATATTTCTTAACATTCTCATAACAACAGCACAGGTTGTCGGCGGGATTATCTCCGGCAGCCTTGCGCTTTTGTCAGACGCATTGCATAACTTCAGCGATGTGCTTTCTTTGGTCATTAGCTATGTAGCGCACAAACTTTCGCACAGGCAGGCCACCCTCAAACAAACTTTCGGACTCAAAAGGGCAGAGCTTATTGCCGCCTTTGTCAACGCACTTACGCTTATAGTAGTTGCTATCATATTAATATATGAAGCCACATTGCGTTTCTTTAATCCCGTAACCATTGCGCCATCGTTAGTAATATGGATGTCGCTGCTAGGCATAGTTGCCAATGGTCTTAGTGTACTCTTATTGAAAAAAGATGCCGACCATAACCTGAATATGAAATCGGCTTACCTGCACCTGCTTACCGATATGCTGGCTTCGGTAGCCGTACTGGTAGGAGGGATACTCATGAAGTATTTCCATATCTACTGGGTAGATAATATAATGACGCTTGTTATTGCGGTATACCTGGTTGTTGTAGGTTTCGACCTGTTGAAGAAAGCTACCTTTATGCTGATGCTTTTCACCCCCGAAGAAATCGACATTGAGGAAATTATCGATGAGGTCCATAAAATTTCGGGCTGCGCCCATTTGCATCATATCCACGTCTGGCACCTGAACGATGACGAGCTGCACCTTGAAGCCCACCTGGATTGCAGCGAAGATATTACGCTATCGCAGTTCAATACGCTATCACACCAGATAGAGCTGGTATTGTACAATAAATTCGGCATCAACCACGTAAACATCCAGCCGGAATACAAAAAAGAGGATCCTAAAGATTTTATAGTACAGGATTAAGTTTTAGTTGGCAGTTATAAGTTAACGGTTTACAGTTGCCTGTCATTGCGAGGAGGTACGACGTGGCAATCTTTTTTTGTCATTCTGAGCGCAGTGCAACGGAGTCGAAGAATCTCTTTTAAACACTAACTTCTTTTTATCGGCACGGATTGCAATTCGTGCTATCGGCTCGACTATTCTTCATTGTTATGATAATCATCATAATCAATTTCCTCAGCATATTCCATCAATGAGTATTTTGTATCAAATTTTGAATGTAAAACTATATGTAACCTTTTGAATAAAAGGTCCAATATATCTTTTTTATCTTCATCAGGAATTGATATTGACATATCGACAATATGTTCTTTACCTTTTTGGGCGGTTTTAATATTATCGATACAATATAGGCTAATATGAAAATCTTCTGTACCATAAATTGATATTCCTACTACCTTAAATCGTTCCTCATTAATTTTGAAATATTTACCGAAACTATCTAAATAGTCTCCATATTTAGTACCCAGATTGTCTGAAATATCTGCTGCCGCAGTGCCTACAAAATCATTATATTGAACGTCTGCTTTCATAATACTAATTATTAAATTCTCTTTTCAATGTTGCTAAAACATCGCCAAATGTTTCCTTAATATTTCCCTTTGAAAATCGTAATTGTTGAATACCATATAGATTTGAAAACTCTTCAGTGCCTGACTCTAGTAAAACAATTGCTTTACTAAAACCTAATCGTCCTTGAAATAATCCAATCTCATGAATCACATTTGGTCTTGCCTTTAATTTGCCATCTGTACCTACATCTTCTCCAGTCATAACTAATATTGCAAATGAACTTTTTGAAGCCATGTCATCTAAAATATCTCTTATAGTATGACCCGCTCTTGCACCTGTTTCATAAGCTTCAATTTTATAATCGTGCTTATCAGTGAGATGATCTTTTAAGTCTCGCCATTGAGAACTTCCTCCATGACCGATAAAAATAACAGGTGCTTTTGTAATACTAACTGGTACAATAGAGGATGCATGATTATCTTCAAAAATCTCAAAAATTTCTTCTATTTCTCCACGACTTTTTGCTACGACACTAACAGTGGTATCAATATCTTTAGTATAATTTATAGTAATTGTTATATTAGAATCTGATTTTCTGATTGTTGAAGAATCGTGTGGTTTACGATAGTCAGAAAAAAATTCTCTTATATCATCAAATTCCCATGACTCTTCATTCCTTCGTAATCTATAAGAATTTTTACCACCAGGGAACTTTACCTTATCTTCTATAATAGGCTTTATTACATCTGCAGAAAAATATACATTTTTGTATTTTTTTGATTTTTCCATTTATAATTTTAGTTAACTATAAAGATGAGTTTTTTAAATTATGATAATAACTCAAATAAAAATATAAAAATTTATCTTACAAAAAACACATTGACAAATTTTATTATATATAAATACACCTCAAAAAATATTTCTCCATATTTGTATCCCTATTATAATTCCAAATGACAAACCTAGAATACATTGCCGGACAGGTAACTGCCCCAAAAAAAGGCATTGAAGCCACGCTGAAACTATTAGCCGAAGATTGTACGATTCCGTTTATTGCCCGTTACCGTAAGGATGCCACTGGCAACCTTGATGAGGTGGTTATCGAGCAGATCGCGAAGCTTAACCAGAACTTCGAGGCTATCGTAAAGCGTAAGGAAGCCATCATTAAAAGCATCACCGAGCAAAACGCCCTTACGGGCGAGTTATCGGCTAAAATAAACGGCAGTTTCGACCTTACCGAGCTGGAAGATCTTTACCTGCCGTACAAAAAGAAAAAGAAAACCCGTGCCGATGTAGCCCGTGAAAACGGACTGGAGCCTCTGGCTAAAATCATTATGGCGCAAAACAGTGATGATATCGACTTTATTGCGTCAAAATACCTGAACGATAAGGTGGCCAATGAAGACGACGCGCTTCAGGGTGCCCGTGACATCATTGCCGAGTGGATCAACGAAAATGTATACATCCGTAAAACGCTGCGCCGAATTTTTGGCCGCAAAGCGGCCATTACTACCAAGATAACCAAGGCCGGCAAGGAAGACGAAAAAGCCAAGAAATTCGAGCAGTATTTCGACTGGTCCGAAAACCTGACAAAAGCACCATCGCACCGACTATTAGCAATGCTTCGTGCCGAGAACGAAGGTTTTATCAAATTCAAAGTAGAGATAGAAAATGACGAAGCTCTGGATCTGATGGAGCAGTCGGTCATAAAAAATAACCGCGATACAGCGGGCCAGCTACAGCTGGCTATAGAAGACAGTTACAAGCGACTGCTGGCTCCGGCAATCAGCAATGAAGTGTTGCAGGAAGCCAAAGCCAAGGCCGATGCAGTTGCTATACAGGTTTTCGCAGGAAACTTAGGGCAGCTGTTGCTTGCGCCGCCATTAGGGGAGAAACGCATTCTTGCCATCGACCCTGGCTTCCGTACCGGTTGCAAAGTGGTATGCCTTGACGAAAAAGGTGACTTATTGTACAACGAAACGATCTTTCCGCATGCGCCACAAAACGAAACGGCGATTGCCATGAAGAAGATCCGTTCTATGGTCAACGCCTATAAGATTGACGCTATTTCCATCGGAAACGGAACAGCATCTCGCGAAACGGAACATTTCATTAAAAAGATAGCTTTTGACAAGCCGGTGCAGGTATTCGTGGTAAGCGAGGCAGGAGCATCGGTATATTCGGCATCCAAAATTGCCAGGGATGAGTTCCCAAGCTACGACGTAACCGTTAGGGGAGCCGTGTCTATAGGGCGCCGATTGAGCGACCCATTAGCCGAACTGGTAAAAATCGAACCTAAAGCCATAGGTGTAGGGCAGTACCAGCACGATGTAGACCAAAGCGCCCTTAAAGGCGAACTGGACACCGTAGTGATGCGTTGCGTGAACTCGGTAGGGGTAAACATCAATACGGCGAGTAAATCTCTCCTGGGCTATGTTTCGGGCATTGGCGAGAAGCTGGCAGAGAACATAGTAACCTACCGAAGCGAAAATGGTCCGTTTGAAGACCGTAAGCAACTAAAAAAAGTGCCAAGGTTAGGAGAGAAGGCCTATCAGCAGGCAGCGGCATTCGTAAGGATCCCGAACGCACAGAATCCGTTGGATAATTCTGCCGTACACCCGGAGGCCTATTCAATAGTAGAGAAAATGGCCAAGGACATGAAGCTTAAAACCGCCGATCTGGTATCGAACAAAGAAGCCATCGGCAAAATAAATATTGATAGTTATGTAACTCCTGAAATCGGGAAGCTTACGCTTCAGGATATTTTAAAAGAGCTCGAAAAACCGGGCCTTGACCCGCGCAAAGCCGCTAAGGTATTTGAGTTCGACCCGAACATCCGTACCATTGGCGACCTGCGTATCGGTATGGTATTGCCGGGCATCGTGAATAACATTACCAATTTTGGCTGTTTTGTTGATCTTGGTATCAAAGAAAGCGGATTGGTTCACATCTCCCAGCTTAAAGAAGGTTTTGTGAGCGATGTAAATGAGGTAGTAAAAATGCACCAGCACGTAACCGTAAAAGTGGTTGAGGTTGATGAAGCGAGAAAACGTGTGGCGCTGACGATGATATTGTAATTATTTTTAAGATTAATTCCCTACGGGAATAACACCGTCGTGAAATTCATTGCTACCAACATATAATCCCTGCGGCAAATATATTAGTAAAGGAAAAATCACTCGATTAACATTTTTTGTTCTTTTGCCATAAGCTAATATGTTAAAAAATAACATAACCCATCGGCTAATTGTAAGAAAAAAGAAATATATTAGCAACTTAACCAAAACAAAACCAAATTATTAGTTATGGAAAAAATTGGAATTTTTGAGATGCTGGGGGTATTTTTGATACCTGTTCTTATTGTTAGCCTTTTGGTATTAATAAGCTACTGGAAGCTTTATGAAAAAGCAGGTAAACCGGGATGGGCTGTATTGATCCCAATTTACAGTACGCTGGTATTGCTTGAAATTATCAGGAAACCTTGGTGGTGGCTATTATTGATGATGATACCGGGTTTAAACATTATCTGGGCTATCTGGGCATTGAACCTTTTTGTAAAAAGCTTCGGAAAGAGTGAAGGTTTTACCATTGGATGCCTGTTTTTGCCGTATGTATTTTTCCCCATCCTTGCCTTTAGCAAAGACACAAAATACATTTACGATACAAACGAATTTAATTCCATCGGAACAAGCGAGGTATAAAGCTTGTTCGATTTTATAAAACAAAAAACCCCGATAAGATTCTTATCGGGGTTTTGTATACTATATCTATATAAATTATAGTTTGTTTTCGTCTTGCGAAGCTTGTTTTTTAGGCGCAGAGGTTTCTTCAGCACCATCTTTAGCTGCGTTTTTAAATTCTTTAATACCGGTTCCTAAACCTTTCATAAGTTCAGGAATTTTTTTACCGCCAAAAAGAAGTAAAATTACTGCAATTACTAATATCCATTCAGTTAAACCAAATTTACCCATGACAACAAGTATTAAATTATAGTGCAAAGTTAATTATAAAATGACTCACAACAACTATTTACGACAAATATTTGACTTTGGTTTGCGTTAAATAAAATAAATACGTTAAACCGATGTTTGTTTATCGTAATGTTTAGTGCATATAAATAATAAAATAGGGCAGTATTACTATATTTGTGAATTAAAGCGTAAGTATGAATGCAAAGAGGCTTAAAAGGCAGATAATCAAAAAAAAACTGTTCACCAAGAACCGTCTGGTGATATTGAACGAAGATACTTTTGAGGAACTTTTTTCTTTTAAGCTTAACCTTATGAACGTATTTGTGGCGGTAACATCCATAAGTATTGTTATGATTGCGCTTACTACTTACATTATTGCTTTTACTCCGCTTCGCGAATATATTCCGGGTTATGCCTCGACCAAACTAAAACGCCAGGCCACCGAAAATGCTATTAAGAGCGATTCGCTGCAAAAGGTTATTGAAGAGAACAAGATGTACCTGGCTTCCATAAAAAAAGTACTTACCGGCGACCTGGACCATACTAAACTGAGCCGCGATTCTATTCAGCCGGCGGAACAAAAAGACCTTAGCAATGTTGATCCGGGACCATCTGAAGCCGATAAAAAACTTCGTGAGCAGGTAGCGCTTGAAGATAAGTATAACCTTTTTGAGCAGGCAAAACCAAGGGTAAGCATGGTACTTTTCCCTCCGGTAAAAGGTCATATTACCGACCCATACAGTTCAAAGAACAAACATTTTGCAGTTGATATAGCAGTGGCTAAAGATACCCCTATTAAAGCGGTAGCTTCCGGAACGGTTATACTTGCCGACTGGACACCAACAAACGGTAACGTGATTATAATCCGCCATAACGACGGTATCATTTCGGTATATAAACACGCAGCACTGCTAACCAAAGAGCAGGGCGATATTGTAAAACCGGGTGAGGTAATTGCCATGGCAGGATCTACAGGTAGCCAGAGTACAGGGGTGCACCTGCATTTTGAGCTTTGGAAAGACGGTTACCCTATTAACCCATCACAATTTATAGATTTTGAATAATGGAAGATTTTATTGCTAACATATTTCAGATTTCTCTTGTATGCGGCGTTTGTTTTTTGATTGCTGCTGCCCTGATGTATATATTTCCGCCTAAGAAGATAAACTGGCTTTATGGCTACCGTACTGTAGCTTCGATGAAGTCGAACGAGCGATGGGAGTTTGCCCAAAAGTATTCGACAATTCAGATGTTCAAGGCTTCGGTTTTCATGATACTGTTCTCGTTTACGGGATTCCTGTTTCCTGATTCGGTACCGGGACGTTTGTTTGGATCTTTCATTATTGCCATTGGAGCCGTTTGCTATATGTTTATTACTACCGAAAGGGAATTGAAGAGAAGATTTAAAGACTAAGAGATGAAAGAGTTTTTAAGCCAGATATTTACGGTAGCCTTTAGCTGTGGGATCGTGTTTATGGTAGCCTCAGTTATAGGATATTTTTATCCGCCCAAAAAGCTTAATGCATGGTTAGGTTACCGCACTCCGGCCTCATTATTATCGCAGGAGCGTTGGGATTTTGCTCAAAAATTCTCAGCATTGGTAAGGATTAGAACGGCTCCCATACTGATATTGCTTTCACTTACAGGTTATTTTTTACCCGAAGGGAAATACGTGCGTATGTTTGGTTCGCTGTTTCTGATAATTATCTGGGTAAGATATATGACAGTGGTAACGGAAAAAGAATTGAAAAAACGATTCGCTAAATAAAATTTTCAAAGGATGTCCTTAAAATCGATAGGAGCAAAAATATTCGCCAGCATAATTCATAACCGTAACCAAAAATGGATTACCAATCCTGTGACCACACAGCAAAAGGTTTTTGAATCGCTTTTGGCTACAGCCAAAGAAACGCAGTTTGGTAAAGACCATAATTTTGGGAAAATAAGCTCGTACACCGATTTTGCCAAAAATGTTCCGGTTCGTGACTATGAAGCACTGAAAGACTACATAGAAAAAGTGGTGCACGGTGAAGAGGATATTCTTTGGCCGGGTAAGCCGCTGTATTTTGCCAAGACATCGGGCACTACATCGGGGGCGAAATATATTCCGCTTACCAGGGAATCGATGCCGTTTCATATCCAGGCAGCGCGTAATGCTATTTTGGCTTACATCTATGAAACAGGGAAAGCTGATTTTGTAGATGGTAAAATGATTTTTCTTCAGGGCAGCCCTGAACTCGACGAAAAGCACGGTATAAAATTCGGACGTCTTAGCGGCATTGTTGCCCATTTTGTTCCGGCCTATCTGCAAAAGAACCGTATGCCAAGCTGGGAAACCAATACTATTGATGACTGGGAAACTAAAGTGGATGCTATAGTAGCAGAAACCTATAATGAAGATATGGCTGTAATATCGGGCATACCGTCGTGGGTACAGATGTATTTTGAAAAACTGCAGCAGAAAGAAGGAAAAAAGGTAGGTGACATCTTTAAAAACTTCAACCTGTTTATATATGGCGGTGTCAACTACGAACCCTATCGTGCCAAATTTGAAAATCTTATCGGCCGAAAGGTAGACAGTATAGAGCTTTTTCCGGCATCTGAAGGTTTCTTTGCCTATCAGGACAGCCAGACCGAAAAAGGGATGCTGCTGCTATTGAATTCGGGCATATTCTATGAATTTATAAAAGCAGATGAGTTCTTTACTGAAACTCCGCGTCGTTATACTATTGGCGAAGTTGAATTGGGCATAAACTACGTGCTCATCATTTCAACGAATGCCGGGCTATGGGGCTATAACATAGGCGACACTATTGCGTTTACATCTTTAAGCCCTTACCGCGTAATTGTTACGGGAAGGATAAAACACTATATATCTGCTTTTGGTGAGCACGTAATAGGTAAAGAGGTAGAAACTGCTCTTAAGTTGGCCATGGAAGGGACGATGGTAAGCGTTAATGAATTTACCGTAGCACCACAGATAAACCCCGAAAATGGATTGCCATACCACGAATGGTTTATTGAATTTGAAAACGAACCCCATGATATGGATGCTTTTGCACTGAAGATAGACGGGGCCATGCGAAAGCAAAATGTATATTATGACGATTTGATAGTGGGCAACGTTCTGCGCACGGTGGTTATTACTAAGGTGCAGAAGAACGGTTTTCAGGAATATATGAAGTCAATTGGTAAGCTGGGCGGGCAAAACAAGCTGCCACGACTGGCGAATGACCGTAAGATCGCTGATTTTTTTAAATAGGCAAAAGCAACGCTTTGCTACTATTTACATCCTAAAGACGAGGTAACGTATTAAATATCCAACCAAAAAATAAATCCTACATTTGCCGTAGGGACTAAACGTTATGCAAGGCATTAAAAACATATCACGGTCAAGGGCACAGGAATCTTCTGCTGCCATAGAGAAACTGTACATAACAATGAGGCATCTGTTTAACAGAGGCTTTTATAAACCTATGGGAGTATCGGGCGATACGCTTCGTGAAGCATTGCTTTCACTTCGTCCTGAAATCTACGGGTCTATTGCTGAAGAAAAAGCCGAACTGAACGGGCTTCTTTATGTAATAGAACGTTTGCCGATAGGTATTGAAGAATGCCGTTTTGTAAACCTTACTTCTGACGAAGGTTATTCTAAATCGCATTTTAAGGCAATAGTTCCGCCAAAGCGTAAACGTAACTGCTACCGTATAGACGATGAGCAGATGAATGTAGAGATTACCCGTGGACGATCAGACATTTACGATATACTTACGCATCTTACCTTTATTTATATTGAATCGTATAAAATAAAGGATCGTGTAATTATTGACGATAACACCGAAATTGCACGCGACTGGGTAAAACTTGAGCAGGTAATTCAGGCGAATGCCAAATTAAACCTGGTTGAAAGAGAACAGGCTATATCGCACGTATCGAATATACTGGGACGCACCTTTGCAGAGATTACCGATATATATGATGCTTTTGGAACAGCAGCTCAACCGGACAGATTTCTGCACGTAATATACTGGCTGGGAAGGCTTGCAATTGAAGAAGCGCAGGGCGGACCTAAAAGAACCATAACCTTTAGCCCTATACTAAGGGAGAGGCTGGGACACCATATTCATGGCGAAATTTGGGCAGACAATATTAAAATGGTACTTAAGCAAAACGGATTGCTCGAAAGGCCGATTCATATTATCAGCGCCAACATGCACAGTGTAATGAATTCAGTTTATGCACCTTTTGTGCTTAAAACTAAATTTAAGGATAAAACTGATTTCTCGGGGTTTGAGGAGTTAAGTAAAGCCAATAACGGCGCGCTAAGAGATAAGGTTGAAGAAGAGGCTCTGAAGAACGGAATGATTGCCATGCCGGATACATCGGGAACCAACATAGATGTACAGATTTTTGACGCTGCGAAAATAGATTTTGCAAAGACGGCATTCCATAATATAAAAATCGCCGATAAACCACCGGTAATTATAGTAATGGATTATGCTTTTGGTGAGCAGGCTTATGAAACCATAGATGAGTTGCTGAAACCATTTAAGGAGGGCAAGCTAAGATCTTTCTTAAATGTAGAGTCGGTATCCATAATGGGTAAGGCAGGTATTCTTGAAGGCGGAAAGGGTGATATCATGATACCATCGGCACACATAAACGAAGGTACAGGAGACAATTATCCTTTTGACAATGAACTTACCCCTGAAATGTTCGCAGGACAGGGTATACCTGTATATAGCGGGCCTATGGTTACGGTATTGGGAACATCTCTTCAGAACAAAGACCTGTTGAGGTTTTTTAACGAATCTACTTGGGGAGTTATAGGACTGGAAATGGAAGGATCACATTACCAGAAGGCAGTCCAGTCGGCATCAAAAATAAGGAAGAGCATTAACCCTGATGTAAAGGTAAGATATGCCTACTATGCATCTGATAATCCTCTTGAGACAGGAAGCACGCTCGCATCTGGCGGGCTGGGGACTACCGGGGTTAAGCCTACTTACATGATTACAATAAAAATTTTAGAACAAATATTTAATAACAAACCAAATGACAAAACAAACTGAAACTACTAACCACGAGATAGACATTGATGCAGTTTCGAAGAAAGTAAAAGGCTTTATTTCAGGTATTAACGATTCGTTTTTTGACGGGATACTTTTTATAAAGCGATATTTTATAGTTGTTATAGCACTCATCCTCGTAGGGGGAGGATATGGTTTTTATACAGATAAAAACTCGAACCTGTACCAACATAGTATTATTGTTACACCAAATTTTGGAAGTGTAGATTATTTGTATGAACAGGTAAAAGGTTTAAACGGGAAAGTAATTCAGGGCGATAAAAAATTTCTTAATGAAATAGGTATTTCTGAAGGGCAGTATGTTGCTAAGATAGAAGTTGAGCCTATAGTTGATATTTATAACTTTATAAATGAAGAAAATGGATTAAATATCATCAGTACAGAAAACGTTAAATATTTTACATTCAGGCAAATATCTGACAAAAGGGATATGACTGAAGTTCTTGAAGAGCAGGCTACGGCTAAAAATTATAAAAATCATGTTATAACCATTACTACCTCACAACAAGCTGATAAGAAAACTTTTGTTCAGCCGGTATTAGATTATCTAAATTCCAGTTCTTATTTTAAAGAGGTTCAAACAGAAGCTGTAAAAAATCTTGATATTAAAATAGCCGAAAACGACAGTATGGTTAAACAGTCTAATGAGATTTTAAGCCACATGAGTCAAAACAACGGTCACGGAAGCAATACTGTTTTACTTAACGAAAAAACCGGTCTTAACGATATCCTTGTTATAAAAGATCAGCTTATAAGACAGCAGGCAGCTAATAAGGTTAAAAGAATAGACTATAGCAGTATCATAAAAGAATCTGCATCAATGCTGAATGTTAAAAAAATAAGCATTCTAAGTGGTAAAATGAAGTTTATTTATCCATTAGTGCTATTAGGATTATTTTTTGCAATAATGTCGTTTAGAAAATATTATACTAAGCAGATGAATAAACGTAATGATATTGTGCAGGACTAAGTTTATAAAGTATTTTAAAGCCGCATGCTTAATAAAACAGGACAATTTAAAGACTATATAGTTTATGGATCGGGCCAGGTATTAAACCTGGTCGCTCCATTTATAATTGCCCCCTATGTAATTGCCGTATCGGGCATGGAAAACTGGGGCAGAATAGGTATAGCTCTGTCTGTTTTTACGCTTTTGGGCATTTTTATAGATTTTGGTTCTCAGCTTATAGGGGTTAAGGAATTAAGCATTAATAAAGGCAATACAGCTAAAATAAAAGCGCAGCTGGATGAGGTATACACATTTAGAGCTATTGCTTTTATTGTAATTACAGTGTTGCTTTTAGGAGTACTATTGGTTTTAGATCTCGATTATAGGCTTTACCTGTGTGGTGTGGCTATGCTTTTTTCGCAATTTCTTAATCCGTTATGGATATATCAGGCTTTTGAGGAGTTTACGGTAATAAACCGTATTATAATACTTTCTAAAGCCATCTATTTAATTACAGTATATGTTTTTGTAAAAGATACGGATACGTACCAGTATATGCTTTTGTGTTATGGCGGAGCCAATGCTGCTATTTATGGTTTCTTTTTAGCTAAGCTTTATGCTAAATACCACCTTTCGCTGTTTAATGTTCCGATAAGCAGACTAGTGGATAATTTTAGGAAAGAATTTCCTATTGTTGTCTCTAACTTTTCAATATCGGTATATACTTACGGGCCGATACTTATTGTTGGGGAGTTAAGTGGCGAATATCTTGCCGGGATTTACCATGTCGGAGATATGTTGCTAAAGATAATCAGAAGTTACCTGTCAGTTTTTTTCAATGTAAGCTTCCCTAAGTTTTGTAGTGCTTTTAATGCCGATAAAGAAAAGGGACTTAATTTTTTAAAGACCATAAATAAGTACCATTTGGGCTTACTGGCCTTTGGGCTTTTTATGGCTTATGTTATAGTGCTGCTTTTATTAGAAAGAGTGAGTATTAGCAATGAGCTGCATGAAGGAATAGTATATGGGGTGAAGTTTTTGGGAATAGGTTTTATC
The DNA here is from genome assembly GCF_003350375.1 of Flavobacterium sp. AG291. Taxonomy (GTDB): domain Bacteria; phylum Bacteroidota; class Bacteroidia; order Flavobacteriales; family Flavobacteriaceae; genus Flavobacterium; species Flavobacterium suzhouense. The sequence continues at coordinate 60,829 of NZ_QQAR01000012.1, read as the reverse complement.
ATAGCACTTAATATACCTTTTTATCAGCTGCTTATATATTATAATAAACAAAAGTCTGTATCGGTAATATCGGTATTGGGTGCAATTGTAATGTTCATGTCGTGCTATTTATTAACACTTGCTTTCAATATAGATGGGAGTATAACTTCTTTATATATAGTTGAGGTATTTATTACCGTATCAATAATCATAGTGTGTTATAAAAAAGTATTTTCCGGAGGGTTAAGATTACAAAATTTAGAGGGCAATAAATGAAGAAGGTTTATATAGTACTATTAAATTATAAAGGGATTAAAGATACTCTTGAGTGTCTGGAAAGCCTTTTAAAGCTGGACCATCCCAATTTTCAGATATTTGTTGTGGATAATACAGAAGCTCAGCACGATCAGGATTTGTTTGCAGACTGGGCTCAGGGTAAACCTGTTCAAATTGATACTGCTTTTGAAAATTTGGTTTATCCGTTGGCTGTAAAGCCTGTAGATCATATCATCACTTCTCAACATGAGTTCTTAGTCGGAGGTTTTAACCAGAAGATTGTTTTTGTAAAATCGGACAGGAACGGAGGTTTTTCAGCCGGAAACAATATAGCCTTACGCCATATTTTAAAGTTTGGAGATCAAGATTCATTTATATGGCTGCTGAATAATGACACAGTAGCTGAAAAAGACTCACTTTCGGAACTTGCAGCCTTTGCTGGGATGGAGGAGAATAAAAACACAGGAATAATAGGTTGCCGATTAGTATATTATTATACACCTGATAAAATACAGGCGGTGGGCGGAAGATTTAACGAAACATTTTTTATTTCGGAACACGAAGGTGAAGGGCAGCCTGTAACTACTGCTAAAAGTAATTTTAGAAAAATAGATTATGTAATTGGAGCCTCAATGTTTGTGCCTTATACATTTTTACATGAGGTGGGACTGCTTAGTGAAGACTACTTTTTGTATTATGAAGAGCTGGACTGGACCTACAGGGCAAGAAAAAAAGGATGGAGTATAGACTGGTGTCCCGAAGCGATTGTATATCATAAGGAAGGTGCTTCTATAGGATCGTCATACAGAGAAAAAAAGAGTCTTTTTTCGGAAGAACAGCTTTTTAAAAGCAGGAGGATATTTATAAAAAAATTCTATACTCTTTCGGGAAAATTTTACTTGTCAGGTTTACTCCTGGTGGCAAACAGGATTCGTAAAGGTAATTTTGAGGCAGCTGCTGCTGTTGCCAAAACAATGTATAAATAATGAAATTAAAGATTGTATTAATTTTTATAGTGCTTTTGGCCAGTATTTACCAGGATTGTCCTTTGGTAAATGTTTTTGGTGAGCTGGCAAGAACACCTATTGTGTTTATGAGTATCCCTATGGGGCTCTACTTAATGCTTAGTGGTAAATTTTATATCTCTAAATACAACAGCTACCTGATTTTATATTTGCTTTATCTTGTCATTATAAGTGTTTTTTATTTAGCTTTTGTAATTATCTATACCGGGGATGTAAATTTTTTAGGTGAAAACCTTATTGTAAAGGCCATAAAAATGGCAGTATATCCGGGCGTTATAATAGTTTACTATCAGTTTATATATACATGGTTAGACAGGGGAGAAGATAAATTTACAATCTTGTTGTATGCACTTATTGGTGTCGAAATTTTTATAACATTGTTTCTAATTGTAGAATCAGTAAGTTTGGATTCAGGGTATTTTTTAACAGCTATTCATGCCAGTAAAGACGGTTATTGGAGGATAAGACTGTTAACCTATGAAGAAAGCTGGATAGGGTCTATAATTACTATTCTGATATTTTTACCTGTATTTTTAGTGGGTTACTTAAATAAACCCAAAAGGCTAAAAAACTTTGTGTACTGCCTGTCGGCATTTTTATTTGTTTACTACACCTTAAAAAGCCAGTCTAAAGGTTATCTTTTGCTTGTATTAGTTTCTATCATGCCATTAGTAATCAAAAAACTATATGACAATAAAGAAACAAGAAAACTGCTTTATGCTGCTATTCCGGTTATTTTAATTATTAGTGTAGGAGTTTATTTTTCGTTATCACAAATTGTTGCTAAACACTGGTATACCAGCGGCAGCTTTGGTACCCGGTTTGGTTCGTATGCGGCTTCATTAAGTACGTTTGTATGTAATCCGCTGGGTGTAGGACTTGGTTCATTTATATATTATTTCGCCGAAGCGATTAATGATATTTTAAGGTCTGAAATGTTCTCGGGACTTGTATTGTCTGAAATTATGGGTTACAGAAGAACAACTCAGGCACTTTCTACCAAAACTTATTTTTTTGATCATCTTATTATGGGAGGAATAGGTTTCCTGGTCTTTTTTTATTATTTTTTCATCAAACGATATTTTTTCTTTTCAAACATAAAAAGGACAGACGTACTTTTTATAATTATACCCTTAGTGTTTGTAACCCTTGGAGGCGTAGTTTACTTTACTTATGATATTAAATATGAAGTGTGGTTTCTTATGGCCTTTACTGATGTACTGCAGAAAAAACTGATGACAACGCAAAACGATGAAGCATAACAGGATATTAGTTGTAGTAGGATACTTCCCTTACCCGTGTCATTTTGGAGGAGCCATTGATGTATACGGGCGCATAGAAGCATTAAACAAACTGGGTTATATTGTAGATATGGTATGCAGTTGCAAGGCAATGCCCCTTGACGAAGATTTTACTGCAATGCAATTGATTACAGAGAATATTTATATTACCGAAAGAAATAATAGGGTTACAGATTTAATCTTTTCTCAGCCGTTACAAGCTCAATCAAGAAAAAGTCTTAAAAAAGTTAAGCTCGAGAAAGTATATGATTTTGTAATACTGGAATCAGAAAGTACAGCTCCTATTTTGGAGAACGAAACTCTGAAAGTCTCTAAAATTGCTTTGCGGGTACATAATGATGAATCAAAATACTTTTTTCAGTTAGGCAATAGCAGTAGCAATATATTTAAGAAGCTGTACTATTACCTTGATGCCCTAAAGTTCAGGAGGTTTTCTAAAAGGGTTTTTGATAAGGCAGACAGGCTCTGGTTTATATCTAAAGATGAATATAATGTCTTTGCTGAGCAGGAACAGTGGGCACAAAAATCGTTTCATCTGCCATCCGCATCGGTGCAATTGCCGGCTCAGCAAAAGCTTGGCGGCAGGAATGTACTTTTTATAGGCTCTTTGTTTATGCCTAATAATATAAATGCCATAAAGTGGTATCTTGATAATGTACATTCTAAACTGATTAACGATTTTCCGGATTACAGCTTTGTTGTTGTTGGAAGTACCGGAGATGTAAAAGAAGAAGATGTTTTAAGCATGCTTTCGGGATATAGCAATGTTGAGGTTCACTTTAATGTGCCGGATTTGGCTCCTTTTTATGCCGAAGCAGCTCTTTTTGTTAATCCAATGCAGTTTGGTACCGGAGTAAAGTTAAAGTCGCTTAACGCTATTAATAATGGACTTCCTTTGGTGTCCACTCATGTAGGAAGTGAAGGTGTTGGGCTTATTGATAAAGAAATGTTTTTAAAAGCCGACAGCCCTCATGACTTTTATGCTGCAATAGTCCGGATATTTTCAGCCAAACCGGAAGCGAATGCAGCGATGGTAAAAAAAGCTCAGGACTTTTTAAATAACAACGATTACTTAACGCTACTTAAAAAGGAAACAGATGATCTTATTAAACAGGCTTAAAACTTACGAATATATTACCGCACTTGTGGCCTCTTTTCCCTTAATGGGACTTAAGGGAGGCGTATATGTTGTAATATTGTGGAGCGTTTATTCGTTGTATATAGCAATTTCAATGAAATCGTATAAGCTCACTAATAATGACATTAAAAATGTAGCTGTGCTTTCTGTGCTTTATCTCGCGTATATAGTAAGTTACTTTTTTGCGGATGATAAGCGTGAAGTAGGGAAATTGCTAGAACGCGCCCTGCCTTTTTTATTGTTCCCATTGTTTATGATTATGAATAAACAATTTATTACCAAACAAGCACTAATACTGTCATTAAAAGTTTTTGTTGCAAGTTGTATTTTACTGAGCCTTTATGTATGGGGTGTGATATTTTATAAAGGAATTGATAATGTTTTTAGCGAAGACAATTATTACAATCCTGTAATAAGAAATATTTTTAATGATGTTTCCGGAATTCATTTACCCTATTTAGGAATGCTCTTTGTTTTTGCGTCATTAATCCTGTTATACAATATGCTGGTTAACCGCAAGGCAAACGGTTATTTAAAGCGGTTATTACAGTTAGTAGGTATTGTGTTTCTTCTTTTTTCGGTAGCAACATTTATGGCAAGAATGGCCTTGTTCATATTCTTTATTGTAGCTGTATTCTTCTGTCTGAAACAGATGAAAACTTTAAAACAGCTTGCCATTGCAGGAATAGTAGGATTAATTATAATTGGTTCGGTACTAATGCTGCCCTCATCTCAGCGTCGCATAAAAGAAGGTCTTGCTACCGAGTATGTACTTCCGCATGCCGGGCAGCCTTCAGAACAGGTAAATTTCAGATTTGGAGTATACCATTGTGTACAACAAGTACTTAAAGAACATTGGCTTACAGGGGTAGGAGTAGATAATGTACAGAAAAAACTTAATGAGTGTTATTCGGTTTATACTTACAGGGCTTCTGATGATTATATTAATATAAACTACAACTCCCACAATCAGTATTTCGACATAATGTTGAAATATGGTATTTTTGGGCTCATTATATTTTTAATCTCTTTGTTTTGGGGAGTAAAGAATAAATACATTGTTTATCAGGGTTTTATAATTGTTATCTTTATAGCTCTGTTAACAGAAAATATATTCAGCAGGCAGGTAGGAGTTCTGTTTTTTACGTTTTTTAATACATTATTCTTTGTAACCAAAGAACAAAAAACTTTAAATAAGATTTGAAAAAGGCAATAGTAATAGACTGGCTGGATAAGTATGGCGGTGCAGAGAGAGTAATAGGAGCTTTTGAAAAGGTTTTTTCATTTGATATTACCTATACACTGGCTAATATTATGCCCGAAACTGAATTAGATAAAATTTACACGCACAGAAAACCTGTAATCGTTGAAACACCTCTCAAAAGGTTTGGTTCTAAGTTCAGGGCTCTGTTTTTTACGTTTCCTTATTTTATAAGGACATTAAAGGTTAGTAAAGATGTAGAGTTAATTATATCATCGTCTCATGCTGTCGCTAAAGGAATAAAAAAGACAAGTCCGGGACAGTTGCACATAAGTTATTTTCAGGCCCGAAATTGCAATTATATTTGGGGCGAGTATAAGTTGTATTTTGGTTTTTTCGGACATATAATTTACCCCTTGATTTCTCTTTTGAGAAAAATAGACAGGAAGCAGGCGCAAGAGCCTGACTTTATTATATGCAATTCGTTTTTTGTAAAGAATTGGGTAAAAGAAAAATATAAAAGAGATGCCAGTGTTATTTATCCACCAGTAGATCTTTCCTGTTTTTCGCTACAACCAGATAAAGAAGATTATTATGTAGCAGTAGGAAGACTGGCAGATATTAAACGGTTTGATATTGCCATTGAGGCTTTTAAAGCTATGGGTAAAAAGCTCATAATTATAGGCGATGGCGACCAGGCAAAAAAATTAAAAGCGATAGCCGGCAGTAATCCTAATATTGTTTTTACAGGATTTCTGGATTCTTTAGAAGTAAATGATTATATAAGCAAGGCAAGAGGTTTTATACAAACCGGTATTGAAGGGTTTGGTATTTCGCCTATAGAAGCACAGGCTTGCGGTACCCCCGTGATAGCTTTTGGATACGGAGGAGTGCTGGAAACTGTAAAAAAGAATGAAACAGGTGTTTTTTTTGATGAGCAAACAGTACATTCATTAACGGATGCAGTAGGCCGTTTTGAACAACTTCATTTTGATTATGCCAAAATAAGGAGCCATTCGCTACAGTTTTCTAAAGAACGATTTGAAAAAGAAATAAAAGAATATGTAGAGCGTAAGTGGGACGAACATATAAATACTTTGCATAAGCTTTAATAAAATAAATTAGAATAAAGGATGACCGATAATTATAAATCTACCAATGTTTTTTTGCTTAGAAGAATTGGGCTTGCGCCCAGTAAAAGGCTATTGACATTTTTAATATCGGCTATTTTTATTACCCTCCCTTTTGGTTATGCTTACAATAGCGTAGCCATAGTGCTTTTTGTGGGTTATTCGTTTTTATCATATAAAAAACAAAATATATCGGTAAGTTATGTCTTACTGGCACCAATAGCCTTATACATGCTCATGGTCGCCTCAATAGCTTGGTCTATAGATGTACCATTGACCGTAAAAGCCTTAAGTAAAGAAGCTGCATTGTTCTTTATACCGATAGCTTTCTTTTTTAACCGGAAGGTAATAAGCATAAGCAGACGCGGAATATTAAAAGGATTTAGCATTGTAATGTGCTTTTTTGCCTTTTTTTACTTTTTAAGAGCGATGTACAGGTACTTTGAGGGAGGGAACATAGGCGTGTTTTTTTATAATGAACTGTCTACTCCCATAGTTTCGGCAGTATATCTCTCGGCAATTTTTGCAATAGCTTATTATTATTTTTTGTCGGTAAAGAACAAGCGTTTTTTTGATTACCTGGGCCTTGTGATAATGATGGTAATGATAGGTCTGCTGATGGCTAAAGTAACTATAGCGGTTAGCGTGTTACTTACTGCAGTTTATATATCTTTTTTTGCAAGCGTACCTAAAAAAACAAGAATAGCAGGAGCAGCGATTTTTGTAGTATTGGGGATGTCGCTAGTGTATATAAGCCGAACAACAACATTGTTTCCGGCAGAGTATACAACAAATATCCCCGAAATGGAAAAACTTGCTGAAGAGAAGATAAAACTCAATAAAGTTACTCCTCACGAAGCATGGAGCAAACAGGCTTTTAGTGAAAACGATTACTTTAATGGCACGGCTTTCAGGATATATCAGGCAAGAATATTTGGAGAACTAGTGCAGGAAGAAGGCAAAATTGTTACTGGTTATGGCCTTAATGCATCGATAAAAAAAATAGAGGAAAAATCTAAAGAGCATAATGTTTTTGAAGGAGGAGTACTTAACCAAAGGTATGCAAGGCAAAATTATCATAATCAGTATATTGAGGCATTCTCAGATTTAGGCATTCTGGGCTTATTATTGGTTTTGGTAATGGTACTCATAAATCTTAAAAAATCGCTTAGCGATAAAGATTTTGTACATATGGCTTTTGCATTTCTAATGATAGCCTTATTTTTGACCGAATCTTTTTTATGGAGACAGAGGGGTGTGGTTTTATTCATATTGCTGTACTGTCTGTTTAATATAAAATTGCCTGAAAAATCAGGAAAAATAACATTATGAAAAGAATACTCATAACCGGAGCCGCCGGATTTTTAGGCTCGCACCTTTGCGACAGGTTTATTAAAGAAGGATACAATGTTATAGGGATGGATAACCTGATTACGGGCGATCTTAAAAATATTGAGCATCTTTTTAAGCTTGAAAATTTTGAGTTTTATCACCATGATGTTACAAAATTTGTAAACATTCCTGGAGAACTTGATTATATACTTCATTTTGCATCGCCTGCAAGTCCTATAGATTATTTAAAAATCCCTATCCAGACATTAAAGGTTGGTTCGCTGGGCACGCATAATCTTCTGGGGTTAGCCCGTGTAAAAAGAGCACGCATACTTATCGCTTCGACCTCTGAAGTGTATGGCGATCCGTTAGTGCATCCGCAAAATGAGGACTACTACGGAAACGTAAATGCAATAGGGCCTCGTGGAGTATATGATGAGGCAAAACGTTTTCAGGAGTCTATAACCATGGCTTACCATACATTCCATGGTGTAGAGACCAGAATTGTAAGGATATTTAATACCTATGGGCCAAGAATGCGACTTAATGACGGGCGTGTAATTCCGGCATTTATAGGGCAGGCATTAAGAGGAGAAGACCTTACCATCTTCGGTGACGGAATGCAAACCCGTTCTTTTTGTTATGTAGACGATCAGGTAGAAGGAATTTTCAGGTTGCTACACTCTGATTATGTCTATCCGGTAAACATTGGTAACCCGGATGAGATTACAATTAAAGATTTTGCCGAAGAAATAATAAAACTTACCGGAACTACTCAAAAAGTGGTATATAAACCACTTCCGGTAAACGATCCGTTACAGCGTCAGCCAGACATAACAAGAGCTAAAGAGCTTTTAGGCTGGGAGCCAAAAGTAGGCCGTGCTGAGGGCATGAAAATTACTTACGACTATTTTAAGGCATTGCCTAAAGAAGAGCTTCTTAAAGAAGAGCATAAGAATTTTTCAGACTATATCCGATAGAAATGAGTTTATCCGGAAGAGGCAGATATTCTAAATATTTAAGACCTATTAGTATAGGTTTTGATTTGCTAACGGTGCTATTGCTGCCGTTTTGGTTTTTTTGTACCCTAAATGTAAATTTTCTGCATTTTGCCGCCTATGCAACAGTATCCTGGTGTACTGTGGCCTATTTCTCGGGGTTTTATGAAACGTACAGATATACGGCTGCTACAAAAATATTATCGAGGCTGATAAGGCAATCGGTGCTATTCCTCCTTACGGTTATAGCCTTTTTTCCTTTTGCAAAATATGCCATTTTTGAAAGCAGGCAAATACTTCTTTATGGCATTAGCGTCTTTTTAATCGTAACAATTTTTAAATTTGCACTGTATTTATACCTAAAGCGATACAGGCTTAGCGGAAGTAATATCCGAAAAACTGTGATTATTGGTTATACACCTGAGTCGATAAGATTAAAAGACTTTTTTGAAGGTAATCCGGATTACGGATATAGGTTTATGGGCTTTTTTTCCGACAGGAAGCATGAGAATATGCCTATTGAAGGAAAGGTGTCTGGTATAGAGGAATATATCCTTGAGAATAATATTGACGACATTTACTGCTCGTTAAACGAGATAGGAAACGTCAGGCTAAGAGAATTGGTAGCTTTTTGTGACACTAACAACATAGTTATTAAGTTTATACCCGATACAAAGCAAATTTTTTCGCGAAACCTCGTTATTGATTATTATGAGTCATTTCCGGTGCTTTCACTGCGTAAAACACCATTGCATGAGCCGGTTGCAATAGTTGTAAAAAGGGTATTTGATATAGTGTTTTCGTTTCTGGTTACTATTTTAGTACTGTCGTGGCTAACGCCGATAATGGCAATACTGATAAAGCTGGAATCGAAAGGGCCGGTATTTTACAGGCAGATAAGGGCGGGTATAAACGAACAGGAGTTTTCATGCTTTAAGTTCAGGTCTATGCGCATAAACGACCAGATGGATAAACTGGCTGTAAAAAATGATCCGAGGGTTACTAAAGTGGGTAAGTTCATCCGCAAGACAAGTATCGACGAGCTGCCTCAGTTCTTAAACGTGCTTTTAGGCGATATGTCGGTAGTGGGGCCAAGGCCTCATATTTACTCCATAAACCACAGGTATAGCGAGAGAATAAAAAAATATGGTGCAAGACATACGGTTAAGCCCGGTATTACAGGTCTTGCCCAGGTTAAGGGTTTCCGTGGTGAGATAAACGGTGACGAAGACATGATAAACCGTATCAGATACGACGTTTTTTATATAGAAAACTGGTCGATACTGCTAGATATAAAGATAATTTTACAAACCGTGGTAGGCATGTTTGGCGATGAAAAAGCCTATTAATGCTTACCTGAAATACAAAGCGAAATGAAAATTTTATTATTAGGATCCGGAGGAAGAGAGCATGCACTGGCATGGAAAATGCTGCAAAGCCCGCTTTGCGAAAAACTATTTGTTGCACCGGGAAATGCCGGAACAGCAGGTATTGCAGTTAATGTAGATATGAATCCGCTGGATTTTGAATCGATAAAAAGCTTCGTGCTTCAGGAAGAAGTAAAAATGGTTGTTGTAGGTCCGGAAGACCCATTAGTAAAAGGGATTTACGACTTCTTTAAAAAAGATGCTGCCCTTAGTCATATTCCGGTTATAGGTCCTTCTAAAGTAGGTGCGCAACTGGAAGGCAGTAAAGAATTTGCAAAACAGTTCCTTGTAAAAAATAACATTCCAACGGCTGCTTACGACAGTTTTACTAAAGAAACGGTAGAGAAAGGCTGCGATTTTCTTGCTACGCTTCAGCCACCATACGTTCTAAAAGCTGATGGTCTTGCTGCAGGTAAAGGAGTTCTTATTATTAACGACCTTGCTGAGGCACAGCAGGAACTTAGAAACATGCTTGTAGGCGAAAAATTTGGTCAGGCGAGTACGAAGGTAGTTATTGAGGAGTTTCTTGATGGAATTGAGCTTAGCTGCTTTGTACTTACCGATGGTAAAAACTACAAGCTACTGCCTACCGCTAAAGATTACAAGCGTATTGGCGAAGGCGATACAGGCCTAAATACAGGTGGTATGGGTGCGATTTCTCCGGTGCCGTTTGCCGATGCTGAATTCATGGAAAAAATCGAGACACGTGTTGTTAAGCCAACTATTGAAGGACTTAAGAGTGCTAACATCGACTATAAAGGTTTCGTGTTTATCGGGCTTATAAAAGTGGGTAACGATCCGTTCGTGATTGAGTACAATGTGAGAATGGGTGACCCTGAAACGGAGGTTGTAATTCCAAGACTGAAATCTGACCTTGTTGAGATATTCAATGCGGTAGCAGCTCAGGAACTTGACAAAGTGAACCTTGAGATCGACGAAAGATCGGCTACGACTATTATGGTAGTATCAGGAGGTTATCCTGAAGATTACGGTAAAGGAATGGTAATATCGGGTCTTGAAAATGTAGAGGGCTCAATCGCGTTCCATGCAGGGACAAAACTGGATAACGGAAATGTAGTAACCAGCGGAGGCCGTGTAATAGCTGTAACTTCATATGGAAGTGACTTTAAAGAGGCCATAAAAAAATCTTACCAAAACATAGATAAACTAAGTTTTGATAAGATGTATTTTAGAAAAGATATCGGCTTTGACTTATGATAAGAAAGAGTGAGCCGTAGTATCCTGATCGTCCTCGTTGTTTTGCTTGAATATAGTAAGCTGTTTTAACCAGTAAGCTGTAGCAACACAACAGATGATGATAAAAATCCAGGTTACAATGTTTGCCAGCCACCAGTTTTCTAGCTCAAGGCTGCGGAAAAAGTTTAAGGGTAAGAAAAGGATATCTGTAAACAGGTAGCCTATCGCTTCGAAAAATGCTTTCATTTTTAAACAAGTATTATATTTACTGTCACAAAAGTATAAAATATTCACATGCTAGCAAGTGTTTTTAATAAATCCAGGCCTGTAAATTACGTTTTAATAGGCGTGGTTCTTATTTTAAGTTACTTTTCGTACTTATTAAAAGACCTGTCCTGGACAGAAAACTACCTGCTTGTAGCCCAAAAGGTGGGGCTTTTGCTACTTTTGGCAGGAGCCCTGTTCCTTACTAATTTTATTACAAGGCGCAATAACCTGAGCAAGGCGAATACCTATGCCATGTTCCTTTTTATGGTGTTTTTAATACTGTTTCCCACCACTTTGGTAAACATAAACATCATAATTGCCAACTTTTTTATTCTGCTGGCACTGCGAAGGCTGGTTTCGCTCCAGTCACTTATAACCCCAAAAGAAAAGATATTCGATGCCTCATTCTGGATATTCGCGGCAGCGATATTTCACTTTTGGTGTATAGCCTATATCGTGCTGGTATTTATATCGATTATTTTTCACGTATCACGCGATTACCGTAACTGGCTGATACCTTTTATTGCCTTTTTTGCTGTTTTTGTGATATATACCATGATTATCCTGATGATGGGCTACGATTTTGTTACGACAATATCAGATAATATAGATGTTAGCTTCGACTTTACTTATTTTGAGAATATCTATCAGAATATTGCGTTGGCAATCTACTCTTCTATTGCGTTGTTGTTTGCATTTCCGTACATCTTCTCGATAACCAATAAGCCGCTTAACCTACAGTCGTCGCACAAAAAGATTATTTATTCCTTCCTTATCGGGGTAGGTATCTATGTGCTTTCGGCACACAAGAACAACAGTTTTCTGGTGTTTACCTTTGCACCGCTAGCCATAATGGGCGCCAACTATTTTGAAGCACAGGAAAACAAATGGGTGAGAGAAGTGGCAATGGGGCTTATCGTGCTTATTGCGGTATTCCTGTTTGCTTCGCAGTTATAGGTTTAAAGGCTTGCCACGAATTAAACTATTTTTCCCTAATTTCAATGTAAATTAGTTTGTCTGTACGTGCCAGGTTTGTGCCTAATCATTAATTAATGACTACTGAAAATGAAATGACAGAACATGAAGGATATATAAAAATGGTTGTTGGCAAGACACTAACTAATTTGTTTTTCACAAAGCAAGACGGACCTCATGATTACATGCCGGGCATTTCACCTGCTTATTACTTCGCTACAATTTTGGAATTAGATAACGATAAAAAGTTTCAATTTGGCAATGACTTTATTATTGACTGGAAGGATCAAGAACCGACCATAACGTTGACAAACGAAAATTGGGCATTACCAAAGACACTTGTGTTCCAGGGACAAAAGATAGTTAACCTCACAAAAGACGAGCATGAGCAATTGACATTTCACTTAGAGAATGGTACAACAATAGCTCATACAATAGACTACGGTAACCAGTTGTTTATTAAAAATGAAAAGGTTTTAGACAAAGAAATAACTGTATCTGACAGCACTTTTCTAAAAGCGGTGCAGGCATGGTGGCAGAAACTTTTCTGCTCCGAATAGATTCCTCGATAATCCCATTATCTAATAATTAGCAATTACATCGTGTTAGCAGGTTACAACTATTCCCCGTATATTTGCACTACACAAAATAAACAATACTACTATGTTTTCTAAAATCGCTTTCCCAATATTTGAGCAGAGCATTAACGACTATCATAAATTTGACAGCGTAGATCAGCCTGTTAACAATCCGTATGCTAAGGACCAGATAGAGCATCTGCTTTATGCGAAAAACTGGGTAGACACAGTGCAGTGGCATTATGAAGACATTATCCGTAACCCGGAAATCGATCCGGTTGAGGCACTTGTGCTTAAAAGAAAAATCGATGCGTCTAACCAGGTGCGTACTGACATGGTGGAGTACATAGACAGCTACTTTTTACAGAAATACAGCGATGTAACGCCAAAGGCTGATGCAAAGATAAACTCTGAGAGTCCGGCATGGGCAATTGATAGATTGTCAATTTTGGCGCTTAAGATATACCACATGCACGAAGAAGCTACACGTGCCGAGGCTACACCGGAGCACCGTGCAAAATGCCAGGAAAAACTTGACGTGCTACTTGAGCAGAAGAAAGATCTTACTACAGCTATTGATGACCTTATTACCGACATTGAGAACGGTGATAAATACATGAAGGTGTACAAGCAGATGAAAATGTACAACGACGAGGAACTAAACCCTGTATTGTACCAAAACAAGAAATAATACCTGATTGATGTCAGGAACAAAACATATACTGGTAATAAGGCTTTCGGCAATGGGAGACGTCGCCATGACGGTTCCGCTGCTGAGAGCCTTAGTTGCTCAGTACCCTAACGTAAAGGTTACCGTACTGACAAGGGCATTTTTTACTCCTTTTTTTGACGGAATCCCTAACGTTAGTGTTTATCCTGCCGATGTTGTGGGTAAACACAAAGGCTTTTTCGGACTCCTGAAACTCTTCCGTGAACTGAAAAAACTAAACATTGATGCGGTTGCCGACCTGCATAATGTACTCCGTTCGAAGATCGTTACAAAACTCTTTTCCCTGAGCGGAAAACCCATTGCAACGACCGATAAGGCCCGCGAGGAGAAAAAAGCGCTTACAAGGGCTGAAAATAAGGTTTTCAGGCAGCTTACCCCAATAGTAGAACGTCATCTGGATACGTTTAAAAAGTTAGGCTTTACGATAGATTTATCGAATCCTGTATTTCCTGATAAACAACCGCTTGCGGCGCAAGTATCGGCGATTTCCGGAGAAAAATCGGGGAAATGGATAGGCGTCGCGCCTTTTGCGCAGCATCAGGGCAAAGTATATCCGCAGGATTTAATGCAGGAAGTGATTGACAAGCTTGCTGAAGATTCAAATTATACTCTTTTCCTTTTTGGTGGAGGTGCAGCCGAAACCGCACAGCTTGAGGCATTCGCCAAAGGCCGAAAAAACATAATCGTTACTGCCGGAAAACTAAAACTCTCTCAGGAACTCAACTTGATAAACCATCTCGACCTTATGCTGAGTATGGATAGCGGTAATGCCCACATGGCAGCAATGTTGGGCGTAAAGGTCATTACCCTTTGGGGAGCTACGCACCCTTATGCCGGTTTTGCGCCTTTCAATCAGCCACAGGACTACACCCTTACTTCCGACAGGAACCAATACCCGTTACTGCCAACATCTATTTACGGTAATAAAGTTGTAGAAGGCTACAAAGATGTTATGCGAACGATTACTCCCCAGGTAGTTATCGATAAGGTAACAAACGTAGTCCATTCATAATACTGAGTAAACTTCCGGTATTTGTATCATAATGGTTTAGTAAACTTGTTAACTATTGGTGAATGTAATTTTGATGCCAAAATTTACACCAATTAATGAAGAAACTTTATGCTTTCCTGCTCGCTGTTACGGGGATAACAGTACAGGCACAAACACTGCATCCTTATTTGCAGGCACCAACACCAACATCTATCTATGTAAACTGGAAAACCGAAAGCAATCCGGAATCGATAGTAGAATACGGTAGCACACCACAACAACTTGGTAATTCTGTTACGGGTACTAACCAGATCTTTACAGACACCGGTTATCCGCAAAATTATTATTACCACACGGTAAAACTTACAGGCCTTACTGCCAATACAAAGTATTATTACAGGATTAAGACCGGTAACGATGTAAGCGAAGTAAAATCGTTTAAAACCATGCCGCTTCCGGGACAGGCAGCAACGGCAGACGGACATTTGCGTTTCCTTGTTTTAGGGGACAACCAAATGCGAAATGTACCGCGTTTCGATACGCTTGTAGCACAGGCAAAAAGAAAAATTGCTCAGAAATGGGGTATTAATGCCGACCCTGCCGACAATATAGCACTTACTGTTATGGTGGGTGATCAGGTAGATGTTGGGACTCTAGACCATTATGAAAATGTACATTTTAAAAAGAATAAGGAACTTTCGGGCTATCTGCCGATACAAACACTGGTAGGTAACCATGAAACCTATGGCACGCTGGCGATGCAGGCCTACTATGATCATTATATCCTTGATGAGATGTCTTATCAGGGTATAACATCGGGTACAGAGAATTACTATGCCAATCAGGTAGGTAATACGTTGTTTATCGCTATGGATACCGAACACACGGGCATACAGCAGTTAAGCTGGCTGACGCAGATTGTTGAAGCGGCGGATAATGATCCAACGGTAAAATGGATTATTTCTTTAGGACACAGGCCATATCAGGCAGAGCAATATGTAGGAGACATCTCTCCATGGATCCGTAATGCTGCAATGCCGGTATTAGTGACATCTGACAAGCACATACTGCATATTGGCGCACACCATCACCTGTATCACAGAGGCCAATTGAAAAATACACCTACCTACCAAATTATTTCGGGAGGTGTTGCATGGGATCAGTATTGGGGCATGGCGGCAGAACAGGATTTTGATGATGTTCAAAAGACCATTTCGAACTGGATGTACCAGATTATTGATATAGATGTAATCAATGATACTTTTGATGTGGAGTCCTATTCTATAGGAAGTGTGTACAATTGGAAAGATAACGAGCTTATGGATGAGTTTCATCATTACAAAGGCCTTGCAGCACCAACAACACCAACAATTACCAATGCATTTAATGGGAATGATGTAGAGCTTCCGTTAGAAATATCAGGCTCGGCATATCAAACTACATCAGGACAATTGTTGAATTCTACAGAGTTCATGATTGGAAAAACTGCTGATTTTGAAATTGTAGAAAAGGATGTGTACAGGGATTATGAAAACCTGTATGGTTCGCTTAACGGACAGGTAGATGTATCTAAAGATCAGAATGAAGGAGTTGATATTACGAAATTGACACTGGGACAAAATGAAATTCCTAACGGGCAGTATTTTGTAAAAGTGCGCCACAGGGATCGTAACCTGAGCTGGTCGGCATGGAGCGAGGCTAAAACTTTTAATATCATTAACAGTACATTTGCCAATACACAAATACAACTGGATACAATTGCCTATCTGCCTAATACACCAATTACTGTATCTTATACTGACGGGCCGGGTAACCAAAATGACTGGCTGGCGCTTTATAAAAAAGGGCAGACACCTGGTTCATCTTCGCCCTCTCAGCTTTGGGCATATGTAAACGGACAAACAAGCGGTACATATACTTTTGCAGGATTGACTCAGCCGGGAATGTATTTTGCAACGTTCCTTGAAAATGATGGATATACAGAACTTGCTGAAAGAAAAGAATTTTATGTTGGTCCATTACTGGAACTGTCTGCAGATAGTCAGGTGTATGCCTCGGGCAGTCCTGTTACGATCAGCTATGTTGACGGGCCTCAGCTAACTAATGACTGGATTGGAATATATAGGGTTGGCCAGACACCTGGCGGACCGGCATCTACACAATGGACCTATGTAAGTGATGCATCCGGCAGCCATACTTTTAATAACCTGGCGGATGGCTACTATTTTGCAGAGTATTTCCTTCAGGATGGTTACGGAAGCATAGGTAATAGGGTTTACTTTCAGGTAGGTGAGCAGATTACCCAAATAGGCATCAATAAAACTATTTACAACCTTAATGAAAACATTATTGCGACATGGACTGATGCGCCGGGTATTGTAAAAGACTGGCTGGGTATTTATCATGAAGGTGATGATCCTAATGTAGACGAACTGGTTAGTTTTACTTATTTTGAAGGTATTACAGAGGGGTCTACAGTTATAAAAGAGGATAAGCTTCCAACTACGGCAGGAGATTATTTTATCGTTATGTTTACTAATGACTCTTACAACGAAGTATCAAACAGGATTTCGTTTAAGGTAGAAGATATATTAGGGAATGAAGAATTCTCATCGCAAAATGGTGTAATGGTATATCCTAACCCGGTTAAGGAAGGTGAGAACACTTATATAAAATCGAAATATCCTATTGACCAGATTGATATGTTTGATATGACAGGTAACTTGTTCTATACCTCAAAAAATATTAACGATTACAACTTCTCAATTATAAATCAGAGTTTGCCGACAGGAATGTATATTCTGAAAATACATTCCAATAAGGTATATACTGTGAAAGTGATTATTGAATAATACTAAGAAGTATATGAATGTAAAAGCCCCGGTTAACGGGGCTTTTCTATTTTTAGGAATAACGATTAAACGTCGTCAAAGTCGATATAAATCTCGCCCGATGTTGGGTGTGCCTGACAGGTAAGGATAAGGCCTTCGGCAATTTCGCCATCGGTAAGTATGGCGTTCTTTTTCATTTGTGCAGAACCATTGGTTACACGTGCCATACAGCTGCTGCAAATACCACCCTGACAAGAGTAAGGCGCATCTACACCCTGCTTAAGGGCTGCATCAAGAATGGTCATTTGCTGCGACATCATGAAAGTTACCTCTTCATCGTCTACAAGGACCGTAATTTTAGTCTGACCGTCAAGGTTTTCCTCGATTTTCTTCTCTGCAATTGGTGTAGAGAACAATTCGAATTTAATGTTCTTTTCAGGAACATTGTTTTCCCTAAGTACATCATTTACGGTAAGTATCATTTGCTCAGGTCCGCACAGGTAGAATTTCTCGAATTCTTTTTCCTTGTGCTTGTTCTTGATTACAAAGTTTACCGCTGCACGCTCTATACGTCCGAAAAGTGCCTCGTCAGCTTTCGCCTGACTATATACGAAATGTACAAAGAAACGACCTACGTATTCCTGCTGAAGGTCGTGCAGAAACTGGTGGAAGATGGTATCTTCAGGAGTTTTGTTACCATATACAAGTACAAAAGTACTTGATGGTTCTCCTTGTAACACTGACTGGATAATAGCCATAACCGGTGTGATTCCGCTACCTGCTGCAAAAGCGGCATAGTTACGCTGACGCTCAGCTTTAGGTTCAAAGGTAAATTTACCTTCAGGAGTACCTACTTCCATAGTGTCGCCCGGAGCAAGCTTTTCATTGGCAAAAACAGAGAAGCCTCCATTTTTTACAGCCTTAATGGCTACACGAAGTTCGTTGCTGCCCGGTGCCGAGCATATAGAATAGGCTTTACGGATGTCCTGTCCTTCAAAGGTTGTTTTTATATTTATGTATTGTCCTGCGATAAAATTATAGTCTTCGCGCAGGTGCTCAGGAATTTCGAAAGCGATAGAAACCGCCTGTGGCGTTTCCCTCCTTACATCCTTTATTTTAAGCGAATGAAATGTTGACATGTTTGTTTATTTGATGCAAAAATAAGCATTCCGAGCAGCTAAATAAAATTCCGCCAATTAAAATAATACCTAAAACTATTATGCATAAGAAAATTATGTATACATTTGTAATACCAAATCAAACACAGTGATGAAGAACTCACAACTCTATAAAGGGAGCCTCAATACCATAATAATGAAGCTTTTGGAAGAAAACGGCAGAATGTATGGTTATGAGATTACCCAAAAGGTAAAGCTTATTACGGCAGGTGAACTGAATATTACCGAAGGGGCGCTGTACCCGGCATTGCATAAGCTGGAAGCTGACGGTTTTTTAGATGTAGAGGTAGAAAAGGTAGATAACCGTCTTCGTAAATATTATAAACTGACCGAAAACGGACAGAAAGAGACTGTGAACCGCCTTGCCGAACTGGAGGAGTTCATCCGTAATATGCAGAACCTTGTAAACCCGGCCCCTAAACCCGATTTACAGTTTTAGTTATGAAACTTACTAAAGAGCAAATAGGGAAGATTGAAGAATATCTGGTTAAGGACAGGATATTTTATGATGACATCCGTATGGAGATGACCGATCATATTGCTGCTACCCTTGAAGAAAAACTAAAGGAAGGCGGTGATTTTGAATTGGCATTAAAAGAATATATGAACTCGCACCTGAAAGTAAAACTGTTAACAGCAGTTCGTGAGCAGGAAGTGCTGAGGGATAAACAAAACAGGAATACCATTTTTAGGCAGCTATTGAGTAAAAGAGGGATGGTCTTTTTTGTTGGGGTATGCGTATTGATACAACTTTCAACATTTGAGGTGTGGGCTTTTAGGTTTTTTGAAGCGGTAATGATGATAAGTGTGTTGATTTATATGGTATCTGAACCTTGGATGCCCAGTAAATACATTTTTGTAAAGCGGTTGTTTAATGTGTCAATGTTTTATTATATGTTGCCGGTTTTGTTTGTTTTAAAAATAAACAAATTGCTGGGCGAAGCACAATGGGTGTATTGTATTAATGGAGTGCTGTTAAGCCTGATTTTTACGCTGGCTTACCTTGCTCTGCGAATGAATAATGAAATTAAAACCAACCGCTATGCCTAAACTTACAACGGATCAAATTGTTGCCATAGATAAGGCCTTGTGGGATATAGAAATACGTTTTCTGGATATTCGTATTGAGATGATTGATCATGCAGCAACATCACTTGAAGGAATGAAAGGTGATTTTGACGCTAATCTTGAAAGATATATTGCTATTAATAAAGGCGGGCTGAAAAAGAGTTACCGTCGTTTTAGCAGGAACGCGAGTTTAAATGGGGTTAAGCTGTTGTTCAGTAATATGTTTACATTCCGTTTCATAATTATACTGGCAGCAGTGTATACGATCTTGTTTGGCGATTATAAATATGAAGGTTATGAGGAAGTGTCGACAAGACTTCTAATACCGTTTGTTTTGGCTATGCCTGCTTTTTGGGTGTATATAGGATATAAAAATTTTACGCAACAAAAGAAACTCTTTTCTACTGCCGAAAGGCTCTTTTATTCGCTTAGCGGCGTTGGTTACCTGTTATGTGTTCCTGTTTATCTTCAGGTGGAGAAATTAGAATTGAGCAGTGAACTAAAATTACTGTATAGCGCATTTGTAATCAGCTTCGTGCTACTGTTGGCGTATACATATAGATCACTAACGAAAATGTATAGTTCAAGATACCAGGTTGCTTAACGATGGCTAGACTTACTACAGAACAAATACAGTGCATTGATGATCTGCTAAGGATGCTGCAGGTTGAGTTTCTTGATATCCGTTACGAAATGGTTGACCATATTGCCTCAGAACTTGAAGCGATGGAAGGCGATTTTAAAGAAAACCTGAAGGTATATTTTGTAATGAACAAGCTTAGTATTTTGCAGCAAAACGAAATAGCCAAAAAGGCTGCTAAAAAAAAGGCACTGAAGCTGTACTTTAAAACAATGGCAGAGCCTATGGTTATTGCTGTTGCAGTGGTAATGTTTACAATAGTATATTATTTTGCACAATACTACATGGAGAGGTTCAGTCTTAGTTTATACGGTAACTATGTTTTAATGGTGCTTATAGTTCCGTTTGCTATTGTAAGCTGGAAAAACAAAAAGGTATCGCTATTGCGTTCTATGGTAAAAATCTATAGTTCTTTATATATAGGAAACCAGATTGTAATGATAGTCATATTGTTTATAGAAAACGACGCAGTCATAATGCTGCCTCAAAGAATAAGTATTTCGTTTATGGCGGCCCTTATGCTTGTGGTTATGGTTAGCCTTTACCGCTGCCGTAAACACTATGTGGGCAAATACATTTAAAACCAACCAACCAATTATATTTTTAAGACAAAGAAGATGAAGAGGCTTAGTAAATTCCAAATACAATTTATAGACGACCGCCTGTATAACCTTGGCGTAAAGTACATAGACATCCGTTATGAGATGGTAGACCACATCGCTTCGGAACTTGAAACGATGGAAGGCGATTTTGGCGAAAACTGGACGGAGTATTTCATATCGCACCGTAATGATATCTTAAAACAGAACAGGAGAGCTAAATGGACAGCCGTTTTAAGAGCCATAAAGCTGTATTTTAGAACTATGGCTATGCCGCTGGTTTTGCTATCGGCATTGCTTATTGGGACAGCGGCATATTACGCTAGCTTTTTTGTTGAAAATGAAGATGTAAATATGTACGGGCTTTATATTATAATGGCGATGGCTATACCAGCCATGTGGTTTGGAAGAAAGAATAAAGAACTATCGGTAATGCGCCCACTAATTTTAATCTATAGCATTATTTTTAATCTACACCAGATAAGCCAGATAATTAGTTACAGTATAGATGACAGAGCATTGAGGATTATTCCGAGAAGAATAGCTTTTGCAATTTTACCGGCCCTATTACTTGTGCTTATGGTCAGCCTTTACCGCTGCCGCAAGCAGTATGTGGGCAAATACATTTAAAAACCAACCCACCAATTATATTTTTAAGACAAAGAAGATGAAGAGGCTTACAAACGAACAAATTGAAAAGATACATGCAGCGCTTAAAAAAACAGGCGTACTGTATGTAGACATTCTACATGAAATGACCGACCATATTGCCAGTGAACTGGAAGATAAGGACGGTGATTTTGACAGGAATTTGAGACTGTACATAGGCAGGCATAAAAAAGAACTGAGCAGGCTTAACAGAAAGCGCATTTTTGTTTCCTGGGGGGAATCGTACAAAGGACTGTTTAAGAACATGTTTTCATTAAAATTTATAGCCTTTTTTGGTCTTTTGTTGATTGCTTTAACAGGACTTACCCGCGTTATGGACAGAGAAGGATTTGTAACACTGATGCTTTTTGTTTTCATTTTTGCCAATGGAGCGATTTCATTTCCTCAGGTGTATAGGATGCTAAAAAAGAAAGACCAGTATTCTGTGGGCGAGGGGATATCAATACTAAATGTGTTCGTGTTTTTCCCCGGACTTTTTGCTATACGTTACATGAATGATATAGCGTCTGACATGGTTGTAGTGCTTTATTTTACAATATTACTTGCATTATGCGCGGTAATGGCCATAACGATCCGTCGTTTTAAATTAAGATATATAGTGAGGTACAATGGATAAGATTAAAAAAATAACACAGGAGCAAAACGATCAGTTGTTTGCATTTACCATTAAGCATTTTGTAGAATATTACGATTTACAGAATGAGCTTACTGATCACCTTGCCAATGCTATTGAAGAACGCTGGAAAACAGAACCTAACCTAAGCTTTGACGATGCCCTGAAACAAGAGTTTAAAAAATTTGGCATCTTTGGGTTTATGGGTGTCGTAGAAAGCAGACAGGCAGCCCTGAATAAAAAGTACAAAAAACTGATGTGGGGGTATATGAAGGAGTTTATCAAAATTCCACAAATTTTGATTACCATAGCCTTATTTTATGCAGTATATAAGCTAATTGAATTTCAGGTAGTTTCATATCATATAATGCTTATGGTGATTTTGCTGACGGGTATTGGCACAATAATGACAAGAATGGTGAAGCATCGAAGAAAGGTAAAACGTACCGGAAAAAAATGGCTGTTCGAGGAAATTATTGTCAAATCCGGAGGAATGGCAAGTGTGGTATATCTTCCGTTTAATTTTTCTTCATTAGTAGATTCAGAAGCACCGGGTCCTGTTCGAATAGGTATAATGGCTGCAATAGTAGTGCTTTTCCTGCTGATGCATTTTGTTGTGCTTTTTGTAATACCCCGTCGTGCTGAAGAACACCTGCTAAAAACCTATCCGGAATACAACATGTAAGATTAATTCGTGAAATGTAACGTTTTATATTATTTACGTACCAATTACTAAAATCAACAACCAAAATACAATGTTCAAAAAATTCCTTTGGCTCGAATGGAAATCGTTTACACGGTCATCTGCTTTTGCCACTAACGTAGCTTTAAAAGTGCTTATGATACTCGTAGCACTTTATTTTTCTGCCATGTTCCTTCTTTTAGGAGTAGGCTCTTTTTACATTATCAGAGAAAGTACGAGTGTAGATCCACTTATCATAATAAGTCAGTTTGCGATTTATTATCTGGTGTTCGACTTGCTTTTCCGTTATTTTATGCAAAAAATGCCTGTTATTAATATCAGGCCATTGCTTACACTGCCTATAAAAAGAGGTACGATTGTAAACTTTGCATTGGGAAAAACGGCAGTGTCTTTCTTTAATATCATGCATGCTTTCTTTTTTGTGCCATTCTCTATAGTATTGCTTATAGAAGGCTATGACCCTTTAGGAGTAGTGCTGTGGCATATAAGCATGATGGCACTTATATACAGTAACAATTTTATAAATATTCTTGCTGACGATAAGGACGCTATATTCTATACGGTAGCAACAATTATTGTAGGCCTTGGTGCTACGCAGTACTATGGAGTGTTCGATATCACGCCCTATACACAGGTATTCTTCCATGGATTGTATGCTACATACTATCTATGGGTTATTCCTGTAGCCTTAGTGGCAGGTATATATTATGGCTGTTATAAGCTGTTCTCTAAAGAATTGTACCTGGATACCGGACTTAAAGGTAAACATGAGGTTGCCCAAACTCAGGATTTTAAATGGCTGAATCAGTTTGGAACCATGGGTACCTTTCTTAAAAATGACATTAAGCTGATACTAAGGAACAAGCGTTCTAAAACAACCTTACTGATGAGCGGACTGTTTATATTTTACGGTTTGCTGTTTTTTACCAATGCGATAGAGATATATCAGGGACCTTTCTGGTCAATGTTTGCCGGAATATTTGTTACGGGTGGTTTCATGATGACATTTGGCCAGTTTGTGCCAAGCTGGGACAGTGCCTACTATCCGCTAATGATGAGCCAAAACATTCAATACCGCGAATATATCGCATCTAAATGGTGGCTTATGGTTATAGGTACGACTGCTAGTGCATTAATAGCTTCTTTTTACCTGTACTTTGGTTTGGATACTTACCTTATGTTGCTTGCCGGAGCGGTATATAATATAGGAGTGAATTCGCACCTTGTACTTTTAGGCGGGGCATTCATAAAAACTCCTATCGATCTAACTACAAGCAAACAGGCCTTTGGTGATAAAAAAGCCTTTAACCTTAAAACGTTCCTTATTTCGTTGCCAAAAATGCTGGTGCCTATGGCGCTTTACGGCATTGGATTTTACATATTCAGCCCAACGGCAGGAGCACTATTTGTAGCTGTAGCAGGGGTGCTGGGTTTCGCTTTCAGGAACAAGGCTTTTGCCCAGATAGAAAAAATCTACAAAAGGGAGAAGTACGATACGCTTGCGGCTTATAAACAAAAGAACTAATCATCCAATCAACATTATAATATATCATGATACAAATCAATAACCTTAAGAAAGTATACAACGGGGTAACCGTACTTAATATAGATCATTTAGAAATTAAAAAAGGAGAGAGCTTTGGCCTTGTAGGAAACAATGGAGCGGGGAAAACTACGCTTTTTAGCCTTTTACTTGATCTTATAGAACCTACTACCGGCGCGGTAAAGCTGAACAACGTTCAGGTAAATGAAAGCGAGGCATGGAAACCGTTTACGGCGGCATTTGTTGACGAGAGCTTTTTAATAGGCTACCTTACGCCCGAGGAGTATTTTTATTTTATTGGCGAGTTGCGCGGACAGAACAGAGCGAGTGTAGATGAATTGCTAATAAAACATAAAGATTTTTTTAACGGAGAGATACTTAATAAAAAGAAATACCTACGTGATCTTTCTAAGGGTAACCAAAAGAAGGTAGGTATCATCGCAACGCTTATAGGTAATCCGGAAATTATTATTCTCGATGAACCTTTTGCCAACCTTGACCCTACTACACAGTTTAGGCTTAAAAAAATTATCAAAGATCTGGCCGACGATAAAGATGTAACAATACTGGTGTCGAGCCATGATTTGGCACATACTACCGAGGTTAGTGACCGAATTGTAGCCATGCACAAAGGGCAGGTGGTAAAAGATATTTATACATCTGAAGAAACACTAAAAGAACTCGAAGAATTTTTTGCAGTGTAAACCAATACAATCCTCCTTAGCAAAGGGGGATTTTTTTTGTCAAAAAAGAAGATATGTTACAAAAAGAAGCGTATTTTTACCCTCTTTTATACTAAAGAAGGATTTTAAAAGTTAAGGATAAAAAAACAGCTTTTACATTGAAAACCAGTACTTCAAAATATTTCATTCTTTTTGGTGCAGTAGGTTTAGCAATTGCGTGCTCTACTAAAAAAGATTCCTTTGTTAACCGAAACTATCATGCGGTTACTACCGAGTATAATGTGCTATACAACGGTAACCTTGCTCTCGATGCCGGTCTTAAAGATCTGTCTACAACCTATGAGGATAACTTTTGGGATGTATTGCCTATTGAGAGAACTCAGCCCGTTGTGTCGGTAAATCCTCCTTCTCAGGGTAGTTCAACTACGGTAGGATCGGGTCCTGGCGGGGCAAATGCCTCTGGGAAAGATGCTAAATCTGCGAAAGATCTTGTAGGTGGTATTAAAAGCGGGGCTGATAAAATGGTTGCGGCGCAGAATTTTGATTTAGGAGGTAAAAAAAACAGTGCGGCGCTTTCTAAAGGGGGTGCAGCTGGAGCTTCGGGAGGCGTTCAAGGGGCAGGTCAGCAAACGCCAAATTTTAAACGTGCTGAAGAAAAAGCTACTAAAGCTATACAGAAACACTCCATGAATATTGGCGGAAGTGAAAAAAATCCGCAAATGGATGAGGCTTACCTGTTGCTTGGAAAATCAAGGTATTATGAAAACCGCTATCTTCCGGCATTGGAAGCATTCAATTACATATTACTAAAATATCCTTCCAGTGACAAGATAGACGATGCCAAAATATGGAGGGAAAAAACAAATATCCGTTTGGATAACGAAGCGATAGCCATTCGCAATCTTAAAGAGCTGATAAAGCAAAAAAGAGATAAAATGGATGAGCAAACGTATGCCGACGCGAATGCAATGCTTGCTCAGGGATATCTTAGCCTTCAGGAAAATGACAGTGCGGTAACAGT
Source organism: Flavobacterium sp. AG291 (assembly GCF_003350375.1). Lineage (GTDB taxonomy): Bacteria > Bacteroidota > Bacteroidia > Flavobacteriales > Flavobacteriaceae > Flavobacterium > Flavobacterium suzhouense. Next base: position 34,736 of record NZ_QQAR01000012.1, on the reverse strand, counting down.
ACTAAAAGAGGCTGCGGCATTTACAGAGAAAAATGAAGAAAAAGCCAGATACCATTTTATATTAGGTCAGCTACAAAGCAAACTGAAACGTCCGGACAGTGCCTATACCGAGTATCAGAGGGTAATAGACATGAAAAGGAAATCGCCAAGGCGATATGTAATTCAGGCTCATGCCATGCAGGCGGGTCAGTTTGACTACAAGAATGGTGATACGCTTGTCTTTATGGAAAAATACCGTAAGTTGCTTGAAGACAGAGAAAACAGGCCATATCTGGATATCATAAACCACCAGGTAGGTATTTTTTATGATAAGCAAAATGATGAGGTTCGTGCAAAAGAATACTATAACAAATCGTTACGTCAAAACTCGAGAGACCGTTACCTTACTGCATCTAACTATAGAAATATTGCTGAGATAAACTTTAAGGAAGCTCAATATGCTACTGCCGGCATGTATTATGACAGTACCATGGTTTTTCTTGATAACCGTAGCAGAGAATACCGAAGCATTAAAAAGAAAAGGGATAACCTTGCCGATGTTATAAAATATGAAGCCATTGCTAAAAACAATGACAGTATCCTTTCTGTAGTGGCTATGGATGAAGCAGGGAGAAAAGCATACTACGAAGATTATATATCTAAGCTGAAAGCAAAAGAAGAAGCCGAAAAGAAAAAGCTTGAAAAAGAAGCTATCAAGCAGGAAAATCTTGCTTCGGGTGGAGGGAATTTCTCATCTGCAGGAATCGCAGGAATGTCCAGCCGTGGATTTGCCGGGCAGACCGGACAAGCCGGAGCTTCGGCTACAGGAGGTAAGTTTTATTTTAATACAGCTTCTACGGTTGCTTACGGTAAACAGGAATTTAAAAGGAAATGGGGTAACAGAGCATATTCTGAAAACTGGCGATGGTCTTCGGAGCAGACCAACAAAGCTGCTGCCAATGCCATTGATGGCGACTCGATTTTTGCCGGTGTAGAAGGCAAGCTTCCAAAAGACGGGAAAGACAAAGCTGTTGAGCCACGATTCAGAACTGATTTTTATATTTCGCAGCTGCCTACAGATAAAAAACTGCTGGACAGCCTTGCAACCGAGCGTAACTTTGCTTACTACCAGTTAGGTTCTATATATAAGGATAAGTTTAAGGAATACCGCCTTGCCGCCGATAAGCTGGAAAGACTGCTACAAAACGATCCGGAAGAGCGACTTGTATTGCCTTCTAAATACAACCTGTACAAAATTTACCAGATAATAGATCCTGCCAAAGCTGAGGCTTACAAGCAGCAGATACTCTCGCAATATCCTGACAGTCGTTATGCCGAGATTATCAGGAATCCTACATCGGACGCTGCTAAAAATCTAACACCGGATGCGGCCTACGACCAGTTGTTTAAAAAATACAATGAAGGCCAGGTAAGAGAGGTTTTTGCTCAGATAGATGAATCTATTGATACTTATACAGGAGAAGAGATTGTGTCGAAATTTGAATTACTGAAAGCACAGGTTTCGGCAAGGCTAATGGGTATTGAAGAATATAAAAAGGGTCTTAATTTTGTTGCGCTGAACTATCCTAATAGTGAAGAGGGTAAGAAAGCAGAACTGCTGCTTAAGACGGATATACCTAACCTTGAAAAGCTTGCATTTGGTGAGCCTACGGCAAGCTGGAAAATAATTTACAAATTTGATTTTGCCGATGAGGCAAAAATAAAACCGCTTAAGGATAAAATTGAGAAGTTTATTAAGGAAGGACTTAACAATAACATCAAACTTACAAGCGACGTATATACTATTAAGGAGAATATGCTGGTAGTGCATGGTTTTAGTAGCAAGCTTGCTGCCGAAGAAGCAGTATCGGTACTTAAGGATTATAAAAAATATAAAGTGGCGGAAGTTCTGGAAGTAATATCTACTGAAGATTATAAAGTAGTACAAATCAAGAAAGACTTTACCGAATTTTTAGCGATAGAATAAATAATGTTTGACAAACCGCAAAAGTCGTACACTGACCTGTTGGGCAAAACCAACAGAATAGTAGAAGGAACTATAATAAAAGGAGATATTATTTCGCAAGCCGACTTTAGGCTTGATGGCGAACTTACCGGCAATTTTACCACTAAAGGAAAAATTGTAATAGGGCCTGCCGGAAGCGTAACGGGCGACATTAAATGTAAAAGTGCCGACATTGAAGGTAAATTCAACGGAAAGATTGAAGTTGCCGAAATGCTTAACGTAAAATCAAAAGCACATATAAAAGGAGAGGTTATTACCGGAAAATTATCGGTGGAGCCCGGTGCGGAGTTTAGCGCTTCGTGTATAATGCGCACTCCTGTAAAACAAACCCCAAAAACCGATGGACAACAACCAGGATAATAAAAACCGTAAATGGCTGGCCCTTGTAAATATTCCTTTTCAGATGGGGCTTATTATCTTTTTGTTTGGATGGTTCGGAAGCTGGCTCGACCAGACATATGGAAATACCCAAGATACCAACCGAATGATATTTGTACTTATAGGAGTAGCTATAGCCATGTATAATGTAGTTCGACAGGTAAATCAACTTAATAAATAAATGAACAAGCAAACTCTTAGCGTTTTTTTTCAGGTAGCGGTTATAGCCGCTATACTTTTAGTATTTAATTTCCTGTTGTACTATATGCCGGATTTAAAAGGCAAAACTGCCGATTTTGTATATCCGCTTCCGGTAATGTATGGGTTCTTTTTCCTGATGACTGCAGCCGTTTTAGCAGTACTGATGAAGATAAACAGGAAGAATCAGGAACAAACAGGGTATGCGTTTTTATTTTTAACCACTGCTAAAATTGCGCTGAGCTACGTTATAGTAAGACCAATACTTAATAAGGCAGGTGAAAATCCTACAGAAAAAGTTAATTTTTTTGTGATTTTTATTTTGTTTTTAGCAATAGAGGCTTATTATACAGCACGTTTGTTGAACAATAAGTAAAAAATAGGTATCGAAGGCTAAATTATCTTAAAAAAAATCATTTAGGGGTCTTTGGTATATTAATTAAAAACGTACCTTTGCGCAAAATTTCAGGACTCTAAAAATAAGATAATTAACAAGATGGTGATTTCCGGACTAAAATTAAAGACTTCAGTTGTAGCTTTTTTTGCTGCAGTGCCTTTTTTAGCTTTTGCAAATTCATCTCAGGATACCGTTGCCGGTCATGCTGAGCCGCAAAGCGCTGTTGCACACGAGTCTCACGAGGCAGGACATGGTCATGAAGCGGCCAGCCCTAAAGAAAAAATCAATGCACACATAGTACATCACCTTCAGGATTCTCACGAATTCATTTTCTTCTCTAACGAAGAAACAGGTGAACATTATGGTTTTCCTCTTCCGGTTATCCTTGTGGATAATGGTCTTAAAGTTTTCTCGTCTTCAAAATTTGAACACGGTGAAAAAGTTGCTGAAGTAGATGGTAATCACTACAAACTTTTCCACGGTAAAATTTATAAAACCGATGCAGCCGGAGATCTTAAATTAGATGCTCACGGACATCCAACAGTAGAGAAAGCTGTAGACTTCTCTATTACTAAAAACGTATTCTCGCTTTTACTTACATCGATACTTATATTTATATTGTTTGCCGGTCTTGCTAAAACATACAAGAATGGTGCTAACAATTTGCCTAAAGGTTTTGGTCGTGTGCTTGAGCCACTAGTAATATATGTAAGAGATGAGATTGCAAGGCCAAACATAGGTGAAGCAAAGTATAAAAAATTCATGCCCTACCTTTTAACGGTTTTCTTCCTTATCTGGATACTTAACCTTATAGGTTTAACACCACTGGGTATTAACGTAACTGGAAACATTGCAATTACACTTTGTCTTGCATTGTTCACGTTCTTTATCACTCAGTTTAGTGCCAACAAAGAATACTGGGGGCATATCTTCTGGATGCCTGGTGTACACCCAATCATGAAGGTTATTCTTGCTCCAATCGAAGTGTTGGGTATTTTTACAAAGCCATTCTCTCTAATGATACGTCTATTTGCAAACATCACTGCTGGTCACACGGTAGTTATGGGTCTAATTGCGATAGTGTTCCTTTTAAAGGATAAACTTACAGTAGGAGGAAGTGTTGGAGTGTCTATGGGACTAACACTGTTTATCATGATAATCGAGTTGTTGGTAGCATTCCTTCAGGCGTTCATTTTTACCATGCTTTCGTCACTATTTATTGGTATGGCGGTTCAGGAGCATCATCATGAAGACCACGGTCATCATGAAGAAGAGGTGAATGATGAAATTCCTGTAATATAATTTAGTAAAACAGTAAACAAGTAAATTAATTTAATTATTTATATATCATGACAATTCCAAATCTTATTGGTGCCGGTCTTATTGTAATAGGAGCTGGTGTAGGTCTAGGTAAAATTGGTGGTTCTGCAATGGACGCTATTGCTCGTCAGCCTGAAGCTGCGGGTAAAATCCAAACTGCAATGATCATCATTGGAGCTCTTCTTGAAGGTCTTGCTTTCGGTGCTCTAATCCTAGGTGCTTAATTTTTAAATCCGGTATCAGGCAACGGTTGGTTGCCTGATCCGGATTAAATAATGTAATTAAAAAGCTTAAATAATTAAAATATACAATTTATAATGGAAAAGTTAATCAATGATTTTTCGTACGGTTTGTTCTTCTGGATGACTATTATCCTTGTTATTCTTGTTATTCTATTAGCAAAGTTTGCATGGAAACCAATCGTAGAAGCGCTTAATGCAAGAGAAGAAGGTATTGCTAATGCGCTTGCTTCGGCAGAGGCTGCTCGTAAAGAAATGCAAAACCTGCAGGCTGATAACCAAAGAATACTTCAGGAAGCAAGAGCTGAGAGAGATGCAATGATTAAAGATGCAAGAGATATCAGAGAAAAAATGATTGCTGATGCTAAAGCTGAAGCTCAGACTCAGGGAGAAAAAATGATCGAGCAGGCTAAAGCTGCTATTGAGAGCGAGAAAAACGCTGCAATGGCTGAGCTTAAAAGTCAGGTTTCAGGATTCTCTCTTGATATCGCTGAAAAAATCCTTAAAAACGAATTGTCTGACAAGGCTTCTCAAACTTCACTTGTTGAGAGAATGCTTGACGACGTAAAATTAAACTAATCGCTGTATGACAGGTTCAAGAGCTGCAATACGATATGCAAAGGCAATCCTGGATATGGCACAGGTTTCAGGAGCTGCTGGCAATGTAAATGAAGACATGGCCCTTATAGCATCTACCATAAAAGACAACGCGGAATTGAGTACTTTTGTAAACAGTCCGGTTGTTAAGGCAGAAGTTAAAGAGGCGGCCCTTAAAGAAATTTTTGCGGGAACGCAAACGATAACTCAGGGTCTTTTTCACCTGCTTCATGAAAACAAAAGGTTTGAGATACTTCCGCTTATCGCAGAAGAATACAAAAACCAGTTTGATATTCTAAATGGTATAGAGGTAGCAACAGTTACTACTGCAATACCATTAACAGAAGAACTTGAAGCTAAGGTAATGGCTAAGATCAAAGAGTTTTCAAGCAAAAAAGTTAGCATTAAGAATGTAGTAGACCCTGCTATTATTGGTGGGTTTATCATCAGGATAGGCGACAGGCAGTTTAATGCTTCTGTGGCTAACAGGCTGACAACATTAAGAAGAGAGTTAAGTAATTAGTATTTTATCGCACTAAACGTGTTTAAATTATAAAGTAACATGGCAGAAATTAAAGCTGCTGAAATTTCAGCAATATTAAAGAAACAATTGTCCGGTTTTGAATCGGGTGCTACATTAGAAGAAGTGGGAACAGTTCTTAATGTAGGAGATGGTATTGCCCGTATTCACGGACTATCTAACGCACAGTATGGTGAGTTAGTTCAGTTTGAGAATGGGTTAGAGGCTATGGTCCTGAATCTTGAAGAAGACAATGTGGGCGTAGTATTGTTTGGTACATCTCAGGGTATCGTAGAGGGATCTACAGTAAAAAGAACACAGCGTATCGCTTCACTTAAAGTAGGTGAGCAAATGGTAGGCCGTGTAGTAGACACTCTTGGTTTTCCAATTGATGGTAAAGGCCCTATCGGTGGCGACCTTTATGAGATGCCTCTTGAGCGTAAAGCTCCGGGAGTTATCTTCCGTCAGCCGGTAACTGAGCCACTACAAACGGGTGTAAAAGCTGTTGATGCCATGATTCCTGTAGGACGTGGTCAGCGTGAGCTTGTAATTGGTGACCGTCAGACTGGTAAAACTACTGTATGTATCGATACCATCCTTAACCAGAAAGAATTTTATGATGCTGGGCAACCGGTATTCTGTATATATGTTGCTGTTGGGCAAAAAGCTTCTACAGTAGCAGGTATCGCAAAAACACTAGAAGAAAAAGGCGCAATGGCTTATACAGTTATCGTTGCTGCTAATGCTTCTGACCCTGCTGCAATGCAGGTTTACGCTCCGTTTGCAGGTGCTGCAATTGGTGAGTACTTCCGTGATACTGGCCGTCCGGCTCTTATCATTTATGATGATCTTTCTAAACAGGCAGTTGCTTACCGTGAGGTATCACTTCTACTTAGAAGACCACCGGGACGTGAGGCTTACCCAGGAGACGTATTCTACCTACACTCAAGACTTCTTGAGCGTGCTGCGAAAGTTATCGCTGATGACGATATCGCTAAAAACATGAATGACCTTCCTGAATCACTTAAGCCAATCGTTAAAGGTGGTGGATCGCTTACTGCACTTCCTATCATCGAAACTCAGGCGGGTGACGTATCAGCATATATCCCAACTAACGTAATCTCGATTACTGACGGTCAGATATTCCTTGAGTCAGATCTATTCAACTCAGGTGTACGTCCGGCTATCAACGTGGGTATCTCTGTATCGCGTGTAGGTGGTAACGCTCAGATAAAATCAATGAAAAAAGTATCTGGTACACTTAAGCTTGACCAGGCACAGTTCCGTGAGCTTGAGGCTTTCGCGAAATTTGGTTCTGACCTTGATGCTGCTACACTAAACGTAATTGAAAAAGGTAGAAGAAACGTTGAGATCCTTAAACAGGCTGTTAACGACCCTTATACTGTAGAAGATCAGGTAGCTATTATTTATGCAGGTTCTAAAAACCTACTTAAAAATGTACCTGTGAGCAAAGTAAAAGAGTTCGAAAAAGACTATATCGAATACCTTAACGCTAAACACAGACCAACTCTTGATGGTCTTAAAGCGGGTAAATTTACAGATGAGATCACTGACGTTCTTGAGAAAGCAGCAGCAGAGATTTCAGCAAAATATTAATTAGATATTAGATTTTAGTATTGAGATATGAGACAGGTTTCTCAGTTCTCACATCTCAATACTCAATACTATAATAGAAAATGGCAAACTTAAAGGAAATACGTAACAGGATTGCTTCCGTTTCATCGACAATGCAAATTACGAGTGCGATGAAAATGGTTTCTGCAGCCAAGCTTAAAAAAGCACAGGATGCTATTACGGCTATGAGGCCTTATTCTGAAAAGCTTACTGAGCTATTGCAAAATCTTAGTGCTACCCTTGATAGCGATAATGGCGGAGTATTTGCCGAGCAACGCCCGGTAAATAAAGTGCTTATTGTTGCTATTACTTCAAACAGAGGTTTATGTGGTGCTTTTAATGCCAACGTGATAAAACAGATAAAAAACCTTCAGGTTGCTTATGCAGGCAAAACGGTTGATGTTTTAGCTATTGGTAAAAAAGGTAACGACGTACTTAAGAAAACCTGCAATGTTGTTGGAAACAAAAGCGAGCTTTTTGATACCCTTACATTTGAAAATGTAGCTGAGGCAGCTCAGTTGTTAATGGATAAGTTTGCAGCAGGTGAGTACGACAAGATCGAACTGGTTTATAACCACTTTAAGAATGCTGCTACTCAGATTGTGCTTACAGAGCAGTTCCTTCCGTTAGAGCCGGCAGCTAAAGATGAAAAAGCAGCTAACAATGCTACTGATTACATTTTTGAACCATCTAAAGAAGAGATCGTACTTAGCCTTGTGCCACTTTCATTAAAAACGCAGTTGTACAAAGCCGTTCGTGACTCTTTTGCTTCTGAGCACGGAGCGCGTATGACAGCTATGCACAAAGCTACCGATAATGCTACTGCATTAAGGAACCAGCTTAAGCTTACTTACAACAAAGCCCGTCAGGCTGCCATTACTAATGAGATCCTTGAGATCGTGGGTGGTGCTGAGGCATTGAACAGCTAAGAAACAAAACAAGCATATTTTTGAAAAGGCTTCCGGTTTTCGGGAGCCTTTTTGATTTAAAGCCATTGTATTATGAATATTTTAGGATTTGTACAATTATTCTTTTGTGCCGTAGTTTTTATAATGCTGTAAATTATAATTACTTTTGTTCTAACATAAAACAAACCACTCTTTGAGTTTATATAAAAACCTTTTTAAGCAAACGGCCATATATGGAATAGCGACGGTTGTACCCCGGATATTCAGCTTTTTGCTCACTCCGCTTTATACAAAGCTCCTCCCGGAAAAGGAGTATGGAGAGCAGGCGTTGATTTTTGCAGGAATGGCATTTTTAAATGTTATTCTGGCTTATGGTATGGAGACTGCTTTTTTCAGGTTTTACAGTTCAGAGCCTAAAAAAAATGTAGTCAGTACTTCTACGATTTCACTTTTCTGGTCGTCTATTGCATTTTTGGTAGTTGCATTATTAGGGCGAAAATTTCTTGCTGATGCCGGAGATCTTGACGTTGAATATGTAACCTATACTATATGGATACTGGTGCTTGACGCTTTGGTAATCGTGCCGTTCTCTAAGCTCAGAGCCGAAGGAAGGCCTTTGCTATACGCAGCAATCAAGATTGGAAATGTTGCCGTGAACCTGTTATTCAATGTATTCTTTCTGGTTTATTTAAAAGATATTGCAGCGGCTTATCCGGATAGTTTTTGGTCAACAATTTATCAGGAAGATTTTCAGGTAGGCTACATATTTGTGTCGAACCTTATTGCCAGCTTGCTTACCCTTGTTATACTGTTGCCGCACTATATTAAAACCGAATGGCATTTTGATGTTTCGCTATGGCGAAAGATGATGCGCTACAGCATGCCTGTTATGATCGCCGGATTAGCTTTTGTTATTAACGAGACCTTCGACAGGTTTTTCCTTAAAGCATTTCTTCCGTTGTCTGAAGACAACATTAAAATTCAGATTGGTATTTATTCAGCCTGTTATAAGCTTGCGGTATTTATGACGTTGTTTACAACGGCATTCCGTTTAGGAATTGAACCATTTTTCTTTAGTCATGCAAATCACGAAAATGCCCGCAATACCTATGCAACCATTACCAAGTATTTTGTAATATTCGGTTCGGTTATCCTGTTGGGTGTTGTGGTATTTGCCGACGTTTTAAAAATGCTGATGCTTCAGGATAAATCGTATTGGGAAGGTATGGATGTAGTTCCGCTAATTATCCTTGCTAACTTTTTCCTTGGTATCTACTCTAACCTTTCCGTTTGGTACAAACTATCAGATAAAACAAAAGTGGGAGCTAATATTTCCATTGCGGGTGCTATAGTGACCATAGTACTCAATTACCTGTTGATTCCTTATATGGGCTATATGGGTTCGGCAATTGCAACCATATCGGCATACGGAACCATGATGGGGCTTTCGTTTTACTTTGGCAATAAATATTACCCAATTCCGTATGACATGAAAAAGATATGCCTGTATCTTGGTTTATCAATAACGCTTTCGGCACTATCATTTTATGTAGATATATTAAGAGAGACGTATATCTTTGGAATACTATCGATAATAGCATTGCTCGCTATAATTTATAAAGGGGAGAAAGAAACCCTGCAACGCATTTTAAAAAGAAAATAACAGATTACAATTATATAATGACAATTAACATCATCAATAAATCGGCACATGCATTGCCAAACTACGAAACTATTGCTTCGGCAGGAATGGACCTTAGGGCTAATATAGATGAGCCTATTATATTACAACCATTAGGCAGGGCTATTGTAAAAACAGGATTATTCATTGAACTTCCTATTGGTTACGAAGCACAGGTGCGCCCAAGAAGCGGACTGGCTGCCAAAAAAGGTGTAACGGTTTTAAACAGTCCGGGAACTATTGATGCCGATTACAGAGGTGAGATTGGTGTAATTTTAGTAAATTTATCGAATGAGCCGTTTACAATAGAAAATGGCGAAAGAATTGCCCAGCTGATTATTGCCAGACATGAGCGTGCCGAGTGGAATGAGGTAGAAGTATTAACAGAAACTTCGCGTGGAGAAGGCGGCTTTGGCAGTACCGGAGTAAAATAAAAAAACCAACAAGCATAACAATCTGAAATGAAAATCATAGTTCCTATGGCAGGCCGTGGTTCACGCCTTCGCCCACATACACTTACAGTTCCAAAACCATTAATACCAATTGCAGGCAAACCTATCGTTCACAGGCTTGTTGAAGATATTGCAGGAGTGCTTAACCAGAAGATTGAAGAGATCGCGTTTATCGTGAGTCGTGATTTTGGTACTCAGGTAGAAACCGACCTTGTGGCTATTGCCGAAAAACTGGGTGCTAAAGGTTCTATTTACTATCAGGAGAAACCATTGGGTACTGCCCATGCTATTATGAGTGCTAAAGAATCTATAAGCGGACCTGTGGTTGTGGCTTATGCGGATACACTTTTCAGAGCCGATTTTACGTTAGATACTACAGCCGACAGTGTTATCTGGGTAAAGCAGGTTGAAGACCCGAGTGCTTTTGGCGTGGTTCAGCTTAATGAGAAGAACGAGATCGTTGATTTTGTTGAGAAACCGAAAGACTTTGTTTCTGATCTTGCTATTATTGGTATTTACTATTTCAAGAGCGGTGAAACACTTCGTGCCGAGCTTCAGTACCTGTTAGACAACAATGTTACTAAAGGTGGCGAGTACCAGCTTACCGATGCTCTTGAGAACATGAAAGAGAAAGGCATGAAATTTGTGCCGGGTAAAGTAGATGAGTGGATGGACTGCGGTAACAAGAACGTAACGGTAGAGACTAACTCGCGTATGCTGGGCTTCCTTCATGCCGATGGGGAGAACCTGGTATCGGCTACGGTAAAGATGGAGAACAGTACTATAATCCCCCCTTGTTTTATTGGAGAAAATGTAGTCCTTAAAAATTCTACTATCGGGCCATACGTTTCGTTGGGCGACAACTCTCATGTAGAGAACACCATTATAAAAAACAGCCTTGTGCAAACGCACGCCACAATTAATAATGCCGTGCTGGATAACGGGATGATAGGTAATCATGCGGCTTTTAACGGTAAATTTACCAGCATTAGCATTGGTGACTATTCAGTTATAGAATAAGAGATATGAAATTTAAAATCCTTTTTTGCGGAGCATTGCTTTCGGGTTCATTACTGATACCCGGCATGCTGCATGCCCAGGAGCCAAAGGAACCCGATCAGGTAGCATTGGCTAATGATGAGTTTGAAAACAACTTTTTTGAGGCGCTTAAGCAAAAAGGAATTGAAAATTATGATAAAGCGATCAAATCGCTTGAAAAGTGCCTTGCTAAAGATCCTCAGAATGCTGTGGTACTTCATGAACTGGGTAAAAATTATCTTTCGCTAAAAAATTATCCTGAAGCCGAAAAAGCATTTCTTAAGGCTCGCGACCTTGACCCAAACAATCGTTGGTACTGGCAAAGCCTTTATGATGTGTACTATGAAACGAAAGATTTTAATAAATCGATTCCGGTAGTGCAAAAACTTACAGAGTGGCGCAAGCAGTACTATCAGGAAGACCTGGTGTCATTATACATGTATACCCAACAGTTTGATAAAGCGCTCGATCTTATTAATGAGATGGAACAAACGGTAGGGATGTCGGAGAAACGAGAGATGTACAAGCTACAGATTCTTAGTGACAGTAAATACAGGAAACCGCAAAAGGAAACTCTTGAGGAAGCGATAAAGAAAAACCCTAAAGAGGAATCGAATTATCTTGAACTGATTTATCTGTATTCTGAAAGCAATCAGGAGCAAAAGGCTCAGGAAGTTGCAAAAAAACTGGAGAAGGAAATCCCGGGATCGGACTGGGCACAGGTAAGTCTTTTTAAGTTCAACCTTAATAACAACGATGGTAAAAAAGCTGCCGAATCGATGTTCAGGGTATTGGATAGCAAAAAGATTGACCGCAAGATAAAACACAGGGTACTGAATGAGTTCCTTATTTATGCTTCGAACAATCCGCAATACACAGGCGACTTTGATAAGGCGATTGGATATTTTGAAGATGACAAACAGGTTAATGTGCCTAAAGAGATAGGGAAGTTCTTTTTCAGTAAAAACAGATATCCTGAGGCGATAAAATATTTTGAGCGCGGACTTACCCAAAAACCTGATGATATCGAAACGGTTGAGTTATTACTATACACTTATACCGAAGCAGCGCAGTATGACAGGCTGCTGAAAAAATCGGAAGAATATATTGAGCTGTATCCTACCCAGGCCCGACTGTATTATTTTGCAGGACTTGCTTCAAATCAGCAAAAACAATATACCAAGGCTAAAGATTATCTGGAAACAGGAATTGATTTCGTGGTTGAAGATCCCGAACTGGAATTGAAGATTACCAAACAGCTTGTAGACACCTACACAGCATTGGGTGATAATAAAAAGAAAAATGAAATGGCTCAGCGTCAGGCTAAGCTTGAAAAATCGAAAAGCAATTAATGAAAAAATTACTTGTCATAACCCTTGCGGTACTATCGCTTAAGTCATGTAAAACAGCGCAAAAAGCTTTAATTTCTGAGGATAAGGCTGCTGAGCAAAAAGCGGTTAAAGAAATTGTAGATGGACACTATAGTAACGCTAAGGATTTTAAGACGCTGCTTATAAAAGCATCAGGGCACTATAAAAAAGGGAACACTTCTTTTAATGCAAATGCCGAAATACGTGTTAAGAAAGATGAAATCATTCTGGTAAGCGTGCGCGTACTTGGCATTACAGTGGCTAAGGCTATTATTACACCAACAAGGGTAAGCTATTATGCAAAGACTACCGGTGAATATTTTGACGGAAACTATGCTGCGCTTAGCAAATGGCTGGGCAACGATCTTGATTATACCAAGGTACAGAATATCCTTTTAGGGAATGCTTTGTATGATCTTAACAAAGGAAAGTATATCGGCTCACTTGAAGATGGTATGCACAAGCTGCAATCTGCAGACAGATCGGCAATATCTAAATTATTCCTTTTTGAAGGAGGTAAATTTTTACTGAAAAAAGAAACATTTAAAACTTCAGGAAATATTTCGCAAAGCCTGGATATCCAGTATGCTTCTTATAAGGAATATCCAAAAGCGGTACTGCCGGCGGTAATTAACATAGAAGGTGAGCAGCAGGAGAGAATAAATGTAGACATTGAATATAATACTGTAACCTTCGACGAAAACCTTACATTCCCGTATGAGGTACCCGAAGGAATGGAACAGATTTTTATAGACTAAACCCAAAACCAGACATGACCAGATTTTTCTTTATTATTTTTTTCTTAGGCTTTACCTTTCTTGGCTATGGCCAGGCAGATCAGCGTAAAAAACTGGAGCAGCGCAAAGCACAGATTCTAAAAGAAATGAAGGAGCTGCAAAATCTTGAGTCACAAAGCAAGACTAAAGAAAAATCAGTATTGGGGAAAATAGAAGAAAACAGTACTAAGATCAAGCTGAGTGAAAGGCTTATCAGTACAACTTCTAAGCAAACCCGCCTGCTTACCGATGATATTTATACAAACCAGCTTAGCATCAATCAGCTTAAGCGTGAACTAAAAGTGCTTAAGGAAGATTATGCCAATATGGTGGTAAAAGCATATAAGAGCAGATCGGAACAAAGTCGTATCATGTTTATTCTTTCTTCTGAGAATTTTCTACAGGCTTATAAACGCATGCAGTATATGAAGCAGTATGCAAGTTTCAGGAAAGTACAGGGCGAGGAGATCCGTTCCAAAATGGCAGAACTTGAATTAAGAGTAGAAGCATTGTCAAGTCAAAAGAAAGAAAAAGAAGTGTTGCTTGCCGAAAGCGAAAAACAGAAGAAAGATCTTGAGCAGGATAAGCAGGAGCAGGAAAAGTTAGTGAAAGCTATCCGTAAGGATAAGAAAAAATATGCTTCGGAGATTAAGAAAAAGCAACAGGAAGCAAAAGAGATTGACAGAAAAATAGAGAAGGCCATAAAAGATGCGATCGCTGCTGCCAACAGAAAGGCTGCTGCAAAAGCAAAAAGTGCAGCCGAAAAGAAAGAGATTACAGAAGCTGCTAAAAAAGAGCCTAACAAAATTGTAATGACTAAAGAAGAGAAACTTCTTGCTAACAGTTTTGTGGCTAATAAAGGTAAACTGCCATGGCCTGTGCGTGAAGGATATCTTTCTGCGCGATTCGGCAGACATGAAAGCCCTTATGATAAGGATGTAATTGTTGACAATAATTATATTGAGATAACAACCAATCCGGGTAGTGCTGTTAGGGCAATTTACAATGGGGAGGTTACTGCGGTGCAAATTGTAGCCGGTACCAAAGCAGTTACCATAAGGCATGGTGATTACATGACTATTTATTTTAACCTTGGGGCAGTAAGTGTAAATGTGGGCGACAAAGTAACGACATCTCAAAATATAGGACAGGTATATACCTATCCTTCAGGGAAAACAGTAATGAGATTCTATGTGTCGCAAAATGCTAAATTCCAGAATCCAGAATCGTGGATTACAAGATAAAAAAATCCCTCGCTTAGCGAGGGATTTTTGTTTTATAGGAACAATGCTTTTAATTCGGTAGCTTCATGCGGGTTCATTTTGCCTGCCAGTACAAGGCTTAGCTGTTTTCTTCTCAGCGCAGCGTCATAGCGTGATTTTTCAATTTCGGTTTGCGGTTCAATAGTGGGTACTTCAACCGGTCTTCCCGTTTCATCCACGGCAACAAATGTGTAGATAGCTTCATTGGCTTTTGCTCTGATACCGCTTTCACGGTCTTCGATCCATACATCAATAAATACCTCCATAGAAGTTTTGAAGGTACGGGATATTTTTGCCTCAACGGTAACAACACTTCCTAAAGGAATAGCACGGTTAAAAGCAACGTGGTTTACAGATGCCGTAACAACAATACGACGTGAATGCCTTCTGGCGGCAATGCTCGCGGCACGATCCATGCGGGCCAGCAATTCTCCACCAAAAAGGTTGTTAAGCGGATTGGTCTCACCCGGTAAAACCAGGTCGGTCATAATGCAAATAGAGTCTGAAGGATATTTTGCCTGCATGCGTTTTTTTTTGCAAAGATAGTACAGATGCAGATGCAAAAAAAATCTCCCCGTTTGGGGAGACTCGATTTTATAATTCTTTTACCAAAAGCCAGGCGTCGCTGTTTTCGGTTTGTTTAATCTTATTCATTTTTGCCTGTGCTTCAGCATAGGTTTTAAAACTTCCGTAACCTACCTGAAAAAGGCCGAATTTGTTTTTACCTAGTTTTCTGGCGTTGTAACCTTTAGATACAAGTTCTCCTACTGCTTTTTCAGCATTTTCCTCGCTCTTAAAAGCTCCTGCTACAACATGGTAAGGATAGGTAGATGCGCTTTCTTCTTTAACCGGAAGGCTTACTGCCGGCATAGGCGCCTCTATAAAAAAAGTAGCCTGTTGTATTTTTTCGTTTACGCGATCCTGTACCGATTGCTCTACAAGTAATGTTTGTTGTGCAATCTCATGGTCGCGGTATACTTTAAATCCTGCTCCGCTTGCACTTGTCATTACAACAAATATAGCGGCATATTTAAGATATGAGTAGTTTTTCTTTCTTTCCGGAGTAAATACCACCGGAGCCATTTCTTCCACTTTTTCGGCAACAGCTTTAAGCTCTTCTCTTTTTATGGCAGGAGAAATTACATTGGTAAGTCCAAACGCTTCAGCAAGGTAATTTACCGGAGTATCAGGCGTGAAAACAATATTGCCTTCTATGTTATGAGCAATAGTCCCAAGGTTCTTAAGAATAAGGGTTTCCCAGTTTTGCAGCCTTTTATTCCAGCTTTCAACGGTCTGGGTAATATTGGCTACAGCCTGATCGTAAGAAATTTTTTCCTGTAATGCGATATGATTGGCTAAAAGCCCATCATTATTTTTTAAATTCGCATTGAATGAAATTAGTTTTTTAGGAGGATAGAAGGTATAGGTGTCATTGTTAAGCTGCGCTGGCTGTGTTTCCGTAAGAAATGCGCCAAAGCCGGGAACGCTAACGCACTGGTAGCGATACAATAAAGCCGATATGTGTTTTTCTATCATCATAACAACAAAATTAACAATTCAACGCAAGTTGCAAAATTTTATTCACAATTTTTATTAACAACGCCAGAGAATCCGATAAACGCCATATAAAACCGATTAATGACTGATTTTGAATTACTTAATATCCTTGCGCTACTGCGCGTAGAAGGTGTGGGCGACATTGTCGCCAAAAGGCTTATTAACCATTTAGGTTCTGCCGAAGCTGTTTTCAAAGCAAAAAAATCACAAATAACCGCCATAGAGGGGATAGGAGATGTTGTATATAACAGCCTGAAAAAAGCTGATACTTTTAAGCTGGCCGAAGCCGAAATGAAATTTATTGCAGATAATGGCATTACTCCTTTATATTATCAGGACAAAACCTACCCTGACAGACTTAAACACTGTATAGACGGACCCGTTGTTTTGTTCTCCTCTGGGAATATTGATCTCGAAAACCGGAAAACAATAAGTATAGTAGGTACCCGCCAGATGACCTCTTATGGTTCCGACTTTTGCCGTAAGCTCATCGAAGATCTTGCTCCTTTAAATCCTATTATTATTAGCGGATTTGCTTATGGGGTAGATATTCATGCTCATGTTGTTGCCATGGAACTCGGCTTACAAACAATAGGTGTTGTGGCTCATGGACTAAATCAGGTATATCCTAAAGTGCATAAAAAATATGTTTCTAAAATGGAGGAGAACGGCGGTTTTATGACCGAGTTCTGGAGCACGTCAAATCCGGATAAAGAAAATTTTGTAAAACGTAACCGCATTGTGGCAGGGCTTAGCGAAGCAACCATTATCATTGAAAGTGCTGATAAAGGCGGTTCACTGATAACGGCTAATATTGCCAACGATTATAATCGGGATGTGTTTGCTGTTCCGGGGCGTGTTACCGATAAATACAGCATGGGCTGTAATAATTTAATAAAGAGTCAGCGTGCCAATGTGCTTACCTGTGCTGCCGATCTTGTTTATATGCTTAACTGGCAACTGGAAGAAGAAAAAAAGAAGCCGGTGCAAAAACAGCTTTTTGTTGTGCTAGAAAATGATGAACAAAAAGTATATGATTTTTTACAAAAGCATGGGAAGGAACTGATGGATGTTATCGCACTTGAATGCGAAATGCCCATCTTTAAAATATCGTCGTTACTCCTTAATATGGAACTGAAAGGCGTGATCCGTCCGTTACCAGGGAAATTGTTTGAAGCGATATAGTGATTCAGTGTTCAGTGTTCAGTGTTCAGTGTTCAGTGTTCAGTGTTCAGTGTTCAGTGTTCAGTGTTCAGTGTTCAGTGTTCAGTGTTCAGTGTTCAGTGTTCTAAAAAAGAGCCACAAATTACACTAATTCCACCAATTCGTGATAATTTGTGTAATTCGTGGCAACTGTAAACCGACCACTGTATACTGTCAACTAACTATTCGTATCCCAGTTTTACTCTTACTCTTGATAGTACTCCGTTGGCAATGGTCGCTGCCTTTTCGGCACCGGCTTTTAGCAGGGCATCTACTTCGTCAAGGTTATTGATGTAATAGGCATATTTTTCTCGGATAGGAGCAAACTTGTCAACGATAAGTTCAAACAATGCCTGTTTCGCATGGCCATAACCATAATTACCTCCAAGGTAGTTGGCTCTCATTGCCTCGATTTGTTCCGGGGTCCCTAATAATTTGTAAAGCGCAAATACATTACAGGTATCCGGGTTTTTAGGTTCTTCCAACGGAGTACTGTCTGTTTGTATTGCCATTACCTGTTTGCGCAGCGGTTTGTCTTCAACAAAAATATTGATGAAGTTGTTGCGCGACTTACTCATTTTTTCGCCATCGATACCCGGAATAATTTTGGTGTCATCGCTGGTAACCGCTTCAGGTAATACAAAGGTTTCGCCCATCTGGTGGTTAAAGCGTGAGGCTACATCGCGGGTAATCTCAAGGTGCTGCAGCTGATCTTTACCTACAGGTACAAACTGAGCATCATATAATAATATATCGGCAGCCATAAGCATAGGGTAGGTAAACAATCCTGCGTTTACATCCTCCAGCCTGTCGGCCTTATCTTTAAAAGAGTGGGCAAGCGTTAGTCGCTGAAACGGAAAGAAACAGCTAAGGTACCATGAAAGCTCTGCCGTTTGAGGCACATCGCTCTGACGGTAAAAAGTAACCTTGTTAAGGTCAAGGCCACAGGCAAGCCATGTAGCCGCTACGCTATAGGTATTAGCGCGCAGGGTTTCGCCGTCTTTGATCTGCGTAATAGAATGCAAATCGGCTATAAATAAAAATGAATCGTTCTCTGGTTTATTGGCCATTTCCACGGCCGGTAGTATAGCCCCCAGCAGGTTACCCAGGTGAGGGGTTCCGGTGCTTTGCACCCCGGTTAATATTCTTGCCATTCTACAAAAAATTGAATTTACACAAAGGTAAACGATTTGGGCAGAAAATAAGGATTGAATCCTTACATTTGGAATATATGAAAATAGTACGATATTTTTTGTGGACGCTGTGGCGAATTTGGTTCTATATCCTTATGGGAGTGCCAATTATAGTTTTGTCTCCGTTACTTATCATAACGATATCATCCGAAAAAACCTATCCGCAGTTTTTTGTGCTTGCACGGATATGGGCAAAAATCATCCTGTTCGGGATGGGACTTCCGTATAAGATAGAACGTGATGAGCAGATACAAAAAGGTAAAAGTTATATGCTTGTGGCCAATCATACATCTATGACGGATATAATGCTGATGCTTGTCATTTCGAAAAATCCGTTTGTATTTGTCGGCAAAAAAGAACTGGTCAAGATTCCAATCTTCGGATTCTTTTATAAGCGTACCTGCATACTGGTAGACCGTAACAGTTCGAAGAGCCGTTTCGAAGTTTTTAAGCGGGCACAAAAAAGGCTCGATCAGGGATTAAGTATTTGCATTTTCCCAGAGGGAGGGGTTCCGGATGATGAATCTATACTGCTTGATGAATTTAAGGATGGGGCTTTCAGACTTGCCATTGAACACCAGATTCCTATTGTGCCGATGAGTTTTTATGATAACAAAAAACGTTTTTCGTTTAGCTTTTTTAGTGGAAAACCGGGATTGCTAAGGGCTAAAGTGCATCACTTTGTGCCAACCGACGGATTGTCCATGGAAGACAAAACCGACCTGAAAAACCTGAAAGATAAAGTATGGCAGATACTTTATAATGATTTGGTGGAGAAAGCAAAAAAATAAAAGCACCTCTGTGACTGCAGAAGTGCTTTTACTAATAGAACTACCTAATAAAATTTCCGAACCTAACCAACAAGGTTTAGAAACTAAAACTTACACCCGAGTAAAGCCCAACGAAATAAGGTTTAAAGTTACCTGCATTTCTGCTGTAAGCATTCACCTGGTATTTGAATGTAGGTTCAAAACTGGCTTGGAACGAATCCCAGAATTTGTATTTGAACCCAACACCTAAATTAGTACTGAAGTGTAGGTTGTTAAGGTTTTGTGCCTTACCTACCTCGGTGCTCATACCGGTAGATGATACCACGCTCACATTATTCTCATTAAGGAATAGTGAACTTACGCCACCTATCAGGTCTACACCAAATTTATTATTTACCAATGCATAGCTCATTTCCAAAGGAATCTCTATGTATCCTGTTTTCTGAATCATCGAACCTTCAACAAGCTGTGTGCTTTGCCCATCTATAAGGAATACATCCGGAGCTGCAGCGTCGGCAGGCTGAATGACAAAACCTGTTGCTTTAGCAGTTCCGATATTTGAAGTTCCGCCGTTTAGCGATGCATAATAGGCAATATCGTTTGTTGAATAGTTCAGGTTAACGCTGTTGATACCCGAACGTATGCTTATCCTGTCGGTTACGGCATAGTTAATGCCAAGACCGTAGCTAAGGTCGTTATCGTAGCTTTTGCTGTTTCCGGCTAATTGTTCATTGATTGGCGATCCTGCCGATAGTGAGTTGTAGAATACCGGAGCAACCTGTGGCCTTATGTTCCAGCGGTCTTTATTCTTTTTGTTTTCGGCAAGTTCCTTGTCTTTTTCTTCACCTTTCAGTTTTTCCTCAAGCAGTTTCTCCAGTTCATTTTGTGGAACCACTTTATTAGTGTCAACTACAGTTTGTGCTACTTCACCACCTACCGGAATATTCTTGTCGATGATTACGTTGCCTTTAGCAGCAGGGTCGTTTGTGCCGCTTGTAGTATTTGTGCCCGAAGCATTTTCTATAGTAGTTGCGCCGTTGGCAGTAGCAACGCCATTGGCAGACGCTATACCGTTAGCAGCATTTTGTTTTTGCAGATTACTGTTGGCAGCAGGATTGGTACTGTCTGTACCGGCAATACCTTCAGAAGCAACCGGCATAGTGTTAGCGTTGCCATTTTGTTTCTGGATTGTATTTCCATTATTAGGTGTACTGCCTGCATTTTTGCCTGATGATTTTGCATCGGTTGCTGCGATACCTTCAGTTGATGTAGATGTCGCATTGCCATTTTGTCTTTGCGCAGTATTCACAGCATTAGTAATACCGGAATTGCTGCCTGTGTTTGATCCCGCTGTTTTACCGTTTGTGGTAGCAATACCTTCGTTAGCAGGTGAATTAGTTACTATGCCGTTATTGTCAGCAGTATTGATACCGTTTCTGCTGCTTTTATTGTTTCCGTTTTGTATACCGGCAACTGCATTGTTATTTTGCATTTGACCATTACGGTTGTTTTTATTAGCCGTTGACTTGTTGGCAGCATTCCTGTCATAAGCAACAGCATTATTGTTGTTTTTGCCAAAGCCGGTAGCTGATGAATTTGCTCTTTGGTTGCGGCTGTTTGTTTGTGTAGCCGAATTTTGTTCGTTATTCGGTGCGGCTTCTTCGCTAACCGCAACAGCTGTATTGTTGTTGGTAATTGTATTGTTTTGAGAAGCTGTTCCTGTTTCTGTTCCCGTAGCCGATGGGCCGGCCTGTGTAGGAGCAGTAGCATCCGGAGATGATGGCATAACAGTGTTTGCCGGAGTAGCGTTTTGATCTTCAACTACTACAGCCGGAGCATTTGTGGCAGGGTTTTCCGCATCGTTAAAGAACAATGTGGCAAGTAGTCCGCCCAGCAGCAATAGTGCTGCCACACCCGATAGCCTTAGCCATAAAGGGGTGACCTTACCTTTTGTCTTTTTTTCTTCCTGGAGTTCCTCCCGTATGTTTTCCCATACAAATTCAGGGGGAGCCACTTCAAAGTCCTTGAACTTTTCCTGGAATAACCTGTCTATATTGTGTTTCTCATTCATTTTGCAGTCGGTATGCTATTGCCCTGCAGGGCTTCAATTTTTTCTTTTAATATCATTCTTGCACGGGCAAGGTTCGATTTAGAGGTGCCGTCGGTAATGCCCAGCATCTCAGCAATTTCTTTGTGCGAATAACCGTCAATTACATACAGGTTAAAAACCATCCTGTAACGGTCCGGCAGTTCCTGGATGATACCTACAAGGTAGTCCATAGATATGCCTTCGCTATCCACTTCAACATCGGCTACATCGGGTATGTTCTCGCTAACCAGTTCGAAGATGCCTTCAGAGCGGTATCGCTGCAGTACATTGTTTATCATCACCCTTTTTGCCCAGCCTTCAAAGGAACCTTTGAACTGGAACTGGCCAATTTTCTGGAAGATCAGCAGGAAACCATCCTGTAGGTTGTCTTCGGCATCCGCACGATTGCGCGAATACTTAAGACAAGCCGCAAACAACTTAGGAGCAAGAAGCTTGTATAGCTGTTCCTGCGCCCGGATGCTGTTTTGCTGGCAATCCTTTATGAGCTGATCTAAACCCAAATTATATGTTAGTTTAAGTTATTTTTTAACCGGTATCACGATCTGTTCGTATGTTTTGTTGCCTTCTACATCATAACCTGTAAAGAATTTAAAGGTGTAGATATCGTTAGCGAGGGCATAGCTTTCGTCACACGAAAAAGTAAAGCTTTGCTCGTCCTGGTTTTCTTTTTCATAATTCCTGCATTCGCCTTCAAGGCGCACCATTGTCTGTATGGCAATAACCACGGCATTGCCGTCTTTTTCAGAAACAAAATGGTCAAACAGGTAACAGCCGTTAGGTTTTGTAAAGCCAACCCTTACCTCATAGGTATGACCGGGCTCTACCCATTGTGGGAATATAACCCAGTCGGCAGGCAGGAATTCAACATTATATTGTGGCGCTTCATCAGGCTCCATGTTACATGATGAAAGGATAAATAATGCTGTAAATAATAGTAAAATCTTTTTCATAAATCAATCAGCGTAAAAAACCGGTTTATAGATAGATACAAAAAACGTAAAAGGTTGCGTAATAGCAATAAAAAAACCCGAAAAAATCGGGTTTTAATTATAAATTTAAGATGCCTGTTCTTTTATCATCTCTTTTATTTTCAGTTCAAGCTCTTCAGCGAGTTCCGGATTGTCTTTTATCAGGGCTTTTACAGCGTCGCGTCCCTGGCCTAATTTGGTGTCGCCATAGCTAAACCATGAGCCCGATTTCTTGATGATTTCGAACTCTACCGCAAGGTCAAGTATCTCACCTGTTTTAGAAACGCCTTCGCCATACATAATGTCGAATTCAGCCGTTTTGAAAGGAGGTGCCACTTTGTTCTTAACGATCTTCACTTTCGTGCGGTTACCTAATACGTTCTCACCGTCTTTGATCTGTGCTGCACGGCGGATGTCTATCCTTACCGAAGCGTAGAACTTAAGTGCGTTACCACCCGTAGTGGTTTCAGGGTTACCAAACATCACACCGATCTTCTCACGAAGCTGGTTGATGAAGAATACCGTACAGTTAGTTTTGCTGATGGTAGCCGTAAGCTTTCTAAGTGCCTGAGACATCAAACGTGCGTGAAGACCCATTTTAGAATCTCCCATCTCGCCTTCGATCTCACTCTTAGGTGTAAGTGCCGCAACCGAGTCGATTACCACGATATCAATAGCACCCGAACGGATAAGGTTCTCGGCAATCTCTAATGCCTGCTCACCATTGTCCGGCTGTGATATGATAAGGTTTTCGATGTCAACGCCAAGTTTCTCTGCATACACACGGTCGAACGCGTGCTCGGCATCAATAAAGGCAGCGATACCCCCTGCTTTTTGTGCTTCAGAAATAGCGTGAAGCGTAAGTGTGGTTTTACCTGACGATTCAGGTCCGTATATTTCTATTATCCTTCCGCGAGGGTAACCGTTAACGCCAAGGGCAAGGTCTACACCCAACGATCCTGAAGGGATTGCTTCAACTTCTTCAACAGCCTGGTCGCCCAGTTTCATCACCGTTCCTTTACCGTAAGCCTTGTCCAGTTTATCTAATGTAAGCTGTAACGCCTTCAGTTTTGCTTCTTTATCTCCGCTCATTTTTTGTATATGATTTTGGGTAAAAATAATGCTTTTTTTTGGTGTGGCAATGTGAGGATGAGGGTTGTGGATAAGTTTATTTTTTAACACAAAACCTATTGGAATAATTTTTTTCTTACATTTATATTTTTAAAATAGTTTAGTGCTAGATGATAAAAGATTTAAAAATTATTCAAGCAGTTTCAAGTATTTCTCAACGTGCAGAAAGGCAAAGAGATATTAATAAGATTGTTGATTCATATGTTGAAGTAGGTATTTTACCACAATTAATAAATAATAATAACCAAATTCTATACGGAAGAAGAGGTACTGGTAAAACACATATTTTAAGGATTTTAGAAGACTTTTTAAATAAGCAACCTAATAAAACTACATGTTATATTGATTGTAGATTTCTAGGTAGTTCTCCACAATTTACTGATAGTTCGATGTCTATTGACTATAGGTGCTCATCTCTTTTTACTGATATACTAAATGAAATATTCGATTCGATTCTAAATCATATTGCATATCATCCTAATAAAAATTCTGATTTAGCATTAGAATCATTAAATTCATTATCAATTGCTTCTGTTGGTGAAATTCAAAAATCAAAAAAAGTTATTAATAGGGAAAAAGGAGTAGGCGAAGATGAGTCTGGAACTATTGCAAAAATCTCTCCAAGCACTATTTCTTTTGATTTATCTGACAGGTCAAAGGTTAGTAAGGAAAAAGAAAAAACTACGGAATTTCAAACTGAAGAATTTGAAAAGATTATATTCCCGGATTTACATCACTATTTACAAAGGGTATTAAAAGAAGCGGAAACGGATTTAGTATTAATTATAGACGAATGGTCTGCAATTCCTCTAGATATTCAACCTTATTTAGCGGAATTTTTTAAAAAGTCTTTTATACCTGTGCCAGAGGTTGTAGTAAAAATAGGCGCATTAGAATATCGTTCTAATTTCACAATTCCACGAGAGAAACACAATTACATTGGATTTGAATTAGGGAGTGATATCAGTACAAATCTAGATATTGATGAATATTTTGTTTATGATAGAAACCCAGCAGAAATTACAAAGACCTTTGCGGAAATTTTGTTTAAACACATTAAATCTGAGCTTCCAAATAATTATTTGTCAGAAAATTTTTCCGTCAATACTGTCAATCAGTTGATTCAAACATTATTTACTGGCGCACCCGCCTTTGATGAACTTGTCAGGGCTTCAGAAGGTGTAATTAGAGATTTTATAAATATTTTCACACTTGCTTTTTTTGATGCACAGCGTAAGAATTCGATAAACATTGATAAAAAAATTGTAATCGAATCAAGTAGACAATGGTTTGAAAATGATAAAGCTAAGAATCTTGATGACCATCTTCATGAGAAAATTAGATTGATAATTCATGAAGTAATCGGAAAGAAAAAGGCTAGGTCGTTTTTAGTATCTAGAGAACTCGAACAAAATCCAATTATTCAAAAACTTTTTGATGCTCGGGTAATACATATAGTTAAAAAAGGTTATTCTGATAAAGATAATCCTGGGGTTAGGTATAATATATATTCATTGGATTATGGAACATATGTTGATCTTATAAATACTAGTAAACAACCTCAATTACAATTCGAAATATTTGAAGGGGAAAATGAAGAGGAATTTATTGTTCCATTTGATGATAAACGAAGTATTAGAAGAATAATTCTAACTAAGGAAATTTTAGATTAATCTAGAGTGTTCGAATTTGCTAATTTTCCAAAAAATTTCTACCTCGAAAATTTTCCCTAACTTTGGAATATAAAATGCTGAATGAATATGACTGCAATTGAAAATATAAAAAACGGCTTGATTGACAGAATACTGGCAACCAAAAATGAAAAATTGCTTCAGGCAATAAGCACAATTTTTGAATCTGCTAAAGAGGAAGAAATTGTCGGATTGTCATCTGAACAATTGGAGATGCTGGCAATGAGTGAAGACGACATTGCGAACGGTAGGCTAATATCCGAAGACGATATAGATAAATTAGACTCCGGATGGCGTTAAAAGTATTTTGGACTGAAACCGCACTTCGTCAACGAAACTTAATTTTTGAATATTGGAATGAAAGAAACGGAAGTGTTTCTTACTCATTAAAATTATTTGGAAAAATTAAAGAGCGTACAGATATCCTGAAAATAAGCCCTGAAATTGGAAAAAGGACTGAACATAAAAATATGCGTGCTGTCTCCTTGGGGCACTATAGCATATTTTATCAATTTGATACTTCAAAAATTGTAATCACTGCTTTTTGGGATAATCGTCAGGAGCCTAAAAAGTTATTGAAATCCCTTAAAAGGGGATAATTCTTGCCCATTTCCCAAAAATTTCTACCTTTGCACCCGGTTCCGCCATTGTGAACCAACAACATACTGAAAATATCTCACTTAAAATTGTATAGCATGCAACTGTTCAACACTTTAAGCGCAGAGGAAAGAACCGCCCTGATCGAGGAAAGCGGTAAACAGCGCCTTACGCTGTCTTTCTATGCCTACGCACACATTTCTGATCCAAAACAATTTCGCGATTCACTTTTCTTAGCCTGGAACCCACTGGAGGTTTTAGGAAGGATTTACGTTGCCAAAGAGGGTATCAACGCCCAGCTCTCGCTTCCGGCGGATCATTTCTACGAATTCAAAGATCACCTTGATACTATCCCGTTCCTGAAAGACATTCGCCTTAACGTGGCGGTGGAGCAGGACGACCTTTCTTTCCTTAAACTTACCATCAAAGTTCGTGATAAAGTCGTTGCCGATGGACTTAACGATGATACTTTTGATGTAACCAATATTGGAGTGCACCTGAAAGCGCAGGAGTTCAATGATATGTTAGAACACCCTGACACTATCGTGGTCGATATGCGTAACCACTACGAGAGCGAGATCGGTCACTTCCGTGGTGCCATCACTCCGGATGTGGACACGTTCCGTGAGTCACTACCAATCATCGAAGAGCAACTTTCAGAATATAAAGAGGGCAAAAACCTGCTGATGTACTGTACAGGAGGTATCCGTTGCGAAAAGGCATCGGCGTTCTTCAAACATAAAGGTTTCCAGAATGTGTACCAGCTTGAGGGTGGTATCATTGAATATACACGTCAGGTAAAGGCTGAAGGATTAGAAAGTAAATTCATAGGTAAGAACTTCGTGTTCGACGCACGTCTTGGTGAGCGTATTACCGACGATATCGTTTCGCAGTGCCACCAGTGCGGTAAGCCATGCGACAACCACACCAACTGTGCTAACGAGGCGTGTCACCTGCTGTTCATCCAGTGTGATGAGTGTAAGGATGCTTCACAAAACTGTTGTTCGGAAGCGTGCCAGGATGTGGTTAACCTGCCTGTTGAAGAGCAGAAAGCATTGCGCCGTGGCATCATGAACGGAAACATGATCTTCAAAAAAGGTAAAGCCGACCGCCTTACCTTCAAGAAAACCGGAACGGAAGTTTCTGATGTTGCCTTAGGTACTGCAGCCAAAACTAAAACCGTTCGCCCACGAATCAGAAAAACACTGGTGGGTAAAGGCGAACACTATTTCCCGAAAGCGGAAGTAGCACAGTTCATTATGGAAAGCGAACTGGCTGTTGGTGATACGGTAATTATCTCAGGTCCTACTACAGGCGAGCAGCAACTGGTTATTGAAAAAATGCGCGTTAACGGTCAGGATGGGACTACCGCTGCAAAAGGCGATAAAGTAACCTTCAGCGTTCCGTTCAGGATACGTCTTTCAGATAAATTATTTAAAGTTATAGGATAACACCTAAATTTATATAATTAAGAAAACCTGCATGAGAGTGCAGGTTTTTTTGTGGCCTCACCCTTGTTTTCCTCACCCCCAGCCCCTCTCCAATCGAGAGGGGAGCGAAGCAGATTCTTAGTAGGGTCGAGTGAAGCTTCATCCTCTCCCTTGGAGAGGGATGGGGTGAGGATATGTATGAGTAGGTTTCCCTCCTTCGGAGGGGAAACCTGAATGCGCGTCTCACTCATGCGAAGGAAAGAATCCGCGTCTACCCGCTCAATCCGTGTCATCCGCGTTCAATATTTCATAATAAAGACAGGTAAGATGTTATTAAACAGTTTACAGTCAGTAAGCTTCGCTCCAATCAAAACCCTTAACAACATTCCCGTAAAAAAATACTATCTTTACCCGCAAAAACATTTTACGAACAAGTAGCGGCCGGGCCGCGATCTATATATAAACACGAACTATGGCATGTACAAACTGTTCTACGGGATCCAAGGATGGACAACCCAGAGGATGTAAGAATAACGGGACCTGCGGGACGGACAGTTGCAATAAACTAACGGTCTTCGACTGGTTATCAAATATGAGCCTCCCGGGAGGCGAAGCGCCTTTTGACTGCGTTGAGGTGCGCTTTAAGAACGGGCGAAAAGAGTTTTACCGAAATACTGAAAAACTTACCCTGAGCATGGGCGACATTGTTGCTACTGAGGCTTCTCCGGGTCACGATATAGGCATTGTTACCCTTACCGGTGAACTGGTAAAGGTACAGATGAAGAAAAAGAATGTAAAGGACAATGCTGATATAGCGAAAATTTACAGGAAAGCTTCACAAAAGGATATTGATATATGGAGTGAGGCACGTGATAAGGAAGAACCGATGAAGGTAGTGGCAAGGGAAATAGCGATTCGACTTAACCTTGAGATGAAGATATCGGATATCGAATTCCAGGGTGATGGGTCGAAAGCGACGTTCTATTACACGGCAAACGACCGTGTCGATTTCCGACAGCTTATTAAAGATTTTGCACGCGAATTTAGCACCCGTATCGAGATGAAACAGGTAGGTTTCCGTCAGGAGGCTTCACGTCTTGGAGGTATCGGGTCATGTGGGCGTGAGCTTTGCTGCTCTACATGGTTAACGGACTTTAGGAGTGTAAACACTTCTGCGGCGCGTTACCAACAGTTATCGCTGAATCCACAAAAACTTGCCGGACAATGCGGTAAGCTTAAATGTTGTCTTAACTATGAACTGGACACCTATCTGGATGCGCTGAAAGGCCTGCCAGATATGGATACCAAAGTATTTACCGAAAAAGGTGATGCTGTTTGCCAGAAGGTAGACATCTTTAAAGGGCTGATGTGGTTTGCTTACACTAATAATATGGCTCACTGGCATGTGCTTAAAGCCGATCAGGTAAAAGAGATTGTAGAACTTAACAAACTGAAACAGCGTGTAAGCTCACTAGAAGATTATGCTGTGGAAGAAGTAGCTCCGGAAGTAGAAAAAACATTCCAGAATGCTATGGGTCAGGACAGCCTTACGCGTTTTGACGCACCTAAGAAAAGAAAAAGACCAGGCAAAGACAAGAAACGCGAGAATACTCCGGTAGATAAAAAGCAACAGGACAGGCCGGCTGGCGATAGGCCGTCTAACAAAATAGTTCCTGCAAACAAAGAGGCCAGGGATAACCGACCTGAACGTACGGAAAGAACGAATAATGATAAGCCTGCAGGTGAAAGAAAGCCTAACGAAAACAGGAACAACAATAACAGGCCTAAAGGCGAAAGAAGACCTAACGAGAACAGGAACAACAACGCTGAAAGACCGGAGAAACCAAGAACGGAAAGACCTCAGGCTGAAAGGCCACAAGGTGAAAATCCAAATGCCGAAAGACCTGAAGGCGAAAGAAAACCTAATAACAGGAATAAGAACCGAAACCATAAAAACCGAAATAAGAAAAATGGTAACGACAAGAATACCGGTGGCAGCCCTACGGAATAGCCTTGCTGTATTTGGCATGCTTTTTTTGGTAATCTCCTGCGACAAGACCCGTGTGTTTGACGAATACAAGGAGCTTGATGGCAAGTGGAAAAAAGATAATAAAGTGTCTTTTAGCTTTGACCAAAAGGATACGGTGTCAAAATATAATATGTTTATTAACGTTAGAAATAACAATGATTATCCGTACAGTAACCTGTTCCTGATTGTTCAGCTTCAGGAGCCGGGCAGCAAGCTTGTAAAGGTAGATACCTTAGAGTATCCTATGGCAAACCCCGACGGGAGCCTTATGGGGCAGGGGTTTACCGATATTAAGGAGAGCAAGCTTTGGTATAAGGAAAATGTAAGATTCCCTAAGGCAGGTAAGTATACCGTTACCATTCAGCAGGCGGTGAGAAAGGGTGGTGAAGTGCCGGGCGTTAATGAACTTGACGGGGTAACTGATGTAGGTTTTAGAATTGAGTCAACAGAATAATATTGAAGATGGCGATAAAGAAGACAACAAAAAAATCAAATACAAATTCCGGAGATCATCCGGCTGAATATTTTGTAAAAAAGTTCTGGAAGATTTTCGGGATAGGCTTTGCGTCGATATTCCTTTTCTTCCTTTTGGCTTCGTGGGGAGTATTCGGAAGAATGCCCGACTTTGAGCAATTGGAGAATCCGGATTCTAACGTAGCGACGGAAATTATTTCGGAAGACGGTCAGACCATAGGTAAATTTTACCTGGAGAACCGTACGCCGGTTAAGTATGCCGATCTTCCTAAATCACTGGTAGATGCATTGATTGCTACCGAGGATGAGCGTTTCTTTGAACACTCAGGTATTGATACCAGAGGTACATTAAGAGCTATGGTTACACTTGGAGGCAGTGGTGGTGCGAGTACAATAACGCAACAGTTGGCCAAGAACCTTTTCCATGGAGAAGGCTCAAGATTTTTCCTTTTCAGGATTGTACAGAAAGCAAAAGAATGGATTATCGCAACCAAGCTTGAAAGGCAGTATACAAAAGAAGAGATCATCGCTATGTACTTTAATACTGTTGATTTTGTAAACAACGCGGTGGGTATACGTTCGGCATCAAAAATATACTTTGGTAAAGAGCCTAAAAACCTTAAGGTTGAAGAAGCAGCCGTGCTTGTAGGTATGCTTAAGAACCCTTCGTTGTACAACCCAATGAAGGAAAAAAGGAAAGAAAAAGTACTAGCTCGCAGGAACACGGTATTAAGCCAGATGGTAAAATACGGAAAACTGGATGAGTCAACTAAGGAGAAACTCGCAGCCCAGCCTATAGTAACCGATTATAATCCCGAAAGCCATAACGAAGGTGTGGCTACCTATTTTAGGGAGTACCTTAGGGACTACATGAAAAAATGGGTTAAGGATAATCCTAAAGATGACGGATCGGAATATGATATTTACCGTGATGGTCTTAAAATATATACAACTATCGATTCTAAAATGCAACAGTATGCCGAAGAGGCAGTACAGGAGCACTTGGCAAATCTTCAGGAGGAATTTTTTATCCAGCAGAAAAAGAATACAAATGCACCTTTCGTAAACATATCTAAGGCTGAAACCGATAAGATATTAGACAGGGCAATGCGCAACTCGGAGCGCTGGAGGATAATGACGGATGAAGGCAAGGATGAAGATGAAATCATAGCTTCGTTTAAGGTAAAAACCGACATGAGAGTGTTTACATGGAAAGGAGAAAGAGATACTGTAATGACGCCAATAGATTCTATCCGTTATTACAAACACTTCCTTCAAACGGGTGTAATGTCTATGAACCCAATCGACGGACACGTAAAAGCATGGGTGGGTGGAATTAATTATAAACACTTCCAATACGACCACGTACAGCAGGGTGCAAGACAGGTAGGTTCTACCTTCAAGCCTTTCGTATATGCAGCAGCGATAGAGCAGCTACATTTATCGCCGTGTGATACCGTGGTAGATGCGCCATTCAGTATGCCTAAAGGTAAATATGGTATTGATGCCGACTGGAATCCGCAAAACTCTAACGGACAGTTTATGGGGCCGATTACTTTGAAGAAGGCACTTGCAAACTCGGTAAATACAATTTCAGCTAAACTGATAGACAGGGTTGGTCCTAAAGCAGTGGTAGATCTTACCCATAAGCTTGGTGTGGAAAGCAAGATACCTGAGCAGCCATCTATTGCTCTTGGAGCAGTTGATATTACAGTTAGTGATATGGTGGCGGCATATAGTACATTCGCTAATCAGGGGGTATATGTAAAACCTATCGTAATCAGTAAGATTGAAGATAAAAATGGCGTATTGTTATTCCAGAGTAAAATGGAAACAAAAGACGTTATGAGTAAAGATATTGCCTATGCTATCATTAAGCTGCTTGAAGGTGTTACCGAGAGTGGATCGGGAGCAAGGCTGAAATGGGGAGGTGCCGGTGGTTCGGGCTATAATCGTATGACAGGTTATCCTTATAAAATCGTAAATCCTGTTGCCGGTAAAACGGGAACAACCCAAAATCAGTCTGACGGATGGTTCATCGGTATGGTGCCTAACCTGGCAACCGGTGTATGGGTAGGTAACGAAGATCGTTCGGCTCACTTTAAAGGACTTATTTATGGTCAGGGTGCTACCATGGCGCTACCGATATTCGGTTTATTCATGAAGAAATGTTATGCCGACGACACTATTGAGTATAAGATTTCAGAACGACCATTCGAACGACCGGCTAACCTGTCTATCAAAGTAGATTGTGCCAAACCAGTCGTCAAGGATACTACTGCATCAGATACCCTGAATGTAGATATGACAGGATTTGATTTTTAAATTATACAAAACGTCTTCGAAAGAAGGCGTTTTTTTATATATTTATACGCGAAAACTAAATTCTATTGTATGATTAATAAAAAAGTGCAAAACGTTGGGGAAGCGCTGCACGATATAAAAGACGGCGTAACGATAATGCTTGGCGGTTTTGGCCTTTGCGGTATTCCGGAGAATAGCATTAACGAACTGGTTAAAAAAGGAACAACCAATCTTACCTGTATTTCTAACAATGCCGGAGTTGACGATTTTGGCCTTGGACTGCTGCTGCAAAAGAAACAAATCAAAAAAATGATATCGTCATACGTAGGTGAAAATGCCGAGTTTGAAAGGCAGATGCTTAGTGGCGAACTTGAAGTAGAGCTTACACCACAGGGTACACTTGCCGAAAAATGCCGTGCTGCACAGGCAGGAATCCCGGCATTCTTTACACCTGCGGGTTATGGTACTGAAGTGGCTGAAGGTAAAGAGGCACGTGAATTCAACGGTAAAATGCATATTATGGAAGAGGCTTTTAAAGCTGAGTTTTCTATTGTAAAAGCATGGAAAGGTGACGAAGCGGGTAACCTTATCTTTAAAGGTACTGCAAGAAACTTTAACTCATGTATGGCGGGTGCTGCTAAAATTACTATCGCTGAGGTAGAAGAGCTCGTTCCGGCTGGAGAGCTTGACCCGAACCAGATCCATATCCCGGGGATATTCGTTCAACGAATATTTCAAGGGGAACGATACGAGAAACGCATTGAACAACGAACAGTAAGACAAAGAAGTTAATATGGCACTAGGAAAGGAACAAATCGCGAAGAGAATTGCGAAAGAAGTAAAAGACGGTTACTTTGTTAACCTTGGTATTGGTATACCAACCCTTGTTGCCAATTACGTTAGGCATGATATATCGGTAGAATTCCAGAGTGAGAATGGAGTATTGGGTATGGGTCCGTTTCCGTTTGAAGGTGAGGAAGATGCTGATATCATCAATGCAGGAAAACAAACTATAACAACATTACCGGGTGCATCATTCTTTGATTCGGCATTAAGCTTCGGAATGATACGTGCACAGAAGGTAGACCTTACCATTCTTGGTGCTATGGAAGTAGCAGAGAACGGAGATATTGCCAACTGGAAAATTCCGGGCAAGATGGTAAAAGGTATGGGTGGCGCAATGGATCTTGTAGCTTCGGCTGAGAACATCATCGTTGCCATGATGCACGTAAACAAAGCAGGTGAATCGAAATTGCTTAAGCGTTGTTCGCTACCGCTAACGGGTGTTGGCTGCGTGAAGAAAGTAGTTACGGAGCTTGCGGTTCTTGAGATCGTACCGGAAGGCTTTAAATTGTTAGAGCGTGCTCCGGGTGTAACGGTTGAAGATATTATAAAAGCAACGGAAGGTAATCTTATCATTGAGGGCGATATCCCTGAAATGGTGATAGATTAAAAATAGAAGTAATGATTAAATTAAAATACTTCAGTATTTTATATTTACTGTGTGCATCAGTATCTGCGCAAAGCATTTATACTGCTTTGCATCATGATAGCCCTTATGATTTAAGAAAAGGAATAAGTGTTAGCGAGATAACTGAAAATAGTATTATTTATGATGCTTCAGGAGCTAAAGTGACCAAAAAAGAAGTAACTCTTTTTAACAATCAAAATAGGGTTACATCAGAAGTAAGGTATGATGACAGTGGGAAAATGACTGACCGTTTAACCTTTATGTATGATTCTACAGGGGTAAAAAGGCTTGCGCGAAAATTTGAACACCTGATAAATGCAAAAGGTTTTGCAAGTGAGACTGCTTTTTATGAATATGACAATAACGGTTTTTTTATTGGGGTAATAGATAAGAACCAGCAGGGAAAAGTAGTAAGTACTACCAAGATTATCAATAATGAAAAAGGATACCCAATAGAATTGAAAGTAACTACTGATCGTACCGCTGATTTTGGTAAAGAAGTTGCAGAATATGACTTTCAAAGTAATAGTGTCATGATTACTTCTATTGGGCCTCGTGGAAATGTGATATCAACTCACAAAGTCAAAATAGACGATTCAATATATGATAAAGACGAGGTCGTAAATGAAAATGGTGATCTGGAAAAATCAGACGAATATTATTATAAATATGTGTATGATAAAAACCTAAACTGGACAAAACAGACACGATATAAAATAGTAAATGGTAAGCAGGTAAAAGATGCAGAATTTACAAGGAATATAAAATATTCTAAGAATTAATCTCGATTATTATATAGCAAAGCCCTTTCGTTAGAGAGGGCTTTTTTTTGAGGTACTGTAGCTAAATCCGCGGGAATTCGCCAAAATCCGCTTCATCCGCGTTCTATTAATTGAGATTTACTTCATCCTCGGGTCTTCACTTCGCTGCACTCCGGTCCTTTAGATTTGTTTTTAGATAAATCTTAAATTTATGAATGAGAAGGAAGCAAAAGTAAACTATGCTGCGGTCTGGGTTTTTATGCCCATATTT
>NZ_QQAR01000011.1 GCF_003350375.1 Flavobacterium sp. AG291 | reverse complement strand
CAACCGACTACTGGTTTACCGTTACCTACCCGGAATATGACGGAACAACAACCGTGATACGTGAATTTAAATCGCATTTCTCACTGAAGAGATAATGAAATAAAGTTAAATTTTAAAAATGCTGTCAGTAATGGCAGCATTTTTTATAATAATATTAGGATTATATTACCAACCTATGACAAAAATTTATATATTTGACCGCTATGGAAAATTACTGTAAAATAAAGGAGTTGCAGAATTACAAAGCACTGTAACCAAATGGGATTATTGAACATTAATTGCCTGTATGGTATAATAAAAAAGCGCATTCTCATTAAACGAAAAGGTCGACATGAATTTTAAAAAGATTTCTTTAATTTTTGGATTGTTATTAACGCAGCTGTCTTTTTCTCAGGAAGGTATAGCAGTTTATTCAGATTATTTGTCTGATAACTACTATCTGATACACCCATCAATGGCCGGAGCAGCTAATTGTGCTAAAGTTAGGCTTACTGCTCGCCAACAATGGTTTGGACAGGACGATGCTCCACAATTACAAACCCTAAGTTTTAATGGTAGTGTTGGTCCTTCTTCAGGTATCGGTGCTATTGCATTCAATGATAAGAATGGTTATCATTCTCAAACCGGGGCAAAACTTACTTACGCGCACCATATTCGTTTTTCGAGAAGTGATTACGATTTGAATCAGCTTTCATTTGGTATTAATGCAGGTTTGATTGCCAGCCGTCTTGATGAAACTAAGTTCGACCCTGAGTTTGATCCAATTGTTGACGGAGGGATGAAACAAAAAGATTCATATTTCAATGTTGATATAGGAGCGTCGTATCACTATCTTGATTTTTATGCGCATTTTACCGCTATGAACGTAATAGCAAGTAAAAGGGATATTTATACTGATATAGAAAGTGATAACTTAAGAAAATACCTTTTCTCTTTAGGTTATGTTTTTGGATTCCAGGAGTCTTTACAGTGGGAGCCATCAATTATGTTCCAGGCGGTAGATCAAACTAAAGAGAAAACTATTGACATAAACCTTAAGCTTTATAAAGAAATGGATTTCGGAAGACTTTGGGGAGGGTTATCATACAGAAGAAGTCTTGAAGGAGCGCAGTACGTAGATGGAGGTAGTACTTCAGATCAAAACCTTCAATATTTTACTCCGATAATAGGTATCAATTATAAAAACGTTATGTTTGCTTATACTTATTCTTACCTTACCGGTAACGTGAGATTTGATAACAGCGGTTTCCATCAAATCACATTAGGTCTTAACCTGTTCTGTAAAAGAGAGAAATATGATTGTAACTGTCCTGCAGTTAATTAATCAAAACATATATTGTTAATTCAGTCCCGATAGATTCTATCGGGACAATTTTTTTAAAGCATATGGTAATTAAAGAAGTTAACGGAAAATATCCACAGATACCTGAAGATTGTTTTGTTGCGGAAAATGCAACAATAGTAGGTGATGTGGTTTTAGGTGCACAATGCAGTGTTTGGTTTAATGCTGTGATACGTGGAGATGTTCATTACATTAAGATAGGGAACAAGGTTAATATTCAGGATGGTGCTGTTATACATGCAACATATCAAAAGCATCCAACTAACATTGGTAATAATGTTTCTATAGGTCAC
The DNA here is from genome assembly GCF_003350375.1 of Flavobacterium sp. AG291. GTDB lineage: Bacteria > Bacteroidota > Bacteroidia > Flavobacteriales > Flavobacteriaceae > Flavobacterium > Flavobacterium suzhouense. The sequence goes on along the minus strand of NZ_QQAR01000011.1, from coordinate 144,375 downwards.
AATGCAATTGTTCACGGCTGTACATTAAAAGATAACGTGCTGATTGGTATGGGTGCTATCGTGATGGATAATTGTGTAGTTGAGAGCAATTCCATTATTGCGGCTGGGGCGGTGGTAACCCAGAATACTGTAGTTGAATCGGGTACTATTTATGCAGGTGTTCCTGCTAAAAAAGTTAAGGATATAAGTGCTTCAGACTTTGCAGGAGAAATAGAAAGAATATCTAATAATTATGTTATGTATTCTTCGTGGTTTGATAAAGACAAATAGTTTTTAAAAGTCTTTATTTAAAACCTCGTATTCGTTATTTAAGATGCTTTTTAATACAGTCGTATCAGCGTTTGTATAAAAGGCATTTTTATTTTTATGGCTGTTTGTATTCAAAAGATTATTTTTCTCTAAGATTGCTTTTGTCTGTTTGGCTACAGCTTCTCCTGAATCGATGATTTTAACGCTCTCAGGAAGGATTTTTCTTATTTGAGGTACAAGGTATGGGTAGTGGCTGCAACCAAGGACTAAATGGTCTATATTGGCTTCAATCATGGGATTTAGATATTCTTCAAGAAGTTCTTTTATTTCAGGTGAGCCCAATTTGCCTTCTTCTATGAGTTTTACAAGGTTATAGCCTACCTGCTCAATTACATTGATGCCTTCAAGGCTAGATACGGTTTTGTAAAAAAGTTCGCTGGAGAGCGTTCCTTTTGTTGCCAGGATGCCAATTGTTTTCGTTTTGGTGTTAAAGGCTGCCGGCTTTATTGCTGGTTCAATGCCTATAAAAGGCACATCATACTTTGCTCTTAATTCTTTTATGGCGTTTGTTGTAGCAGTATTACAGGCAACAACAATAATCTTTGAATTTTGCTCCAGAAGGTATTCAGTGTTCTTAAAGCTAAGCTCAATAATTTCTTCTTTCGATTTTTGTCCGTATGGTGCATTTTTGCTGTCGGCAAGATATATAGTGTCTTCGTTAGGGAGTAGGTTGTGTATTTCTTTCCATATTGATGTTCCACCAATTCCTGAGTCAAATAATCCGATAGGGGCTGTGCTTTTATCCATATAACAAATATAAAAAAAAACGGCCCATAAAATGAGCCGTTCTGCGTATCGATGATGGTTTTCTTAGAAACCAAGTTCTTTTTTTACATCTGCTAAAAGATCCGGACCGTCAGCTAAAAGCACACCGCTTCCTGTAGAAGAGTCAAGTACATATTGGTAACCTTTTGCTTTAGCTACTTTTTGGATAGCAGTTCTTGCTTTCTCCAGGATAGGCTTAACAATCTCTTCTTGTTTTTTCTGAAGTTCAGTAGTAGCTGTTTGTTGATATTGCTGGATTCTTGCACGCATATCCTGTACTTCAGCCTCACGGGTTTTGTTTACAGCTTCACCTACAGTATTTGCTTCTGCGTCATATTTTTTAATTTTGTTCTGATACTCAGTAACCATAGTTTCATATTCAGTATCATATGTTTTGCCAAGTTTCTCTAACTGTGTATTAGCAGCTTTCATCTCCGGCATATTCGTCATCAATTCTTGTACATTAATGTGAGATACTTTAGCCTGAGCTGAAACAGTTTGACTTGCTCCTGCAAAAAGTAACGCAGCGATTAGTAAAGATTTCAATTGTTTCATCATTTAAGGTATTTATTATTAATTTTTCGTTTTTGTTCTGTGTTATTAGTTTGAAGGTGTCGCCGGAGTTTCTTTTTCTTCCGGAATGTCGGTTGCAGGAGCAGACGTTTTTTCTTTTTGAGCGTTAATTTTTTCTTCACGCGCTTTTATGGCTGCCTCTCTGTCTTCCTGTTGTTTTTTTCTTTTTTCTTCAATCAGTTTCTTTCTCTCTTCCAGTTTTCTGTCGCGTTCTTCTTTCGCAAGCTGAGCTGCTGTCTTTTCCGGAGTAGCATTGTCTGAATCATTTGTTGTAGACTGTTTTTCATCAGTATCGGCAGGAGTTGTTTTAGGAGTTCCTGTTTTCGCTGTTGATGATGCTTCAGGTGCTTTATTTTCTTTTGCCGTTGACTTAGGTGCGCCTGTTTTTGCAGTGGTGCTTCCAGAAGCAGGATTGCTTTCAGTTGAAGCAGGAGCAGCCGATTTCGTTGCCGGTGCAGTTCCATTCAACTTAGCCTCTCTGTCACGTTTCATCTGCTCACGCTTTTCTTCATAAGCTCTTTTCTTTTCTTCCTGTAAAGCTTTACGCTCTTCAAGTTTTTTATCTCTTGCGTTCTTTCTGTCTTCAAGAACTTTTTGTCTTTCGGCAAAGTCAGGGTTTGATTCAAGCTCTTCTTTAGCTTCTTGTTTTTCAAACTCTTTAAGTTCCTTGCTGCTCAGTTTTTCCTGTTTAGCAGCGCGTGACATCCTTTTGATAATAAGATCGCTGATGTCGTGTTTTTTAGCTGCTACAATCATTGTAAGGTCAGAGGACTTGTCAAAAACAAAATCATATTTTCTTATTTCCGCAAGATCTTGTGCTATAGTAAATACCTGATCCTGTATAGGTTTTACAAGTACTGCTTTTTGTGACATCAGGTCGCCTGTAGGACCAAATTTCTTCTCCTGATAGTCCAGAAGTTCTTTTTCCTGAAAAGCAATTTCTTCTTCTCTTTCTTCTATAAGTTCCTTAGTAAGCAATGCTTTTTCCTGAGCAAGGCTTTCTTTAAGCTTGGCTATATCATTTCGCTTTACTTCAAGTTCCTGTCTCCATTTAGAGGCTTTTTGCTCAAGTTGATTTTTAGCTTCAGCATAGTCAGGTACCTTATCAAGGATATAATTCATATCAAGATATGCAATCTTAATACCACGTGCTCCCTGAGCATTTACCGTTAAGGCTGCTAAAGCAAAAAGTACTGTAAAAAAACATTTTTTCATAACCTATTACGTATTAGAAAATATCATGCCAATTTTTTAAAACTGTTGTCCGATGATGAAGTGTGTTTCCCATCCATTTGTTTGGGTTCCGCCTTCAACCGGGTCAAATCCGTAACCGAAGTCAATACCAAGTAAACCAAATGCAGGCATAAATACCCTAAGACCTGCTCCCGCAGAACGTTTAAGTGCAAACGGGTTGTAGTTTCTGAACGAGTTGAATGACCTACCTGCTTCTGCAAACGAAAGCACATAAATTGATGCCTGTTGTTTAAGTGTGATAGGGTAACGAAGTTCCATCGAGAACTTATTATAAATTGTACCTCCAATCTGGTTTCCGCTTGCATCTATTGGAGCAAGCGACTGGTTAGGGTAACCTCTTAACTGTATAACTTCCCTTCCGTCGAGTGCATAGTTGGCTAGACCGTCACCACCAAGGTAGAACCTTTCAAAAGGTACAAGTCCTCTCGCCTGGTTGTAAGCTCCCATAAATCCGAATTCGGCAAGCGAGCGTAATACAAGTTCGTGCGATTTAGTACCTGCAAGCCTTGTATATGTATCAGCTTTGAACTTAACTTTATAGTATTCAAGCCAGTTAAAACGCTGCTGGTCTACTTTACCCTGGTCAGCAGAAGCTTCCTGCCATGTGTTTGCACGATACTGTCTTGTTGTTCCGTTAACGGTTTCCTGACGGATGTAATCTCCTGTACCGATACCAATACCATCTGAACCTTCATAAGGAGCTCCGGTGTTTTTAAGTTTATACTCTTCCTTATTACCAAGGTTTGCATAGTCAATGCCGTTAAACATTGAATATGGAGGCGTTAACTTTGCACTTACACTAAAATAAGAACCTGTTGAAGGGTAGATGATGTTGTATCCTCTGTTGTCCCTGCTTAATTCTACTGTATAGTTAATGTTTCTTGACTGTCCGTTACCAAAGGTAAATAATCCTGTATTATAGTTGCTAAGGTCATAGTACTGGAATGTCAATGCGTGAGATAATCTCATGTAATAATCCGGTTCACTAAGCCTTTTGGCAAGTCCAAGCGATATCGAAGATATTGTAAAACTCTTATTCCTGTCTACATCGCGGGTGTTAAAGTTATACAAATATTGTTTACTGTGCGATAAGGTAGTGAAAAGTTGTATTGGTTTTTTACCTCCAAACCATGGTTCAGTAAATGATAAGCTGTATGTCTGGAAGTAGGTACTTCCCTGCAGGCGTAAAGAAAGCTTTTGGCCATCTCCCATAGGTATTGGTTTATAGGCTTCTTTCTTGAACATATTTCTTGCTGAGAAGTTATTGAATGATAGACCAAGTGTACCGATGAAGCCACCGCCACCATAACCACCCTGAAGCTCAATCTGACTAGATCCTTTTTCAGTAACGTTCCATTCGATATCTACAGTTCCTGTTGCCGGATCCGGGTTTTTTACATCAGGTCTGATGGTTTCAGGGTCAAAGAAACCAAGTGCTCCAAGTTCTCTGATTGTACCGATAACCTCTTCTTTGTTCCAACGCATTCCCGGTCTTGTTCTCAGCTCTCGGTAAATTACGTGGTCATTAGTCTTGTCATTACCTACTACGGTTACGTTGTTGAAGTAGGCAATAGGACCTTCAACAATCCTTATCTCAAAGTCAATAGTATCATTGGCTGTTTTAACCTCTACAGCATTGATGTTAGAGAACAGGTAACCATTGTTCTGGTAAAGGTTTGTAAGATCCATACCATCCGGTTTAGATGGGTCGGCAATTCTTTTCTGAAGTAATATACCATTGTATACTTCACCTTTTTTAATGCCAAGAATCTGGTTTAATTGCTGGTTGGTATAAACCGTGTTACCAAGGTATTTTATATCACCAAAATAATATTTGTTACCCTCTTCAAGGTTAATTTTTATTGAAACAAGGTTTTTCTTAGCATCATATACTACTGTGTCTTCGGTTATCCTTGCATCACGATATCCTTTTTCTTTGTATTTGTCTACAATGCTATTAAGGTCTTCCTTGTACTTGTCTGAAACGAATTTTGACGACTTGAATATACGCAGTGGGTTAGGAAATGCCTTAACTTTAGTGTTTTTCATGGCTTGTTTCAGCTTGGCATTGCTAAGCTTGGTGTTCCCTGAAAAAGCGATAGATTTTACTTTTACTTTGCTGCCTCTGTCAACGTTTACTACCATTTTTACCGTATTGGTACTGTCCGGTATTACATTAATAGCAACTTTAGTATTGTAGTAACCATCCTTTTTATATTTGTTTTCAATATAATTTTTGGTGGTTGTCAGGAGGTTTTCATTTACAATTTTACCTTTTGTAAGCTGAGTGTCTTTTATAAGACCTTCACGTTTACCTTTTTTAACGCCCTGAATCCTGGCTTCGCTAAGTTTGGGTAATTCGTTAATATTCAGTTCCAGCCAGATACTATCATTTTGAGTTTTTACCTCATAAAATTCAATATCGCTGAAAAGACCAAGCTTCCATAGTTTTTTAATAGCTGTACTTATTTCTTCACCGGGTACATTTATTGCCTGTCCTTTTTCAAGACCGGTAAAAGTAACTACGGTTTGCTCATTATAGCTTATTTTACCTGTAACGAGAACATCGGCAAGAATATATTGCCTGCCTGTTTCAAGGCGGGGACCATCCTGAGCAGCAGCTTTATTTCCTGCGGCTAATACTAAGATGCTAAAAAGTAATTTGATGCCTCTCTGAAGCATTGATTTTTTATTTAACTTGTTCACTGGTCTTTCCAAATCTACGTTCTCTTTGTTGGTAACTGATGATTGCTTCATGTAGGTCTTTTTCCCTGAAATCGGGCCATAAAATATCTGTAAAGTATAACTCTGCATAAGCAATCTGCCAAAGCAGGAAGTTGCTTATCCTGTGTTCACCACTTGTTCTGATCACAAGGTCAACATCAGGAAGGTCATGAGTATATAAATGCTCATTTATGGTGTTTTCGTTTATATCAGCAACAGTTAGCTGATTTGTGTTTATTTTCTCGGTTATTTTTTTGAAGGCAGAGATAAGCTCTTCCCTTGAGCCGTAGCTCAGGGCGAGTGTAAGTATCATTCTGCTGTTTCCTTTTGTCTGTTCTATAACATCAAGCAGCTGCTTACGTGCTTTAGATGGCAAAAGGTCGGTATTTCCTATGGTATTAAGCCTTATGTTGTTTTTTATAAGGGTAGGTAGTTCTTTTTTTAGGGAATTTACCAGAATATTCATAAGGGCATCTACCTCAAGTTTGGGCCTGTTCCAGTTCTCGGTAGAGAAGGCATACAGCGTAAGGTTTTCGATGCCAAGTTTTGCACAGGATTCTACAACCTGCTTAACGGCTTTTGTGCCATTTTCGTGTCCTATAGCGCGCAACAATCCCTGCTTTTTAGCCCAACGGCCATTGCCATCCATGATTATCGCAAGATGTTTGGGAAGATTGTCGGTATTTATAGTAGTTGTTATATCCATATTATTGAGCACAATAGCAAGGCTGTTCACCAAAGGTATACGTTAAGGTAAATCCGGTAAATACATACCAGTCATTGTTGTTCAGGTTACCAAACGCATACGGTTTATAGTCAGGGTTGTTGCTTCCGTCTATGTTGTCGGTAAAACTGTAGCGTGCACCAACTTCAAATCCAAGGACAAAGTTTTCGAACAGGTTGCTTTTTATACCTACCGTCATTGGTATTGCAAAATTGCCCTTAGCGTTACCACCATGGGTTTCGCCTCCGCTTATATAAAGTTCATCTGCCCAAAAATAGCTTGCACCTATATAAGTATAAGGTGTGATTTTAAAGTCAGGCTCGTGAAGGTTGAAGTCAAAAAAATTGAATTCAAGGCCTAAAGATAATTCTTTTATTGTGTTTTTAAATTCGTAGCCTCTTTGTTGTCTCGATGTCTCGTCAGAATCGATGTCTTTAGACTTAATGTCGGCATACGTAAATGAAGCCCTCCACGAGTGACGCGGACTCCTGTTCCATTTGTATATAATGCCAAATGCAGGCTCGTTAGGAGCTATGTAATTAGTAGGTCCTACATCGCCAATATAGTTTGCACCACCCACAAATACACCCAGTTCATTGATCTGGGCACGGCTGTTTAGCGACGTTACGATTAATACTAAAATAAAAATGATCCTTTTCATTCTTTCGAAATTGGCTGCAAATATAACAATATAGATTTCTAATTATTGTAACAATAGACTTTTTACATCTATAATTGCATAATTAGCATTAAATACAGTCTTGAAAACGGAAGAAGATGCAGTGTAGTATGTAAACGGAATAAAATTGTGCATTTTTAATTTCTTTTGTCTTCTCCCCAAAGCAGTTTTTTGCGTAAAGTAACCAGGAATTTTTCCTGTGGGAATTCAACAAGATTGATTTTAAAAGGTGCTTTTTTAAGGCGTAGTACGGTTTCGGTTTCAACGGTTATTATTCGGGAGTCCAAAGAGATAAGATGTTGGTTTTCCCTACTGCTAACGATGAGTTCTATTTCTGTGTCGTCCTGTATTACCAGAGGACGTGCATTTAGATTGTGTGGTGCGATAGGGGTTATTACAAAACTGTTTACCTCAGGCATTAATATTGGTCCGCCGCAACTTAAGGAATAACCCGTAGATCCGGTAGGGGTAGATATTATAAGGCCGTCTGCCCAGTAAGCATTCAGATAGTCTCCGTTAAGCCTTGTTTCTATGGTTATCATCGAAGTGGTGTCCTTGCGGCTTACGGTTACTTCGTTAAGTGCATAGTCCAATTCGTCCAGCTCTTCAGTCTTTCCATCGTAATCCAGGGTAAGGAGCGAGCGTGGCGATACTTTGTATTTGTGTTCAAAAATAAGAGGCAGTAAAGTCTCTATGTTTTCCTGCTGTACGGTAGCTAAAAATCCAAGACGCCCTGCATTGATACCTAAAATAGGAATTCCTTTATTGCGCACATAGGTCGCTGCGCGAAGCATGGTACCATCACCACCTATACATATAAGCAGGTTGTAGCCGCTATCCAGCTCTTCATGGGTGGTGTATGTATCGAAAGACTTGTTGAGCAGGTTGTGCTCATTCAGTACATTGTAAAATTTGGATTCAAAAGTTACCTCGGGATTATACCTTTCGAAAACAGCAATCATTTTATGAATGATGTCTTCGGTGTTATCTTTATAGTACTGTCCGTATACAGCAATCTTCATAGGCAGGTTTTAGATGTTCAGGTATTTGTCAAGGTAATCTGAGCGCTCTTTCAGAGTGTTCAGGTAAGCGTCTTCCTGATGCTCTGTAATGATTTCATAATTATAACGTCTGAAGGTTTGTAGTATGTCACTCATACCTCCAAGGCTTATTTTTAGGGTAATCTGAACTTTTTCCATATTGGCTTCAGATATAAAAAGCCCAAGTAGTCTGCCGTTATTGCTTTCTACTATCTGTGCCGCCTGGCTCATGCTATAATCGTTGATGCCTTTTTCAACAACGATTATACCTCCGTTTTCTTTAAGGAAAGGAGTGTCGTGAAAAAAGGTAATGATATCGGTAATTTCGTAATAGCCGAGGTATTTGTTGTCTTTATTAAGAACCGGAAGGAGGTTTGTTTCATTTTTTGCAAAAACCTCAAGCACGTCAAGCCATAATGCCGTATCCCTTACAAAAAAGCGGTCAAAGCTAAAACGTACGTCGGCCAGTGTTTTGTCAATATCCACCAGCTCAATATCTTCTGCTCTGGCGGCACCTATATATATGCCGTCTTCCAGTACCGGAAAGTGAGAAAAAGGATAATCGGCAAACAAATCCTGTGCATCAGCAATACTGTCTGTAGTCCTTAAAGCCTTGATGTCTTTATTGATAAAATCTGTAATGTCTGTCATGGGGCAAATGGGAATATATTATGCAAAATAATCAAAAATAAAGAGACTATGCCTTTTTAACTTTGTATTTTTGTGTGAAAATGCACACTATACAAATATATGGCAAAATTAAGCGTAAACATAAATAAAATAGCCACTCTTCGTAACTCAAGAGGGGGCGATGTTCCTAATCTTTTAAAAGTAGCTGCCGATGTTCAGAAGTTCGGTGCAGAAGGTGTAACCATTCACCCAAGACCGGATGAAAGACATATCCGTTATCAGGATGCCCGCGATCTTGTTCCGGTGGTATATACTGAATATAATATAGAGGGTAACCCGGTTCCTAAGTTTATTGATCTTGTTTTAGAAACCAAACCTACACAGGTTACGCTGGTTCCGGACGCTGATGATGCTATCACGTCCAATGCGGGTTGGGATACCGTAAAGCACAAAGATTTTCTGGTTGATGTTATTGCCGAGTTCAAACGTAACGGTATACGTACATCAATTTTTGTAGATCCGGTGTTGTCTATGATTGAAGGTGCTGCACTGACGGGAACCGACAGGATTGAGTTGTACACCGAAGCTTTTGCTCATGATTATGGTTTGGGTAATGAAAACGGCATTAAGCCTTATGTGGCTGCCGCGGAACTTGCCAACAAACTGAACCTTGGGATTAATGCCGGACACGATCTGAGTCTTGATAATGTCAAATTCTTTAAAGAGAATATTCCCGGACTTCTTGAGGTGTCAATAGGGCACGCCCTTATATCAGAGTCATTGTATCTGGGACTTGAGAATGTAGTGAATATGTACCTTCAACGACTGAAATAATATGCTTTTACATTCTGTTATACAAGGTGAAGGTAAGCCGCTATTGATCATTCATGGCTATCTGGGTATGAGCGATAACTGGAAAACGCTGGCAGGGCAATATGTTGTTGCAGGTTTCCAAACGCATGCTATAGATATGCGTAACCACGGTAAGAGTTTTCATTCGGATGAGTTTACCTATGCTGTAATGGTGCAGGATCTGATTGAATATATTAATCATTACAGTTTAGGAAAGGTTGATATTATAGGGCACTCTATGGGGGGTAAGGTAGCGATGTTCTTTGCGGTGCAGTATCCGCAACTGGTAGATATGCTGGTGGTTGCCGATATAGGTCCTAAATATTATAAGCCACATCATCAGGATGTAATGGCGGCACTTAATGCTGTTGATTTCTCAGTACATACTGACAGGGCTGCAGTTGAGGCTGCTATGGAGCCTTATCTTCCGGACTGGGGAACGCGCCAGTTCTTGCTAAAAAGTGTGTATTGGGTTGAGCCAGGTAAAAAGCTGGGCTTTCGTTTTAATCTCGATGCCTTTAATAAAGTTATTGAGAACATAGGAGAAGCACTTCCCGAGGGGGCAGTATTTCATGAGCCAACACTTTTCCTGCGTGGCGACAAATCCAACTATGTAAAGGATGAAGATTTTGATCTTATAAAATCACATTTCCCACAGGCGGAAATAAAAACAATACATAATTCAGGACACTGGCTTCATGCAGAAAATCCAAAGGATTTTTTAACGGAAACGCTGGAGTTCCTGAAGTAATAAATGAAACTACACACCCCTAGCCCCCTGTTGAGAGGGGCTAGGGGTGTGTCTGCTTACTGTGACTGAATACTGGAAACTATTTCTTTCCTTTCGTCTTCGCTTTTTCCTTTTCGTCTTTCTTCTCTTTTTTGTTATTGGCAATATTTACCACCGTTTTAGGTAGTACACTTTGTTTTAACCCTTGTTCGGTAAAACGCCACAGAAAATTGAATACCGATTTATGCTGAATCCGGTCAACCTCTACATGGGTTTCTTTTAATTTATCGTCAGAATCATTTTTTACGATGGTGTTGGCAATGGTGCTAACAAGCTTGTTTTCCTTTTTACCATCTTTTTTAAGGATGTCTACTTTTAGATCGTCGTAGTTTATAGCAAATGGGCCGCTGCCGTGTCGCAGGTTACCATTAAAGTTGAATTTTACCTCTTTGATGTGGCCGTCAGTTCTTGCATTCATGAGAGGCATAGTGATGGCGTCTGTTTTTTGGGCATCTATGTTTTGTAAATGCCCCATAATAGTAAAGGCATCGCTTTTATCCGGAATGTTGAAAGACCATGTAACCCTAAGTGGTGAAGATTTCATGAACAGGCATTTTACGTCTAATACTGTTGCAGGTAGTTTTTTCTGGTTTTTGTGTCCTGTCAGGCTATAGATGTTTTTAATTTTAGCATCAAACTTAGAGAACGAAACCTTTGCGGCAGGTTTACTGAAAGTGAGTTGCTCTTCATATTCTATAATTGTGTTTTTTATGTCGAACTGCTTTACATCAAGATCAAACTTTAAAGAACGAAGCATTTCGCTATACAATTTTTTGCGGGTGTAATCGTCTGCCGGTTCCTTGCTTCGGTAGATGTTGGCATATATGCCATCCAGCGTAATTTTTGGTGTATGAACATATAAAGTGTCGCGGAAGTAGCCCCAGTCAAGATTGGGGATGCTGATTTTTTTAGCACTCAGGTTAAACTGATCGAGCTCTTTAGGCTGCATCCGTGTAAACTGCTCTCTCGATTGTTTGGGTGTCATCCTAAAATTTTCCAGGCTTAGCTTGCTGTCTGTTGTAGAAAGTTTGTTGGCGGTTATCGTGTAATGTTTTCCCATGTCAAAAAACAGGCTGTCGCATTTAAGGGTGTAATCCCTATAGCGAACAGGAATGTCTTTTTTAAGAGTAGTGCTGTCTACCTTTATATTGGTAAGTTCGAAACTGATATTAGCAACTTTTACAGAAGGCTTCTGTAAAGAGTCGAGCATTTTAAACTCGCCATTTTTTATGATGAGTTTTCCGGTGCTGATGGTGTTTTCAAATGGCTTTACAAAATCTTTTTGAGGGTCATATTTTTCTTTACGGAAAAATAAGGTTACATCCGGCTTTATGATGATGACTTCACTTACTGCAATCTGGTTTTTGCGTAGCAGTGCCAATAAGCTAAAGTTATTGACTTCTATACGTTCAATTTTTCCAAATGCGCCTGTTTGTATTCCCTGATTGAGACTGTCTTTAGGAGCGAGGTAGGCATTTTGAATCGTGAAACTCCCGCTTAACAGGTCGATGTCAAGATTAGCATAACTTACGTTGTACGGAAAATCTTTCTCTCCCCTAAGTATTGATGGCAGCTTTTCGGAAACATACCAGCTAAGGCCAAATCCGGCGATGACTATGAGCAGGAGGAATGATAGGAGTATGATTACAATTTTACGGAGCAGCTTCATGTAAATTCTATTTAAGGTGTAATTTATTACAAAGCAGCTGCTTAAGCTAGTTATTTGTGTTTTTATTAATAGCCTGAGTCTATAATGATAGGTGACAGGTGTTAAGTTTTGGTGTAATCGCGCAATTTTAAATAATATTTATGATAATTTTTCAAAATTGATACGTAATTTTTGACAATATAATTATTATGAATGCATAATATTTTGACGTTTCCTATTGTGTAATTCATAAAATATTATAAATTTGAAATACAATTTTTAACAACGGGAAACTAACACGTCTTAAACTTATGAGAAAACTATTATCTTTAACAATGATGGCTCTTGCAACATCATCGGCTTTCGCCGGAGGATACCGCGTGAGTCTTCAGGGTCAGAAACAATTAGCGATGGGGCATACCGGAGTAGCTGTTGTGAACAGTGCCGAGGTATTGTTCTTTAACCCTGCGGGAGCGGTATATCTTGAAGATCGCTTTAGCGCATCAGTAGGTGCAAATGCTCTTTTTGCGCGTACTAAATTCCAGAGTCTGGAAAACAATCTTAGAAATTCTACAGAGAACACAGGGACACCTTTCAGTGCTTATATTGCTTATAAAGCTACGGACTGGTTGTCGGTTGGTCTTGCAGTTTACAGCCCTTATGGTAGTGCTGTAGAATGGGATCAGGATTGGGAAGGAGCTCATCTTGTAAACAATATTGATCTTAAGGCAATATATATACAGCCTATTGTTTCGGTAAAAGTTAGTGATGAGTTTAGTGTAGGTGGTGGACCTATCTTTGTTACCGGTGGTGTAGACTTTAACAGAAATGTTGGGCGAAGCGTTACCGATGAACAAGGCAATAAAACAGATGTTACCATTGAAGCTAAAAATGTAACTGCTTGGGGATGGAGCGCAGGTTTTATGGTTAACCCAACGGATAAAGTAAGATTAGGTGTTAACTACCGTTCTGAAATTACAATGGAAGCACGCGATGGTGATGCTACTTTTAATCAGGTGCCGGCTTATCTTGCTGATGCTCCAACATCGGCTCAGGATATACAGTTGGGTAATACAACTTTTAATGCAGATCTTCCGCTTCCTGCAGAAATTACTGCCGGTCTTTCGGTTCAGTTAACAGATAAATGGTTAGTTGCTTTTGATTACAACAGAGCATTCTGGAATGTATATGATGCGTTAGTGGTAGATTTCAAACCAACAGCTACTTCTCAGGTGCCGCAGTCATACAATCCGCGTAACTATAAAGATGCAAGTACTTACAGATTTGGTGCGCAATATAAACACAATGATAAGTTCTCTTTCCGTGCAGGTATTTATTATGACGAGAGCCCGGTACAAAACGGATACTTTGCTCCTGAAACGCCAAGAAACGACTCTACCGGTTATACAGGTGGTTTAACATATATGATTACGCCTAACTTAGGTGTTGATGCTTCTTTCCTTTACCTTCACTTTAGTGAGGTTAATGCATCGTATGATCATTATATTGAAGACGGAAATACAAATGTTTCATTTGGTGGAACATACAAAAATGTGGTTTTCTCGCCGGGTATTGGTTTATCGTACAAGTTCTAATCTGAAAAAAATATCATGAAAAATAAATTTATATACTTAGCGGTTCTTTCAGCTGTATTTGCAGGCTGTCAGCCGGAATTTGATAATGAGGTTAGCAACGCCAGTTACAGTGCCGGAGAGGCTGACTTCAGTTCATATGTGGCAATAGGTAACTCGCTTACTGCCGGTTATATTGATGGTACCGTTTATCGCGAAGGCCAGAAGAATTCATTTCCAAATATTCTTTCACAGCAGTTTGCGCTTGTGGGGGGAGGTGCATTTACGCAGCCTTCTTATGAGGATGATGTAAATAATACCGGAGGTATGATTTTAGGTCCGGGCATAACAACTTCTACAAGACTTGTTATCAATACGTCAACAGGAGGTCCGGAGCCAATTTCAGGAGGTCCGTCGTCTTTAGTGTCTAATATAGTTCCTGGTCCATATAATAACATGGGTGTTCCGGGAGCAAAGTCATATCATTTCATAGCTCCGGGTTATGGTAGCCTTCAGGTACTGGGTACAACAGGTAAGGCTAATCCTTACTTTGTGCGTCAGGCTTCTTCTCCATCTGCAACAGTTTTAGGTGATGCGGTGGCTAAAAATCCTACATTCTTTACGAACTGGGTAGGCGATATGGATGTGTTGGCATTTGCAACTTCAGGAGGTGTAGGAGTAGACCAGACTGGTAATTTTGATCCTTCTTCATACGGCGATAATGATATTACCGATCCTACTGTATTTGCCAGTATTTATTCTAATATAACTAACGCTTTAACGGCAAATGGTGCTAAAGGTGTTTGTGCTACTATTCCAAATGTAACATCTATTCCTTATTTTACAACTGTTCCTTACAATCCTCTTACGGCATCAGTAATAGGTCAGGGTAATGAGCAGGTAGGTCAGGCTACAATTGCTGCGCTTAATCAGCAGTTATACGGTCCGCTTAAGCAAATACTTACTGCTATTGGCCAGGGATCAAGAATAAACCTGTTGTCTGCTACTGATGCTAACCCACTACTGATTAAAGATGAGGGTCTTGCTGATGTTGGTGCTCAGATATCTGCAGTAGCTGCAGCAAGTGGTAATCCGCAACTTGTTGCACTTGCACCTTATTTAGGGGCTGTTTACGGACAGGCAAGACAGGCTACTTCTGCTGATCTTGTACTTTTAACTACGAGAACAGCTATCGGCACAACGGCTACCGGAGGTATCGATCCGCTTAACAAGTTTGGTATTACTTATCCGCTACAGGATCAGCACCTTTTAGTGCCTTCTGAAATTACACTTATTAATAATGCAACAACAGCGTTTAATACAACTATTAAAGCTATAGCTACTTCTAAAGGACTTGCTGTTGCAGATATGAACGCAGTGCTTAACCAGCTTGTAACAGGTCTTCAGACGGCTGACGGACAAATTTATAAAGCAGGATACTTTAGTTCTGCTACAGCTAACACTGTAGTGTTCTCTCTTGATGGAGTGCATCCAAACGCAAGGGGTTATGCTATTGTGGCTAACGAGTTTATAAAAGTGATCAACAGTCATTATAAAGCGCATTTACCTTTTGTAATACCTGGTGCATATCCGGGTGCTACGGTACTGACTTCAAACTAACGGTACAAGGGTACATAAATCTTAAAAGCATCCGCCTCAGCGGATGCTTTTTTTAATTTTGGCCTCACCCCAACTCCTCTCCAAAAGAGTGGGCGACGTTAGGGTTTATTATTGCGGGAACTAAATCTCTCGCATTTTAAATGCATTTTTTAATTTTGTATAAAACGGATATTATGAAAACACTTATCAATATTTTCTTTACTGCATTGTTTGTAATACTACTGTCTTATTTAATGCCGGGTGTAAGGGTAGATAGTTTTTTTACTGCATTTATAGTGGCATTGGTGCTGGGACTGCTTAATATTTTTATCAAACCTTTATTAGTGCTTTTTACCCTTCCTGTAACTATTTTTACCTTGGGTTTGTTTTTGCTGGTAATCAATGCATTAATAATAATGCTGTGCGATTCGCTGGTAGAAGGCTTTGAAGTTCTTGGTTTCTGGAGGGCGTTGTTGTTTAGTCTTGTGCTTTCTTTCTGTCAGTCGTTGGTAGCTTCGCTTTCAGGTAAAAAAGACTAAGGATAATAATTGCACTTCTTTTTTTCAGGATATTGGTAGACAATAATTTAAAAACTTGTATGGGTTGTAAAAAAACTATAATTTTGCAACCCAAATTTATATGGATATAAAACAAATTTAGATAATGAATATTACAAGAGAGCAGGTAGATGCATTAAACGCTGTTGTAACAGTAGCTGTAAGTAAAGAAGATTACAAACAAAAAGTAGACAAAGTTTTACAGGACTACAGGAAAAATGCAAGCATTCCGGGTTTCAGGAAAGGTGCTGTTCCTATGAGCCTTATCGTAAAACAATACGGTAAAGCTGTACTTTTAGATGAAGTAAACAAATTACTTCAGACTTCTCTTAACGATTATCTTGTAGAAGAAAAACTTGATATACTTGGTAACCCGCTACCAAAAGTAACTGAAGATTTTAACTGGGATGCTGACGATTTCTCTTTTGAGTTCGAACTTGGTCTTGCTCCTGAGTTTTCAGTAGATCTTGGTGCTAAGAATAAAGTTGTAAAATACAACATCACTGCTGATGAGACTATGCTTAATGAGCAGGTAGAGCGCATTCAGAAACAATTTGGTAAACTTATCTCTAAAGAGAAATCAGAAGAAGGTGATGATATCCGTGGTACTTTTACTAACGAGGAGAAAGGTATCAACGCTGAGGCTACTATCTCTTCTGATATCTTCAAAACAAAAACTACTGGTAAAAAATTCCTTGGTAAAAAAGTTGGTGATGTAGTTACTGTTTCTACAAAAGGTCTTTTTGATGATGATCACAAACTAATGGACTACCTAAAAGTAGGGCATGATGATGTTCACGGTCTTGATGTAGAAGTAAACTTTACTATCAGCGAGATCAACACATCTGAGAAAGCTGAACTTAACCAGGAGCTTTTTGATAAACTGTTTGGAGAAGGTGTTGTAACATCTGTAGAGCAGCTTAAAGAAAAAATTAAAGAGGATGCAGAGCAGCAATTTGGTTCTCAGGCAGATCAGAAATTCCTTAATGATGTAACTGAGTCGCTAATCGAGAACACTAAATTTGAGCTTCCGGCTGAATTCCTTGTAAAATGGCTTCAGACTGCAGGTGAGACTACGCTAACGGCTGAAGAGGCTGAGGCTGAGTACAAAAAATCAGAAAACGGTCTTCGTTACCAGCTTATTGAAGGAAAAGTGATTGCTGAGAATGGTCTTCAGATAACTTTTGACGACCTTAAAGCGTATACTGCAGAGGTTATTAAAAAACAAATGGCACAGTTCGGTCAGCTTGATCCAAGCCAGGAAGATGTAGATAACATCGTTGCAAGAGTACTATCTAACAAAGATGAAGTTAAGAGACTTTCTGAGCAGGTAATGAGCGAAAAAATGCTTAACCTTTTCAAAGAAAAAGTGAAATACAAAACGAAAGATGTTACATATCAGGAGTTTGTTAAAGAAATGTACGGAGAATAATTCTCGTAAAAAATAAGTATATTTGAACGTCAGTCCGTTTGGGCTGGCGTTTCGTTCTTTAATGCAAACAAATAAATTTATTTTACTTCAATTATGAATTACGGAAAAGAATTTCACAAATATGCTACTAAACATCACGGCATAAACAACTTATACTACGATAAACTTATAAGCCGTGTTACACCAACAGGAATGACACCTTACATCATGGAAGAGCGTACAATGAACGTTGCCCAGCTTGACGTTTTCTCGCGTCTTATGATGGACAGGATTATATTCCTTGGTACAGGTATCGACGACCAGATCGCTAACATCGTACAGGCGCAGTTATTATTCCTTGAGAGTACAGATGCTTCTAAGGATATCCAGATATATATTAACTCACCGGGCGGTAGCGTTTATGCAGGTCTTGGTATGTATGATACGATGCAGTATATCCGTCCTGATGTAGCTACTATCTGTACAGGTATGGCTGCTTCTATGGGTGCAGTGCTTTTATGTGCTGGTGCAGCGGGAAAACGTTCGGCATTGCCACACTCAAGGGTTATGATTCACCAGCCATCAGGAGGTGCGCAGGGTGTTGCTACCGATATGGAGATTAACCTTAAAGAGATGCTTAAGCTTAAAGATGAGCTTTATGAGATTATCTCTAAGCATTCAGGCCAGACTTTTGAAAAAGTACATAAAGACAGCGAAAGGGATTACTGGATGAAAGCTCCTGAAGCTAAAGAGTATGGAATGATCGATGAAGTTTTGATCAGAGAATAAAAAAATAAAACCTGAGTTATGTAACAATAGGGCTATATGTTAGTCTTATTGTTGCATTACCAAATGAATAAAAATGGCTAAAGAAGTATTAGAGTGTTCTTTTTGTGGTAGGAAGAAGCCGGAAACAAACCTGCTTATAGCGGGTATTAGCGCGCACATCTGTGACCGATGCATAGAGCAGGCTCACGGCATTGTGCTTGAAGAATTAAGGCAGTCAGGTACATCGGCATTATCTGCCGAGCTTGAGCTTAAAAAGCCTAAAGAAATACGCGCATTCCTTGATCAGTATGTTATTGGTCAGGATCAGACTAAAAAAGTGCTTTCTGTAGCGGTATACAACCACTACAAGAGACTTATGCAGCCTGCCGGCGATGATGGTGTTGAGATCGAAAAGAGTAACATCCTTATGGTGGGCCAGACTGGTACCGGAAAAACACTGGTGGCTAAAACCATCGCACGTATGCTTAATGTGCCTTTAACTATTGTAGATGCTACGGTACTTACTGAAGCAGGTTACGTGGGTGAGGACGTAGAGAGTATACTAACGCGTCTGTTACAGGCTGCTGACTATGATGTTAAAAAAGCTGAGCGTGGTATTGTGTTTATCGATGAGATAGACAAGATTGCCCGTAAAAGCGACAACCCTTCTATTACCCGTGACGTATCGGGTGAGGGAGTACAGCAGGCTTTACTGAAACTGCTTGAAGGTACGGTAGTTAACGTTCCGCCGAAAGGTGGCCGTAAACACCCTGACCAGAAATTCATTGAGGTAAATACACAGGATATCCTGTTTATTGCCGGAGGTGCTTTTGATGGTATAGAACGTATCATATCAAAAAGGCTTAACCGTCAAGCGGTTGGGTACAGCACGTCAAGGAATACAGACAACATAGATAAGGATAACCTGTTGCAATATATTATCCCAAAGGATGTTAAAGATTTCGGACTTATTCCTGAGATCATCGGGCGTATGCCGGTGCTTACGCATATGGATCCACTGGATAGGGAAACGCTTCGTGCTATTCTTACTGAGCCTAAGAATGCCCTTGTAAAACAATATGTTAAGTTATTCGCTATGGATGAGGTTGCTCTTACTGTAGAAAACGATGCGCTTGACTATATTGTAGAAAAAGCACTGGAGTACAAGCTGGGTGCCAGAGGGTTACGTTCGCTTTGTGAGGCTATCCTAACCGAAGCAATGTATGAATTGCCAGGGTCTGAAGAGAAGGAACTGCATATCGATAAAGACTATGTAGAACACCACCTGAACAGGACACTTTTAAAGCGTCTTAAAACGGCTTCATAAAAGTATAAAGTTTGCGGTCGTAGTTTTCAGTGATTTGCAAAAAGATATAAAATTGAAAAATCCCTTGCTTCAGCAAGGGATTTTTATTTAGAGTAATATCTTACACAAATGACTCAAAAAAGTGTTAATCTTACGCTTTTGGTATCTCAAAAACGCCAAAAATGCTCTTTTGCTGCGTAATATTAAAAGCGTTAAGCTTTTGGTTTATAGTGTTTTGAGTTTTAATATTGCTTTTTTTGGCGCTAATAAATAAAGACATTATTTTACTGAGTTGTCAGAAAAAAGCGATTTTATGATTTAACATGGTAGTGTCAATTCTTAATTAATTTATATTTACAATCTTATATGTTGATTCGGAATTGACATAAATAATTGCTAAGTATGAATGTTACTCTTGTAGTGCCTGTGTATAATGAACAGTTGAATCTCAATACCTTTATAGATGAGTTCAATATACATTATCCGAAATTTTCAGAATTGAATTATAATTTTGATATTCAGTTTGTTGATGATGGCAGCAAAGATAATACTGCTGCTATTCTTGAAGCACTAGCGAATAAATATGTTTATGTCAGGGCAATACTCTTTTCAAGAAATTTTGGTAAGGAATCGGCTCTTTTTGCAGGGCTTGAGCATGCCTCAGGAGATTTGATTATTCCTATGGATGTTGATCTTCAGGATCCTTTTGAAGTTGTTTTTGAGATGCTGAAAAAATATGAGGAAGGAGCTGATGTTGTTTTAGCGAAGCGAATAGACAGAGGGACAGATAGTTATTTGAAAAGGAGGTCGGCTGAAATGTTTTATAAGGTGAATAATAAAATGTCTTCGCTTAAGCTTGAAGATAATGTAGGTGACTTTCGCCTGATGACACGCCAGGTAGTAAACGAGATACTAAAACTTAAAGAAAACCAGCTTTTTATGAAAGGGCTTATGAGTTGGGTTGGTTTTGATACTGTGGTTGTTACTTATGTAAGGCCTGCAAGGAATGAAGGTGATACTAAATTCAATTTCTTCAAATTGTGGAATTTAGCTATTCAGGGCATCACTTCGTTTTCAACCCTTCCGTTAAAGATATGGACTTACTTTGGTGGCATAACGGCTTTCATCTCTTTTTTATATGGCTTAAAAATTATTATTGAAAAGCTCTTCTTCGGTATTAATGTCTCAGGATATGCTTCTCTAATGGTAGCTGTACTGTTTTTTGGGGGTGTACAGCTTATTGGGATTGGTGTAATAGGAGAATACCTTGGGCGAACTTATCTGGAAACAAAACAAAGACCTAAATACATTATAAAAAAATCAATTAATGAGAATCAAAGAGCTGGATAGTTTACTTCAGGATAAAAAATCGTTAAAGGTTACGCTGGGGATATCATTATTATACATTTTACCTCTATTAACAGCTGATTACACGTACCTGGATGATTATGGCAGGGATCTCTTTGGTTATGGCTGGCAGCATGATGGGAGATTTATAGCAACTCTATTAGCTAAAGTATGGTCGCTAAATAGTGCGGTTATGTCTTTTCATCCATTCTCATTAGTGTTAAGTGCTTCGATACTCGGTTTTACAGGATATCTTTTAACAGAGATGATGGGGCTTGAAGAAAACCGAATTATAAAATGGTCTTCATTACTGGTTGTTACTGCGCCTGCTTTTTTGGGTAATCTCGTATACAAGTTTGACTGTTTACCGATGGCATTATCTCTGTTTGTCGTTGTTATTCCTTATATTTTTTTTCATAACAGGATAAAGTTTGCGATTGCTTCTTTTATTGGGGTTTTCTTGGCTCTTGGTTTATACCAGAGTAGTGCTACCGTATTTTTTATTGTAGGCTCTGTGTTCCTGATTCGGGAAATGATTCAATTCGAATGGAAACGTTTCTTTGCCAATTTTTCGATTATCGTAGCAAGTTTTCTTTTAGCTTATATCTCATACATGATTGCATTAAAAGTGCTTAATCTTGATATGTCTGACAGGGCTGGGTTAATTATTAGTGAAGCCAATTTCAGTGAGTTGCTGACAAAGAATAATGATCTTTTCTTTCAAAGAATATCATTATTGCTGAGGTCCGGTAACTATAAGTACTGGGTAATGCTGTTTCTTTCTTTTACAGTGTTGGGTCTGGGGTTTTTTGTATATTCTGCAAAAGAAAAATTAAAGAGACTATTGATTCTTCCATTGCTGTTAATTGTTTTAGGGGTTAATTTCTGGTTGATATGTGGTGTGAGTCTTTTGTTGGTGGACACTTATTGGGACTTGAGAACCTTTTGTGGGCTGGGTTTCTTTTTGATGGTTTGTGTATATTTTCATAAATATATAAAGGTTAATGCGTTTCAATGGTTAAGTAGATTTTCGGTAGCACTGTTAGTGTTTTTTTCTTTTCTGCTGATGGCACAATTCGGAAAAGTCCTTACCAGACAAACTGAGTTTACTAAAGATTTTATTTCTGAAATTAGACCTTATTTAAAAGGTAAATCCCTTAAGAATATTGTTATTTCAGGCAAGATGGTTATTGCTCCTAAAAATAATTTTACCTATTCCCAATTCCCAATATTCGAGAATTTGGTTCAGGCGCCTATTGGGCAATATACTTCATGGAGTAAGGAGGTGAATATAAACAGTGAACTTAATAGTGTTAATATCCTTCAGACTGATGATTATTACTGTAAAGGAGAATTGTTATTAGAGTCAAAATTTTATTATTTACGAAAACTGAATTCTGATACTGTTATTATTGATTTTAGAAAAAGTGATTGTGTTAAGTAGATTCTTTAAACTCTTGATTTAACTACTGTATGGATATGTAAATTCATAAAGTTGTCAACACGAAAACGGTTTCGATTATGTATATTTATGTTTATGTGCTGAATTTGGGTAATTTAGCATTTCAAAAGACAAAATCTATACTATGAAGAAACTGTTTTCTGCCGTTTTACTTCTGGCAGCGGCTCTGGCAGGTGCACAAACCATCTCGTCACCCGACAAAAACCTTTCGCTTACTTTTGCCCTGAGCGCAAAAGGAGAGCCTACTTATCAACTTACTTACAAGAATAAGCCGGTTATAAAAACCAGTAAACTGGGACTTGACCTTAAAAAAGAGGCCGATATGCTTGAAGGCTTTACCGTTACCGGGACAAAGCAAGCTAGTTTTGATGAAACCTGGAGTCCGGTATGGGGTGAGCAAAAGGACATTCGTAACAACTATAACGAGCTTGTGGTTACTGTTGCACAGCAGGCTGAAAAAGGCAGGTTTATCAATATCCGTTTCAGGTTGTTTAATGACGGTCTTGGTTTCCGTTACGAATTCCCTGAACAACCCAACCTTAACTACTTCGTAATTAAGGAAGAAAAAACACAGTTTGCACTTGCGGGTGACCACAAAGCATTCTGGCTTCCGGGTGATTATGATACACAGGAATACAGCACGGTAACATCTAAACTGTCTGAAGTTCGTGGTAAAATGAAAGAAGCGGTTACACCAAATGCTTCTCAGCATCCATTCTCTGATACAGGATTACAGACTCCGCTTATGATGAAAAGTAATGATGGTTTGTACATCAATATTCATGAGGCGGGACTAATTAACTATTCTTGTATGTCGCTTAACCTTGATGACAAGAACATGATCCTGGAATCATGGCTTACTCCTGATGCAATTGGTGACAAAGGTTATATGCAAACTACTACACAGTCGCCTTGGAGAACGGTGGTAGTTAGTGATAAAGCAACTGATATCCTTGCTTCTAAACTGATACTGAACCTTAATGAGCCTACTAAATACAAAGATGTTTCATGGATCAAACCAGTGAAATATGTAGGTGTATGGTGGGAAATGATTACAGGTAAAAGTACATGGGCTTATAACGACCTTACTAACGTAAAACTGGGTGAGCTTGACTATTCTAAAACAAAACCGAATGGTAAGCACGCTGCTAACAATGCTCACGTTAGAGAGTATATTGACTTTGCTGCAAAACATGGTTTTGATGCGGTACTTGTAGAAGGCTGGAACGAAGGTTGGGAAGACTGGTTCGGGAAATCGAAAGAGTATGTTTTCGATTTCGTAACGCCATATCCTGACTTTGATATCAAGGCGCTTAACGACTATGCACACTCAAAAGGGGTGAAGATCATTATGCACCACGAAACATCGGGTGCTGCAGCGAATTATGAGCGTCATATGGATAAAGCATACCAACTGATGAATGATTATGGCTATAATGCTGTAAAAAGCGGTTATGTAGGCGATATTATCCCAAGAGGAGAGTTCCACTATAGCCAGAGTATGATCAATCACTATAATTATGCTATTACAAAAGCGGCAGATTACAAAATAATGGTAAATGCTCATGAGGCAGTACGTCCTACAGGATTAAGCCGTACGTACCCGAACCTTATCGGAAACGAGGCAGCCCGTGGTACAGAGTATGAAGCTTTTGGTGGTAATAACCCAGATCATACAACTATCCTTCCGTTTACACGTTTGATGGGTGGCCCTATGGATTATACTCCGGGTATCTTCCAGACTAAAGTAAGTGCTTACAATCCTGAGAACAATTCATTTGTTCACACTACGCTTGTAAAACAACTAGCGCTTTACGTGACAATGTACAGCCCATTACAAATGGCTGCCGATCTTCCGGAAACATATAACAAATACATGGATGCATTCCAGTTCATTAAAGATGTAGCGGTAGACTGGGATAACAGTTATATTCTTGAGGCAGAGCCGGGTGATTATATTACAATAGCACGTAAGGCTAAAGGTAAAGAAGAATGGTATGTAGGTGCTATCAATGATGAGAATGCCCGTACGGCAAAAATTACTTTTGAGTACCTGCCAAAAGGTAAAACCTATACAGCAACAATCTATGCTGATGGTGCCGATGCTCACTACGAGAAAAATCCGCAAAGCTATACCATCAAAACCATTAAGGTAACAAGCAAAACGAAGCTTGACCAGAAACTGGCTCCTGGTGGAGGATGTGCAATAAGCATTAAATAATTTCGTGTTTATATTTTAAAAAACCGGGCAGCGATGTCCGGTTTTTTATTTAGCCCCGGCGGGGCGATATATTTATAGTTTATTGTGGATGGAATGTTAAGAACACTGGAGAAGCGGTATGATTATATGCCGCTCCTCCGGAGCTCTTTATGGGATTATGCATTATTTGCTATAAATATGCCGCTTCTCAGAAGCTTTAATTATTCGATATGAGTTCCCCTCTCCTTTGGAGAGGGGCTAGGGGTCAGGCTTAATCATCATCCGGTACTTCCTCAATATACTCCATCATAAATACCTGGTAATTGTAATGCTCCTCAATAGGGCGGGCATGGTTCGCTTCCCTAAGATGTTCCAGTAGTTTGATGTGGAATTCAGGCGAAAACTTTTCTTCTTCAGACGCATTCAGTCCGGTAATAGCATAGCTGGTAAAGTGATCGGGCACGCTCAGTTTTTCATGCATTTCGGTAGAAAGGATAAATCCGCCTTCGTGTATATCAACAATATCTGTAGTTGTAACTTCAAAAAGGGCGTTGAAAAACGCATCAGGAACGTAGCCTCTGTCGGCTTTAAGTTCGCTGCCTCCCGGCAGCCTGAAAATGGCTTTGTAATAGGTCATATATGGGTTGTAAATATATCACTAATATACGCATTTTAAAGAAGCGGGTCAAGCGGTTTTAACATGGTGCTGTACAATTTAACCTTGTAGGTGTAATTTATTCCCTACGGGAAATGTTTACCATATCTGAATGTCTTGTCTGCCGAAATTAAATCGCTACGCGCTACGATAGCCGTAATGAGATTTCCCCTTAGGGAAATAATTTTGGTAGAAGATAATTCAAGTGGGTTTTTATTTTCCCGTAGGGAATTAATCCTGTTTTATCGTACCTTTAAGATACCAAATCCAACGCTATGACTAAATCTGAAAAAAAGGCACTGCTAAATAAGCTGATTGCCGATTTCCTTGCAACATCTGATGCTTCAGAACGTGCAGAAATACGTGATAACATCTTTAAGGAACTCAATAAACTGCCATTATCTTCACACGACCGTAATCATACCGAAGACGAAATGGACCTTTGGCTTTACAATATCGACAGGTTTATAAAAGATCCTAAAAACACCGCAGCACATACTTCTGTAATTGCCGACTTTGAAGAGATTATTAAAGTGGTGGATATTTCACTACTGGCAAATTGATTCAGTTTTCGCTTTTTCTTTTCAGGATACACGATCATTTCTAGGTAAAATCCTTATTAGCTTTAGTTAATAGCCTATGACTTATATCAAACGGGTAAAATACCTTTGACTTCATATTAATCTTAAATCAGAACGATATGAAAGTGAAATTTATCTTATTTGTTGCCGCGCTTGCGTTGGTAAGTATTGCGTGCGAAGAGGAAGAAACTACAAATGTAAGTGGTGATAACTGTTTGGACGAGGTTGAGAATCTGTCGAACATACTGCTGGAAAAAACCAGTGCATTAAGCTCTAATCAGACAGTAGCCAACTGCCAGGCTTATAAAACAGCATGGTTTAATGTGTATAACAAAATGAAATCATGTGGTTATGCTACTACTGAACTGGATCAGACCAAAACAGTGGTAGAAGAAATGGACTGCAGTGTTTTTGATTAAAATGCTGTAATAAAATACAAGATTTGGGTTATTAAGGTTTCTACTCCTTTTTGCTTTAGTTTTAGAAGGGAGAGGGCACTAAAAAGCCTCACTTCGTGAGGCTTTTTTTATGAGTCTTTAGTCTGTACTTTTTGGACTGATTTATCAGCAGCCGGTCTTTCTTTTTCGACATGGCTTATGCAGCGTTTCCTTCCACCGCAGCTATAACGGTGCAGTTTAGGTCCGCAGGAAGCTAATAGCAATACTCCTGCTGCTAATGTAAAAATGTGTTTCCTCTTCATTATCATCTGTTTCATTATTTAAAGGAAGCAAACATAATGCCAGATTGCTGGTTTTCTGTTTGTTGTATTATGCTAAGTCTGTAGAAAAACTATCCTGCATGGCTTTTAGCTGTTCAAGGTAATGTCGCTCGTTGCTCAGGCGTGGTATTTTGTGCTGTCCACCAAGTTTGTCCTGTTCCTTTAACCAATCATAAAAAAGCCTTGGTCGTGCTACGTTCAGTATTAACGGATTCAGCGTCATATTATTGTAACGCTTGGCTTCATAGTCGGAGTTCAGGGTTTGCAGTGTTTCGTCAAGAATAGTACGGAAGTGCTCGGCATCTGCCGGAGGTTCTTTAAATTCAATGATCCACTCGTGTGCCCCTTTTTCTTTTCCGTTCATGAATACGGGAGCCACGGTATAATCAATTACTTCGTGACCAGTAACTTTACAGGCTTTGGCTATTGCAGTATCGGTATTTTCTACCATCAGCTCCTCGCCAAAAACATTAATATGGTGTTTGGTTCTACCGGTTACTTTTATGCGGTACGGATTGATGGATGTAAATCTCACGGTATCGCCGATCATGTAGCGCCATAGGCCGGAATTGGTAGTGATAACGATAGCATAATTTTTATCTACCACAACTTCTGAAAGAGGAATTGTTCTTTGGTTCAGCGTTCCGAAAGTATCCATCGGGATAAATTCGTAGAATATACCATAGTCGAGCATCAGCAGTAATTCGTTACTGTCGTTACTATCCTGTATGGCAAAGAACCCTTCAGAAGCATTATATATCTCGTAGTATTTAAAGTCAGCTTTAGGTAGTATCTTTTTGTACTGTTCTCGATACGGTTCAAAACTTACCCCTCCGTGAAAATATACTTCCAGATTGGGCCATATTTCCATCAGATTGGTTTTTCCGGTTTCTTCAAGCGCACGATTCATCAGTACGAGCATCCACGAAGGTACACCGGCAAAGCTGGTTACATTTTCGTTGATGGTTTCTTTAACTATAGCTGGCAGTTTTGTTTCCCATTCGCTCATTAGTGATACCTTATTGCTTGGCGTGCTGCTGAATTCTGCCCATATAGGCATGTTGTCTATCAGAATGGCCGAGAGGTCACCAAAGAACGAATTATTGTCCTCATACAGCTGTTTGCTGCCTCCCAGGCGAAGGGATTTACCTGTAAAGAGCTGCGATTCCTCATTGTTGTTCAGGTAAAGGCACAATAAGTCTTTTGCGGCCTTATAATGACAGTCCTCAAGGGCGTCATTACTCACGGGAATAAATTTGCTCTTGGCATTAGTAGTTCCGCTCGATTTGGCAAACCATTTAATCTGGCTGGGCCAAAAAACATTTTGCTCACCTTTACGGGTTTGTTCTATCATGGGTTCCAGTTCTTCATAGGTTGAAACAGGTACCCGTTCGGAAAAAGCTCTATAATTCTTAACGGATGAGAAATCGTATTTTCTGCCAATGGATGTGCCCTCCGCAGTACGGATAAGGTTCATTAACAGTTCTTCCTGTACCTCGTTAGGGTATTTAAGGAACAATTCGATATCATGGATACGCTTTTTAAGGATCCACGAAGCAATGGAATTGATAATCGGCAACGCCATATTTTAGTATCTTTATGCCCATAAAAATACTAAAATTTATATGCAATACGAAGGGGTTTTAACAAAAATGCAAACTGAGGTGGGCAGCCCGATACAATATTACCTGGTTTTTGAAAACAGTTTTTTGAATGTAAATCAATTGCTAGGCAAAGACTTAGAGATCAATTTCATGGGTTTCCAGTGTCTGAATTGTAGTAAGAAGAAAAAGATCTACCGTCAGGGATTTTGTTATGATTGTTTTTACAGTTCGGCGGCTGCAGGCGACTGGATCATGCGTCCGGAGCTTAGTACGGCCCATTTGGGTATTGCCGATCGCGACCTTGAATATGAAACCAGAGTACAGGTACAGCCGCATATTGTTTATCTGGCCGCATCGAGTGATTTGAAGGTAGGGGTAACCCGTAAAACACAGGTGCCCACACGATGGATCGATCAGGGAGCTTCGTGGGCTACACCACTGGTGGAAGTGCCTAACCGCTATCTTGCAGGAATTACAGAGGTGGCACTTAAAGATCATTTCTCGGATAAGATCAACTGGAAAAAAATGCTGCTTAACGAAGTAAATGAAATAGATCTTATTGCCAGGCGAAACGAGGTGCGCTCATTGCTTCCGGCAGAAGTTGCTCCTTATTTTGAGTCAACCCAGGAAAAACTGTTTACATTAGACTATCCCGTACTGCAATACCCTCAAAAATTGGGAACAAGTTTAAATCTGTCTAAGACTCCAATCTTCAACGGTAAACTTATGGGCGTAAAAGGGCAGTATCTTTTATTTGAAGATGGTACTGTTTTTAACGTAAGATCTTACGAAGGTTTTGTAGTGCAGATAAACGTATAAATGTTGTCGGTTGATGGTTGTCTGTTGTCGGCTTCTGTCATTGCGAGGAGGAACGACGTGGCACCCGAGGCTAAAAGCCGAACGGACGAAGTAATCTCTTTTAAATAAAAAACCGCCTAATGTTATTTTTCATCAGGCGGTTTTTTTATGGGTTTGAGTTAATTGGTATGAGTAAGCAACCCGAAACTCAATAACCCGAAACAGACAAAGTCTATTCTTTCTTATCTTTTTTAAACAGACCATTAATTAGTTTGCCTGCACCTTCTTTAGCTTTCTCTTCAACCTGTTTTTGAGTTTCGGCATTGGTTTTAGTTGTAGTTGTTTTAGTTGTATCAGTCGACGTTGTTTTACCTCCGCCTAAAAGCTTGTTCAGGGCATCTTTACCTTTGTCGGTAGCTTCGTTGATATACTTGTCTTTTTGCTGTTGTACCAATTGGTTCGTCAGGTTAGTTGCAGCCTTGCTAAGATCGGTTGATACTTTAGGGCTTTTAAAGTTACCTGTAATTGATGCGTTTACCGGAACGATTATTTTACTTGGATCTCCTTTTGCCTGAGTTATAAGCTTGTTTACATCGGTGCCCAGGTATTTGGCAGGAACTTCAAAAGCAACAGTATAGTTCATGTTCTGGTCAAAACCGTGTGATCCCTGTATCTTGATTGGAATATCCTGGTATTTCAGGTCAATTGGTTTTATAACAACGTTTCCGTTTTCAAATGTCAGGCCTATTTTTTTATTAAGGTCGACTTTAGAAAGGTCAAGGAATTTTACATTCGATGTTAATGCCGTAAGCATTTTTGAATTCTGAGGATTTACAGTCGTATTCAATAACTGTCCAAGCAAATCTCCGGAAAGCGATTTCAGATCAGGAGTCATTTCTTTAGCATCCAGATTACCGCCTACCTTAATGGTGGTATTCATTTTACCTGTTATAACACCCACTATCGGAGCAATGGACTTAAGCATGTCAAGCTGGTTGAACGACTGTGTAATGTCAACGTTATTAAGAGCAAGGTCTACGTTAAATTTAGGTGTGGTGCCTTTAGTTGACACATCTCCGCTAACACCTATTTTTCCGCCAAATATTGACGACTGCAGGTTTTGGATGGTAACAGTCTCGTCTTTAATAATCATTTTACCTGATACATCTTTTAGGAACAGGTTGTCATATACTACAGTGCCGGCTTTTGCTGTAATAGTACAGTCAAGGAAAGCCGGGATTTTAACCGCGTCGGTAGCTGCTACCTGCTTAGGAGTTTCGGTTTTTTGTGCGCCTTCGGCTTTTTTAGCGGCTGTATTGGCAGCTTCCAGAGCCATAAAGTCAGCAACTACAAGCTTGTTAGAACTCATGTTAAAGTTACCTTTCAGGGTCTGATCCCTGAACACAAAACCGTAGAAGTTATCAAGTGTACCGCTTACATTAATATCAGATCCGCCTGTTACAGCATCAAATTTGCTAAGGGTAATGCGGCTTGGATTAAACTGCACGGCAGCTTCGTTTATCTTTACAGGTTTAGGAAGGTCGCCTTTGTACGTAAATCCGCTAAGGCTCATGCTACCATTGTTCTGTATCTTTTCATACTGGCTGTTTTCTACCGATTTCATATCAAATTTTGTAGAGGCATCTGCCCTCAGTATACCTGAAAGCGGAATATCAACCTTAACAGGGTAAGCTTTGGATACGTTGGCAAGGTTTATTATACCTTTAAGTCTTGCATCTACAAGAGGGTTTTCTACAATGTTTTTAATACTTGCGCTGGCATCAAAAACATCCTGGTCTATCCTGAACGAAAGTTTATCAAGGTTTACATAGGTGTCGTTAAGTACTCCTGTTTCATTGATGATCTTAGTGTCGATAACAATATTCTGAACCGATTTAGGCAGGTCAGGATATTTAAAAGATGCATTGTTTGATGCAATCGCAATGTTGAATTTAGGGATTGAATTATCGCCATTCAGTCCGTTTACTTTACCATTAATGGTAAAATCACCGTCTGTTTTAACTGTGGCAAGGTTACCTGAATAGGCTTCCGGTACAAGACCTAAGAAGTTTTTGAATGATGAGGTAGGCGTTTTGAATGTAATGTCAATTTGCTGTCCCTGTTCCACCATCGCAAAGCTACCGTCAAATTCAAGAGGCAACTGGTTGATGAGTGCTTTATTGTTTTTAAAAGTATAAATGCTTTTGTCAAGATCAAGGCCTAATACAGCATCAAGGCTAAGGGCTACATTGTTCATGTAATTAGCCTTATCCATGCTTAACGAAAGTTTAGCTGTGGTTTTGGTGTCAAGGTCAAGCTTATTAGCCGCCATGTTGCCTTTACCTTCGTGGTTAAGGCTGTCAATTACCATGTTTATCTTAGAGCGCTCATCAAAGTAACGGAAACGCAGGTTCTCTACTTTATATTTTTGCATATTAAGGGCAAACGGCTTGCTTTCTTTGTTGTCAGCAGGCTGCTCTTTTTCGTCTTTGATGGCAATATCAAAGTTGCCTACACCATCTTTGTTGAAAAGGATGTTTACAATACCATTTTTGGTGCCGATGTATTCAATATTCATCGGTTCTCCTTCACCTTTGAATAATTCCTTAACCGACATATCAAGGTCTATTTCTTCCATATAAACAAGAGTGTCGCCTGCAAAAGGCGCCTTGTTTACAATGCTAAGTTTTTCAATGGTAACATTGGCTTTAGGGAAACTCCTGAAAAGGCTCAGGCTTACATCCTCAAATGCTACATTGGCATCTACCTTTTCATTGATGGTTTTTAATACCAGTTCTTTAATTTTTCCTTTGAATAAGAATGGCGTAGCCGCCAACGCAATGATAATTACCAGTAAAACGATACCGGTCCATTTTAAAACTTTCTTAACCATGATATTTTTTAAATTTTGCCCCTAAGATAGGGAATCCTGACTTGTATAACTCAAATTTCATGTTATTGTTGCACGTAATTTTCTGACATTAGATAATATAACCATTATTAAAAAAGAAAAAGCACAACGATTACCATTGTGCTTTTGCTTTTTAATTCCTTTCGGGATTTATTTTATGGTCAGCTCATAAGGCATTAGTACCTGGTTGCCCTTGATTTGGCTTACACGACGAATGCGCTCTATAACGCGGTAGTTTTCTACACCTACCTGTTCTTTAATAAGCTCTTCTTTAGTTTGTGTGCTAAGTCCGAACATACTTAAAATTTTACTGAAGTCTTTTTCAAACTCAGGATAATCTGAAACAGAATAGTCGTTTGTTTTGCCTAGTTTGGCAGCATATTCAATAGCAGCATCAAGTCCGCCAATTTCGTCTACAAGTCCGTTTTTCAGTGCCATGCTTCCACTCCATACACGTCCCTGTCCTATGGCATCAACCTGCTCCGGAGTAAGTTTTCTCCCGGCAGCTACACGACTCACAAATGTTGTATATACTTTCTCTACACTTTCCTGAATGATAGCTCTCGTGTCATCTTTAAGCGGGGTGAATACACTATATCCTGATGCGTTTTTATGTGTGCTTACCTGCTCGGTATGGATACCAATTCGGTTAGACAGTTCTGTAAAGTTTGGCAGCATTCCAAATACACCTATCGATCCGGTAATAGTACCTTCTTCTGCAAAAATACGGTTAGCATTACAAGAGATGTAGTATCCTCCCGAAGCTGCTATATTACCCATAGATACTACAACCGGCTTTACTTTTTTAGTAAGTTCAATATCCCTCCATATCAGTTCAGAAGTCAGTGCACTACCACCCGGAGAGTCTACACGAAGTACGATAGCTTTAACGGCATCATTCTCCCTTGCCTCTTTTAGTGCTTTGCGGATTGGTACTTCGCTAACGGTATTCACATCACCTTCTCCGCCGCGAATCTCGCCCTGTGCATAAATGATGGCAATCTCGTCTTTACCACCCGATAGCAGTTTGTCAAGCGCAGTGGCTTTTACATAATCAAGGATTGATACTCTTTTATAGTCTTCATCCTTTTTCAGTTTAAGTGCTTTTTTGATGCCGGCTTCATACTGATCGATATAACCAATTTTGTCTATAAGTTTTGCTTCTTTTGCCAGTTCCGGAGTACGGCCACCAAGCCTGTCGGCTACAGCATTAAGACTGTCAACCGGAATTTTACGGCTTTTAGCGATATCGCCAACAACCGATGTCCAAACAGAGTTAAGCAATGCGGTAATCTGCTCCCTGTTCTCAGGGCTCATCTCATTGCTTAGGAAAGGTTCAACAGCACTCTTGTATTTTCCGTGACGGATAACTTCCATTTTAATGCCCGTTTTGTCCTGAAGGTCTTTGTAGAACATCACTTCTGATGAAAGTCCTTTAAAGTCAATTTCACCTACCGGGTTAAGGTAAATGGTATCGGCAACAGAATTCAGGTAGTAATCGCTTTGTGAATAACCGTCAGAATAAGCGACGATAAATTTTCCTGATTTTTTAAAGGCATCAAGCTCATCGCGAAGTGCTTTGTTTTGGGCAATACCCAGTTGGGTGCTACTGTTGGTTATAGTGATTCCCTTAATTCTTTCGTCGTCTTTAGCAGCATCAATAGCTCTTATAACATCAACAAGGCCTTCCTGATTGTCAGAGTCAAACATTGGGAAGTCTTTATATTTGAATTTTCCTGAATAATCATTAGTAACCTGAGAAAGGTCAAGTTCAATAACACTGTTTTTTTCAACTTTTACGGCTGTGTCGTTCCCTCCGCTGGCAGCAGCGGCAATAATACCGATAAGTAGTATTAGAAAGAAGAAAATAAAGCAAAACACAAAAAGCCCTACTACGGTAGAAAGTACATTCTTAAGGAATGAGGGCGATTTAGGCTGTGGTTGCCTGTACTGTGGTTGTTGTGGGGTATCGTTCATCTTGAAATGATAATTTATTTATTAATCAGACGCAAAATAGCCTGATATGTTACAACTACTAAGTTAGAAAAATTAAAGAAGTATTCAGTTTTCAGTCACAGCCTCAGTTTTCAGCCAGTAAGATACTGACGACCGCGACTGAAAACTGAATACTTTTCGCTTACTTTGCGGTATGAGATTTCAAAACAAAGCTATACTGTCACTGGGCAGCAATATGGGCAATCGCCTTGAAAACCTGCAATGGTGCATCGATTATATTAATAACCATATTGCTACGGTAGTAAAGGTTTCGGGTATATATGAGAATCCGTCTGTTGGTTTCGAAGGCGACGATTTTTATAACTGCTGTTTGTTGGTGCATACGCAAAAACCTGCTGTACAGCTATTAGCCGAATTGCTTAGTGCCGAACTGGAGGGTGGCAGGGTTCGCAATCCTGAAGAACGCTATCATTCGCGTACCATAGATATTGATGTGATTACTTTTAATAATGAGATTATTGCTGAGCCAACGCTCGAAGTACCGCATCCGCGAATGCAGAACCGCAATTTTGTTTTGATTCCGTTACGGGATGTCGCCCCGCATTGGGAGCACCCAAAATTCAAAAAGAATATTAACCAGTTGATAACCGAATCGGGAGACCAAAGCAAATGTGAATTTGTAGTGCAGTTGCCTTCGCCAATTGAACAATTTAATCCAAAACATCATAGCTATATTGCTATTGAGGGAAATATAGGGGCTGGTAAGACCAGTCTTGCCGGAAAGCTTTCGGAAGACTTTGGGGGACAAATAGTGTTAGAGCGTTTTGCTGATAACCCTTTTCTGCCACAATTTTACAAAGATCCGCAACTTTATGCGTTTTCACTAGAGATGTCCTTCCTGGCTGATCGCTACCAACAACTTAGCGACGACCTGTTGCAGGTAAACCCACAGACCGATTTTGTTGTTGCCGATTACCATATCATCAAATCGCTGATCTTCTCAAAAGTTACGCTTGGGGAAGATGAGTATACGCTATATAAAAAGCTGTTTGATATTATGTATGGCGAAATGCGCAGGCCGGGACTGTATGTGTATTTATATCAGACTACCGAAACACTGCTTGAGCATATCAAAATGCGTGGACGAAGCTACGAACAGGACATCAAAGCCGAATATCTTGAGAGTATAAATCAGGGGTATCTGGATTACATCAAAACCCATAGTGGACTTAATGTTTTAGTATTGGATGTTTCCAACCGTGATTTCGTGCATAATCAGGAGGATTATATTTGGGTGCTGGAACAGGTAAATTTAAATAGATAGTCAGGCCACACCTGGCGGCATATTTATAGAAAATAAATGATAATAATTCTTAAAGCTCGTGAGGAGTGACATATCATATGCCACTCCTCACGAGCTTTAAGATGATAATTTATAAACGTATGCTATAACTAATTACCTTTGCACTATTAAATCATCATCAATCATTAAATGTATCCTTATAAATTTATTGTCTTCGACTTTGACGGCACTATTGCCGATTCTCGGTCCTTATTTATTGAACTCTATAACGAACTTGCCCTAAAAAATAATTATCAGCTGCTTAATGAGGAAAATCTCGATGAGCTCCGTTGCCTTAGCATTACCGAACGCTGCCGGCTATTAGGGGTGCCATTGTATAAAATACCTTTTCTGGCTTCGGTAATTATCCGAAGGTATAAAGCAGCAATACCTAAACTGGAGTTTAATGAAGGCATGAAAGAACTGCTACTGTCATTAACTGAAAACAGGGTTAAATATGCTGTGCTTTCGTCCAATTCCAAAACCAATATCGAGCAGTTTTTCAGGCAGCATAAAGTAAAGTGTAAGCACATTTATTCTTCCCGAAGTATGTTTGGTAAACATCTGCTTATTAATAAATTCCTGAGGGATAAAGATGTAAAACCTTCTGAGATACTCTATGTGGGTGATGAACTTCGTGATGTAATTGCCTGCCGTAAAAGCGGTGTAGATGTTGCATGGGTAAGCTGGGGTTACGACAATGAAAAAGCTCTTGAAAATAATAAGCCGGACTACCATATTGATAGCCCTGCCCAAATATTATCGTTGGTGTTGCATAAGCCTGTTGTTGCGGTATAACGAAATTTATTCCCTATGGGAAATTTTCTCCCTGTTCTAATTGTTTGCTACCAGCATTAAATCGCTACGCGATATTCGGAATGGAAGTTTTCCGTAGGGAATGAATGCTGGTAGAAATTAATATGCATTGGCTCATATTTCCCGTAGGGAATAAATTTCTTTACAACGATTATCGAATCAAACTAAAATGCCCTTTAATCTCTTCGCTATCGTAGGTTAGTTTAATAATGTACCAGTAATCGGTTGCCGGTAACTTGTGTCCCTGAAATGTACCATCCCATGAACGGTTACGGCTGTTTAAGGCAGCTACAATCTTACCATAGCGGTCAAAGATATTGATGGTTGCCTGAGGGTAGGCTGACATACCTGCAATAGTAAATACATCATTGATGTTGTCACCATTAGGGGTAAAGAACTTTGGTATCATGTATACGTAGAATGTCATCGAATCGCTTCCGCAGCCATTTTTAGAGCGTACTTTTACCGTATGCTGCCCGGGATTGAGGTTGTAAAAAACATTTGAGTCTCCATAGCTGTTGCCATCAAGTGAGAATACATAATGGTTTATTTCAGGATCGGACATGATAACTGTTGCCACGTCGCTGTTCACCTCCACGCGGACTATATCTGCCGAAGGGAGGGTAGTGGCTGTGATGGTTTTTACCGCGCTGCAGCCTGCCGGATTTGTTACTTTAACCGTGTAGGTCCCTGCCGCGTTAATTTCTATGGATGGGGTGGTCGCTCCTGTCGACCATTCATAGGTTACACCTGAAATCCCTGCATTTATTGTAGTTCTTGTTTTTTCGCAAAATTCTATTTCTTCGTCGGTTACAACCGGTAGCGCTAAAACGCTAACTGTTACGGCCTCCCGTGACGTTGCCGTGCATCCGGTGCTAACTACTTCGGCATAAAAAATGGTTTCGGCAGTAAGCGGAGATGTAGTAAAAGGGCTTCCTGTGCCTAAAAGTGTTCCTCCGGTGGGCGCATCATACCAGTTTAATGTTCCCGAAGTAACAGTTGCTGTAAGTTGTGCAGGATCTCCGTAACAAACTGGCGCAACTGGATCAGGATTTGGTAAGGAGGGTTGAGTGTTGATTGTTGCTATTACAGCTCTTCTCGGACCCGTGATGCAGCCCGGTGAATATGCTGATGCGTAGTAGGTTGTTGTTTGCGATAATGATGGGGTCGTAAAGCTCGAGCCCGTTGCGAGCAGGTTGCCTCCGGTTGAAGCGTTATACCAATATACCATTCCGCCTGTTGAGACTGCCTGTAAGGTGACTGCCCCATCGCCGCAGCGTTGTGCAGGGGTGGTTTCGGATAGTCTTTCCACATCTATTGTTGTAGTGGCTGATATCTGTAATACCGGATCGCCCGGCATGCCGCCAAATTCTACTATATAACCTTTTGGGGAATATTGCCCGCCGCTGCCGGCATTGGCAAGGTCATTCCACGAGCCTGGAATACCTACTCCCGGAGCTGTAATGTGGGCATAATCTTCCGCACCCATATTGTTGGGTTCGCCACTATTCCAGAATGCAAAATTAGGTGTGGATCCGTTTGCTCCACCGTTCCAAAAAATAGTACCTGCTTCGGGACCTGTCATCCATTTCCATACGCCTTCCTGTTCGGCATCACTACCGCCTATCCATCCCGTTCCTGTTGCCTGTTCCCCGCAAAGCTGAGCTTCGTCGGTCGACCCAAGAGTAGCCAGGTAACCCTGAAGTCCGTAATAAGTGGTGTTCTCTGCTGCGATTTTTGCATTCGTCCATAAAATGCCGTCTGCAGCTATGAATTTGTAATAATGCCCTGTTGAAGCCAGATAGTTAGCGTCGCCTAATGATATGGAAAAAGTACGTTGTCCGGCAGATGGATTTGCCGACATATTGTTGTATATAACGTTAAATTTTATGGCATCTCTAAGTGTCGGATAAGGTATTTCCGCGCCGGGTGTAGTGCTTTTTATGGTAAGGGTTGCCGATGTTGCATTCCATGTTGCTGTAAGTCCAGGTACACTGTTAAGACTCACGATGTCTTCTCCGTTTACATAACCTGATGATATCTGTATGTACGCAGCTTCCGCGCCGGTATCATCAACATCGGTAATATTAAAATCCGTAACGATATTTAGCGGAGTTCCGGGGCAATAGGTTTGTTGGCCTGTTGCTGTAACAACGGGTGCAATGTCTTGTGCGTTACTGTGTTGAATTGTGAAAAGAAATAATGCAATCACAAACAGTTGCGCACTAGTAATGCTCCCGTTAAAAGAGGGTTGAAATAGTATCATGTCGTAAGTGTGAGAGGTTGGGGCTTAACCTGCTGTTATATGGTTTTTCTGGAAAATATCCCACACCACTATACCGGCACTTACCGAGATGTTGAGGGAATGTTTAGTCCCAAGTTGTGGGATCTCAATAGTGCCACTGCACAGTTTTATGGCTTCCTGCGAAACACCTTTTACCTCGTTGCCAAAAACAAGGGCATATTTCTTTCCTTCTTCAGGCTGAAAATCATTCAGGTAAACCGAATTTTCCACCTGTTCTATAGCCCATACATCAGTGCCGTCTGCCTGAAGTTTTGTAATGACTTCGAGAACATCTTTGGCATATTCCCAGGCTACGGTATCGGTAGCTCCAAGGGCTGTTTTATGAATCTCCTTGTTGGGAGGGGTAGCGGTAATGCCGCACAGGTAGATCTTCTCTACCAGAAAAGCGTCGGCAGTACGAAACACCGAGCCTATATTGTGCAGGCTGCGGATGTCGTCAAGTATTATAATGAGCGGGGTCTTCTCGGCTTCCTTAAAGTCTTCAATGCTTTTGCGGCCCAACTCACTGTTAGCTAATTTTCTCATGAGTGTTTTTTGGAATAGATAACCGCAAATGTAAACATATTTTAAAGAAATAGCCTGATATCAAACGTATTCGTTACTGTGTTCGCTCCCCTCTCCAAAGGAGAGGGGCTGGGGTGAGGTTTTTTTGCTTCTTTTGTTTCAAGACAAAAGAAGAGATAAGTTATCCACCATTTACCAACACCGCGTTTACCTTTTTCAGAATTTGAGTAACTTCGCCCATCAAGTTAATTTAAACCCTATTTCCCTTGGCGACTAAAGAAAAAGCACCCAAAGAAACCCCGTTAATGAAACAGTATAACGAGATTAAGGCAAAGTATCCTGATGCCTGCCTGTTGTTTCGTGTGGGCGATTTTTATGAGACCTTTGGCGAAGATGCCATAAGGGCGGCCGGGATATTAGGGATAGTACTTACCAAAAGGGGAGCGGGCAGCGAAACCGAAACGGCTCTTGCCGGGTTTCCGCACCACTCGCTGAATACCTATTTGCCAAAGCTGGTTAAGGCCGGTCTTCGTGTGGCGATATGCGACCAGCTGGAAGATCCGAAAATGACAAAGACCATCGTGAAACGTGGCGTGACCGAACTGGTAACTCCGGGAGTTTCG
Source organism: Flavobacterium sp. AG291 (assembly GCF_003350375.1). Lineage (GTDB taxonomy): Bacteria > Bacteroidota > Bacteroidia > Flavobacteriales > Flavobacteriaceae > Flavobacterium > Flavobacterium suzhouense. The sequence goes on along the minus strand of NZ_QQAR01000011.1, from coordinate 105,353 downwards.
ATGAACGATGAGGTGCTGCACTCTAAAAGCAATAACTTTTTGGCGTCGGTATATTTTGGAAAAAGGACAATGGGTGTTTCATTCCTTGATGTGTCTACGGGAGAATTTCTTACGGCGCAGGGTAATGAGGAATACATTGATAAACTATTACAAAACTTCAGTCCGAGTGAGGTGCTGGTACCTAAAGCGGAGAAAAATAATTTCAGGGAAGCCTTTGGAGAAGATTTTCATACTTTCTACCTCGAAGACTGGGTGTATAAAGAAGATTATGCTTTTGAGAACCTTACAGCCCACTTCGGAACCAATTCCCTTAAAGGTTTTGGGGTAGAGGAGTTGCAGGAAGGTATCATCGCTTCGGGAGCGGTGCTGTATTACCTGTCGGAAACGCAACATAACAAAGTGCAGCATATTACAAGTATTCAGCGTATTGCTGAGGATGCCTATGTATGGATGGACCGCTTTACCATCCGTAACCTTGAGCTGTACCAAAGCCCGAACCTGAATGCTGTAACCCTGCTTGACGTCATCGATAAAACGCTTTCGCCTATGGGTAGCCGACTGCTGAAACGCTGGCTGGCGCTTCCGCTAAAGGATGCTAATAAGGTGCGTGCGCGTCATGAGGTTGTGGCTTACCTGAAAGACAATCAGGAAACCCTTAACAAGATACAATACCAGATTAAGCAGATTTCCGACCTGGAACGTCTTATCTCTAAGGTTGCGACGGGTAAGGTGAGTCCGCGTGAGGTAATTTACCTGAAAGACTCGCTAGACGCCATTGTGCCCATAAAAGCACTGGCGCTGGATAGCAAAAACGATGCACTTAAAGCTATTGGTGACAGCCTGCACGCCTGCGACCTGCTTCGTGAGAAGATAAAAACTACACTTCACCCTGATGCTCCGGTATCTATCAATAAAGGAAATGCCATTGCAATGGGTATTCATCCCGAGCTTGATGATTTAAGGAATATCTCTAATTCCGGTAAAGAATATCTTGAAGGAATAGAAAGAAGGGAGTCTGAAGCTACAGGAATATCTTCATTGAAGATTTCATTTAATAATGTATTCGGTTATTATATCGAAGTGCGCAATACGCATAAAGACAAAGTTCCGGCGGAGTGGATACGCAAGCAAACATTGGTAAATGCAGAGCGCTACATTACCGAAGAGCTTAAAGAATATGAATCTAAAATATTAGGTGCCGAGGAAAAAATCCATGCGCTGGAAACACAGTTGTTTGAGCAGTTGGTTATCTGGATTGGGACCTATATAAAACCGGTACAGCTTAATGCGAGCCTTGTGGCACAAATGGACTGTCTTAGTTCATTTGCCCAACTGGCAATTGATAATAAATATGTTTGCCCGGTTATCGACGATAGCTTTGATCTTGAGATAAAAGAAGGCCGCCACCCTGTTATCGAAAAGCAATTACCTGTCGGCACAGAATACATTACCAACGATGTTTACCTTGACCGAAGCGGACAGCAGATCATTATGATCACCGGTCCGAATATGTCGGGTAAATCGGCCATTCTTCGTCAGACGGCACTGATCGTATTGCTCGCGCAGATGGGAAGTTTTGTGCCTGCTGAAAGCGTTCGTATGGGTATTGTAGATAAGATATTTACAAGGGTAGGAGCGTCAGATAATATCTCTATGGGCGAATCGACCTTTATGGTAGAGATGAACGAAACGGCCAGCATTTTGAACAATATATCTGACAGAAGCCTTATTCTTTTGGATGAGATCGGTCGTGGTACAAGTACGTATGACGGTATTTCTATTGCCTGGGCTATTGCCGAGTTTTTGCATGAACACCCGGCACAGCCAAAGACATTGTTTGCAACGCATTACCATGAACTGAACGAGATGCAGGATATCTTTGAGCGCATCCAGAATTTCAACGTTTCCGTAAAAGAGCTTAAGGATACAGTACTGTTTATTCGTAAGCTTGTAAAAGGCGGTTCTGCGCACAGTTTTGGTATCCATGTGGCAAAGATGGCCGGAATGCCACAAACGGTAATACAAAAGGCGCAAAAGCTGCTTAAAAAGCTTGAGAAAGATCATTCAGGTGAAGCATTGTCAAACGGCAAACCGGCAGCCAAGGATGAATTACAGTTAAGTTTCTTTAATCTTGATGATCCGTTATTGCAGGAAATAAAAGAAGAGATCGTTAATCTCGATATCAATACGCTTACACCGGTAGAGGCGCTAATGAAACTGAACGAGATAAAGAGAATGCTCACGAAGTAGTATTACCAATGTGTAGATTATTTAATGTAGCAATTTAGCTTCATACAAATCCGATATTTTTTCCGTTTGAGTGAAGCTTGTTCCCTCCGCCGCGGCGGAAGGGGTTAGGGGTGTGTTTTAAATATTTATAGGGTTCAGTCGGGTCCGGTCATTGCGAGCCTGCCTGCCGGCAAAGGCAGGGAGGTATAACGAAGCAATCTCTGATTGCCGCACTTCGCTACGTTCACAATGAAACCGTCATAAGATATGTAGCTTAAAAAAACTTTCAATTTTAAGCGGAACGTTATCAGAAGGTTATGTTTTTCTTTGATTTTTTTTCGCTGAAACGTTTGCAGAATTGAAATTAAGTGCTACATTTGCACCCGTAATACTGAAACAAACAGCGGTATAAAACGCGAAAATAGCTCAGTTGGTAGAGCGCAACCTTGCCAAGGTTGAGGTCGCGGGTTCAAACCCCGTTTTTCGCTCAAACTATCAGTTTATGCTCGAGTGGTGGAATTGGTAGACACGCTGGACTTAAAATCCAGTGGGTAGTAATGCCCGTGCGGGTTCAAGTCCCGCCTTGAGTACAAAAAGCCTTAAACGAAAGTTTAGGGCTTTTTTATTTTATGAAGTTTTTAAATCTATAACCACTTCTTCCTCTTAAACCAAATATAGATAATCACTGATATTATCACCATAGATGCTATTGAGAGTGGATAACCCCATTTGTATTCCAGTTCGGGCATAAATTTGAAATTCATTCCGTAAACCCCAACAATAAAAGTAAGTGGCATAAAGAATACTGAAAATACCGTGAGTATTTTCATTACATCATTGGTTTTTCGTGCCGAAAGTGAAAGGTAAATATTCAGCAGGTTATTGGCGTCTTCGAGTATCTGGTCATACAGCAGCATCAGTTTAGTATGCAGGTCGCGCACATCGCGTAATGCAGGCCGGTCTTCGCCTTCTGTAATAAGCGAATTGATTACCTCATTGCTTAGTACCAACAGCTTTTTATAGAGTCCGGCTTTGTTCTTTACATAATAAATGTCCTCTATCATGTCAGAAGGGGTATTCTTTTTCAGGAAAAGCTTCGATTCAAAAAAATCTATTTCGTCAGAAAGTTTTATGGCAGGTTGCTCGTAGGAGTGGAGTACATCGCGTAATATACGGATGGCAACTCCCGTTGTTGAGGTGATTTTTCCGGTATCGACAAAACCAGCCTTTATATCGTGTATAATTGATTGCTCGTTGCGGTGTATTGAAATGATGAAGTTCTTGTTGAAGAAGAGCGCAATCTTGCTGCTAAGGCTTTGTATGGTTTGCTGGTTCCTGCTTTCGGAATCAATGTCCTTCAGTATCCTTACAATGATAAAATGCGTATCATTATGCTCTTCATATTTTGGCAGGTGATCCGGATCTAAAGAGTCTCTTAGCGTATAGCGATTAAGGTTGTACCTTTTACTTACCTCTATTAATTCATTTTTACTGGGATCGCTAATGTCTATCCAGTCTATATCGGCGTCGTTGATACGGCAGGATGTTGTAGGCATACTACTTTGTTTTGAGGTGGTTTGCTCAAAGTTAGCATATCTTTTCTTAAGTTTTTTATAAACCCTGTAAAAAAGAAAACCTTCGCTTGGCGAAGGTTTTCAAATACTTTGACTGTCGTCTTGCTATTTCTTAGTGAGCAGGAGCAGCTTCAGCTGGGCTAGCAGCCTCAACAGCTGTAGTATCAGCAGCAACTGGAGCTTCTTCAGCAACTGGAGCTTCTTCAACTGGAGTTGCAGTTTCTTCTACTGTAGTCTCTTCAGTTTTAGTTTCTTTACAAGAAACGAAAGAAACACTCATCATTGCTACTAGAGCTAGGCTTAAAACAACTTTTTTCATCTTACTAAATTATAAAGGTTAATTATTAATTCGAAGCAAAGATATAAATTTTTTAATATCGGGGGATGTTTGGCTGAAAAAAAAATATTTCGATTTTGCCCTTTAAAATCAAGGGGTTTGATGATTTTAGTTTGCTTTTTTTGTAGGTTTTTGCCTTTATGGTAGCTATAAAAAACAAAAGAGAAACTGCAAAGGTTTCTCTTTTGTTTTTTTATGAAAACGATTACGATTATTTGGTTACAACCTTCATTTCGTCTACCAGGTGCTTTGCTCCGGCATACTTCTCGATGATGAATAACACATAGCGCATATCTACCATAATGTTACGGCAAATAGACGGGTCATAATAAATGTCACTCATGGTTCCTTCCCATACACGGTCAAAGTTAAGGCCTATAAGGTTTCCTTTAGCATCAATTGCCGGGCTGCCCGAATTACCTCCCGTAGTATGGTTAGTGCCTATAAAACATACCGGCATCTTACCATTTTCGCCATAGCGGCCGTAATCTTTTTTATTGTAAAGATCGATAAGTTTCTGAGGAACATCAAATTCATAATCCCCCGGAATGTATTTTTCCATAACACCGTCAAGGTAAGTTACAGGTCCGTAGTAAGTGGCATCTTTAGGTTGGTAGCCATCTACCTTACCATAAGTAACACGCAGTGTGCTGTTAGCATCCGGGAAGATGCGGGCGTCTTTAGGGCTTAGTTCCAGTATACCTTTCATGTAGGTGCGCTGAAGACCCGTTATCCTAAGGTTGATCTCATCATATTTAGGAGCTACATTAGTGTTGTAGGCATCTGTAAGAGCTTTTACCAGTTTGTAGCCTTTGTCTTCGTTAAGACGTGCAATAACAGTTTTTGCATCACCTTTCAGAAGTTCTTTTACTCCTTCATACGAGGTTAGTTTTGAACTGCCGTAAATTTCAGATGTCATAGCCTTCAGGTCGGCACCCTTAAGAATTTCCGGCTGGAATTGCTTAGGCGATTTTGCAGCATAAAGTGCTATAAGCTGTTCAAAAACTTTCTCGTCTACATTTTTATTGAAGTTTTTATATATCTCTTCAAGTCCAAGAATGGTATTGTCTCTTCTGTCGTTGAACGATTGCTCTCCACGTGCATTGTAAATCTGCTCCAGTTGGTACAGTCTGTAAGCTGTTGTAAGTAGTTCGGTATTTCGTAAAACAACCTCCGTGAAATAGTCTCTTGCCAGTGCATAAGGAGCGATCTCATTATAATTCTTTTCAAAATCGGCTAAAAGGTTGCCATACTCTGCCTGCTTGCCGGCTTTTGCAACGCGTGCAAGGAAATCCTTCTCGTTTGCTTTTTTAATGGCAACGGCATTACTTTTCTTAAGTCCCTGCGTTTCACCTATCCACTTTTTCCAATAGTTGGCAATTTGTGCATATTTAGCAGCATACTGTATTTTTATTGCCTGGTCTTTACGCATAAAGCCGTCAGCTACTTTAAGAGCTGCATCCCTTACTTCAATTTTTGCTGGGTTAAGGCTGTTTACAATTTGTTCTACCGCAACCGCAGGAAGGTACTCGGTAGTTCTCCCAGGATAACCAAATACCATTGTAAAGTCGTCTTCTTTTACGCCACCGATAGATACAGGGAAGTAATGCTTAGGCACATACGGAACGTTGTCTTTAGAGTATTTTGCAGGTTTGTTGTCTTTACCGGCATAAATACGGAAAAGAGAGAAGTCACCTGTATGTCTTGGCCATACCCAGTTGTCGGTATCCGATCCGAATTTACCTATTGATGAAGGTGGTGCCCCTACAAGGCGAACGTCTTCAAAAGTTTCAGTTACAAAACGCATGTATTGGTTACCTTCATAAAAAGTACGGATGCTGTTACCCTGCCATGATTCTTTAGGAAGTGTATTTGTAAGACGTGAAATATTTTCCTGGATTTTTTTCTGTTTGTCTTTCTCGTTTGTCAGTGATGCTACACCTTCCAAAACCTGCGTTGTAACATCTTCTATCCTTACGATAAAAGTTACTTCAAGGTCTGGGTTAGGCAGCTCTTCTGCAAGGCTCATAGCCCAGAAGCCATTGGCAAGATAATCGTGTTCTACAGTTGAGTGCGATTGTATTTCTCCAAAACCACAGTGGTGGTTAGTAAGTAACAATCCGCGAGAAGAAATAACCTCCGATGTACAGCCTCCGTTGAATTGCGGAACCGCATCTTTAAGGCTCGAATGGTTTACATCATAAATGTCTGATGCAGACATTTTCATGCCCAGGCTTTTCATTTCTTTTTCGTTCATCCCTTTAAGCAGGGAAGGAATCCACATACCGCCTTGCTGCGCATAGGCAGGAAGAACCAATAACAGGACAAGAAGTCGTAATAATCTCATATTTGGGTTTAATTGTTTTAGCGGTGTGCAAGGTACACATTATTTATAAAAAGCTATAATTTGTATCTTTCAGCTGTTTAATAATGAGTAGTATGTTTGATTCAATTGTTACACATATAAAAAAACATGTAAGCCTCACTCGCGAGGAGACGGAATTGCTGTTGGCTTCTCTTGAGCTTAGGGAACTTAAAAAGAAAGAGCATTTGCTGGAAGCCGGCCAGATTTGCAATGAGAATTACTTTGTAGCCGACGGTTGCCTGAGGATGTATCTTACGACAGATAAAGGAACCGAACAGGTTATACAGTTTGCTGTTGAGAACTGGTGGATGACCGATTATTTCAGTTTTAAAAGTAATCAGCCGTCAAATTTTTACATACAGGCAATAGAAAAAACTAATGTAATAGCAATTAGCAGAAAGGCACAGGACGAGCTTTTTGAAAAATTGCCACAATTGGAGAAATATTTCAGGATCGTTTTGGAGAAAGCCTATGCAGCCCAGCTTAATCGCATTCATTATATATTCAATTTGGGAGGGGAGGAACAATACAGGATGATGGTGGAACGTTATCCGGAATTTGTTCAGCGTGTGCCACAATATATGCTGGCTTCCTTTTTAGGGATTACTCCTGAGTTTTTAAGTAAGGTGAGGGCGAAAAAATAAATTTTGACTAAATTTCATTTCTTAACCATGATTAAGTTTTTTGAGGAGGCATTGACGGAAATTTGTCATGTACAAATCAAATAACAAATTTAATTTTTAAAGTCATGGAAAATAGAATGAACTTTTTTAAAGTTGAAACTGAAGGATATAACACAATGCTTGCATTTGAAAAATACCTTGCAGCTACTGAGCTTACTAAAACCCATAAAGAGCTTATTAAAATAAGAGCATCACAAATTAATGGTTGTGCTTTCTGTCTGGATATGCATACTAAAGATGCTCTTAAATATGGTGAAACCCAACAACGCATCTTTACCCTTAGTGCATGGAGGGATACTCCTTTCTTCACTAAAGAAGAGCAGGCTATACTTGCGCTTACCGAAGAGGTTACCCAAATATCAAACCATGTTTCGGATAAAACGTATAGTGATGCCGTAACGCTGTTGGGCGAAAAATATGTTGCTCAGGTTATTATGGCAATCATTGCGATCAATGGCTGGAACCGTATTGCCATTACTACGGGTATGCAGCCTGAATAATGTCTATATTTGTTTGATATGAGCAAAGATAAAGTCATAATACGTCGGGCATCATTAAGCGACCTCCCCGAGATGAAAGAACTCTTCAGGGAAACCATACAGTATGTTTGTGCCAATGAATATGATGATGAACAACGAAAGCAATGGGCTTCGTCATCTGAAAAAACAGAACGATGGGAGAATCTTATCAGACTGCAATATGTTTTGCTTGCAATAAAGCATGATGTCATTGTAGGTTTCGGATCGTTGCTTGACGGAAATTATCTTGATTTTATGTACGTTCATAAAGATTATCAAAGACAGGGGATTGCTGATTTGCTTTTGAGAGCATTAGAGGCGGAAGCCTTACGGCAAAAAGCAACGGTAATAACATCGGATATCAGTAAAACGGCTCGCCCGTTTTTTGAGAAGAAGGGTTATGTGGTTGTGACAGAACAGCAAAACCAGAGAGGTGATGTTATACTCATCAACTATAAAATGAAGAAAGAATTATAAACAAAAATCCGAAGCATTAGCTTCGGATTTTTTAAATTATAGTGTGATTGTCTGTATACTGAATACTGCGACTGCCTACTTTCTTATTTTCTGTTCCCATTTCCATGCTGATGCCAAAGCTTCATCAAGGGAAAGTTCGGCTTTCCAGCCTAGAACATTATTTGCTTTATCAGTATCTGCATAGGCTTCTGTTATGTCGCCCGGGCGTTTATCTACAATTTTGTAATTCAGTTTTTGTCCACTTACTTTTTCAAACGCATTGATAACTTCAAGAACCGAACTTCCTTTACCTGTTCCAAGGTTAAAGATTTCAACTTTATCAGCGTTCGCTTTGTTCACTAATCGCTTAAGCGCAGTAACGTGTGCTTTGGCAAGATCTACCACGTGAATGTAATCACGAATGCAGGTGCCATCCGGCGTTGGGTAGTCAGACCCAAAAACCGATAGCTGTTGTCTTAGTCCAATAGCAGTTTGCGTAATGAACGGAACAAGGTTTTGCGGAGTTCCTTTAGGTAATTCGCCAATGTTAGCAGACTCATGGGCTCCGATAGGGTTAAAGTAACGTAACAATATTGAATTGATGCCACTTACTTTTGCAACGTCCTGAATGATCTCTTCACCTATTTGTTTTGTATTTCCATAAGGAGACATTGCAGTTTGTATAGGAGCGTTTTCGGTAATAGGCATTTTTTCTGCCTGTCCGTAAACTGTACATGATGAGCTAAAGATAAAATGCGATTCAGGTTTTGCCTGTAATCCCTGTAAAAGGTATACCAGTGCACCAATATTGTTTTCATAATACAATAATGGGTTTTCTACACTTTCGCCTACAGCCTTAGAAGCTGCAAAGTGAATTATGCCTGATACATCGCTGTATTTTGCAAAGAAGCTTTGTACAGCAGCCTTATCGCGAAGGTCTGTTTGTTCAAAATCCGGTTTTTTGCCGGTAATGGCCTGTATACCGTCAAGTACCTCGATAGAAGAATTAGACAGGTCGTCAATTACAACCACATCAAAACCTTCGTTCTGAAGTTCTACTACAGTATGCGAACCTATAAAGCCTAGTCCGCCGGTTACAAGAATTTTCATATTTACTGGATGTTTTTTGCTGGTTTTATGGTAAAGTCAAACAAATGTCTGCCTTTTTTATCCTTGTAATCATATTTCATAGAAACATCATGTTTTCTAAACGTTTCCATGTCCGGGCTATTATCAAGGTTTTCCTGCGTTTGCTTTATCAATACCTCTTTAGCCTCTTTTTCGTCAATGGTAACAGAGTCTTTATCAACAGTTACAACCGTATAGTGATAAACAACCATAAGCGGATCTTCAGCTACAGATGTGCTGTCCATCCTCGTATCCGGATCAATTGTTACAGCCCCTTTTGCATTGATTTCTTTTGAAAATTTTGAAAGCTCTTTGTAAGGACTTGTCCTGTTTACATTGCTTATCCCTGTCATCACGCCAACTCCTATAGCAATCCCTATTATGGGACCCCACGCTTTCTTTTTGGTCATTTCCATTAGCTTAAAAACTCAATTACACTATCCGTAATGAATTTTATCTGTTCATCATCAAGCTCAGTATGCATTGGCAACGATATTACTTCTTTTACAAGTTGATTAGTTACCGGGAAATCCGATTCGTTATAACGGCTATCCGCATATGCCTTTTGGCTGTGAAGCGGAATAGGGTAGTATATGGCACACGGAATACCTTTGTCAAGAAGGTGTTGCATTAGTCCATCCCTGTCAGCATTGATAATGCGCAGTGTATATTGATGAAATACATGGCTGTCCTGTTCTCCTGTGATTACAGGAGTAATAATATTTGTATGATTGGCAAGAGCAGCACTGTATTTTGCAGCGGCTTCCTGTCTTTTTACATTATAACCGTCAAGTAAAGGGAGCTTAGCATTAAGCACCGCAGCCTGAATGCTGTCAAGTCTTGAGTTAACACCTACAACATCGTGGTGGTAACGCACATACATACCGTGATTAACAATTCCTCTTAGCGTATGGGCAAGCGCATCATCATTTGTGAATATAGCACCACCATCGCCATAACAGCCAAGGTTTTTAGATGGGAAGAACGATGTTGAAGCGGCATGACCTATAACACCTGTTTTTTTCTTAGAGCCATCGGCATATTTATAGTTGGCACCTATTCCCTGAGCGTTGTCTTCAATTACATAAAGATTATGCTCAGTAGCAAGGGTCATAATTTCTTCCATATTGGCTGCCTGGCCAAAAAGGTGTACCGGAACGATAGCTTTCGTTTTTGGTGTGATCGCTTTTTTGATAGCCTCTACAGAAATGTTGAAAGTATCCGGCTCAACATCTACAAGTACCGGTGTAAGTTGCAGCAGGGCAATAACTTCAACAGTAGCGGCAAAGGTAAAATCGGCAGTAATTACCTCGTCGCCCGGCTGAAGTCCCATACCCATCATGATGATCTGAAGGGCATCGGTACCATTGGCACATGGTATTACGTGTTTAACATCAAGATAAGTCTCAAGATTTTTTTGGAAACTATGAACTTGTGGGCCGTTTATATATGATGTAGTATCTAAAACTTCCTGTATAGAAGCATTTACAGTATCTTTAATCTGGTCGTACTGACTTTTCAGGTCAACCATTTGGATTTTTTTCATGATGTGAAATTATTAATCAGCGCAAAACTACTAATTTAATGACTGCCTGCCAATGAAAATAGCATAAAGTATGTAATTTAGCACCTCAATTTTATGCCTATGTTTTTTCTATATAATGTGCTTATTATAATCGCTAAATGGGTGCTGAGTCTTGTGGCTTTTTTCATCCCTAAAATCAGACTCTTCGTAAACGGAAGAAAGACTGTTTTTAGTACACTTCAGGAAAAAATTCAGCAGGGAGATAAAACAATCTGGTTCCATGCGGCATCGTTGGGAGAGTATGAGCAGGGGCTTCCGGTGATGGAAAAGGTAAGAGCCATGCATCCCGGTCATAAAATTGTGCTTACTTTCTTTTCGCCATCGGGCTACGAAGTACGGAAAAATGCCACTACTGCCGATGTAATTGTCTACCTGCCTATGGATACTTTGGCAAATGCTAAAAAGTTCCTTTCAATCGTTAAGCCGGAGAAAGTATTTTTTATCAAATATGAATTCTGGCCCAATTACCTGAACGAGTTGAAAAAGACCGATGCAAAGGTGTATCTGATCTCAGGTTTTTTCAGAAAAGATCAGGTGTTTTTTAAATGGTATGGCGGTTTTTACAGAAAGGCGCTTAAAACCTTTAATCATTTTTTTGTGCAGTACGAAAGTTCAAAAGTGCTGTTGCAGGGTATAGGTTTCAATAATGTAACTATTAGCGGTGATACCCGTTATGACAGGGTGAGTGAAATACTGGAGCGTGATAATACACTTCCTTTTATTGAAAAATTTAAAAATGATACAACCACCGTGGTATTTGGCAGTTCATGGCCAAAGGATGAAACCATGTTTGTCGATTTTATCAATACTGCGGTAAACACTAAATTCATTATTGCGCCACATACCACAGGCGAAGACCACATTAATGATATTAAAAACAGCCTAACAGGCAAAGTGGTTCTGTTCTCAGAAAAGGAGGGTAAGAACCTTGCCGAATATGATGTGCTTATCATCAATACAGTAGGTATACTGACTAAAATTTACAGCTATGCCGATGTGGCTTATGTTGGAGGAGGATTTGGCACTGCAGGATTGCATAATATTTTAGAGCCTGCTGCTTTTGGCGTGCCAATAATCATAGGGCCTAATCATCAAAAATTTCCCGAAGCAGTTGCTTTGGTCAATATGGGTGGATGTATTGCCGTAAAAAATAAAGAAGAGATGAATGATGCACTATCATCACTGGTATATAATGATGATGTGCGTTATGAAACCGGTCATGTTGCAGGAACATTTGTGAGCATGAACCGAGGTGCGGTAAATATAATCCTTAAGAATATTGACTGATGCAGGCCGTATTCAAACCTTTAGAAGCACAGGATGTTCCGTTGGTAATTGCCATGATGGAAGAATTCTATGCTATAGATAATTATCCTATTGACGTTAATGTTTCTCGCGGACTAATGCAGGAATTTCTTGAAAATGAAACGTTAGGCAGGGGATGGCTAATATTCAAAGAAAACGAACCCGTAGGATATGTAATCATGACTTTTGTTTTTTCTTTTGAATACAAAGGCCGAATCGCTTTTCTCGATGAACTCTTTATTTCATCAGTAGCTCGTGGACTTGGTTTTGGTAAACAGGCACTTGATTTTATCAGCGAACAGGCAAAGACATTGTCAGTTAAGATAATATACCTCGAGATAGAAGGTCACAATACCGTAGCTCAAAAACTCTACTTGTCCAAAGGTTATGCTATACACAACCGCGGACTTATGAAGTTGGTAGTGAAATAAAAATCCCGTTCGCCTCGGCGAACGGGATTTTTTTATGAATTTTGGTCATTGCGAGCGTAATGCAATGGAGCGCGGCAATCTTTAGATCGCTTCGTCGTTCCTCCCTGCCTTTGCCGGCAGGCAGGCTCGCGATGACGGGTAGTACAAAAACGTTACGCTGAGTACTGTAAACTGTTAACTCAAAACAGCAGCAGCCGTTTGCGCTTCAGGAGCAATTTTTTTCACAAGCCCCTGTAGTACGTTACCCGGTCCAACTTCTGTGAAAAGTGTACCGCCATCGGCTACCATGTTCTGAACTGACTGCGTCCATTTTACAGGAGCAGTAAGCTGTATGATAAGGTTTTGTTTTATCTCGTCAGGATTAGTCACAGCACTTGCCGGTACGTTTTGGTACACAGGGCAAACTGGTGCGCTAAAAGTTGTTTTCTCAATAGCAGCCGCAAGCTCTTCGCGAGCAGGCTCCATCATAGGCGAGTGGAAAGCACCACCTACAGGCAGGATAAGAGCACGTTTAGCACCGGCTTCTTTCATAGCAACACAAGCAGCTTCAACAGCTGTGGTCTCACCTGAGATTACAAGCTGACCAGGACAGTTGTAATTCGCAGGAACTACCACGCCTTCGATAGTTGCGCATACATCCTCAACCACTTTATCGTCAAGGCCAAGTACAGCAGCCATAGTAGATGGAGTGATCTCACATGCTTTCTGCATTGCCATAGCACGCTGCGATACCAGTCTAAGTCCGTCTTCAAAAGTAAGTGCCCCAGCTGCAACAAGGGCAGAGAATTCTCCAAGGGAGTGGCCTGCTACCATTTCAGGCTTAAAATCTTCACCAAGGGTTTTAGCAAGTATTACCGAATGAAGGAATACTGCTGGTTGTGTTACTTTAGTTTCTTTAAGTTCTTCGGCTGTTCCTTCAAACATAATGTCTGTTATACGGAAACCTAATATTTCGTTAGCTTTTTCAAATAGTTCTTTTGCAAGGGGAGATTTTTCGTAAAGGTCTTTTCCCATGCCTGTAAACTGGGCACCCTGTCCCGGAAATACGTATGCTTTCATACTGAGAGGTATTTGTTTCTGTTTTTAGTTTGTCACGCAAAAATAATGTTTTTTCTATAGGTCGTCTCAAAATCACATTTCAGGTTTGTAATATTTATTGTGAAGCTCTTAATTTTTAACATGTTAATTAACATTTTGCCGTGTTTGCATGTTGAATAATGTTGTACTTTTGAAAAACCTTATTAAAGCCCGCTGGGTTTTCCTAAAATATTTTTTAATTAAATCCCTCCGCCTGAGGGATTTTTTTATTAATATTGTTAGAGACATATGTCAAATCTTAAAGAGATATTGACTTTTTTTAAGCCCCCAACCGTCTAATTTATAAGCCTATGTTCAGATCTGATAAACCGTCCCTGCGCTATGAATATTCGTGGTCGGACACCGATAAGGCTAAAATTTTTAAGACCGTGTGCGATGATGATATCATCGACAGGAACAATGGCTACCAGATGCTCGATTTCATGAAGCGTTTTTTTCAGATGTCGGGTCTTTTTTCTCTCGATTCATTTCACCGTCTCGAAAACCTCATAAAGAAGCATATGCCCGAAAAGTGCGTAACCCGTGGTGAAATGAATATATGGCTGGGTAAGAACTGGAACAAAAGGATATAAAAAAGCCCCCGCTTTCGCGAAGGCTTCTCGTCAATCCAAAACTTAAATATTAAAGCACAAAATAAGCGTTCTTTACGGGCTGTATGTGATGCAGTGTAGGGTTATGTGCAAATTTTTCCTCTTCAAACTCGTTACGGTATTCGTGTACCATTTGCATTAGATTCTTCTCTATGTTGTTTGAGATAGAAACCATAGGAGTGTCAGTTGGCTTACCCTCAAATGGATCCTGTAGATGGATCGCCATCTTTTCGATAAGAAAGCATGCGGCCCCAATAGTAGCAATTACCGGAATTTGTATCCAGCCGAGGTAATCGGTAAGGCCAAATGGCAACAGAAGTATAAAAAGGAATAATGTAAACCTTATGTACATACTGTAAGTTGTTGGGAAAATTGTATTTTTAATACGTTCACATTTACCCATCGAGTCGCACAACCTTGTCAGGGTGTTGTCTATCTCTACCTGCTGGTATACGTTTATTTTTTTATTCTCTTTTGCTTTTTTAATTTCTTTGGCGTGCAGCATCAGTATAGCGTTTGGCACGTGTTTATGGTTCTCTACAAAGCGCAGTTCTTTTTCGCTAAGCAAGCTTTTTATGGGTTTAACGGGATCTTTGCCTCTCAGGGCCTGAGCAAGGGCATAACACCATGCAGCCTGTCTTTTGGCAAAACGCTCTTTAAAGTTATTAGCCTCTACCGAGAAATCAGGGTCTTCGTAAAAGGTGATAACCTGACGCAGCAATGTGCGTGAATCATTTACTATAGCACCCCAAATTGTACGTGCCTCCCACCATCTGTCATAAGCCTGGTTCGATTTAAAAGCCAGGAGTAATGATATGATGGTTCCTATAATTGCCGGGACTGCAATAGGGATGTTTATGGAGACGGCATGATAAAAATGATGTATTATCTCAAATCCTATAGTGTAGACGATGACAAGGGCAAGCTCAAGTCTGATCTTGCCTAAAGTATATTGTAGCGGAATTCTCTTTCTTAATAGCATGTCTTTTGGAATTTTAATTAATCAGACCTCTTCAAATATAGAAAGCACCGGTAACCCAAGTGTTTCATTTACATACGCTTCTTTGCGTTTTTTCATCCTTATCTTTTCTGTTTTTCTGGTTTCTATAAGCAGATCGATATTATTTTTAGCAATAGCATCGTTTAGCTGTTGTTCTAATTGTTCAGGATAGTTTTCGGCTAGTGACGCATGGCTAACGATTCTTAAATTAAATCTGTTGCCTACCAGTTCCTGTAATTGTTGAATATCAAGCTGCGCAGAAGAATGTTCGAGATACAGGGCTTTGTTAAACTCCAGTTCTTCACCGGCTTCAGTGAGATGAAGCATGGAAATTTTACTGTTTGATAATAAGTTCAGACAGTAATGGTGTATGCTGTCCCTTTCCTGCCTGTAGGAAGCAGGAACTATAATAAAATCAGTATTTAAATGCTGTAGCAGGTTTTTAAGCAAAGGAGCCGAAATGCCATAACGGTTATGTAATTCGAGCGTGCAGTGCGGATAATTGTTGGCTTCTGAATGGCAAGCCTCCAGTATTTTTGCCTGTAAGTCTGTTTTTGAAGGTCTGGCCGATCTTAGGAATAATGAAGCAGATTCGGCATCAGCAACATCACGTACATACATAATTGTTATATTGCAGTTACTGTTAGCTTGTTTTAGTGCTGTTTTTACTGCAAAAAGGGTATCATGTTGTAATGTTGTGGGGATAAGTATGTTTTTCATGCTGTATAATTCTTAAAAGTTATACAGACAAATTAATTATCCCGATATAAGAAAGTGCTTAAAATAAAATTAGAAAACCCTAAGATTTTACATTAGGATTTTTAATGTTGTATTTATGGAAAACGATGCTTACAACTGTTCCTTTATCGGGTTCAGATTGTACATTAAGCTCTCCCTTATGCATCCTGATGATTTTCATGGCTAATGGTAGACCAAGGCCATAACCGGTATAGCGCGATGCTTTTTTACCCCTAAAGAACGGTTCGTAAAGATAAGGGATGTCTTCCGGGGGTATACCTATTCCTATATCGGTAATTACAATTTTAATAGCTTTTGTATCTGCTGTAAGCGAAACGAATACCTCTTCATTATCAGAATATTTAACTCCGTTGGAAATGATATTGCCTATAGCAAGCTCCAGCAATGGCTTGTTGCATGGCAGGGTAAGCATGGCTTCGTCTTCGGGCATGTTGTTTAGCTTGATGCTAATACGGTTATCAGGATATAACCTGTCAAGATCGCATTTTACATCCAGTAGAAGTTCGTCAATGCGGGCAATGTCCTGTACCTGTTTGTTGCCATCATATCCGGTTTGTGTAAGCTTGAGGAGGCTTTCGGTAAGGTTACTAAGGCGTGAAGCCTGTCTGTTGATAGATTCAAGTGCAGCAGTATATTCTTCAGGGCTTCGTTCTTTTAGCAGGGCAATCTCCGTTTCGGCCAGTATTGTGGTGATGGGCGTCTTTAATTCGTGTGACGCGTTATTAATGAAATTAGCCTGGATCTCGAAGGAGGTTTCCAGTCTGTCGAGCATATCGTTAAAGGTTTTGGTAAGATCAGTAATCTCATCCGAATCGTCATTTCCGGGAAGTGGTAGCCTGTTGTGAAGGTTAGAGGCGCTAATACGTTTTACTTCTTTAGTGATGGTAGACACCGGGTTTATGAATCGTTGAGCTAAAAAGCGTCCAAAGAAATAAGCAAGGATAATAAAGCCAATAGCCCCAAAGACCATGATACGGGTTATGTATATTGTAGTTGTGTTTCCGCGCCGATCTTTAGCGGTTACAATAACCATATATTTTATGTTATTTTCATCAAATAGCTGAGCATAATAATATTGATGTTCATCCAGCATCACCCATGCCTTTCCGGTTGTCATGGCTTCTTCATAAAATTCATGGGGCAAATGCAGTTGGGTGTTGTATTCAAAGGAATTAGCTCCATTAACCTTCAGTACAAAATCATTTTCATCGATTAGTTCTTCCAACCCATGTTTTTTGAGTTCACGGTAATAGCGCGCTTTTTCAGGGTCGTTTTGGTAGTGGATAGAGGCTACTATCTTGGCTCTGTCCTGCAGGCGTTTTAGAAAATAGTACTGGTTGTTTTGTTTAAAAAGAAAAAAAACTACCACGCATAGCAATAAAGTACTAATACCTGAAAGAGTAATGTAAGTGGTAATGATTTTTCTTCTAATCTGCATATTATGGTTTTATTACATAGCCCAGCCCTTTTATGGTATGGATAAGTTTAGTATCGTAGGGTTTGTCTATTTTTTTACGGAGGTAGTTTATGTATACATCAACTACATTGGTATTCATGTCAAAATTAATGTTCCAGACGTTGTCTAATATTTGTTCCCGCGATAATATTATGCCTGAATTTTTAGCGAGATAATACAGTAAACGGAATTCTTTGGCTGTCAGTAGTATATTGTCATTGCCTCGCTTAACGGTTTTTGCTATACGGTCTATTTCAAGATCTTCAATAGTAATAGTCTCAGGAGGTGTTTGTTTTTGCTGAGCGCGTCTGGCTAATGCGTTTATTCTGGCCTCGAGCTCACTGAACTTAAAAGGCTTTGCCATATAGTCATCGGCACCTGCATTAAGTCCGGTAACGATGTTCTCGCTACTGTCAAGAGCGGTGAGCATGAGTACAGGTACAAAGTTTCCTGCAGCACGTAATCTGCGGCAAATTTCAATTCCGTTAACGTCCGGCAGCATAACATCCAGAACCACTACATCAAATACATTAGATTCGAGCATGGCAAGTGCAGTTGTGCCGTCAAGTGCGGCGCTCACGTCAAAGTTTTTCTCTGCCAGTCCTTTTTTAAGGATGGAAAGAAGGTTAGGCTCGTCTTCTACTAGTAGTATCTTCATGGGTTGTAATGAGGGCTTAGGCAAAAATAGTAATTCAAATCTAAAAGTTATGCAAAATGAATTTTACGTTCAACATCTGTTCAGCAATTATCAAATTGATAAAAATAAACCGAAGTAATCTTTAATCTGTAGTTTAAGGTTTTAATTGTAATAATTATTCAATTCGTAGCTCTATCTCAATATACGATGTAACATTTATATACGTTTGTGTACAAATAGGTATAACCAAATAATCAAAAACACAAAAATGAAAAAGCCATTAGTGGTCGTAGTATTACTTTTAGTTGGATTTTTATTATTCTACTTAGAATTACCTGTAATCAGTTACGGATTTACAGGTTTTGCAATTATCCTTATTCTTATGTTGCTTGTTGCAGGCTTTAGCTTTGCTGAAATATCCCAGGTGAATAAAAAAGCGAGTTTTAGGTTTACTAAATTAAGTAAAATTCTTCTTGCTGTAGTAGCAATTCTTATTGTATATGTAACGATACTACCTTTTTTAACGAGTGCACCTATCTTCTGGAATCAATCTTACCGTGAACTAATAGGAGAGGTGAAGACCGGGGATAAAATGACAAATCACATTGCCCCGATAGCTATTGAAAAAGTAAGGGTGGTAGATGAAGATCTTGCTTATCTGCTTGGTGAGAAAATATTAGGATCTGATCCCGCCTTAGGTAGTAAATCAGAGCTTGGAGAGTTCTTTATCCAGAAAGTAGGAGACCAGTTGTATTGGGTAGCGCCATTACAGCATTCAGGTTTCTTTAAATGGATGAATAACAAAGCCGGTACCGAAGGTTATGTAATGGTTTCGGCTACCAATGAGCGTGATGTAAAACTGGTTCAGACACTTAACGGAAAAGACCTGAAGATAAAATACCAGCCGGAAGCGTTCTTTGGTAGTAATGTGGAGAGGCATGCTTACTTTAACGGCTATATGACTACGGGTCTGGAGGATTTTAATTTTGAGATTGACGATAATGGTAAGCCTTACTGGGTGGCTACCAAATATGATAAAAAAGTAGGTTTTTCAGGGGATGATGCGAAGGGGGTTATTCTTATCGATGCCCAGACAGGTGAAATAAGCGATTACACCATTGCCGATACCCCTAAATGGGTAGACAGGATACAACCGATATCTTTTGTAATTGACCAGCTTAACGACTGGGGTGAGTACATTCACGGATATTGGAATTGGAGTAATGAAGATAAACTTATGATTACCGAAGACCTTACGCTGGTTTATGGAGAAGATGGAAGGCCATATTGGTATACCGGAGTTTCATCAGTAGGTAAAGATGAATCAAATATCGGTTTTGTACTGGTAGATACCCGTACTAAAGAAACACATTTATATCACCAGAGTGGAGCTACCGAATATGCGGCACAAAGCTCTGCCGAAGGTAAAGTACAGGAAAAAGGATACCATGCTTCATTGCCGGTGCCTTATACCATTAACGGGATACCGACCTATGTTATGACACTTAAAGATGAGGGCGGACTGGTAAAAATGTATGCTATGGTTGCCATTGGCGATTATACCATTGTAGGTGTGGGTAATACTATGCGTGAAACCCTGATGTCGTTCAAAAACGTATATAACATGGCGGGTAATCGCATTAATCCCGATGCTAAAGATAACCGTGCAACCCTGAAAACAGTAGTGACCCGTATACAAAGCGATATCAAAAACGGTAACAGTTTCTATTACTTTACAGTAAATGGAAATCCTAAGATATTCATTGGTTCATCGCAATTGTCTAACGAACTACCGGTAACGATTGTTGGGGATAGTATCAATATGTCGTTCGATAACGATGCTGAAGAGGTAATTGATGTTTCTTCTTTTGATAACCTGAAATTAGGCGTAAAGAAGCAGTAATTGAACGTCCATAAAAAACAAAAAGCCGCTAATTAGCGGCTTTTTCATATCTGTATTTTTTGTTTACGCGTGAATCTTAACCAATGCAGCAGCAGCTTTCGCTTTTTCTACAATGCCTTCAATAGGTGTGCCTACTGCATCGCTAACCAATGCTACCCCCATGCGGCGGTAAGGACGTGATGTTGGTTTTCCGAATAACCTGAAATCGGTTTTAGGTAATGCGGCAATAGCTTCTACTCCTGTAAAGGTTGGGTTGTCGCTATTCTCAGAAGCCAGTATTACAGCACTTGCTCCGGCTTTCTCTAGTATAATCTCAGCAATTGGAAGGCTTAGTATTGCGCGCAGGTGCAGTTCAAACTCGTTAAAGTTTTGTGTTCCGGCTAGCGTTACCATTCCTGTATCGTGCGGACGTGGTGATAGCTCCGAGAAGTATACGCCTTCATCCGTAAGGAAGAACTCAACACCAAAGATACCTGCTCCGCCAAGGGCTTCGGTTACTTTACGTGCCATATCCTGAGCTTCGGCAATGTCCTTGTCAGTTACGTTAGCCGGCTGCCAGCTTTCCTGATAGTCACCACGTTCCTGTCTGTGGCCTATTGGTGCGCAGAAAAGGGTAGGGTTGTTGTTTTGAGTAACTGTAAGCAGGGTGATTTCAGAGTTGAATTTTACAAATGCCTCAACAATAACTTCTACAACGTCACCACGCGAACCTTCAACGGCATATTTCCATGCTTTCTCAATATCTTCTTCACTTTTGATGGTCGATTGTCCTTTACCTGACGATGACATCAATGGCTTAACCACGCAAGGGATGCCTACTTCGGCAACTGCCTTAGCCAGCTCTTCACCCGATGTTGCATAACGATAGTTGGCAGTGCGTAGTCCAAGATCTTTAGCGGCAAGGTCACGGATAGCTTTACGATTCATGGTAAAGTTAGCCGCCTTAGCCGATGGTACTACTTTAATGCCTTGTTTTTCGTAATCGTAAAAACGCTCGGTACGGATGGCTTCTATTTCGGGAACTATAAAATCAGGATTGTGTTTGGCAACAATGGTATCCAGTGCTGCACCGTCAAGCATGTTGATTACCTCAAAGCCATCGGCTACCTGCATTGCAGGTGCGCCTGCATAACTGTCAACGGCAATAACTGTCTGTCCTATGCGCTGTGCAGCGATAACAAATTCTTTACCTAATTCGCCTGACCCTAATAGTACTATCTTTTTTTGCATGGATGTGTTTATTGTTTTGTGTTTGTAGTTTGATTGCTCAAAAATACAAAAGTTTATTGTTTCCTCACCCCTCCCGATAGCTATCGGGACTCTCCACACGAGCAAAGCGAACTGGCGAAGCAAAGGAGAGGGAGTCGTAACATATAAATACTTATTGTTTTTCAATTGCTCCCCTCTCCAAAGGAGAGGGCTTGGGGGTGAGACTAAAAAAAATCCCTCGCCATGGCGAGGGATTCAGGTATTTAGAAAGCTAAAGCTTCTTTTATTCTTCGTAGTGCTTCCGTCAGGATGTCTTCGCTGGTAGCGTAAGAGAAACGAATACAATTTGCATTACCAAAAGCATCTCCGGTTACGGTTGCCACGTTAGCATATTCTAACAGGTACATAGAAAGATCGTCAGCGTTTTTGATCTCCACACCGTTAAGTGTTTTGCCAAAGAAAGATGATACGTCAGGGAATACATAAAAAGCACCTTCAGGCGTATTGATCTTGATACCAGGAATTTCTTTTAGTAATCCAACAACAAGGTCTCTTCTTCTGTGGAAAGCGCTTACCATGTCTTTAAGTACACTTGGATCGGCATCAACAGCAGTAATAGTAGCACGTTGTGCGATACTGTTAGCACCACTGGTTACTTGTCCCTGCATTTTAGTACATGCCTTAGCAATGAATTCCGGAGCGCCAATATAACCAATTCTCCATCCTGTCATAGCAAATGCTTTTGCAACACCGTTTACAGTGATGGTTCTGTCAAACATTCCCGGAATAGTAGCAATGCTGCAGAAAGTTCCTGAGAAGTTGATATGCTCGTAGATCTCATCAGATACTACATAGATTTGAGGGTATTTCTCCAGTACTTTTGCGATAGCAGTAAGTTCTGCTTCGTTATATACCGAACCACTTGGGTTACAAGGAGAACTGAACATCATAAGCTTGGTCTTTGGCGTGATAGCCGCTTCAAGTTGTTCAGGAGTTATTTTGAAATCGCTTTCTACCGATGTTGGTACTTCAACAGGAGTAGCCTCTGCCATCTTTACCATTTCTGAGTAGCTTACCCAGTAAGGCGCAGGAAGTATACACTCATCACCAGGATTAAGCATTACTTGGCATACGTTGTAAAGCGATTGCTTAGCACCTGTAGAAACCACGATGTTAGCCGGTTTATAGTCAAGGTTGTTATCTCTTTTAAATTTACGGCAGATAGCATCCTTAAGTTCGGCATAACCGTCTACAGGGCTGTACGTGCTGTAATTTTCGTGTATAGCTTTAATAGCAGCTTCTTTGATGAAATCAGGTGTGTTGAAATCAGGCTCGCCTAAACTAAGGCTGATGATATCTTTACCCTGTGCTTTAAGTTCTCTGGCTTTTGCAGCCATTGCCAACGTTTGTGATACAGATAGATTGTTGATTCTGTCAGAAAGCGGATTCATTTTTTTGATGTTATTTTAGAGTTTAGTGTTTTTTATTAATTCAGTGCAGGTTTCATTCCCAGTTCTTTCAGGTGTCTGAAATGTGCAGCAACAGCGCCTCTCATAGTCTTGAATTCATGGTAGGGCAGGTTGTGTTCTTTGGCAGTTTCCTTTACGATCTTTGCGATAGCTCCATAATGGATATGGCTGATGTTTGGGAATATATGGTGTTCTATCTGGTGGTTAAGACCTCCGGTAAACCAGTTTATGATCTTGTTTTTAGGGGCAAAGTTAGCTGTAGTGTACAACTGGTGAATTGCCCAGGTATTTTCCATTTCGCCATTTTCGTCAGGAACAGGGTTGGCAGTTTCCTCAACTACGTGTGCTAATTGAAATACCACGCTCAGTATAAGTCCTGCAACATAATGCATTACAAAAAATCCTATAAGTACTTCCCACCAAACAATGCCAAGCAGCATTGGGGTAACAATCCATACCAATACATAGATGATTTTAGTTATCACCAAAACGGTCCACTGTTTAATAGGGCTCTGGAATTCGCCATACGAAAGACCTCTTTTTATGTAACGTCTCATCTGGCGTATGTCTGTGGTTATAGCCCAGTTGAACGTTAGTAATCCGTACAGGAAAATAGAATAGTAATGCTGGAATTTATGGAATCTTCTCCATTTGGCGCTCTGTGTAAAGCGTATAACACGGCCTGCATCAAGATCTTCATCATGACCATGTATGTTGGTATACGTATGGTGCAGCACATTGTGCTGTACCTGCCAGTTGTTCACATTTCCTGCTAAAAGGTAAAGGCTTCCGCCCATGAATTTATTAAGCCATGATTTGTCGGAATACGAACCGTGATTACCATCGTGCATTACATTCATCCCGATGCCAGCCATGCCAATACCCATAACAACCGAAAGCAGCAGCTGTGCCCAAAGCGGCATGTCTAAAGCAAGAATTATGAAGTATGGCGCCAGTAACATCGAAAACATAATAAATGCTTTTAAATGAAGTTTCCAGTTGCCTGTTTTTTTTATATTATTCTCTTTAAAATAATCATTAACGCGCTTATTTAGCGTTCTGAAGAATTTTATAGAGTCATTCTTTGAAAATATGGGTGGGTTTATATGCATAACAAGTTTATAATCTTGGGTTTCAAAGGTAGGTATTAATGAAGAGGTAAACGCAAAAATTGATGCAAAATTTCATCACGGAAATGATTACTTTTGTTCAAAATTAAAAACATGCAGGAGATACTTAAGCATTTTCCTAACCTTACTGAGGTTCAGGTTGCCCAATTTGCCAAACTTGAAGAATTGTACAAAGAATGGAATGCTAAAATAAATGTGATTTCGAGAAAAGATATCGACGAGTTATATACGCGCCATGTGCTGCACTCACTGGGTATAGCCAAAGTAATGGAATTTAAGCCGGGCGCTCATGTAATGGATGTAGGTACTGGCGGCGGATTTCCGGGTATTCCGTTGGCAATCCTTTTTCCGGAAACCAATTTTTACCTCATCGATGTTATCGCTAAGAAAATAAAGGTGGTTCAGGGTGTTGCTGAAGGGCTGGGACTTAAGAATGTAAATGCAGAACAAAAAAGAGCTGAAACGGTAAATAAAGATTTCGATTTTATCGTGAGCCGTGCAGTGACTAACATGCCCGATTTTGTAGTATGGGTGAGAGGCAAGATCAAGAAAGAACAAAACCACGATCTTCCTAACGGTATACTTTACCTTAAAGGCGGTGACCTTACCGAAGAGCTTGCTGTTTTCCAAAGGGTAACGCTATATAATCTTTCTGATTATTTTGAAGATGAATTCTTTGAAACTAAAAAAGTGGTTCACCTTGCCATGAAATATAAAGTTTAAATAATTTATGCCTTATAATAAGAAAGCCCCGCATTGCGGGGCTTTTCTGTATATGGATTATCCTAAGAAAGGATATCTGTAGTCTGTTGGCGGAACGAACGTTTCTTTGATCGTCCTTGGCGATACCCAACGCAGTAAGTTTAGTACAGAACCTGCTTTGTCGTTAGTGCCTGATGCTCTTGCACCACCAAATGGCTGCTGTCCTACAACGGCGCCTGTCGGTTTGTCGTTGATGTAGAAGTTACCAGCAGCATTCTCAAGTGCTTTAGTAGCCTCTTCGATAGCATAACGATCCTGGCTGAAGATAGCGCCTGTAAGTGCATATGGTGAAGTTTCATCAACTAGTTTAAGTGTCTCACTCCATTTAGCATCTTCATAAACATATATTGTAAGTACAGGGCCAAAAAGCTCTGTTTCCATAGTGTCATATTTGGGATTGGTTGTAACGATAACCGTAGGCTCGATGAACCATCCCACTGATTTATCATAACCACCACCAATAACTACTTCAGCTTCGTTTGAAGCTTTTGCAGCATCGATAGCTTTTGCCAGCTTGTCGAATGAACCTTCAGTGATAACAGCTGATACGAAGTTAGTAGTGTCTTCAGGAGAACCCATTTTAAAAGAAGCTAGGTCTTTTACCATTTGCTCTTTTACTTCAGGCCATATAGACTGAGGGATGTAAGCTCTTGATGCAGCCGAACATTTTTGTCCCTGATATTCGAAAGCACCTCTTGAAAGCGCTGTTGCTACCTGAGCAGGAATTGATGACGGGTGAGCAATAACAAAGTCTTTACCTCCTGTTTCACCTACAATTCTTGGGTATGTTTTGTATTTGTTGATGTTTTTACCAATCCCAGCCCAAATGTCGTTAAATACACCTGTAGATCCTGTAAAGTGAACACCTGCAAAATCAGGGCTTGAAATGATCGTTTCTGTCAGCATTCCTGCACTACCGTTAATCATGTTGATAACACCGTCAGGTAGTCCTGCAAGTTTAAACACTTCCATGATAACATTCGCGCTTAACATTTGAGTTGCGCTTGGTTTCCAAACCACTACGTTACCCATAAGGGCAGGAGAAGCAGGAAGGTTACCGGCAATAGCTGTAAAGTTGAATGGAGTGATAGCATATACAAATCCTTCAAGAGGGCGGTGCTCCATTCTGTTCCATATACCTTCTGAAGATATAGGTTGTTCGTTGTATATTTTTGTCATGAACTCTACGTTAAAACGCAGAAAGTCGATAAATTCACAAGCTGAATCAATCTCTGCCTGATGAACCGTTTTAGCCTGGCCAATCATCGTAGCAGCATTGATCTTAGCGCGGTAAGGACCTGCTAAAAGCTCAGCAGCCTTAAGAAAAATAGATGCTCTGTGTTCCCACGAAAGTGCAGCCCATTTCTTTTTAGCAGCAAGTGCAGCAGCTATAGCTTTTTCTACATGCTCTTTTTCAGCATCATGAAAAACACCGACTACTTTTTTGTGATCGAATGGAGGGTTTATGGTTCTTGTTTTTCCGGTGCGGATTTCTTCGCTACCTATGTATAAAGGTACATCAGTTGTAGAGTTGTACATTTCTTTAAAAGCGGCAAGTACCTGCTCTCTTTCTTTAGATCCGGGAGCGTAAGCCTTAACAGGTTCGTTAATAGCTTTAGGTACATTATATATTCCTTTTGGCATAGTGTAATGTAATTTTAAAGGATTAAATTAAAGTATTGCAAATGTACAATAAATTATTGTTCCTGTAATTGCAAATAATACAGGAAAAAAGGCAATATGCTGATTATAATGTTAGTTTATGGCAAATGGAGCGCTTAGCCTGAAAGTAGGCACCATTACCCTGAATGAACGGGTTGTAGTAAAGTTGATCATGTTGAAATAACCTCTCATGGCTCCAAATGGTGAAGCTAAAAGACATCCGGAACTATAAGTGTGTTTTTCTCCGGGCTTAAGAACAGGTTTTTTACCTATAACACCTTCACCATCTACAATTTCGATATCATTAAGCGAATCGTAAATCTCCCAGTGGCGGGTATTAAGCTGTACAGAGTCTTTGCTTTGGTTTTCTATGGTTATCTCATAGCTAAATGCAAACTGAATCCTGTAATTTTTGAAGTAAGTCCCTTCAAAATTAGTGGATACCGAAATTTTTATGCCTCTTGTTATCTGTGTTACCATGCTAAACCTGTTTAACGGTTCTCAATCCTATTAACAAAAATACAAATTTATTACGTTAGGACTAATTTTCAAAGATTAAATTATGTGAAAGTAATATTTAACTAATTGATTTTTAGTTTATAATATCTGTTGAGTTTGCGGTCCCTACCCCGATTACCTTGTCGTAACGATCGTTGTTCTCCCTGTAATATACTAATATGGTGTATTCATTTTCTGTTTGGTAAAAGTTACCATCTACAGCATTTTTACCATCTACTTTGCCATTTTTATCGGTGCTGATGTACATGTAGTTATTAAAACCCTGCTTCATCATAACGGCCTTCTCATACAATTTGGTTTTCTCGTTGTAGTCCATTTTGTATTCAGGAGTTTTAGCATAATTGTTAAACATACCACCTATGTAAAGGTCTTTGCCATAATAAGCCGGTGCGCTAAGGCTAAAGAATACCCATGTGTAATCGGATTCCACCATTGGGTCCGTAACGCTCAGGTTAATGTTCTTCGTCACGAAATTACCATTTACGTCAGGAAAAAAAGTATAAGGCTTATTGGCTCTTGCCTCATTGGTGTATAATATAGTATTGTAAATTTCACCGGCAGTTATTCGTACTACATTGTTAACCGCGTTGCGAATGTCTTTGTTTTCAAAATAAAGGTATTCGTTTCCTGCCCAAAACTGGGTTTCCTTATCATATTTGTAAATAAGATCGTTACCAATGGTATATTGTGGTTTTACATTGTAAATAGCATTGTCAAATCGTCCGTTTTGGAATAAAGCTATTTTTACATTTTGTAATGGCATCTGAAATATAAATCCTCTGCTTTTTATAGAAAAATCGAGATTATGTTTTTCGAGATTGGTAGACATGTCCCTTGTTCTTTTTACCTGGACAGGAACAGTTGCCATATCTTCATACAATACAAATCTTCTCGTAAAAATTACTTCCTGATCCTCATTAAGTATCTTTAAAATATAATTACCGCTAAGTAGCAGTGTGGTAAACTTGTTTGGGAATGCCAACGTGTAGCGAGAATAAATCTGAAGGGTATTGAATGAGTTTGTATAGTTTTGGATTCGCTGCGTGTCAAAACCACGGATATAATCATTTATGCTTAACATAGACGATGGTGTCCAGTCGTAATTGCAATGCTGGATACTATAATAGTAGTTGGCCTCATTGCCAAAAAGATCATCAAAAACAAAAGTGAAAGGTTCATTAAGCCTGAAAAATGGATAAGCGTTTTGGCCATCTTTCATAAAAGCAACGGTTTTTATGTTGTAAGGAGGAGCTATTTCCTGTTGAACCTGAGAAAAAGCCACAAAAGGCAAAAAAGTAAGAAACACTAAGGCAATAAGCCTTTTGAAGGCGTTTGTCATTTGTTTTGTTTTTAACTTGAACGGTAAAGATACTAAATATATTATATCTGCGATTTTTATCGTCAGCAATAAGCGCGCCAAAATAGTTGTGAGGCTTTTCTTTTAAATTTTATAATAATATCCTTATTTTTCAGTTCTTTATGAAACCAAAACTATAAACCAATTATAAAATGAAAAACCTAAAACTATGGGTTTTCCTTGCTGCTATGCCTGTTATGGGCTTTGCACAGGAGCTCAAAGGGAGTGATCCAATCCCGTTTGACCCAAATGTGAAAGTTGGAAAACTTAAAAATGGGCTTACCTACTACATCAGAAAAAATGCAAAACCTGAAAACAAAGTAGACCTGAGGCTTGTTATAAATGCAGGCTCTATTCTTGAAGATGATGACCAGCAGGGACTGGCTCACTTTATGGAGCATATGTGTTTTAACGGTACGGAACGATTTCCTAAAAATCAGTTGGTAGATTACCTTCAGAGTATCGGGGTAAAATTCGGGCAGCACTTAAATGCCTACACCAGTTTTGATGAAACGGTTTATTTTCTTCCTATTCCCAGTGATGATCCTGCCAAACTTGAAAAAGGTTTTGAAATAATTGAAGACTGGGCGTTTAATACTATTCTTTCTCCTGAAGAAATTGACAAGGAAAGAGGTGTTGTTCTCGAAGAATACCGCCTTGGCCTTGATGCTGACAACAGGATGATGAAACGATTCATGCCGAAGGTAATGTATCAGTCGCATTATGTAAACCGCTTCCCTATAGGACAAAAACAAATCCTGGAGAATTTTACGTATGACAAGATCAAAAAATTCTATAAAGACTGGTACAGGCCGGATCTGATGGCTGTAATTGTTGTGGGCGATATTGATGTTGCTGAAATGGAAAAAAAGATCCATGCGCATTTTTCATCTTATGAAAACCCTAAAAATGAGCGTCCAAGAAAAGTATACGACCTTCCTAATCATAAAGAAACTTTTGTAGCAATCGAAAGTGATAAAGAAGCTTCGGGTAGCGAGGTACAGGTTATGTATAAAGATCATGACGAGGCTAAGCCTGTTGTAACTTTAGATGATTACAAAAAACGTTTAACAGAACGTTTGTATGCAGTAATGCTTAATAAAAGGCTACGTGAACTTACCAATTCGCCTACGCCGCCATTTACTTATGGTTTTAGTTCGCACGGTGGGACAATGGCAAGAACCAAAGAAGCGTATCAGTCTGTTGCAATGACGCAGGATGGCAAGCAGCTTGATGCACTTAAAGTTCTTGTTGAAGAAAATAACCGTGTTAAAAAGTATGGTTTTTCACAAGGAGAACTGGATAGGG
Organism: Flavobacterium sp. AG291; assembly: GCF_003350375.1. Classification (GTDB taxonomy): domain Bacteria; phylum Bacteroidota; class Bacteroidia; order Flavobacteriales; family Flavobacteriaceae; genus Flavobacterium; species Flavobacterium suzhouense. Next base: position 75,883 of record NZ_QQAR01000011.1, on the reverse strand, counting down.
CAAAAACAGATTTCCTGACAAGTATGGAACGTAGCTATAAAGAGAGGGATAAAATGAATTCTTCTGCTTTTGTAGGGCAGTATCAGGCAAATTTCCTTGATAAAGAACCTGCTCCCGGTATTGAATGGATGTATAGCTACCTGCAAAAAGTATTGCCTCAAATAAGTCTTAATGATATAAATGGGCTTGTAAACGGATTTGTAAAAGACGATAATCGTGTGGTTGTAATTACCGGGCCTGAAAAAGAAGGGGTAAAACAACCAACAGAACAGGAAGTATTGGCTGTGCTGAATGCTAAGTCAGATAATCTTAAGCCTTATGATGAAGGTGTAATTGCTTCAAGTCTATTGAGGAAAGAGGTAAAGCCCGGAAAAGTCACTAAAAAAGAGACGAATGCTAAACTGGGTACCACTACTTTAACGCTTTCTAACGGCGCAAAGGTTACCTATAAAAAAACTGATTTTAAGAATGATGAGGTTTTGCTTGAGGCAGTAAGCCTTGGAGGGTCAAATCTTTATTCTACTAATGACTATCTCAAAACGAATTGGGCTGAATCAGGATTGCCAGACGCAGGTTTTTCAGGTCTGAAATTAAATGATATCAATAAGTTTATGACCGGTAAGATTGTAAATGTCAGACCTTATGTATATGACGAAACTGAAGGTTTGAGAGGTAGTTCGACACCTAAAGATATGGAATACATGTTTCAGATGATACATGCCTATTTTACAGATATGAATTTTGATATGGATGCTTATGCAGGCTATGAGAAAAAAAGAAAATCAATGTTTGCTAATATGGGCTCTAATCCGGATACTTATTTTACCAGTGAACTACTTAAGTTTACAGGTAAAGACAATCCGAGGTTTACTCCAATGTTTCCTTCTGACGAAGATTGGGCAAACACAGATTATGAACTGGCGTATAAAAAATACAAAGAGCGTTTTGCCAATGCAGGAGATTTTGAATTCTTTTTTGTGGGTAATATAGATGATAAAGCTATTGAAGATTTTTCTGCAAAATACATAGCTTCGCTGCCTTCGACAAAAGAAAGGGAGAAAATTGTTGATTTAGGTATACGTCCATTAAAGGGTGAGCATAAAAAAATAATTTATAAAGGTACTGAGCCTAAGAGTAAAGTTATGATCAGGTATAGAGGAGAAACAAAATACAGCCCTAAAGAAGATCTGGCTATGCAGGCACTTGGTGAAATCCTGACTATTAAACTTGTAGAGGAGCTTAGGGAGAAAGAGAGTGGTGTGTATGGTGTGAATGTCAGTGGTGGATTAGGAAAGGTTCCTTACGGTACATATCGATTTACGGTTTCTTTCCCGTGTGGTCCTGAAAATGTAGACAAGCTTACAGAGTCGGCATTGGCTGAAATAAAAAAGATAATCGAAAATGGTCCAGAAGCAAAAGATCTTGCCAAATATAAAGAAGGTGAGTTACTGGATTATAAGAAGAATATTAAAGAGAATCGTACCTGGGTTAGTAACTTCAGGAGTTCTTACTCACAGGGAGAAAATCCGGAAGATATCCTTACGGTTGAAGAAAAGGTAAATGCACTTACGGCTAAAGATATTCAGGAAGTGGCTAAAAAGTACCTTACAAAAGATAAGATTATAGGTGTACTTATGCCCGAGAAAAGTTAATGTTTTTCGTTTTTACTATAGAGGTTAAAAAGAAAATCCCTGCTAAAGACAATAGCAGGGATTTTTGATTTATGTAGTTTAAGCAAAAAATTAATCTTTGTAGCAAACAGGGATGATTTCACCTTTTGCCAGACAGTAACGTTCTACTTCTTCCGGAGTTAGTTTTTTAGTATGATCTTCTTCAACTACACGGAAACCAATACTTCTCAACTTGTTAAAATAATCGCGTCCATATACCCTTACGTGGTCATATTGTCCAAAGATTTTAGCACGTTCTTTCGGATCGGTAATGCTGTCGTCTTCAAAAGTCGTTTCGCGGCTCAAATCCTGAGGGATCTGTAAAATAGCCATGCCGCCAGGTTTTAAAACACGGTATAGTTCCTGCATCGCTTTGGTGTCATCCGGGATATGTTCCAATACGTGATTACATAGTATAAGATCATATGCATTGTCTTCAAACGGCAGGTTACAAATATCCGCCTTAACATCTGCCAGAGGCGAGTATAGGTCGGTAGTAGTGTAATCCAGGTTTTTCTGGTTGCGGAAACGCTTATAAAAAGCCTGTTCCGGAGCAAAATGCAATACCTTTTTTGGAGCTGTGAAAAAATCAGTCTCTTTATTAAGGTATAGCCATAACAAACGGTGTCTTTCTAATGAAAGCGTTCCCGGTGCCAACACATTATTGCGTTGGTGTCCGTAACCGTAGGGCAGGAAGTTTTTAAAGCTTTTACCATCTATAGGGTCGGTATGGGTGTTACCCTTCAGGGCAGCAGCAAGTACCGGTCGCGCCACATAACTGAGTCTTATCAGTAATGGACGTGGTATGGTATTGAGTATTAACTTAAAAAGTTTCTTCATTACGAAATCACAAGCGGTTTAGCTCTGAACTCATCTTCTTCAGTGCTTTCAATGCCTAAAGCTTTGTATACGTAGGCGAATGTAGAAAGCAGTTCCGGTTTACCATCTACAAGAGCAACATCATGCTCAAAGTGAGCACTAGGTTTCCCGTCTCTGGTAACAATTGTCCAGCCATCTTTAAGCTGTTTTATGTTTTTAGTTCCCATGTTGATCATAGGCTCGATTGCAACAACCATACCTTCAACAAAAATTTTACCACGCCCACGTTTGCCATAGTTTGGCATTTCAGGAGCTTCATGCATCTTGCGTCCAAGTCCGTGGCCTACAAGCTCACGTACTACACCATAACCATGCGCTTCGGTATATTTCTGGATAGCGTTACCCACGTCTTCTACACGGTTTCCGGCTTTAAACTCACGGATGCCCACATAAAGTGATTCTTTGGTAACCTGTAATAGTTTTTTAGTCTCAGGAGCTACATCGCCTATCTCAAAGGTATAAGCATGGTCTCCGTAAAATTCGTTCATGATAGCGCCACAATCTACCGATACGATATCACCTTCCTGGATTGGGCGGTTTGTTGGCAGGCCATGAACTATCTGCTCGTTAACGCTTGTTAAAAGGGTTGAAGGGCAGTCATAAAGTCCTTTGAAGCCAGGTATTGCACCATGATCACGAATAAACTCTTCGGCCATTCTGTCAAGTTCAAGTGTTGTAACACCCGGTTTTATTTCTGCGGCAATCATGCCTAATGTTTTAGAAACCATAAGTGCGCTTTGGCGCATCAGTTCAATTTCTTCTCTCGTTTTTGGGATGATCATGCTCATGCTCTAATTTTTTACCACGGCAAAAGTACGATTTTTATAATGATTATTTTAAATGGTTGTATAACATGAGTTATGTCATGTTTTATATCTTTATGTGAAACTAATTTTGCTTTAAACTTTTATAGGTATGAGTAAATATGTAACTGCGGCTGAGGCCGTAAAAGTAGTACAGTCAGGAAACAGGATTTATGTGCAGGCAGCTGCGGCAACTCCAACGGTTTTAACTAAAGCATTATCTGAAAGAGCATCAGAATTGCGTAATGTTGAGGTTTGCCACATGCATACAGAAGGTGAAGCACCTTATGCGAATCCTGAGTTGAGTGATAGTTTTCACGTAAATTCTTTCTTTATAGGCAAAAATGTAAGGCATACCATCGCCGCCGGCAACGGTTCATATACGCCGGTCTTCCTTAGTGAGATTCCCCGTTTGTTCAGGAATAACATAGTGCATCTCGATGTTGTTTTTATTCATGTTTCACCTCCTGACAGTCATGGTTATTGCTCGCTGGGTGTTTCAGTAGAAGCGACAAAAGCAGCTATCGAAATGGCTAAGATTGTAATAGCACAGGTCAATCCGCAAATGCCGAGAACCTTTGGAGATAGTGTTATCAAAGTTTCGGATATTGATTATCTTGTAGAAGTAGATATGCCCCTTTATGGTCACGGTTCAGATATAATTACAGAGCAGGAAGCCCTAATTGGGGGATTTGTAGCTTCGCTAATTGAAGATGGTAGTACGCTTCAGATGGGTATTGGTTCGATACCTAACGCAGCGTTGGCAAAACTGACCAATCATAAGAATCTTGGGTTGCATACCGAGATGTTCTCCGATGGCGTAATTGACCTGATCGAACAGGGAATAATCAATTGTAAATACAAAGGGGTGACTAAGAACAGGGCACTGGCTACATTTCTGATCGGTTCACAAAGGCTTTACGATTTTGTAAATGACAATCCATTTATCTCAATGCGAGAATCATCATTTGTAAATGATACATCTGTAATCCGCCGTAATCCAAAAATGGTTGCTATCAATTCTGCTATCGAAGTTGATATTACCGGACAGGTATGTGCCGATTCTATTGGTTCTAAAATGTATTCCGGAGTTGGCGGACAAATGGATTTTATTCGTGGAGCATCGCTCAGCGAGGGCGGAAAAGCTATTATTGCTTTGCCATCAGTAACTAAAAATGGGGAAAGCAAAATCGTACCTTTCCTAAAACAGGGGGCAGGGGTGGTTACCACGCGTGCCCATGTACAATATGTAGTTACCGAATATGGTATTGCCGATTTATATGGCAAGACATTACGACAACGCGCCACAGCATTAACTAATGTCGCCCACCCTGACCATAGAGAGGCAATTGATAAGGCTTACTTTGAATCGTTAAAGAACATCTCATAAAAAGGCCTGCAGAATTCATATTCTGCAGGCCTTTTTACTTAGTTGCTTTGCAACTTTGTTACTATGAAACTAATGAATGCCTTGTCATAACAGCCGGCTGTTCAAGTCCCATCAGGTCAAGGATAGTAGGGGCAATATCACCTAGTATACCATCTTTAACATGTTTAAGGTCTTTGTCTACAAGGATGATAGGCACCGGATTAGTAGTGTGCGCCGTATTAGGCGATCCGTCAGGGTTTATCATCGTTTCGCAGTTACCGTGATCAGCAATTACTATGCTTGTGTAACCGTTTTCAAGAGCCGTTTCAATAACTTCTTTTGCGCAGGCATCTACGGCTTCACAAGCTTTAATGGCAGCCTCCATAACACCTGTATGTCCTACCATGTCGCCATTGGCAAAGTTCAGGCATACAAAATCTACCTCACCTTTTTTAAGTTCCGGAACAAGAGCATCTTTAAGATCAAAAGCACTCATTTCCGGCTTAAGGTCGTAAGTAGCAACTTTTGGTGATGGACAAAGCAGGCGTTTTTCGCCTTCAAAAGGCTCTTCCCTTCCTCCTGAGAAGAAGAAAGTAACGTGTGGGTATTTCTCGGTTTCGGCAATACGAATTTGTTTTTTGCCATTGCGTGATACCACCTCACCTAATGTTTCGGTCAGGTTGTCTTTGTCATATATTACGTGAATGCCTGTATAGTTGTCGTCATAATTGGTCATGGTAACATAATAAAGGTTTAGTTTGTGCATGTTCTGCTCATGGATGTCATACTGACTTAGCACTTCAGTAAGCTGTCTTCCTCTGTCGGTACGGAAGTTAAAGAAGATAATTACATCACCTTCTTCTATTTTTGCTAAAGGTTGCCCGGCGTCATCGGTCATTACAATAGGTTTAATGAACTCATCCGTAACACCTTCATTGTAACTGTTATGGATGCTGTCAACTGCATTGGTAGAAGGAGTTCCTTCTGCATTAACCAAAAGGTCGTAGGCAAGTTTTACCCTTTCCCAACGTTTGTCACGATCCATTGCATAGTAACGTCCTACTATTGAGGCTAGTTTTGCATGGGTGTTTTTGATGTGGTTTTCTAATTCAGAAATAAAAAATACTCCCGATTTTGGGTCAACATCACGACCGTCAGTAAACGCATGGATGTAAACTTTGTCAAGGCCTGCTGCCTCAGTAGCATCTACAAGTCCTTTAAGGTGATCGATATGTGAGTGAACCCCTCCGTTAGAAACCAGTCCTAGCAGGTGTACTTTTTTATTGTTTTCTTTAGCGTAGTTAAAAGCGTCTACAAGAGGCTTTTCCTGAGCAAGGGTATTGTTTTGAACCGCCAGGTTGATTTTTACAAGATCCTGGTATACGATACGGCCTGCACCAAGGTTCATGTGGCCTACCTCACTATTCCCCATTTGCCCTTCAGGAAGTCCTACGTTAAGGCCGTCGGTACGAAGCGAAGCGTTAGGGTAGTTTTGGTAGAGGCTATTGATAAAAGGGACATTAGCATTGTCTATGGCAGACACTTTTGGATCAGGTGATTTACCCCATCCGTCAAGTATCATTAAAATTACTTTCTTGTTCATTTTTAGAATATTATGATTTTTTGGCACGATTTTGGGTTATTATTAACCCGATAACGAGGGCTAAAATTACTATAAATTGCCCATTTATTTCGCAAGAGAGATTGTTTTTGCATCCAATTTTCAGAATATTTACAAAAAAATTAAGATTGGTACAATATCTTTATTACGAGACCGTTATAGTGTTAATTATTGATGAAGTGAGAGGTAGCGCCTGGGAAGAGGCTTGCCAAATGATAAATGTTAAATAATTGATTTTAACAGTGTTGCTATTTTTTTGTTAAGTTTTCTTTAACTATTTTAGCCGCTGTCTAAAAAACACAACTACTAGATTAAATATGGTTTACAACTTTTTTACGTCGGTTTTCTTTTTGTTCTTTACAATTAGTACAACAACACCAAAACACGCCGAAACTCCTGTAAAAACTAATAATGCAGAAGTAAATGCTGTATCCGAGACTGTTTCAGTGTACAATACTATCAGGGCACATTCGCTGTCTATGCCAAAGTTTGAATGCTTTCAGAAAGCCATGAATGGTTTTAAAAAGCTTAAGGCTGAGGGTAAAATAAAAAAAGATATTTTAACGCTAATCGATTTCAGTCAGTCGTCTAACACAAAAAGACTTTGGATTATCGATATGGCTACCAATACGGTACTTTATAATACCCTTGTAGCACACGGAAGAAATAGTGGCGACGAGTTTGCTACTGCTTTCTCAAATGTTGCAAGTTCTAATAAAAGCAGCCTTGGTTTTTATGCTACAGGTGAGATCTATCAGGGTAAACACGGGGCTTCGCTTCGTCTTGACGGACTGGAGCAGGGTATCAACAGTAATGCACGCAGCAGGGCTGTGGTAATGCATGCTGCTGATTATGTTACTGAAGGTTTTATCAAAGCACATAAAAGATTAGGCAGAAGCCAGGGATGTCCTGCGCTGCCGCCAACGCTTAATAAAGAAGTGATCAATCTGATAAAAGGAAAATCATGCCTTTTTATCTACCATCCTTCTCAAAGCTATGCGGCTTCCTCTAAATTACTGTCGTAATTTTTTATAGAGTACACTGTCAAGATTATAAATGTCATTCCTGAATTGCAAACCACCTTTATCCATCCAGGCGGTCCAATATAACTGATGAACGTGAGTCGCTTTATTGAGGCTCACGTTTTTTGTTTCCCCTTCGGCAATCATTTCATCCAGTTTTTCTTTTGTCCAGTCGGCTTCTTCTTTTTCGAGAACATAACCTGCAAGCTTCAGCGGATCCTGTACGCGCACACAGCCTGAACTCAATGCCCTATAGCCTCTTTTAAAAAGTTCCCTGTGGTTTGTATCGTGCAGGTAAACACTAAAACTGTTTCTGAAATTGAACTTTACCAGCCCTAAAGAATTATTTACGCCCGGACCCTGTACATACCTATAGTGGTCAGCCTTTTCGGGATCCCAGTCTTCAGGCAGCGTTTCTATAGTGTCGCGATGTTTGTATATTTTCATGTTGTGATTTGCAAAATAACTCCTGTCTTCAGAGGCCGATGGAGTAAGGTCTTCTTTAAGTATAGTAGGAGGTACCGTCCAGGTGGGGTTAATAACCAGATTGTTCAGCACGGCATGTAACACCGGAGTTCTTCGTTCGGGCTTGCCAACTACTACTTTATACATTTCTATGGTGTCGTTTTCCTCTATAACTGCCAGTTGGTATTCTGGTATGTTAATGAGTAATGCATTTTTACCAAAATCATAAGGGAACCAGCGCCAGCGTTCAAGGTTAGCGATTAACTGCTGCTTACGGGCGGTAAGGCTTGTGTTTAATGCCTTTGCTGTTGAGGTACTCACAACGCCATCAGGATATAAGCCGTGACGTTTCTGGAAACGTTTTACGGCTTTCATCGTTTTACGGTCGTATACGTTTCCCGTGGCATCGGCAGGATTGAGGTCTTTCCAGTAAACCAGCCTGTTTTTAATATCAGTTACTACGTTTCCGGAATCTTTCAGTTTTATGGCAGCGCTAATGTCAATCTTTCTTAGGTTTTTGTCGTCTGGCAGACTGTTTAAAAAAATCATGCCTTCCCTGAGTCCTACATACATTTTGTGGGTAGGCCTGCATTTTTCGAGTGTCTTTTTTATGTCATTTTTGACTAATGCTTCAGTTAGCATTCTATTGCTGTCAAAGTTTTTTGTAGGCAGCGCCCAGTCGTTATACACTTTATAAGGGGTGAGTTTTCCTTTGAATAAATGATTAGCAAGCTTGCGGAACGACTGCGTTAGCAAAATATCATAATGTACGCATTGGTCTTCAGTAATGTCGATCTTGTTTTCGAATTCTTCCAGTTTGCTGAGGTTGTAGTCAGAGGGTAGCAATCCGTCATTAGCAGCATCTTTTATAGACTCAAGCAGGGCGATGCGGTTTTTTTCTTCAGTCCATACGGTTTTGAATGCATTTGAAGAATAAAAATCTTTTATGCCTTTGCTTGCCTCTTCAAGAAAATTCCTGTCGATAGTATGAGGCTTGTTTTTCAGGTGTTGGGTATTTACCACAACAGCAGGTTGTTTTTCTTTTACCCCGGCAGTGTTTTTACAGGAGGCAAGAAAAAATATACTTAGTATTATGCAGGCTACCTTCATCATAACGTTTGAAATTAGCTTTTACTAAATTTACAAAATGATTTATTGCGAAAAATGTAATTATTTGTAAAAGAGGTGTTAAAGGTGAAGACCTAACATCGGGTTACTACTGCCCAATATTCCGGTTCAGTAAAAAGCGGAAGTTTAGGAGGAATCGCTAATGCTGATGGATAGAAAAAAAATGAAAATTTTTTATTGAGGTAACGAATTAATAATAAATAATTTAAGTGCTGATGGTGAAAAAACCTCTAATTTTTTTCATTGAAAAGTTTGCGAATATGGAAAGTGGTTGTATATTTGCACCACAATAACGCGGAAGTAGCTCAGTTGGTAGAGCTCCAGCCTTCCAAGCTGGTTGTCGCGAGTTCGAGCCTCGTCTTCCGCTCTGCGTTAAAAAGCCCAAACTTATGTTTGGGCTTTTTTTATTGCTCTCACAGCAGCCTTCTCTAAAGGAAAGTGATGAGCTTGATTTGAAATTGTTTTGTGTAGAGGGATGAGTTTTTTTATTAGAAAACCCACTTTCTGTTCGTTAGAAATTTACGGTTTCCATTATTCAAGAATTTTATTCAATATCTTGGCAATATTCTTCGCGTCATCCACACCTCTGTGATGTGTACCTTCCAACGGAATGTTCAGCATAGCGAGTGCGCCTGCCATTCCCTATTCGTGTCCCAGCTTGTTTTTCAAGGCGAAAAGCGTCTTTACATTAATGTGATGGACCGAAAGGATAGCCAACATTCACTGCGCTGCATTGCCTTTGGAACTGCTTGAGGTCATATGCGCCAAAACTTGCCCATGCACGGCTTTGCGACATATAGTCTTTTTTAAGTATTGCGCAGGCTTCTTTAAACGATATGCCTTGTTCAGTTACCATTTCAGGAGTTATGGTAGTTAATTCTGTACAGAACTCGCTGACTTCCGAACGCTCGGGTTTTACAATTATACCGCGGTTATCGGTAATATCTCCGGTGTGTATATCGAGCAGGCAGATGCCGATCTCTATGATGTCGTTTTCCATGCCCGGAGGGTTGGGACCATTCCAGCAGGTAGCTTCAATATCTACTACCAGTATTTTGTCTAATTTTTTTGCCATTATTGTTTACTTAAGATCTGACAGGTCGCTTCCGGTTTCCAGTTCTTCGGGTTCTTTGTTCTGACGGAAAAGTCTGGCCTGTAAATCGCCTTTAAGGGTTATTTTGTCGCCATGTACTTCAAGCCAGCTGCCTTCACGCAATCCCAGTACCGGCTGTGGATTAATTTTATGAAATTCATTTATTCGGGTTTCACGTGTTTCACCCATGTGGGTAGAGCCTTCAATAGGGTCAAGGTAATGCGGGTTAAGGTTAAACGGAATTAATGCAAGCGTATTAAAGCTAGGCGGATAAATGATAGGCATGTCATTTGTGGTTTGCATCGTCAGCCCCGTAATGTTACTTCCGGCACTGCTTCCTAAATATGGTGTTCCGTTCTCTACGGCTTTTTTAATGGCAGTCATTACATTGTTCTGATACAGTTGGGTAACCAGTAAAAAGGTATTTCCGCCACCTGTAAATATGGCTTCGGCATCGGCTACTGCCTGCTCGGGGTTGTTAAATTCATGAAGCCCTTTAACACTGATATTTATAGTAGCGAATGTTTCAGCTACTTTTTTAGTGTAGTCGTCGTGGCTAATGCCGCCCGGTCTCGCATACGGTACAAAAAGCAACGATTTGCAATCTTTAAAATGTACTTCGAGCGTAGGTAGTAAATATTCAAGGTAAGCGCCTCCGTGTAAAGTAGAAGTGCTTGCAATAATTAATTTTTTCATCCGTTTAATAATCTAAGAAGAGGTAAAGTTACAAAGTTTTGATACACTTGCAGCGTAGCTTTTCTGCTTGATTCATTAATCACCTAAACTCACGTACTTGAAAAATTTATTTTTCCTGATTTCTGTTGCTGCTACATCCTTACTCACAGCGCAGGAACGTGTCCCTGTTAACGGAAAAATCAAATCAGATGCCGAAGACCTTGAAGGTATCTATGTTATTAATAAAACGGCAGATAATTCGGTTACCACAACACGGGGTGGTTACTTTACGATTCCTGCCAGAGCAAACGACACCATAATCTTTTCGGCAATAAATATTGTAGCTAAAGAAATTACGCTTGAAGAAGAAGATGTGAAATCTACGCTTCTTATAGTCCCTGTTGAAAAGTATGTACATCATCTCGAAGAGTTAATTATTGTTGATTACAGTTATATCAATGCGGAGTCTTTGGGTTTGGTTCCAAAGGGACAAAAGAAATATACGCCCACAGAAAAAAGATTGCTGACAGCAAGTTCATCCAAAATGAATCCTATGGGATTGGATCCGGTTATAAATGCCCTGACCGGACGCACTAAAATGTTAAAAAAAGCCAATGAGACTGCCGAAAAGGAAAATCTTATGGAGAAGATTAACTATATTTATAGTGAGGAAGAACTTGTGACGAAATTCAATATACCGTTAGAATATGTGAGGGGGTTTGTATATTACCTTGTCGAAGATGCTAATTTTGCCAGAGCCATAAAAAACAAGAACGATACTATGGCAAGGTTTCTGATGAGTGGATTGTCAGGAAAATACCTTCAACTTATAAAAGATGAAAACTAAACTACTGTATATTTTGTTATTCCTGTCATTTGCTGCATTCTCGCAGGAAAGACAAAAAATGTTAGGAAGGGTAGTTGTTGGTGATAATGGTGTTGGTGATGTTTTTGTAATCAACAAGACTGCCGGAACTGAAGTTAAAACCGATTATAAAGGATTTTTCGATCTTGTAGCAAAGCCAGGTGACAGGCTGGTGGTATACAGTACTAAAATTGTAGTGCGCGAATTTATGCTTAATACTGATTCGTTTAAGGTAACGCCTTATATAATAAGCGTAAACTTTAATTCTTACGAGCTTCAGGAGGTTGTTATAAATAAATACAGTCACATTAATTCGGAAGCTTTAGGGCTGGTGCCTAAAGGGCAGAAACGATATACGGTAGCCGAACGCAGGCTGTATACGGCCAGCGCAATGACTGTAGGAACGGTTATTGGACTTGATCCTATTATAAATGCTATCTCGGGGCGCACTAAAATGTTGAAAAGAGCCTATGAGACCGAAAAGCAGGAGGGGACTATAGATAAAGTGCGGGGGTTATACAGCGATGAAGAATTTACTGCGAATTATAATATTCCAAAAGAGAAGGTTAACGGTTTCCTGTATTACCTGGCAGAAAATGAAGAGTTTACTGTAGCTATAAAAGGAAATAACAAAGCGTATGTGGATTTTATGCTCGCAGAACTGGCTAAAAAATACCTCAAACTTCAGCAGGAAGATAAATAGCTATAAATAACCAACCATGAAAAATATAATAGCATTTGTTCTGTTTTTTTTACCGACGCTTTTTTTTGCGCAGGAAAGGCATATAGTGTATGGTAAAGCTATTGCAGATGAAATGACTATTGAATTTCTGGAAGTAAAAAATACCACAACAGGAGTAGCGGGGAAAGTAAATGAGCAATCAAGCTTTACTATCAATGCTAAAGAAGGAGACGTGCTTGAGTTTGCAGCACCGGCTTTTAAAACTCTTCAGTATACACTTACGGCAATTGATGTAAAGGAGGAGCTTTTTGTAGTACGGCTTGTGCCGTCTGCAATTTTGCTTGATGATATAGAACTTAGCGGGCTTACGGGTAATCTTTACATTGATAGCAAAAACACCGATGTGGTATTGCTTAATGAAAAATTCAAAGATGATTTTGATCCATCTTTACTGAATCTGGGGAGGGTTGTTGATAACCCATCGATGAATCTGAATTTTATCGCTGTGTATGGGCTGCTTGCCGATGCGTTAAGTTCTTCGGATTCAAAAAATAAAAAAGGCTCTTCAAAAGATAAGTTATACGCAAATGCTAAAGTAGAGCAAAAATCATTTTCAAAAATCCTGCAGGAAAGCTATTCTGAATCATTTTTCACTGAGATTATAAAAGTTCCACGCGAAAAGCTGGGCTTATTTCTTAATTTTTGCAATGATGGGGCAAAACGATACCTGCTCGATCCTAAAAATGAATCTGAACTTATAGCTTATCTTAAAGAAAGATATTTACGATTTGCCAACCTAACCCAATAATTATGAAAGCCAAGTTTCTGTTTTTTCTTTTTCTGCTGATACCACTAATCGGATTTGCTCAAAAGCAGCCGCGACAAATATTAGCCGGCCGTGTAGTAGCTGATTCACTGAATGTAGAGAATCTTTCGGTACAGAATATTACCTCGAATATAAAGGCTATTACCGATGGGAATGGTGACTTTACCATATATGCCCGACCAACAGATACGCTATTATTTTCAGGGATAGCAGTGCGTGAAGCAAAACTGGTGTTGAAAAAAGAACATTTTACAGGAAGGAGACTTGTTATTGAGCTTAACGTTGATGTTACAGTGCTTGATGAGGTAGTGATTAAGGCTAATGCACTTACCGGAGATCTGGAAAGTGATAGTAAAAACACTAAGACTAAAAACATAACAGGAGGAATGAATTCTGCCGGTCTTATAGCCAGTGATCCCACGATAAGGCCAATTGCGAATCCTAATACGGCATTGCCAAGCAATGTTTTGGGGAGTCCGCTGACAGGAGTTAATTTCAATGAAGTCTATAAAATGATCTTTAAGAAAAAGAAACGCACTGATAAAGGTGAGATTTATGGCAATAGCAGTGCTAAGAATTTTTCTGAGAATGTAAAAGAACGCTATACACATCATTTTTTCACCAATATGCTTAAAATTCCCAATGATGAGATTGGGCTATTTCTGGCTTATTGCGACAAAGGAAAAGAAACTGCCTGGATGCTTGAGCCTAAATATGAGTTTGAACTTACTGACTATCTTGTGAATCAGAGTTCAGAATATTTAAAAAAGGGTAAATAAATCATTAAGTTTATTACATTTGGGGCGATGAGAAAAATTGCCGCAAGTATTACCCTTTTACTTTCCGTTACAGTTATGATGGCTGTTAGCGCACATAAGTATTATGTGTCGGTATTTCAGCTAAACTATGTTCCTGCAAAAAAGGAAATACAAATGACTTCGCGTATTTTTATCGATGACCTTGAAACGGCTTTCGTAAAAAAATACAAGAAGCACTTTTACATTGGTACATCAACTGAAGTTGCCGGAACCGATGAATACATCAAGAAATACATAACGGAAAAACTACACATAAAAATAAACGGTAAAGAAAAACAGATAAAATTTTTGGGAAAAGAAAAGGAAGATGATATTCTTGTATGTTATTACACACTTCCGGCTGAAAAAGCTATAAAGTCTTTGGTTGTAGATACTACTGTTTTGTTAGATGTGTTTGATGATCAGCAAAATATAATTCATGTTGCGGTAGGTGGTAACAAAAAAAGTCTTTTGCTGACTAATGGTACAACCGGAGGTGTACTCGGGTTCTAAAATCTGGATTATGAAGAAACTACTATATACGTTGTCGTTGTTGTCGGCAATACAAATTACAGCTCAGGAAAAAAATGTTCAAAAGCGTGAGCCGGGGCATAAGGACAGTAATAAGTTTAGTCAGATGTATGATCTTCTGGCAACGCCAAATATGTTCCGTACTGCATCGGGAGCTCCGGGACCTGCGTATTATCAGCAGCAGGCCGACTATAAAATGGATATAGAGCTTGATGATAAAAACACTAAGATTTTAGGTAAAGAAACAATTACCTATCATAATAACTCGCCTGAAACACTGGATTATCTTTGGGTACAGCTCGATCAGAACCAACAGGCAAAAGATTCGAAATCGAAACTTGTAGAGAGTCAGAAAATGGATCAGGCCTACAAACCTGATGCTTTTTCGCGTCGTTATTTTGAAGATGGCTTTCCGGGAGGATTTAATATTGAGTATGTTCAGGATGCTAATGGTAAGCCTTTGAATTACATTATTAACCAAACAATGATGCGTATCGACCTGCCGACACCACTGAAACCGGGAGCAAAAGTTTCGTTTTCGATCAAATGGTGGTACACGGTAAATAATTACCGTGTTTATGGTTTTCGTTCGGGCTATGAGCATTTTGATAAGGATAATAACAACCTGTATGTAATAGCGCAGTTCTATCCTAGAATGGCGGTTTATAATGATGTGGAAGGTTGGCAGAATATGCAGTTTTGGGGAGCGGGAGAGTTTGCATTGCCATTTGGTAATTTTGAAGTGAATATTACTGTTCCTGCCGATCATATTATGGATGGTACGGGTGAGCTTCAAAACAGGGCCGAAGTGCTGACACCTGAACAATTGAAGCGTTATGAACTTGCAACAAAAACCTATGATAAGCCTGTCGTTATTGTAACACAGGAAGAGGCTGAAAAAGCGGAGAAAGGTTTCTCATCGCAAAAGAAAACCTGGAAATTTAAAGCTACTAATGTCAGGGATTTTGCTTTCTCAACATCAAGGAAATTTATTTATGATGCAATGGCAGTAAAGCTGTCGGAGAAAACCGTAATGGCAATTTCGCTTTACCCTAAAGAAGCTAATCCGCTATGGGGAGACACCTCTACTAAAGTGGTAGCACATACTTTAAAAACATATTCTAAATATACTTTTGATTACCCTTATCCTAAGGCGATATCAGTATCTGCTGAAGATCAGGGGATGGAGTACCCAATGATATGCTGGAACTACGGAAGACCTGATGAAAAAGGTTTTGTGAGTGAAAGGATCAAATGGGGTAATATGAGTGTTATTATTCATGAGGTAGGGCACAATTTCTTCCCAATGATCGTGAATTCTGATGAAAGGCAGTGGACCTGGATGGACGAAGGGCTTAATACTTTCCTTCAGTATCTTACAGAGCAGGAGTATGATGCTAACTATCCGTCATCGCGTGGACCTGCTGCCAAGATAGTACCCTATATGAGTGGTGATCAGAAATTTCTGGAGCCTATAATGACAAATTCTGAAGCTATACATCAGTTTGGCTCTAATGCTTATGCGAAACCGGCAACCGGACTTAATATGCTTCGTGAGGTGGTTATGGGCAAAGAACTATTTGATCATGCTTTTAAAACGTATGCTAACCGTTGGAAGTTTAAGCACCCAACGCCGGAAGATTTTTTCAGGACTATGGAAGATGCTTCGGCTGTTGATCTTGACTGGTTTTGGAGAGGCTGGTTCTATACTACCGATTATGTAGATATGGGGATACAGGAAGTAAAACAATATTATGTTACCGAAACACAGCCTGAAAGCCTGAAAGATGTTAACATCAAAAAAGGAAGATTCGACAGGGAAAAAGGTCCTTTTGTTTATATGGTTGCTGACGAGTCTGAGCTAAAGAACAGGGATAAAAAAGCCCTTGATGTGCAAGATGTAAGGCTACTTGAAGATTATATGGGGTCTAAGTTTACGCCGGAAGAAAGAACCAGGCTAAAAGCTCCGAAATATTTTTATGAAGTGACTTTTAACAAGCCGGGCGATATGCTTATGCCAATAATTGTTGAGCTTGCTTTTGAAGATGGTACTACAGAAAGTCATACCTTCCCGGTTCAGATATGGAGAAAGAACAACGAAACGGCTTCACGTGTTTTTGCAACTGAGAAGAAAGTTACTAAAATTATGCTTGATCCTAAATTGCTTACTGCCGATGTTGATACTTCAAATAATAGCTGGCCAAAGCAGGAATCTGGCTCAAAATTCGATCAGTTGGAGAAAAAAGGAAGTAAATAAGTTAAATTAGGTTTAGTAATTGTAAAATCGCAAACCCTAAGCCAATTAAAAACGTAATTTATAATACCTTTGTATATTAAATTTTTGAAGCTATGTTTGGAATAGGAGGAGGAGAGATTTTCTTCATCATAATAGTGGTGCTTATGTTGTTTGGGTCTGACAAGATTCCGGAAATTGCGCGCGGCCTTGGTAAAGGTATGCAGCAACTTAAGAATGCCTCTAACGAGATAAAAAGCGAGATTCATAAAAGTGCCGACCTTGATGGTATCAAAAGATCATTTGAGGATATTGGCAGTGATAATATAACTAAAAATATTACCGGCGAGATTGACAAGGTGAAAGAGGATATTGAAGATATGTCGGGACCAATAAAACGCATCAGATAATATGCTTGATAAGCTGGCAAACCTTGACAGGGATGTATTTGTATACCTGAATTCCCTTGGTTCTGAATTTTTTGACCCTTTTTGGGAATTCATAACAAAACAGCAAAACTGGATTCCGGTTTTTGCCATTATTGCTTATCTTACCTTTAAAAGACTAGGATGGCGCCACGCGCTCTTAGTGGTAGGAATGATAGCTGTACTTATCGCCTTTACAGATCAGACTACGAACCTTTTTAAAAATGGTTTCCAAAGGTTAAGACCTGGTAATAATCCTGAAATTGCGGGTATTATCAGGGCAGTTCAGCACCGCAGGTCTTTCAGTTTTATTTCTGGGCATGCTGCCAACTCTATGGCTGCTGCTTTTTTTCTGTATAAAGTTTTGAGGCCGTATCTCAAATATATGGGCTTCTTCTTTTTATGGCCACTTATATTTGCCTACAGCCGTATTTATCTTGGGTTGCATTATCCGGGCGATATCCTTGTAGGTTATGCGTGGGGCATTTTTACCGCCTGGCTTGTATTAAAATTATATGTTTATTTAAGGGATAAATATTTTCCTCAAAAAGAAAATTTAGATAACCCTACTAACAGTGAGCCCATCACGAATGGGTAACAATACTGTTTCGACTCTCGGGTCTTCCTTAAGCAACTGATTGTATTCTAAAAGTATTTTTGTGCTTTTATCGTTTGCTTTTACAGGTTCAAGTACTTTTCCGCTCCACAATACATTGTCGGATAATATGATGCCACCTTTGTTCATCATAGGTACTATCATATTAAAATAGTTGATGTAGTTCTCTTTATCTGCATCGATAAAAACAAGGTCAAATTTCTTGTTTAGCGATGGTATCATATCTAGCGCATTGCCCAGGTGCTGTGTTATTTGGTCTTTCCACGAAGAAAGATCAAAATACTTTCTTTGAAAATCAAACAATTCCTCATTATTGTCCATGGTGTCAAGCGTTCCGTTTTCCTGTAAACCTTCGGCCAGGCAAAGCGTAGCATACCCTGTGTAAGTTCCAATTTCAAGTATATGCTTAGGATTTACAAGTTTAGATATTATACTTAATACCCTTCCCTGAAAATGTCCGCTCAGCATTCGTGGCTGAAGTATTTTCTGGTGGGTTTCCCTGTTCAGGGCAGTCAGTAAAGCAGGTTCGTTTTCGCTATGGAAAGCAGCATAATCCTCAAGTTCTTCCGATATGAAATGCATAAAATGATTTTTGACAAAGGTAATAAATGACGGGGTACGGATAAATTATATCAGAAAGTTTTGCAAACGGAACAATTTAACATTTAAACGGTTATTTTTACTGGGCTAAATGCTAATTATGAAAGGTATATCTACATTTTTATTGATTTTTGTTTTTATCGCCGGATACAGTCAGGTTACTAATGAAGGTAAACCCTTAAGCTGGGGATTTACTAAAAAGAGCAGGATAGATAAAATTATCATGCCTGTTTTTGATATTGCTAAACTCCGGGAAGAAGATAAAATTAATGATGCCGATAAAAAAAAGGCATGGCGCTATGGCTATGAATTTTTAGTAGATAATAATCTTAATAACAGCGGTGAGTGGACTGCTTTACCTAATGGAGACCGGGTTTGGCGAATTCGTTATTACTCCAAAGGGGCTAAAACACTGAATTTCCTTTTTAGTGATTATTATATGCCTGAAGGGGCAAAAGTATACCTGTACAACGATGAAAGAACAGATTTGCTTGGGGCTTATGATGCAGCGCAGAATAACGAACGAAGAGAATTAGGTACTTGGCTGGTAAGCGGTGATGATATCTGGATAGAATACTATGAACCGGCTGCTGTAAAAGGAATGGGTAAACTGGAAATCTTTAAAGTTGTTCATGGCTACAGATCTGTTGCAACTATGAAAAAATCGCCGGATGATGATCTCAATGCATCGGGTGACTGCAATTATGATGTAGATTGTGATATGGGTACTATCAACAGTTATAAAGATATCAATAAAAAAGCGGTAGGTCTGATCATAGTAAACAACTCAAGTTTTTGTACCGGTACGCTTATCAATACTACGACAAGTGACGGTACGCCTTATTTGCTTACGGCGAATCATTGCGCTGAAGGGAAAAATGTATCTAACTGGGCATTTCGTTTTAACTGGATAAGTCCAAATCCGGTATGTGCAGAGAGTACTGATAGCACTACCAATGCTCCGAATTATTACCAGACTGTGAGCGGTGCTGAATTAAAAGCTAAGAGTGCCGCCAGCGATTTTTGCCTTCTTAAGCTTACTTCTCAGCTTCCGGAGGCATGGGATTTGGTATGGGCAGGGTGGAGCAGGAGTACAACCCCGCCATCATCTACTTTTGGTATCCATCATCCTTCCGGAGATATTATGAAAGCCAGCAAGGATAATAATGCTCCATCAATAAATAATAGCGACGGGCTTTTTATGTGGGTGGTTAATGACTGGGAAATGGGTGTTACTGAGTCAGGATCTTCCGGGTCGGCTTTATTTGACAATAACGGAAGGATAATTGGTCAGTTGTATGGAGGGGAATCAGGTTGCAATGGTACTTCCGATAATGGTGGTTATGATATTTATGGCCGATTTGATATTTCATGGAATGGGGGAGGTACTTCTGCTACAAGGCTGAAAGACTGGCTGGATCCGGAAAATACCAACGCCCTGACCATAAATTACCGTTCTTCAACAGATGCGCCTCAAAAGGATATTAAATTTTCTGTATATCCTAATCCGTCTTCAGGGATTGTTACTATTGATTCTCCTAAAGTATGCGACTTTGCTCTTTTCAATATGGTAGGTCAGTTAATAGCGCATGGTCGGTTAGTGCCGGGTAATAACAGCATAGATATTTCGGGAGCGGTAGTAGGAGTTTATCCTTTGGTAATAACCGAAAGTTCGGGACATACTATAGAATTCAAAGTTGTAAAATATTAATAACGCAAATAGTTGTTTTTGTTATATTTGTAACAACTAAATATTCTGTTTACAATCATAAAATAGCGAATGAAAAGAAAAATTACGTTCATGTTGCTTATGCTTGTTGGCATAGCTTCAGCACAGGTAACAAATGAAGGCAAGCCCTTTAGTTGGAAAAATAAAGGTTTCGAACCCTTCGAAGCCTATAGGATGCCGGATTTTGACCTTTCAAAACTTCAGGCTCAGGACGAAATAACGGATAAAGATAATGGAAAGCCATGGCGTTATGGTTTTGAGTTTATTGTTGATCATAATTTACAAAATAGCGGTAACTGGAGTGTTTTGGCTAATGGAGACCGGGTTTGGAGGATGCGCTACTCTTCAACAGGAGCCCAGACACTAAATTTCCTTTTTAGTGACTTTTACATGCCGAAGGGAGCAAAAGTATATCTGTATAATAATGACAGGACTGATTTGCTTGGTGCTTATGATGAGCAGCAGAATAATGAAAAGCGTGAGCTTGGAACCTGGCTGGTAAAAGGAGATGATATCTGGATTGAATATTATGAACCTGCTGCCGTAGCCGGTCAGGGTAAACTGGAGGTGTTTAAAGTAGTACATGGTTACAGGTCACTAAGTGCATTTCAGAAAGATCCAAGTGATGGACTTAATACATCAGGCAATTGTAACTATGATGTGAATTGCTTTATGGATGATATTGACGGACTTAAAGACATCAACAAAAAGTCTGTAGCACTTATTATTGTTGCCAATTCATCATTTTGTACAGGTGCACTTATAAATAATACCAGCAATGATGGTACTCCTTATTTTTTAACAGCTAATCATTGTGCCGACGAGACTATAAATCAATGGTCATTTCGTTTTAACTGGATTAGCCCTAATCCTGTTTGCGCCGGTAGTGCTGTAAGTACCGATAATGCACCAAATTATTATCAAACAGTTAGTGGTGCTCAGTTAAAGGCAAAACGTGCCCAGAGTGATTTCTGCCTGTTACAGATTACCTCCACTTTGCCGACAGAATGGGATTTGGTTTGGGCAGGTTGGGACAGAAGTGAAACGCCTGCGCAATCAACTTTTGGAATTCACCACCCGGCGGGAGATATTATGAAAGCCTGTAGGGATTTTGACGCGCCAATATTAAATAATGATGGAGGCGAATTTATGTGGGAAGTTGCTGATTGGGATCTGGGAGTAACTCAGGGTGGTTCTTCTGGATCACCATTGTTCAATCAGGACGGAAGAATAATTGGTCAGTTATATGG
Organism: Flavobacterium sp. AG291; assembly: GCF_003350375.1. Lineage (GTDB taxonomy): Bacteria > Bacteroidota > Bacteroidia > Flavobacteriales > Flavobacteriaceae > Flavobacterium > Flavobacterium suzhouense. The sequence continues at coordinate 54,604 of NZ_QQAR01000011.1, read as the reverse complement.
AGGAACTTCAGGCTGTAATGGAGATACAGATAATGGAGGAGACGATGTTTACGGAAGGCTTGGCAAATCGTGGGATGCCGGAACAACTTCTTCAACAAGGCTTAAAGACTGGCTTGACCCAACAAATACAGGAGCAACGACAGTTAATTATTATCCTGAACAACCGGTATATGTTGTTAATGCAAGAGTTTCTGTCTCTGAGCTGGGTCTGACAGGTTGTGATAATGATGTTCATCCTGTAATACGTCTGGTGAATAAAGGAACGCAAAATCTTACCTCTGCACAAATTACTTATACGTTTAATAATGTTCCGTCGGTTATAAACTGGACAGGGGACCTTGTTGTGAATACAGCAATTGATATTGAGTTGCCTGTGCTAGAGGGAACCTCAGGTGAGAATACACTCTCTGTTGAAGTTACTATGCCTAACGGACAGAACGACGAAGATACATCGGATAATTTGGTGGTTAACAGTTTTATTGTGACCGTTATGCCAATAACGAATGTTGAGTTTTCTCTTCAGACGGATTATTTTGCTGAAGAAACATCATGGGAACTTAAAAATGAAGCAGGTGTTGTTTTGTATGAAGGTGATAACTATAGCGAGTTTGAATCTTTCTCGCAAACTTTTACGCTGACCACTGCCGGTTGCTACACATTTACCATTTATGATAGTGAGGGTGATGGTATGTGTTGCGATTACGGACCTGGTTTTTACAGGTTAGAGACACCTGAAGGGACACTGATTCATTTAGGGGGTGCATTTGGTAGTTCGGAGACTGTAAATTTCAGGCTTACTGACGTTCTTGCAGCAGACGATTTTGCTTTTAAAGCTTCCGTGAAAATATATCCGAATCCGTCTTCAGGCATTTTTAATATTGTGTCGGAGAATAATCTTGATTATACATTAACCAATATGCTGGGACAGACAATTAACACAGGAAGCCTTAATCAGACAGGCAATGTAGATATCAGCTCGAATGCGGCTGGTGTTTATATGCTTAATGTGAGAGAAACGGCTACCGGAAAAGCAGCTAATTATAAGCTGATAAAACAGTAAAGCCGATAAATAAATATATTCAACTCCGGAAGCAGGAAATCCCGCTTCCGGAGTTTGTGTTTTATGCGTAATCCTGATAAACGGATATTTGCTAAATAGTTAGTACCTTTGCGGCATGCAAACGGAGAAGAAAGATATAAGGGCACTTACAAAAGAGCAATTGCGCGATTTTTTTGTAGCTAATGGCGATAAGGCATTTAGGGGTAACCAGGTGTATGAGTGGCTGTGGAGCAAAAATGCCCATAGCTTTGATGATATGACCAATGTTGCCAAAAGCACAAGGCAGATGCTGGAAGATAATTTTGTTATCAACCACATTCATGTAGACCAGATGCAGCAAAGCAGTGATGGTACTGTAAAAAATGCTGTGCGCCTGCATGATGGGCTTGTCGTTGAGTCGGTTCTTATACCTACAGAAACCCGTACTACTGCCTGTGTGTCGAGTCAGGTAGGGTGCAGTCTTGATTGTAATTTTTGTGCTACAGCAAGACTAAAGCGTATGCGAAACCTTAATCCGGATGAGATTTTTGACCAGGTGGCTGCTATTGATGCCGAAAGTCGTTTTTACCATAACAGGCCGCTTTCTAACATTGTATTCATGGGCATGGGAGAGCCGCTTATGAACTATAATAATGTTATTAAAGCTATCGATAAGATTACTTCTCCTGAAGGATTGGGTATGTCACCCAAGCGTATTACTGTTTCTACTTCAGGACTACCTAAGATGATAAAAAAGCTGGCAGATGATGATGTTCGTTTTAAGCTGGCTGTTTCGTTACACTCTGCTATCGATGAGGTTCGTTCCAGGATTATGCCTTTCAGCGAAAACTTTCCTCTGGCAGACTTGCGTGAATCACTGGAGTACTGGTACAAAAAGACCAAAAGCCGTGTTACCTATGAATATGTGGTATGGAAAGGAATTAATGACAGAAAAGTGGATATTGATGCACTTGTAAAATTCTGTAAATATGTTCCGTGTAAAGTGAATCTTATTGAATACAATCCTATTGATGACGGAGAGTTTCAGCAGGCAGATCCGGAAGTGATAGATGCCTATATAAAAGCTTTAGAACGAAACGATATTGTTGCAAAAGTGCGACGTAGCCGTGGAAAAGATATAGATGCTGCCTGTGGACAGCTTGCTAATAAAAACGAAGCCGCCGGAGTATAACCGGCGGCTTTCGTTTTTTTTAATGTTTGGCTTTATATTTAACCGTAAAAGAGGTATGTGTTTTTTAAAGAAATATTAAAATTTTTGAAGCAAAGTAGTGTTTGCTGTTAACTCGCTTTTGCGTATTTTTGGAGGGCATGAAAATTACCGAGCAAATTAAGCAGCCCATATCTCAGGAAATGGAACTTTTCGAGAAAAAGTTTCATGAGTCGATGTCTTCTAAAGTGGCGTTGCTAAACAGAATCACATATTATATAGTAAATCGTAAAGGGAAGCAGATGCGCCCTATGTTTGTGTTCCTTACTGCTAAAATGGTAAGCGGCGGTACAGTAAACGAACGCACTTACAGGGGAGCATCAGTAATTGAGCTTATCCATACCGCTACCCTGGTGCATGATGATGTCGTGGATGACAGTAACAGGCGCAGGGGATTCTTTTCTATTAATGCATTATGGAAGAATAAGATTGCAGTATTAGTTGGAGACTATCTGCTTTCTAAAGGATTGCTGCTTTCTATCGATAATGGCGATTTTGATTTGCTAAGGATAATATCGGTAGCCGTACGTGAAATGAGCGAAGGAGAGCTGCTTCAGATTGAGAAAGCCCGCAGGCTTGATATTACGGAGGATGTATATTATGAGATCATACGTCAAAAAACGGCGACACTTATTGCAGCATGCTGCTCGTTGGGAGCCTGTTCGGTAGATCCGGATGGGGTGCATACCGAAAGGATGAGAAAGTTTGGGGAGCTTATAGGTATGGCTTTCCAAATTAAAGATGACCTGTTTGATTATACTGAAGATTCGATAGGTAAACCTACAGGTATTGATATTAAAGAACAAAAAATGACCCTTCCGCTTATCTATGCGCTTAATAATTGCACTAAAGAAGAAAAACGATGGGTAATAAACTCGGTTAAGAACCATAACAAAGACAAAAAACGCGTTAAGGAGGTTATTGACTTTGTTAAGAAGAAACAGGGACTGGCTTATGCTGAAAAGCGCATGGCAGAGTTTAGGGAAGAGGCTCTTTTATTATTAGCAGACTATCCGGCATCCATATATAAAGATGCATTAGTGCTGATGGTAAATTATGTTATAGAAAGAAAAATATAATTTTAAGTCCAATATTTAAGTAAAGCCGCTCATTGAGTGGCTTTTATGTTTTTATTTTGAGTGGTCAAAAAAAAATATTTATAAAAAATGAATTATTTTTATCTATTGATGCAACCATTTTAAAAGACATCTCGTCTATGCTAATAGAAGTCGGTTAATAATTGAAAAATGACCGCTAAACCAAACAACCAATCGTTTTGAAAGTAATTGCCCTACATCAGGAAGAGAAAGATACCATTGCACAGGCGGCGGAGAATAATCGTCACGCACAGCAACAGATCTACTCTAAACATGCTCCGAAGATGCTGAGTATTTGCAGGCAGTATGTAAAAGATGTACACCAGGCAGAAGATATAATGATAACGGCCTTTATGAAAGTCTTTACCAATATAAAAAACTTTGAGAATAAAGGGAGTTTTGAAGGCTGGATCAGGAGGATAATGGTAAATGAATGTATTTCTTACCTGAGGGTGCAGAAAAAAGTAAAGTTCCTTGAAGATGAGTTTTATGTGGAAGATACTTTTAATAATATAGAAAGTCATTTTTCGGTAGAAGATATACAATCGCTCATTGATGGTTTGCCGGACGGATACCGGATGGTGTTTAACCTTTATGCGATTGAGGGGTTTAAGCACCAGGAAATAGCGAAGATGCTCGGGATAAACGAAGGTACATCGAAATCGCAGTTGTCGCATGCAAGGAAGATGCTGAAGGATCAGATTAACAAATTAAAGAATTACGAAAATGGAACCGAATAAAATGGAAAAGGAGTTTAAAGAGAAGCTGGAGCAAAGGACCATTCAGCCCTCTGACATGGCCTGGGACAGGCTTGATGCGATGCTTTCGGTTGCTGAAAATAAAAAACCGAAAAAGAACAGAAGCTGGATGTATATCGCTGCTGCTTTTTTAGTATTCCTTCTGGTTGGGGTACTGTTCTTAAACCAGGAAAAGGAAAATTCAGGAATTGACACCAATAATAGTGTAGTGGTAAATGATAATGAGGTTCAAAACGAGTCTGATTCCGTAGAGAGTGAGGTGGTTGTTGCTCCGGTAAGAACACAGGAAGCCGTTGCTCATCAGTCGCCTCGTAAACAAAGTGGAAAGATCAATACCGAGGCAGGAAAAACTATTATTAAAACAGAAAAAGCTACACAGGTTTTACCACAGGGAGTGATTGCTTCAAATGAGAAACAAGAGTCGCCGATAATAGTGCGCGAAAATACTGACAAAATACTTGCTGATGCAACATCTGCCGAAACAGCTAAAAAGAAATCAACTGTAAAAGTAGATCCAAACTCACTGCTTTCGGCTGTTGAAGAAGAACTTGACGATAGTTTTAAAGACAGGGTACTTATAGGAGCAGCTAAAAACTTTAAAGCAGTGCGCTCGGCAGTTGCGAACAGGAATTACGAATAAAATCACCAATAACAAATAATTAAAAATCATCAACATGAAAACAATAACTTTTTATGTGGCAGGATTGCTATGCCTTCTTGCGACCAAAGTTTTAGGACAGGAAACTAAGCCTGCAACTTTTGAAGAAAGAGCTAAAGAGATCTCTAAAAACATAGAGACTATTACCAAACAGCAAAAGGATTCGCTTAAAATTGAGGTAGAATCGGTAAATGTTAAGCTTGATAATAAAGAGATAACAGCAGAGCAGGCTGAAGCACAAAAGCAGCAATATGCTGAAAAACGTGCTACAAATATCGAAACTAAAGTAGCAGTAGAACAAGCTAAACTAGATCAGTTGGTAAAAGATAAAGTAGATGGTAAAGTGGCATACAATGATAGAAAAAAGCACAAGATAGCTTTTATTACTTATGAAAGAGGCGATGATGACGAAGATTCTACTAAGGTTTCTGTACAACGTTATGATTACAAAAGGACTACTTCGCAGTTTGTGTTTGCTTTAGGGATAAACCGCCTAATGACTGACGGAAAAGTGGATACCGCGAATTTTGAGGACAGATCTGATTTTTATGAGTGGGGTATAGCATGGAATACAAGAATATTCGACAACAATAATCTGCTGCATTTTAAATACGGACTTTCACTTCAGTATAACAATCTAAGGCCAAAGGATGATAAAATATTCGTGACAGATGGAGATAAGACATTATTAGTAGATTCAGGAAGGAATCTTGATAAGGTACGTCTTCGTTATGTTAACCTTGTTGTGCCAATGCATTTGGAATTTGATTTTACTCCAAAAAAAGTGAATGGAGATAAGGTATATTATCCGATTCAGAAAGGTTTCAGGTTAGGTGTTGGAGGATATGCAGGTGTAAATGTAAAAGAGAAACAGATTCTTAAATACAAGAATGATAATGGTAACAGGGTTAGGGATAAAACCAAAGGCGATTTTAATGTAAATGATTTTGCATACGGTTTAAGTGCTTATGTAGGTTATAGAGATATTAGTGTGTATGCAAAATACGATCTTCAGCCGGTATTTAATAACAACGATATTGATCAGAATAACTTTTCTTTAGGATTGCGTTTTGACTTCAATTAAACATAAGGGTTAGTTTTGTACTTTGAAAGAAGGGTGTTGGCGTAAACGACACCCTTCTTTTTATTATGTATGTCACCATTTGGTGAAAAAATGCAATTCTTAACATTGAAAAGAGTAAAATACCCATTGTTGGGTATTTTTTGAAAGGTACTTTGGGCGTATTTTTGAAAAAGTTTTTAGGATTACTGTGAAAGGTTATCAAAGTGTAAGGAACTGTCCAATTCTTAATACTTTAACAGGATCAGTGATCATTAGATGTAGTGTATTTCTTTTTTTTTTGGTAATGAAAAGCAGGCTGAGTAAGAGCCTGCTTTTTTATTTTGTAACTTTGGCACTCATATAATTTTTCCTGTTACATTTTGATATCCAAAGCCAGTATAGATACCGTTTTTGAGACCGCCCGCGTTGAGGAGGTTATTGGTGATTTTGTTAATTTAAAAAGAGCAGGTTCAAACCTTAAAGGGTTGAGCCCGTTCAGTAATGAAAAATCGCCTTCGTTTATGGTGTCGCCGGTAAAGCAGATATGGAAAGATTTTAGTTCGGGTAAAGGTGGGAATGCGGTGGCCTTTTTAATGGAACACGAACATTTTACCTATCCGGAGGCTATTCGATACCTGGCAAAAAAATACAATATAGAACTCGAAGAAACCGAGCAGACGGAACAAGATAAAGAACAGGCAAATGAGAAGGAGAGTATGTATCTTGTCTCGGAGTTTGCTCAAAAATATTTTCAAAATACCCTTTCAAATACCGACGAAGGACAGGCTATTGGCTACTCTTATTTTAAGGAGCGTGGTTTTACAGGTGATACCATAAAAAAATTCGGATTAGGTTATTCTCCGGAAGAATGGGATGCCTTTACGAAAGAAGCGCTTGGTAAGGCTTACAAGCTCGAGTATCTTGATAAGACAGGATTTACAATTGTGCGTGAAGATGGCAGACATATTGACCGTTTTCGCGGTAGGGTTATGTTTCCTATTCAAAGTATGTCGGGGCGAGTGCTTGGTTTTGGAGGGAGAATATTAGGAAACGATAAAAAAGCTGCCAAATACCTCAATTCACCTGAAAGCGACATTTATCATAAGAGTAAAGTGCTTTATGGTATTTACCATGCTAAGCAGGCTATCGCTAAACTTGATAACTGTTACCTTGTAGAGGGATATACAGATGTAATACAATTCCATCAGGCAGGTATAGAAAATACGGTAGCGTCATCGGGTACTGCACTTACACCTGATCAGATAAGGCTTATCAACAGGCTTACGAAAAACATAACGGTTCTTTTTGATGGTGATGCAGCAGGATTAAGGGCTTCTATCCGTGGTATCGATCTTATTCTTGAAGAAGGAATGAACGTAAAGGTGTGTGCCTTTCCTGATGGCGAAGATCCTGACAGTTTTGCCAAGAAAACGCCACATGATGAGCTGGTTGCTTACCTGAATGATAATTCTAAAGATTTTATACAGTTTAAGGCAGGGCTTCTTATGGATGAAGCAAAGAACGATCCTGTAAAGAAAGCCGGACTGATTAGGGATATGGTTACCAGTATCTCTAAGATACCTGATCGTATTCAGCGTGAAATATATATTCAGGAATGTGCACGCATAATGGATATATCAGAACAGGTACTTTCCAGTACACTTGCCCAACTGGTACAAAAAGATGTCGCAGATGCCGGAAAAAAGATGAAGGAAGAGCAGCGTGAGAACGCAATGAGGCCTGTGTATGATGACGTAATGATGTCTCCGGACGAGCAATATAGGAATGAGGAAATGAGTTCGTTAGATGGCATAGAAAAAGCAATTGTTGATGCGCTTTTAAAATATGGGCACGTTGAGGATGAATTTGAGGATAGTTACATAAAGTTTGATGAGTTTGGAGTTGAAAAGCTTGTCAAGGAAAAGAAAATGTGCAGGGTATATGAGAGGATATACATGAATATTCTTGAAGACGAAATTGAGTTTTCAAATACGCTCTTTAAAGGATTGTATGACGAATTGATTTATAAATCCTATGCGCTGACAGAAAAACGGGCTTTTTCAATAAATGATGTTTCTCAGGACTTACAAGGGTTTGCAACCGAGCTGTACATGGAAGATGAAAAATATCTTTTAAGTGGTTGGGAAGAAAAGCAAAGTATACCCGTAAGATTAAAGGTCGATACAATTGTTGAACATGTAGATCAGCTAATTCTGGATTTAAGATGGAGATTGATGGATAAATACATCGCAAGTCTTATATCACAAGTTTTGCCTAATGCTGATAATGATGAAATAATGCTACAGATTAGGGACAATCAGGTTTTTATTAATAAGGTATCTGAAAAATTAGGACGAATAAGAGTAAGGAAATTAAACATATAAAATAAAAACGCCCCGGTAGTAAGCGGGGCGTTTTATTTGGTTGGTGGGTATTGGCAAAACAATACCGCACTAATACTTTATAGTAAGTGTAATGTTGTTTTCCGAGGATAGTTTTTTGTGATTAAACAATGTCTAACGTTTTAGCTTTGTTAACAAGGTCTACAAGGTTTGTAACATGTAGTTTTGTTAGCAGTCGCAGTTTGTACGTACTGATTGTTTTCTCATTTAGGTCAAGCAGTTTTGCGATCTCCTTGTTTTTCTTGCCTTCACTAAGGTAACGTAATACCTCAATTTCCCTTGAAGACAATTTCCTGTACAAACGCTCGGATTTTTTTCCTTTGTTCAACAGGGCAAGGTTTTTCTTAACAGCTTCGCTGAATACTACTTCACCTTCGTTAACTTTTTTGATCGCATTCTCAAGCTCTTCCATTTTCGCACTTTTATGTACATAAGCAGAAACTCCTGCTTTTAGTGCATTTGGTGCATAAATCTGTTCAGCAAGATTAGTGAAGATAATTACCTTAGTATCAGGAAAATCCTTAACAAGAGACTTTACTGAACTAATGCTGGTCAATCCTTCCAGTTCCAGGTCAATCACAGCAACATCTACTGATTTTTTCCCCAGGGTATCCAAAAGGTTGTCCAGGTTGTTTACCACACCTGCAAAGCTAATTTGCGGATTATCGCTGAAATACGATTTCATGCCGTAGTGCACTACGGGGTGATTGTCCGCGAGGCATAGTTTGATCATAATTGTTAGATTTTTGGGTTTAGACTATAGTAAATTTAATAATTTAATTCTTAAAGAATTGTGAATGAAAGAATTTTATTTCAATTTTTGAGGAATTTTACATACTGGTATAGGTTTCATCTTGTGTTGGTTAATGGTATTCAGTCGTTTGTAAATTTCAAAAACCTCTTTTTCCCTTCCGGTAAAATCGTTGTGGTTTTTTCCGTTTTCCAACTGTTCCATAGCCCATTCAAGCTCGTCGTAACTGGCGCCGAGCTGATCTTCGTCGCTTCGGTCGTCGCCAAAAAGCCCGTCTGTTGGCTTAGCGTTTATAATAGTTTGGGTTACATTTAGGTATTTGGCAAGTTCTCTTACTTCAGACTTTAAAAGATCGGCTATCGGGCTGATGTCTACACCGCCATCACCATACTTTGTAAAGAATCCAACGCCAAAGTCTTCTACTTTATTACCTGTTCCCGCAACTAATGCGCTATGAAGGCCTGCATAATAATATAATGTTGTCATTCTAAGCCTTGCTCTCGTATTAGCGAGAGTCAGGTCTAGTATATACGGATTTTCGCTTGTAGGGGTTTGCTCCTTAAAAATTTCAAACACCGGAGTCAGGTCGGCTCTTGCAGAAGATACATTGTCAAATCGTTCCTTCAGATTCTTTATGTGCTCCTGAGCCCGGCTTACATGACTTGCTGCCTGATGAATTGGCATCTCAACGCAAAGTGTAGGTAATCCTGTTTGTGCACAAAGTGTTGAGGTAAGTGCCGAATCAATTCCACCCGATATGCCCACAACAAAACCTTTTACTCCTGCGTTTTCTGCATAGTGGTGTAGCCACTTTACGATATGGTTGTTTATAGCTTCCGCCTGGAAAAAGGACTTGATGGGCATAATTTTCTTTATTAAATGACTGCGTTGTATATTTGCGGATAAAATTATAAAAACCTTAATAAGAAATTACTAATAAAAATACAAAAAATGAAGAAATATATCTTTGTCCTTGCGCTTATGGCTGTTTTGGCAGGTTGTAAGAAGGAAAGTGAAGCGGAGAAAAAGATTGCCGAGATACCTGTTCCTGCTGTAAAGATTGAGCGTTTTGATAAGGAATTCTTTGATGCGGGGCCACAGGGACTGGTAACTTTAAAACAAAAATTCCCATATCTTTTTCCTGAAGGGAATGATGACGCCGTATGGATTAATAAGATGAAAGATCCTTTTATGCTAAAGCTTAAGGCTGAGGCTGATAAAAAATTCAGCAATCTTAACCAACTTGAAGATGAGGTGGGTGCATTTCTTCAGCATGCAAAATATTATTATCCGCAACTACCTACACCTAAAGTTGTAACACTTATTAGTGATGATACCGATATCAAAGCTGTGTATACGCCTGAAGTTATTCTTATTCCGCTTAGCCTGTATTTAGGTAAAGATAATTACCTGTATGAAGGATTAAATAAATATGAAATTCAGCAGTATACTCCAGAGCAGATCATGCCGGATATTGCCTCTTCATTTATGTATGGTAAAGTAGCACCTCCGCGTGACAGACAGTTGTTATCTTTGATGATATACTGGGGGAAAGAGTTATATGCCAAAGACCTGCTTATTCCTGATACTCCTGAGCATGACAGGATAGGCTATACCAAAGAACAATTGGCATGGGCTGAAGCCAATGAAACTGAAATATGGCGCTATTTTGTAGACAAAAAGCTGTTGTATGATTCTGACCCGAAACTTCCGGCTCGTTTTATTAATCCTGCGCCATTCTCAAAATTTTATCTTGAACTTGATAATGAGTCTCCGGGAAGAATAGGGCAGTGGATAGGCTGGCAGATTGTTAAAGCTTATGCAGAGAATAATAAAAATGTACCTTTGCAGGATCTTTTGGCTATGGATGCCAAAACAATTTTTGATAATTCTAAATACAAACCTAAAAAGTAATGTCTAAGAACCCTATAAAATCTGAAATAAAAGTAATTGTTGAATTAGATGAGAACCGTGTTCCTGAAAAACTGTTCTGGACTGCACGCGATGGCGGTGTTGAGAAAGAAGAATCTAAGGCGGTAATGTTATCAGTTTGGGACAGCAAAGCTCAGGAAAGCATGCGAATTGACCTTTGGACAAAAGATATGCCTGTTGATGAAATGAAAGTGTTTTACCATCAGACACTGGTATCAATGGCTGATACTTTTGAGCGTGCTACAGGTGACAAAAAAATGAGCGATACCATGAAAGATTTTTGTGATTACTTTGCTGAAAAGCTTGAGATCGGAAAGAAATAATTTTCGATAGATACAATAAAAAAGCGGCTTTTAAAGCCGCTTTTTTATTGCTTCATCTTATCGTGCGAGTACTGAAGGAAAATATTGTAATTGGCTTTCAGCAGATCTGTTTTAATAGCCTGATTGTATAGACTGTCATCCAGTCCTTCTAATGATTTCAGGTCGATAAACTCAAACTTATAATGTGATAGCCTTTCAATTTCATTTCGACTCTCGGTAATCAATTGTTTTTTATCAGCAGGTTTTGCCTTGTCAATATCTGTAACGGTACGATCTACAATAGCTTTGATTTTGCGGATACTGTCATAACTCTGAAATAACCCTGTCTGGGGGTTTTCAGCGATATATCCGCTGATGAATTGCTCGTAATCGTTAAGATTGGTTTGGTAAAAGTATTCCGCTTCTTTATACTGGTCAAGCAACAGCTTGTTAACGTTGCTGTTGGAGGTTTCTTTTCGGCAGGATACAAATAAGCTAGCGGCCAGTAGGATTATAAATGTGGATTTCACGGTTACAAATATTTTAAAGGAACCCCTGGTTGTCAAAAATACCCTGATTAACTTCTTCAATATAATTAAGTACGGTGTCGCGGCCTGTTCCTTCTGAAGAGGAAGTGACAAAGTATTGCGGCATTTCTTCCCAGTTGTTTGCCAAAAGAGCTTTGCGGTAAGCTGCAACATGCTGATCGATCTTTCCGCGGCTTATCTTATCTGCCTTAGTAAAGATAATGCAGAATGGAACTTCTATGGTTCCAAGATAGTTGATGAATTCAATATCTATTTTCTGAGCTTCATGGCGTACATCTACCAATACGAAAGCGCATACTAACTGTTCGCGTTTTTCAAAATATTCAGTTATAAAAGATTGGAATGTTTGCTTAGTAGATTTTGATACGCGCGCATAACCATATCCCGGCAAATCGACAAGGAACCAATTGTCGTTGATTTTAAAATGGTTGATAAGCTGAGTTTTTCCGGGTCTTCCTGATGTTTTGGCAAGACTGTTTCGGCCTGTGAGCATGTTGATCAGTGAAGATTTGCCTACGTTACTCCTGCCGATAAAAGCATATTCCGGCAGTGGTTCTTTTGGACATTTGCTTACATCTGAATTGCTGATAACGAACTCGGCAGTATTAATTTTCATATTGTGGTATTTTACCGCAAAGTTAGTGTAAATATTTTAAGCCATGAATCGTTATAATGGGGTGAGCTTAATATTACCACAATTTACCACCCGATAAAAAAAAGCCCCGAATTATAATTCAGGGCTTTGCTATAAGTGTAAACTTCTATTCTTCTGTAAGCAGGTGGTGCGCAGTATCCAGCTTTTTAAGCCATTCGTGCATGAGGCGGTTAAATTCGTCCGGATGTTCCATCATGGCAGCGTGTCCGCATTTGTCAATCCAGTAAAGTGCTGAGTTTGGAAGTAGCTCGTGAAACTCTTCGGCAACATGAGGAGGGGTAACATTATCGTTTCTTCCCCAAATGATACAGGTAGGAACATGCATTTTTGGTAAGTCCTTAGCCATGTTATGACGAATTGCGCTTTTTGCAATCGTAAGCGTCTTGATAAGCTTCAGGCGGTCATTGGCTACTGCATAAACTTCATCAACAATTTCTTTCGTGGCAACAGATGGATCGTAAAATACATCCTGAGCCTTTTGTTTGATGTAGTCGTAATCGCCTCTTCTTGGATAGCTGTCGCCCATTGCACTTTCATAAAGACCTGAACTTCCTGTTATGATGAGTCCAAGCATTTTTTCGGGATACATTTTAGTGTGATAAAGCGCTATATGTCCTCCCAGTGAGTTGCCAAGGAGAATTACCCTGTCAAATCCTTTGAAGGTGATAAAGTCTTTTACCCATCGTGCAAAAGCTTTTACATTAGTTTTTAAGATGCTTTGTGTATAGATGGGTAATTCCGGAATAACTACTTTGTAACCTTCCGTAGGGAAATATTTCGCTACACCGTCAAAATTACTAAGTCCACCCATAAGTCCGTGAAGGATGATTATAGGGGTGCCTTCTCCGGCTTCATAGTAAGTGTACTTCCCTTCTTTTTTTGTGTTCTGCATGTTTGATTATAAACAAATTCAATTGTCGCAAATATATAATATTCTCTTTTAAAATGAATTTTACTACATGATATTTGGGTTATTTTTTAACCTTTGAGCGCTTTTTTAGCTTTTTTTGAGAAGTAAAATTGTAAATAACTGAGGTTCAGTTTTCGGGGTTATTAACAATTTTTATGACATTTTAGTTTTTACCAATATGAATGTTAAGTTGTCTTAAAAAAATAGAAAAATCGCATCATTTTTTTTCGAGTGCCTGAAATTCTTCAAAAATAGCTTTTAGACCTTTGTAAGAGTTTTATTTCGGGTGGGAGAAAAAGGGTAAAACTTATCAACAAAGTGGTAGGAAGTGGTACAAAGTGGTAAAATATAGCTATATTTGCTTTGTAATCTCTATAATTCTAACTGCTTGAATACCATTATCGGAACATACGAATGTAAGGTGGATTCGAAGGGAAGGCTGATGCTGCCTGCTCCTTTGAAGAAGCAATTGCATGCCGGATTGGAAGATGGATTCGTGCTGAAACGCTCGGTTTTCCAGCCTTGTCTGGAATTGTACCCGATGGCGGAGTGGAATAAGATGATGCAAAAAATCAATAAGCTGAATCGTTTCGTGAAAAAGAATAATGACTTTATCAGGAGGTTTACTGCCGGGGTAAAAGTTATTGAGATTGATGCAACGGGCAGGCTGCTTATACCAAAAGATCTTTTCGTGTTTGCTGAAATGGATAAAGATGTAGTGCTTTCTTCTGCAGTGAATATTGTTGAGATATGGGATAAAGATAAATACGAGAAGTCTATTGATGACTCGGTTGTTGATTTTGCAGATCTGGCAGAAGAAGTTATGGGTAATTTAAATGATGACGAAGATGGAATATCATAATCCGGTTTTGCTGAAAGAAACGGTTGATGGCCTTAATATAAAGCCGGACGGAATATATGTGGATGTAACTTTTGGTGGTGGAGGTCATTCGAGAGAGATAATGAGAAGGCTGGGGCCTAATGGGAGGCTTTTTGCTTTTGATCAGGATGAGGATGCTCAGGCTAATGTTATAGATGACGAACGCTTTGTGCTTATTCCGGAGAATTTCAGGTTTATTAAAAGGTTTTTGAGGTTTCATGGGGTGAAGGCTGTGGATGGGATATTGGCTGATCTGGGTGTTTCTTCACATCAGTTTGATGTTCCTGAACGTGGTTTCTCGACTCGTTTTGAGGCTGAGCTTGATATGAGAATGAGTAAAAAGAATGAACTGAATGCCTTTGTTGTGGTGAATGAATATGATGAGGCTGATATAAAAAGGGTTCTTGTTGATTATGGCGAGCTGAAGAATGGAGGCGCGATGGCGCACGTGATAGTTGAAGCGAGAAGAAATGAGCCGATAAAGAACTCAGAACAGCTTAAAAAAGTGCTTTCAAGATTTTTACCGGGGCATAAAAGCAATAAGATACTGGCGCAGATTTATCAGGCGATACGTATTGAGGTGAATCAGGAAATGGATGTGCTTAAGGAGTTTTTAGAGCAGTCTCTTGAAATTCTTAAAGTGGGCGGAAGGTTGAGTGTTATATCGTATCATTCACTTGAAGATAGGTTGGTAAAGCGCTTTATGAGAAACGGAATGTTTCAAGGTGAGCCGGAGCGTGATATGTTTGGGAATTTTGAGGTTCCTTTTAAAAGTATTGAAAAGCTTATAATTCCTACTGACGAGGAAATTGCAATAAATAACAGGGCGCGTAGTGCAAAACTGCGTGTGGCAGAGAAAAAATAAGAATATGAAGGGCGGAGTGCTAAATCTTTTAAAGGCTAAATATCTTATAGACGAAGGGTCTATGAAGAACTGGCGCTTTATAGTGTTCCTGGTGCTTGTATGTATGCTTATGATTGCTAATACCCATAATTATGAGCAAAAGAACTATCGTATCAAAGAGCTTGAGACGGAAGTGAAAGAGTTGCGTTCGGAGTTTGTGGATGTTCGCTCGGAACTGATGGAGTTAAAGATGGAGTCTACGGTTTCAAAGAAAATGGAGGAGCGGAATATATTTCCGGCATCAGTGCCTCCAAAAAAAATAAAGGTAATTAAGGAAGAAGAAAAAGGATTTTTTGAAAGTTTATGGCAATAGATAACGATAAAAAAATGTCGTACAGGATGTACCTGGTAGCCTTCGCAATTTTTGTGATGGCTATACTTATTTCTATAAAACTTGTAAATATACAGTGGGTTGAAGGTGATTATTATCGTAAGTTGGCAAAGGATCGTACGGTGAAAAACTTTACCATTCCGGCAAACAGAGGTAATGTATACTCTTCCGACGGTAGTCTTCTGGCGACTTCAATTCCTAATTATACGATGCGTTTTGACGCTTTGGCACCAAGTGCTGAGAATTTTAATAAAAATCTGGAACCGCTTGCAGATTCGTTATCAGTTATGTTTGGTAAGCCTTCTGAGGAGTATTACAGTGAACTGAAAAGAGCCAGGGCTAAAAAGAACAGGTATTTTTTGGTTGCCCGTAATTTGAGCTATACCCAGTATATGCGCCTTAAAAGTTTTCCGCTGTTTAATCTTGGGGCATTTAAAGGAGGGATAATAACTGAGCAAAAGACTATACGTGAGCATCCTATAGGTAAAATTGCTGAACGTACCATTGGATATGAAAGAATTGACCATAAAGGAGAAAATCTTGAAGTAGGTATAGAAGGTGCTTTTGCTAAATACCTTAACGGTAAAGATGGCAGGCAGCTGATGCAGAAGATTGCAAAAAACCAGTGGAAGCCTATAAGTGATAACAATGAGGTAGAGCCTATAGATGGCTATGATATTGTTTCAACCATTGATGTTTATATTCAGGATATAGCGCATCATGCATTGCTGAAACAACTTGAGTATTATGAGGCCGATCATGGTTGTGTGGTTGTAATGGAAACCAAAACAGGTTATGTTAAGGCTATATCTAACCTTGGACGCCATGAAAATGGTTCATATTATGAAACAATAAATTATGCAGTAGGAGAGTCACAGGAACCAGGGTCTACATTTAAGCTGGCAGGACTTATTTCCCTGCTTGAAGATAAAAAAGTAGATACAAGTAAGGTGTATGATAGCCATGGGGGAGAGATAATCTATTCTAACCGTAAAGTGCGTGACTCTAAAAAAGGGGGGTATGGAAAAATATCGCTGGCAAGAGGGTTTGAGTTGTCGTCAAATACAGTGATAGTGCAGGCTGTGTATGAGAATTATAAAGATAATCCGCAGGAATTTGTAGATCACCTTAATGCTTTTGGTTTAAATAGAAAGCTGGGAGTTTCTTTAAAAGGGGAGGGTAAGCCCAAAATACCACAACCACAGGATAAAAACTGGTCTAAACTGTCGTTGCCCTGGATGGGTTTTGGTTATGGTGTGTCGATGACCCCTTTGCAAACTCTGGCACTTTATAATGCGGTAGCAAACAATGGAGAATTAGTTAGACCTCTGTTTGTTCAGGAAATAAAAGAGTGGGACAGAACCATAAAGAAATTTGATAAGGAGGTTATCAATCCTAAAATATGCTCGCAGGAAACCATAAATAAGGTTAAGGCAGTTATGGAAAATGTGGTAAAAAAGGGTACGGGTTCGAAACTGTATTCGCCTAATTTCTCAATGGCTGGCAAAACCGGTACAGCTCAGGTTAACTACGGGGGAGGTAAGGGAGAAGGTATGTATTATTCGTCATCTTTTGCGGGGTATTTTCCTGCTGACAATCCTCAGTACTCATGTATTGTAGTTATTCATAGGCCGAGTGTTAATAAAGGCTACTATGGTGCCGATGTATCGGGTCCGGTATTCAAAAGGATTGCGCAGAAGATATTTACAGATGTACCTTCTACCAATAAGGTAAAGAAGCTGGATAAAACGATAAAACAACAAGAGCAATTATATGCTTCTTATTATGATAAAGAGGCAAAAGTAAAAGATAATGTTATACCTAATATAGTTGGTATGAGTGGAATGGATGCAGTAGCACTATTGGGTAACATGGGGTTAAAAGTGCAGGTAATAGGGGTTGGAAAAGTGAAAAAACAATCACTGAAACCTGGTGAAATAGTGTTTAAGAATCAAACTATAATACTGGAATTATCGTGATGGTGTTAAGAGACATATTATATAAAGCATCTATTGAGGCGGTAAAAGGTCCTACAGATATTGCTGTTAATAAGATAGAGTTTGATTCACGACTTGTGAAAGAAGGTGACGTATTTGTTGCAATCAGAGGAACCATTAGTGATGGTCATGCTTTTATCGATAAGGCAATCAGTCTTGGTGCTGTAGCTATTGTTTGTGAAACAATGCCTGAAACCACTACTGATGGGATTACCTATATCGAAGCTAAAAGTGCAAGTGCTGCTTTAGCTCACATGGCTGCTAATTTTTATGGTAACCCTTCGCATAATGTAAAGCTTGTGGGTATTACCGGAACTAATGGTAAGACAACTATTGCTTCACTGCTGTATCAGTTGTTTAGGAATGCGGGTTATAAGACCGGTCTTCTTAGTACTGTGAAGATAATGGTAAATGATAAAGAATATAAGGCTACACATACTACTCCGGATTCGCTTACCATAAACAGGTATCTGAAAGAGATGGAAGAGGTAGGTTGTGAGTATTGCTTTATGGAGGTGAGCTCTCATGGTATCCATCAAAACAGAACAGCAGGTCTTGAGTTTGCAGGAGGGGTATTTACCAACCTTTCGCATGATCACCTTGATTATCACAGTTCGTTCGCAGAATATAGGGATGTTAAGAAAAGGTTCTTTGATGAGCTGCCAAAAGGTTCTTTCGGTCTTGTAAATGTTGACGATAAGAACGGGCTTGTAATGCTTCAGAATACAAAAGCTAAAAAGCTTACTTACGCTTTAAAAACATATGCTGATTATAAGGCACAGATATTAGAAAACCAGCTTTCGGGCTTGCTGCTCAAGATTAATGAGCAGGAAGTATGGGTTAAGCTGATTGGAACATTCAATGCCTATAACCTGCTTGCAATTTATGCTGTGGCTGTAAATCTTGGACTTGAAGAGAGAGAAGTGCTAAGACTTATGAGTGAGTTGGAAAGCGTATCAGGAAGGTTTCAATTTATAGTTAGCGATACAAAAATTACGGCTATTGTAGATTATGCACACACACCAGATGCTCTTGAAAATGTATTGAGCACGATTGAAAATATACGTACTCGAAATGAGCAACTCATCACAGTAGTGGGATGCGGCGGTGACAGGGATACCACTAAGCGTCCGGTTATGGCACACATTGCCTCAAGTATGAGTGATAAAGCCATATTTACTTCAGATAATCCAAGGAGTGAGTCTCCTGAAGAAATTATTGAGGAAATGGAAAAAGGCGTAGAGCCTCAAAATTATAAAAAGACACTTTCGATAGTGGACAGGAAACAGGCTATAAAAGTTGCCTGCCAGTTGGCGAAGCCGAATGATATTATACTCATTGCGGGAAAAGGACATGAAACGTATCAGGAAATAAAAGGGGAGCGATTCCATTTTGATGATATGGAAACAGTAAAAGAAATTTTAGCACAATTAAACAAATAGCGGAGATATGTTGTATTATTTATTTGAATATTTAGACAAACAGTTAGATATACCTGGCACGGGAGTGTTTCAGTATATAACTTTCCGTTCGGGGCTGGCAATCATTTTGTCGCTTCTTATTTCTACTGTTTTTGGTAAAAAGATCATCAACTTCCTGAGAAAACAGCAGGTAGGTGAAACCGTTCGTGAGCTTGGCCTTGAAGGGCAGTCGCAAAAAGCGGGTACGCCTACAATGGGTGGGCTTATCATTATTATCTCAACGCTTATTCCGGTAATACTTTTGGCTAAGCTGGATAATATATATGTTATGCTGCTTATCATCACGACACTGTGGATGGGTACTATCGGTTTTATTGACGACTATATTAAAATTTTCAAAAAAGATAAAGAAGGTTTAAAAGGTAAGTTTAAAGTAGTGGGTCAGGTTGGATTAGGTCTTATTGTAGGGTATATACTTTATTTCCATCCTTCGGTAACGGTAAGGACTGATACCGGTAAGGTAAATATCTACAATCAGGAAAATGTAAATGTAATTACTCAGGCCGGTCTTGAAGAAAAATCTACAGCTACTACCATTCCTTTCTTTAAAAATAATGAGTTTGATTATGCCGAGTTGCTTTCGTGGGCTGGTGATGATTATAAAGATTATGCCTGGTTGATATTTATCCCGATAGTGATATTTATCATTACAGCAGTTTCAAATGGTGCTAACCTTACTGACGGTATAGATGGTCTCGCGGCGGGTACATCGGCGATTGCGGTGCTTGCGCTTGGTATTTTTGCCTTCGTTTCGGGTAATATAATCTTCTCAAACTACCTGAACATTATGTATATCCCTAACTCAGGTGAAATGACGGTCTACATCACTGCATTTGTTGGGGCACTCATAGGTTTCCTATGGTACAATACCTATCCGGCAACAGTATTTATGGGAGATACAGGGAGTTTAACAATAGGAGGTATTATTGCCGTTTTGGCAATTGCGGTTAGAAAAGAGCTGTTGATACCGGTTCTATGCGGAATTTTCCTTGCTGAGAACCTTTCGGTAGTATTGCAGGTGAGTTATTTCAAATACACTAAGAAAAAATATGGTGAAGGCAGAAGGATATTTTTAATGTCGCCATTGCACCACCACTACCAGAAAAAGGGCTATCATGAAAGTAAGATTGTAACACGTTTCTGGATTGTAGCCATACTGTTAGCAATATTCTCACTTGTATCCTTAAAACTAAGATAATCTATGAGACTAGTTGTACTTGGAGGAGGAGAAAGCGGTGTAGGAACTGCTATTCTGGGAAAGAAAAAGGGATATGATGTTTTTATCTCTGATTTCGGAAAAATAAAAAACAATTACAAAGAAGTTCTTGCACTTAATAAACTCGACTGGGAAGAAGAGAAGCATACAGAGGAGCTGATCCTGAATGCTGATGTGGTAATGAAAAGTCCGGGTATTCCTGATAAGTCGCCCATAGTAAAGGCGATTAAGAGAAAAGGAATCCCAGTAATATCAGAAATTGAATTTGCTAACCAGTTTCTTGAAGTTGATACTATAGGTATAACAGGGAGCAACGGTAAGACCACAACTACGATGCTAACGCATCACCTCCTAAAACAGGGAGGACTTAATGTGGGTTTGGCGGGAAATATAGGGAAAAGCTTTGCCTGGCAGGTTGCCGAAAACAAGCATGAAGGATATGTGTTGGAGTTGAGCAGCTTTCAGCTGGATGGGGTAGAGAATTACAGGCCACACATAGCAGTGATAACTAATATAAGTCCTGATCATCTTGATCGCTACGAATACAAGTATGAATTGTATATAGCTGCCAAATTCAGGATAACGATGAATCAGACGGAGAATGATTTTCTGATATATGATGCAGACGATGCAGCGATTTCAGAATGGATGGAGAACAATACGATTAAAGCACAGAAGATTCCGTTCTCGCTTACGAAGGAAGTAGAAAACGGGGTTTATTTAAAAGACGACACTATTATCAGTAACATTAATAAAGACGAATTTACCATGTCAATAAACGATCTGTCATTAGAAGGAAAGCACAATGTAAAGAATGCCATGGCAGCAACTGCAGTTGCACAGCTTATGCGCATAAGAAAAGAAACGATAAGAGAGAGTCTTTCTAATTTTCAGGGAGTTGAACACCGTCTTGAGCCGGTGCTTAAAATTCAGAATGTGCAATACATCAATGACAGCAAGGCGACTAATATCAACTCAACATTTTATGCTTTGGACAGCATGAAAACACCAACAGTCTGGATTGTAGGAGGTGTTGATAAAGGTAATGATTATAGTGAACTGATGCCGTTGGTAAGAGAAAAGGTAAAAGCAATAGTATGTCTTGGTGTTGATAACAGAAAGATTATAGATGCTTTTGAGAATGTTGTTGATGTGATGGTAGAAACTACCAGCATGCAGGAAGCGGTAAAAGTGGCTCAGAAACTTGCTGAAAAAGGTGATACTGTATTATTATCTCCGGCTTGTGCAAGCTTTGATTTATTTGAAAATTACGAAGAACGCGGTAAACAATTTAAAAACGCGGTACAGAATTTATAATTGATTAACTGATGTAGGCTTCCATCATCGGACTGCGGGCATCGGAATAAAGATGAAACAATGAAAGAACTAATTACTAACCTGAAAGGAGATAAAGGCATTTGGTCATTCGTGATGCTGCTTGCCTTAATTTCATTCATGCCGGTTTTCAGTGCAAGTACAAACCTTGTATATGTTATCGGTAAAGGGTCTACCATTGGTTACCTGGTTAAGCATTTGGTACATATTTTTATTGGTTTCGGACTGATCTATTTTGTTCATAAAGTGCCTTACCATTATTACAAAGGCATTTCGCAGATAGCATTGCCCATAGTAGCTTTGCTGTTGGTATATACGTTCTTTCAGGGTACTGTTATTGATGGCGCTAATGCCAGCCGTTGGATAAAGGTTCCTTTTATAGGGGTTACGTTCCAGACATCGGCACTGGCTTTTATCATACTGATGATTTATGTAGCACGTTACCTCGCCAAAATGGAGGGTAAGGAAATAAACTTTAAGGCTTCATTTTTTGAATTATGGTTGCCGGTATTTGGTATACTGGCTCTGATTCTTCCGGCTAACTTTTCAACAGCAGCACTTATTTTCTCGATGGTGTCCATGCTCGTGTTTGTGGGAAGGTATCCGCTCAGGTATCTTGGGACAATTATAGCCGCCGGTATTGTGATGCTATTGCTGTTTGTGGCCTTCGCAAAAGCATTTCCTAAGGCAATGCCAAACAGGGTAGATACATGGATGAATCGTTTAGAGCGTTTTACATCTAATGAGCCTAATGAGGATGATTATCAGATCGAGAAAGCAAAGATTGCTATTGCATCGGGACAAATTTATGGTCTTGGTCCGGGTAAGAGTGTTCAGAAAAACTTTCTGCCGCAGTCGTCTTCCGATTTCATCTTTGCTATTATTGTTGAAGAATATGGTATAGCGGGCGGACTTGCAGTATTGTTTTTATACCTAATGCTGTTCTTCAGGTTTTTGGTTACGGCACATAAAGCAAAATCGTTGTTTGGAAAACTGCTCATTGTAGGGCTTGGCTTCCCAATAATTTTCCAGGCACTGATCAATATGGGAGTGGCAGTAGAATTACTTCCGGTAACAGGGCAAACCCTGCCGCTAATTAGTAGTGGTGGTTCTTCAATCTGGATGACATGTATCTCTATAGGTATAATTATTAGCGTTACCAAAAAAGAAGAAGAGATTGCTCAGGAAGCTGCGGAGAAAGAAGAGCGTGAAGCCGCACTTCAAAGAATGATAGACGAGCATATAATAAGGGAGCAACAGGAGGAAGAAGCGAAAGCTTTGGCAGATGCCGAAGGGAATAGCCAGCCTTCGCAGCCTGCCGCGTTTTCGATTGATGATAAGAGCAGGAACCCAATGAGTGCTGTGTTTGGGAAATAGATTTGAGATAATAGAAGTTAGATGATAGACAGGAGCTACTTTGCGGCTTTGCGGCTTTGCAACTTAGCAACTTTGAGACTATAAATGGAAAAGAAAAAATTCATATTAAGCGGTGGTGGTACTGGCGGGCATATTTACCCGGCCATTGCTATTGCTAATGAATTGAAAGAGCAATATCCGGATTGCGAGATACTTTTTGTTGGGGCTAAGGATAAGATGGAGATGCAAAAGGTACCACAGGCAGGGTATAATATAGTTGGTTTATGGATTGCAGGAATTCAGCGCAAGTTGACTGTAGATAATGCGATGTTTCCGTTTAAGCTGATGAGCAGCCTTATGAAATCACGTACAATCATTAAAGGTTTTAAGCCGGATGTGGTAATAGGTACGGGTGGTTTTGCCAGCGGACCGTTGTTAAGGGCTGCTGCCGGGATGGGAGTGCCAACAGTTATACAGGAACAGAATTCATTTCCGGGGATAACCAACAAATGGTTGTCTAAAAAAGCAAAAACAATATGTGTTGCTTATGATAATCTGGAAAGGTTTTTTCCTGCTGAAAAAATTGTTTTTACCGGAAATCCGGTACGTAGTGATATACTGAATGTTGAAAAGAACAGGGAAGAAGCCGTAAAATACTTTAACCTAAATCCTGAGAAGAAAACGCTACTTGTTTTGGGTGGTAGTCTTGGTTCACGAAGAATCAACCAGCTTATTGCTAAAGAACTTACATGGTTGGCAGCCCAAAATGTACAGGTAATATGGCAGTGTGGTAAATTCTATTTTGAAGAATACAAGCACTACAATGAGAATGAAAATGTGCAGGTGCTTTCGTTTATAGATAGGATGGATCTTGTATACGCGGCAGCAGACGTTGTTATATCACGTTCTGGTGCATCATCGGTTTCTGAACTTTGCCTTGTGGGTAAGCCGGTTATTTTTATACCGTCGCCTAATGTAGCAGAAGATCATCAAACTAAAAATGCGCAGGCTATAGTGGATAAGGAAGGGGCTTTGCTGCTAAAAGAAACACAGCTCGATACTCAGTTTCAGCCGGTATTCTCTGATTTGATCGCTAATGAAGAGAGACAACAAAAGCTGGGGGAAAATATAAAGAAGCTTGCAAAAGCCAATGCAACAAAGGATATAGTTAAAGAGATAGTGAAACTGATTAAATAGTTTCAAAATAACAAAGTTTCAAAGTAAAAGAATGGATCTGAATCAAATACATAATGTCTATTTTGTTGGAATCGGTGGCATCGGAATGAGTGCCCTGGCCCGCTATTTTAAATTTATAGGCAAAAATGTAGCAGGATATGATAAAACACCAACGCATCTTACTGATGAACTTAAGGCTGAAGGTATTGCCATCCATTTTGAAGATAAAGTTGAGCTGATTGGGCTGCCATTCCTGAATAAGGAAAACACATTGGTAGTTGTTACCCCTGCGGTGCCTAAAAACCATTTGCAATGGAATTATTTCCTGAACAACGGTTTTGTGGTTAAAAAGCGAGCAGAAGTTTTGGGTATCATTACCAAAGATACCTATTGCTTTGCAGTTGCCGGGACACATGGTAAAACTACAACGTCAAGTATCCTTGGGCATGTTTTATATGAGGCCGGATTGGATGTTACCGCGTTTTTAGGGGGGATTGTTGAGAATTATAATTCGAACCTGATAGGCAGTGGTAAGACGATTACGGTGGTTGAAGCGGATGAATTTGACAGGTCGTTTTTGCACCTGCATCCAAATATTGCCTGCATCACATCTATGGATGCTGACCATTTGGATATTTATGGTGATGCAGCTTCTATAGAGGCTTCATTCAGGGAGTTCGCTGATAAGGTTGAAGATAAAAAACATTTATTTGTTACTAACGGTTTACCTCTTGAAGCAGTTACTGTCGGCGTAAATGAAGGTGAGTTTGCGGCAGTCAATATCCGTATTGAAGATGGCTGGTATGTTTTTGATGTTAAAACACCTTATGAGACGGTTAAAGATATAAAGTTTGGCCTTCCGGGGCATCATAACCTTACAAATGCTTTGTTGGCATTTGCAATGGCTAAAACATACGGAGTGTCTTCTGAAGATATTATGAGAGGATTAGCATCTTTCAAAGGTGTTAGGAGAAGATTCTCTTATCAGATAAAAAAACAGGATTTGGTATATATAGACGATTATGCGCACCATCCAACGGAGATAAATGCGGTTTATCAGGCGGTTTCTGAATTGTATCCTGATAAAAAAGTGCTTGCGATATTCCAGCCACACTTATTTAGCCGCACGAGGGATTTTGCTGATGGGTTTGCTAAAAGCCTGTCTGCCTTTGAGAACATAGTTTTGCTGGATATTTATCCGGCGCGCGAACTGCCAATTGAAGGAATTACTTCGAAATGGCTCCTTGAAAAAATTGAAAACCCAAACAAAAAGCTGGTTACAAAACAGGATTTAATTCCGTTGTTAAAAATGTCGGATGCAGATGTAATTGTGACCATAGGGGCGGGTGATATTGGTGAAATGGTACCTGAAATTAAAAAGGTTTTAGATGAAAAAAATTAATTGGAATGACGTCAGATTAGTGCTCATTTTGGGTGCTGTGATTTTCCTGTATTCTTTCTCGTCAAAACGTAATGAAAACAGGATGCTGAAAGAGGCGGATATAGAATTTAAAGAGGCTGAGGACTTTATAACGCACGAGAAAGTTAATAACTTGTTGATACAAAATTTCGGCAGTATAAAAAGCATTAGAAAAGATAAATTAGATTTGAATAGCGTGGAAAAATCTCTGGACAAAAATCCAATGATTGATAAGGCAGAGGTTTACGCTACGGTCGACGGCAAATTGAAGGCGATAATTTCGCAGCGAAAGCCTGTAGCCAGAATTTTTTCGGGGGAAAACTCATACTATATCGATTATCGTGGAGATAAAATGCCTTTGTCGGACACGTACACAGCAAGGGTGCCTCTTGTCACCGGAGTGATAGATAGTATAGATAAGGGGAGATTGAATAAGTTACTGAATTATATCAACGATGACAGCTTCCTGAAAAAAAACATCATTGGCCTTGAAGTAGCTTCAACGGGAGGTTTGAAAATGAAGAGCAGGAATTACAGCTACGAGATACAATTTGGCAGGCCCATTAATATTGAAAAGAAGTTTAATAATTATAAGGCATTCCTCCAGGATGCGATTAAAGATACATTGATTGAACAGTACAAAACAATAAATCTGAAATTTACACAACAGGTTGTGTGCACCAAAAAATAGGGTTATGGAAAAAGACAGCATTGCAGTAGGTTTAGATATCGGGACAACAAAGATTGTTGCGATGATAGGAAGGAAAAATGAGTATGGGAAACTGGAGATCCTTGGTGTTGGAAAATCCAAAAGCCTTGGTGTGGCCAGAGGTGTTGTTAATAACATTACGCAAACCATCCAGTCGATACAGGAAGCTGTGCAGGATGCGGAGGCAGATAGCGGTTATAAAATAAATGATGTGGTGGTGGGTATTGCCGGCCAGCACATTCGCAGTATACAGCATAGCGATTATATCAGCAGAAATAATCCTGAAGAGGTAATTGGCGATGCCGATATTGATTTACTGATCAATCAGGTGCACAAACTGGCGATGCTTCCGGGTGAGGAAATCATCCACGTATTGCCTCAGGAATTTAAGATTGACGGACAGAATGAAATAAAAGAGCCTATCGGAATGTATGGCGGAAGACTGGAAAGCAGTTTCCATGTAGTTGTAGGGCAGGCATCTTCCATAAGGAATGTTGGGCGTTGCATTAAAAGTTCAGGTTTAGATCTTTCGGGTCTTACACTTGAGCCCTTGGCTTCGGCAGATGCAGTGCTTAGCCAGGAAGAAAAAGAGGCGGGTGTAGCACTAATCGACATAGGTGGTGGTACAACTGATCTTGCTATTTTTAAAGATGGCATTATTCGTCATACAGCGGTGATACCTTTTGGAGGAAATGTAATTACAGATGACATCAAAGAAGGATGTTCTATTATAGAAAAACAGGCGGAGCTGCTTAAAGTAAAATTTGGTTCTGCATGGCCGGGTGAGAATAAAGACAATGAAATTGTTTCTATACCGGGATTACGTGGTCGCGAACCTAAAGAGATTTCATTAAAGAACCTTTCTAAGATTATACACGCCCGAGTGGTTGAGATTATAGAGCAGGTGTTTGCTGAGATCAAAGCTTATGGGCATGAAGACCCTCGCAAGAAACTTATTGCAGGTATTGTGCTTACCGGAGGCGGTGCCAACCTGAAACATATAAAACAACTTGTTGAGTATATTACAGGTATGGATACAAGGATTGGTTATCCTAACGAACACCTGGCGGGCAATTCTGATGAAGAAATATCAAGTCCGTTATATGCAACAGCCGTAGGACTGGTAATGAATAGTCTTCGTAATCATACACAAAGTGCAACACCTTTAGTGGAGTTGCAAAAGCCGGTGGAACCTGTTTACAGACCGCAACCGGTAATAAATACTGTGGTGACTCCTGATCCGACACAGGAGCTGTATGAGGAAAGAGAGTTGGAGACAGTGGCTGCCCAACAGCCGGCAGCAAGAGTAGATGAGTCTACGGAGAAAAAGGTAAAGAGGTCATTTTTTGACAAGTATATTGATAAGATTAAAGATTTTTTAGATAACGCAGAATAAAAACCCGATTGATATGATGAGCAACTCAGAATTTGGAAGCATTTCGTTTGATTTACCCAAAAATCAATCAAACGTAATCAAGGTAATTGGTGTTGGCGGGGGCGGAAGCAACGCGATAAACCACATGTTTAAGCAGGGGATCAAAGGTGTTGATTTTGTTGTTTGTAATACAGATTCGCAGGCATTGCAAAACAGCCCTGTGCCGAATAAGATTCAGTTAGGTGTTGACCTTACAGAAGGACTTGGTGCTGGAGCAAACCCTGAAGTAGGGCAGCAGTCTGCATTAGAAAGTATAGAGGATATCGAGAAAATGCTCGATACCAATACGAAAATGATTTTCATCACTGCCGGTATGGGTGGTGGTACCGGTACAGGTGCCGCTCCTGTAATTGCGCAGCTTGCCAAAGAAAGGGATATCCTTACTGTTGGTATTGTTACTATACCTTTTCAGTTTGAAGGTAAAGTAAGATCTGAACAAGCATTATCGGGTGTTGAAAGGCTGCGTAAGCAGGTTGACTCATTAATCGTAATCAATAATAATAAGCTTCGTGAAGTATATGGTAACCTTGGCTTCAAGGCCGGTTTCTCTAAAGCCGATGAAGTCTTGGCAACTGCTTCAAGAGGTATTGCAGAAGTAATTACGCACCACTACACTCAGAATATTGACCTTAAAGATGCTAAAACGGTACTTTCTAATAGTGGTACAGCTATTATGGGATCGGCCATTGCATCAGGTGATAATCGTGCTAAAGATGCCATCGTTGATGCGCTTGACTCTCCGTTATTGAACGACAATAAGATTACTGGTGCTAAAAATGTATTATTGCTAATTGTTTCTGGTACAAGTGAGATTACTATCGATGAGATTGGTGAGATCAATGACCATATCCAGGCTGAGGCAGGTTACAATGCTAACATTATCATGGGGGTTGGTGAAGACGAGTCTCTGGGCGATGCTGTTGCTGTTACAATTATTGCTACCGGTTTTAATGTGGAGCAGCAAAATGAAATCGTAAATACTGAACCTAAAAAAATAATACATGCGCTAGAGGAGGGACAGAAACTTGTTCATGACCTTACCAACAAACCTATGGTTCCTGCATTTGACTTTGCTGCTCCGGCAGAACAGCCTAAAGCAGAAATCAAGCCTGAACCTGTAGTAGAGGAGAAGATTGTATTTTCACTTGAGGAGGAGTTAGAAATTGATGAAAAAAAGCCGATAGCTGAAGTTGCAGAAGTTGAGCTTCCTTCTTCAGAATATATCAATAACCTTGACGTGTTTTTTGAAATCGTTTCGCCTGAGCCTGTAGTAGCACCAACGCCTTTTATGCCGGAGCCTATTATTGGTTCGCCGGTTGTAACGGAAATCAGGGATGTAAGGGAAATTGAAGTTTTTGAACCGGAATTTGTAGTGGTTTCAAAAAAAGAAGAAGATCAGTTTACATTTTCTTTTGACCTGTCTACCGACAATATAAAAAGAGAAGAAAAAGTGCTTTTCAATCTTGAAGAGACCCGCGATATAAAAGTTAATGAACCTGTACAGGTTGTGCCTGTTACCGAACTTAACGAATCAGGTATTGTAAGATATTCACTTGAAGAATATCTTGAAAAAGAAAACGAATTACTGGGTTCTAAACCTGTAGCTAAAGTTGAAGAGCCTGTTGCGCCGGAACTTAACCTTACGGTTAAAACAACAGAAAAGCCTGCTGCTCTTAATTTTACGCCTTCTGAGGACTTGTCGCCGGTAGAAATGACTATTGAGGAGACACTTCGCTTAAGAGCTGAAGAAAGAAGAAGAAAAATGAAGGAGTTTAACTATAAGTTCCATAACAGTTCTTCAAGAATAGATGAGTTTGAAAAAGAACCGGCATATAAAAGGATGGGGATCGATCTAAACGATTCCCGCATTGACAATAGCAAATCGCGCTTGTCATTAGGAACAGATAGTAACGACGACTTACAGTTGCGTTCTAACAACTCGTTCCTGCATGATAATGTAGATTAACTAACCCAAATGTGAACCTTTGACCCGAAAATATAATAGTATTTTCGGGTTATTTTTTTATCTTCGCACCCATATTTAATGTGAAAACTATGAGTTTACAAAACGATATCATGGAAGGTATCAAAACCGCCATGAAAGCTAAAGATACAGTTGCACTTGAATCGTTAAGAGCTGTTAAGTCGGCATTATTGCTTGCTCAGACAGAAACTGGTGCTAATGGAGAAATGACTTCTGAAGATGAGATAAAATTACTTCAGAGACTTGTAAAACAACGTAAAGACAGTGCTAATATTTATATCCAGCAAGGGCGTCAGGATCTTGCAGATCCGGAACTTGAGCAGGCTGCTGTTATAGAGAAATTCCTTCCTGCCCAACTTAGTGAGGAAGAAGTTGAAGCTGTTGTAAAAAAGATAATTGCTGATAATGGGTTTTCCGGAATGGGTGACATGGGTAAAGTAATGGGTGTAGCTTCTAAAGAGCTTGCCGGTAGTGCCGATGGTAAAACCATTTCGAATGCTGTTAAAAAAGCATTAGCATAAACAATTTTTAGATAATTAGATTTTAGATCATTCTAAGTTCTAATTATCTAAAAATTAAAAATCTAAATTTGGCCTCATGGCTCAACTGGATAGAGCACTGGATTTCGGCTCCAGCGGTTGGGGGTTCGAATCCCTCTGAGGTCACAGAAAGCCTGAAGCGGATTTAATT
Source organism: Flavobacterium sp. AG291 (assembly GCF_003350375.1). Classification (GTDB taxonomy): domain Bacteria; phylum Bacteroidota; class Bacteroidia; order Flavobacteriales; family Flavobacteriaceae; genus Flavobacterium; species Flavobacterium suzhouense. The sequence goes on along the minus strand of NZ_QQAR01000011.1, from coordinate 24,347 downwards.
GTTTCAGGCTTTTTTATTCTCGATATTATCTTACAATTATTTTTTAAATAAAAGTGTTAAAAAATAACTAAAGTTTGTATCTTTGAATTCTTAAAAACCTGATTTATAGATTCTTGTTTTTCTAATTAATTTTGTATTCTGCTTTGGCAGTGTGAGTTTGTAAGCAATATTGGGAAGTTTTGTTTACAAATTATTGATTTGTACAGGGTAGCCTACCCCCGGGATATCTCTTTTTATCGGCCGTTATTCGGTTTAATTAAATGAAGATTAGTTCTCTTTAATGTAAAGAGAAGAGTTTTTTTAAATTATTTATTTAAATAAATTCCCCATGAAAACACACCTTAAATTAACTGTTGTTTTATTTGTAGCTGTTGCTGCGCTTTTTTTGCTTATTTCCCGAAATCATAAAAGCTTTTCGGGAAGATCTAACAATGTGACTGTTTTAAATAATTCATCTTCTGAGGTTTTAAAACAGACTAAAAAGGTTGATAGTCTGGAGTTTAAAAGGCTTATTTCGTATTTTAAGCTAAAACGGGATGAATTTGATCCGTCTGGTACGATAAGGTATATGCCCGAAACTTCGCCAGAAAAACCTAAAGGGAATGCCATCTTTTGTTATTTTGATCAGACAGATGATTTGGTCGCTAATTTGCGATTGAGGATGCAGGTGGAGAATAAAGAGTGGCTCTTTTATAAGAAATGTCAATTTTTAATTGACGGTAAGATATTTGATTATATTCCTTCAAATATCGAATTTAATCAAGCCGGAACCGGTAATGTTTGCGAGTGGTTTGATAATGCTATTAACGAAAATAATTTCGTTATTATTAAAGCATTGAGCAAAGCAAAAATTGCTAAAGTGAAAATTTTAGGTAGAAATTATGATAAAGTAATAGTTTTCTCTGATAAAGATATTGCTTCTATAGATCATACACTGGAGCTATATTCAGCAATGAATGGTGAATTTGTATTTAATTAATGCAATTCATACTATTTATTTTAAGTAATAAATAAAAGGTTAGCTTGTAAACGGTTGTCCATGCTATGCTTTTTTTGTTTTTGAAAAACTTAACATTGTTGTATTCATTAAAATGTTAATTTTATTAGTAGTAATACAATTACTGTTAATTGACGATTTAGAAACATTGAATATAGATTAGTAAAGTTTCCTCAAAAATAAAGTTTATGGCACAATCGACACAAAAAGACCAGGCTACCGAATCCAATACCGATCTCAAACAGACTCAAACAGATCCTGCTGCTCCAGTTGCACCCAAAGCAACACCGAGATCAGGTTCTTCAGCGCGAAAGCCTTCGGGCTCAACTAGTACTGCTAAGCCTGTTGGAAGTTCAACGGTAAGAAAATCATCTACTGTAAAGTCAGACGCAACATCTGCTAAAGCTTCTTCAACAACATCGGCAAAACCTACTGCAGTTAAAACTACAGTTCCAAAATCAGCAGTCGCTTCAAAGGTTGTTGCCTCTTCGGGACCTGATGAAAAGGTTGCTGTGAAAAAGACTCCTGTGAGGAAACCTGCTGTAAAAAAAGAAGCGGTTTCTGAAGCTGTTGTTCCGGAAATGAGTAAAGTGGAAGAAACAGTTTCATCGCAGATTACGGAAAAAGTCGATGTAACTGTCGGAGAAACGGTAAAGAAAGATAACGATAAGAAATCCAAAGAAAAGAAAAAAGCCAAAGAAAAAGAGAAAAAAGCTAAGGCGAAGAAGAAAGAAAAAGATAAGAAGAAAAGAGCTAAAGCAAAGGCTAAAAAAGTTGAAGCAAAGAAAAAGGCTAAGGCTAAAAAGAAAGCTAAATCTAAGAAGAAAAAATAATCGATATCATGTACTGTTGAAAAGCAATCCTCTAAGGGTTGCTTTTTTGTTAAATTTTTTAACACTTATAATTTATTTATATATAATCCGTTACTATGTTTTAAGTAGGGAAGGATTATCTAATGAAGAGAACGATCATTTTATTACTGATTACAAATTGTGTGTTTTCAGCTAATGCTCAGGAAAAGATTATAATTGGAAAAGATACGCTGGTAAATCAATCACGTGTCAATGTAAAGCCATTGTATAAGCAACTAATAGTGCCGGGTGTTTTGGTTGGTTATGGGGTGCTTGGATTTGTTAATGCAGGTGTTAAGGATGTTAACGTCGCAATCAAATCGGAGGTAAGTGAGCATGTTGATAAACAAATTAGTACAGACGATTATACACGTTATTTACCTGTTGTATCGGTCTATGCCCTGAATGTAGCCGGTATTAAGGGAAAACATAATTATAGAGATCTTACAATAATCACTGCTACATCAAGTTTGATAATGGTTGGTTCTGTAATGGGGCTAAAATCATTATGTAAAGTTGAACGGCCGGATGGCAGCACTGACAATTCATTTCCCTCAGGTCATACAGCTACGGCATTTGTCGGTGCAGAAATTTTATGGCAGGAATATAAAGATGTTTCTCCGTGGTACGGGTTCGCAGGTTATATCGTTGCAACGGGTACTGGAATGTTACGCATTTATAACGACAGACACTGGCTTACCGATGTGGCGGCAGGAGCAGGAATAGGTATACTCAGTACCAAGCTTGCTTATATATTGCATCCTTTTATACAAAAACAATTATTTGGGAGTTCTGAAGAGAAGAAAGTATCAGTCCTGGCAATGCCTTTTTATAATGGACAACAGGCAGGATTAAGTGCCGTGATTAAAATATAAAAGGCTGTTCCAATCGGAACAGCCTTTTTAGTTAAAGTCTAATTGTATTAGTGTTTGATCACTTTTACATTTGCCTTAGCTCCTTCAGCGCTTACTTGAAGAATATATGTTCCTGAAGCAATATTTGAAAGATCGATTTGAGCAGTATTGCTATTTACACTCTTCTCAATTACCGTCTGACCAAGTAGATTGATCACCATAATTTTTGATATAGAAGATGTATTAGATACCGTTATGTAATCTTTAGCAGGATTAGGGTAAACAGATAAATTTGAGAATTTAAAGTCATCCCTGCCTGTAACCTCACTAACTGTCACCGCAAAATAATCACTCTCGCAAGTGGAAATACTTTGGGTTGCATAATAAGTAACCCCTTCTTCTAAAAGAGTATCTGAACTAACGGCTGTATAAACCCCTTCTTCTAAAGTATACCATTGAACTGTTGCGTCATTATCAGTAGTCAAAGTAAGGTCTGAAAGCGTATCTCCGTCTACAAAGGTTTGAGTAGAAGAGCCGGTTGGAGCATCCGGTATAGCGTTTACGGTTACGTTAACAGCGGTAGCAGTACTAGTACAAACACCAACAGTTTGAGTTACATAATAAGTTCCGGTTTCAAGTAGTGTAGTTTCAGCAATTGGAAGCCCACCTTCAGTTGCATACCATGTTAAAGTAGCTTCGGCGTCCCCGGTAGCAGCCAGTTCAGCTGCTGTAGCACCTGTACAGAATTCCTGAGACTGAGCAGCTGGTGCGTTTACAGTGTTTATAGTAACCTCAAATTCTGTTGTAGTACTTTCACACTGGTTTAGTGTTTGTGTTACATAATATGTGCCTGTTGCAAGAACTGTAGAAGGTGTAAGTGTATTACCTCCAATAGTAGAATACCAGTTAACCGTAGCATTTGTCTCAGCTGTAGCAACTAAATCTTCTACTGTAGCTCCTGCGCAGAAAGTTTGTGCGTTTACAGTTGGTGCATTTACAGTATTTACAGTCACCTGAATTTCTGTTGCGGTACTTTCGCACTGGTTTAGTGTTTGTGTTACATAATATGTGCCTGTCTGTAGAACTGTTGCAGCGTCTAAAGCACTTCCTCCTACGGTAGAATACCAGTTAACAGTAGCGCCTGTAGCGTTGGTTACCATAAGATCTTCAACTGAAGCGCCTATGCAGAATGTTTGATCATCAGCTCCCGGAGCTACAGTAGTGTTAACAACAACTGCTACTGCCGTAGATGGGCTAACACAGTTGTTTAGTGTTTGTCTTACATAGTAAGTACCTGTTACAAGTAAAGTATTTTCTGCTATAGCAGCGCCACTTTCTGTTAGTGACCACTCAACTGTAGCGCCTGTAAGCGTTGTTGCAGAAAGTTCTGAAGCTACTGCACCTGTACAGAATGATTGTGCTGATGCTGTTGGAGCAGCTGTACTGTTAACCACTACTGTTACAGTTGTAGCGGTACTTTCACAAGAGTTAAGCGTTTGTGTAATGTAATATGTTCCTGATGTAAGTGCCGCTGTAGATTCTAATGCAGTACCTCCTTCGGTTGCTGACCATTTGAATGTAGCTCCTGCAAGTGTTGTAGCCTGAAGATTAGCTACTGTAGCACCTAAACAGAATGTTTGTGTTACTGTTGCTGTTGGAGCAGCAGTTGAATTTACAGTAACTGTTACAGATACCGGAGTACTCGTACAGCCGTTTAATGTTTGGGTTACAAAATATGTTCCTGAAGCAAGCTGTGTAGTTGTAGCAAGTGCAGTTCCACCCTGAGTTGCAGACCAGGTAAATGTACCTCCAGCAACACCCGTAGCTGAAAGGTTTGCTACAGTTGCTCCAATACAGAATGTTTGGGCAGTTGCTATAGGTGCCGGAGTTGTATTGATGGTTACAGTTACTTGTGTAGCAGTACTAGTACATGTACCAACAGTTTGTGTTACAAAATAAGTGCCCGATGTAGCAACGGTTGTTCCTGCAATAGCAGTTCCTCCCTGAGTTGCAGACCATGTGAAAGTAGCACCTGTTGCTCCCGTAACTGTAAGTTGACTGAAAGTTGTACCGCTACAATGTGTTTGAGCAGCGGCAGAAGGTGGATTTACAGTAGTAGTTGTAAGGGCTACTGATGTTGCCGGACTTGTACAGCCGTTTAAAGTCTGAGTTACGTAGAAAATACCGGTAGTTACTGCAGTAGTTCCTGTAATGGCAGATCCACCTTGTGTTGCAGACCAGGTAAAAGTAGCACCTGTAGCACCTGTAACAGTCAGTTGGTTAAATGTAGTTCCCGTACAAACGGTTTGAGCAGCAGCAACCGGAGCATTTACAGTATTTACTGTAACAGCAACAAGAGTTCTTGTGCTCTCACATGAATTAAGTGTTTGAGATACATAGTAGTTGCCGCTCGCTAAAGCTGTTGTAGTAGGTTGAGCTGTGCCTCCAGCCGGAATTGTGTACCAGTTTAATGTGGCGCCGGAAACTGCTGTTGCATTTAGGTTAGCAATTGTAGCGGGACCGCATACAGTTTGCGTTGCAGCAGCTGTTGGGGCCGACGGTGCAAGGCAGGTAGTCATGAAAGTGCCTCCCATATATGCTGAACTACAAATTGTGTTAATAGCTTTAACTCTGAAGAAATAGTTAGTTAATGGAGAAAGTCCTGTAACATTTTTTGAAGTTCCTGTAGTTACTGTAAAAGGAGAGCCTGTTACAGGTGTAGTCATAGCTGCATCCGAGTATACTTCTACAGTGTAAGATGTAGCAACTGCACTTGTAGCTGTTAATGTCCAGTTTATAGTTGCATTGTCTCCGGCTGGTGTTGTTGTTACAGTTGCCATAACCGGGCATTCATCAATTTGTTTTCCTGATACTGCAAAAATATTAGGAACCGGTGAAGTTGCACCGGTAGAAGTTTTAGTAATTTCTATTGATGCAACGGCTTTTGTTTGGTTTTCGGCCAATACCGGAATGTCAATATAGAATACTTTAGAGGGTCCGGTTTCAGGTGTTCCGGTATTATCAGCTCTGTTTACACGCCCAATACTGCTTATAAGTGCAGGTTGAGCGGTTGATGAACTTCCATACCAATCGGTAAGAGTGATAGTTGTTATTGGAGTTTGCGATGAACCGTCCTGAAAGTTTATTTTAGAAGTAATTGTAGATGAACCACTTCCTGAAGTAACAGCAAGATAAACGTTGGTAAGTTTTTTTGGAGTTGCCAGAGTAAGGGTTCCAACCTGGTTTTGCGCTGGTAATCGTAATGAGTTATTAGCTGAATAATCTGCAAATAAGAAACTTAATGCAGGTATTGCTGTTGTAGTCATAGTTCTGCTAAGAGGTAGTCCAACTGTTGCAACACTTCCTGCAATTCTTTCATAATTGATAGCCATATATGCGTTATTTACCGCATCGATGTCATTAGTTGTAGAAGTTTTTGCAATACCGGTTCCATTAGCGATAACATCGTCAGTAAATCCGGTTACTGTAAATGGACTATAATTGTTTTGTGCTGTGAAGCTGGATACCGCTGACCAGGTGCTTGTGAAACAAGCTGCTGTCTGGGTTTTTACTCTATAATAATAAGTTACCCCATTTGTTAATCCCGTCAGGTTATAGCTTGTCGCAGGAGAAGTAACTGTTATAGCAGAACCAAATTGATTGCTTAAGCTACTGTCTGTGTAAACTTCAACAGTATATGTTGCTGCAGCACCATTTTTACCAACTACTGATGACCAGTTTAAAGCTGCTGATGTACTTGTAATGTTACTTGCACTTGCATTTACTACTGCATTGGCACAGGTAAGTCCATCTGCTGTAGCAGCGGTTGTGCTATAAATAGGGCCTAAACATGAAGCACCTCCATCATTATAAGCGTATAGGAAATAATAGTAGTGTGTGTTGGGAGCTGCAAAATCCACTAATCCTGCAATAGTTGCAGCGTTAGCTATCACAATTCCGCCGCCAAAGTTAGTGCCCACGGCATAAACAGTTTTGTTTACAGGAGCCTCTGTTAATGTGGTTTCTGTACTACGAATCAACAAATAGTTTGTTGGTGGAGTTGATGAACTCGCCGTTAGTGTCATACCTGTTGTGGTAGGTAGTGTTATGGCAAGCATAGGTGTTGCCGGAGCAGTACAGTCAGCCGGTGTTGGAACAACTGCTATCGTGTAGTCTTCGATGTCGCTATATGAAAGGTTTCCACATGCAGAGATAGTGGTTGAGCTGCTTGAGCTTCTTACTCTTAATCTGTAATTTCCTGTTGGTGTACCTGCAGGAATTGTAATTGTACCGCTAAATGCTGCAGGCCCTGCGGCAAGAGTTGTAACTGTTTCATTTGTGTCATCAAAATCACCATCACCATTCCAGTCGGCAAACAACACTATTTTCGTACTTGAAGTACCATAGCGGGTCCCATTAAAGTTAAATGTAGTTCCGGCTGCTTTAGATACAATTTGTGAACTAAAATTGCCGTAGCTGTTTGAGGTAGGAGTTGTATTATTGATATTGGTGTAACCACCTGTTGTAGTAAAATTCGATATGTAATATAAAGTAGTGTTAGTGGTTGTCGCAGAACAATAAGCGGGTGTAAATGTGCCTGTTACATAATCAGACGAACATGTTCCGTTATTAGCTCTTACTCTGTAATAATATGGAGTGTCAAGAGTAAGTCCGGTAACAAGCTGAGAAGTTCCTGTAAGACCAGTAAAAGGAGATCCCGGTGCTTGTATTGTGTAGGCTGCATCTGTATAAACTTCAACAGTATAAGTTACTGACCCACCTGATGTGCCTGTTCCTCCCAGCGTCCAGTTGACAGTCGCTGAAGTAGTTGAGTTAACTGTCGAACTGGCTGATGCAAGATATGGGCAAGGAGATACAAGCCTTCCTGAAACTGCAAAAATGTTAGGGATTTTACTTTCGGTGGCATTTGTGACAGTTTTTGTAAACTTGATTGCATTAACCAGCTTAGTCTGGTTCGCGGCATCAATATTTAATGTTAGCTGAAATATCCTAAAGTTATTAGGAGTTCCTGATGCAACACCGGTTGTTCTTTTTACCCTTCCTATTCCAGTTACAATTACCGGAGGGTTTGAAGCAGAGGTGTCATCCCAGTTTATAGCGCTTAATCCTGTTACGATTTGTGTAGATGAATCTGCAAATTGAATCTCTGCATCAAATGTAGAGGTTCCGTCTCCGGAAGCCACTGCTAAATAAATATTGTATAGCGAAGCAGGCTGTGACAGAGTTAGCGTGCCAAAGTCACCTGTAGCTGATAATCGTAAAGAATTGTTGGCTGAATAATCCTGTAAGATATAGTTAAGACCTGTTACGTTTGGACTCGTAAGTCCTCTGCTTAAAGGAAGTCCGTAAGTCAAATCTGCATCGGTAGCATTTAATTTATAATCTCTCGACATGTATGCAAAATTTGCACTTGTATTTGTGTTACTATCTACGGAGTTTGTAGTAGTGTTTAGAGGAGAACCTACTCCATTAGCTATAACGTCGTGGTTAAATCCGGTAACATCAAGAGGTGTAAGTCCCATTTGAGCAACAAAGCTTCCTGTGGCAAAATCAGTACAGGCGGCATCGTTTGTTTTTACTCTGTAATAATAGGTTGTGCCATTCGCTAGTCCGCTTAAGGCATAGCTAGTGCCTGTTACAGCAGGGTAAACACCAAAAGGAGCTGTAAAGCCAGCGTTAGTGTGTACTTCCAGTGTATATGTGGCTGTAGGGTAGGCTGCAACCGGATTCCAGTTGACTTTTGCCGAAGTTGAAGTGATGTTGCTTACTCCTGCAATGGCAGGGGCACATTGTGACCGGGCATTTATTCCGCTAAACAGCATCGCTGCAAAGAATAGTTTTGGGATTAAATTTTTCTTTCCGGTGAGCAAAAATTTACTCATCGAATCAGGTAGTTTTAGGTTCATAAATAACAATGATAATGTTAATACAATAGTGATGATTTAAAAAATTTGTTATGAAATTGGAAATTTAACGATTAAAGGGTCTTTAAAATCGACAAACTACCTTTTTGGTTTAAATATCACAACATTGTTAATTTATGTTAATAAAAGATTGACTGTCAGTTTAGTAGTTTACTTACAGGCTTTTTGTTTTTAATGATTAAATACAAAAACGATTTTTGATTTTTTCAATATACTTATAGTTTATCCAAAAGAAAATCCACGAAAGTTGCGATTTTAACATATCTGAATTTTTATATGAGTTTTTTTTCTGTAGATAAATTCTTTAGTAAAAAAACCGATTTACAATTCATAATAGCTTTTTGAGCAATAAATTTGAATATGGTTTGTAAGGTATTGTCTAATATATTGTTGTGCAAAAATCAGGAAACAGTTTAAAAGTGGTTTAAAAATGAATAAAACTGCGGTTTTAGCATTATTTTCATTTGTTGTTTGATTTATATTATTGATCCTTGTCATGAGGATACCAGGTGTAATAAAAAAGCTCTCCATTCAGAGAGCTTTTTTTAAAAGTATTTTTGGCGATTGAATTTTATGGCCTGTTTCCTGTTGCCAATCTGTATAGCACTCCAATGATTGCTAATACTAATAATATATGAATAAGGCTTCCTACTGCTTCGCCAAATCCAAAATATCCTACCGCCCATCCTATTAAAAGGATTACTACTATTAACCAGATTAAATCTCTCATAACGTTATATTTTAAATTAGTTAGTGAGATAAAATTACTTCATTAAGAGCAGGGGTGTTAATTAATTAAGAATCCTTTAATAGCCAAAAATTTCTTAATAAAATTGGGTCGTAAATAAAATGATTAAAAACAGGAGTGTAGAAGTTTTAATTAAGTATTTTTGTGGTTGTTATAGAATAAATTTCATGCAGACTTCAATAAAGATTGCTGTTGTTGGTTCAGGACTTGTCGGATCACTACTTGCAATATACCTAAAAAGGGCTGGGCATACCGTTCATGTGTATGACAGAAGCCCGGATATTCGAAAAATAAATTTCTCTGGAAGGTCAATAAATCTTGCTATGTCTAATCGCGGCTGGAGAGCCCTTGATGATCTTGGTCTTGGAGATGCAATACGCGAAATAGCGATTCCTATGGATAAAAGGGCTATTCATCTGGTAGATGAACCTTTGAGTTATCAGCCTTATGGTAAGGAGGGGGAATGCATTTATTCTATATCCCGCGGGGTTCTTAACAGACAGATGGTAACTTTGGCGGAAGCAGAAGGCGTTGAGTTCTTTTTTGAAAGTCGTGTTTGGGATGTAACGATGGCGGATGCAACCCTTCATACAGGTGAAACTGAAAAGGGACCATGGGATGATCTTAAATATGATATGGTCTTTGGAGCTGATGGTGCATTTTCAAGAATACGTCATAGAATGCAGCGCCAGAATATGTTTAATTACTCGCAGGAGTTTTTGAATACAGGTTACAAAGAATTGAATATTCCGGCTAATCCTGACGGAACACATAAGCTGGATAAAAACTCTTTCCACATTTGGCCAAGGCATGATTTTATGCTCATTGCAATGCCAAATCTTGACGGTAGTTTTACCTGTACCTTATTTATGCCTTTTGAAGGGGAGAATTCATTCGAATCTTTAAAGGACAAGGAGACGCTTGAAGCTTTTTTTGCTAAACATTTTCCTTCAACTATAGAGGTCATACCAAATTTGGTGGAAGATTTTTTCAAAAATCCTACAAGTACACTGGTAACGATGAAGTGTTATCCGTGGACATTTGAAGATAAGGTGGCGCTTATAGGCGATGCTGCCCATGCTATTGTGCCTTTTTATGGGCATGGTATGAATGCAGGCTTTGAGGATATTACTATTCTGAGTCAGTTAATGGAACAGTATGGTGATGACTGGAAAACTATTTTTCAGGAATATCAAAAAAGCAGAAAGCCAAATGCAGACGCCATAGCTGAATTGTCGTATCGCAATTTCATGGAAATGCGTTCGAAAACAGCTGATGCCAAATTCCTTTTACAGAAAAAGATTGAAAAACACTTTTCGGAAAACCATCCTGATAAATGGCTTCCTTTATATAGTAGAGTTACATTTAGCTTTAGGCCTTATGCCGAAGCGCTTGCAATAGGTGACCATCAAAAGGCAATTATGGACGAGGTTATGCTGATGCCTGATATTGAAAGTAAATGGGATACACCGGAAGTTGAAGCCAGGATACTCGAGTTGCTTACGGCTAAATAAGGGCAATCATTTTTTAAACATAAAGTATACTGCTAGCACTAAAAATACAAGTCCTATTACGTGATTCCAACGGAAGTGTTCGTCTTTGAAGAACAATAGCATGAAGGCTACAAATACTATTAATGTGATTACTTCCTGAATTACTTTGAGCTGCATCAAGGAAAAAGGACCGCCGTTATCTTTATATCCTATATTATTAGCAGGGACCTGAAAAAAGTACTCAAAAAGGGCTAATCCCCAGCTTATAAATATGATCGCAATCAATCCGGGGTTGCCAAACCATTTCATTTCTTTGAATTTAAAATGTCCATACCATGCAAGTGTCATGAATATGTTAGATAAGATTAACAGGATAATAGTAGTTAAGGCTTTCATAAGGTAGAAATGACATTAAGGTGGTTCGCTAAAACGATTTAAAGTTTAAAAATTAGCTAAAATCAAGGCTCAAAAGCCAGTGTTAATTTAAAATTAAGCTTTAAAATCAATATATGGCTAAAAATTAATAGTACTGCACAATAAATCGGTTAGATTTGTGTTATTTATAATTAATCTATATTAAATTCAAATAATTAACAATTAGTAACGGGTTTGAATTGGAAAAATTAAACAATGTATAGTGAATTAGTGTAAAGTAATGGTTTTGCAATGTTTATCTTTACAATAAATTATTGTTAAGAATTGATAAAAAAAACCATTTTATTTTTTTTTATGGCTTAATGCTATAAATTTGCCAATCTTATACAAAGAAAATTTTAACAATAAGAAACTATTATTAAAAAATCAGAAAACTTAATTTTTAAAAAAAATGGCAAACGCATCTATTCAGAAGGTTGAGAAAAAGGAATCAGGATCAGGATCTAACATTTTCGCTGGAGCAGCGATGATTTTATGTATCGTAGTAGGTATCCTGGTATGGAAATTTATTATGGGAGCACCTTCAAACTTCCAGGACAATAATCCAGAGGGTCACCCACTACCGGGTAACTACCTTGCAATGGTTTATAAAGGAGGATATGTAGTACCTGTGCTTATGGGACTTTTCCTTATGGCAGTGGTATTCTCAATCGAGCGTTTCTTCGTTATCAGCAAAGCTTCAGGTAAAGGTAACGTTGAGGCTTTCCTAAGAAAAGTTCAAACTCAAATCTCTAACGGTAACATCAACGAAGCTATGGCTGAGTGTGATAAACAACAAGGTACTGTTGCTAACGTTGTAAAAGCAGGTTTATTAAAATACGAAGAGGTTAAAAGAGAAGGTTTTGACAGCGAAAGAGCTGAAGCTGCTATTCAGCAGGAAATCGAGCAGGCTACTTCACTAGAGATGCCAATGCTTGAGAAAAACCTTGTGGTTATCTCTACACTAGTATCAGTTGGTACGCTTATGGGTCTATTAGGTACGGTAACAGGTATGATCAAGGCGTTCTCTGCTCTTGGTGCAGGTTCTACTCCGGATTCATCTCAGCTTGCAAATGGTATCTCTGAAGCACTTATCAACACTGCTACAGGTATTGGTACGTCTGCGCTATCAATCATTTTCTACAACATCTTTACGTCTAAAATTGACAAACTTACTTACTCTATTGATGAGGCTGGATTTACAATTGTACAAACGTACAGAAGATTCAGATCTCGTGCTAACCAGGCATAATTCAATAGTAGAAGTATAACAATATATGGGTTTTGAAAGTGCATATTGCATGCACTTTCAGCTAGTCCATAGCTAATAAAATCAATAATGGCTAAAGTTAAAATATCAAAGAAGAGCACCAGGATTGACATGACCGCGATGTGTGACGTGGCATTCCTACTGCTATCGTTCTTTATTATGACAGCTACCGCAAAGCAGCCAGAGCCAAAACCGGTTGATACACCTGCTTCAACAGTGATTGATAAATTACCGGAAGAGGGTGTGGCTACTATTACGATAGGTGACAAACAGGTGTTCTTTACCATCCCTCGTGATGCCAGAAAAGGAACGCTTGAGCGTATTTCTACGGAATATAAGATTCCTTTTACTGAAGAGGAATACAAAGCTTTTACTAGTATGGAAGGTTTTGGTGTTCCACTTAACCAGCTTAAAGGTCTTCTTGCTCTTGAGCCTGCAAAAAGAAACGAAGGTAATCTTCAAAAAGGTATACCTTATGATTCAGTAAACAATCAGTTAGGTAACTGGGTGAAGTTTGCTAGACAGGCACAAAAACAGCTTCAGGAGGATAGAATCCAGGCTGGAGAATTAGAGCCTGAGAAACTTAAGGATCTTGATATCGCTATTAAAGGTGATGCTAAAGAAGATTACCCAACTGTAAAAAGGGTGATTGATATCCTTCAGGAACAAAAGAAAAACAGGTTCTTCCTTGTAACCGGTTTAAGAGACGAAAACTTTTAATTTTATAAACACACTATAAAATGGCAGAATTAAATACCGGCGACGGCGGTGGCAAGAAAGGCGGCAAGGTAAGAAGTAAGAAATCAAACCCGGGTGTTGACTTAACAGCGATGGTGGATTTGGCTTTCCTTCTTATTACGTTCTTCATGCTTACTACTACGCTGTCCAAGCCGCAGTCTATGCCGCTTGCAATGCCGGATAAGAATAAAGAAGATACCGATAAAGATGTTACAAAAATTCCTGAAGAGAGACTTTTGACTATTCTTGTAGGTAAGGATAATAAAATTTTGTGGTATCGTGGTAAGTTTGAGGCTCCTGTTGAGGCTCCGACTGAAGCTAAATTCGGTAAAGATGGTATCCGTAAAGACCTGATAAAACAGATCGCTATCGGAAAAGCTATTGCTAAAAGAGATACTGGTAAAGATGATGAAGGTCTTATCGTAAACATTAAGGTTAGCGATAAAGCTAGTTATAAAAACCTTATCGATATCCTTGATGAGATGGCAATTACACACCCACAGCTTTATGCTATCGGTGATATTACGCCTGGAGAAATTGACCTGTTAAAAAAGACTGGTTTATACTAGTCAGTCTTATTTAACTAATAAAAATTAAATTATGTCAAAACTGAATATTTTCAATAAGTCATGGGTTGATATGGTCTTCGAAGGCCGTAACAAGGCTTATGGAGCTTACCAGCTTCGTACCGAAAACCCTAAGACTACTGTTAAGGCACTTATCATTGGGGCAATATTATTTACTTTCCTTATCTCTACTCCTATTATAGCAGATAAATTAGGTGATCTTGCAGCAAAGGGTAAAGAGGATGATGTGGATAAGGTAATCGAGGTAATCGATCTTCCGCCACCGCCTGAAGAAGCTCCGCTTCCGCCACCACCACCACCAGTAGAACAACTACAGGCGCCAAAGTCTATAGTTGAAGAAGTTAAGCTTAAGCCGCTTGAGGCTGCTAAAAAAGAGGAAGTGCCGGATGATCCACCGAAAACGGAACAGTTTAAAGAAGCTGATCCAAGTTCAAGGAATGCAGAGGCTAGCCCGACAGGAGATGTTAACATTGGTACTCCGTCAGGTGACCTTGATAAAGGGGTTGAAGCTCCGGATAACACGGTTTATAACTCTGCAGGTCTACAGGTTCAGCCTGAATTCCCTGGAGGTATACAGGCTTTCTATGGTTATGTAATGAAAAACTTTAGAACACCTGAACTTGAGCAGGATATGACAGCTAAGATCTACGTTTCTTTCGTAGTAGAAAAAGACGGAAGTATTACTGCTATCAAGATTCTAAGAGATCCAGGTTATGGACTTGGTAAAGAAGCGGAACGAGTACTTAAGTCAATTAAGACTAAGTGGAGTCCGGGTATCCAAAATGGAAAACCGGTTAGGGCTTCTTACAATCTTCCTATTACGATCAATATTAAATCATAAAGAATCTGGGATGCTTTCAAGAAAACAATCTCAGGAAGACACACAGAAATCGCCCATAAAGCGATTTCTGTTTGTTTTAGGTATGCTGTTTTTTATGCTATACCTTGCACTTGGCCTTACGCTGATATTCTGGAAAACAATTCCGCTTAGTATCACTTATAATGGCAGACTGGCCTTTGGAATACTGCTTATTGCTTATGCTTTTTTCAGGTTTATCAGGCTATGGCAAAACAGGTAATTCATAGTATTACAATGAAACACACGTATAAAATAATAGCTTCTTTATTCATTATTGCTTTAGCTTTTTCATGTAAAGATGAAAAAGCTGCAGGTACTAAGAAAATTGAAGAAACACTTACTTCTGGTACTACAACTATTCTGGTCGATAATACGGTCGAGCCCGCTGTTGATGATGTATTGCAGGTTTTTCATAGTGTTTACCCAAGAGCTCATATTGCTCTTGTAAACAAATCAGAAACTGAAGTAGTAAAAGACCTTGTAGAAAATAAAGCCGGCGTTGCGGTTATGTCAAGATTGCTTACTGATGAGGAAAATGCTTATTTTGTTAAACGTAAAATCACTCCACAAATCACTCAGTTTGCAAGTGATGCAGTAGCCTTTATTATTAATAAAGCTGCTAAAGATACTGTAGTAGAACTTAATGAAATTTTAAAGCTTGTTAAAGGACAAACTTCAGATAAAGTTCAGAAATTAGTATTTGATAATGCTAACTCAAGTACAGTAGGCGAACTTTTAAAAATGGCAAATGTTAAACAACTTCCTTCTCAAAACATTTATTCGCTTAAAACAAATGAGGAAGTTATTCGTTATGTACACGACAATCCCGGTTCAATAGGTGTTGTTGGTGTAAACTGGTTGTCGCAGCCATCGGCAGAAATGTCTAAAATTGTGTCAGATGTCACTGTTTTGGCAGTTGATAATGTTAAAATTGATAAAAGTGTCAAAAGATACTATAAGCCTACTCAGAGCAATATAGCTACAGGTTCTTACCCATTAATACGTAAAGTTTATGTGTTAAATTACAGTGGCAGGGATGGCTTAGGCATGGGTTTTGCAACTTACATAGGTGCATTCGAAGGCCAGCGCATTATTTTAAAAACTGGTTTGCTTCCAATTAAGCTTCCTTACAGGGAGATTGAAGTGACTAATTAATAGTGCATATAAATTTGAACAAGTAGAATTATAAAATAATACAAATGAAAGAGTTGAAATTTCTCGGTTTATCATTGTTATTTTTTGGCGTTGCATCCGCACAGGATGTAAACGAAGCAAAGAAAGCTATTGATGCCGAACAATACCAAAAAGCAAAAACAATATTAAATTCGCTTATCTCATCTTCACCGGATGAAGGAAAAAACTACTTCTTTTTAGGGGATGTTTATCTTAAACAAACGGAGCAGGATTCTGCTGCGATTTTCTTTAACAAAGGAAAAGCGGTTAAAAATAATGCCGAATTCAACAATATCGGACTTGGACAGATAGATCTAAATGCCGGAAATACTGCTGCGGCTCAGGCTAAATTTGATGCTGTAGAAAAAGAATTAGGAAAAAGAGATGTTGAGCAGCTTATATATATTGGTCGTGCTTATATCAACGCCGAAAAACCGGATTATGCTAAAGCGATAGCTGTTTTAAACAAAGCTGTTGCTAAAGATTCTAAATCGGCTCAGGCTTATCTTAGCTTAGGTGATGCTTACTACGGTGAAAGAAAACAAAGCGAAGCATATTCTGCTTATCGTAATGCACTACTTTATGACAGCAGCTTGTTAAGAGCTAAGCTTCAGATGGCAGTTATCACTAAAAATACCAGAGTTGCTTTCCCTGAAGCAATCAAGGCTTTTGATGCTATCGTTGCTTCAAATCCTAATTATGGTCCAGTCTACAGGGAGCTTGCTGAGACATATTATATCTGGGGAGTAACTGAACCTGCTAAGAAAAAAGAGTATAATGCTAAGGCGCTTTCATACTATGAAAAATACATGACACTTACGGATTACTCTCTTAACTCTCGTATGAGACGTGCTGATTTCCTTTTGCTTACAGATGATTATAAAGGACTTGAAGCTGAAGCGCTGAAAATGCAGCAAATGGATAAAGTTAATCCGAGAATACTTCGTTACCTTGCTTATTCACAATATGAAAATGGTAAGTACACTGAGAGTTCTGCTTCTATGAAAGAATGGATTGCTAAAGCTGATCCTAAGCGTATCATTGCGCGTGACTACCTTTATCTGGGGCTTTCTAACCTTGCATCAAGCGTTGGTCAGGATGCTCAGGGTAATGCAATAATTACTAATCAGGCTGCTTTTGATGAAGCAATTGCTAATATTCAGAAAGCTGCTGAAACAGATATCAATATCACAAATGAGTTTGGGGCTGTAGGTCAGAAACTATTCAAACAGAAACTTTATGGCCCTGCGGCTGTTGTTTACGGAGTTGCTACAACAAATCCGGATAACAAAAACCTTATGGCTGACAATTTCTTCTACGCGTATTCTTTGTATTTTGATCACGTAAACAAATCGGCAGAGGCTCAAAAAGGTAATGTTGAGAACCTGAAAAAAGCAGATACTGCTCTTGCTAAAGTAATAGAACTTAATGCTCAGTCTCAGGATGCTTATCTTTACAGAGCTAAAGTAAACAGGTATATCCAAACTCCTGAGGCTCTAAAAACTATGGCTGAATCGTATGATAAATATATCGAGATTGTTAACGCTGCAGGTCAGGCTGAAGTAACAAAACAGAAAAAGAACTTGCTTGATGCTTATTCAAATGCAGGTGCTTACTATGCTGTAACTGACAAAGCAAAAGCTACAGAATATTTCAATAAGGCACTTTCCCTTGATCCAAATGATGAGTATGTAAAAGGACAACTTAAGTCTCTAAAATAATATATCTTCATAATACTAAAACCGGTGGCGTTGCCATCGGTTTTTTATTTGCTTAAAATAAAGGGATTAATGCTTATCTTTGCACCCTGTTTGAAATATCATGCTGAAGAAGGAAATACAAATACAGGTCGAAAAAGGTGAGATGCTTCCATTAATGGAAGAATTCTATACCATTCAGGGAGAGGGTTACCATACAGGTACAGCTGCTTATTTTATTCGTGTGGGTGGTTGCGATGTTGGCTGCCACTGGTGCGATGTAAAAGAAAGCTGGAATGCAGAGCTTCATCCGCCTACTGAGACTGATGTTATCGTAGCTAATGCTGCTAAATATTGCAAAACTATTGTGGTAACCGGAGGGGAGCCACTTACCTGGGACATGGGACCGCTTACCTCAAAACTTAAAGATGCAGGTTTAAGAGTACATATAGAAACTTCGGGTGCTTATCCTTTGTCAGGAACATGGGACTGGATTTGCCTGTCGCCTAAAAAAACAAAACTACCTACAGATGATGTTTATGCACATGCACATGAGCTGAAGGTAATAATTCATAATAAACACGATTTCATTTTTGCCGAAGAGCAGGCTGCTAAAGTTAATGGAAATGCTATACTTTTCCTTCAGCCGGAGTGGAGCAAAAAAGAAGAGATGACCCCGCTTATTGTGGATTATGTAATGAATAATCCTAAATGGAGGGTGTCTTTACAAACACATAAGTATCTTAATATTCCGTAAATTCAATTAACAACCAATATGAAAAAACTATTTTTAACACTGATCGTGCTTTTTGCAGCACAGGTAACTTTCGCTCAGGATGCTTTTAAACAAGATATCGTGAAATATCTTAATCTTAGTGGGCAGCGTAAAACTTTTGAACTACTTGTGAAAGACCTTTCAAGTCAGATTCCGGTTGAGAAACAAGCAGACTTCAAAAAAGATCTTAATGCTTCTCTTGATGATTTGATGAACAAAATGGCTGATATTTACATGACAGAGTTCACTCATGAAGATATCAAAGCTGTAATTAAATTTTATGAGTCTCCGGTAGGTAAAAAACTTACTGATAAATCAGCAGTGCTTTATGAAAAGGGAAATGCTGTTGGCCAGGAATGGGGAATGGGACTTCAATCGATGCTAATGAAATACATGCAATAAGCAGTAATTGAGATATAAAAAGAGCGGTTTTAAAACCGCTCTTTTTTATTTTAGGTGTGTTAGCTTTGCCAGATAATCGTAATGTTCACCTTCGAGTATCAGTTCGCAATTCAATCCATTGGCATGTGCTGCGTTTTGCAGGGTATTGTAGTCTACATATAACCATGGGAAAGTATCTTCTTTCTCGTTCTTATAAGTTAGTGTAAAGGTCAATTCACCATAATAACTTTCTGAGGGAATCCATTTTCCTCCGTCTTCATCTTCATCAAACATATAGATGATATCTGAGGAATCAATCAGTATCTGTCCGCCATCGTTCAAAAGAGACTTTAGCTTTTGTAAATAAGTCGATATTTTCGAAAGTTTTTCAAATATTCCCGTCCCATTCATTAATAGAAGGATAGTGTCAAACTTTTCGCTTTCTATTTCCAGCATATTTTCTACTCGGGTATTATTTAGCCCGCGTAACCTGCATGCTTCAATGGCATTTGGAGAAATGTCAATGGAAATAACGTTGAGTTTCTTGTGATTTTGCAGATATAACGAATGGCTGCCGGCTCCACAGCCGATATCCAATACTTTGCCTTTTGCCAATTGTAGCGCCTTCTGCTCAATCTTTGGCATTTCCTTATAGTCCCTGAAAAGATAAGCGACACTCATTTCATCTTCTTCTGATATTGAAGTTTCTGTAATGAGGTCTTCCGGTGCATTGCCGGTTTGATAGTCAAATATTGCTTTTCCAAAAAGGTCTTTCATTTTTTTATACTTTTGCCTGATGATTGATAAATGCCCTGCGTGATGGATAACTTTTTAAAGCAGCTTCCAAAGCTTGCCAAAGATAAGCATAACGAAAACAAAAAGTTTTTTGATAAGCTTAAAAAGAAAGCACCTAAAAATTTAGATTATATCATGCAGGAGCTGCATGATAAAGAATTTAAAAGAACAGATTGTCTTACCTGCGCCAATTGCTGCAAGACAACAGGGCCGCTTTTTACCATTGCCGACATCGAACGCATTTCGAAACATTTTCGCCAAAAGCCACAGCAATTTATTGAGCAATATCTTCGTGTAGATGAGGATAACGATTATGTATTGCAAAGTGTACCCTGTACTTTTTTGGATAGCGAAAATTACTGTATGATATATGATGTTCGTCCGAAAGCATGTCGTGAGTTTCCTCATACAGACAGGAAGAAATTCCAGCAGATATCAAATCTGACTCTGAAAAACGTTGCAATATGTCCTGCGGCTTACAATATCGTAGAGGAAATGAAAAAGAAAATTGTTTAGTTTTGTTTCTTGAGTAATTAGATATGTCACAATTTACATTTTTAAAACCAATACTCTATACCAGAGCACTAACTGATACGGTAAAATTTTATACAGAAGTTCTGGGTTTTGTATGTGTAGCATTTGAAGAAGCCTGGGGATGGGCTTCTTTGATTAAGGATGATGTGGAAGTCATGTTCTCATTTCCTATTGAGCATATTCCTTTTGATGCGCCTCTGTTTACAGGTTCATTTTATATAGTAACAGATAAGGTAGACGAACTTTGGGATGCTTATAAAGATAAATGCAAAGTGTGCTATGGTCTTGAGAACTTTGATTATGGAATGCGTGAGTTTGCTGTTTATGATAACAATGGTTACCTGCTTCAGTTTGGACAGGAAATAAAATAAGAAAATGAAAACATCTAAAAGAATATTATTACTTGCTGTACTCTCATTAATGATTGCTACGGTATTATTCTTTATAAACCGTAGCGTTATTGTAAAGACAAGTTTTTGGGATAATATAGGGGAGATCGTATTTCTGTCAATACCTGTCTTTATAGTAGTACTGATCTTGTTTTTCGTAAACAGAGCATTGATAAGATCTGTAAAAGGTTTTAAAAACAAAAAACCTTCCGCAGGGGAAGGTCTTAATCGTTAAGCAGCTTCGTGATGCTGTTTTAGTTCGGCTACAAAATCTGATATACTATGAAGTTTCTCATCGATATATTCTAGTAGTCCTTCAATGCGATCTCTCAGATCGATAAAGAATTCGATTATTTTATCTACGTATCCTTTCATTTTCTCAATGAAGTCTACTATGTAACCTATAATGTTGTCGATGGTTTCCGGAATATTCATGGCTTAAGTTTTTTTAATTAGTACTGAAAATTACAAAACAGCTGTTGTATAAGGAAGCACTTTGTAAAAACATTAAGATTTACAGGGCTACTCGGTGTAAATAAGGTATTTTTTACGTGTTTGCTTAAAACTTGACAAGCCGGTTTCCCAGGTTTTTCTTATATCATCTTCGCTCATACCGCACTCTATTTGTTGCTGTAGTTTTGTGGTGCCGGCAAGTTTGGTAAAGAAAGGTATGAAGAATTTAGATTTATCTTCTGTGCCGTTGTAAGCTTTAATTAACCATTTTAGTTCAAGTTGTTTTACTTTCGGCGCTTTTGAAAGGTCTTCGCCATAACATAATTTGCCTTTTAAAGGAGGTTCTTTAGCGCCTTCATTGGGTTCGGGCGTAAAACTGAAACTGAATTTTTCTTTTGGAAGAAGAGGAGAGCCATAAATCTGGAACTGTTTGTTCGTGCCTCTGCCTAGACTCACGTTTGTACCTTCAAAAAAGCAAAGGCTTGCATATAGATTTATGGATTGGTCGTTTGGCAGGTTTGGCGATGGCTTTACCGGAAGGCTATAAAACATATTTCTTTTATAATTTGTACATGGAATTACAGTGAGCTTACATTCAACGCCATTTTGCAGCCACTTTTCACCGTTGATCATTTTAGCATATTCTCCAATAGTCATTCCATGAAGTACAGGAATAGTATGCATTCCTACAAAACTTGTATTTTCTTTCTCAAGTATTGGACCGTCTACAATATCTCCATTAGGATTTGGCCTGTCTAATACTATAAGAGGAATGTTTTGCTCAGCACATGCCTCCATTATATAATGTAATGATGATATATAGGTGTAAAATCTTGCTCCCACATCCTGTAGGTCAAAAACCAAAACATCTATACCCTGCAGTTGCTCCGGTTTAGGTTTTTTGTTGTTACCATAAAGCGATATAATTGGCAATCCGGTTTTAGTGTCTTTTCCGTCCTTTATAAGTTCACCGGCATCGGCAGTTCCGCGGAATCCGTGTTCAGGCGCATATATTTTTTTGATGTCGATTTTCTTCTCTAGTAAATAATCCACAATACTTATATAATTGTGTTCGGTTTGACTATTACTAGTGTCACTCTGATTAATGACACCCGTTTGATTGGTAACAATACCCACCTTTTTATTTGTTAGTAGAGGTAAATATTGATTGTAATTGTCCGCTCCGGTTTTTATGGGTGTAGGAACCGCTGCTGTATTTGAATTGTTTTCAGTTATAATTTTAGACTTTTGGCTGTCTACTTTTGGCTGGATGGAATTTCCGCAGGCTGCCATCAGTATAAATGAGAATAAAAATGTATTTTTGAACAACGAATAAGATACCATAAGTCAGTTGAATTTAGAATATTTCATAGCCCGAAGGCTGGTTAAGTCAAAGAACCATAAAAGTAGTATATCTGCACCAATTATAAAAATTGCCATTATTGCAATTGCTGTTGGTGTCATAATGATGGTAATTGCCATTGCAACAGGTGTTGGCCTTCAGGATAAGATACGCGAAAAGGTGTCTGCCTTTAACGGGCATATCATAATTTCGAATTTTGACGACAATCAGTCTGAGGTTAGTGTCGAGCCATTGTCCATTCATCAGGAATTCTATCCCAGGTTTAAAACCGTAAGCGGTGTAAATCATGTTCAGGCAATTGCATCAAAAGCAGGTATTATCAGAACTGCTGAAGCCTTTGAAGGAATTGTGTTTAAAGGGGTGGGTAAAGAATATAAATGGGATGTGCTTAATGAGTATATTATCGAAGGGCGTAAACCGGATTTAATGCATAACCTGAATAATGAAGTGCTGCTATCTCAGTATCTGGCTAACAGACTGAATTTAAAAGTAGGGGATACATTTAATACTTTTTTCATGAAAGAAGGAGGGAATGGTATGCCTAACCTTAGGGTTTTTAAGCTGGTTGGTATTTATAATTCAGGTTTTCAGGAGTTTGATGCTACATATCTGATAGGAGATATTCGTCACGTTCAGCGAATTAATAAATGGAAAGAGGGGCAGGTAGGATCTTTTGAAATCTTTATTGACGATTTTAGTCAGATTAAAGAAAAAGGAGAAGAAATTTATCATGCTATACCGTCTACTTTAAATTGCCAGACTATTCAGGAAAAGTATTTTAATATTTTCGAATGGCTAAAATTGTTTGACACCAATATTCTTGTCATAATCGTAATTATGATTGTGGTTTCTACTATCAATATGGTGGTGGCATTATTGGTTCTTATCTTAGAGCGTACGCAAATGGTAGGGATGCTCAAGGCATTGGGTGCTACGAACTGGTCGGTACGCAAAGTGTTTTTGTATAATGCGGCTTACTTAATAATAAAAGGATTGTTTTGGGGTAATACTATAAGTATAGGTTTACTGCTTATTCAGAAGTATTTTGGAATTATTCAGTTACCTCCCGAAAATTACTATGTTACTGTAGCGCCCGTTGCGATAGATGTTCCTGCTATATTGCTTATAAATCTAGGTACAGTAATAATATGTTTAGCGCTTTTATTGATACCATCTTATATCATTACAAAGATTTCCCCTGTAAAAGCATTACGCTTTGATTAGATTTTAGCTTCTTTTATTATACAATCCCGCTTTTTCGGGATTTTTTGCATTTATATATAAGAGTTATTTCCGGCTTTCCGCTATATCTGCTTCCCTCGCCGCGGCGGGTCCGGCATCCTGCCGCTTCAATCGGGTCTGCCTGCTGGGTAGGCAGGGCTAAGAAACCCGGTTTTGCTGCATATTTTTCAAACTTCAGATAAAAACGAGGGTCTTTTTTGCATACTTTTCAAAACATCGGATTGTTTGGTGTAAAAAACCTGAAAAAACTTTTTCTTTCAAAACTACTTATATCAGCAAGTTAAGTCTAAAGGTTAAAAAAATGTCAAAAAAAGGTTTGTAAAAGTTTGCCAAAGTGGAAAAAGGCGCTACTTTTGCACTCGCAATAACGAAGTAGTTCACTGATATCCTGACAACATCTTAGCCCTTGTAAATAAAGGGTTTCTTTGAAAAAAGAAAATAAAAAAAAGATGAAAAAAGATTAGGAAGTCACAAAAACAAGCTTACCTTTGCACCCCGCTTAAGGGCGACGGACTTTGAAAACATGAAACGCATTTTTTACCTTATATATAGGAGTAGAAAATAATCGAAAAAAAGTTTTGAAAAAAGCTTGGAAGTAAAAGGAAAAAGATTTTATCTTTGCCCTCCCAAACCGAAAGGTCTGGATGCTGAAAAAGCTTTTGAAATTCTGAATCGGCTGAGTTTTTTAGAAAGAAATTTTTTTTTCAAAAAAGCTTGCGTAAAAGAAAAGAAGTTGTACTTTTGCAGCCGCTTTGAGAACGAAAGTTCGGAGCGAAAAAACAAGAAGAA